>NZ_CP159253.1:0-1462500 GCF_040438645.1 Mesorhizobium sp. WSM2240
ATGGCGGTGTCGGGCAACGCGGAGAAGGCCTTCGACAAGGTCAAGGCGCAGTTGAAGGCGCGTCTCGGCGGCGAGGTCTATTCCAGCTGGTTCGGCCGGATGAAGGTGACCGAGGCGTCCAAGGGCATTGTCCGTATTTCGGTGCCGACGGCGTTCTTGCGCTCCTGGATCAACAGCCACTATCTCGACCTGATCTCCGAACTTTGGAAGCAGGAAGATCCCGACGTCCTGAAGATCGACATCGTCGTGCGCACCGCAACCCGCATGGCGGCTCCCACCGGCGAGGCTGAGCCTGCCTTCGCCCGCAAGGCGACACGACAGACGCACACGGTGCTTTCGGCCGGCACCGCCGCAGCTGCCGCAATTGAGCGGGCGACGCCCGCCCGGGCAAACGGCGCCGATATGGAATTCCGGCAGAGCGTTCTCGGCTCGCCGCTCGACCCCCGCTATACATTCCAGTCCTTCATCGAAGGACCGTCGAACCGCGTTGCGCTGGCTGCATCCAAGGCGGTGGCGGAATCGACCTCACGGTTCAACCCGCTATTCCTCCACGCCACAGTCGGGCTCGGCAAGACCCATCTTTTGCAAGCGATCGCCGCGGAGTCCCTGAAGCAGAACCCGAAATCGCGGGTGGTCTATCTGACGGCGGAGTATTTCATGTGGCGCTTCGCCACCGCCATCCGCGACAACAATGCACTGACGCTCAAGGAGCAGCTGCGGGACATCGACCTGCTGATCATCGATGACATGCAGTTCTTGCAGGGGAAATCGATCCAGCACGAATTCTGCCACCTCATCAACATGCTGCTCGACAGCGCCAAGCAGGTGGTGGTTGCAGCCGACCGTCCGCCTTCCGAACTGGAATCACTCGAGCCGCGCGTGCGCTCGCGGCTGAATGGCGGCGTGGCGCTGGAAATGTCGACGCCGGATTTCGGGATGCGGCTAGGCATGCTGCAATTGCGGCTGGCCAGCGCCAAGGCCGAGGATCCCGCACTCGACATATCCGAGGAGATCCTGACCCACGTCGCGCGCACGGTTACCGGCAGTGGCCGCGAACTCGAAGGCGCGTTCAACCAGCTTCTGTTCCGCCAGTCTTTCGAGCCGCAGATCACTATCGATCGCATCGACGAAATCCTCGGCCACATCTATCGCGCGGGCGAACCGAAGCGGGTGCGTATCGAGGACATCCAGCGGATCGTGGCGCGGCACTACAATGTGTCCAAGACCGAGCTTCTGTCGAACCGGCGCACGCGCACCATCGTCAAACCGCGGCAGATCGCCATGTACCTCGCCAAGGTGATGACGCCACGCTCGTTGCCCGAGATAGGTAGGCGCTTCGGCGGCCGCGACCACACCACCGTGCTGCACGCAGTGCGCAAGATCGAGGATCTGTCGGGCGGCGACAACACGCTGGCGCAGGAATTGGAATTGCTGCGCAGGCTCATCACTGACCAGGCCTAAAATTCAGGAGAGGCGGCGGCTTCACCTGAATCCCGAACACGCCTTGGTCTGGTCGGGACCGCGAGGGCCGGCTTATCCCCAGAAAGACCGCGGAACCGTACCCTTGCGGTTGCGCGGGCTTGCCTTTCGGAGCTTTTTCCTGTCAGTCTCACGGCATTCTGTCCCTGTTGGGCCGTACGCGGGAATCCGAGCCCGGAATTCCGCTCCTTCGTCAAGCGAGCCTATTTCGTCATGCGTGTAATCCTGGAACGCTCAAACCTCTTGAAGTCGCTGAACCACGTCCATCGCGTGGTCGAACGGCGCAACACCATCCCTATCCTGTCCAACGTGCTGCTCGCCGCCGAGGGCCAGAGTCTCGAACTGAAGGCGACCGACCTAGACCTCGAAATCACCGAGGCGACGGCGGCCAAGGTCGAGCGAGCCGGCGCGACCACCGTTCCGGCGCATCTGCTCTACGACATCATTCGCAAGCTGCCGGAAGGCGCCGAGGTGATGCTGAAGACCGATGAGGACGGCAACGCCATGACGGTGGCCTCGGGGCGGTCGAGCTTCCGACTGCAGTGTCTGCCGCAGTCGGATTTCCCGGAACTCTCGGCCGGCTCGTTTTCGCATATATTCCGCCTGGAATCGGCGGCGCTGAAGGGGCTGATCGACAAGACTCAGTTCGCGATCTCGACCGAAGAAACGCGCTATTATCTGAACGGCATCTATTTCCATACCATCGAGACCGGCGGGAAGCTGAAGCTGCGTTCGGTGGCGACCGACGGTCACCGGCTGGCGCGCGCGGAAATGGATGCGCCGGCGGGCTCCGAGGGCATGCCCGGCATCATTATTCCGCGCAAGACGGTCAGCGAACTGCAGAAGCTGGTCGACGATCCGGACGTGGCCGTCACCACGGAACTGTCGGACACCAAGATCCGCTTCACCATCGGCAGCGTGGTTTTGACTTCGAAGCTGATCGACGGCACGTTTCCCGACTATCAGCGGGTCATCCCGACAGGCAACGACAAGAAGCTCATCATCGACCGCGAAACCTTCGCGCGCGCCGTCGACCGTGTGTCGACGATCTCATCGGAGCGCGGCCGCGCCGTGAAGCTGACCATTTCCGACGGGCAGCTGACGCTCGCCGTCAACAATCCGGATTCCGGCAGCGCGACCGAGGAACTGGCCGCCGACTACTCGTCCGATCCCATTGAGATCGGCTTCAACGCAAAATATCTGCTGGATGTCGCAGCGCAGCTTTCGGGCAGTGAAGCGCGCTTCATGCTGGCCGATGCCGGGTCGCCGACCCTGATCCACGACACGTCGGACGAGCACGCGCTGTACGTGCTCATGCCGATGCGCGTCTAGGGACGGGCTTGACCCGGACCGGAGCCCGACGTGGAAACGGTCCACATAAGCAAGCTTACGCTTGCCGATTTCCGCAATTACGCGGCGCTCGCGCTTGAACTCAAGCCCGGGCCGGTGGTGTTTACCGGCGAAAACGGCGCCGGCAAAACCAATCTGCTCGAAGCGATATCCTTCCTGACCCCTGGGCGCGGACTGCGCCGCGCCCCCTATGGCGATGTCGCCCGCGAGGGAAGCGCCGGCGGGTTTGCTGTCCACGCCAGCCTCGACGGGCCGGAGGGACCGGTGGAGATCGGCACCGGGACCAGCGGCGCGGAGGCTGAGGGGGGGCGGCGGGTGCGCATAAACGGCGCCAACGCCCGCTCCGCCGAGGAAATGCTCGAATGGCTGCGTGTCGTGTGGCTGACGCCGGCCATGGATGCGCTGTTCACCGGGCCGGCTGGTGACCGGCGGCGCTTCCTCGACCGGCTGGTGCTGGCGATCGACGCGCGCCACGGCCAGCGCGCTCTGGACTACGAGAAAGCGATGCGCGGACGCAACCGGCTGCTTGCCGACGATTCGCGCGACCGCGCCTGGTTCGAGGCGATCGAGGGCCAGATGGCGGAAACCGGGGTGGCGATCGCGGCAGCGCGCGTCGAACTGGTGCGGCTGCTTGCGGCGATGATCGAGAAACTGCCCGACAGCGGTCCGTTTCCGCAGGCCGACATCAGCCTTGCCGGAACGCTCGAGGCGCGGATCGGGCTGGAGCCGGCCGTCGACACCGAGGAAGGCTTTCGCGAGGGGCTGGCGCAGGGGCGGGACCGCGACCGCGCCGCTGGCCGCACTCTCGAAGGCCCGCACCGCTCGGATCTGATCGTGAGCCACCGCCCCAAGGCGATGCCGGCGGAACTCTGCTCCACCGGCGAACAGAAGGCGCTGTTGGTCGGCATCGTTCTGTCGCATGCCAGGCTCTGCGGCGAGATGTCGGGCCAGGTGCCGATCCTGCTGCTCGATGAGATTGCCGCACATCTCGACACCGGCAGGCGCGCCGCGCTGTTTTCCATCCTGGAGGAACTGAACTGCCAGGTCTTCATGACCGGCACGGAGCCAGCGCTGTTTTCCAGCCTAAAAGGGAAGGCACAGTTCCTGACAGTCGATCACGGCCGCGTCTTTCCGACGCTTGAAGCGTAAGTTATTGTTCCAGCGCATGATCTCGTCTGAAAGCTCTGCAACTTTTCGCGCTCATGCTTTATGGTCCGGCTATGGATGCTGCGACGCCGCTTACCCCCGAAGAACTTGAGCGCTATGCGCGCCACATCGTGCTGCCTGAGATTGGTGGCGCGGGCCAGCAAAAGCTAAAACGCGCGCGTGTGCTGGTGGTCGGCGCCGGCGGACTCGGTGCGCCGGTGCTGCAATATCTCGCGGCGGCCGGAATCGGCACGCTGGCGATAGTGGACAACGATCACGTCTCGCTGTCGAATTTGCAGCGGCAGGTGGTGCACGACACCCAGTCGATAGGCATGGCCAAGACCGAAAGCGCGCGTGCGGCGATTTCCCGGATAAACCCGAACGTTATCGTCATCCTGCACGATCTGCGCGTGACTGCGGCGAATGCCGCGCAGCTTGTGTCGCAATACGACATCGTTGCCGACGGCTCCGACAATTTCGAGACGCGCTATGCGATCGCCGATGCATGCGCGGCGGAAGGAAAGCCGCTGGTACATGCGGCGGTCGGGCGGTTCGACGGTTCGATAACAGTGCTGAAACCGTTCGAAAGCGATGCGGAGGGACGGCCGAACCCGAGCTACCGCGATCTTTTCCCTTCGCCGCCGCCGCCCGGCCTGGTGCCGTCATGCGCCGAGGCCGGCATTCTGGGCGTGTTGACCGGCGTGGTCGGGACGCTGCAGGCGATGGAAGTGATCAAGCTTGTCACCGGCATCGGCGAGCCGCTGGTCGGAAAACTGCTGCTCTACGATGCGCTTGCCGCGCGTTTCGAGACGATGCGCTACAAGCGAGCCTGAACCGGATGCGCGATGCCCCGACTGTGCTGATCGAGCGGCTGCCCGCCGGTTTCGACCGCTGGGAAGAAGTGCTTTCGCTGATCAACCGCTCCTTCGCCTATATGGACGGCGTCATCGACCCGCCGTCGTCCGCCCGTCGGCTTACAGTGGAAGGACTGCGCCGCAAAGCGCAGGAGGAGGCCGGTTTTCTGGCGACATGCGACGGCAGGATCGTCGGCTGTGTCTTCGTGGTCGAGCGGGAGCACGACTGCTACATTGGCAAGCTGGCAGTCGAGCCGGAACTCCAGGGCCAAGGCATCGGTAAAAAGCTCGTCGAGGCGACCGAGGAATTCGCGGCGGCTATCGGTAGGACCGCGCTGGAACTTCAAACGCGCATAGAGTTGACCGCCAACCACGCAGCATTCGCCCGACTCGGCTTCCGCGAGACAACTCGCACCGCGCATGAGGGCTTCCACCGGCCAACGTCCATCACGATGCGCAAGGTGCTGCGGTGACGCTGGCGCTGTCGGCGCAGGAGCGCGCGGTCGCAGCGGGTTCGCATGGAGCTGGCGCGGCGATGGCGATGCGGATCGTGGCTGACAGCGCGCGGCTGCTCGGCGCGCCGCGGCTGATCCCGATCGCATCGGCGCATATCGACGGGGGGCTCTACCACGGCGATTCCGGCACGCTGTTCGCCGAAAGACTGGTCGAAGGCGGCGCGCGGGTCGCGGTGCGCGCGACGTTGAATGTCGGCGCGCTCGACCTGATGGGGTGCTCGCGGGTGCGGCTGCAAGAGCCGGAGCGCGGCATGGCGCGGCGGATGATGGAGGCCTACCGCAGGCTTGGCTGCGAGCAGAGCTGGACCTGCGCGCCTTACCAGGCAGGCCACCGGCCTGCGTTCGGCAGCGACGTCGCCTGGGGCGAATCCAATGCGGTGGTGTTCTGCAATTCGGTGCTCGGCGCGCGCACCAACCGCTATGGCGATTTCCTTGACATCGCCTGCGCCATCACAGGCCGCGCGCCCGATTACGGCCTGCACCGGCCGGACAACCGCGTCGCCAGGCTCATCTTCGACGTCGGCGCACTGCCCGCAGCCTTCATGGCCTCCGAGGTCGCATGGCCGGTGCTCGGCAGCCTCTATGGCCGCGAGGTAGGAAACACGATCGGCGTGATCACTGGCGTACCGAAACATCCTGACGATGACGCGTTGAAAGCGTTTGGCGCGGCCGCGGCCTCGACCGGCGCGGTCGGGCTCTTTCATATCGCCGGCGTGACGCCGGAGGCGCCTGATGTCGAGACGGCGCTGGGCTTCGTGCCGCCGGAAAGGACAATCCGCGTGACGCCGGCCATGGCGGCGAACGCGCAGGCGCGTCTGTCGACAGCGGAAGCGCCGGACGCAATTGATGCCGTGGCGATAGGCAGCCCGCATCTGTCGCTCGCCGAGTTCGACGCGCTGGAGCGGCTTATCGCCGGGCGACGGCTCGCCGTGCCGATCCATGCCTGCACCGGCCGGCACGTGCTCTCCGAACTGGAGCGGGACGGGCGGCGGCAGGCGCTGGAAGCGCTCGGCGTCGTCGTCGTCGCCGACACCTGCGTCGTCGTCACGCCGATACTGACCGGTTTGCCGGGCGGCGTCCTGATGACCAATTCCGGGAAATTCGCGCAGTATGCGCCGCCCAATACCGGTTATTCGGTGCTCTACGGCTCGCTGGCCGACTGCGTCGAGAGCGCAGTTTCGGGCAAACCGTCCTTTACGGAAGCCTTTTCGTGAGCCCGACCGTACAAGGCGAGATCCTGGTTCCCGGCGCGGCGGGCGAAGGCAGGGCGCTGGTGCTGACGGCGCCGATCAGCTTCTGGGGCGGCGTCGACCCGAAGAGCGGGCGCATAGCCGATGTGCGCCATCCGCAATGCGGCGAGACCATTTCCGAGAAGGTGCTGTTCCTGCCGGGCACGATCGGCTCCTCCTCGGCCTCGGCTATCCTGATGGAACTCGTCCATAGCGGCCATGCGCCGGCCGCATTGGTGCTGCACGAACCGGACGCAATCCTGCTGCTCGGGTTGATTGTCGCCCGCGAAATGGGTTGGCAGACGCCGATTGCAGTGAAGCTGGGGAGCGCAAAATTTCCGGCATTCGGCGGCAGGGAAGTGGTGGCCGCGACCGACGGCTCGATTTCCGTTAAATAGCGAACGGCTTACCTCGCTAATTCATTCGAGCACCCAGCGGAAGGCTCGTCGCAACTCGGCGACGCCGTTCGTCTTGTACCAGCGGCCATGGGCGAGAATGACGCGCTCGGGGTTCCAGGAAATCATCTTTTCCACCGCCGTCTTCACCTCTGGCTTTTGCTTGGCGAATGTCAGCCGCATGTCGCGCGGCGTCTGACCGTCCGGATCGCGTGCGCCTCCAAGCCATGTCAGCAAGCGCGCGAACGAGCCCAACTTCCGTGGCTCGAAATTCTCGATGAGGTCCGTCAGCACGAGGGTTCGGCTGGCGAAATGGAAGAAAACCACCTCGGTCATATAGCTGCCGGCGACCGGCAGCGTCGCGATCTCCGCATCCCACGGATAACCCGCATCGCGATCAAGTTCGAGAGACGGAAAGTTGATGCGGCCGCCCGACTGCTCGCTTATCCGTGGTGCGAGATAGATCTGCGCGTCCGGCCAGGCCTTCTTCCATTCCGGAATCCACCAGTAGTGAATTCGGTTGGGCCCGATGACGAAGCGCGGCTTTCCTAACGCCTGAATCTCTGCCTTCAACTCCGGGACGAGCGATGTCGGCGAGTGGATAAACAATTCGCCGGATTGCAGGCGGATTACGGTCATTCGGGTCGGGAACGGCATTTTCAGCAAGGCCGGCCCGAAGCGGATCACAGGCCCGTCGACGATCCAGATATCCTCAGCGATAGGCTTCAGCGTGTTGAGCGGCGGATATGTTGCGCGATGGTCCGCATCCTGCATCGAAGGAATAGCTCCCCGAATTCGCGGCTGTGATGGTGCCGATACACGGGCTATCGGCGAAGATTCCGTCCCTCGCAGCTTAATCCCTGAGCGGCAGGACCCTGTCCGGCGGGCGGTGGCCGTCGAAAAAAGTCCGGATATTGATGATGACCTTCTCGCCCATGTCGATGCGGCCCTCGATTGTGGCCGAACCCATATGCGGAAGGAGAACGACCTTGCCCTTTGCCGCCAGCTTCAGCAGCTTCGGATTGACCGCCGGCTCATGCTCGAACACATCGAGGGCTGCGCCCGCGAGCTTGCCGTCCTGCAGCATTTTGACCAGCGCATCCTCATCAATCAGGTCGCCGCGCGCCGTGTTGACGATGTAGCTCGACGGCTGCAGCAGCGCCAGCCGCCGCGCCGAAAGCAGATGAAAGGTGGCTGGCGTCGACGGGCAATTGACCGAGATGATGTCCATGCGAGCCAGCATCTGGTCGAGGCTGTCCCAGTAGGTCGCTTCCAGCTCGTCCTCCACCTGCTGCAGTACGCGGTGGCGGTTATGATAGTGGATGGACAGGCCGAAGGCCTTGGCGCGGCGGGCGACCGCGGTGCCGATGCGGCCCATGCCGACAATGCCGAGGCGCTTGCCCCAGATGCGGCGGCCGAGCATCCAGGTCGGCGACCAGCCGGCCCATTTGCCGTCGCTCCTAAGCACGTTCGCGCCTTCCGCCAGCCGGCGCGGCACCGCCAGCATCAGCGCCATCGTCATGTCAGCCGTATCTTCGGTAAGCACATTGGGCGTGTTGGTGACGGTGATGCCCTTCTTCGAAGCCGCCGTTACGTCGATCTTGTCGACACCGTTGCCGAAATTGGCGATCAGCTTCAGTTGCGGGCCGGCCTGCTCAATCAGCGCCGCGTCGATGCGGTCGGAAATGGTCGGCACCAGCACGTCGGCTTCCCGGACGGCGGCGACCAGTTCGGGCTGGCTCATCGGCTTGTCGTCGACATTGAGGCGCGCGTCGAACAATTCGCGCATGCGCGTTTCCACCTGGTCCGGCAGCTTGCGCGTGATCACCACGAGAGGCTTCTTTTTGCCGACCATTAATGCCTCGACTCCGGATCCTGTTGAGACCTCTTTAACCAAGACGAGCGAAACTGAAAACCAGTCCCGGCGCGACAACTGTGTAACAAGCGGTTCGGCCGATGACAAAGAAAAAGGGCGCCTGAACCGGGGACGGCACGGCGCCGGCTACAAAGGAACAACAAGAGTGTCTCGCTTCGCATCGCTTCGCATGACCGTCAGTGCAGCGCTGCTCGGTCTGGCGTTCATTTGCCCCACCACATTTCCAACAACGGCGCAAACTGCGGCCGGCCAGCACGTAACGCGCGGCCCGAGCGGGCTGCCTCTGCCGCGCTTCGTCAGCCTCAAATCGGGCCGCGTGAACTCGCGCATCGGCCCCGGCCTCAATTATGCGGTCGACTGGCTGTACATGAAGCCGGGACTGCCAATGGAGATCATCCAGGAATACGACAATTGGCGGCGCGTGCGCGATTCGGACGGCTCCGAAGGCTGGATCAACCAGTCGCTGCTGTCGGGCCGGCGCACGGCGATCACCGCGCCGTGGCAACGCGGCAAGGATACGCAGCTCACGCTTCTGGCCGAGCCCGACAAGGAGGCCAGTACGGTCGCAATCGTCGAACCAGGCGTGGTCGGCACGATCAAGCAGTGCAACGGCGAATGGTGCCAAATGACCTTCAACGGGCACACGGGTTGGATCGCCCAAACCCAGGTGTGGGGCGCCTATCCGGGCGAGCAGGTCAAGGATTGACAGGTTTATCCCGGCCGATGCGGCCGAGATGCGTGTCCTGAAATCCGGTGGAGAATTTCAGCCCGTAGCCGAGCGCGCGGTCGATCGCGATATGGGCGAGCCATATCGCGGAGATTTGCATCGCCAGATCCTGCCCGGCCAGGAAGCCGAATGCCAGCAGGCATAGCGGCATGATCAGCGTGTGAAAGAGATTGTAGGCGTAAGCCCCGATGCGCGGACCGGCGAGATAGCCGAGCATCGAGAGGTCGGGCGCGAGGATCAGTAGGAAAAACAGCGGCCAGGAACCGCCGGACAGGGAATAGCCGGCAACGCACAGGCCAAACAAAAAGGCCCATTCGAGCCTGAGGAGGAGATCAAGCGGCCGGGAAGACTAGCGCTGGTCAGACATTCCGCTTGGGGCGGAGCCGTACGACGATGTCGACGTTGCAGATTTCCATGCCTTCCGGTGGCTCGGGCAGGTTGCGGACCTCGACCGGGCCGGAAGCGATGTCGAAGACCTTGTTTTCGCCTTCGATGAAGAAATGGTGATGGTCGGAGGTGTTGGTGTCGAAATAGGTTTTCGAACCCTCGACCGCCAGGATGCGCAGCAGGCCGGCTTCGGTGAACTGGTGCAGCGCGTTGTAGACCGTTGCCAGCGAAACTGGGACTCCAGCGGCGAGCGCTTCCTCGTGCAGTTCCTCAGCCGAGAGATGCCGGTCGCCCTTGGCGAACAGCAGATCGGCCAGCGCCACGCGCTGACGCGTCGGCCGCAGTCCCGCTTCGCGCACCCGCTGATCGACGCTCACACCATCCTTGCAATTCAGAACCATCAACCCGCCAAACTTCACCTGTATGCCTCCCGAACCGCGATCCCCATGGGTTCAACGGCGCCGGATGGTTTACCCGACATATATTCTGTCGCGGTAAACCGATCAATAGGCGCGGATTGACCCGGAAAGGCCGGCACGCTAGTTCGTTCACTGCTGTTTCCGACCCGAAACAGACTATGATAGTGACATTGCCAAGGGCGCCGCAGCGCGCCCACAAATTTATGGGGACGGAATTTCATGGCGGTTGCGAAGTCCAGCTACGAATACGAGGAACTGCTTGCCTGCGCGCGCGGCGAACTCTTCGGGTCCGGAAATGCGCAGCTTCCCTATCCGCCGATGCTGATGTTCAACCGGATCACTGAAATCAGCGACACGGGCGGCGAATTCGGCAAGGGCTTCGTGCGCGCCGAACTTGACATCCACCGCGACCTTTGGTTCTTCCCCTGCCATTTCATCGGCGATCCGGTGATGCCGGGCTGCCTTGGGCTTGATGCGCTGTGGCAGCTCTCCGGCTTCTTCCTCGGTTGGCTTGGCGAACCGGGCAAGGGCCGCGCACTGTCGACCGGCGAGGTGAAGTTCACTGGCATGGTGACGCCCGCCAACAAACGGGTGGAATATGGCGTCGACTTCAAGCGCGTGATGCGCGGACGGCTGGTGCTGGGCATCGGCGACGGCTGGCTGAAGGCCGACGGCGAGACCATATACAAGGCCACTGACCTTAGGGTCGGCCTGTTCAAGGAAGCAGCGGCCGCCTGAACGGCCCAGTAAAATCGCGAAGGAGTTGCCGATGAGACGTGTCGTCGTGACAGGCCTTGGGATCGTGTCGTCCATCGGCAACAATGCCGACGAGGTGCAGGCCTCGCTGCATGGCGCCCGGTCGGGCATAAGCTTTTCCAGCGATTTCGCCGAACACGGCTTCCGCTGCCAGGTATGGGGGGCGCCGACGCTCGACCCGACAGAGCTGGTCGACCGGCGGGCGATGCGCTTCCTGCACAAGGGCGGGGCGTGGAACCACGTCGCCATGCAGCAGGCGATAGCATCCGGGGGTCTCGAGGAAGGCGATATCACCAACGAACGCACCGGCATCATCATGGGCTCGGGCGGCCCGTCGACGAAGACGATCGTAGAGGCCGCCGAAATCACTGAGAAGAACAATAGCCCCAAGCGTATCGGGCCTTTCGCAGTGCCGAAGGCGATGTCGTCGACGGCATCGGCGACGCTCGCGACCTGGTTCAAGATTCACGGCGTCAACTATTCGATCTCGTCGGCCTGCTCGACCTCGGCGCATTGCATCGGCAACGCCTACGAACTCATCCAGTTCGGCAAACAGGACATCATCTTCGCCGGCGGCCACGAGGATCTCGACTGGACGATGTCGAACCTGTTCGACGCCATGGGCGCGATGTCTTCGAAGTTCAACGACAGGCCTTCGGTGGCGTCCCGCGCATATGACGTCAACCGCGACGGTTTCGTCATTGCCGGCGGCGCGGGCGTGCTGGTGGTTGAAGAACTGGAGCATGCCAAGGCTCGCGGCGCGAAAATATATGCCGAGATCGTCGGCTACGGCGCGACATCGGACGGCTACGACATGGTCGCACCGTCAGGCGAAGGCGCGGTGCGCTGCATGAAGCAGGCGATCTCCACCGTCAAGGGCGATGTCGACTACATCAACACGCACGGCACCTCGACGCCGGTCGGCGATTCGAAGGAGATGGGCGCGATCCGCGAGGTGTTCGGCGACAAGATGCCGAATATCACGTCGACCAAGTCGCTGACCGGGCACTCGCTCGGCGCTGCAGGCGTGCAGGAATCGATCTATTCGATCCTGATGATGCAGGGAGGCTTCATCGGCGAAAGCGCCCATATCGAGGAACTCGATCCGGAGTTCGAAGGCATGCCGATCGTGCGCAAGCGCATCGACAACGCCAAGATCGACACCGTGCTGTCGAATTCGTTCGGCTTCGGCGGCACCAACGCCACGCTCGTCTTCCAGCGCTACAACGGCTGAGGGTTCGATGAACGGATTGATGAAGGGCAAACGCGGCCTGATCATGGGGGTCGCGAACGATCATTCCATCGCCTGGGGCATCGCCAAAAAACTTGCCGAACAGGGCGCAGAACTCGCCTTCACCTATCAGGGCGAGGCCTTCGGCCGCCGCGTCAAGCCGCTGGCCGAGAAGGTCGGCGCATCGCTGGTGCTGCCCTGCGACGTGGAAGACAGCGCCTCCGTCAGCTCCGTCTTCGAGACGCTGGGCAAGGAATGGGGCGGTATGGACTTTGTCGTCCACGCGATCGGCTTTTCCGACAAGAACGAGCTGAAGGGGCTTTACGCCGACACCAGCCGCGAGAATTTCATCCGCACCATGGTGATCTCCTGCTATTCCTTCACCGAAGTCGCGCGCCATGCCGCGGCGCTGATGAAGGAAGGCGGCTCGATGATCACGCTGACCTACGCGGGATCGGTGCGGATCATGCCGAATTACAACGTCATGGGCGTCGCCAAGGCCGGGCTCGAATCCAGCGTACGCTATCTCGCTAACGATTACGGCCCGCACGGCATCCGCGTGAACGCCATCTCAGCGGGTCCGGTTCGCACGCTTGCCGGCGCGGGTATTGCCGATGCGCGGCACATGTTCTCCTACCAGCAGCGCAATTCGCCGCTGCGGCGCACGGTCACGATCGATGAAGTCGGCGGCTCGGCGCTCTATCTGCTGTCGGACCTGTCGTCCGGCGTTACCGGCGAGATCCACTATGTCGATTCCGGCTATCACATCGTGTCGATGCCGACGCTGGAAGAGCTGAAGCGGACGGGCGACGAGCGGGAGTAAGCGCTCAGCGCTTCGCCGCCAGAACCTTGAACACGCCGTCGCGCGCGACCTCGAAATGACTGGAGAAGACCTCGGCGAGCGTCTTCTCGTAGGGAAGCTGGCGGTTCGCGACCATCAGCAGCCGGCCGCCGGGCTTCAGGGCGACGCTGGCCGTCCGGATCATCCTCTGGCCTATGTCGGGCTCCGCCTCTCGCTTCTGGTGAAAGGGCGGGTTCATGACGATGAAATCGTAGCGGCGGGGAACCTCTTCGGCCAGCAGATCGTGCCAGAAGAAGCGCGGCTCGACCGACCCGGCCCCAGCGAGATTACGCTTGGCGGCTTCCAGTGACGCGAAATCCGCCTCGTAGAGGTCAAGCGCCGAAATTTTTGGGTAGCGCTGCGCCAGTTCCGCCGCAAGAAAGCCCCAGCCGGCGCAGAAATCCGCGACCGCGCCGGAAATCTTCTCGGGCAGATTGTCAGCCAGAAGCTTCGATCCGGCGTCAATGCGGTCCGACGAGAACATGCCGGGCGCCGCGACGAAACGGCCTTCGATCAGGGTCTCGCCATTGCCTGTGCACAGTGCAGCCACCGCCTGCGAGACATCGCCCGGACGCCGGAACCAGAAGGCGACGCCATGATGCTTCGGCATCTGGCCCTCAAGATCGAGCAGTCCCTCCACACGCTTGCGCAGGCTCGCTATGCCGTCATCCTTGCCGCCGGCGACCAAGATCAGCGCGCCCGCTCTGACGCGGCGGAGCGCCTCGGCGATACGAAGCTCGTTCTGGCCGCGATGCCGTCCGCACAGGACCAGCGCCGCGTCGAAATTTTCTCCCTCCGGCTGCGGCGCGGTTTTATAGCGGCCCGCCAGCACCCGGAACCAGGGTCGGAAGCCTTGAACGAGCGAAAGATCGGCGTCAAATCCTTCCGGAAGCCGGAAGCCGGGTTCGGCGCCGAGGAAGAGAACGCGCTGGTCTTCGCCGGGCGCGGCAAGCGACTCGGCTTCGAACGGGTGGAACAAGGTCTTCAGCGCGTCGTGAGGCATGATGGAAGCTGGGCCTAAATTGGCTGCTGAGAAAAAGGCGGACCACAAACAAAACGGGCGCAGCTTGCGCCACGCCCGTTATAGTCAAATGCGCGAGCCTATCAGGCGGCGGTTTCTTCGCCCTCGGCCTTCTTCTCGCGCACGATTTCCTTGCCGGTCTCCTGGTCGACGACCTTCATCGACAGGCGAACCTTGCCGCGCTCATCGAAGCCCATGAGCTTGACGAAGACTTTATCGCCTTCCTTGACGACGTCCGACGTCTTGGCGACACGGTCGTTGGCAAGCTGCGAGATGTGGACCAGGCCGTCCTTCGGGCCGAAGAAGTTCACGAAAGCGCCGAAGTCGGCGGTCTTGACGACCGTGCCTTCATAGATTTCGCCGACTTCCGGCTCTGCGACGATGGTGTGGATCCATTTCTTCGCCGCCTCGATCTCCTTGGCGTTCGACGAAGCGATCTTGATCGTGCCGTCGTCCTCGATGTTTATCTTGGCGCCGGTCTTCTCGACGATCTCGCGGATGACTTTGCCGCCCGAGCCAATCACGTCGCGAATCTTGTCGGTCGGGATGTTCATGACCTCGATGCGCGGCGCGAACTCGCCGAGCTCCGAACGGCCTTCAGCAATCGCCTTGGACATTTCGCCGAGAATGTGCACGCGGCCTTCCTGCGCCTGGGCGAGTGCGACCTTCATGATCTCCTCGGTGATGCCTTCGATCTTGATGTCCATCTGCAGTGCGGTGATGCCGCCCTGCGTGCCGGCCACCTTGAAGTCCATGTCGCCGAGGTGATCCTCGTCGCCGAGAATGTCGGAAAGGACGGCGAAGCGCTCGCCCTCCTTGATCAGGCCCATGGCGATGCCGGCAACCGGCTTGCCCAGCGGCACGCCGGCATCCATCAGCGCCAGCGAGGTGCCGCAGACGGTGGCCATCGACGACGAACCGTTGGATTCAGTGATCTCCGAGACGACGCGAAGCGTGTAGGGGAAGGCGTCGGCAGCGGGCAGCATCGGACGGATGGCGCGCCAGGCGAGCTTGCCGTGGCCGATTTCGCGGCGGCCGGGCGAACCCATGCGGCCGGTCTCGCCGACCGAATAGGGCGGGAAGTTGTAGTGAAGGAGGAACTTCTCCTTGTACATGCCCGTCAGCGAGTCGACATACTGCTCGTCCTCGCCGGTGCCCAGCGTGGCCACAACGATCGCCTGGGTCTCGCCGCGGGTGAACAGCGCGGAACCGTGGGTGCGCGGCAGGATGCCGACTTCCGAGACGATCTGGCGAACGGTCTTCAGGTCGCGGCCATCGATGCGCGAACCGGTGTCGAGAATGTTCCAGCGCACAATCTTGGCCTGGAGATCCTTGAACACGGTCGCGACCTGCTCGGAAGAGTACTTTGCTTCCTCGCCCTCGGCCGGAGCGAATGCAGCCTTGACCTTGGCCTTGGCGGCGTCGACGGCCGCGTAGCGGGTCTGCTTGTGTGTGATCTTGTAGGCTTCGCGCAGGTCGCCTTCGATCAGCGCCAGCATCTCGGTCTCGAGATCGGAGTAGCTCGGCGGTGTGAAATCGCGCGGGTCCTTGGCGGCGACTTCGGCGAGCTTGATGATCGCGTCAATGACCGGCTGGAAACCCCTGTGGCCGAACATGACGGCGCCGAGCATGACGTCCTCGGGGAGCTCCTTGGCTTCCGATTCGACCATCAACACGGCTTCGCCGGTGCCTGCAACGATGAGGTCGAGCTTCGATTCTTCCATCTCGTCGATATGCGGGTTCAGAACATACTCGCCGTTGATGTAGCCGACGCGGGCGCCGCCGATCGGGCCCATGAAGGGCACGCCCGAAAGCGTCAGCGCCGCTGAGGTGGCGACGATCGACAGGATGTCCGGATCGTTTTCGAGGTCGTGCTGGATGACGGTCACGACGACCTGCGTGTCGTTCTTATAGCCCTCGGCGAAGAGCGGACGGATCGGGCGGTCGATGAGACGGGAAACCAGCGTTTCCTTCTCGCTCGGACGGCCTTCACGCTTGAAGTAGCCGCCCGGGATCTTGCCGGCAGCGTAGGTCTTTTCCTGGTAGTTGACTGTCAGCGGGAAGAAGTCGAAGCCCGGCTTGGGCTCTTTCGCCGAAACGACGGTGGCCAGCACGATGGTTTCGCCGTAGGTGGCGAGAACGGCGCCGTCGGCCTGACGGGCGATCTTGCCGGTTTCCAGAATGAGCGGACGGCCCGCCCATTCGATCTCTACCTTGTGATGATTGAACATATCTTGTCCTTACGTAATGCGGAAAGGGCCGCGAACCTCTCGCGGCGTCCTTCTCCTGGCTTGTTTCAGACGAGCCACGGGCAAGACAACGGGGTGTCTGGATAGTCGGCGTCGGATCAACGCCCCAGGCATCCTGCAATCCTGCCCCATGACCGTCTCATGAGGTGGTTCCGATGCAGCCCTGTGCCGTAGTCGGAACCAGTTCGGACACGATCCCCGGGACCATGTCCTGTCGGGAAGCCTTTGACGGCTGCCCGGATAAGCGAACGGCGGACCTCGATGAAGTCCGCCGGCCGGAAGTCTTAGCGGCGCAGACCGAGTTTCTCGATCAGCGTCTGGTAGCGGCTTTCTTCGCGCGACTTCAAATAGTCGAGCAGACGGCGGCGCTGCGAAACGAGAGCGAGCAGACCACGACGGGAGTGATTGTCCTTCTTGTGGTCCTTGAAGTGTTCGGTCAGGTTCTTGATGCGCTCGGAAAGAATGGCCACCTGGACTTCCGGCGAACCGGTATCGCCTGGGGCGGTCGCAAATTCCGTCATCAATTCCTTCTTGCGTTCAGCAGTAATCGACATCGTGCTTTTCCTTTCGAATTTGAGGAAACGGGTCGCCCTCAGCCGGGATGTCGTCCAGCAGGGGCCGGTGTACATTGCGCGTCTCGCCCAATGCTGCGGCGCATATAGTGCAAAATCGAGCCGAAAGCCAGAGCGAATCCAAACCGGCAAAGAATCTCGGTCTGGCGGTCGGTTCAGAGCCATTTCGACTGGCGGGCGGCGGGATCGATCAGCCGGCAAAAACCCGCTTCGGCTTGAACATGCCGGCTTCGACCGCACCGATCGCGACCAGCCGACCTCGAACCGTTGCACAGGCCTCCTCCGCCTCGACCGGGGCGTCACGGCCGCGGATGATGACAGGATTGCCGAGCCGGATTTTCGCCGCCGCGTCATCTGTGACCGCGATCTGCGGCAGGCATTCCAGCGCGGCGCCGGTGTCGACCAGAAAGGAGTCGAGCGCGGCGAAGCGGTCGTTCCAGTTGCCGAGCGCGGCGGCCGGCTGATCCGGATCGGGTTTTGGCGGCGCTGCGGCTTCGAGCATTTCCAGCGTGACAAAGTCTTCCGCCGTGAACGGCTCGACCTCGACCCGGCGCAACTCGGCGATGTGGCCGTAGCAGCCGAGATCGCGGCCAATGTCGCGGGCCAGCGAGCGCACATAGGTGCCTTTGCCGCATTCGGTCTCGAAGACGGAGCGGCCATCCGCGGTCGTCTCGACCAGGTCGAGACGACCGATCTCGATCTCGCGCGGCGGAATATCTACGCTTTCGCCCTCACGGGCGAGGTCATAGGCGCGCTCACCGCCGATTTTTATGGCCGAGAACTGCGGCGGCGTCTGCATGATGACGCCGGTATATTTCGGCAGCAGCGCCAGGATCTCGGCCTCGCTCGGACGCTTGTCGGAAGTTTTTGTCACCGGGCCCTCGAGATCGTCGGTCGAGCGCTCCTCGCCCCAGGCGACGGTGAAGCGATAGACCTTGGCGCCGTCCATCACGTAGGGCACGGTCTTGGTCGCCTCGCCGAGCGCGATCGGCAGCATGCCCGAGGCTAGCGGGTCGAGCGTGCCGGCATGGCCGGCCTTCTCGGCCTGGAACAGCCATTTGATCTTGCCGACGGCGTCGGTCGAGCCCATGCCGACCGGCTTGTCGAGGATCAGCCAGCCGGAGACCGGCCGGCCCTTTTTCTTGCCGCGGCGCGCCATTTATTCCTCGTCGTCCTTGTCCAGGTCGCGCACCACTTCGGGCGAGCGCAGAAGCTCGTCGATCTTCGCGAAATTGTCGTAGCTGGTGTCGCGGCGGAAGCGGAACTCGGGCATGTACTTCATCTGTCGGAGCGCCGATGAGACGCGGCCGCGAATGAACTTGGCATTCCGGTTCAGCGCCTCGATCACCGCGGCGTCGTCTTTCGCGCCCAGCGGCGAGACGAACGCGGTCGCGATCTTGAGGTCGGGCGACATGCGGACCTCGGAAATCGAGATCACCGCCCCCTCGATCACGTCGTCGCGAACCTCGCCGCGCTGGATCAGGTCTGAGAGGGCATGGCGCACCTGCTCGCCGACGCGAAGCATGCGCTGGGAGGGGCCTGAGGACTGGGGTCGGGGCATCGTATAAATCCAAAAGACATGGAACGGGTGTAGGACCGCGTTCCATCTCTGATCGTTACGAACAACGGCGGCACCTGCCGCCGTCTCTATTGTGCCGGTTACAAAGCGGCTAAAGCGTGCGGGTCACCATCTCGACGCGGAAGCACTCGATGACATCGCCGGGGCGCATGTCCTCGTAGTTCTGGAAGGCCATGCCGCATTCCTGGCCGGCCGGGACTTCCGATACTTCGTCCTTGAACCGCTTCAGTGTCTTCAACGTGCCCTCGTGGATGACAACGTTGTCGCGGATCAGGCGGACGCCTGCACCGCGCTCGACCTTCCCTTCGGTGACGCGACAGCCGGCGATCTTGCCGACCCTGGTGATGTCGAAAATCTCGAGGATTTCCGCATTGCCGATGAAGGTCTCGCGACGCTCCGGCGAGAGAAGGCCCGACATCGCCTGCTTCACGTCATCCACGAGATTGTAGATGATGTTGTAGTAGCGGATCTCGATGCCGGCGGCTTCTGCCGCCTGGCGGGCCTGCGGGTTGGCGCGGACGTTGAAGCCGATGACCGCCGCTCCCGACGTCTCGGCGAGCGAGATGTCGCTTTCGGTGATCGCGCCGGCGCCGGCGTGAACGATGCGCGCCCGCACCTCGTCGGTGCCAAGCTTGTCGAGCGCTGCAACGATAGCTTCGACCGAGCCTTGCACGTCGCCCTTGATGACGAGCGGGAACTCCTTGAGGCCGCTCGACTGCAACTGCGACATCATCTGCTCGAGCGAGCCGCGCTGGCCGACATGCTTGGCCACTGCCTTGTCGCGCGCCAGACGCTGGCGATATTCGGTGATCTCGCGGGCGCGCGCCTCATTGTTGACGACTGCGAAACGGTCGCCGGCCTGGGGCGTGCCCTGGATGCCGAGGATTTCGACCGGCGTCGCCGGCAAGGCTTCTTCGAGATGCTCGCCGCGGTCGGTGACCAGCGCGCGAACGCGGCCCCACTCGCTGCCGGCAACCACGATGTCGCCGACCAAGAGCGTGCCGGTCTGCACCAGAACGGTGGCGACCGGGCCACGGCCCTTATCGAGTTTGGCCTCGATAACGACGCCCTCGGCGGTACGGTCAGGATTGGCCTTCAGGTCGAGAAGCTCCGCCTGCAGCAGGACCGCCTCGAGCAGCTTGTCGAGATTGGTGCCCTTGGTGGCCGAAACCTCCACGTCCAGCACTTCGCCGCCCATCGATTCCACGAACACTTCATGGCGCAGCAGGTCGGCCCGGATCTTCTGGGGATCGGCCTGCGGTTTGTCGATCTTGTTGATCGCGACGATGATCGGGACGCCGGCAGCCTTGGCATGGCTGATCGACTCCACGGTTTGCGGCATCACGCTGTCATCGGCAGCGACCACCAGAATGGCGATGTCGGTGGCCTGCGCGCCGCGGGCGCGCATTGCCGTGAAGGCGGCGTGGCCGGGCGTATCGATGAAGGTGATCTTCTGGCCGTTCTTCTCGACCTGATAGGCGCCGATATGCTGAGTGATGCCGCCGGCTTCGCCCGAAACGACATTGGCGTTGCGGATGGCGTCGAGCAGCGAGGTCTTGCCGTGGTCGACATGGCCCATAATGGTGACGACCGGCGAACGCGGCTTCAGGTCCTCGGGCTTGTCTTCGACATCGAACAGGCCGCCTTCGATATCCGACTCGGCAACGCGTCGAACCGTATGGCCGAATTCGGAGGCGATCAGCTCGGCGGTGTCGGCATCGATCACGTCGCCAGGCTTCAATATCTGGCCCTGCTTCATGAAATATTTGACGACATCGACCGCGCGCTCGGACATGCGCTGTGCGAGTTCCTGGATGGTGATGGTTTCGGGCAGCACCACTTCGCGCACGATCTTCTCGCGCGGCTCCTGATGCATGGCGCGCTTGAACTTCTCCTGGCGGCGACGCATCGACGAAAGCGAGCGGGCACGCCCATCGCCATCCGAAGTCGCCGTGCTGAGCGTCAGCTTGCCACGGCGACGATCTTCCTCGCCCTTGGCCTTGGCGGGACGCGCCACTTCCGGCGTGACGATGCGCTTGATTGGCGCGCCGCGGGCGAGCGCCGGGCTCTTGCTCTTGGCCTCTGGCTCGTCGTCGAGCGCCAGGTCGGCTTGCGGCGCCCGGCGGCGCGCTTCCTCTTCGGCGCGGCGGCGCGATTCGGCTTCGGCCTGCAGGCGCGCTTCCTCTTCCGCCTGGCGGCGGGCGGAGGCTTCACGCTCGCGCTTGCGCTGCTCTTCCTCTTCGAGGCGGCGCTTGGCTTCCTCGATGGCGCGCTGGCGATCCTCGATCTCGCGCGCCTTCGACCCTTCGAGGGCGCGGCGGCGCGCTTCCATCTCGCTGGTGGAAAGCTCGTTCAGGACGATGTGCGGACGCTCGACCGGTGGTGCCTTCGGCGCTTCTTGCTGTACGGCCGGAGCAGCAGCCGCGGGCGCCGCAGGCTTCGGCTTGAACACCGAGGCCGCCGCGTCCGGCTTGTCGCCGGGCATCGAGAATTTGCGCTTCTTGGTTTCGACAACGACGGACTTGGTGCGCCCGTGCGAGAAATTCTGGCGCACAGTGCCTTGCTCCAGGCCGGGCCGCTTCAGCGTCAGGGTCTTTTTGGTGTTGACGCTCAGCGTGTTGTCGTCACCGGTTTTCGTATCGCTCATTCCATATCCTCTGCGGCTTCATCTTCGTCAGCAATTGCCGCAAACATTGCCCGGTCATCCGGGGATCCGCCCCGGTATCGGTCAAGCGCAACCATGCGCTTCAGCACCGCTTTTCCCGCGTCTTGCGCGAGAACGGCAGCATGTATCACATTTGTACCCCCCAATGCCAAACTCAAATCGGCTTCCGAAAAAAGTTTATAGGCATGGATATGGGGTCCGCCGGCATAGGCGGTCGCCCGCCTGGCCTGAGTGATCTTGCGCAATCCGTCCGGCGACGCCTCTTCGGCATGCAGCACGAGCAGGGCTTCGCCGCTGCGCACAACGCTCTCGACCTTTGTCGCTCCCAATGCGACGCCGCCGGCCTTGCGCGCCAGACCAAGTGCGCCGAGCGCCGATTTGGCGAGCAACGTGTCGATCGTCGCTCCAAGATCCGGCGGAACGGCCACCTCTTTCCTGAAGGCTCGGGAAAACAGGTTCTTGGCCGCGGCCTTCTCTATATGTAGGCGCTCGCCCGTGACCCAGCAACCGCGGCCGGGCAGGTTTCTTTTCAGATCGGGAACGACGGCGCCGTCCGGCCCGACGACGAAACGGATCAGCTCATCCGGATCGGCGCTGTTGCGCGTGACGATGCAGGTGCGATCGTTCATCTCGTCCAAGGGCGGCTCGTGTGCGATGCGCGTTCACCTCACTCACCGGCGGCAAGATCGGCCGCTTCTTCTTCGCCGGCCGCTTCCTCTTCGGTAATCCAGCCGGCCTTGAGGCGAGCTGCCATCACCATCTGCTCAGCGTCCGCCCTGGAAATCGAGTGATTGGCCAGAACGCCGGGGAAGAACTTGGTCTCGCCGTCCTTGCGCTCCTTCCAACCGACCAGATCGTCGACAGCGTAGCCGGCGAAATCCTCGATCGACTTCACGCCGTCCTCGCCGAGCGTCACCATCATGGCGGTGGTGATGCCGGGGATTTCGCGCAACTCGTCCAGAACGCCCAGAGCGCGGCGCTTTTCGTCATGCTCCGCTTCGATCTTGGCGAGATAGTCCTTGGCGCGCGCCTGGATTTCGGTTGCCGTGTCTTCGTCGAAGCCATCGATCGAGGCAATCTCGTCCTGGTCGACGAAGGCCACTTCCTCGACGCTGGTAAAACCTTCGGAGGCCAGTACCTGGCCGACCATTTCGTCGACGTCCAGCGCTTCCATGAACAGCGTCGAACGCTCGACGAATTCCTTCTGGCGGCGTTCGGACTCCTCCTGCTCGGTCAGAATGTCGATGTCCCAGCCGGTCAGTTGCGAAGCCAGGCGCACATTCTGGCCGCGGCGGCCGATGGCCAGCGAAAGCTGGTCGTCCGGCACCACCACCTCGATGCGCTCGGCGTCCTCGTCGAGGACGACCTTGGCGACCTCGGCCGGCTGCAGCGCATTGACGATGAAGGAGGCGGCCGAAGGCGACCACGGAATAATGTCGATCTTTTCGCCCTGCAGCTCGGCCACAACCGCCTGGACGCGCGAGCCGCGCATGCCGACGCAGGCGCCGACCGGGTCGATTGACGAATCGCGCGATATCACGGCGATCTTGGCGCGCGAACCCGGATCGCGGGCGACCGACTTGATCTCGATGATGCCGTCATAGATTTCCGGCACTTCCATGGTGAAGAGCTTCGCCATGAACTGCGGATGGGTGCGCGACAGGAAGATCTGCGGACCGCGCTGTTCGCGGCGTACGTCGTACACATAGGCGCGGACACGATCGCCATATTTATAGTTTTCGCGGGGGATCAATTCGTCGCGGCGGATAATCGCCTCGCCGCGGCCGAGATCGACGATGACGTTGCCGTATTCGACGCGCTTGACGGTACCATTGAGGATCTCGCCGATGCGGTCCTTGTACTCGTCATACTGGCGGTCGCGCTCGGCCTCGCGAACCTTCTGCACGATGACCTGCTTGGCCGACTGGGCGGCGATACGGCCGAAATCCATCGGTGGCAGCTGCTCGGCGATGAAGTCGCCGACCTGCGCGTCGGGATTGCGCTCGCGCGCCGAGGACAGCGCGATCTGCGTGGCGTAGTCTTCGACGTTTTCAACGACTTCCATCAGCCGCTGCAGCTTCATCTCGCCGGTATTCGGGTTGATGTCTGCGCGGATATTGGTTTCCTGGCCGTAGCGCGAGCGTGCGGCCTTCTGGATCGCATCGGCCATGGCCGCGATCACTATCGATTTGTCGATAGACTTCTCACGCGCGACCGCATCGGCGATCTGCAGCAGTTCAAGCCTGTTCGCACTGACTACCATTTTCGTCTCCCGGAACAATGCCGGCGGATCTTTTCCGCGCGGCTGCTCAATCAATCTTCGGTTTCGTTCTGTTCTTCCTGGTCGTCATCGGGTTCGCCGCGACGTTTCCTGGCTTCCTTGCGCGCCTTGTTGTCCTTCGACAACGCGTCGCGGATGAGATCGTCGGTCAGGATCAACCGCGCCTCGGCGATCGCCTCGAACGGCACGCGGACGCTCGGTTCCTCGCCATAGGCCGCCTGGTCGCGCTCGATGAGGACCCCATTCTCGTCGGCCGACGCGATCTTGCCGCGAAAGCGCTTGCGATCGGCGACCAGGATCGATGTCTCCATCTTGACGAGATGGCCGGTCCACGCGGCGAAATCGGATTTGCGGACCAGCGGACGGTCGATGCCCGGCGACGACACTTCTAGATGATAGGCCTTGTCGATCGGATCGTCGACATCGAGCGCCGGCGACACCGCGCGGCTGACCTCCTCGCAATCCTCGACGGTCATGGTGCCGTCCTCGCGTTCGGCCATGATCTGCAGGGTCAGGCCGTTCTGGCCGGACAGGCGCACGCGCACCAGGCGGAAGCCGATGGCGCGCAGCACCGGCTGGATGATCGACGCCACGCGCGCATCGATGCCGCTCTCGCGGATGATGCGGTCGTCGCCGATGCCTTCGCCTGTGGTTTCGCTCATACCGTCTCCGGGCGGTCCAGGTAACAAAAAAGAGCGGGACCGGGTGGACCCACTCTCCGTCATACCGACCAAGAATTTGATGCCGATATAGTCCCATCGGGAGTCATTTGCAAGAGTTGACGGATACCGCCAGACGATCTCGACGGAGAAACCCTCAAGCGATGCACCAATGCGCCTGCCGCATGACTGCGTTGCAGTCGCCGGCCTGACAAACCGTCCGGCAAGCGCCTATCTATGCTGCATCGCACAATGCGAAAGGAACACAGCATGTCATACCGTCAACAGCGCGCGCGACTGGGTGAACTGTTCACCGTCTTCGGCAACGCCATTGCGGCCGCATCCGCGGTCTCGCACGGCCGCCAGCCCGCAGCGGGCGATCTTCGCGGTCTCGGGATCGATCCCGAGCAGTTCCGCCGGATCAGCCGCTTCTAAACTTATCCGAGCGGCCCAATCCGCGGGCCGCGGAAGGTATCAATCCTCATCGCCGGCCAGTTGCGACAGAACCTTGCCCTTTCCACGCGCCCGCAGGATCATCGGCAGGATGACGGCGGTTGCGGCCAGGGCAAGCAGGACGATGGCGATTGGGGAAGCGACGAGAACGGTCAGGTCGCCTTGGCTGATCGCAAGCGCGCGGCGCAATTGCTGTTCGGCCATCGGGCCGAGTATCAGCCCGACGACCACCGGCGCGATCGGATAGCCGAAGCGCCTCAGCCCATATCCCATAAGACCGAACACCAGCAGCATGCCGAGTTCGAAGCTCGACGGGTTGGCTCCGATCGTGCCGAGCGTGGCGAACATCAGGATTCCGGCGTAAAGCCAATGAGTCGGGATAGACAGCAACCTGACCCACAGCCCTATCAGCGGCAAATTCAGCACCACAAGCATGAAGTTTGCGACCAGCAGACTGGCGATCAGGCCCCAGACAAGCTGCGGACTATTTGCAAAGAGCAGCGGCCCCGGCTGCAGGCCGAATTGCTGGAACCCCGCAAGCATGATTGCCGCCGTCGCGGTTGTCGGCAAGCCGAGCGTCAGCAACGGCACTAGCGTGCCGGCGGCAGACGCATTGTTTGCCGCCTCCGGCCCAGCGACGCCCTCAATGGCGCCATGGCCAAATTCCTCAGGCTTAGCGGTAAGCTGCTTTTCCATCGAATAGGAAAGGAAGGTGCCGATTTCAGCGCCGCCAGCCGGCATCGCCCCGATTGGAAAGCCGATAGCGGTGCCGCGCAGCCAAGGCTTCCATGAACGCGCCCAGTCCTCGCGGTTCATCCACACCGAGCCTTTCACCGGTTCAATCTTCTGTTCGCGGGCACTCTTGGTAGCCGCCACGCTCAATGCTTCTCCGACCGCAAACAACGCGACTGCCAGCGTCGTCACCTCGATGCCGTCCAAAAGGTCGGGAATTCCGAACGCCAGCCGGGCCTGTCCGGTCTGGAGGTCGATGCCGATCAGTCCCAGCGTCAGACCAATAGCCAGCGCCGTAAGTCCACGCAGCGCCGAATCGCCGAAAGCCGCCGAGACGGTCATGAAGGCAAGCACCATCAGCGCGAAATATTCAGCCGGCCCGAACGACAGCGCGATGCTGACGATCCAGGGCGCGATGAAAGCCAGGCCGAGCGTGGCAATGAGCCCGGCGATAAAGGATCCAATCGCCGCCGTCGCAAGTGCTGGCCCACCACGTCCCGCCCTGGCCATTTTGTTGCCTTCGAGCGCAGTGACGATCGAAGCGCTTTCGCCCGGAGTATTAAGGAGGATCGACGTCGTCGAACCGCCATACATGCCGCCGTAATAGATGCCGGCGAACATGATCAGCGAACCCGCCGGATCCAGCTTGTAGGTGACGGGGAGCAGCAGCGCCACGGTGAGCGCAGGCCCGATGCCCGGCAACACGCCGACTGCGGTGCCAAGCGTCACGCCGACCAGTGCGTAAAACAGATTGATGGGCTCGAGAGCGACGAGCAGACCTTGCGCGAGCAGACCGAAAGTATCCATGCCTTCGTCCAACCTCGCCTAAAAAATGCGCTCAAGGGGACCGGCGGGCAGAGCAAGCTGCAGGCCTTTTGCGAAGACGAGCCAGATCGCCAAGGCAAGGACAATGCCGAGCGGAACCGTCATCCACAGCGGACCCTTGCCAAAACCACGCGCGGTGGCGGCAAAAAGCAGGCCGGTGGCGATGGAGAAGCCGACCGTTTTCAGGAGCAGCATCTGCGCGGCCAAACCTCCGACGATCCAGAGCATGGGCGGCAGGTTCTGCTCCTCACGCTCAGGAAAATCGCCGCGTATCGCCTCGTATGCCGTGCAGACAGCGAGCACGAACAGGCCGACTGCGATCACATACGGAAAAGTCGTTGGGCCGACGCGCGCGTAGGTAGCCGCGCCGCCCGTGGTGGCGGTGCTCCAGGCCACCACGGCCGCGACTACGGCCAAGATGGCGGCGATGACAAGCGCCGCCCGATCCGGGCGGCGCTCCTGACGTGGCTCTCCGCCCAGGCTCATTTGACCAGGCCGATGTCTTTCAGGATGGCCGAAGTCGCTTCGATGTCCTTGGCAAGCTGGGCCTTGAACTCGTCACCGGCGAGATAGGTGTTCGCCCAACCCTTGTCGGCGAGAATTTTCTTCCAGGATTCCGACATCACCATCTTCTCTATATCGGCGTTGATGGCGGCCTTCTGCTCGTCCGTGATGCCGGGAGCGGCCGCGACCATGCGCCAGTTCTGGATCGACACGTCGACGCCGCTCTCCTTGAAGGTCGGTGCGTCGATGCCTTCAACCCTCTCGTCGCTCGAAATGCCGATGATGCGTAGCGCGCCGGCCTCGATCTGCGAGGCGAATTCGCCGTAGCCAGAAATGCCGACCGTAACCTGGCCGCCGAGAATGGCCGCAAGCGCTTCGCCGCCGCCGGAGAAGGCGATGTAGTTGACCTTGGTCGGGTCTACGCCGACAGCTTTGGCGATCAGCCCAGCCGTGATGTGGTCGGTGCCGCCAGCCGAACCACCGCCCCACGACACCGCGCCGGGATCGGCCTTCAGCTTTTCTACCAGCCCGGCCATGTCCTGGATGTCGGACGCCGCCGGAACCACGATAGCTTCGTATTCGCCGGTCAGGCGGGCGATCGGCGTTACCTGTTCGAGGGTCACCGGAGAGGCGTTGGTTAGGATCGCGCCGACCATGACGTAACCGCCGACGATCAGTTGCGACGGGTCGCCACTGGCCTGGTTGACGAACTGGGCAAGCCCGATCGTGCCGCCTGCGCCGGGGACGTTGATCACCTGCACGTTGCCGGAGATATTCTCGTCCTGTAGCGCTGTCTGCATGGCGCGCGCAGTCTGGTCCCAACCGCCGCCGGGAGCCGCCGGCGCCATGATCTTATAGTCGGCCGCATGAGCCGGCAGCGCTAGAAAAGCGCCGAGCACGGACGCGAGTACGAAATGTTTCACTGAGTTTCCTCCTTCTGTTCGCCTGCCTTCGAAGAGACAGCGTCATTGTGGCTATCGCGCCGGAGTGCACGGCAAGCGCCGACGCTCCTCGCTTCCGGTTTGGAAGCCTCGTACCGCCCCGCGCTGGCTTGCGAAGCCAGACGATGCGTCGAGGAAAAGAGCTTGAAGTCCTCCCAAACTTCTCAAGGTCTGGTCGCCTCCGGCAACCGACCGGGCATCACATCACCACACCAACCTGTCATCAGGCTGACACCTCGCCAGCATCTTGTCAGGTCGCTACTTACCCCGCAAGGCGTCGTTCCAGCGCTTGATCAGCCGGGTGCGCTTGACCTGGTCGAGATAAACCATCAGCCCGGGACTGACCGGCACCGGGCGCAATTGCGCGCCGAGATTGGCCTGCATGGTGTTTGCCGTGTTCTCGCCCGAAACGTCGGGATTGACGGCGGCGATCTGCAACTCCCGAGCCATTACCGCCTGGCCTTCCGCCGACATAAAATATTCGAGATATTTGCGGCCGAGATCGGGAGACCGCGCCGCAGCCGGAACCAGCCCGATCCGCGACATGACAACGGTGTAGTCCCTGGGCAGCACGATGCCGACATCCGGATCGCGTGACGCCCAGTCGGCTGCGTAGGAGCCGAGTATGTTGTAGCCCAGGACAAACCGGCCGTCGGCAATGCGCTCGAGAATCGCGGAACTGGTCGAATAGAGTTTGACGCCGGCAGCGCCCATCGCCCCGATTACCGACCAGATGTCGTCGAACTGCTCCTGATCGCGCGACATGAACATGAAGCCGACGCCAGAGCGTTCTATGTCGTAGGTGGCAATGCGGCCGAAGACCGCGTCGCCCTGGGCTTCCAGGAAATCCACGAACTGACGCCGCGTCGCCGGTGGCGCGGCGTGCCTGAAGCTTGGCTTGTGATAAACAAACACTGCCGGTTCAAAGGTCAGCGCATAGGCGGTGTTGCGCCAGTTGGCCCAGCGCGGCCAGCGAGCGCTCATCGGCAGATCGCTCCGCTGGGCATAGCCGTCGTTGGCGAGCTTGACCTGCAGGTCCATGGCCGAGGAGAACGCAATGTCGGCCGTTTCGCCTTGGCCATCGGTTTCGGCGACGATGCGGTCGTAGATGTCGACGGTCAGCAGGTCTTCATAGCGCACCGCGATCGCCGGATTGGCTCGCTGGAAGCCTTTGATCATCGCCTCCGCCAGCGGTGCGTCTAGCGATGAATAGACAGTAAGCGTGCGCGCTTCAGGGTCGCCATTGACGGCGGGAAACCGCGCGACATCCGCATATGCGGGACCGGGGCCGACTAGCAGAAATACGATGAGAGCGTGAAGCCGCATAGTCAGCCGACCATGCCGCATGCCGGCAGTGTTCACAAGTTCGGGCTGCGGTTCTAGGATGATGCGCGATAGGGGGGCCCTTGCGCATATTGGTCGTCGAAGACAATGCCACGCTGGCAAACGGCCTGGCCGCTGTGCTGAAAGGCAGCGGCTATGCGGTCGATATTGTCGGCGACGGGGCGTCGGCGATCGCGGTTTTGGCGACGGAGCGCTTCGATCTCGTCATCCTCGACCTCAATCTGCCGGAGCATGACGGGCTGGAGGTGCTGCGCATCATGCGGGCGCGCCAGCACGACGCCAGCGTGCTCATCCTGTCGGCCCGCGGCGCGTCGGACGACCGGGTCAAGGGGCTCAATCTCGGCGCCGACGATTATATGGCCAAGCCGTTCGACGTTGGGGAACTTGAAGCGCGGGTGCGCGCGCTGCTCAGGCGGCAAGCCGGCCAGAAGTCCGCGACGGTATCGTTCGGCGAGGTCTCGCTCGACCTCAACTCGCGCACCTTCTCGGCGGCTGGTGTCGCCATCGACATACCGGCTCGCGAAATCAGCCTGCTGGAGACGCTGTTCATGCGCGCCGGCAAGGTGGTGGCGAAGCAGTCGATCATCGAATCGCTTGCCGGCTTCGACGAGGATCTGAGCGCCAATGCAATCGAGCAGTACGTCAGCCGGCTGCGCAAGAGGCTGGCGCCACATGGCCTGACCGTCCGCACCGCGCGCGGCATCGGCTATTATCTCGAAAAGACCCAAGCCTCGTGACCGCCGGCTATTCGCTGCGCCGCAGGCTGCTCGTCTGGCTGCTTGTGCCGCTCGTGGCGATCGGCCTGATCGCGCTGCTCGATACCTATCGGGAGGCGGTGCGCACTGCCGATGCGGTTTCCGATCGGGTGCTCGCCGGCTCCGCGCTCGCCATCGCTGAACGCGTCGTCGTTGCCGAGGATGGCAGCCTGGAGGTTGATATCCCTTATGTCGCACTCGAAATGCTGACCTCGGCGGCGCAGGATCGGGTTTTCTACCGCGTCGACGGGCCGCCCGGCACTTTCATCACCGGCTATGAGAATCTGCCGACGATCTCGGGAGAGGTGCGGGGAAATCCGTCTTTCGCGGATGCGTCTTTCCGAGGCGATCCCATCCGGCTGGCGGCGCTGGCGCGATCGGCCTCAACGGGGGTGAGTTCAGTACCGTTCGTCGTAACGGTCGCTGAAACCACCATCGCACGCAGCCAGCTTGCCAACACGATCCTGTTGCGGTCGGCGGTTCGGCTGGCGATCCTGATCCTCGGAGCGGCGATCATCGTCTGGTTCGCGGTGACGGCCTCGCTCCGACCGCTCTATCGGCTGCGCGACGCAATCGCGGAGCGCAATCCGGGCGATCTGCATCCGATCGAGCAGCCGGCGCCAAACGAGGTGAAGGGGCTGGTCGAAGCCGTCAATTCCTTTATGGGCCGGCTGAGCGCAGCCATAGAGGCGCTGCGGCATTTCACCGGCAATGCAAGCCATCAGTTGCGCACCCCGCTGACCATCATCAGGACGCAGCTTGCGCTGTCGGCGCGGGCGGGTTCGCTGGACGAGGCGCGTGTGGCGGCCATGACTGGCGACGAAGCCGTCGCCCATGCCGAGCGAGTGCTGGCGCAACTGCTCCTGCTGGCCAAGATCGACGAGACGGCTTCCGAACGGCTGAAGCATCTGGTCCCGATTGATCTCACCCGGCTTGCGCAAGGCTGCACCGCCGACCGCATCGTTACTGCGCGGGCGGCCGGCATCGATCTCGGCTTCGAGGGAGTGGAGCCGGCTATGATCCGAGGCGAACCGCTGCTGCTGGCCGAACTGGTCGGGAACCTCATCGAGAATGCGATCGCCTATGCCGGCAACGGAGCCGAGGTCACCGTGCGTGTTGTGGTGGAAGACGCGGTCGTGCTGGAGGTGGAGGACAATGGGCCGGGCATTCCGCCCGGCCAGATGGAAACGGTGCGGCAGCGCTTTGCGCGCGGCAATGGCGGCATCAAACCCGGCGCTGGCCTCGGCCTGCCGATCGTGGAGGAGATCGCTGCGCTATTTGGCGCGAGACTTGAGCTTCTGACGCCCGATACTGGGCGCGGGCTGCTGGCGCGCGTTTCATTTGCTATCGCCAACGCAAGGTGCGCGATTTCGAAGGACTTGACCTGAAACTCGTAAACCCGTTTGAAGCAGGCATGTAAAACAGGCGCATCGCGCCGCGCCGCCGAACGGGACCATATGCCGCTTCGCATTATCTTCATGGGAACGCCGGATTTTTCCGTGCCGACGCTTCGGGCGCTTGCCGGAGCCGGCCACGAGATCGCGGCGGTCTACACCCAGCCGCCGCGGCCGGCCGGCCGCCGCGGGCTCGACCTGACACCATCGCCGGTGCAGCGCGAGGCCGAAAGACTGGGGCCTGCGGTTCGCACGCCGGTGTCGCTCAAAGGTGAAGCGGAGCAGACGGAATTTGCCGCGCTTCAAGCGGACGTGGCGGTGGTCGTCGCCTACGGTCTGCTGCTGCCGAAAACCATTCTGGAAGGCACGAGGCTTGGCTGCTGGAACGGCCATGCCTCGCTGCTGCCGCGCTGGCGAGGCGCTGCGCCTATCCAGCGCGCCATCATGGCCGGCGACCGCGAGACCGGCATGATGATCATGAAAATGGACGAGGGGCTGGATACCGGCCCGGTCGCCCTGGCCGAACGCGTGTCGATCGCGCCGGACATGACCGCCGGCGAGTTGCACGACCGCCTGATGACAATCGGCGCCGAACTGATGCCTGCTGCAATGTCCGCGCTGGAAAAGGGCGAGTTGACGCTGCGGCCGCAGGCGGCCGAAGGCGTGACTTATGCGCGCAAGATCGATAAAGCGGAAACGCGCATCAACTGGACGCTGGCAAACCAGCAGATCCACAACCATATTCGCGGCCTTTCGCCCTTTCCCGGGGCGTGGTGCGAAATGGAGATAACCGGCAAGGCCGAACGGCTGAAATTACTGCGCTCGACGCTCGCCGATGGGCAAGGCGAACCGGGCGAAATTCTCGACGAGCGGCTTACCGTCGGCTGTGGGGAGGGAGCGGTACGGCTGCTTGAACTTCAACGCGCGGGCGGCAAGCCCGTCACCGCCGAGCAATTCCTGCGCGGCGCAAAAACAATAAAAGGAATGAAACTCGCATGAGTATGATGTCGATCAGAACCGCAACGCCGAGGGATCGCGATGCAATCCGCCTCGTCGAAGAGCACGCTTTCGGCCAGAAGATGGAGGCCGGATTGGTCGACGCTTTGGTCAGTGAGGGCGACGCGATCATCGAACTGGTGGCGGAAGATGACGGCCAGGTGGTCGGACATATCCTGTTTTCGCGGCTCTTCGTTTTGAAGGGCGGCAAGAATTTTCCGGCGGTAGCGCTTGCGCCGCTTGCCGTCGAACCTGCTTTCCATGGCGCAGGCATTGGCGGCGCGCTGATCCGCGAAGCGCATCTCAGGTTGAAAGCCGCTGGCGAAAAGCTGTCGGTGGTACTGGGCGACCCCGCCTATTACAGCCGCTTCGGCTATTCGCATGAGCGCGCCGCGAAGTTCGAAAGCGAATACCAGTGCGAGGCGCTGCAGGCGCTGGCCTGGGACGAGGCTGCGCCGGACTCCGGAAGCCTGGTCTATGCATCGGCCTTCGGGTCTGCTTTGGCTGCCTAGTAGCCAGTGCCGCGCTACCGCCTCGATATCGAGTACGACGGAAGCACCTATGCCGGGTGGCAGCGGCAGGATGGGCCGCATTCGGTGCAGGCGGCGATCGAGCAGGCGATCAAAGGCTTCTGCGGCGACGAGATCGCGCTGCGCGGCGCCGGCCGAACCGACGCCGGCGTTCACGCCACGGGCCAGGTTGCACATGCTGACCTGACCAAGAAATGGCCGGCAGACACCGTGCGCGACGCCATCAACGCGCATCTGCAGATGGCCGGCGACGCCGTGGCGGTGCTGGCCGCGAAACCTGTTCCTGACGATTTCGACGCGCGCTTCTCCGCGACCGGCAGGGAATATCTCTACCGCATCATCAACCGGCGCGCGCCGGCGGCGCTGGAGAAGAACAGGGCCTGGTGGGTGCCGAAGCAACTCGACGTCGAAGCGATGCAGGAAGCGGCGCTGATGCTGGTTGGCCGCCACGATTTCACCACCTTCCGCTCCGTGCAGTGCCAGGCAAGCAGCCCGGTGCGGACATTAGAGCGGCTCGACGTCAGGCGCTCCGGCGAGCTGATCGAGATCCATGCCGCCGCGAGATCCTTCCTGCACAACCAGGTGCGGTCCATGGTCGGCTCGCTGAAGCGCGTCGGCGAGGGCGGTTGGACACCGGCCGACGTCAAGACCGCGCTTGAAGCGAAGAACCGCGCTGCCTGCGGGGCGGTCGCTCCGCCTGAGGGGCTTTACCTGACCGGTGTGCGTTACCCGGGGACCTGAATTCCCAGCGCTGCCTGGAGCAGGAACAGCACGGCCAGCGAGGCGATGAACATGCCGGCGAAGACCGCCGTGCCTATTGCCGGCCCTCTGCCGATCACCACATTGGTTAGCCGCCATGTCAGCACCATGGAAAGGCCGAACAGGCCGATCGACAGCAGCGCCGCCAAATCGGATGAGGACGGCGAAATCAGCCTGAGCAGGGCGGCCGGCAGCATCAGCCAGATGATAAGAGCCGAGCCCCAATTGCTGGCGACGACGTAATGGACGAAGCGGGCGCCGATGCCGGCAAGCGGCGCTGCGATTGCCAGTGCGATGAGCGGCAGGATCCAGGCGCTGAGGTCGATAGCGGCCAGCCGCAGCAGGATCGATAGCCGCCCGCCCGTCAGCGGCTCGTCCGCGATTTCATTGGCGACGCCGATCCAGCCGACGAAAAGCGCCGGCAGTGCGACGACGATGGCAAAGAACGAGTTCCAGAAGCCGTCGGCCGAGATGTCGAGCAGCAGCAACCCGTCGGGCTTGCCGGTCATCAGCCGCCATGCGCCGGTCAGATATCGCTGGATTTCGGCGGCGCTCGGCATTTCGCCCTAGCCGAACCAGTCTTCGATGAAGCGGGAATAAATCCGTGTCAGTGTTTCGAGGTCGGCGACGGCGACGCGTTCGTCGACCATGTGCATGGTCTTGCCCACAAGGCCAAACTCGACGACCGGGCAGAAATCCTTGATGAAGCGGGCGTCGGACGTGCCGCCCGAGGTGGAAAGCGCGGGCGACCTGCCGGTCACGGCCTTGACCGATCCGCTCAGCGTCTCGATCAGCTTCTCGTCGCGGGTAAGGAAGACGTGGCTCGGCCGGTCGCGCCAGACAAGCTCGTACTCGATCGGCTCGCGGCGGCCCTTGCGGTACTTTTTGCGGCGGCTGGCGGCGTCGAGGCGGTTGTGGATCTCGGCCTGTACGGTTTCGGCCGTCCAGGTATCGTTGAAGCGGATGTTGAATGTTGCGGTAGCCTTGGCCGGAATGACATTGGTGGCCGGGTTCCCGACATCGATCGAGGTGATTTCGAGGTTGGTCGGCTGGAAGTTGGCGGTGCCGGCGTCGAAGGGCGGCTCGATCAGCGCGTCGACAAGCGTCATCAGCCCGCGCACCGGATTATCGGCCAGATGCGGATAGGCGACGTGACCCTGCCTGCCGTGCACCAGGACCTCGCCCGAAAGCGAGCCGCGCCTGCCGATCTTGATCATGTCGCCAAGCGCATCCGGGTTGGTCGGCTCGCCGACGATCGCGGCGTCCCATTTTTCGCCCTTGGCCGCGGCCCAGTCTAGCAGTTTCGTCGTGCCATTGATGGCCGGGCCCTCCTCGTCGCCGGTGATCAGTAGCGAAACCGAGCCATTTGGGTTGCCGTGCGCTTCGACATACCGGGCAAGAGCGGCAACGAAGCAGGCGATGCCGCCCTTCATGTCGACCGCGCCGCGGCCATACATCTCGCCATTGCGGATTTCGCCGGAAAAAGGCGGCAGCGTCCAGGCCGAATCGTCGCCGGCCGGCACCACGTCGGTATGCCCGGCAAACATCAGATGCGGGCCGTTGCCCGACAGCCTGGCGTAGAGGTTCTCGATGTCGGCCGTACCGCTTTCCGAGAAGATCGGCCGCTCGACGGAAAAGCCGAGCGGCTTCAGCATGGCGGTAAGCGCCGACAATGCTCCGCCCTCGGCCGGTGTGACCGACGGGCAGCGGATCAGGGTTGCAAGATTTTCGGCGGGATCTGCGGGCAGTTTCATGACAAGCGGGATACTGCAAACTGCCGCCCCTGTCACGCAGCGGCGGCTGGGCCGGCAGTGTGTCCTTGCGTTGGCGATCCCGGGCTAAGGGTTCGCGGCTCGAGCGAAAACACGGCGCTTGGCTTTGTTGCGCCTCCCACCGTCTCGCCGAACTCCGATACCGGATATTCCGCAATCAAGTGAAGCCGCGAGCGGGGCAGATAGGCCCGCCACGGATCACCGATGAGCACGTTGACGCCCTCAATGAGGCAGCGATCGAGAAAAGCGGTGACGCGTTCAGCAAGGTCGCGCTCGTAGAACAGATCGCCGACGGCCACGATGTCCACGGGAGGCGGCGGGCCGGTGGTAAGGTCGCCAAGGATCGGCGAGATAGTCGTACCGTTTGCCGCGGCGTTCAGGCCGATAGCCGCCACCGCGTAGGCGTCGATGTCCGCCGCTATGACCTCGCTCGCGCCGGCCTTCGCCGCGGCGATGCCGACTATGCCTGAACCGGCGCCAAGATCGAGTACGCGTCGTCCGGCTACAATTTCGGGCCGATCGAGAATGTGTCGCGCGAGCGCCAGCCCTCCGCCCCAATAATAGGCCCAGTAGGGGGAGCCGAAGCCATGCTCGTCCAGCTCGGCGAGACGGTGCAGGCCGCTCGCCGGACCGGCCCTGTGAAGACGGATTTCGGGGACGGAGGGGACCGGAACGATGGGCAAATTCGCCCGGATGAATTGCTGGAGGTCCAGGTCAGGGCCAAGCACCATCAGCCCTTCTTGACGCCTGATTGCTCGATCATCATGATCTTCTGCCAGATCTTGCGCGACAGGTTTGAGCCTAGGCTCTCGACATCGTTCACGGCATCGACGACCACTTCGTCATTGACCGATTGCGCGAAGAGGGCGGCAAGCTTCCCCGAAATCGACAGCATTTCCGAGCAGTAGTCGAGATAGCGGGCCAGATCCGCAGGCCCCAGGACGCGAACCGGCGAATGCTCGGTCGGCGTGAAGTCGGCCGACAGCGTGGCCGGATCCTTGGTCAATTGATGCATATCGATGACATGGATGAGCGAGCGCAGCCCGTGCAACTCGCGAAATACCCGCTTGCGCTTGATGCGCTCCTCCGCCCGAACCAGAGCGAGAAAGCCGAGCCCGGCGAGCAGCAGCGTGTTTAGCGAGGCCTCGATTCCCTGCACGAAGTCGAACGCGCCGGTTGAGATACGATCGAAGGACAGGAAGGTCCCTACGAAGAGGAAGACGGAAGCGCCGACGGCGATGGCCAGGCCGATCAGGATGCGCACCCACCAGATCGGCCGCTCCAGTTCTTTGGCTGCCTTGGCCAGGTCGCGCGACAAATGGACCAGTCCGGCCGCGACCTTGCGCAGGCCCGAATTGGGAAAGCGGTCGGCGATACGTTCCTCCAGCCGCTCGGCCGTTCCTATGATGAGCACCGGGTCAAGCGTGCGGTAGGACATGTTTTCGCGGCTCGTCCTGAACTGGCCTATTTCGGCTGATTGGTCGCCGCGCCGTAGCGGTTCGGGCCTGATGTGCCTGGGAAGATGCAAAGCACGAGAAAGGCAATTATGGAAACGACCGGTATGAACAGCGTGACGGCAATAATGCCGGGCTTGTCGAGATCGTGCAGACGCTTGACGCTGAGCGCAAGATTCGACCAGATCGAGATCAACACTGCCGCCCAGAACGCGAAGGCCCAGAACTGCCCTTGCGCGCTTTCCTCCGGTACCAGCGTGAAACGGTAGAGCAGGAACACTTGCACGACGGCAAGTAGCAGGCCTGCAAGAAAATAGGCCGCGCGGCTGACGCGGCCCGAGAAGCGGAAGAAAAGCCAGAAAAGCTGGTCTCGGTCAGGCAAGCGGGTCCGGTCCATATTGGTTTGCGCCTCTGGTGCCTTCGAGCATGCCTAGCTCGACGAGTATCCAGATTGCGCCGATGAAGGGCACAAGGGCTATAAGCGACCACCAGCCCGATTTGTCGCGGTCATGCCAGCGTTTGGCGTAGAGCGCCAGCGCCAGATAGACGGAAGCCAGTGAAACGAGAAGGCTGACGATCCCCATCTGGGCGCCGCCGCCGATATCGATCGACGAACCAATCAAGACATCGATCACAGTAGCCGCGATGCCGAGCACTATGAGAACGCCGATGCCGGCCCAGAACTTGGCGCGGTTTATGCGGCCGTCAAAGCTGGTGAGAAGCCATTTCCAATCCACGTCACCCCCTCCTGTATTAAACGCGACATAATTTCGCGCCCGCGGAAGGTGCGTCCGTTTCCGCGAAAGATCAATCTCTCAAAAGCTCGTTGATCGAGGTCTTGGAACGGGTCTGTGCGTCCACGCGCTTGACGATAACGGCGCAGTAGAGGCCCGGACCTGGCTGGCCGTTCGGGAAGGGTTTTCCCGGCAGCGAGCCGGCGACCACGACCGAATTGGCCGGGACCTCGCCATAGCTGATCTCGCCGGTGGCGCGGTCGACGATCTTAGTCGACTTGCCGATGAACACGCCCATGCCGAGCACCGAGCCCTCGCGCACGATGCAGCCCTCGACAACTTCGGAACGCGCGCCGATGAAGCAATTATCCTCGATGATGGTCGGCCCGGCCTGCATCGGCTCCAGCACGCCTCCGATGCCGACGCCGCCGGACAGATGCACGTTCTTGCCGATCTGGGCGCAGGAGCCGACCGAGGCCCAGGTGTCGACCATGGTGCCCGTATCGACATAGGCTCCGAGATTGACGAACGACGGCATCAGAACCGCGCCTGGCGCGATATAGGCCGATCGGCGCACCACCGCCGAGGGCACGGCGCGAAAGCCTGCCTTCTCGAAGTCGACCGCGCCCCAGCCCGAGAATTTCGACGGCACCTTGTCCCACCAGACTGCGTCGCCCGGACCACCTTTAACGATCTCCATCGGGTTGATTCTGAAGGACAGGAGCACCGCCTTCTTCAGCCATTGATTGACCCGCCATTCGCCGTCCGGCTTGCGCTCTGCGACACGCACCTGGCCGCGGTCGAGCAGATCGAGCGCGGTCTCGATCGCTTCGCGGATTTCGCCGCGCGTTTCCGTCGAAATGGCCTCCCGCTCGTCGAATGCCTTTTCGATGGTCTTTTCGAGGCTGGCCAGATCGGGCTTGGACATGATTTGCTCCGCTACACGCGCTGTTAAGGGCGCTGTCGTTAACGTGGTTTAAAATCGCGCGGACCCTATGTCAGAGGGATGTATCGGGTCAATCACGCCCAGCGTCACGGGACGGCGCAGGCAGGCAAAATGTGGACGGGGAAGCATATGAATCCGACGGAAAAGGCGGGATGGACGCCGCTGCCGCACGCGGACGAGGATCTGGAGCGTTCCAGGAGCGTGCCGGACACGCCGCAGACGCGCGCCGCGACCTACCGGCTGGCCTGGAACGACGAGGAGTTCATGACGCGGCGCGAATTGCGCCCGGTCAGACTGCAGCTCGAACTCCTGAAACCGGAAATGATCCTTGCGGAGCGCGGCATCCGCTCCACGGTTATCCTGTTCGGCGGAGCGCGCATTCCCGAGCCGGGCGGCGAAGCCTGGGCGGCCAAGGATGAGAGGCAGAAGCGCAATCTCGAGAAGAACAGCGTCTACTACGAGGAGGCGCGCAAATTCGCGCGGCTGTGCTCGCAGCATTCGGCGCTTTCCTATTACCGCGAATTCGTCGTGGTGACAGGCGGCGGGCCGGGCGTGATGGAGGCGGGCAACCGAGGCGCCGACGATGTCGGCGCACCATCGATCGGCTTGAATATCGTCCTGCCGCACGAGCAGGCGCCCAACGCCTATGTGACGCCGGAGCTTTGCTTCAACTTCCACTATTTCGCCATCCGCAAGATGCATTTCGTCATGCGCGCCAAGGCCGTCGCGGTATTTCCAGGCGGCTTCGGCACGATGGATGAGTTCTTCGAGACGCTGACGCTGATACAGACGGGCCGCATGGAGCGGGTGCCGGTGATCCTGTTCGGCAAGACCTTCTGGCAGCGCGCCATCGATCTGGACTTCCTGGCCGAACAGGGCACGATCACGCCCGGCGACCAGGACATAATTGACTTCGTCGATACGGCGGATGAAGCGTGGGAAATCATCGGCCGGTTCTACGAAATGCCGTGATTGCCGGTCGCGCCGCGATGCCGCAGAGCGTCGCGGTAGCGGGACGCAGTCTATTCCGCTAAGCATCGTCGGATGGAAGGCCGCAGGACATCGCCGGGTTGGTTTCAGACGCTCAGGCGTGACCGTGTGCTGTTTACTGTGGCCGCGACTCTGGTTCTCCTGGCACATCTGTTCCAGCCGCTGGCCGAGGCGTATGCCGCCAATACAGCCAAGGCCTGGGTCATCTGCACGATGTTCGGCGAGGCCAAGTCCCCGGCCGCAGATGGGGCTTTGCCGCCGCCCGGCGCTGCCGATGATTGCCCAACCTGCATAGGTGGTCCCTGCGCCGGGATGGATGCCCCGCCAAAGCTTTCGGCCGGTTCCAAGCCTGCCTTCGCCGCGCCGGCGGCCTATGCCGGCCAGTTCCCGCAGTGGCTCGAGACGGAGAACCCGCCCGCCCGCCTCAACGAGCCGCCGCCGGCCATCCGCGCCCCACCCCTTTCCGCCTGAAACGCGAATTTGTTCTTGCGCCCGCGCGCGAGAAAAATCTGTTTTGGACGCGAAAGGAAAAATACCATGCGCCGAATTCTCTTGCCGCTTGCCGCCGCCTGCGCGCTGACGGCCGTCTCGATCATCACCGCCCACGCCCACGCCTCCCTCGAAAAGCGGGAAGCCTCGCCGGGCTCCTACAAGGCCGTCGTGAGGATACCTCACGGCTGTGACGGGCAGGCGACCCATACGGTGCGCCTGCAAATCCCCGAAGGATATATCGGCGTGAAGCCGATGCCGAAGCCGGGCTGGATCATAGCGACGGTCAAGGGAGACTATGCCCGGAAATACAGTCTCCACGGCGATGAGATCATGTCCGGCGTCACGGAAGTGACCTGGAGCGGCGGTGACCTGCCTGACGATTTTTACGACGAGTTCACGGTCAGCGGAACGCTGGCCGGCGTCGAGCAAGGGCAGACGCTGTTCTTCAAAACGACGCAGCTTTGCGCTGCGGGCAAGATTGCCTGGACAGAGGAGCCGGCCGAAGGCCAGGACCCGCATTCGCTGGAGTACCCCGCCCCGATGCTGAAGATCGCGGCGAAAGGCGGCGACCATGAAGGCCACGGCGCTCAGAGCAGTACGCCCATCACCGTCGGCGATCTCGAAATCACCGGCCAGTGGGCGCGGGCAATGTTGCCCGGCCAGCCGGCCGGCGGCGGCTATATGACCATCGCCAATAAGGGAAGCGAATCCGACCGCCTCGTGTCGATTACATCGGCCGCTGCAGGCAAGGCCGAGATCCATTCGATGGAGGTGGTCGACGGCGTGATGGTGATGCGCCCGGTGACCGGTGGACTGGACATCCCGGCCGGCGCAACCGTCGAGTTGAAACCCGGCGGCTTGCACCTGATGTTCATGGAGGTCGCCCAGCGCTTCGAGGAGGGCGCAAGCGTGTCGCTGACGCTTGAGTTCGAGAAGGCGGGCAAGGTCGAACTGACGCTGCCAGTCAGGGCCGCCGGTGGCGGAGATCATTCCAACCACTAATACGGAACGTCGTGCGGGCTTCGGTGTTAACTTCGGCTATGCGCAAGGAGAACGCCGATGGCCCGCAGGACGAGACCGAACGACATGCCTGCCAAACGACGCGCGGCAGAAGCTGGAAAGCCTGCAGTCGACCAGCCGGCGAGCGATGAGAACGCTCTGGAAAAGCGGATCGAGCGGCTGGAGCGGCGGCTGGAGAAAAGCGTTCGCGGCAATGACGGGCTCGGCATTTCGCGAACCGATCGCGGTCTCGACGACAGCGAGACCGAAGACGCGCTGAAACGCGCGGTCGTCCGCTCGAATATCAAGCGCGGCAGCCGCAAGGCCTGAAGTCCGAGCGCCTATTCCGCCGCTTGCGGTTTGGCGGCCAACTCCGCCTCGGCCGGCCGTGGCCGATGGACGAACGTCACCAGCACGAAAGAGATGATCATCAGCAGATACCAGGAGCCGAGTTTCTGGATCGAAACCGGCGTCCATGCGTCCTGCTGTCCCGGATAAATCCACGCGCGCGACCATGTGCCGATATTCTCCGCGAACCAGATGAACAGCGCGACCAGCAGGAAACCGACCAGCAGCGGCATTCGGTGGCGGATGCGGAAGACGCGGTAGTGGACGACCGTGCGGAAATAGAGGATCGCCGTCGCGGCAAACAGTCCGTAGCGTACGTCGACGACATAGTGATGAGCGAAGAAATTGACATAGATCGCAACCGCGAGAACGGCCGTCGCCCAGAGCGGGGGATAGGCGGCGTAGCGCATGTCGAAAATGCGCGAGATGCGGGCGAGGTAGGAGCCGACCGCCGCATACATGAAGCCGGAAAACAGCGGCACGCCGCCGATCCGAAACAGGCTCTCCTCGGGATAGATCCAGGAGCCGGCCGACGTCTTGAATAGCTCCATCGCCGTGCCGACGATGTGGAAGATCAGGATGACCTTGGCTTCGGCGAGTGTTTCGAGCTTGAAGCCAAGCATGCCGAGCTGGATCGCCAGAGCAGCGAGAAACAGGAAATCGTAGCGTTCGATGCCGGCGTCGTCCGGCCAGAACAATCGCGTGGCGATGATGAGCGCCAGCATGGCTCCACCGAAGAGGCACGCCCATGCCTGCTTCAGGCCGAACACCAGGAATTCTACCAGTGCACCGTAAAGACCTCCCGCGGGAAGCCGGTCGAGCACGCCATGGGCGGCGGCGTCGATCCGTGCTTCGACCGAGGTGAATCGCTTCAAGCCGTCGGATCCTGGATCAGCGTGTTTAGAAAGCTGGCGAGATCGTCGGTGACGAAATCGACCGCATCGTCGAAGGCGGGATCGCGTTCCCAGATTTCGGAGAAGGTCGGCTCGAAATTCTTAGGCACGATCAGCACGGTCAGCATGCCGAGCGCCTTGGGCACGATCAGATTGCGCGCCAGATCCTCGAACATGACGGCGTTGCGTCCGGTTATCTTATGAAGCTCGAGGAAGCGGTCATAGGTCTGCTGCGCCGGTTTCGGCGTCAGCCCGGCCGCGACAATGTCGAAGATATCGTCGAAGTGATCGAGTATGCCGAGCTGCCGCGCCGTGCGCTCGGCATGGCCGCGATCACCATTGGTGAAGATGAACTTGCGGCCGGGCAACTGCTTGATGGCGACACCGAGCACCGGGTCCGGCACCAGCCACGAATAGTCGATGTCGTGGACTTTGTTGAGAAAGTCGTCGGGATCGATCTTGTGGCGCTGCATCAGCCCGGAGAGTGTCGTCCCGTACTCCAGATAGAGCTCCTTCTGAAGCTTGCGCGCCTCCTCGCGCGGAAGCGTCAGAAGTTCCGACACATAGGCCGTCATCTTCTGATCGATCTGCGAAAATAGATTGGTGTGGTGCGGGTAGAGCGTGTTGTCGAGGTCGAACACCCAGTCGGTGACATGGGCGAAGCGGGCGGGGTCGGGAAGCTCGGTCATAGCGTTCCTTACGCAAACATCGAGCCTTTTGGAAGCCGGTGCGCCCGGCCGGTCTTTCGCAACCGATGGTGGTGGAAATGCCGCAATGGCTCGAATTTTAGCCATCGCGGAAAGGAGACTTTCAGTGCTTTGCGGCATTGAGGCTGCCGAGCGGGGAGCCATCATGAACAGCATTATCGTGAGATCGGCAATTGTGGCGCTTCTGGCTGCTGCCGTCTCCGTGCTGATCGTTTCGGCGGCCGTTCCAGCACTTGGGGGCGCGGTCGACGGAACAGCCATCCTGATGTGCGTTTTATGCCCGTTGGCGACGGCGTGGCCGGCCAGCGCCTTCACATTCTGGCAGAGCGACAGGCTGAAGCAGGCGCATCGCGAACTCGCCCGGGCGCACGCGCAGCTTGCCGCAGCGCATCGCCGCCTGGCGGAAAAGGCCAGCCGCGACGACATGACCGGCATGCTCAACCGCGAAAGCTTCTTCGCCGCGCTTGACGGCTCGCGCCGCAAGTCGGATCGCGGCGCGCTGCTGATCATCGATGCGGATCATTTCAAGAAGATCAACGACAGTTTCGGCCATCTAACGGGCGACCGGGCGCTGCTCGATATCGCGGCGGCGATCACCCGCGGCGTGCGCAGCGGCGACGTTCTCGGCCGGATCGGCGGCGAGGAATTCGGCGTCTTCCTGGTCGGCGCCACGGCCAAGGAAGCCGAGCGCGTCGCCGAACGCATTCGCCGTGAGGTCGAACTGATCCGCTTCCGCCCGATCGACGAGCGCACTATCCCGCTGACAGTCAGCATAGGCGGCGCCAATTGCGCGGCGGACGCAAGCGTATCCGACCTGATGCGCGCCGCCGACAAGCGGCTCTACGAGGCAAAGAATGGCGGTCGTAATCTGGTGATCGTCGACAGCGGCATCGCCGAGGCTGCTTAGAACCACGGCTGGGTATCATTCCGCTTTCCAAGTCCGCCCCGCGGCTTCGAGCACGCGACGCGCTGCCGCGAGCGCCGCTTCGGCCCGCGCCTTTGGCCCGAGCGTGCTTGCCAGTTCGCGGTTCGGAACCTCGACGCTGATCGTGACGCCGTCGGGAATGGCGCTGGCGAGGCCGACGCAGTCGATGCCGCCTTCGCCGGGATTGAGCCGCGCGCTGCGGGCGATGCGGATCAGCCCCTCGTCGCTACGGTCATAATCTGCCGACCCATCGCAGAACTGGACGTAATTGATCAGCTTCGCCGGTAGCGCCTGCACTTCTTCAATTGTGCCGCCGGAGCGATCCCAATGCAGGGCGTCGACCAGCACACCGCCATTCGGCTCGCCGGCCGCCTCGACGATGGCGCGCGCTGATGCGAGGTTCGGCACGGCGGTCCAGGGCATGAATTCGAGATCGGCGGTCAGGCCGTAATTTCGGGCGAGGCGGCAGAAGCCGGCAAATGTACCAGTCAGCCTGGAGTGGTCGGGATCGTCGCCCGCCACCAGCACGTGGCGCGCCCCGAGTTGGGCTGCGTGATCGACAAAACGCTCGAAGGTGGAGATTTCGGTCTCGGGCTTCAGCCGGGCGATCTCGACATCGCCGACGGAAACGCCGGTTTCGCGAAGCGCCGCGACCGTTTCGCGCAACAAGGCCGGGTCGGTTATCAGCGGATAGGGTGCTTCGGTCGGCGCGGCCGGAAGCAGCCGCAGGCCGACCATGTCGTAGCCGGTTTCCCCGGCGATGCGGACAGCTCCGACCGGTCCGCAGTCGAACAGGGTCAGGAAGGCGAGGGACAGTTTGTGCGGCACGTCGGCCTCCACTATGGGCGAGGCTTATTTCAGCGGCGAGAAAGGCAGCGGCAGGGCGACCGCCGAGTACATGTCCGGCGTCAGCCAATCCGGCCCGCCCTTTGGCGGCCAGTTGCCGTCGGCGACGGATTTGGTGCGGGCGGCGTGACGCTCGTCGAGGCTGCGATATGGCCAGATTTGTGTGAAGCGGGAGCCGCCGTCGATCGAACACATGGCGACGGTGAGCGGCGAATAGGTTTCCCGCGTCGGAACGGCGGCTCGCCATTTTTCTTCCGTGGGGGCGAGCCCGTTCGGCTTCATCCGGTAAGTGCGGATCTCGTAGAACGGGCCGAAATCGCCGGTCTCCACCGGCGGGATGAAATCGAGCGGCGCATAGCTGTCCATCTTCAGGTCGGTCAGCAATTCAAGGCAGCCGAAGGGATTGGATGAGCGGCGCGCGCGCTCGCGCTCGGCGTGAAGATCGTCGCAGCTGTCGAACTCACGCAGCACGAACACCTCGTTCAGCCGGCCGATGTCGGAATACCAGGCGCCGATGAGCTTGCCCTTGGCGTCGGGCGCGGAGACATAGTCCTTGATTGCGGGCGCCGCCTTGCCGGCGCCGAAGATGACGGTGTTGAGCGTCGCAAATTCATAATACTTCACTGAATTTCCCCCCGTTTGATGGCGGCGGTCCCGAGACCGGCTGGCCGGCGAGCGTGCGGCCGATGACATAGCCGAATGTCATTGCGGGGCCGAGCGTGATGCCGCCGCTGGGATAGTGTCCGCCCATGATGCTCGCCATGTCGTTGCCTGCGGCGAACAGGCCTTCGATGGGGCAGCCATCCTTCGACAGCACGCGGGCGCGGTTGTCCGTGCGCAGCCCGGCGAAGGTGGCGAGGCTGCCGGGCAGTATCTTCACCGCGTAGAACGGACCCCTTTCAAGCGCGCCGAGAGACGGATTCGGCCTGTGCCCAGCATCGCCCTGCACGCGGTTGTAGGATGTCGCGCCGCGCCCGAACTGCGGATCGGTGCCTTTGATCGCGCTGGCATTGAAACCGGCGACGGTCTCGGCAAGCCGGTCGGGATCGATGCCGCATTCCCGCGCCAGCGCCGCAAGATCCTTGGCTCGCTTCAAATAGCCGTTGCGGACATAACGGCCGATCGGGAACGGGAACGGCTTCGACCAGCCGAGTCCGTAACGGCGCTGGGCGCGATGGTCGCAGATCAGCCAGGCGACCGGCACCGCTCCGGCAGGCGTGACCTGCAGCAGCGCGCTGATGAAATCGTGGTAGGAATCGGCCTCGTTGACGAAGCGGTGGCCGGTCGCGTCGACGGCGATGAAGCCCGGCTTGGCGCGCTCGACAAGATGGGGGAAATGGCCGCTCGCGCCATTCTTCAGCGGCACCAGCGAGACCGGCGCCCAGGCTCCGGCATTGACGAGATCGTCGGCGATGTCGGCGCCGATTGCCTCGCCCATATCGAGCCCGTCGCCGGTATTAGTTTCGAGGGCCGCGGAATAGTGGCCCGATCCGTCCGGCGCGTGCTCGAACAGTTTTGCTATCCGCTTGCGGTCATGCGGGAAGCCGCCGGCGGCCAGCACCACGCCGGCCTTCGCCGTGACGATCTCCTCGACGCCAGTGCGCCGGATGATTGCCCCGGTGACGCGGCCGTCGGTCTTTATGAGGCGGACCACTGGCGTCGAGGTCAGCACCGTTACGTCGAGGTCGAGCGCGCTGCGCAGCAGGCGGGCGACGAGCGCGTTGCCGTTGACGAGGTGCATGCCGCGGCCATGCACGGCCAAGTCGCGGAAATGACGCAACAGGCGGCGCGCCGCATAGAGGGCGGAGCGCGGCGAGCGCGTCGCATTGAGGAAATGCGCCATGTCGGCGCCGCCGGCTACGCCCATGCCGGCGAGGCTGATCAGGTCGAGCGGCGGGCGCAACTTGTTGATCCACGGGCCGAGTTTGCGGCCGTCATAGGGGGCGGCCGAAACCGACCGTCCGCCGAGCGCGTGGCCGGGCGTGGCGTGGAAATCGGGTATTGTATTGCCGGAGATGAACTCGACCGCGGTGTTCTTCTCGAAGAACGCGACCATTTCCGGCCCGTTCTCCAGGAACGTATCGATGCGCGGATCGGCGGCGCGGTTCTTCAATTCGCTTGCGAGATAGCGCCTGGGCTCGGCGGCATCCTCGCCGATGCCGGCGCGGCGGGCGAGCGGGTTGCGCGGGATCCACAGCCATCCGCCGGACCAGGCGCTGGTTCCGCCAATCACCGGCTCCTTCTCGGCAACGACGACCTTGAGGCCATGGAATGCGGCGGTAATCGCTGTCGACAGGCCGGCGGCGCCGGAGCCGACGATGAGCACGTCGCATACGCCGATCGCGCCGTCAGTGCTCATCCCGACAGGCTCTCGGCTTGCGATGCGCCCGGTGACAGGCTGCGGGCGCGACGGAAGAAGCGCGACGCGCTGCTTGCCTGGCCGAGCTCGGCGGCCGCGGCTTGCAACGGCGCGGCGAGTTCCTTCATGCGCTCAGGCGTCAGGCGGGCAGCAGGCCCGGCGATGCTGAGCGCTCCGATCACAGTGCCCTGCTGGCCCATTCGGACGGGTACGGCCATCGCCGCCATGCCGACTATGTAGCTGTCGACTGCGACCGAATAGCCGCGCTGCCTCGTATCTGCGAGCCGCTTGAGCAGCTCGCGGGCGGTCGCCGGCGCGTTGGGGCCGGGAGTCTGCAGCCTTGGCACAAAACCCTGTTCGGCAACCATCATCAGGGCGGCGTCGTCGTCGAGTGTGGACAGGAAAGCCTGCCCGCCCGCCGTCGAGGCGAGGTGCAGGACGACGCCCTGCTCCTGGCCGGGATCGTAGCGCAGGCCGGTGGTTGCGCCTTGGGCGACGGCGACCCAGACCAGCTTGCGGTCGTCGATGACGCTGAGCCGGATGAGTTCGCCGCTGGCGGCAGCGAGGCGGTCGAGGATCGGCTGGGCGATGTCGGTGACGCCGCTCTGGCCGAGGAAGCTCAGGCCCATGGCCGCGAGCTTGATGGTCAGCGAATAGTCGCCCTGCGCACGGTCCTGGCGCACATAGCCGAAGCGGGCGAGTTCGTTGAGCAGGCGGTGGGCAGCGCTCGGCGGCAGGCCCAGGCGGTTGGCGATGGCGCTGACCGAGAGGCCCTCGGCATTTTCCGAGAGAAGTTCGAGTATGCCGAGCGACCGTTCGAGAACGCTGGTCATGCCGCATGCTCCGAATTGGCGGGGCGGGCGGAAACGGCTTCGACCTGTGTTTCGTGACCGCTCTCGGCCGCTCGGCGGATCGCGTCGATGGTGGCAAGGTTTTTCGCCGCTTCGATGCCCGACACCAGAGGCTCGGCGCGGCCAGCGATCACCGCGCCGAAATGCCTTATCTGCGCTCCGTAAGGATCTTCCGGCTCGATGGCGAGGGTCTGCCGGTCGAGCGTTTGCGTCCAGCTCTTCTCGCCCTTATGCGACCAATATGTCAGATCGGGCAGCGACAGCCCGCCGTCCGATCCGGCAAAGAAATGCGACTGCACGGGATGCGCCGGAAAGCGCTCTATGTTTTCGCCGGCTGAAAGATCCCAAGCCCAGGGCCCGACCGCGGCATCCGAGACCGTCAGCGACGCCAGCCCGCCATTTTCGAAGCGGAGAATGGCTGCTGCTGTGTCCTCGACCTCGAAGCCGCGCACAGCATCGGAACTGATCGCCGAAACCGAGGCGACGTCGCCGAAGAAATGGCGCATCAGGTCGATCTCGTGGATCAGATTGATGAGCAGCGGCCCGCCGACTCCCGGCTGAAGTCGCCAGGCGGCGTCGAAATAGTTGCCGCCCTTGTAGAGCGAGCAGACCACAGACGCCATGACGAGACTGCCGATCGCGCCTTCGGAGATCGCCTTTTTCGCCGCTCGGATGATAGGGTTGTGGCGACGGTGATGGCCGACCAGCAGCGGCACGCCGGTGCGCTCGGCGACTGCGAGCAGAGCGGCTGCTTCGGCGATCGTGTTGGCGATCGGCTTTTCGAGAAGCACCGGCAGGCCGGCTTCGAGCAATTGGGCGGATATTGACACGTGCAGTTCGTTGGGCGTCGCCACGATCACGCCATCAACGTCTCCGGCTGCAATCATCGCCTTGACGCTGGCATGGAGCGGCACGCCGCGGGCTTTGGCAATCTCGTAGGAGTTGGGACCCGGATCAACAATGCCCGTCAGCCGGAAGCCGTCCGTCCGGGCGATCGTTTCCATGTGGGTGATACCGATGAGGCCAGCTCCCACCAATCCTATGCGAATGTCCGCCATTGCTCCATCTTCTCAACGGTGGTCGGCACCGAGCGCCGAGATGCACTTCTCTACGCCAAGTGCCTAGAAATTGGAAGGATATTTAATTCTTGAATGCCATTCCAATTCTGCTATGAAAACCCTCTTTCACGTCGCAGACCAGCCTTGGGATTATGGGGGCTGGGAGGTTTCGTTCGGGGCCATTCGATGAGCAAAGCATCAACCGTTCTGGCAGGCATTCCGGATGGCGCGCGCTACGACGTGGCGGTGCTTGGCGCGGGGGCCGCCGGCATGGCGGCGGCGCTCTACGCCGCGCTCGAAGGAAGGCGCGTCATCCTGATCGAGCGCACCGAATATGTCGGCGGCACTTCGGCCTTTTCGGCAGCGACCACCTGGGTCCCCAACACACATCATTCCAAGGCGATCAGCGCGGACGACAGTTTTGAGAAGGCGAGCGGTTACCTCGACCGGGCCGTTGGCAACCGCTCCTCCAAAGCGATCCGCGACGCTTTCCTGAAAGCCGGTCCCGACGCGATCCGCATCATTGAGGAAGGCGCGGGCGTGAAATTCCGGCCGCGACCATTTCATCCCGATTATCTGTCCGAACTGGAGGGATCAACCTCGTTCGGGCGGGCGCTCGAGCCCCTGCCTTTCTCCGCAAAGGATCTCGGCAGCGATCTCGACCTGATCCGGCCGCCGATCCCGGAATTCACCATTCTGGGCGGCCTGATGGTCGACCGCGACGACATCGCCAATCTGCTGGCGATGACGAAGTCGCTCAAGGCGGCGCGCTATTCGGCCAAGCTCATCGGCAGTTACTTCCTCGACCGGCTCAGCCATTCGCGCGGCACGCGGTTGGTGATGGGAAATGCGCTGATCGGGCGAATGCTGGAGGCGGCGCGCCGGCTCGACGTCGAGATCGCAGTGAACGCCCGCGTCACCGAGATCAACGAGACCGAAGGTCGGGTGACGGGCATTGTCGCCGTCCAGGACGGCGTGGCCCGGCGGCTTTCGGTCAGAGGCGGCGTGGTGCTGGCGAGCGGCGGTTTCGCGAGACATCCGGAGCTCAGGCAGAAATATTTGCCGAAGCCGGTTCCGGAACACAGTCCCTCGGCGCCCGGCCACACCGGCGAACTGCACGATCTGGCGTTGAAGCTCGGCGCGCATCACGGCGAGGGCGCACAGCAGAACTGCTTCTGGGCGCCGGTTTCCGTGCGCAAGCGCGCCGACGGCACGATCGCCGTTTTCCCGCATTTCGTCTTCGACCGCTCGAAGCCGGGCATCATAACGGTCGGGCGCGATGGGAAGCGCTTCGTCAACGAAAGCACGTCCTATCATCTCTTCGTCAGCGCGATGTTCACCGCCAACAGGGACGGTTCGACCATCCCGGCCTACCTGATCGCGGATAATGTGGGCCTGAAGAAATACGGGCTGGGCATGGTCCGGCCTGGCGGCAAGGGACTAAAACCTTTCCTCGCCGACGGCTATCTGACCAAGGCCGATACGCTTGCCGAGTTGGCGCAAAATTTCGGCATCGACGCCGGAGGATTGGCGGCATCTGTCGCATCGATGAACGAATATGCCCGGACCGGCGTCGATTCCGATTTCAGGCGCGGCACGACGATCTACGAGCGCGCCAACGGCGACCCCACTCACGGCCCCAATCCGACGCTCGGGCCGATCGGGGCGGCGCCCTTCTACGCGGTGAAGCTCTACCCCGGCGACATAGGCTCGGCGATGGGGCTGGTGACCGACGAGAATGCGCGCGTACTGCGCAGGGACGGTACGCCGATCGACGGACTTTACGCGATCGGCAACGACATGCACTCGATCATGGGTGGAACCTATCCCGGCCCCGGCATCACCATCGGGCCGGGCATCACTTTCGGCTACATCGCCGCCACGCACGCCTCGCGCCGGGCGGCAGGCTGATGCGGGTTCTGGTAACAGGCGGCTGCGGATTCCTGGGAGGGTGGGTGGTGCGCGCGCTGGTCCGACGCGGGCATGAGGTGCGCATCCTCGACGCGAGGCCGGATACAGCCCATCTCGACTTCGTCGAGCCTGGCCTATCGAGCCAAGTCGAGATCCGCGCCGGCGACGTGACCGCAAAGGACGAGGTGATGCGGGCAGCGGAGGGCTGCGGCAGCGCCGTCCACCTTGCTGGCATCATGACCGTCGACTGCCGCCGCGATCCCCTGCGCGCGGCGAACATCAATCTGATCGGCAGCCTCAATCTGTTCGAGGCTGCGCTGGCGACCGGCATCCGGCAGGTCGCCTATGTCAGCACGGCCGGCATCTTTGGACCCGACGACGGACGCAATCCCCGGCCGATGACGCATTACGGCGCGCTGAAGCTCGCGGTCGAGGGTTGTGCTCGCGCCTATTTCGTCGATCACGGACTGCGCAGCGTCGGCTTCCGGCCCTACATCATCTATGGGCCGGGCGAAGGTTCGGGCATCAGCGCCGGACCGAGCATCGCCTGCCGGGCAGCGCAGCGGGGCGAGGCCGCCGAGATCAGGTTCACGGGCCGGGTCGGCATGGTCCATGTCGAGGACGTGGCCGAAGCCTTCGCCGTTGCCGTCGAGACCGAACTGGACGGCGCCGAAGCGCACAATCTCGTCGGCGAGGTGGCGACGATCGACGCATTCGTGGAGGAACTCGGGCGTCAAGTTCCCGGCGCCCGCATCACTGCGTCCGGAGCGCCGCTTCTCATTGCGTCCGATCTCGAAATCGCGCCGCAACCGGCCTGGCTGGCCGCGCTGCCCACGACGAGCGTCGCTGAAGGGATCGCGCGCACGCTTGCGCACTATGCAGAAGGACGCCCGACATGACCCTGAAGCTCGACGGCGAAACCCGGCTGTTCATCATTATCGGCGACCCGATCGCCCAGGTGAAGTCGCCGGCCTTCCTGTCCGAGATTCTGGCGCGGCGCGGCGCCAACGCACTGGTCGTGCCGGCGCATGTCAGCACGGCCGACCTGCCGGCCTTCATGCGCTCGGTGCCGCTGATGCAAAATCTCGACGGCATCGTGGTGACAGTGCCGCACAAATTCGCCGCGCTCGATTATTGCGACCTGCCGACCGAGCGGGCGGCGTTCGTCGGTTCGGTCAACGTCCTGCGACGGCTTCCGGACGGGCGCTGGGACGGCGACAATCTCGACGGCGTCGGCTACCTCGACGGCATCGCCAGGGAAGGCTTCTCGGTTACCGGCAAGTCGGCGCTGCTCGTCGGGGCGGGCGGCGCCGGTTCCGCGATTGCGCTCGAAATATTGGAGCGCGGCGCAACGCGGCTCGCCATCCACGACGCCGACGCGGAGCGCTGTGACCGGCTGGTCGCCAGGCTGGCGGGACGCTTCCCCGGCCGCGCGGAAGTCGGGAGCGCGGACCCGACGGGCTTCGATCTCGTCGCCAATGCGACGCCGATGGGAATGCAGGAGGGCGACCCTCTGCCGGTCGACACCGCCCGCTTGTCGAAGCATCAGTTCGTGGCCGATGTCATCACCAGGCCGGCGGTTTCGCCGCTCGTGCAGCATGCACGCGAGTTGGGCTGCGGCACGATGATGGGCGTCGGCATGTTCAACGCGCAGGCCGAACTGCTTGTCGACCGCATGCTCGGACGGGAGCAGGCCGCGCGCTGACGCACGGCCTGCCGCCTCTCAAGCCTACTTGGCCAGTTCGCTCTTGATCTTGCCGACCTCCTCGGCGCTGATCTCGCCGACCGTGGTGACTTCGCCGTTCTGGATGCGCCACAGGCGGAACGGACCGGTGATGTCGCCATATTCGTCGAAGCTGACCGGGCCGATGACGCCTTCATATTTGATCGGCTTGCCTTCCTTGATGAGGCCGAGCGCCTTGGCGAACTCCTCCTTGCCGGCGTGGATCGGCTCGCCGCCGGGCGTGACCACCTGCGGGATCGCCGCCTTGATTGCGGCGGCATCGCCCTTGCCGGCCTTGGCGACGGCGAGTGCCACGATGGCGCCGGCGTCGTAGGAGCGGTCAGCGGCCGGCGCGTCCGGCTTGATGCCGCCCGAGAATTCCTCGTAGGCGCTGTTGAAATACTCGGTCGAGGCGGTCGGGCTGGTGCCCGACGAGGTGCCGTAGGCGTCGTTCAGATACTGCGCGCCGACGGCTTCGATGAATTCCGACGAGTTCATGCCGTCATTGAGCAGGAATTTCTGCGGACCGCCGCCCGAGATCCAGGCGCGCGCGATGGTCGCCCCGTCGACCGGATAGCTGACGAGGTAAAGCGCTTCCGGCTCGCCGGCCATGGCCGCGCTCGCCTCGGAAGAGTAGCTCGCCTGCTTCTCATTGTAGGGCGTTACCGACGTGATGGCGCCGCCGAGCTTTTCGTAGGCGGCGGTGAATTCGCGCACCATGTTGACGCCGAAATCATTGTTGACGTGGATGATGGCGATCTTCTTCAGGCCCTGGTCGAGCGCGTATTTGGCGGCGGCCGTGCCCTGCAGCGCATCCGAAGTGATGGTGCGGAAGAACACGCCGTTGGTCTTGCCGTCGCGGGCAAGCTGGGTCAGCGTCGGCGAGGACGAGGCGGGGGAAACCTGCACAACGCCGGCCGGAGCGGTGACCGAGGTCAGGATCGGGATCGACACTGATGAGATGATGCCGCCGATGATGACCGGCACCTTCTTGATGTTGACGAGCTGCGTCGCCTGATCAACGGCGACGGTTCCCTGGCTCTGACTGTCCCGCGTATCTGTGACGAGATTGCAGCCGCCGACGCCGCCGGCCTCGTTGAAGTCGCGGAAGGCCATCTCGACGGACTTCGCGCCGGCCTGGCCATAGGCGCCGGCCGGGCCGGTCAGTTCCATGACGACGCCGATGGTGATGTCGCAATTCTGCGCGGCCGCAGGCAGGATCGATGCCCCAAGGCCTGTCATCAGAGTGGTGATAAGAAGCAGTTTCTTCATGTCGCATTCCCCTTTTTGTCTGGCCGGCATGGGCGCGGCCACTGGTTCATTCTTGCTTGCGGTATTCTCGCGCCGTCTCCCGAGGCGCGGCTTTCAGGCGGCTCCCTTGTTGAGATTGTATTTCATTATCGAGCCGTGGCGTCCGCCGCGGTCGCGCTCCAGCTCGTAGACATCGCCGGAGAGTGGGTTAGCCATGGCCAGGACGGCTTCGATCCGGCCATGGTCGTCTTCGGTCAGCGCCAGACTGGAGATCGCCAGATTGGACTGGAGGTGCGAGCGGTTGCGCGCGCCGACGATGACCCCGGCAACGCCCGGCCGCGAGAGCATGGCTGCGCTCGCCACCGTCGCGATGTCTACGCCGTGGCGGTCGGCAATGCCGCGCAGGGTTTTGAGCAGGGTCTGGAAAAGGTCCCAGCCGCCGAAATCGTCGATGATGAGCTTGTATTTGACGAGCGAGCGGTTTTCGAGCGGCTCGGTTGGCTCGGCGGCGCCGAGCCATTTATCGCCAAGGAAGCCGCCGGCCACCGTGCCGTAGCAGAGGAGCGATACGCCGTGGCGGGCGGCCTCGGCCGCCATGCGCTTGGCCGGCCGGGCGTCGAGCAGCGAATACTGCACCTGCATGGAGACCAGCGGCACGCCGCCCTCGATCATAGCGAGCATGTGGTCGGTGTCGAAATTGGTCCCGCCGATCTGGCCAATCTTGCCTTCCCGGCGCAGTTCGCCCAGCCATTGCCCCGCCTCCAGCCAGCGCGGCGCGTCGTAGTCCCACCAGTGGAACTGAACGAGGTCGAGGCATTCGAGATTGAGCCGGCGCAGCGACTGGTCGATGACGCCTTCGACATAGGCTTTGGTTATGCGTGGCAGCACGTCCAGATCGGGCACGAATTTGGTGTGGACCCGGATGCGGTCGAGCGCTTCCTGTCCGTGTAGGTCGCGATAGCGAAGACGGAAGCGGCCGATCAGTTCCTCGACGCCGGTGTAGATGTCGGCGCAGTCGAAGGTGGTGATGCCGGCGTCGGCGAACGCGATCATGTCGGCGATCGGGTCATCGCTGCGGACGGCGCCGTGCCCGCCGGCGAGTTGCCAGCCGCCGCGAATGACACGCGAGATTTCGTAGCCCGGCGCCAGCTGGATGCGCTGCATGGTTTTCCGGTCAGTCATCGAGCGGCACCGCCGTGATCTGGGCATGGCTGAAGCGGCGAAGGCCGAGCCGCGTGATGCGGAAGCGCGACGAGCAGTTTGGGTCGGGGCAGGCCACTTCCGCGTCGGTGGTCATCCAGTCGTTCTTGTGGGTCGGCCGCTGCTTTGCGGGGAGCAGCGGCAGGAGCGAAGCCAGCGAATAGATCGAAAACCCCTGGCCGGGGGGCAGATGCAGCATCTCGCCGCGCAATTCGAAATGGTCGCCGACCTTGGCGCCGCAGTAGATCGCGCCGCCTTCCGGTGCGGTGACCTCGACGCGTAAATCGTAGAGCTCGAAGGTATCGTCGCGGGCGTCAGGCATAGCTCACCGCCTTTTCCGGCATGTCCTGCTCATCAAGGCGGACACGGATGAGATTGAAGGAACGGGTGATGTCGTCGGTCAGCGCCTTGATGGAGCCGGCGACGTCGCCGCGTTCCAGCGCTTCGATCAGCGCCCAATGATGATGGGTGGCGGGTGTGTCGCGGCGCTCGTCATGGATATGGGCGGCGGCGCGCACATAAGGCCCGGACTGCAGCCACAGGCTCTCGACGATCGGGATCAGCACCGCCGAGCCCGCGGCGCGGTAGATGTAGAAATGGAAGGCGTGGTTGAGTTCCGAGGTGGTCTGCGCCTTGTCCTTTTCATCGCCGCGAAACGCCGTCTCGCATTCGATAGTGAGTTGCCTCAGCTTTGCGAAATCCTCGCCCGAAAGATTGGGCAGAGCGAGTGCGGTGATCTGCCCCTCGATCAGGCAGCGTGCGCGGGCGAGATCGTCCAGCCTTTCGCGGGTGATGACGGGCACCCGCACCGAGCGGTTGGGCAGCGCCTCCAGCGCCTGCTCGGAAACCAGCCGGCCGAGCGCCTCGCGCACCGGCATGGTGCTGGTCTGCAGCGTCTCCGCCACATCCTGGATGCGCAGCATGTCGCCGGCGTCGAACATGCCATGGATCAGCGAGCGGCGCAGTTCGGCATAGACACGGTCGTGCAGGGTTTCGCGGCCGACCGGGGAGAGCGCCCTGCGGCTCATGAGAGGAACTCCGCCCGGCCATATTCCACTGCGCGCTGACATTCCCGTTCGGGCATTGTGACCGCCGTTCGACTTCATGCCGCGGGGCGCGGCCGACCTGATTTTTGTAGTTGCGTTTTGCAGCGATGTAAAGTTTGATCAAACATCAGCGATCACAATAACGGAAGCCGTGATGCCGCCGTCAGCCCACGCAACAAGACCGACGCGCTCCGCAGCGGCCATGCCGGTCGAGGCGCGCGATCTGGTGAGGCGGTTCGGCGGCCTTCGAGCCGTGGACGGCATGTCGATCGCGCTGCAACGGGGGGAGATGCTGGGCCTGATCGGACCGAACGGCGCCGGCAAGACCACGCTGTTCAACCTGATCGCCGGAAGCCTGAGGCCGACCTCCGGCTCGATCCGGGTCTCGGGCGAGGAAGTCTCGGGCGAGGGGCCGGAACGGCGTGTTGGGCGCGGCCTCGGACGCACGTTCCAGATACCGCGCCCATTCCCGGAGATGACGGTGCTGGAGAACGTGCTGACTGGCGGTCAGCGCCAGGCAGGCGAACACATCTGGAAGAATTTCCTGCAACCGGGCCGCGTCGCTGCCGAGGAGAAAGCCGCGGTGGACCGGGCGCGGTCACTGCTCGACTTCGTTACGCTCTCCGGGCTCGAGAACGAGCCGGCGCGAGTGCTTTCCGGCGGGCAGCGCAAGCTGCTTGAACTCGCCCGCATATTGATGGCCGATCCGGAAACCATCCTGCTCGACGAGCCGGCGGCTGGCGTCAACCCGACGCTGCTCGAGATCATCATCGACCGCGTTCTGGAACTAAACGCGCAGGGCAAATCCGTGCTGCTGATCGAGCACAATATGGAAATGGTGGCGCGGCTTTGCGGGCGTGTGGTGGTGATGGCGGCGGGCCGGCATTTGGCCGAGGGGCCGCCGGCCGAAGTCGCGCGCAATCCCACGGTCATCGAAGCCTATCTTGGCGGGGTCGCCGCGTGATGGCGTCCGATCGGCCCATAGCACTTTCGACAAAGGCGCTCGTGGCCGGCTACGAGCGCGACCTGCCCATCGTGCGCGGCATCGATTTTGCGATCCGCCAGGGAGAACTGATCGTGGTGCTCGGTCCGAATGGCGCTGGGAAGTCGACCTTCGTCAAGGCAATAGCCGGGCTGGTGCCGGTCCATGCAGGAACGGCCTTGCTCGGGGCTGCCGACATCACATCTGTGCCGGCGCACGAAAAAATTCGCCACGGACTGGCCTTCGTCCCGCAGACCGAGAACATCTTCGCGACGCTTTCTATCCACGAGAACCTGCTTCTGGCGGCAAACATCCTGCCCAAGGAGCGGCGGCAGGAGCGCGTCGCCGCGCTTTATGGAATGTTTCCCGATCTCGCGGCGCGACCGTCGCTGCGCGCCGGCCAGCTTTCGGGCGGCCAGCGCCAGATGCTGGCCGTGGCCCGGGCGCTGGTCGTCGAGCCGTCCGTCCTGATCCTGGACGAGCCGTCGGCTGGCCTCTCGCCGAAGATCGTCGCCGAGGTGTTCTCGACGCTGAAGGCGATCAACGAAACGGGGGTCACCATTGTCCTCGTCGAGCAGAATGTGAAGGCGGCGCTCGCCATTGCAGATCGTGCGGTCATCCTTGTCGAGGGGCTGCTGCGCCATGAAGGTCCGGCGGCGACGCTCGCCGACGATCCGATCGTGGCGGAACTCTATCTCGGCGCGCGGCACGCGCCGAAGGCGGTAGGCCAATGAACCCGCAGGCGCTGATGGACGGGCTGGTCACCGGCTCGATGATAGGGCTCGGCGCCATCGGCGTGACGCTGACCTATTCGATCCTGCGCTTCGCCAATTTCGCGCATGGCGAATTCCTGGCGTGGGGCGCCTACATCGCATTGGCGGTGAGCGGCGCCCTCGGCTGGCTGGCTCCTTCGCTGCTGGCGCCGATCGGCCCGTTTTCCTTCGGCTGGTCGCTGCCGATCGCGGCCATCGCGGCCATCGCCCTCACCGGTGGACTTGCCCTCCTGGTCGACGCGCTGCTGTTTGGCCGCCTGCGCGCGCAACGCAGCACGATTATCATCATGGTCATGGCGAGCTTCGGAGCGGCGCTAACGCTGCGCAGCCTGCTCGAATTCATCTTTACGGCGAAGCCCGCCTACTACACCAAGGCGCTGCAGATCGCGTTGCCGCTCGGCGGAGGCTTGAGGGCGACCCCGGACCAGTTGCTGTCGCTTGGGCTCGCCGCAATTCTGGTCGTCGCTATCCATCTGCTGCTGACCCGCACCGCTATTGGCCGCTCGATGCGGGCGGTGAGCGAGAACCAGCAGCTTGCCGGCGTCGTCGGCGTGGACGTGCGCAACGTCATCCGAACCGTCTGGCTCCTCGGCGCGGGACTGGCGGCTGTCGCCGGCATCATGGCGGGGCTGCTGGTGCAGGTCCGTCCCTATATGGGCCTCGATTTGCTGCTTCCCCTGTTCGCGGCCGCCATCCTCGGCGGCATCGGCAGCGTGCCGGGAGCAATGCTCGCCGGGCTTATCGTCGGCCTCACCGAAGCATTCGCGGTGCAATTCGTCGGGGCCCAATGGCGCGCGGCCATCGCCTTCGTCATCCTGGTAGCCGTCCTGCTCTTCCGGCCGCAGGGTCTTTTCGGGAGGCCGGAATGAGCGTCGAACTGGTCACCTACGGCGCCTTCTTCCTGACCATGGCGTTGACCTACGCCATCATGTGCCTCGGCCTCAACGTCCAGTGGGGCCAGACCGGCTTGTTCAATGTCGGCATTGCCGGCTTCGTCGCGATCGGAGCCTATGTCTCGGCGCTGCTGACGACACCGGACGCAGCCGACCGCTTAGGCGGTTTCGGCCTGCCCATCGTCGCCGGTTGGCTGGGCGCGGCGCTGGCGGCGGGGCTCGTCGCCTTCCTGATCGGGGCGCTGACCATCCGGCTTCGTGCCGATTATCTGGCCATCGCGACATTCGGCGTAGCCGTCGCCGTACAGCTTTGCGCGCTCAATCTGGAGGCGATCACCGGTGGGCCATTCGGCATCGGCTTCATTCCGCGGCCGTTCGCCGGCCTGGCAGGCGATCCGCTGGCCTTCAGCCTCGCCAATCTCGGTGTGTTGGTTCTGGTCGTGCTTGCGCTCTATCTGGCGCTGGAGCGGCTGCTGCGCAGCCCGTGGGGGAGGGTGCTGCGCGCCATCCGCGAGGACGAGACGGCGGCGCTCGCGCTCGGCAAGAGCGCGACGAGATTCCGGCTGCAGGCATTCGCGATAGGCGGCGCGATCATGGGCCTCGCCGGCGCCGCGCAGGCGCATTTCATCGGCTTCATCGCGCCCGACAATTACATGCCGATGCTGACCTTCCAGGTCTGGGCGATGCTGATCGTCGGCGGCTCCGGCAATAATCGTGGCGCGATCCTCGGCGCTGTCCTTGTCTGGGGCATCTGGGCCGGCTCCGCCGGCGCGATCGCGTCGCTGTTCCCGCCCGGCGAGCAGGCGCGCGCTGCCTCGCTGCAGATCGTGATGATCGGCGTCGGGCTATGCGCGATCCTGCTGCTGCGCCCACGCGGTATTCTGGGCGAGGTTAAGACCGTCTCCCGCCATATTGGGCGGCTGGTCGGCAAACCGGTATCCGAACCATGAGCGAGCCTTCCATGCAGCGACGTCCCGACCGCATCGATCTTGGTGACAACAACAACATCAGCCGGCTGGTCTGCGGCCTCTGGCAAGTCGCCGATCTTGAAAAGAGCGGCACGCTGCTCGATCCTGAACACGCCGCCGACGCGCTCCAGGCCTACGCTGATGCGGGCTTCGATACGTTCGACATGGCCGACCACTATGGCAGCGCCGAGCTGATCACCGGGCGACTGCTCGCTCGCTATCCGGACGCATCGCGCCGGCCGGCTGCCTTCACCAAATGGTGTCCCGAGCCCGGTCCGATGACCGCCGAAATCGTGCGAAGGGGCGTGCAGGAACGACTCGACCGTCTTGGTATCGACAGGATCGACCTCCTGCAATTCCACTGGTGGACCTTCGAGCATCCGGCCTGGCTTGATGCGCTGCACGAAATGGCGCGGCTGAGGCAAGACGGCCTGATCGGCGCGCTCGGGGTCACCAATTTCGACGCCGCGCATCTGGCGCTGGCGCTGGCCGATGGCGTACCGATCGCGACAAACCAAGTCTCCTTTTCGCTCGTCGACCGGCGCGCGGCGGGCGCGCTGGCGCAGCTTTGCGCCCGATCCGGAGTGAAGCTTCTGGCCTACGGCACGCTGTGCGGCGGCTTCCTGTCCGACAAGTGGCTGGGCAGGCCCGAGCCATCTGAAATCGCCGACTGGAGCCGCTCGAAATACAAGCGCTTCATCGACACTGCAGGCGGCTGGGACGCCTTCCAGGGCATATTGGCCGCCGCGGGCGAGATCGCACGCAAGCATGGCGTCTCGATTTCCAACGTCGCGACCCGCTGGGTGCTGGAACACGAGGCGGTGGCGGCGGCGATCGTCGGCGCGCGCATCGGCGAGAGCGAGCACCGCTCGGACAATCTCAATGTCTTCGGCTTCGCGCTCGACGAGGAGGACAAAGCGAGGCTGGAAGAGGCCTTCGCAGGGACAAAACCAATCCCCGGCGATTGCGGTGACGAATACCGCCGCCCGCCCTACCTGACGGCTTCCGGCGATTTGAGCCACCATCTCGACGCTATACCATCCGTGTTCAACGCCGAGCCTGTTCCCGGGCGACCGGGGCGGCTGCGGGTCTCATCGGGCAGTGTCTGGGAGCCGATCGCCGGATACAGCCGCGCGGTGCGGGTCAAGGACACGATCCGGGTTTCCGGCACCACGGCCACCCATGCATCCGACCGCTGCGTAGCTCCCGGCGACCCGGGCGCCCAGACCACTTATATCCTCGATAAAATCGCTGCTTCGATCACCGCCCTCGGCGGCAGGATGGAGGATGTAGTGCGCACCCGTATCTACCTGCGCGATGCCGCGCAATGGGAGCCGGTGTCGCGCGCACACGGCCGTGTGTTCGGCGACGTTTTGCCGGCTAACACGATGATCGAGGCCGGCGATCTCATTGGCGATTATGAGGTCGAGATCGAGGCCGAGGCCATCGTCTCCGAAGAGTAAGCCCGAATTACATGCCCGCGTTCTTCTTGGCCCGCTGCTCGCGGAAGAAGATGAACAGGCCGGCGGCCACGATGATCGCGGCGCCCGCCAGCATGGCCGGTCGCGGAATGTCGCCGAAGACCAGCCAGCCGAAAATCACCGCCCATAGAAGCAACGTGTACTGGAACGGCGCGACGGTCGCGGCGTCTGCAAGCTTCAACGCACGGTTGACGCAGACATGCGCCACCATGGCGACGACGCCAAGCAGACCGAGCAGCGCGAAGTCCGGCGCACTCGGCGTCACCCAGCCAAATGGCGCGGTTGCCAGCCCGAACAGGCCGGCCCCGATCGTCTGCCAGAACACCAGTGTTGTGTCCGGCGTGCCGCGCAGCGAGCGACCGGACAACATCATGAAGGCGAAGGCGAAACTGCCGAAGATCGAGATCAGCGCTGGAGCGGTCAGCGTCGCCGCCGATGGCTCCAGCGCCACTATGACGCCGACGAAGCCGATGAAAATCGCGGTCCAACGCCGCCAACCGACATGTTCGCCGAGCAGAAAAGGAGAAAGCGCGGCGACATAGATAGGCGCCGCCAGCCAGTAGGTCATCACGTCGGCGAGCGGCAGGTAGATGACCGCGAAATAAAAGCAGTAGACTTCCAGCGAGGACAGGATGACGCGCAGCACCTGCATCCGCGGCTGCTCTACGCGGATCAGCGAACGGACACCCGCCTTCCAGATGAAGGGCGTAAGGATCAGCAGCGCCGCCGCACTGCGGATCAAAAGCACCTGTCCGACGCTGTAGGTCGCGACCAGCCATTTGCCCATCACGTCGTTTAGCGAGAACAGCAGGATCCCGGCGAGCATCACGGCGATGCCGAGTTGCGTCGAGCGGGAGGCGCTTGGATGGGTCGGCAGGGCTTCCGCGGTCATGGACGATTCTCAGGCGTTGCTGGTGCGCACGATGGCATCGGCGCGCTCGGTCAGTCCCGGCAGAAGCGTCAGGCCAAGGCCCGGCGCGTCGCCGAGGCTGATCTCGCCATTCTTGACGCGCGGCAGTTCGGTGACCAGCTCAGTGTACCAGCCGGTGTAGAAGGCGCGCACCGATTCCTGGATCAGCGCATTGCGGGCATGCAGCGAGAAATGGCACGAGGCCATGAACACGACCGGGCCGGTGCAGTCATGCGGCGCGACTGGGATATGATGCGCTTCGGCCATGCCGGCGATCTTGCGGGCTTCCGAAAGGCCGCCGCACCATGAAAGGTCGAGCATGGCGACGCCGGCGACGCCGGTTGCGAGATAGTCGCGGAAGGCATGCGGATAGGCGAGTGTTTCGGAGGCGCAGATCATCGCCTTCGAATGCGGGGCATAGGCTTTCAGCGTCTCCAGCGAATCCATCCGCACCGGGTCTTCATGCCAGTAGGTGTCGAAGGGCTGGAGTGCGCGGGCTATGCGCTGGGCGGCGGGAAGCTGCCACAGCGAATGGAATTCGACCATGATGTCCACGCGGTCGCCGACGGCCGCGCGGATCTTCTCGAACGGCTTCAGCGCGGTTCGCAGCTCCTCGGCGGAGATGTCGAGGCCGCCGGTCCGTTCGGCGGCGATGTCGAACGGCCAGATCTTCATGCCGGTGATGCCCTGCTCGATGAGCGAATGTGCAAGTTCATCGGCGCGGTTCAGGAAGCCGTCGAGGTCCTCATAAGGGCCTTCGGCCGCGCCGACGCCCCAATTCTCGACCGCCTGGGCGCGGGCGTCGCGGACATATTTGTAGCCGGCGCAGGTGTTGTAAGTGCGGATCGAATCCCGGCTTTTGCCGCCAAGCGCGACGCTGACCGGTACGCCGAGCGCCTGCCCGAAAAGATCCCAGAGAGCGATATCGACCGCCGAATTGCCGCGCGTCTCGACCCCCGCGCCACGCCATCCGAGATAGCCGATCAGGTCGCGGTTGATCGCCTCGATCTGCAGCGGGTCGCGGCCGATCAGCTTTGGCGCGACGGTTTCGTGGATATACGCCTCGACGGCGGCGGCTCCCATGAAGGTCTCGCCGAGCCCGATCAGCCCTTCATCGGTGTGGATGCGGACCCAGATGATGTTGGCGAATTCGCCCAGCCGGACGGTTTCGACGGATGTGATCTTCATGGAGCAACCTTGCAGAAAACGGGCGGCGAACTATGCCGCCGCCAGGAAGTGTCAAATCGCCTAAGCAGCTATTCGCCGCGCAGCTTCTTGAGTTCGGCCATCATCTTGTCGACGACCTCCTGGCCGATCGTGGCGGCGTGCTTTTCGTAGACCGGCTTAACCGCTTCACGCATCTGGGCCTGCGCCTCTGGCGTAAGCTCGGTCACTTCCATCCCCGCCGCCTTGACGTTTTCCAGCGACTTGGCTCCAAGATCGCGACTCGCCTTGCGCTGCACGTCGCGGCCGACCACCGCGCATTCCTGCAGGATCGCCTGTTCCTCGGCGTCGAGCTGGTCCCAAAGCGGCTTGGAGTAGAGCACCATGAACGGCGTATAGGCGTGCCGTGATAAAGTGAGATGGTCCTGCACCTCGGAGAATTTCGAGGTATCGATGGTAACCACCGGGTTTTCCTGGCCGTCGATGGCGCCGGTTTCGAGGGCGGTGAACACCTCGCCGAAAGCCATCGGCACGGCATTGGCGCCGAGATTCTGGAAGGAATCGAGGAAGATGTTGTTCTGCATCACCCGGACCTTCAGGCCCTTGATGTCTTCGACGCCAGCGACCGCGCGCTGCGAGTTCGTGAGGTTGCGGAAGCCGTTCTCCCAATACGCGAGGTTAACCAGACCGTACTGCGGCATCTGGTCGGAAATGTACTTGCCGAACTCGCCGTCGAGGATGGCGTCGGCTTCCTTCTCGTCATTGAACAGGAAGGGCAGGTCGAACACGCCGAGCGCCGGCGCGATGCCGACCAGCGGCGAGGTCGAGGTGATGACCATTTCCTGCGTGCCGGAGCGCAGCGCCTGCGTCGCATCGAGATCGCCGCCAAGCGCGCCGCTCCAGAACGCGGTGAGCTTCAGCTTGCCGTCGGACTTGTCGGCCATGCACTGGGTCATCGCCTTCACGCCATTGCCGACGGGATGCTCCTCGGCGACGCCGTTGGAGACGCGGATGGTGCGCTCCTGGATTTCGGCGAGCGCCGGTCCGCTGAACACGCCGACGCAAAGCGCAAGCGCGAGGCCTTTGAGAATTGTCGATTTCATTTTGTTTCCTCCGTTGTTGAACTTGGACTTCTGCTTCTCGAAAGACACGTGCCCTCTCATTCCTAGCGGAGCCAGGCGAGAGGTACGAGAACGAGCTCTGGGAACATGACGAGCAGGAACATGACGACGGTCTGCGCCAAAAGGAAGGGCCAGACGCCGACGATGACTTGCCCGAGCGGAATACGTGCTACGCCGCTCACCACGTTGAGAACGATGCCGACCGGCGGCGTGAGCAGGCCGATGCAATTGTTCATCACGAATAGGACGCCGAAATAGACCGGATCGATGCCTGCTTGGCGGATGATCGGCATCAGCACCGGCGTCAGGATCAGGATGGTCGGCGCCAGATCGAGCGCGGTGCCGACGACCAGCACCAGCACCATGATTACGGCGAGCAGCAATTTGGGCCGGTCGACGAGAGGCTGGATCATGCCGCCTATCTCCGCCGGGATGTTGGCCGAGGTGATCAGCCAGGCCGAGACCAGCGCCGCCGCTACCAGGAACATCACGACGGATGTCGTCTTGGCGGCGGTGAGGAACACGCCGTAGAGGTCGCGGAACTTCAGCTCGCGGTAGATGAACATGCCGACGAAAAGCGCGTAGACCGCGGCGACGACCGCAGCTTCGGTGGGCGTGAAGATGCCGAAGCGGATGCCGCCGAGCACGATCACCGGCATGAACAGCGCCCAGCCGGCGCGCCCAGTCGCTTTCAGCTTCATGGACATCGGCTGGCGCGGCAGGACCGCCACGCTCTCCTTTTTTGCCAGGAACAGCCAGGTGACCACGAGCGACATCGCCATCATCAGGCCGGGCACAATGCCGCCGATGAAGAGTTGGGTGATCGAGACGTTGGCGGCGACACCGAAGATGATGTAGGCGATCGATGGCGGGATGACCGGCGCGATAACGCCACCGGCGGCCATCAGGCCCGCAGCACGCGGCACATTATAGCCGGCATCGCGCATCATTGGGATCAGGATAGACGCGAGCGCCGCCGTATCGGCGGCGGCGGAGCCGGATATGCTGGCCATGATAACAGCCGCGATGATCGCCACAATGCCGAGGCCGCCGCGAATGTGGCCGACGCAGGCGATTGCGAATTCGACGATACGGCGTGACAGGCCGCCGGCGTTCATGATCTCGCCAGCGAGCAGGAAGAACGGAATGGCGAGCAAAGTGAAGGTGTCGGCGCCGGAAATCATGCGCTGCGAGACGATCTGCGTGTCGAAGATGCCGCCATAGGTCATCAACGCAATGCCGCAGAAGATCAACGCGAAGGCGACCGGCACGCCGATCGCCATGGACCCGAGCAGGGAAACCAGGAAAACGACGATGGTCATTCAGCGCGCTCCCGGATGGCGGCAGCTTCGGCGCCTTCGCCAGCGAAGGCGTTGATCTCGTCTTCCGTGATCCGACCGGTGACGGTTCGGACGAGCCGGATTGTGACGAGCCCGCCAATGCCGATCGCGGTGAAGAAGCCGATCCCGTAGATCCAGTTCATCGAAATGCCGACGACGGGCGCGGTCATCGAAGCGTTGATCGGATACTGCTTCCAGGTACCCCAGAAGAACGCCGCCATGCACAAAAGGATAATGGCGTCGCTTAGCACCATGCAGATGAGCCGGCCGTTGCGGCCGAAGCGCTGAACCAGGGATTCGACTCCGAGATGCGCGTTTTCACGGAAGGTCACAACGGCCCCGATGAAGGTCAGCCAGACGAAGAAATAGCGGGACATCTCCTCGGAAACGAGGATGCCCGAATTGAAGCCGTAGCGCAGCACGACATTGCCGAAGACCATGATCGCCATGCCCGCGAGCAGGATGACGAGCAGCACCTCAAGTCCGCGGATCAGCCAGTCGATCCCGTTCGACATTCGTTTCTCCCGTGAAAAGTGGCAACACCTGGAAAATATCCTCGCGCGCCGATTCTATGAGTGTGGTGAGCGCCGTCCTAGCGGCTTCGGGGTTGCGGCCGATAATAGCGTCGGCAACGGCCCGATGCATAGGCAGCGACGCCCGTGCGCTATCCATGCTGATGACGGACAGGCTGAACGAAACGCGCAGCGTGTTCGCCATGAGCGGTGCGAGCTGGCGCAGGAACTGGTTTCCCGAGCCGAGAAATATCGTTTCGTGGAAAGCCAGATCCGCCTGATGGTAGTCGCCGTCGCCGTCCACAGCGGCAGCCATGCGACGGAAGTACTGGTCCAGCTTTTCGGACGGAAATTCCGGGTTGGCTGCGGCAAGCCCTGCCGCGTAGGGTTCGATGCCGAGCCTGAAATGGATCAGGTCCTCAATGAATTCCCGCGTCAGCCCGCTCGACAGTCGCCAGGAGACCACCTGCGGGTCGAACAGGCTCCAGGAATCGACCGGCTGTACCTGTGTGCCGTGACGCCGGCGCACATTGACCATGCCCTTGGCGACCAGCGTGCGCATCGCTTCGCGAACGACCGTGCGGCTGACGCCCAGCTCGTCGCCAATCTCGTCTTCCGTGGGCAATACGGATTCAGCGGCGAACCGCCCTCCGACGATCCAGCCGGCAATCACGTCGACCGCATCCTGGTGCCGGGTCCTCAAAATCGCCATCAGAAACATCATACGTATGATTAATGGTGCGGCAAGCGCCTAATTCGCAGTCACCAGAAATTTAATCAGAGGAGTTCCGCGCTCGAATGGATGAGCCGCAAACGCCGACGCGCCGCTTATTGGACAATGAAAAAGTCTTCAATATTGCGCGCAGCTGCAAGCAGATGCGGCAGGATTTCGCGCTTCATCTCGGCGGTCGTGAAGCGCGACGATTGCGTCGAAACGTTGATGGCAGCGACGATCTTGCGGGAGCGGTCGCGGATCGGCACCGCAATGGAGCGCAGCCCTATCTCCAGTTCCTCGTCGACGATCGCGAAGCCGGCCTGCGCGGCCCTGGTGATCTCGGCGGCCAAGGCCGTGCGGTCGGTGATGCTCTTGGGTGTATTCCGCTCGATTTTGGCCGCGGCCAGGAATTCCCGCAATTGCGGCGCAGGCAAGTCCGACAGAAGCACGCGTCCCATCGACGTGCACCAGGCCGGCAGCCGGGTCCCGACGTGCAGCGCGACGCTCAGTATATGCCGCCCGGGAACGCGCGCGACATAGACCACGTCCTCGCCGGAGAGCACGGCGGCCGAACTCGATTCATTCAGCCGTGACGCCACCTCGCGCATGAACGGCTCAGCGTAGGACCAGAGGGATGCGCCCTGCAGCCAAGTGCGCGCCACTGAGAGCAGCCGGGGCGACAGGCTGAAGCGGCGGCCGGTTTGGATGGCGTACTCGGAAGCGACCAAGGTCAGGAGGAAACGACGCGCGCCGGCGCGCGTCAGTTCCGCCTTATCGGCCATTTCGGTGAGCGTCAGGCCGCCGGGATGGGCGGCCAGGATCTCCATCACGGCAAGGCCGCGCTGAAGCGAGCCGACATTGTCGCGTGGCAGCGGCGCCTCGGCCATACCGTCCTCCCGATCCAAATCGCGCGTCCGCTGCGGGCAGCTTGACATCCGCTCAGATATCCATCAAAGAGTATTGCATACAAAACAAATGTTCGCAATACGAACAGTTGCGATTGGGAGAAGATGCGCATGGCGAAGTTCCTGCCGCTTGCACAGGCGGTCGCCGAAAATCTGCGCGACGGCGACAAAGTCGCTTTCGAAGGGTTTACGCATCTGATCCCGACCGCTGCGGCGCATGAGGCGATCCGCCAGGGTTTTAGAAATCTCGTTCTCATCCGCATGACCCCCGATCTGATCTACGACCAGATGGTCGGAATGGGTATGGCGCGGAAGCTGGTCTTCTCCTACGCCGGCAATCCGGGCGTCGGGCTCCTTCGCCGGGTGCGCGATGCAGTCGAGAACGGCTTTCCCAACGCGCTGGAAATCGAGGAGCATAGCCACGCCGCCATGGCCAATGCCTATGAGGCGGGCGCGGCCGGTCTGCCCTGCGCCGTCTTCCGCGGCTATCGCGGCGCCGAACTGGCGAAGGTCAATCCGAGTATCAAGCCGATTACCTGTCCGTTCACCGGCGAACAACTTGCGGCCGTTCCCGCGGTCCGTCCCGACGTGACTTTCATTCACGCACAAAAGGCAAACCGGCGCGGCGACGTGCTCGTCGAGGGCATAATCGGCATCCAGAAGGAAGCGGTGCTCGCGGCCAAACGCGCCGTGGTTACCGTTGAGGAGGTGGTCGAGGATTTCGACAGCCTGCATCCCAATCTGACCGTCCTGCCGCGCTGGACGATTTCCGCCATTTCCGTCGTCCCGGGCGGCTCGCATCCGTCCTACGCGCACGGCTACTACGCCCGAGACAATGCCGCCTATCTCGAATGGGACGAGATCGCCGCCGACCGTGACCGCTTCCGCGCCTGGATGGAGGAGAACGTGATGCGGGCGACGCCGGAGGATTTCGCCGCGCGCGTGGAAGGCCTCAGGGCCGGCGCAAGCATCAGGAGCGCGGCATGACCAGCTTCACGCCCAACGAGATGATGACCATCGCGGCGTCGCGCGCGCTGAAAAACGACGATGTCTGCTTCGTGGGTATCGGGGCGCCCTCGGCGGCGTGCAACGTGGCGCGGTTGACCCATGCGCCCGACATCACGCTTATCTACGAGAGCGGCACGATCGGCACCGCGCCGGACGTGCTGCCGCTCTCTATCGGCGACGGCGAACTCTGCGATACGGCGGTGACCACCGTCTCGGTGCCCGAAATGTTTCGGTATTGGCTGCAAGGCGGCCGCATCTCGATCGGTTTCCTGGGTGCTGCCCAACTCGACAGATTCGGCAACATCAACACCACCGTCATCGGCGACTACGCGCATCCGAAGACCCGGCTTCCGGGCGGCGGCGGCGCGCCCGAAATCGCGACCTCGTCGCGCGAAATCTACATCACCATGGCGCAAAGTAAGCGCGGCATGGTCGAGAAGATCGACTTCTACACTTCCTTCGGCCATGGCGGCGGCGGCGATCACCGCAAGCGCCTGGGTATCGACACGGCGGGGCCGACTCTGCTCATTACCGATCTCGCCATCTGGAAGCCCGATCCCGAAACGAAGGAGTTCACAGTCGTGTCGTTGCACCCCGGAGCTACCCGTGAAATGGTCCAGGAGACCTGCGGCTGGGTGGTGAAATTCTCTCCGACGCTCGAAGAGACGCCGGCTCCAAGCGACCTCGAACTCGCCACGCTGCGCGACCTCAAGGCGCGCACCGACGCTGCCCACAAGCGCGACACAAGCGCCGCCAAGAGAGGGTCGAAAGATGGCTGAGGCCTTCATCTGCGACTACATACGTACGCCGATCGGCCGTTTCGGAGGGGTTCTCTCGGCGGTCCGCACCGACGATCTCGGCGCGGTTCCGCTGAGGGCGTTGATGGCGCGCAATGCCGGCGTCGACTGGGCAGCCGTCGACGACGTGGTCTATGGCTGCGCCAACCAGGCCGGCGAGGATAACCGCAACGTCGCGCGCATGTCGCTGCTCCTGGCAGGATGGCCGGAGGCGGTGCCGGGATCGACAGTCAACCGGCTGTGCGGCTCAGGCATGGACGCCGTGACCATCGCAGCCCGCGCCATCAAGGCCGGCGAGGCTGAACTGGTGATCGCGGGCGGCGTCGAATCGATGTCGCGCGCGCCCTTCGTCATGCCCAAGGCCGAAACGGCGTTTTCGCGCCTTGCCGAGATCCACGACACGACGATCGGCTGGCGCTTCGTCAACCCACTGATGAAAAAGCAGTACGGCATCGATTCCATGCCGGAGACCGGCGAGAATGTCGCCGAGGAGTTTTCGGTCTCCCGCGCCGACCAGGACGCTTTCGCAGTACGCAGCCAGAACAAGGCGGTAGCGGCGCAGGAGAATGGCCGTCTGGGCAAGGAAATCACAGAGGTCAGCATCGCCCAGCGCAAGGGTGATCCGGTTGTTGTAAGCAGGGACGAACATCCCCGCGCCGGCACCACTTTTGAGGCCCTGGCCAAGCTGCCGACGCCCTTCCGGCAGGGCGGAACGGTCACGGCCGGCAATGCCTCAGGCGTCAACGATGGAGCGGCGGCGCTGATTGTCGCTTCCGAGGCGGCGGCGAGAAAATACGGCCTGACGCCGATCGCCCGTATCCTCGGGGGCGCGGCCGCCGGCATTGCCCTGCGCATCATGGGCATGGGACCGGTGCCGGCGACGAAAAAACTCTGCGCCCGCCTCGGCATTACGCCTCGGGATTTCGACGTCATTGAACTGAATGAAGCCTTCGCCTCCCAGGGTATTGCCGTGCTCCGTGAGCTCGGCATCGCCGAGGATGCGGAGCATGTGAACCCGAATGGCGGAGCCATCGCGCTTGGCCATCCGCTCGGCATGTCGGGAGCACGCATCACCGGAACCGCCGCCCTGGAACTCAGGGAGGGCCGCGGCAGGCTGGCGCTGGCCACGATGTGCATCGGCGTCGGCCAGGGCATCGCGATCGCTTTGGAACGGGCGTGAGCACAACTGAACTTCGACAGGAACCTAAGGGAGGAAAATGACATGAACAGAAGAAGCATTCTTGGAATTGCGACGGCGCTGATGGTCGGCGCGGTCATGCCGGCGGCCTACGCCCAGGAGACGGTGAAGATCGCCAACATCTCCGAGCTTAGCGGCCCGGGCGCAACATCCGGCGTCAATTGGCGCGATGGCGCCGCCATGGCCATCGAGGAGATCAATGCGGCCGGCGGCATTCTCGGCAAGCAGGTCGAACTGACGCAGTATGACAGCCAGAGTGACGCGCAGACCTCGCGCGCAATGGTGCAGAAGGCGATCGACGACGGCGCGTTCGCACTGCTCGGCACCGTCTATTCGGGCTCCACTATCGTCAACATGCTGGTCGCGCAGCAGGCTGGCATCCCGCAGATGACCGGTTCCGAAGCGCCTAAGATCACCGCACTCGGCAATCCCTACATTTTCCGCACCTCTTTCGGTGCGCAGAAGTCGATGCCCAAGATCGCGGCCTACCTCAAGGACGAGATGAAGGTGTCGAAGGTGGCAATCGCGTGGGTCAACAGCGAGTTTGGCAAGGGCGGCCACGACGCCTTCGTCGCGCAGATGGAAGAGAAGGGCATCGAGGTCGTCGCCGACGTCCCGAGCGAGAACGCGCAGGCTGACTTCGCCTCCGACGTCGTCAAGCTCAAGGGCTCGGGGGCCGAGGCGATCTTCGTCTATCTGACCGAGGAGGAGAGCGCGCGTTTCCTGCGCGAGGCCAAGAAGCAGGGCGTATCGGTGCCGCTGGTCGGCGAAACGACGCTGATCGGCCAGAAGGTAATCGACCTCGCTGGCGACGCCTCCGACGGAACGCTCGGTCATGTCAGCCTGACGCCGGACGCGCCCATTCCCGCAGTGCAGGAAATGGCGAAGAAATTCGAGGAGAAGTACAAGTACCGGGCGGACCACAACGCCATCAAGGGCTATATCGGCGCCTACGCCATCAAGTACGCAACCGAACTAGTCGGCGAACTGGACTCGCAGAAGGTCGCCGACAAGCTGCACGGCCTGACCCTCAAAGCGGCCGAGCACCCCGGCGTGCTGATGGACATCACCTGGGACGATACCGGCGAGGTCTCGCGCGAGAGCTTCCTGGTCGAGGTCACGGGCGGCAAGCAAACCATCAAGGCGACACTGCCGGCGAACTGACGGCGACTGGCTCCCTGCGGCGGAACGGGCGCCGCAGGGAACTGCCACCGCGTCGAGCCGGGGCGGCTCGAAATCCACGGGAGGTGGAAAGAACAAGAATGTCTGAATTTCTGCAGATCACGCTGTCCGGTCTCGCCACGGGCTCGATCTACGCGCTGGCCGCAATCGGCTTCACCCTTTTGTGGCAGGCCTCGCAGACGATCAATTTCGCGCAGGGCGAATTCGTCATGCTGCCCGCCTTCTTCGTATTGATCGGTATGCATGTTCTGGGGATGCCGCTAGCCGCAGCCATGCTTTTCGCGCTCGTGCTGTCGCTCATCCTTCTCGGCGCGATGTTCAAGAAGCTGGTTATCGAGCCGATGCTGCCGCACGGCACGCTGCCGATCGTCATGGCGACCATCGCGCTCGGAATACTGATGAAAGAGAGCGTGAAGGAATTCTACAGCGCCGAGGCGCAGCCTTTTCCGGCGCTGGTAAGCGACCGCACAGTAGATATTTTCGGCGCCGCGGTCTCGTTCCAGGATATTGCCAATCTGGCGATTTCGCTGCTGGTCGTCGTGGCGCTGCAGTTCTTCCTCAACGGCACTCGCACCGGCCGCTGCATGCAGGCGACCGCGCAGAATCCCGGTGTGGCCGAAATCCTCGGCGTCAATATCAAGCGGATGGTGCTGTACACCTTCCTCATCAACGCGGCGCTGGCCACCGTCGCCTCCTTCCTGATCTCGCCGATCTATCTGGCGAAGTTCTCCAATGGCGAGCCGATTGGCTTGGTCGCCTTCATCGCGGCAATCGTCGGCGGCTTCAATCAGATTCGCGGAGCTCTTGTTGGCGGCCTTCTGATCGGCGTCATCGACAATCTCGCGGCCTCCTACGTGTCGGTGCAGTACCGCGCCGCCGTGCCGCTTCTCCTGCTCATCGTCATCATCCTTGTCCGCCCGCAGGGCATTATGGGCAAGGCAGAAGGGAGGGCCGTCTGATGCCCTTGCGCAATTTAATCCTTCTCCTTCTCGGCGTTGCTGCCCTGATCGCCGCGCCGCTCGGCCAGGGCAATTACGTCATCTACGTGCTGTGCTCTTGGTTGATCTTCTCGATCGCAGCGATGGGCCTCAATTTGACGCTGGGCTATGCCGGCCAGGTCTCCCTCGCGCAGGCAGCCTTTATGGGAATTGGCGCCTACACATCGGCGCTGCTGACTATGGCAGGATGGCACTGGATACTTGCCGCCCCGGCGGCGATGGTGCTTTGCTTCGTCATCGGGCTGGTGCTCGGCTATCCGGCGCTGCGCGTCCAGCATCACTTCCTGGCGTTCGTGACGCTTGCCTTCAACACACTGGTGTTCCTGGTGCTGCGCAACGAAGAATGGCTGACCGGCGGCTCGCTCGGTCTGGTAGGCATCATGCGGCCGTCCTTCCTCGGCTTCGACACCATGCCGCAACTCCATTTCTATTATTTCACCCTGGTCGTGTTCCTGATCGTGGCGGGGCTCTTCTGGGGGCTCGTCCGGTCGCCCTGGGGCCGCGCCTTCCGGGCGCTCAGGGAAAACCCGATCCGCGCCAACAGTCTTGGCGTGGACATCCGCCGCATGACCCTCTTGGCATTCGCCATCGGCTCTTCGCTCGGTGGGCTGGCCGGCGCGCTTGCCGCGCCGCTGGTGCAGTTCATCGATCCGCCGGCCTTCTCGCTCGTACACTCGTTGAAGATATTGCTGATGGTCGTGGTTGGCGGCTCGGGCTACTTCTTTGGTCCGATCCTCGGCGCTGGCCTCGTCATCGTCATGCCGGAGTTCCTTCGCTTCACCGAGGGCTACTACCTGATGATCTATGCCGCGACGGTCCTCGTCCTGATGATCTTCTGCCCGACGGGTCTGATCGGGCTCGGCAAGCGGATCGCCGATCGCTTCAAGGGACAGCGCGTGCGTGCAGACCTAAAGCAGGGAGCGCAGCTATGACCATGCACGTCCAGACCGCCGTCGCCACTGCGACCCCGGTGCTCAGCGTCCGCAACCTGTCGAAGTCCTTCGGCGGCATCAAGGCTGTTCAGGATGTCTCCTTCGACGTTCAGGCGGGGGAAATACTCGGCCTGATCGGCCCCAATGGCAGCGGCAAGTCGACGCTCTTCAACTGCATTCTCGGCCAGTCGAAACCTGATGCCGGCGAGGTCCATGTCAACGGCCGGTCTGTCGCCGGCAAGCGCGCCTGCGACCTGAACAAGCTCGGCGTCGGCCGCACCTTCCAGATGCTGCAGGTCTTCCCGCAGATGAGTGTGCTGGAAAACATCATCCTGGCCGGGCAGGAGCATCACGGCACGATGTTCTCGCGCCTGTTCGGTCAACCGGACGCCGGGCTGACGGGCGAGGCGGAGAAGCTGATCAATTTCTTCCGGCTCGGTCATTTGAAGGACGAACTCGCCGGCTCGCTCTCCTACGGCCAGCAGAAGCTGCTCGACGCCGCAATGGCATTCATGGCCGGCCCGAGCCTGGTCCTCCTCGACGAGCCGGCCGGCGGCGTCAATCCGACGATGCTGGAAAGCCTGAAGGAGCGCCTTGTCGCCTTCAATGCCGAGCGCGGCTCGACCTTCGTGGTCATCGAACACAATATGGAATTCGTCATGTCGCTGTGCACGCGCATCCTCGTGCTGGCGGGCGGCAGGATCATCGCCGAAGGAGCGCCCGAGGCGATCCGAAGCAATCCTGAAGTCATCGAAGCCTATCTGGGAGGCTGACTATGCTGGAACTGAAGGAGCTTTTCGGCGGCTACGGCAAGATGACGATCTTGAACGGCGTCTCGTTCAAGATCGACAAAGGCACCATCACCACCGTGATCGGCCCCAATGGAGCCGGCAAGTCGACCGTGTTCAAGGCCATATTCGGCCTGCTCAACATCCACTCCGGTCAGATTCTCCTCGACGGCAGGGATGTGACGCGCCAGGCGCCGGCGCAGATGATCGCGCATGGCGTCACCTATGTGCCGCAGGGGCGCAACGTCGTGCCTCAGCTTTCGGTGCTGCACAACCTCGAACTCGGCGGCATCACAGCCAAGGACCAGAGTTTGGTCAAGCGCCGCATTGAAGAGGTGATGGACCAGTTCCCGATCCTGCGCGAGAAACGGAACCAGCAGGCCATCGCGCTGTCCGGCGGCCAGCAGAAGCAGCTCGAGATTGCCCGTTCGCTGCTCCTCGATCCCAAGCTGATCCTGATCGACGAACCTTCAATCGGCCTGTCGCCCAATCTCGTCCAGGAAGTGTTCCAGACGCTTAAGAAGCTGCGCGACAACGGCGTCACGATCCTGATGGTCGAGCAGAATGCCAAGGCTGCGCTGGCGATGTCGGACTACGGCATCGTCCTGGAACTTGGCCAGCGCCGCATGCACGACCGCGCCGACGCGTTGTTAGCCGATCCTCGGGTCGGTCAGCTCTTCCTCGGTGGCTCGACACAGAAAAGCGTGGCCTGAGAAATCCTGCCACCGGAGGATCGAAGCCGATGAAAACCTCGATCGCAACCGTCTCGATCAGCGGTGACCTCTCCGAAAAGCTTGCCGCCATCGCTGCCGCCGGCTTTGACGGCGTCGAGATATTCGAGAATGACCTTCTGGCCTCGGATGCTTCACCCGCCGAAGCCGGCCGCATGGTGCGCGACGCCGGCCTCGAGATCACCCTTTTCCAGCCGTTCCGCGATTTCGAGGGTATGCCGGAGCCGCATCGTTCGCGCGCGTTCGACCGCGCCGAACGCAAGTTCGACCTGATGCAGGAACTCGGCGCGGAGCTGATGCTGGTCTGCTCCAATGTTTCCTCGGTCTCGCTCGGAGGCATCGATCGCGCGGCGGATGATTTTCGCGAACTCGGTGAACGTGCTGCAGCGCGAGGCCTGCGCGTCGGCTACGAGGCGCTGGCCTGGGGCAGGCACATCAACGATCATCGCGACGCCTGGGAGATCGTGCGCCGAGCCGACCACGCCAATGTCGGGCTGATCCTCGATTCCTTCCATACGTTGGCGCGCAAGGTCGATGTCGGCTCAATCCGCGCCATCCCGAAAGACAAGCTGTTTCTCGTCCAGCTTGCCGACGCTCCGCAGATCGACATGGACCTGATCTACTGGAGCCGGCACTTCCGCAATATGCCGGGCGAAGGCGATTTGCCGGTGCGCGACTTCATGCGCGCCGTGGCGGCTACCGGCTACGACGGTTATCTCTCATTGGAAATTTTCAACGACCAGTTCCGTGGCGGCTCGCCGAAATCGATCTCGGTCGATGGCCGCCGCTCGCTGATATACCTCATGGACCAGGTCCGCCGTGACGAACCGGCGGCAGCCGCCGACCTGCCTGAAATGCCGGACCGCATCGCGGTCGGTGGCGTCGAGTTTATCGAATTCGCCGCCAACGAGGCGGAGGGACAGGAACTTGCGGCTTTCTTCCGCGGCATGGGCTTCAGGAAATCCGGAAAGCACGTCTCCAAGGACGTGACGCTGTACCGGCAGGGCGACATCAATCTGGTTATCAACACCGAGCGGGAGGGTTTCGCGCATTCCTCCTACGTCGTCCACGGCACGTCGGTCTGCGCGCTCGGCCTCAAGGTCGAGAACGCCGCCGCGACCGTGGAGCGCGCCCGCGCGCTGGGCGCAGAGATATTCAGCCAGCCGGTCGGGCCGGGCGAACTGACCATACCGGCGATCCGCGGCGTCGGCGGTGGCGTCATCTACTTCATCGACCAGACGTCGGAATTGCGCCGCGTGTGGGAGACCGAGTTCGTCCCTGTCACGGATGACGATGCGCCGCAGGACGTCGGCCTCACCGCCATAGATCATGTCGGCCAGACCATGCTGCATGAGGAGATGCTGACCTGGCTGCTCTTCTACACGGCGATTTTCAGGACCCGGAAGCCGCCGATGGTCGACATCATCGATCCGGCGGGCGTGGTGCGCAGCCAGGTCATCGAAAACGACGAGGGCAGCCTGAGGCTGACGCTGAACGGCGCCGAAAACCGCCGCACCTTCGCCGGACATTTCATCAACGAATCCTTTGGCTCCAGCGTCCAGCATGTCGCCTTCGGCGCGAACGATATCTTTGCCGCCGCCGCCGTGCTTCGGGCAAACGGCTTCGAGCCGCTGCACATTTCGCCGAACTATTATGATGACGTCGAGGCTCGTTTCGGCCTCGATCCCGATCTCGCCGACCGGCTGCGGGCGGAGAACATCCTCTATGATCGCGACGACAGCGGCGAGTACTTCCAGCTATACAGCCCCAACTACGGCGAGGGCTTCTTCTTCGAGATCGTCGAGCGGCGCGGCGGCTACCGCGGCTACGGCGCTCCGAACGCGCCGTTCAGGATCGCGGCGCAGAAGAGGCATTTGCGGCCGAAAGGCATGCCTCGATCCTGACGTTCAATAGGGCAGGCCGACATAATTTTCCGCGAGTGCTGTAGAAGCAGCGCGAGAGTGGACGAGATAGTCGAGCTCAGCCTCCTGGATGCGCTGGCCGAATGCGCCGGCTTCCGGGAAGCTGTGCAGCATGGTGGTCATCGACCAGGAGAAGCGAACCGCTTTCCAGACCCGTGCCAGTGCGCGGCCCGAATAGGCGTCCATGCCGGCCGTGGAACCGTCTGCGTAGAATTCGCGCAGGCCCGAAAACAGATAGCGCACGTCGCTGGCTGCGAGGTTCAGGCCCTTGGCCCCTGTCGGCGGCACGATGTGCGCGGCGTCGCCGACCAGAGACAGTTTGCCGAACTGCATCGGCTCGGCGACGAAGGAGCGCAGCGGCGCGATCGACTTTTCGAATGAGGGGCCGGTCGTGACGGCGGCCGCGCTCTCTTCAGGCAGACGGCGGCGCAACTCGTCCCAGAAGCGGTCGTCGCTCCAGTCCTCCGCCTTCTCGCCGATCGGGCACTGGATGTAGTAGCGGCTGCGGGTCATCGAGCGCATCGAGCAGAGCGCGAAGCCGCGTTCATGATTGGCGTAGATCAGCTCGTGGCTGGCAGGCGGCACTTCGGCCAGAACGCCGAGCCAGCCGAAGGGGTATACGCGCTCGAAGCTGCGCAGCGCGCCCTCGGGCACGGATTTGCGGCTGACGCCGTGATAGCCGTCGCATCCCGCGATGAAGTCGCAGTCGATGCGGTGCGATTGCCCGTCCTTCTCGTAAGTAACGAAGGGGCTGCCGGAAATATCGTGCAGCGCGACATTCGCAGCCTCGAAGACGGTCATAAGCCCGGACTGCTCGCGCTTTTCGACGAGGTCGCGGGTCATTTCGGTCTGGCCGTAGACCATCACCCTCTTTCCGGTCAGCCCGTGGAGATCGATGCGGTGCAGCCGGTTGTCGAAGGCGAGCGCGAAACCGTCATGGGGCAGTCCCTCGGCGTGCATGCGCTCCCCCGCGCCCGCCTCGTCGAGCAATTCGACCGTCCCCTGTTCGAGCACGCCTGCGCGTACCCGACTCAACAAATGGTCGCGGTCGACGCGCTCAAGGATGACATTGTCGATGCCGATGCTGGCGAGCAATTGGCCGAGCAGCAAACCGGAAGGGCCGGAACCGACGATCAGGACCTGCGTGCGCAACGGCTTCTCCGGGAAACGGCGACATGCATATCGGCTATGCTCCGAGCCGGTCGACGCGGCCGGCCAGTTCCGCCGCAAGACGCAGCGCTGAGCCGGCCGCGACAATCATCTGCGGCAGGATGAGCCACTCCAGCGACCAGGCCGAACCGGAGCGCTCCTGCTCGTGGACCAGCGCGTGGTGCATGCCCGAGATCTGGGTGGCGTTGAACCTTGCCAGCGTGACCAGGATTTCGGCTGCGACGGGATTCTGCTTGTGCGGCATCGCCGAGGAGCCGCCGGCGCCGCCCATCGCGATCTCGCCGCCGGCCTGCGCCATCAGGGCGATATCCTCGCCGACCTTGCCGAGGCTGCCGGTCAACAGCGATAGGAAGCCTGCGAATTCAGCGATGCGGTCGCGCTGGTTCTGCCATTGTGGAACGTCCGAAAGGCCGAGTTTTTGAGCCAACGCTGCCCGGACCGCAGCGCCTTTGCCGCCGAGCTTGTCGAGAGTGCCGGCCGCGCCGCCGAACTGGACGGCAAGGAGCGACGGCCGCAACGCCTCGAGCCGAGCCTTGTGGCGGACGAGCGGCTCGCGCCAGCTTCGGATGCGGTCGCCGACGCTGATCTCGATCGCCGCCTGCATGCGCGTGCGGCCCATCAGCGGGTTTTTGCCGAAACGCTTGTCCAATTGGTCGAAACGTTCCGCCAGGCGGTCCAGCCGGCGCTCGAACAAATCCAGCACCGGCTTCAGCCGCAAAACGAGCGCCGTGTCGATCACGTCCTGGCTGGTTGCGCCGAAATGCAGCCGGTCTGCCTGAGGCGTCCCGATCCTTTCGCGCATCTGCCGGACGAGTTCGGGGACCGCGACCCCGTCGCGCGCCACTCCATTGCGGAGCGCGGCTATGTCGGGTTTGAAGCCGGCGAGAGCATTGGCGATGGCGCGCGCGGCTTCCGCCGGAATCACGCCAACCTCCGCCTCGGCCTCCGCAAGCGCGATCTCGAACCGGAGCATCGCCGCGAGTTCGGATTCAAGCCCGAGAAGCGCCTCGACCTCTTCGTCGCCGAACAGGCCGGAGAGCAGGGGGTGATCGAAAGCCGAAACAGCCATCTCTAGATGTCGAAGAAGACGGTTTCCCGCTCGCCCTGCAGATGGATGTCGAATGTGTAGGCGTCGCCGTCGCGCGGCGCGATCAGCGTCGCTACGCGGACGTGGTGCTCGATGCGCGCCAGGACCGGATCCGCGGCATTGGCCGCTTCCTCGTCGCCGAAATACATCCTGGTGTGCAGACCGATATTGATGCCGCGCGCGACGATCCAGATGGTGATGTGCGGTGCCATCAGCCGCCCGTCCGGGAACGGCACGCGGCCGGGCTTGATTGTCTCGAACAGGCATTCGCCGGTGGTCATGTCGGTCGCCTGCCGGCCCCAGCCGGTGAAATTGGGATCGGCGGTCCCGCGCATTTCCGAAGGCGAATTGTAGAGACCGTCGGCGTCGGCCTGCCAGATTTCCACCACCGCGTCCTTGAGCGGCGTTCCGGAGCCGTCGATCACTCTGATCTTTGCGGTAATGCGTTCGCCCTTGGTCTTCTCGTTGACCATTACAGTGCCGAGATCGCCGTCATAGACGCCGGAAATACCGGAAAAGTTCGGTGTCAGGCCGATATGGGCGTAGGGCCCGGCGGTCTGCGAAGGGCTTTCCTTCAGCCTGTCGAGGCTTTGAACCATCAATTGCCCTCCAGCCGGTTTTCGAACAGCGACGAGCGGCGGCCCCGAAGCACGATGTCGAACTTGTAGGCGCGCGCATCCATCGGAATCGTGGCCTCCATGTCCAGCGCCGCGACCAGCCGCTCGATCGCCGCGCGGTCGGGAATTGTCCGCACGATCGGACATTGCCAGATCATCGGGTCGCCTTCGAAATACATCTGGGTGATCAGCCTCTGCGCGAAGCCGTGGCCGAAGATCGAGAAATGGATATGCGCCGGTCGCCAGTCGTTCGGGCCGTTCGGCCACGGATAGGGGCCTGGCTGGATGGTCCGAAAGGCATATGAGCCGTCTTCGCCGGTGATGGTGCGCCCGCAGCCGCCGAAATTGGGATCGAGCGGCACGATGTAGCCTTCCTTCTTGTGGCGGTAGCGACCGCCGGCATTGGCTTGCCAGAATTCGAGCAGCGTGCCGGGAACGCCCTTGCCGCGCTCGTCGAGGACCTTGCCGTAGACGACGATGCGCGGCCCGATTGCGCTTTCGCCGGGCTTGGCGAAATTGTGGATCAGATCATTGTCGAATTCGCCGAGAATATTGTGCCCGAACATCGGTCCGGTGATTTCCGACAGCGTCCCGTCGAGCGACAGCAGCGCCCGCTGCGGCGAACGCAGCACGGAGGTCTTGTAGATCGGTGTATAGGCCGGCGGATGAGAGTTGAGATCGCGCCGGAAGAATGCGCCGGTCTCGGGCCTGCGGTTCGATATGCGCTCCGTCATCGCTGCTCGCCCTCGCCGTCCATCTCCTCGAATACCTGCTTGGCGATCTTGATCGCCTGGTTGGCCGCCGGCACGCCGGCATATATCGCCACATGCAGCATGGCCTCGCAAATGTCCTCGCGGCTGGCGCCGGTATTGGCGGTGGCTCGGACATGCATAGCGACCTCCTCGAAATGGCCGAGCGCGGCCAGCAGCGCGATGGTGACCATTGACCGCTCGCGCTGCGTCCAGTTCGGGCGCGACCAGACATGGCCCCAGGCCGCCTCGGTGATGAGATCCTGGAACGGCTGGTCGAATTCGGTCTTGGCCGCTTCGGCGCGGTCTACATGCGCGTCGCCGAGCACGGCGCGCCGGGTGGCCATGCCGAGGCTATAGCGGTCCGCCTGTCCGGCTTCATGCATCGGCAAGGCCTCCAAGCTGTTTGCGCGCGAGGAATTCACGGATTCTCGCCACGAGTTGCGCCGGTTGCTCCACGCAGGGGATGTGCCCGGCATTTTCGATAACCGCAAACTCCGCGCCTGGTATCAGATCCGCCATCGAGCGGACCAGCGGCGGCGGCGTCGAGCCGTCCTGATCGCCGACAAGGCAGAGCGTCGGCACTTCGATCCGCCTAACAGCCTCCGTTTGGTCGGCGTCGCGCACCGCTGCACAGGTACCCGCATAGCCCTCTACCGGCTGCCGCGCCAGCATCGCCCGGCAACCGGCAAGAAGCGCTGGCCTCTCGGCGTGGAAGGACGGCGTGAACCAGAGCTTCAATATGCCTTCGGCGAGTGAATCGATGCCGCTCCGCCGCACCGTGTCGATGCGCGCGTTCCAGGATTCCGCGGTTCCGATCTTATGGGCGGTGTCGCAGAGGATGAGCGCGCGCACGATCTCGGGGCGGATGGTGTAGAGCCCCTGCGCGACGAGCCCACCGACCGAAAGCCCGCAGACGATGACATCGCGCGCACCGACAAAATCGAGCAGGCCGGAAAGATCGGCGACATGATCCGCGATCGCATAGGGCGGGGCACCGAGCCCGGACAAGCCGTGGCCGCGCATATCGTAGCAGAGCGTGGAAAAGTTCGCGGCGAGGTCGTCCACGACTTCGCGCCAGATGCGGAAATCAGTGCCGAGCGAGTTTGCAAAGACGATCAGCGGTTTTCCCGGTCCGCCGGCCCTGTGTTCGTAATGAAGCGTGACGCCGCCAATGTCGGTGAACTGCATCCAGGCTCCTCCCTTTCTTCAAATTGATATGCTTTTTCGGTTTCGTAAAATCATTTCTTTTGCCAGTTCGATAACCTGTAGGTTATCAGGTAGCATGATCGATGCGCGCATCAAGCTCCGCCATCTGCGCACTTTCCTAGAAGTGGCGCGCCAGAAGAGCGTGGTCGGGGCGGCAAATCTCCTGCATGTCAGCCAGCCGGCGGTGACCAAGACGATCCGCGAACTCGAGGAGACGCTCGGCGTAGCTCTGTTCGAACGCGAGGGTCGGCGCATCCGTATCACGCGCCACGGGGAGATATTCCTGCGTCATGCCGGCATGGCGCTCAGCGCGGTGAGGCAGGGCGTCGATTCCGTGACAAATGCGCATGAAGGCGAGGGGCCGCCGCTGCGCATCGGCGCGCTGCCGACCGTTTCGGCGCAGATCATGCCGCGGGCCATCTCGCTCTTCCTGAAACAGGGCACCGGCAGCACCATCAAGATCGTGACGGGCGAGAATTCGGTGCTGCTGGAACAACTCCGGCTCGGCGAACTCGATCTCGTCGTCGGCCGGCTCGCCGCTCCGGAGAGAATGAGCGGCTTTTTCTTCGAGCACCTCTATTCGGAGAAGGTTGTTTTCGCGGTGAGGAACGGCCATCCGCTGCTCGAAACCGGTCAGGATATTTTCGCGCGGATTGGCGATTTCCCGGTGTTGATGCCGACGCGCGGATCGATTATCCGGCCATTCGTCGAACGGTTCCTGATCGCCAACGGCATGCCTGCCATCGCAACCGAGATCGAAACCGTATCAGACAGTTTCGGACGCGCTTTCCTGAGGGCTAGCGATGCGGTCTGGGTGATCTCGGAAGGCGTGGTCGCCGCCGAACTGGCCGACGGGACGCTTGCCGTTCTGCCGGTCGATACGGCGGATACGAGAGGGCCCGTAGGCCTGACCATGCGCACGGACACGGCGCGGTCGCCGGCTTTCGAAGTTCTGCTGCAGACCGTCCGTGAGGCTGCGCGCTGAGGCTTGAGCTGCTCCAGGTCAAGGAAAACTCTGAAAGCGGTCGTTCCTGGGTTTCCGCCTTCCACACCCATAGCCGACACTACCTGCCGATCAGGCGGACCCTTCACATCGAGTCGTGCTTTCGGTAGTTACCTTTGAACTTAAGCCAGAGAAGCGTGGACCAGAGAAACCGTGGTGTTAGTCAAAAGGCTCCTTCCGGCTGAGTGGCCCGACGCGTTCCCTATAATCTCTCAACTGCGTTCGTTGGACGAAGAAGAATTTCTGCATAGGGTGCGGCGGCAGTCGTACTCCGGCTACGAGCTTGTCGGCGCGTATCGGGATGGCAAACTCATTGGCGTAATGGGAATGCGGCCGGTACATACGCTGGCGCGGGGCCCGCACCTTCATGTGGACGACCTTGTGGTCGACGCCGAAGTCCGCGGGAGTGGTGCCGGACGGGCCTTGATGTCATTTGCTGAGAAAGATGCCCGCGCTCGGGAAATGACAGCCGTATTTCTCGATGCCCGAAAGGAAGCAATCCCATTCTATGAACGCGAGAATTACGTGTTTCATGCAGCTCCTTCGATGAAAAAGATGCTCGCTATTCGCAGCCGATAGCGTTGCAATGGGCCGGCTCGCCACCATAGCCGATACTGCTTGCCGGTCAGGCGGCTTGCCCTGCATGCGGCGGTTGGCCTAAAGGCTGAACCGCGACGTTTCGGTCGCATTCAAAGAGCGGCCGCCAAAGACGCATGGAACTCTGGATACCGATCACTATCGCTGCAGCCTTCCTGCAGAATCTGCGGTCGGCCGCGCAGAAGCACCTGAAGGGCGTGATGGGCACGACCGGCGCCACCTTCGTGCGCTTCGGCTTCGGCGTCCCGTTCGCGCTGTTCTTCGTCTTCGCGCTCAACCGCTTCGCCGGCTACCCGCTGCCCACCGTCAACGGCAAATTCTTCGCCTGGATGGTTATCGGCGGGCTGGGCCAGATCGCTGCGACCTTCCTGCTGGTCTATCTGTTCTCGTTCCGCAACTTCGCGGTCGGCACCGCCTATTCGCGCACCGAGCCGGCGCAGGCGGCGCTATTCGGCCTCATTTTCCTCGGCGAGCGGGTGACTGCGGGCGTGCTGTCGGCCATCGCCGTCAGCGTCTTCGGCGTCATGCTGATCTCGGTCGCCCATATGGCAGTCAGCTGGCGCACGCTGGTTTCGTCGGTCGTCTCGCGCAATTCGCTTATCGGCCTCGCCTCCGGCACGCTGTTTGGCGTATCGGCGGTGGCCTACCGCGCGGCGTCGCTGGCGCTCGGCGGTCCGAACTTCATGATGCAGGCGGCCGTCACGCTTGCTTTCGTCATCGTGTTTCAAACGCTGGTGATGGGCGCGTGGATGGTGTTCCGCGATCGTGCTGAAATAGGACACATTGCGAGGGCCTGGCGACCCGCGCTGTTCGTCGGCCTGGTCGGCGCTTCCGCCTCGTTCGGCTGGTTCATGGCCATGACCCTGCAGCAGGCGGCGATCGTAAAAGCGCTGGCGCAGATAGAAATGCTGTTCACCTTCGCGTCGTCGATCTTCTTCTTCAAGGAGAAGATAAATGCATTGGAAACAGCAGGTTGCCTGCTGATCGTCGGCGGTATTCTGCTGCTTCTCCTGGTCGGCTGAGCGCGCCTATCGAATGCACCCGACGCAGGCGCGTTAATCACGCGGAAGGCATATTCTTGGCAAGAGCCTTCAGCATCCACGCGTAAACCGCATTTGGCATGGATCTGGCTACATCCGTCGTGAGCGTCCCGATCCGAAGCGGGGCGTTTGCCGCAGACGGAGCCACTCCATGCCGAAGCCAGAACGAAACGCGCGCCACGCCGGAGCTTTCTCCGGATGCAGTTCGCACGGCGATGATTATCCCGACGGCATGGAAATCGCCGGCAACCATGAGCAGTTTCTGAGTTCCCGCGGGGGGAACGGGCGTCCGCGCCGGCATCGACGCCAAGTCGAGCTGCAGCGCGGGCGCCTAGCCATTTTCAGATCGTTGCCGGATCGAGCACCGGTGCGTCCTTCCAGCGTGCGATGATCGCGGCGAGATCGGAATTCTCGAAGCCATCCTTCAATACCGAGAACGACGGCAGCACGAAATAGGCGCGCTGGAACTTGTCGATCTCGTAGACCGTGCGCATGACGGTTTCGAGGTCGAACGGCACGTGGTGCGCGTCGGGGCTTTCGACAGCGAACTGCAACTCGCTGAACGACGACATCAGCCCAGCGCCGAAGGCCTTGACCTGGCCGCCCTCCTGCATCAGCCCGAATTCGGCCGTGTACCAATAGAGCCGCTCGATCATATCGCCGCCGCCAAGCTCGATCAGGCCTTCCGCTTTCTGCCCGTACATCTGCATGAAGTCGGCGAAGGCCGGCTGTGTCAGCGCCGGCACGTGGCCGAAGAAATCGTGGAACATGTCGGGCTCGACGATGTAGTCGAGTTCCTCGCGCTTGCGCAGCCAGTTGGTGACCGGAAAGCGGCGCTCGGCGAGATGGTCGAAGAAGGCCGGAGCCGGGATCAGGCCAGGCACGGCCACGAGTTCCCAGCCGGTGAGCTTGCGCAGCTTCCGGCCAACTTCGTCGAAGTCCGGGATTCGGTCGATGAGGCCGAGGGCTTCGACGCCGTCCAGATAGTATTTGTGCGCCAGCCGCTTCGTAAGTTTGGTCTGGCGGTCGGACAGGATGCGCCAGACTTCCTGCTCGGCATCGGTGTAGTCGTATTCCTGTTCGACGGTGAAGTCGGAGCGGCAGACGGCGTAGTTGCCGCGCAGACCCTTGTCGGCGCATTCGCGCGCATAATCCTGAACGCTGATTTCCATAAGTTCCTCCTCATTTCGAGGGCTCAAGGCCGATCTGCCGACAGGATACGCCCGGTTCGCGAGTGAATGTTTCCCCGGATGTCGCCGTTGGAGGAAAAATGAGGTAAGGTTCGCAACAAAAGCCGGGATCGGGAGTGAACTTGCCTCAATTCGACGAATTCGAGATCAGGATGCTGGAGATCCTGCAGCACGATGGGCGCAAGCCCGTCTCGGAACTGGCGCAGGAGATCGGCCTTTCCAACACGCCCTGCGCGCGGCGCTTCGAAGCGTTGCAGCAGGCCGGCATCATCAAGGGATTTTCGGCGCGGATCGGCCGCCGCGCAATCGGACTGATGGTCGAAGTGTTCATCCAGGTCCGGCTAACCAGCCACAGCGATGAATCGCCGGAAAAGTTCATCGCCGCTGTGCAGCGCATGGACGAGGTGTCGGCCTGCTGGACGATGACCGGCGATTACGATTTCCTGCTACATGTAATGGTGCCGTCGGTCGACGACTTGAATGCCTTCGTCATGCATCGGCTGATGCGGCTCTCCGGTGTGCGCGACGTCCACACGCAGCTTGTATTGCAGAACATCAAGGGGCCGGGTCACGTGCCGCTCGGGCATTTGCGGGGGTGAGGATGGTTGTTGTGCATCCTTCGAGGTTCGCTGCGCTCACACCTCAGGATGAGGACCGATGTGCAGGCTCATGAAGACGAACGGCCGTGCAGGTCAGTCTTCGTGATTGGCGGAGCCCCACCTCCCTCATCCTGAGGTGCGAGCGCAGCGAGCCTCGCCCATCGGCAAGCTCAGGAGACGCACCTGTTCATCGCCAAAACTTGGCATCCACTCCATCCCTGAGCGCATGGATATGAGCGGGTTCGCGAGGATCTCCCTCGTTCGAATAGAAACCGAAAGCCCTTGTGACGAAACACTACCGGCACGACGGCAACCTACGGCACGATCAGCGTGCCGGCGCCGTGCTGGGTGAAGAGCTCAAGCAGAACTGCGTGCGGCGTCTTGCCGTTGAGGATGACGACGCCCTCGACGCCGCGCTCGATCGCCTCGATGCAGGTCTCGACCTTCGGGATCATGCCGCCTGAAATCGTGCCGTTGCGGATCAGCGAGCGGGCTTCCGCCACCGTCAACTCGTCGATGAGGTTCTTGTCCTTGTCAAGGACGCCGGGAACGTCGGTCAGAAACAGCAGGCGCGACGCGCCGAGCGCGCCGGCGATGGCGCCGGCAAAGGTGTCGGCGTTGATGTTGTAGGTGTGGCCGTCGCGGCCGGGCGCCACCGGCGCGATGACCGGTATCATTTCGGACCGCGCCAGAAGGTCGAGCAAGGTGCGGTCGACCTCGACCGGCTCGCCGACGAAGCCGAGATCGAGCACGCGCTCGATGTTGGAATCCGGATCGGTGACCGTCTTCTTGGCCTTTTCGGCGAAGACCATATTGCCGTCCTTGCCGCAGAGACCGATCGCCCATTCACCCTCGGCGTTGATCAGCGCGACGATCTCCTTGTTGATCGAGCCGGCCAGAACCATCTCGACGATCTCAACGGTTTTGCGGTCGGTGACGCGCAGGCCGCCCTCGAACTTCGATTCGATGCCCATCTTGTTGAGCATCGCTCCGATCTGCGGCCCGCCGCCATGCACGACGATCGGGTTTACGCCGGACTGCTTCAGAAGCGCGATGTCGCGGGCGAAAGCCTGGCCGAGCGCCGCGTCGCCCATTGCGTGGCCGCCATATTTCACCACCACGGTCTTGTTCTCGTAGCGCTGCATGTAAGGCAGCGCGGCGGAAAGCAGGTGCGCCTGTTCGGCGGCGGTGGCAGCAATGTCCGTCGGTATCATCAGGCTATCCCCGGAGCTGGAATCGGCGGTTACTTAGCGGCAAAGATCATGACGGGCAAATGATAAGCGCCGATGCGAACGGGGCGCTTATCGGTTGCAGTCAATCGGAGTTGATTTGGCCGTGAGTGACCGAGCGGTTATTAGCCGCATGATCTTGTCCGAAAGTCTGCAACTTTTGCTACGCGACCTTCGGTTCGGGAATGCTCCAAGACCGGAACCAAAGGAGAGAGCCATGACCAGACGCAGCTTCCTGTTTTCCGGTGCAGCCGTCGCGCTCCTCGGCGCAACGACGGCGCTCTGGCGCATGGGCGCGCCGACCGACGCCAGGGCGGAATCCTTCGAGGTGACCAAGACCGAAGAGGAATGGCGCGCGCTGCTGAGCGATGCGCAATACGCTGTGCTTCGCGAGGAGGACACAGAGCCTGCCGGCACCAGCCCGCTCAACAATGAGAAGCGCAAGGGCACTTTCCACTGCGCCGGCTGCGATCTTCCCCTCTATCCTTCGGAGACGAAATACGAGTCCGGAACCGGCTGGCCGAGCTTCTGGGATTCGCTGCCGGGCGCAATCGGCACCAAGGAAGACAATTCGCTGTTCATGACGCGGACCGAAGTCCATTGCCGCCGCTGCGGCGGCCATCTCGGACACATATTCGACGACGGCCCGCCGCCCACCGGCAAGCGCCACTGCCTCAATGGGCTGGCTTTGACGTTCAAGCCGGCTACGGCTTAGAAATCGCCGCAAATCCTACTCTGCCGGCCGTCTGACGCAGCTTTCGCCGCCTCTGGAGGTCACGGACCCGAACGTCCGCCGCGCTCCGGTTCTCGAAAGCCACGCCATACGACTCGGCAGAGCGAATTTTCGATCGATTTCTCACCCGCCCCGGACCGCCAGCGCGATCGCCTCGCGAAGCTCGTCCATGCCTTCGCCCTTTTCCGAAGACGTAGCGATGACAGTCGGGAAGGCGGCAGGGCGCTTGCGGATCTTTTCCAGCGTCTCGGCGATCAGCCGCGGCACGCCGGCGGCCTTGATCTTGTCGGTCTTGGTCAGCACGATCTGGTAGGACACCGCAGCCTTGTCGAGCAGCCGCAGCACCTCCTCGTCGTTCTTCTTGATGCCGTGGCGGGCATCGATCAGCACATAGACGCGCTTCAGCGTCACGCGGCCCTTGAGGTAGTCGAAGACCAGCTTGGTCCACTCGTCCACCTTCTCCTTGGGCGCGGTGGCGTAGCCGTAGCCCGGCATGTCGACCAGCGCCATCGGCGGCAGATCGGAGCCTTCGCCGGAATAGCCGTCCGGCACGAAATAGTTGAGCTCCTGCGTGCGGCCCGGCGTGTTCGAGGTGCGGGCGAGGCCCTTCTGGCCGACAAGTGCGTTGATCAGCGACGATTTGCCGACATTGGAGCGGCCGGCGAATGCGATCTCGACCGGTCCTTCCGGCGGCAGGAATTTCATCGACGGGACGCCGCGAATGAAGACCCATGGGGCGGCAAACAATTCGCTTGCGACTGTTGTTGCGCCGTTTCGTGCTGCTTCGCTCAAACTGCTGACTCCAGGCGGTCGATGTCGGCGCCGCGAATGGCGTCGAGGTTGCGCGTGAGCTTATCGACGGGCCAGTTCCACCATGCAATGGCGAGAAGCCGCATGACCGTCATCCTGTCGAAGCGCATCTTGACCACCTTGGCCGGATTGCCGGCCACGATCGCATAGGGCGGCACGTCATGCGTGACGACGGATTTGGCCGCAACGATCGCGCCGTCGCCGATGGTGATGCCGGGCAGGATCACCGCCTCCATGCCGATCCACACATCATTGCCGAGCATAGTGTCGCCGCGGTTTTCCGCCTCCCAGGTCCTGACGTCGAAGCCCTGTTCCCAGCCATGGCCGAAGATGTTGAACGGATAGGTCGAAAACCCCGACATTGCGTGATTAGCGCCGTTCATGATGAATCGCGCACCTTCGGCAATGGCGCAGAAGCGGCCGATGATCAGCTTGTCGCCAATGAAGGGGTAATGGTGCAGCACGCATTTCTCGGCGAAGCGGTCAGGGCCGTCCGGATCGTCGTAATAGGTGTATTCGCCGATCTCGATGTTCTCGGCGGTGACGAGCGACTTCAGGAAGCCGACGCGCGGATGCATCGGGATCGGGTGCTTTATCGCTGGGTTGGGGCCTTGCATGGAACGCTCTATGGAAGTGAGGGGGTACGCGGCCATTATAGCCATCCGATCCGCCGTGCCGATAGCCGGCAGGGCTAAAGGTGCGTCGTTGCGTCTGTATGAAAAAGCCCCGGCGAACCGGGGCTTCCTCTGCAATGCCTAGGCCCGCTGGCTATTCCGCCGGACTGGGCTTTTTCTTGAATATTCCGACCAGATTGTCCCAGAGCTCGATCTTGGCGCCCTGGCGCTTCATGATGGCGCCCTGCTGGATGATCGACAGCGTGTTGTTCCACGCCCAGTAGATGACCAGACCTGCCGGGAAGGAAGCCAGCATGAAGGTGAACACCACCGGCATCCAGGCGAAGATCATCGCCTGCGTCGGGTCCGGAGGCGTCGGGTTCATGCGCATTTGCAGGAACATGGTCACGCCCATGATCAGCGGCCAGACGCCGATGAGCAGATATTCGGGCACCGCAAAGGGCAGCAGGCCGAACAGGTTGAACAGCGACGTCGGATCGGGCGCCGCCAGATCCTGTATCCAGCCGAAGAACGGCGCGTGCCGCATCTCGATGGTGATGTAGAGCACCTTGTAAAGCGCGAAGAAGACCGGGATCTGGATCAGGACCGGCCAGCAGCCGGCCAGCGGATTGATCTTTTCCGTCTTGTAGAGCTCCATCATCGCCTGTTGCTGCTTCATCTTGTCGTCCGCATATTTTTCGCGGATCTCCAGCATCTTGGGCTGCACCTTCTTCATGTTCGCCATCGACGCGTAGGACTTGTTGGCGAGCGGGAAGAAGACGGCCTTGACGACGACGGTGGTCGCGAGGATGGCGAAGCCGAAATTGCCGAGCAGGCGGTAGAACCAGTCGATGAGATAGAACATCGGCTTGGTGATGAAATAGAACCAGCCCCAGTCGATCAGAAGCTCGAACTGGCGGATGTTGCGACCTTTCTCATAGGCATCGATCAGCGCGACTTCCTTGGCGCCGGCAAAGACCAGTGTCTCGACCGTCGCGGACTGGCCGGCGTCCACCGTCATGGCGTCGGTCAGGAAGTCAGCCTGAAAGCGGCTGCGGGCGTCGCTGAAATAGTTGAAGTGCGGCTGGAAGGGCTGCTTGCCCGACGGAACCAGCGTGACCGCCCAGTATTTGTCGGTGATGCCGAGCCAGCCGTCCGTGGATTTGCCCGGCACGATCTGGCGTTCTTCCTCGATCGTCGAATAGTCGATCTCCTGCAGGCCCTCCTCGCCGGTAACCCCGATCAGGCCCTCGTGCAGTACCCAGATGCTGGCGGTGGTCGGCTTGTCGAATCGGGTCACGCGGCCATAATTCGACAGCGAGACGGGGGCAGCGCCGGAATTGGTCACTGTGTCGGAAACCGTGAACATGTAGTCGGCATCGACCGCGATGGTGCGCTGGAAGGTCAGGCCCTTGTCGTTGGTGTAGGAGAGGGTGACAGGCGTTGCCGGCGTCAGCGTCGGGTTGCCCTCGACTGTCCAGACGGTGTCGTGCCGCGGGACCGATCCGGTCGCCTCGTTGCCGACGAAGCCGATTTCGGCATAGTAGCCATTGGGCAGGACCGACGGGTTGAGAAGCTCGATGTTCGGCGAGTTCTTCTCGACCGTCAGGCGGTAATGCTTGAGGCGCAGATCGTCGATGCGCGCGCCGACAAGATTGATCGAGCCCGAAAGACTCGGTGTGTCTATCGCGACCCGCTGCGAGGCGGCCACCGCCTGGTCGCGCCCGGCGGGCGTTGCGCCGTCGGTTCCGGCGAGGCCAGGCACGGTACCCGAAGGGGCAGCGGGCGTCGCCGTTCCGTCAGCTCCCGGCGCGGCCGGCTGGGCGGCCTTCTTCTCGGCCTCGACGCGCTCGGCCTCGATGCGCGCCAGCTCGCGCTCGCCCTCGATGCGCGGGTTCATGTAGAACACCTGCCACAGCGTAAGGATCAGCACCGACAACGCGATGGTAATGAAGAAATTGCGGTTGTTTTCCATCGTGGCCTTTAGTCCGTGACCTTAGCTTAGCGCGTTGCGCGGATGCGGCGAGAGAGCTCGGCCGCAAGCTGGCCGAAAGGGGCGTCGAGAACGTCGTCGCGCCCGACGATCACATAATCATTGCCGGGCTGCATGTCACGTGCGGCATGGACGCGGACGGCTTCCTTGAGACGGCGGCGTACGCGATTGCGTTGGATCGCGTTGCCGGTCTTCTTTGTGACCGTGAAGCCGACGCGTGGCGGACCCTCGTCGCCGCGGTTCAGAACTTCCAGCAGGAAGAGCCGCCCGCGGCGCTTTTCACCGCGCCGGACGGCAAGGAATTCCGCCCGCTTGCGAAGCCGCGCGGGGGAGGGAAGGCCGGGCCTGCCGGTTTCCGGCAACGATCCCGTCTTTCGCTCAGGCAGACAGCCGCTTCCGGCCGCGGTTGCGACGGGCTGCGACGACGCCGCGGCCGCCCTTGGTGGCCATGCGCGCGCGGAAGCCGTGCCGGCGCTTGCGGACGAGTTTGGATGGCTGATAGGTACGCTTCATTTGTTTTAATACCGCGGCGTGCGGCCCTTCTTGAGACTGTCACTTTTGTGAACAGGAGCTTCGCCGGCCCGTCTTGGCGCAATCGGAACTGCGCCGGACGCGTGGCCCGAGCGTGAGCGGGCTTATAGAAACAAGGTTTCCGGAAGTCAATCGCCGCCGCGGTAGGGTGAAATCCCGGCTTTTACGAGGCCTACCGATAGCCGGTCGCGTCGGCCGGCTTTCCGGCGTCCTGCACCTCCGGGACATAGCGCCAGGCATCGGGGCGGGAACCGTCGAGATCGGTAAAGCCATACACCTGGGCCAGCCCGCCGCTGGAGAGCGATTGGCCGTTCCAGCGCGCCCGGTCGGGATCGGCCGCAAGGGCCGCCACTGCGCGCCCTACGAAGCGCGGCGTCTCGGAGATCACGAAGTGCGGCACCTTCGCGGTCGCGTCGCGCCAGTTCTCTTCGCTGACGCCGAACGCCTCAAGCATCATCTCCGAACGAAGCCATCCGGGCGTCAGCGAAACCGAGGTCGCGCCATGCGGCGCGAGATCCTTGGCATGCGCCCAAGCCATGCGCGTCACCGCCACCTTGGCGAGATCGTAGAAGGGGGAGAGCCGGTAGTGCTCGGCATTGTACTCTGCGGTGCCGTCGGTCACCTCGACCAGAAGACCGCCCGGACGCTCTATCATCAGGGGAAGGGCGTAGTGCGCCGTGATCAGATGCGTGTCGATCCCGAGCCGCAGCATGCGCAGGCCGTTCTGGAGGTTGTGGTCCCAGACCGGCTTGTCCCATTCGAAAAGCTTCTCGCCGCCCCAGATGTCGTTGACGAGCACATCGAGCCTGCCCTGCTCGGCGCGGATGCGGTCGACCAGCTTCCGGACGTCGTCCGCTATCAGGTGATCGACCTGGACGGCTATGCCCCTGCCGCCGGCTGCGGAGACCAGTTCCACCGTCTCCTCGATGGTTTCGGGACGGGCATATTCGGATTGCTGGCTGCGCGTGGTACGTCCGGTCACATAGACGGTCGCGCCGGCGGCTCCCAGTTCCACCGCGATACCGCGGCCCGCGCCGCGCGTTGCGCCCGCGACCAAGGCAACTTTCCCTTGAAGTGTCATCGAACTCTCCCAAAACTGCTTTTCTGTCCTTGCAGGCTGGCATTCCCGGCAATTAATATATAAATGAATATTCACTTATAATGGAAAGGTCAAGATGCCGCGCACCAAGACGCTCTCGGACGAGCAAGTTCTGGAAGCAGCGCTCAAGCTCCTGCACGAGTCAGGGCCTGAGGCGCTCACATTCGAAAGCGTGTCCCGCGCCTGCGGCCTTTCCGCCGCGACATTGGTGCAGCGTTTCAAGAGCAAGGCAGGCCTCAAGCAAAGCACGCTACTGCTCGCCTGGGATCGGCTTGACGAGAAGACCGCGAGGCTTGCGGCCACGGTTCCGAAAACGCCGGACGGCGCAGTCGAACTGCTGGTGGCGCTGTCAAGCGACTATGGCGGGATCGAAACCTATGCGGAGGGCTTGCTCGTCCTGCGCGAAGACCTCCGCGATCCTGTGCTTCGGGCGCGCGGAGCGGCCTGGAAGGCTTCGTTGACAAGCTCTCTCGACGACTGCTTCTCGCAGGTCCGGCACGCGCCGCAAGGCATCGGCCTGCTGGCGGCATCGCAGTGGCAAGGCTCGCTTCTCTGGTGGAGTTTCGACCCGCAGGGGAGAATCGAAGCCTTTGTCGAAGCGAGCCTGCGCCGCTTCATCTATGCCGTAGTTGTGTCCGGATCGGTTGGACGACGACGTGCCTGAGACTGCGATCAGCGTGTCACGAAGGGGTGAGTGTCACGCAAGATCCGGTCAAAACGCGGTGAGAGGTGCATCATGCGCTTGCATGCGGCCTCTTTGTCGATCAACTGGGCCTTGACCAGCGGAAAAATCGCTTAAGGTAGGGCGAATGGCCACGGAGGCAGTCGCGACAAGCATGGCCGAGGACGGAAAGGGGCGGAAACTCGTGGCGAAGCGCTGGCGCTTCATGCCGCTGCTCCTCGTCGTGGCCGGCCTCGGTTTCGGCTATGCGATGGGCTGGCATCGCTATCTCACGCTGGACTTCCTCGCCGACAGCCGATTGGCCCTGAAGGCGTTTGTCTCGGCAAATCCGTTCGCGGCGCCGCTCGGCTTTACCCTGCTTTACGCCGTCGCGGTGGCCTTCTCCTTTCCGGCGGCTTCGGTCCTGACCATCTTCTCGGGCTTCCTGTTCGGCTGGCTGTTTGGCGGCGTGCTCGCCATCATCGGCGCGACGGTAGGCGCGACAGCTATTTTCCTGGCGGCGCGCACCGCCTTCGGCGGATTCCTGAAGGAGCGCGCTGGCGGCGCGGCGGCCAAGCTATCGCAAGGCTTCGAGCGTGACGCCTTCAGTTACCTGCTGGTGCTGCGCATCGCCCCCTTCATCCCGTTCTTCGTCGTAAACATCGCCCCTGCCGTCTTCAACGTGCGGCTTCGGACTTTCGTGGTCGCGACGCTGATCGGCATCCTGCCCGGCGCCTTCGCCTATGCCTGGCTCGGCCAAGGCGTCGACAGCGTGCTTGTCGCAGCGCGACGGGCTGGCAGGGAAGTCGCCGTCGGCGATCTCGTCACGCCGGAGATCACCATCGCCTTCGCCGCACTCGCGCTTGTCGCGGCTCTCGCCGCCGTCGTAAGGAAATTCTGGATGCGCACGGCCTGAGCGGCGGGGACCCGCTCAAAATCAGTACCCCGCAAAGGCGATCGATGGCGAAAGTCCTTACTCCCGATATCTGTGTCATCGGCGCCGGTTCCGGCGGCCTTTCGGTCGCCGCCGCCGCAGCGGCCTTCGGCGTGCCCGTGGTGCTTGTTGAGAAGGGCAAAATGGGCGGCGATTGCCTGAACTATGGCTGCGTCCCTTCCAAGGCGCTGATTGCCGCGGCCAAACAGGCCCATTCGATGCGGCATGCCGAGAAGTTCGGTATCGGCGCGGTCGAACCCGAAATCGACTTCCGGAAGGTCAACGGTCATGTCCACGGCGTGATCGAAGCGATTGCGCCCAATGATTCCGTTGGCCGCTTCTCCGCGCTCGGCGTCCACGTGATAAAGGCGGAAGCGCGCTTCCGGGACGATCGCACGGTGATTGCCGGCGATTTCGAGATCCGCGCCCGCCGTTTCGTGGTTGCGACCGGCTCGTCGCCGCTTGTTCCTCAGATCGAGGGCATCGACAGCGTGGACTACCTGACCAATGAGAGCGTTTTCGACCTGACGCGACGCCCCGGCCATTTGGTCGTGATTGGGGGCGGCCCCATCGGAATGGAGCTTGCGCAGGCGCATCGCCGGCTGGGATCGCGGGTGACCGTGCTCGAGGCGGCAAGTGCGCTCGGCAAGGACGATCCCGAGCTTGCAGCGCTGGTATTGAGGCAGATCCGCGCCGAGGGCGTCAATATTCGCGAGAATGCGAAAGTCGCCAGGGTCGAGAAGCGCGACAAGACCGGCATCCGCGTGCATGTCGAGACTGCGGAGCGAAGGCAAGTTGTGGACGGCACCCATTTGCTGGTGGCCGCCGGACGCGCCGCCAATGTCGCCGGTCTTGGCCTTGAAAAGGCCGGCATAGAATATGACGCCAAGGGTCTGAAGGTCACCGACAGGCTGAGGACGACCAACCGACGCGTCTATGCGGTGGGCGACGTGGCCGGCTCGCTGCAATTCACACATGTCGCGAATTATCACGCCGGCATCGTCATCCGCGCGCTGCTGTTCCGGCTGCCGGCGCGCGAGAGACTGGGCGCCGTGCCTTGGGCGACCTTCACCGACCCAGAACTTGCCCATGTCGGCATGACCGAGGGGGATGCGGCAAAGGCGGGGAAGAAGATCCGCGTCCTGCGCTGGCCCTATGCCGAGAACGACCGCGCCCAGGCCGAACGCCGGACCGAGGGACACATCAAGATCATCGCCGGCCCGCGCGGCAGGATACTCGGCGTCACCATCGTCGGGGCGAATGCGGCCGAGATGATCAATATCTGGGCACTTGCTCTCTCGAGGGGCCTGCGCTTGAGTGAAGTGGCCGGCTATGTCGCGCCCTATCCGACCATGAGCGAAATTGGCAAACGCGCGGCGATCACCTATTTTGCAGGTGCGGCGGGCAAGCCGCTGGTGCGCCGGCTGATCGGGTTGCTGCGCCTGTTCGGCTGAACCGGCGGCATGCCGGAAGACGGAGAGCATGACGGAGAACACCACGCCAGAAACAAGCGCCGGCAGTGACCGAGGCCGCAGCGTGCCACTATCGCGCGGCCTTTCGCTGAAGCTCCTGGTGCTGACTGTCCTTTTCGTGCTGATCGCCGAAGTGCTGATCTTCCTGCCTTCGATCGCCAACTTCCGGCTGCGTTGGCTGGAGGAGCGGCTGGGCACCGCGGCAGCCGTGTCGACCGTGCTTGTCGAGGACGGCGCGGCCAACCTGTCGCGCGCGGTTCAGGACGACGTGCTGAGGGCGATCGGAGCCAAGGCGATCGCGGTTCGCGACGAAGGCGTGTCGCGGCTTCTGGTCGTGGCCGACATGCCGCCGCAGGTCGATCAGCATATCGATCTCGCGGCGGCCGGTCCGATGGATGCGATGATGGGCGCGCTCGACACGCTGTTCTTCGGCGGCGGACGCATGCTGCGGGTTTTCGGCAAGGTCGGCGACAGCGACAAGGAGTTCGAGATCGTCGTGCCCGACAAAAAGCTGCGCAGCGCCATGCTGGTCTATTCGCGCAATGTCGCTTTCCTGTCGCTCTTGATTTCGTTGATCACGGCGACGCTGGTTTTCTACGCCATAAACCGCATCATGATCCGCCCTATCCGCGCCATGACCGGTTCGATGCTGGCCTTTTCACGGGCGCCGGACGACCCCGGCCGCATCATCGAGCCGGAGGATCGCGCCGACGAGATCGGCGTCGCCGAGCGCGAACTCGCCGGCATGCAGCGCCAGTTGCAGAAGACTCTCAGCGAGCAGAAGCACCTGGCCGATCTCGGCCTTGCCGTTTCCAAGATCAACCACGACATGCGCAACATCCTCGCGTCGGCGCAACTGATGTCGGACCGGCTGCGGCTGGTGAAGGATCCGACCGTGCAGTCCTTCATTCCCAAGCTGGTGCGGACGCTGGACCGCGCCGTCTCCTATTCGGAAGGGGTGATGGCCTATGGCCGTACCCAGGAAGCGCCGCCCTCGCGCCGCAGGCTGCGGCTCAAGCAACTGGTCGACGACGTGCAGGAACTCCTCGGCATCGACCCGGACGGCGGCATCGAATTCGTCAACGCCGTCGATCCGGGTTTCGAGGTGGACGCCGATTCCGAGCAACTGTTCCGCGTGCTCACCAACCTCTGCCGCAACGCCCTGGAGGCGATGGCGGCGGATCGGGAGCGCGCGGTGGTCAACCGGCTTTCGGTCTCGGCCGAGCGGATCGGCAGCGTCAGCCGCATCTTCGTGGCCGATACCGGCCCAGGCCTACCGCAGAAGGCCAGGGATAATCTCTTCGCCGCGTTTCGCGGTTCGGCGCGCAGCGGCGGCACCGGGCTCGGCCTGGCGATCGCACACGAACTGGTCCGCGCCCATGGCGGATCGCTCGATCTGGTCGAAAGCGTCGGCGGCCGCACCGTCTTTTCCGTCACCATTCCCGACCAGCCGGTGCGGCTCGAGGATGCCCGCGGCAGCCTGCGTCGGCCGGCCTGAAACGGCCCGCGAAAAGTTTTGCCGGTCCGCTTGCTTTTCGGTTCTTCAGTCGCTAGGTAGCTGTCTCGTTCGCGGCCGGTTCCAGGACCGGCCTGCGGTGGCCGTTTACCTGCGGCCCGTCGCGCGCCCGTAGCTCAGCTGGATAGAGCACCAGACTACGAATCTGGGGGTCAGAGGTTCGAATCCTTTCGGGCGCGCCATCTTTTCAAGAACTTAGCAGGGCAGCGCAGACTATTTTGCGATCTAGTTTGCGGAGTTCCCCGCCTTCAGCGTTTCGACGTGTGAGCGACGGAAGTCTCCCAACAGCGTCCAATCGCTAGGCTGATGCGCTCACCTCTCGACGTGAAACGATGCGCCAAAGGCTTTACCCGGGATCACACCTGCCGTCGCGGTAGGGGGGCTGAATGTCCGAAGTTGCGCAATCGCGCAGTTGGAACGAATTGCTGCAAAGGCTGACTTCCGGCGATCTGTCGCATCTCCGCGCTGGGCACCCGTATCACGCCGGACGGTCGACCGGCGTCCGGACCACCAGAAGGGCGATGCCGGCAAGCGCCACGGCGACCAGGCTACAGGCAGAGAACACGGCGGAATAGGCGAGCGCATAAATGTCGAACAGCGCGCCGGCGCCGAATGCCGCGATGCCGTAGCCGATCTGGTAGAAGGCGATCAGCTCACCGGACATGCTCGCCGCCTGGTCCGGAAACTCTCTGCCCGCAAAGCTGATGCAGAGCGGCAGGAAGGCCGAGCACCCGAGACCGACCGCAGCGAACGCCGCGATGCCCGCGGCTGCGCCATCCGACCAGGCGACGAGCTGGAACGCCACCGCCAGGACGATCGGCAGAGCGACATAGATGTACCGGGCGGAGATCATGCGAGCCAGCAGCGCGAAGGCGACGCGGCCGAGCGTCACCGCGATCCAGAAGGCGGTGAGCGCCAGCGCGGCGTATGCGGCAGGCACGTGGCGTTCGACCGAAAGGTAGAGCGACGCCCAATTGCCGGCGAGGGTCTCGGCAATGCCGTAGAGCAGCACCGCGCCGGCATAGAGCCAGAAGCGCGGCGGCATCCTGTTCTTTGATTTTACCGTGACGCTGGCGAGGGTGAGACGCGCGTGCATCGCTCCGATCAGCAACAATGCCAGGAGGACGCTTGTCGCCACCGGCAGGGCCCACCAAGCGCCCAACATCGTGAACAGCGACACGAGCAGTGGAGCAAGCGCCGTGCCGAGGCCGAGCAGCGCGTTCAGCGTCAGCACCGCAGAGTCCGCCCGCTGCGGAAAGAAGCCTTCCACCAGTGTATTCAGCGCCATGACTGACGCGCCGAAACCGAGGCCGAGGGCGCCGGTGGCGACGCAGAGCAGCAGAAATCCGTAAGAGCTGGCCGTCGCTACCGCACTCGCCGAAAGCAGGAGCATGGCGATCAAATCGCCGACAAGCCCCAGGATCAGTACGCCGCGCAGGCCGAAACGTCTGGAAAGGCGAGGCCCGAGGGCCGAGGCGAGAATCGCCATGACGACCTGCGGAATGAACATCGCGCCGTACTGCGTGCTGGAAAGCCCGAAGCCGTCGGCGCTGGTGAACACCGTGCTCGCCGCCGGAAAGGTGACGAGCGCCAGCCCCTGCACGATGCCCGCAGCGTAGAGCAGCCCGACCTCGAATGTCGTCGCGGATCGCTGCATCGGTCGCTCACCCCAGCCGCTGCAGCAGGTGGTCGCCGACGCGAAGCGCATTGGCGATCGCTGTCAGCGACGGGTTCACCGCGCCGATGCTGACGAAGAAGCTCGTGTCGACGACGTAGAGATTGTCGAGTTCATGCGCCTTGCAGTTGCGGTCGAGCACCGATGCCGCGGGGTCGTCGCCGAAGCGGCAGGTTCCCGCCTGGTGCGCGCAGCCCGCCAGCTCGATGTCGCTTTCCATGTAGATGCTGCGAGGCACCAGACGGTGGTGCGCCACGCCGATCCGGGCCAGCATGTCGCGCAGCTTCTCGTAAAGTTTGCGCTTCGGCACTTGGTTGTTTGGCGTATAGCTGAGGGTGATGCGTCCCTGCGCGTCGACGGTGACGCGATTATCCGGGTCGGGCAGGTCCTCCGTCGTCAACCAGAAGTCGATCGCGTGGCGCGACACTTCTTCGAGCGCAAGCTCGGGTGCCAGTGCGGTGAGCAGCGGCTTCTCGGCGCGATACATGCCGGGAAGCGTCTTGCCGATCATCTGAATGTTGCCCATCGGGAACGGAAAGTCTTCGCTCCCGAGATAGAAGTCGTTCAGCGCTAGCGTCTTCTGGAACATGGTGTCGTTGGGCACTGCGGAGAGCGCCAGCACCGCCTGGCTGTTGTGGAACATGTAGTTGCGTCCCACCTGGCCGGATCCGTTGGCGAGACCCGCAGGATGCTTGTCGGTGGCGGAGCGCAGCAGCAGCGCGGCGGAGTTGGCGGCGCCGCAGGACGTAACGATGATGTCGGCGCAAAACTGCGTCGTAACGCCGTTGACCTCGGCAATCACGCCGGTCACCGTGCGACCGGCCGGATCGGTCTCGAGCCGCGACACATAGGCGTTGCGCAGCAGGGTCACGCCGGCATGCTCCAGCGCCGGCCGGACGGCGATCACTTCGGCGTCGCTCTTTGCATGCACGAGACAGGGGAAGCCGTCGCATGTCTGACAGCGGATGCATCTGCTGTAGGCCATGTTCGCCTCGTCCAGCATGACACCTGCGGGTGCGGGGAAGGGATGGTACCCCGCCGCCGCCAGGTCGTCCGCCAGCTTCGCGATTCGAGGCTCGTGCGAGACCGGGGGCGCGGGATAGGCGCCGCTCGAAAAAGGCTCGGTCGGGTCGAGGCCATGCCGGCCGTGAATCTGATAGAGACTCTCCGCCTGCGTGTAGTACGGTTCGAGCTCGTCATAGGTGATCGGCCATGCGGGCGAGACGCCGTCATAGTGACGGATCTCGCCGAAATCCTCCTTGCGAAGTCGATAGAGCGCGGCGCCGAACAGTTTTGTGGCGCCGCCGACGAAGTAGTGCACCTGCGGCTGGAACGAGACGCCGCTCGGCAGATACCAAGTGTCGGGCGAGATGTAGCGATTGTCGCGGAAGACTGCGTCGACGTTCCAGTTGAGCGCTTCGCGCGTCAGCCAGTCGCCACGCTCCAGGATAAGGATCTTCTTTCCCGATGGAGCGAGGCGATGGGCCAGCGTGCCGCCGCCAGCCCCGCTGCCTATGATGATGACGTCGTAACGGGCGTCCGGCATGGCGCTACAGCCCGACGCTACTCTGCATGATGCCGCCGTCGGCGAAGATAGTCGTGGCGGTGAGATAGCTGGCGCCGTCGCCGGCGAGGAAGACAACGACGTTGGCGATCTCGGCCGGGTCGGCCATGCGGCCAATGGGAATTGCTGCGTTGAGCTTCTGTAGCTGCGCCGGGTTGTTCATGGTAGCCGTATTGATCGGCGTCTCGACCGCGCCTGGGCCGACGCCCACCACCAGAATGCCGTACTGCGCCAGCTCGACGCCGGCGGTCCGGGTCAGCATGCGCATGCCCCCCTTCGAAAGGCAGTAGGGGGTGTTACCGGGCATCGGCCAGTCCTCGTGGACGGAGGTGATGTTAATGATCCGTCCCGGTCCGCCCTGCTTGATCATCTGCCTGGCGGCGATCTGGGTGCCGAAGAAGGCGCTCTTGAGATTGATCGACAGCACCTTGTCGTACTGCGCTTCGGTCGTTTCCAGGACCGAAGTGCGGGTCTCGACGCCAGCATTGTTGACCATGATGTCGACGCGGCGGAAGCGCGCGACGGCGGCGTCCACAAGGCGCTGCAAGTCCTCGACGCGGCTGACGTCGGCCTCGACGCCGATGGCGGTTCCGCCCAGCGCGGCGATCTGCCGTTCGACCTCATCGGTCGCCTCCGGATGCGCGATATAGTCGATCACGACGTTCGCGCCGGCCGCCGCAAGGCCGAGCGAAATGGCCTTGCCGATGCCGCTGTTTCCGCCGGTAACGATTGCAACCTTGCCCTGCAAAGACATCCTGGTCTCCAGTTCTGTCAGCAATGCCTGGAATGCTTCCAGGCCACTACACGCGCCTTAGGTGAGATCACCGGAAGAGGATGGCGAGCATTCCGGTGATGACCATGAGCGCGGGCCTGCACGAGGTAGTGCAGCGACGCCCGCCTCACGCTATGCCGGACTGCATCCTGATAAAACTGCGTTGCCGCTTGGACCGAGGCGGGCATGATGGAGGTCCTTCTGATGGTTGCGAGGGAGGCGACGACCGCGGACGCGGACACTGCCTTCCGGGTTCAGGCACCGCTCTTGCGATGGATCACCGCCACGAGCAGCCCGAGCACGCTAGGGAGGAAGTAGATAATGCCGCCGAGCTGGTTGTCGAGCGGCATGGTCTTGGCCTCCCAGAGGGAGATGCCGGCCGCCCGACCTTGTAGGCGCCGCGTCATTTCCTTCTCCGGTTTGCGTGTCGGCTTGAACGGAGCGCCACAGGGCTCGATTGGTGTCGCCGCCGGTTCGGGCCGACCCAGCACTGGGCGTAGCGGATCAGTAGGAGAAGACACGGAAGGCGCGCATCCTCAGAACTGGTGCAGAGACGAAGACGCAAGAGATCGGGCCGTGTGCTTCAGCCCATCATGCGGCTGTCGAGGTTGGCCAGGATCCAGAGACTGCCGGCGACCATAATCAGGATCAGCAGGCTGGAAAAAAGGATCAGCTGCAGATCCTCCCGTTTTTGCCGCGACAGGTCTATATGCAGGAAGAAGCGGAAATGCACTGCGACCTGCACCAGCGCCAGAATGCCGATCGCCATCATGAACGTCGGGCCGGTCAGCAGCTTAAAGGCGGCGAGGCCGAAGGCCAGTGCGGTCAAGAGCAGCGCCAGCACAAAGCCAATGATGTAGGAGCGCAGTTCCTGCCGCGCCTCTGCGGCGGGCTGCGGCACCTGATGACCGCCGGCTTCGCCTTCCCAGGGGCCGCTCATGACGCCACCGCCGGCAGATAGACGATCGTGAAGATCACGATCCAGATAAGATCGAGGAAGTGCCAGAACAGGCTGAGCCGCATTAGCCGTGAGCGGACCTGCCGCGACAGGCCGAAGATGACGATCTGCACCATCATGACGACGATCCAGATGCAGCCGGCTAGCACGTGCAGCCCGTGCGTCGACAAAAGCACGAAGAACGACGACAGGAAGCCGCTTGTCTGCGGCGTCGCATTCTGCGCAGCGAGGCCGGCGAATTCGCGCAGCTCGAGACCGAGAAAGGCGAGACCGAGGATGAACGTGACACCAAGCCAGAGCTGGCTCGCGCCGACGCGCCCTTCCTTCAGCGACACCGCTGCAAGGCCGAAGGTGAAGCTGCTGGTGAGGAGCACCATCGTCTCGACGAAGGCATTGGCGATGTCGAACAGCTCTGGGCCGGACGGGCCGCCGGCCGTGCGGCCGACCATCGCGGCATAGGTGGCGAAGAGCAGCGCGAAGATGATCGCGTCGCTCATCAGATACACCCAGAAGCCGAAGACGGTCACTTCGGCGTGACGCTCGTCCTCTCGCCTGGCATGGGAAAGGTTGATGCCGGGATGCCGGCTCGTCGCGTCGCTCATGCGCTTGCGCCTCTTGCGGCGAGCACGGCCGTCTTCCAGCGCGTCTCCGTTGCGGCCACGTCCTCCGCCGAGATTATACGTGTGGTATCGGTTGCGAAACTGCGGGCGATGACCGTCCCGACGACACCCAACAGGCCGAGAGCGGCGAGCCACCAGATGTGCCACACCACCGCAAAGCCAAGCACGAACGATACGGCGCCGAGCGCGATCCCGGTCATGCTGTTGCGCGGCATCTCGATTGGCTCGTAGCGCTCCGGCCATGGATAGGGGCATCCTGCCTCCTTGGCGGCGCGGAAGGCATCCAGCGAGTGGACCTCGGGCTGTACGGCGAAGTTGTACTCGGGCGGTGGCGAGGAGGTTGCCCATTCGAGCGTGGGTGCGTTCCACGGATCGCCGGCGAAGTCCGTCGTGCAGGCTCGGTCACGGATGCTCACGGTGAGCTGGACGATCTGGCTGATGATGCCGCACAGCACCAGGAAGGCGCCAAAGGCGGCCACGATCAGGTAGATTTGCCAACCAGGCTGGTCGTAATAGGCCATTCGGCGGGACATGCCGAGAAAGCCGAGCACGTACAGCGGCATGAAGGCGAGATAGAAGCCAGCCACCCAGAAGAAGAAGGCGCGCCGCCCCCATTTTTCGTCGAGCCGGAAGCCTGTCGCCTTTGGGAACCAGTAGGCATAGCCGGCGAACAGGCCGAACAGCATGCCGGGGATCAGCATGTTGTGAAAGTGGGCGACAAGGAAGAGCGTGTTATGGAACACGTAGTCGAGTGGCGGGATGGCGAGGATCACGCCGGTCATGCCGCCGATGACGAAGGTGACGATGAACGCGAGCGACCACAGCATGGGCGTGTCGAAAAGCAGGCGGCCGCGGAACATGGTCAGGATCCAGTCATAAACCTTCACTCCCGTTGGCACAGCGATGATCATGGTCATCACACCGAAGAAGGCGTTGACGTTGGCGTCGGCGCCCATGGTGAAGAAGTGGTGCAGCCAGACTGTGAAGGACAGCACCGCGATGCACATCGTCGCATAGACCAGCACGGTGTAGCCGAACAACCGCTTCTGGCTGAAGGTCGGGATAACGGAGGAGAAGATGCCGAAGGCCGGCAGGATCAGGATGTAGACCTCCGGGTGGCCGAAGATCCAGAAGATGTTGGCGTAGTTCATGACGTTGCCGCCGCCGTCATTGGTGAAGAAGTGCATCCCGAGATAGCGGTCGAGGGCGAGCAGCCCGCCGGCCACGGTCAGCCCCGGTACGGCGAAGATGACGAGCAGGTTGGCGCAAAGCGCGGTCCAGCAAAACAGCGGCATGTGCATCAGCTTCATGCCAGGCGCGCGAAGCTTGTAGATGGTGACGACAAAGTTGATGCCGCTGAGCGTCGTGCCGACGCCGCTGATCAGTAGCGCCATGATCCAGTAGTCGACGCCGACGGTTGGGCTGTAGCTGAGCTCCGTATAGGGCGGATAGCCCGTCCAGCCGCCGGTGGAGAACACGCCGATCACCAGCGAGACCATCACCAGCGCGGCGCCGGCCGCCGTCAGCCAGAAACTGATTGCATTGAGCAGCGGGAAGGCGACGTCGCGCGCACCCAGTTGAAGCGGCACGACGTAGTTCATCAGCCCGAACAGGAACGGCATGCCCATGAAGAAGACCATGATCGTGCCGTGCGAGGAGAAGATCTGTTGGAAGTGGTCGGGCGTCAGGTAGCCTGGATCGTTCATGGCGATCGCCTGCTGGGCGCGCATCATCAGCGCGTCAACGAAGCCGCGCAGCAGCATTACCAGCGCCAGCACCACATACATGATGCCGATCTTCTTGTGGTCGGTGGTGGTCAGCCAGTTGCGCCAGAGCGTGCCCCAAGCCTCCAGCCAGGTGATAAGGGCGACGACGGAGAGCCCGCCGAGCACGATGACGGCGGCGCCGCTCGCCGCGATCACACTGTAGAAGGGCAGTGCATCGAAGGTGAGCTTGCCTAAGATGAAGCTGCTGTTCATTGGCAGTGCACCGAATGCGCGGCCGCTGGTCCGGCTACACTGCTGCTGCCGTTCTCCACCTGCGGCATTGAGCCGTGGGATTGTACTATGCTGTGAAACAAGTCCGGCTCGACGCCGGAGAACAGCCGGACGGGACCGGCGATTGTGGGTCGCGCCAGAGCCTCGAACGATGAAGGGCCGAGCATCTCGCCGCCGGCCCGCGCGTCGGCGAGGAAGGCATCGAAGCCCGCCGCGTCAACAGCCTCGGCGCTGAACTGCTGCGCCGCGAAGCCGTCACCGCTGAACATAGTGTTGCGTCCCATAAACGTGCCCGGCCGGTCCGCCAGGAGGTTGAGCTTCGTCTCCATGCCCGCCATCGCGTAGATCTGGCCGCCGAGCGCGGGAATGGAGAGCGAGTTCATCACTGTGTCGGAGGTGATCTTTATGGTGAGCGGCCGCCCGGCGGGGAAGACCAGCCTGTTGACCGCCGCCACGTTCTCTTGTGGGTAGATGAACAGCCATTGCCAGTCGAGCGCCACAGCCTGGACCGTGAGCGGCGGCTGGGTGGCGGCGATCGGCCGGTACGGATCGAACCGGTGCGTGCGGCTCCAAACCATCATGCCGAGCGCAATCACGATAACCAGCGGCACGAACCAAATGCCGATCTCGATCATGCGCGAACTGTCCCAGTCGGGCGCGTAAGCAGCTCCTGCGTTGTTTGTACGATAACGCCAGACGACGATCGCGGTCAGGAAGAACACGGGGATGACCACGATCAGCATCAGCCCCACTGCGTCAAATAACAGCTCGCGCGTTGCTGCAGAGACAGGCCCGGCGGGGTCCAGCATTGTGTTCTCGAACATTGTGCACACAGGCCGGCGTTCAGAGGTTGGCGTCTAGGGTAGGTTATGCATTTGCATCCGGCGGCGATCAATCACCGGGGGCGCAGGAAACCGGTGGGCAGAGATCCTCGCCCCATGCTCAACCTCCCGCCGGGCGTTGTATGTGGCCGCCGAACTTGTAGCGCATGGCCGAGAGCAGCCGCTCGCCGAACGTGTGCTCCTCGCGCGAGCGGAATCGGGCATAGAGCGCTGCCGACAAGACCTCGGCGGGAACCGCCTCCTCGATGGCCGCCATCACCGTCCAGCGCCCTTCTCCGGAGTCGGCGACCGAGCCCGTAAAGTTCGACAGCGTCTCGTTTTCTGCGAGCGCCATGGCGCTGAGGTCAAGCAGCCAGGAGGAGATGACGCTGCCGCGCCGCCACACTTCGGCGATGTCGGCGAGATTGAGCGTGTAGCGCTCGTCCGCGGGCAGCGCTTCGGAAGCCTTGTTCTTCAGGATGTCGAAGCCCTCAGCATAGGCCTGCATCAGGCCGTATTCTATGCCGTTGTGGACCATTTTGACGAAATGGCCGGCTCCGACAGGGCCGGCATGGAGATAGCCTTTCTCCGGGCGCGGGTCACGGCCGTCCCGTCCCGGCGTGCGCGTGATATGGCCGAGGCCTGCGGCGAGCGCGGCGAAGATCGGGTCGAGATGGTCTACGGCTTCCTTGTCACCGCCGATCATCATGCAATAGCCGCGTTCAAGACCCCACACGCCGCCCGACGTGCCGACATCGACATAGCGAATGCCCTTGGGCCCGAGCGCCGCAGCACGGCGGATATCGTCCTTGTAGAAGGTGTTTCCGCCGTCGATGATGACGTCTCCAGGCGCCATCAAGTCGGCAAGCCGCCAGATGGTCTCTTCCGTTACATGTCCCGCCGGCAGCATCAGCCAGACGGCGCGCGGCGCTGTAAGCTTGGCAACGACATCCTCGAGGCTTGCGGCGGGGTGCGCGCCTTCGCCGGCAAGATCACTCACGATATTGCCATTCTGGTCATAGACTACGCACTGGTGACCCGCATGCCCGAGCCGCCGAGCGATGTTTGCGCCCATGCGTCCAAGTCCAATCACTCCCAGCTGCATGCTCATTCTCCCAAGCTCATGACTCCGCTCCAGGCATACGCCAACCGCTCCAGGTCGGTCGCGACACCATGCGCAAACCAGTATCTGGCTCGAAGCAATCAATGTGCCAGGCCGCACACGTCGGATTTCTGCGCTCTTGTCATGCCCTCTCGATGGAGCTGGTGGATTTCACGCCTAGGCGGTGGTGATCCACCACCGGAGCCGGCTCGCCATTCAGCTGCAACTGAGGCGGACGTGCGTAGCTGAGCATCGCTTCTGCAAAGGCCGACAAGGCTCACGTGCCACTTTGCCGGGATCCATGAAGTTCAGGGAGGGCAATCGTTGAACGTGGCCTGGGGCTTGCTTCGTCCAGTTGCGGGTGCCGTCAGGAGATCGACCGAGATCGATGACCGCTAAGATGACTGAACGCACGAACAGAAGCCCAACGTCGCGCATTGTGCATTATATGGAGCGTGCCTCATTCCGAGCGCGCCGCATTTCCGGAGGTCGGATGCCGAACTCACCGCGAAACAGAAAAGCCAGACGGCTCAAGGTCGACAAAAGGGCCGCCGCTGCGCCGGCCCAGCGATCCCCCGGGGAATCCACTCAGGCACAGAAGCAGGCTCGACAAACGCCACAGGCGCAGCACGAACGCAAGCAGCGCGTGCTGACCCGAGGGCAGCCGGCCATAATCGCCAGCATCGCAGATGCCGTGACCGTCAAGAACGTCAATATGTTCTTCCTTATGGCGCCCAACGGACAGGTGCCGCTCGATGACGAGCATGGCTTTGGGCTCTACTTTCACGACTGTCGTTTTCTCAACGGCTATCAGCTCCTGCTGACAGGACTTGCTCCGATCGTGCTCGCCTCGACTGCCGAAAAGGGCTACATGGCGCTCTTTGAGCTGACCAATCCCGACCTCCATCTTGGTCCAGGGCAGTTGATGCCCAAAGAGCAGCTGGGCATCCGCTGGGAGCGCCTGCTTGATGCCGAGAAAACGACGTTGAGGGAGACCCTGACGTTTCGCACGTTTGGGCAGCATGCCTATACGTTTCCTGTGACCTTGCGCTTTGGTGCCGGCTTTGAAGATGTATTTACCGTTCGTGAGTTGCTGCAGGAGACTCTCGGCAAGCCTGAACCACCTGCCTGGAGTAACGGTAAGCTCATATTTGCATATCACGGCGCCGACCAATTGCGGCGAACCGTTACCATCGCTTTTTCACCGGCGCCCTATAGGACCGAAGGGACAGCCGCGCACTTTCGGATAGGAGTCGCACCCGGGCAAATCCAGACCCTCGCCGTTGCTATAGAGATTGGCGAACGTGCCGAGGACACCCAAGCTGACCCGGACCCGCAGCCGTTAGTCAACTTTCACGATCTCGTCCGCAACACCCAGAACGAGTCCGAGCAATGGCTGGGACAACATCCCAAATTACACAGCGACAGCCTGTTGCTCAACAGCATCATCGAGCGCTCTCTGCGAGATATCGGCATGTTGCGATCGCAACTGGGGACATCCCAGTATTTCTGCGCTGGCGTGCCCTGGTATGCAGCGTTGTTCGGGCGCGACAGCTTGATCGTGGCACTCGAAATGCTCGCCTTCCAGCCGGAGTTGGCTGAGCAAACATTACGCCTCCTCGCCCGATATCAAGGGCAACGTGTCGACGACTGGCGCGATGAGCAGCCTGGCAAAATTCTCCACGAGCTTCGCGTGGGTGAACTGGCAGGGGCCGGAGAGATTCCCCACACTCCGTTTTACGGCACGGTTGACGCGACTCCACTCTTCCTTCTGCTTTTGGAGCGCCATGCAGCCTGGACGGGAGACCTTAAACTGTTTCATGAGCTGCGCGCGTCGGCAGAGCGTGCTCTGGCGTGGATCGCGCAGATTGGCGACAGGAACCGAGATGGCTACCTGGACTACGAGAGCACGTCCGAGAAAGGTCTGATCAATCAGGGATGGAAAGACTCGGGCGATGCCATTGTGCGGGCAGACGGGACGCTTGCCGTGGCGCCCATCGCCCTGGTTGAGGTGCAGGGCTACGTCTTTGCGGCCAAGCGCGGGATAGCTGATCTCTATGAACGTATCGGAGAATTCGCGCGCGCAGAAAAGCTCCGTGACGAGGCCGAGTCGCTTCGCGCGCGCTTCAATCGCGATTTCTGGTGGGAGGACCAGGATACCTATGTCCTCGCGCTGGAACAACATGGCCACTCGGTCGATGTCGTATCCTCCAATCCCGGGCATGCGCTCTGGACCGGCATAGCCGACTTGGACAAAGGGCAGCGAACGGCGGCCCGGCTTATGGCCGACGATATGTTCAGCGGTTGGGGAGTGCGCACCCTGTCGGCAAACGAGCGGCGTTACAACCCTGTTGGTTACCACCTGGGGACCGTGTGGCCGCACGACAACGCGCTGGTCGCGGCAGGCTGCCGGCGTTACGGGGCAGACGCAGCAGCGGAAGGCATCTTTACGGGAATCGTGGAGGCCGCCATGCAGTTTCGTTACCACCGGCTTCCAGAGGTTTTCGCGGGTTTTCGACGAGAGGATTTCGGGGTACCGGTCCACTACCCGGTGGCATGCCACCCCCAAGCCTGGGCAGCAGGAGCTGTGCCGTTTCTCGTCACCACTTGCCTCGGACTGGAGCCGGACGCCTTCGCCGGCCGGCTGCGGATCAAGCGGCCACGCCTGCCCAGCTTCGTTGAACACATGGAGTTTTCTGGACTCCGTGTCGGCCGAGGAGTTGCCGACCTGCATTTCCATCGCACTGCGGACGGGACCAGCGTCGATGTCCTCCGGGCGGACGCATTGGAGGTGGAGGTCGAAAACTGATTCAGAGTTCTTTTAACGATGGTCGCTCGGCTGGATATCAGCTTGAGCGGCGCCAAATCGAAGGCGGCCGGCCACTCATAAAGCCGGCGACGCATGGCCAAGCTCCACAGCCTACCGCGTTCGTGCCCGAAAGCCGAAGAGCTGAATGATGGTGAGGCGTGGCGTCGCCGTCCTCGTCCAAATGCGCTCGGATTCGGGAGGGCTATCGTCCGGTCTGCGGTGGATCTGCATTGGGGTACGGTGGATTTGAACCAATGCCAATAACGCGGCCAGCAGTCAGGCCGCGTATGGGTTTGATAAAACTTAATTTTCTCTTTGGCGTGCGGCTTGCTCGTACTGCGTCGAGTCTCCGACGAGATTCATTGTTGGTCGAACTTGAGGAGAAATATACGATGCAACGCAACAAGCCGAAATCAGCTGCAGCCTTTTCATCGGCGTTTGCTCTGGCAATTCTGGCAGTGCCTGCGGCAATGGCGAGCCCAGCGGCCGCTGCGCAGCTCCGAGAACATCCAGCCGAGATTGCGGCTCTGTCCGGGGCGGCAATGTCGTCGACCGCCTCTAACGCGTTGCGCCACATCACCCTGGCGCGGCGAAACCTTGAAAGCAGAAACTTCGACGCGGCCGACCAGGAACTCGGCAAGGCTCTCGGTCTTCTGGACCTGGCACAATCTGCGTTTCCGGCCGACCGGTCCCTCACGGAGACTAAGATTCCGCTGGGCGCGACCCGCCGCCTCATCACCGAGGCGCGGGAAGAGCTCCAGCGCAGGGACATCCTTGCAGTCGATGCCGCCCTGAAAGCGGCGGAAGACAATGTTGCCTACCTGACTGCTGCATACCAGAGGCCGTTGGTTGAAGCGCACCAGTCGCTTTTGCAGGCCACGCAGGATTACACGGCCGGCGTCTACGATGCAGCGACTGCCAAACTCGATCACGCCATCCTCTATCTCGAACGCGTGGCCAAGGACGGGAACAATGAGACGCGCAGCGCGGCGCAAGCCCTTTCGAAAGATGCCCAGTCGCTAAAAGCGGACATTGAAAAAAACTCCGGGGACGTGTCGTCGCGCCTGGACGAGCTTTGGCGGAAAGCCGAGGCCATTTCGAAGCGGAGCGCTGCATATGTCGAAGCCGAATTGCTGCGCGCCGGCGCAAAGTCCAAACTGCAATCAGACATGATAGAGGCCAAACTGCATCTGTCCTATGCAGAGATTGCCCGGTTTACGTTGCACGATAGGGAGCAGACCGCCGAAGAGCTTGGGCTGGCACTGAACAATATGGATCAAGCGGTTGATGACGTCGCGAAAGCGCAGTCCGCCCCGGTCCTGGCGTTACGCAACCGCGTGGAAGATCTAGCCACGGAACCCGCTTCGGACCAGCAACAATCGAGCTTTGTTGAACTCGAGGGCGAGGTCGGACGCATTATCGAGGCGCAGGTTAACCCACAAGACGACTCGGTCGCTGGCGGTGTCGCCGCGTTGACGGCGGGTGAATACGAAACGGCACTACAGATACTCACGCCTTTCGCTGAAGGTAACAATCCGGAAGCCGCCTTCTGGCTGGGCGACATGTATGAGAGCGGCCTCGGCGTGCCAAAGAATCTGGATACCGCTCTGAAGTGGTATCACAAATCTGCTGAAGCAGACTGGACCGCGGCCGAAGTCCGGCTCGGCGAAATCTACTTCAACGGAACGGAGACGCTGCAGGACTTCGCGCAGGCGCATAAGTGGCTGGAGCAGGCCGCGCATGCCGGCAATTCCGAGGCGCAGCAAGATCTCGGTCAGCTCTACGCCCATGGCTGGGGCGTCGAGAAGGATCCGATCTGGGCATATGTCTGGTACGAGATCGCCGCCAGAGAAGGAAACTATGAGGCGCAGCATCTGCGGGACGAATTGATTAAAACCATGAGCGACGGGGACATCGCCGAAGCGCAGAAGCTTACCGCGCGAATTTCTCCTGATGTAGTCGGCCAAGGTTAGCCCAATTACGCGTGGCAGTGAGGAAAGGTCCACAAACCGGCGCGTCTTGGCCGGAGAGTCAGGTCCTTTCCTCTTTTTCCAATTCCCGGGGAGCAGCATGGCCGTGGTGGGCGGCGGCTCGTCTCGCGCCTCCTCGTGCCGCCATGAAGCATTCAATTGTTGCCGCTGCTGCCCACCAGCCGTTTGGTGGTTTTCACCATGAGTGGTTCATCTCCTCCCTGCATTTCGTCAGCAAAAGTTATAATTTGCAGCAAAATCAATGAGTTACCAGATGGCCCGCGGTTTGCCTCCATGCCTATAGGAGCCGGTTTGATCCCATCTGTTTGTCTCATACGGATGGTCCAATCAACAAGGCGAGTTCAGTGGACATGCGACGAGAGGAGGTCCGATTCATGCGTACCAGATACGATGGGAAGAAGTCAGAGTTCCAAACCGACGGCAAAACTTCAGCTGATACATGGGGCGCGTATGGCTCCCCCGAGGTGGTCGGAGTGCTGCCAGACGAGAAGGACACGTCTCGGCCTATTCATCTCCTCCGATTCTCGGACCGAGTTTGAAGCCGCGGCTGTGGGCGTTCCGATATACGTCGCGAGCATTGGCGGATTTGCTGCGATCATGGCCTCAGGCGGATCGCTTGCCTTGGCGTTCGCCTCGCTTCTGCTCGCCGGCGCCGCCGGCGCAGGCATTGGTGGATTGCTTGCCCACACGATCGCCCGGCACCACAGGGAGTCAATCGCAGCCCAACTCGCCAAAGGCGGACTGCTGCTGTGGGTGCAGACGAGAAATCTCGCTCAGGAAAACACGGCAATCCAGGTGCTCAATGGACATCACGGCCGCCATGTTCACGTAAATCACGTCGAGCGCGCGTGGGAGGTAGAGGAAGTCCCGTTTTATGACGCGCAACCAGATCCTTTCCTCGAAGGCAGATCTCCCGCAAGCCGATCCCGCTAGCGCTTGCATGGCAAGCTGAACTTTTCGGGACGGAGATCAGGGTTTCAGTTGCTTCCAAATGCGTCGAAAGGAAAATCGGTGGTAACCGACGAGAACGTAGAGAAACGTCAGGAGCCCCAGGTCCCGGACCTCGGACCAGCGCGGCGCCAATTGATGTATCGCGTTATGGCCGGCGCGGTGATCGCCTGCCTGCTCGCTGCTGGGGCCGGATACTGGTTCTTGACGCGAAACCAGGAGACAACCGACGACGCCTTCATCGAAGCAAATGTCGTTCAGATCGCTCCACGGATTGCCGGAACGGTCCGTACGATCCACATCGACGACAACCAGAAGGTCGCATCCGGCGATCTCCTGGTCGAGCTTGATCCAGGCGACTACGAATCCGCCTTGGCGCAGGCCCAAGGCGGCGCGCGCGGATAAGAAAGTCGCTCGCCGCCAACTCGAACTCACCCAGAAGACGACGGCAGCCCAACTCCGGCAGGCAAAGGCACAGGTTGCGCTCAGCGAAGCCGCGGTGAAGGAGGCGGAAGATAAGGCAGCCGCCGATCAGGCCCAGGTCGACTACGATCAGGCTGAAGTCTCACGCTACAACAAGCTTGCGGCCGCTACATTTGCCACTCAAGAGCAACTCGACCAGGCGACCGCAGCCCTCAAAAGCGCGGAAGCCGGCCTGAAAGCCGATCAGCAGGCCATCGTGGTCGCCCAAGCACAGCTCGCTGAGGCAAAGGCACAGCTCGAAGCCGCCGATACCGCTGCTGAGCAGATCGCCGAAAAACAGGGAGAGCTGGGGGCTGCCGTAGCCAAAGTAGCCTCCGCCGAGGCCGCCGTGCGAGCGGCAGAGATCAACTTGTCCTACACCGAGATACATGCCCCGGGTGAGGGCTTTGTCACCAACCGGTCCGTTCACCCTGGCAATGCCGTCGAACCGGGCCAGGCTCTGACGTCCCTCGTCGTGGACCGTCCCTGGGTGGTGGCGAACTTCAAGGAGACACAGCTTAGCCGGATGCGGCCAGGCCAACAGGTCGACATCAGCATCGATGCCTATCCGGGCACGGTGCTCCACGGGCATGTCGACAGCATCCAACGCGGCAGTGGCGCGGCGTTTTCACTTCTGCCGCCGGAAAATGCCACCGGCAACTACGTGAAGATCGTGCAGCGGGTGCCGGTGAAGATCATTATCGATGACCCTCTAGGTTCTGCGATGGTTCTCGGGCCGGGGCTTTCGGTTGAAGCGACGGTATATTTCGGGCCCGCTTCGCCCACCCGCGATGCGACGGTCCGTTCATGAGCATCACCGACGCCCCCGGCTCGCCGCCTGCGACCGTTCCCCAAGCCTCGTTTGTCCTTGCGCCTGTTGTTGCGCTTGCCGCCTTCATGGAAGTGCTCGATCTCTCGATCGCCAACGTCGCCCTGCAAAACATTGCCGGCGAACTTGGCGCCAGTTCCGACGAGGCGACCTGGATCCTGACCTCCTATCTTGCCACTAATGCGATCGTGCTGCCGATGAGCGGTTGGCTTGCGACCGTGCTCGGCCGCAAGCGCTATTACGTCGGCTGCATCATCGGCTTTGGCGCAAGCTCGTTCCTTTGCGGCGTTGCGCCGACGCTGGCGATCCTCATTCTGGCCCGAGCGCTGCAAGGTCTGATCGGCGGAGGGCTGCAGCCTGTTTCGCAAGCCATTCTTGCCGACAGCTTCTCGCCGGCACAGCGGGGTATGGCCTTTGCCTTTTACGGCATGGCCGTTGTGGTGGCGCCGGCCGTAGGGCCTACCCTCGGCGGCTGGATCACCGACAATGTCGATTGGCGTTGGGTGTTCTTGATCAACGTGCCGATCAGCGTTGGCTTGGCATTGCTCATCAGTCGCCTCGTTCAGGATCCGCCGCATCTGGTGGCGCAGCGGCTGCAACTGAAGGCCGGTGGTATCAGGATCGACTATATCGGCTTCGGACTGTTGGCGCTGGGCTTCAGTCTCCTGCAGGTCGTCCTCGACCGTGGTCAGCAGGATGATTGGTTTGCATCGCATTTCATCGTTGCCGCCGCTCTACTTTCCGCCGTTGCGCTGATTTCGTTCGTCGCATGGGAGCTCAAGACCAGCCAGCCGATCGTCGATCTGCGGCTGTTTGCCAACCGCAACTTCGCGCTAGCGAACCTGCTCATGTTCATGCTCGGCTTCGTGCTGCTCGGCAGCACGGCGCTCCTGCCGGAATTTACGCAGCAGCTGCTGGGCTATACGGCCATGGAGGCGGGCCTCGTGATCTCGCCCGGAGGCTTCGCGCTGATGCTTGTCATGCCGCTGGTGGGGCGGCTGAGTGGTAGGGTCGATGCGCGGCTGATGATTGCGTTCGGACTCGCTGTCGCGTCCTGGTCGCTCTATCACATGTCGGGTTTCTCGCTCGCCGTCGACTACTGGACGATCGCCCAGGCGCGGCTCGTTCAAGCGATAGGGCTTGGCTTTCTCTTCATCCCGATCACGACGCTGGCCTACGTCGACCTGCCGCCGGAGAAGAGCAACAATGCCTCGGCGCTCATCAATGTCTCGCGCAATATCGGGGGCAGCGTCGGCATTTCCTTCCTTACCACCATGCTGCAACGCCATCTGCAGGCGCACAACGTCACGCTTGTAGAGCACGTGACTTCAGGCAATCCCGCCTATCGGCAGGCAATCGCCGGGCTGCAGCAACAGTTTGTGGCGGCGGGATCGAGCAAGCTGCAGGCGTTGCATCAGGCGCAGGCCTTATCGCGCAAAACGTCGCCCAACAGGGGCTGACGCTTTCGTTCCTCTACAATTTCCTGCTGCTGGCGATGATCTTTGCAGGGCTCATACCCTTTGTGTTCCTGATGCGCTCGGGAACAGGCAATCAACTCCCGGTGCATTGATATCAGGCGATAGCGGTCCCGTCGCTTTGCGAGCTTGTGTCGGCACTATTACAATCGCAGGTCGGCGCCGCACTTAAGTGGCGCCGATCAGCGGTAGCTGTCGCCAGCGCCTGGTTGCGCGCTCATTCCACGGGGCAGGCGGGCGATCAGCGGATCGCAAGCGAGGTCAGAACAATGGAAGTTCGTGCGCTGCATGATCCTTGCTCCTGTTGGTGGGAGTGTTGTTCGGAGCTGGCGCTTCAGGCCGTTTGCGCCTGCGCCAGGTAGTCGTGACGACGCTACCGACGCCCAGCAGGCGCGGCCCCACTGTCTCCGGAGGGAAAATCCAGCATCATGCGGGTGCCGCTATGGGCGGTGTCACGCGTCAAAGATGCTTTGAGCTTTTCGGCCATGGCCTCAATAATGAGGCGGCCAATTCCCGTCGAACCGGGTGCCGGAGGCGCAGAGCCCACCCCGTCATCCTCTACGCAAAGCCGGATATCGCCGTTGGCATCCTTCCGGAGAAGTACACGGACGGGACCGCTCCCTCCGCAATAAGCGTACTTCATAGCGTTGATGACAAGCTCGGTCACGATGACACCGACCGCCACGGCGCGGTCTGGGTCGATCGCCACCGGATCGGCGGTGAGCGAAAGCCATCGACTGGCGGTATCGGTCGATGACGCCTCGATGTCGGTCACCAAGGCATGGAGATAATGATCCAGCGCCACCGAGCGTACATCGTCGGACGTGTAAAGCCGCCGGTGAATCTGCGCCACCGCCAGCACCCGGCCATGGGCGGAGGCAAGGGCGGCGGCTGTCTGCGCGTCGGCACCCGAAGAACGCTGCATGTGAAGGAGTGAACAGACGAGTTGCAGGCTGTTGCCGACGCGGTGGTTGACCTCGCGCAGCAGCATCGCCCTCTCGGCCGCGAGCGCTTCGAAGCGATCGCGGGCAGCGCGCACTTCGGCTTCCGCGGCTTCCTTTTCGCGCCGCAATTTCGCTTCCGCCAAGGCCCCCTCGATCGCCGCCTGAAGCAAAGGAAGGAAATCCGTGCCCACGTCCTTGATGACATAATCGGCCGCTCCGGCCTTCAGCGCGGCAATCGCGACGCGGCCTTCCTCGCTTCCGGTGACATAGACGACCGGCGGCGGGTTCGGCTCCGCCCGGACGGCCGCAAGCGTCTCAAGCCCGTCCTGGCCGGGCATATAGTGATCGAGCGCCACGACGTCGTAGCTGCGGGCCCGCAGGTGGGCCAATCCCTCCTCGCCGCTGCCTGCGGTGTCCACGCTATAGCCCTGCCGATCGAGCTGCTTGCGGACGAGACTGGCAAGCGCCAGGTCATCGTCGATGTAAAGAAGGCTTACCGAGTCGGGCGCCATCAAGCAGTCTCGGGTATCTGGATGACGGAGAAGAACAGGCCCAACTGCCGGATCGAATGGGCGAAACTCTCATAGTCCACCGGCTTGGTGATGTAGACGTTGCAGCCGAGGTCGTAGCAGCGCTGGATCTCATGCTGGTCGTCGGTGGTCGTCAGGATCACAACGGGAGCCCGCTTCAGATGTTCGTTCGCCTTCAGGCGTCTGAGGATTTCGACCCCCGACATATCAGGCAGGTTGAGATCAAGAAGAATGAGAAGCGCCTGGCCGAGATGTCTGGCCGACCCGTCGGAGCCGAAGAGATGGGCCATCGCGCTCGTGCCGTCCGGAAAGGATACGATCTCGTTGCGCACGCCGGCACGTCTGATATTTTTTTCTATGAGGCGCGCATGACCCTCGTCATCTTCGACCATGATGATTGTTACATGTTCGGTCATAGGCTTTTCTCCGGCAAAGCGGTTGCGGGCCGGCTGGGCAGGGTCACCACAAAGGTGCTGCCTTGGCCGGGTTCGGAACGGACGGTGATGGTCCCGCCGAGACGGTGTGCGAGAGTTCGCACATGCGTCAGTCCAATCCCTTCCCCGGGCCGGTCCTGTGGTCCAGAGCGGCGGAAGATTTCGAATATCCTGTCAAGATCCTTGGCCTCGATGCCGCGCCCGTTGTCCTGGACTTCGTAGACCAGTCCGGAAGCCGCCGTGTGGCCGCTGACGCGGATTTGTCCCGGCGTGTCGTCTCGCAGATACTTTAGCGCATTCTCCAACAGATTGCCGAAAATCTGTTCCACCGCCAGCCGGTCGCCGACGAACGGCGGCAGCGGCTCGACCTCAATCGATGCACGGCTCATCTGCGCCTGATAGCCGAGGCCCTCGGCGATGGATCGAACCAGGCCGGTCATGTCGATCCATTCCGGGCGGAGTTCCCGGCGTCCCTCGCGCGTGAGCTTCAGAATAGCCTTGATGAGCCGATCCATGCGCGAAATCGAGCTTTTTATAAAGCTCAGCGCCTCATCAAAATCTCGACCGAGGCTCTCATCGGAATCCGCCGCTTCCCCCTCGGCGCGCGGTCCCGGGCTCGCGCCGAACAAATCCTTCCTTATGATTTCGAGTTCGCTCGTAAAGCCCATGATGTTGACCAGCGGAGAGCGCAGATCGTGGCTCACGACATAGGCAAAATTCTGGATTTCCTCGTTCGCCCGGCGCAATTCCGTAGTTCGTCTGGCGACCGCTTCCTCGAGGGTGTCGTTGGCCTCCTCGAGGTCTCTTTGCGCCGCGATCAACCGCCCGGTCGAACGGCGGACCATGCTGATCGAGGTCGCCGCAAGAACGACGATGAGGAAGGCGCTGATCAGCGTTGCTATAAGGAGCAGTTGGGCGGTTCCGCGCGATGCGCCAAGCTCACCCTTTAGCGCTTGCTGCTGTTGTTGGATCAATTTCGAGATCAGCTCTCGGATTTCTTCGGCGCGCGATCCGGCCAAAGCGCTTGCCGGCGCTGGCGCCGCGCGACCGCTCCGCTCCCGTTCGGCGGCGGATTGCTCGAGCCTCGACAGTTCAGCGGCTACGGCCGCGTCGAGTTGCCCCACAAGTGCAGATCGATCACCCTGGCCGGAGCTTTCGGCCAATGCGAACTCAAGTTGGGTAAGGGCCGCATCCACATTTTGCGCATCCGCCCGGAAGGCTTGGCGGTAGCGCAAATCCCCGGTCAGCAAATAACTTCTCTGGTTGCTTTCGGCCTGCCAAACCAGGCTTTGAAGCCGTGCAAGCTTTTCCTTGGTTTCGAATGTCTGCACAGCCCGCTCGGAATCCCTATCGGCTTGCGTCACGAGCCATACCGAGGCCCCTGCGATAAACACGACAAGCGCGAAGCCCAGCGTCAGAAGAAGCGCCGGGTGCAACCGCGATGGGAATGGCGGCATCTGTTTCACGACCAAAAAGCCTGTCGATTCGCTGCAGCCGCGTCCTGAACGCCGCTGATCCCAGACGCAACGAAAACCGAGACTACCAAGTGCATGTGTGATGCTCCACGCCATACCTCTTTACGAGTATCATCGGCTCCGAGGTGCAACGATAGTTCGATCATGTCGCCCCCTGCAGGACAATAGTTCGGCCAATGAAGATGGTGCGGTTCCGCGGCAAAGGCACCGATCGCAGCCAGTTCGGCCGCGCCATAGACGCGAGGCGATGTTTGCACGATATCGGCCATCTCTCTGCTGCCGGACGTTGAGGTTTCCATGGGACGGCATCGGGCGGCGTCGGCGAGCGCCGGGAACTCGACCGCGAACCGTCGCGCTGCCGGCCGAATGCGATCCCCTTGGCTTCTGCTCCAAAGCCGGCCAGCAGCGCGACGACGAAGATCAGGATAAAGAAGTCGAAGGCATCCTGCATCCAGCCAAGGAAGCTGGCGATGACGGTATGGCGCTGCTCTGGCGTGAGCGAGCCCAGATCGAATAGCGACATGGCTGCTGTCCTCGTTTCCTGTGGATGGGAAGAGGACGAACGAAATGCTTCTCACCCGCTGGTCCTCCACGCGACTGCACAGGGAACAATCAAGAAGCGGGCCAGAGCCGCCGGCTCTAGGATAGGCCGTTGGAAACCACTGCCTTCGTGGCGATCTGTCCATTCAGGACTACTGACCGCTGCGGGCTATTGCCGCGCGGTGGGGCCAGATCCACCATTGTGGTGGACTTCAACCACCCCTGCGTGGATAAGGCTCGCAACCGGACCTGCGTCCGCCCAACAAACGGGAGTTACCGACTGAATGGGTGAGGAACTGCTGATCATCGAGGACGACACTATGTTCGGGATCGACCTCAAGCGGCATTTCGAGCGGGGAGGACGCACGATAAGGCTTGTTCGCAGCCTGCGCGAGGCCGAGCCCTTCGTCTATGGCACGGGCTATGAGGGGCTCGTCGTGCTTTCCGATCTGCACCTGCCGGATGGCAATGCGCTTGATCTTCTGGAGCGCGCACGCGAGGAGGGCGACAAGCGCGAATGGATTTTTCTTACCGGTCTTGGCGAGGCACCCGACGCCGAAAGGGCCAAGCAACTCGGGGCGCTGGACTTCCTTGCCAAGCCGATGGATCGCAACCGGCTCGATCGCATCGTGGATGCCGCCTATCGCGGCGCGCGGGCGCAGCGGCGGATCGCCGATGAAACCTCACAGCAACGCGGCCGATATGGCCCTGGCGCCTTCATAGGCCGCAGCGAGGCGGCCGCCCGGGTACGCGACACGCTTTCACGCCTTTGCCAAGTTCCGATGAGCGGCATCGTGATCATAGGAGAGACCGGCACGGGCAAGGGGCTCGCCGCGCGCATCCTGCACCATAGCGGTAGACGCGCAGGCGGGCCGCTCATCGAGGTGAACTGTGCCGCGCTGCCTCGCGAGCTTCTGGAATCCGAACTCTTCGGGCATGAGGCCGGCGCCTTCACGGGCGCCAAGGGCAGCCATCGCGGCCTGATGGAACAGGCGAGCGACGGTACGTTGTTCCTCGACGAGATCGGGGAATTGCACCTCGACCTGCAAGCCAAGCTTTTGAAGGCCCTGGAAGACAAGGCGATCCGCCGTCTCGGAGGGGAGCGGCTGATTCCCGTCGATATACAGATCATCGCCGCCACCAACCGCAATCTCAGTGCCCTGGTGGCCGAGAAGGCATTCCGGGAGGACCTCTATCATCGCCTCGGCGTATTCCAGCTCGAGCTGCCACCCTTGCGTGCCCGCAAAGAGGATCTGGACGAATTGGTCGAGAAACTCATCCGCGAGTTCAACGCCGTCTCTGGCAAGCGCGTGCGGCGCGTCCCTGAAACCGCACGCAGGCTGCTTACAGCCTATCATTGGCCCGGCAATGTCCGCGAACTGCGCAACGCCATGGAGCGATCGGTGTTGCTTTCGACAGGCGAAGATTTGCCGACCGAATGGCTGCAGATCAGGCCAGAAGATCCCATTGCATCGGTGGAGTCCGGCGATTCCGTCCGGCTTCCTCTCGACGGCTCCATGACTTTCGACGCCATGGAAAAGCTGATCCTCCAGGCGGCGCTCGAGCGCGACGGCGACAATGTGATGGCGGCTGCCAGGCGACTCGGCATGACGCGTGAGACACTGCGCTACCGCATGGCGCGTCACGGTCTGCAGGGAAAAAAGGGCGAGCGACGGTAGCCCAAACAGACGAAAACGGCTGAGTTCGCCACCACTATAGGTGCATATCGCCCATCCCGGCGCTGGGATGAAACCGGCAAAGGACGATTTTTCTTCTTTTTCAAAGTGTTAGCTGGCTGGCCCGTGCCTTGCTCGGGTTTCGGGTGAGCAGTTCGTGGCGGGTGGCCGCGCGAACTGACGAAGCAGAGAAGGAGAACAAGCCATGCCAAACGACAATGCCGTCATCGCCGTCTTCAACAGCCATGACAGGGCGGAAGAGATCGTCAAGGACCTTCAGCGGTCTGGCTTCGATATGAAGAAGCTCTCGATCGTCGGCAAGGGATATCACAGCGAGGAGCAACCCGTCGGCTTTTACACGACTGGCGAGCGCGTGAAGTTCTGGGGTGGCACGGGCGCTCTTTGGGGCGGTCTGTGGGGCCTGCTCATAAGTGCGGCTTTCTTTTGGGTGCCGGGGATCGGCCCGCTGGCGGTCGGCGGCCCGCTTGTGGCTGCTCTGGTCGGTGCTCTCGAGGGCGCGGTAGCGGTCGGCGGCCTCTCGGCCCTGGGCGCCGCGCTCTACAGCCTCGGTGTGCCGAAGGAAAGCATTATCCAATATGAGATGGCCGTTAAGGCCGACAAATTCCTCGTCATCGCGCACGGAGACGCCGCGGAAGTCGAACGTGCCCGCAGCATCATGGAGCGGCTCAACGCTACTTCCTCCGAAATCCTGAAGGCCGCTTAAGCAGCCCTTTCCAGGCCAAGCCTCCATGTTCTCCATGCGAGGCTTGGCTGGTCCAAACCAACATCCCAACAACAAAAACTCCAGTCGCATCAAGGAGCGAATGCAATATGCATCGACGTCATCTTTTCAAAAGTTTCATTACATTGGGCGCATGCGCGATCTGCGCTCAGGCAGCGCGTGCGGCAGGCCCCCACTGGGAATATGAGGGACCTAATGGTCCGGAATCCTGGGCCAAGCTGGAAGAGAGCAACTTCGTTTGTTCAGCGGGCACGCAGCAGTCGCCGATCGACATCGCCCGCGCTGTGCGGGCCGACATTCCGCGCATTGCCATCGGCTGGCAGAAGGGCGGCGGCAGGATGGTGAATAATGGACACACGATCCAGGTGAACATGCCGGAAGGCAGTACGCTTAGGCGCGGCGACCGCGTCTACGAATTCCTCCAGTTCCACTTCCATGCGCCGAGCGAGCACCATGTGGAGGGCAGGTTGTTTCCGATGGAGGCGCATTTCGTACACAAGGACACCAAAAGCGATGCGCTTGGTGTGCTCGGCGTGTTCCTCACGCCTGGTGCAGCCAATGCAAGCTTTGCCGAGCTCGCCGCCGCATTTCCGTCAAAAGCCGGTGAGGAAATCACGGTCGAGGATGCCGATCCCACCGGGCTCCTGCCCACGGCGCTCGGCTACTGGACCTATGAAGGTTCACTGACCACGCCGCCCTGTACCGAAAATGTCGACTGGATGTTGGCCATGCAGCCGGTCGAGGTCGCTGCGGCGGACATCAAGCGATTCACGTCGCTTTATCCGATGAGCGCTCGCCCAATCCGCTCCCCCAATCGTCGCTTCATCCTGGGTCTGACCTGACAACTGCGTTGCGCAGCGACACAGCCGAAGATGAGATGCACCTGACAATCCGAATAGCGGTCTGCGTTCCGGCCATGGTTCCCTCGGCATTCAGTTGATCGAAAGACGACTTCGCTGTGTGGCGAGGCGGCAGTCAGGATTTCCACGGGCGCCGCCGCTTCGCCGGCGACGCCAATCATCGCTGTAGTTTGCAGACGGCTTGCAAATCTTTTTCCCCCAGCATCGAGGCGGCGACGGGAATGTTACATCGGCGGTGGGGGCGCCCGACCCTCAAGGTTAAGGTGCGATCGGAAACCAGTGGCGCCCGCCCGACGAGCAAATGATTGTGTCGGCGCTCGCCCGTCGCGAACTCCTATTGCGCGCTTTGCCGGGATAAGACCTTCACATTGTCGATCAACCGCGTCTCGCCAAGCCAAGCCGCGACGAGCAGGCGCGCCGGCCGATCAAAATCTTGCAATGGCTTCAAATCCTCTTCGGTTCGCAGTTCCAGATATTCCACAGCTCTATAGCCGGCGGCCAGGATCGCAGCGCGTGCTTGCGAAAGCGTTTGCTCCGTCGGCGCTCCACGAGCGATCTGCTCGGCGGCCTCGAAAAGGAACGAGGCAAGCCTCGGCGCGGCCTGCCGCTCGGCCGGCGAGAGCCGGAAATTGCGGGAAGAGAGGGCAAGTCCGTCCGACTCGCGCACCGTCGGGCAGCCCACGATCGTGATCGGAATGTCGAGGTCCCGGGCCATTTGGCGGACCACCTGAAGCTGCTGGAAATCCTTCTCGCCGAAAAAGGCGATATCGGCGCCCGTTTGAAGGAACAGCTTGGCGACGACGGTCGCCACGCCGTCGAAATGGCCGGGTCGGAACGCGCCGCACAAGCCCTCGCTGACGCCGCTGACGGAAACCGTGGTTGCGAAGCCGTCCGGGTACATCTCGGCTGCATCCGGCGCGTAGAGCACATGCGCGCCAATGGAGCCGAGCTTCGCCGCATCCTCGGTCTCGGTGCGCGGATAGCCGGCGAGGTCTGCCGCGTTGTTGAACTGCTTCGGATTGACGAACAGCGTCACGATCACCCGGTCGGCCTTCTCGAGCGCGGCGCGAACGAGGCTGAGATGTCCCTCGTGCAAGGCGCCCATGGTGGGCACGACCGCGACGCGCGCGCCTTCACGACGCCAGCCGGCCACAATGGTGCGAAGTTCCGCCACGGTCCTGACAATCGGTACGCTCATGCCGTTTCGTCTCCTTTCACGCCATTGGGGGTGTCGCCGAATACGTGCTCGGTATCCGGAAAGCGTCGTTCCCGCACCTCGCGTGCGTATGCCGCAATGGCTGCTTCGGCGTCACGGCCGAGCTCTGCGTAACGCTTGACAAATTTTGGCCGGAAGGACGCGAACATCCCCAGCATGTCGTCCACCACCAGGATCTGGCCGTCGCAAGCGGATGAAGCGCCGATGCCGATGGTGGGAATGGCGATATCGCCGGTGATTCTGCGAGCCAGCGCCTCCGGCACCTTCTCGAGCACGACCGCGAATGCGCCGGCTTCTGCAACCGCTGCCGCATCGTGCATGATGCGCACGGCGTCGCCGCCGCGCCCCTGCACACGATAGCCGCCGAAGGTATTGACCGCCTGCGGGGTCAGGCCGATATGCGCCATGACGGGAATGCCGCGCGCGGCGAGAAAGCGGATGGTGCCTGCCATGCTCTCGCCGCCTTCGAGTTTGACCGCGGCGCAGCCCGTCTCCGTCATCAGCCGGGCGGCGTTGCGGAACGCCTGCTCCGGACCTTCCTCATAAGAACCGAATGGCATGTCCACGACCATCAGCGCCCGCTCGATGCCGCGACGAACCGCCTGCCCATGCAGGATCATCATGTCGAGGGTGACGCCGAGCGTGGAGGTAAGGCCGTGGAGCACCATGCCGACGCTGTCGCCGACGAGAACGATATCGCAATGGGCGTCGACGAGCCGGGCCATTGGCGTGGTATAGGCTGTCAGGCAAACCAGCGGGATCTTGCTTTTGCGTGAAACGACATCGGGCGGGGCGATGGCTTTCTTTTCGCCGGTCGCGCTCATGGCGCCTCCTTCCCTTCGACACCTTTTCCGCGGTGGCGTTTGGCACAATTTTGTGCAGATGCGAAGGCCAGCGCGGCGAAAACATTGCGCGCATCATCCATCACAGAACGATGCCGGGCGCGCAGGGCCGGTTCACGCTCCCCGAACTGCCTCATCCGCTTGAGGAATGGTGCGCCGCACTTGCCAGCACGAAGCTTCCGCCCCGCTCGGGACGGCGATCTCTGGGACGCTTGGGACCCCCGCTTCCTCCGATACTATTCCGCGGCTTCTTGCCTTGCCGCGGGGGCGATTCTTGCGGCGCAGTATTTGAACTCCGGGATTTTGCCGTAGGGGTCGAGCATGGGATTGGTGAGCTTGTTGGCCGGGCTTTCGTTGAAGCAGAACGGCATGAACACCATGCCGTCGGCGACTTCGCGGTCGGCGCGGAGGATGGCTTCGACCGTCCCGCGCCGCGTCTCCACCGCAATCATGTCGCCCTGGCGCAGGCCGCGCCGCCGGATCTCGTATGGGTTCATCGCTGCGATGCCGTGCGGCTCGATGGCGTCGAGAACGCCGGCCCGGCGGGTCATGGCGCCGGTGTGCCAATGCTCGAGCAGGCGGCCGGTGGTGAGCACCAGCGGGAACTCGTCATCGGGCACCTCGTCGGGCGGCAGCAGATCGGCCGGAACGATGCGGCCGCGGCCGTCCGCGGTCGGGAAGCCGGTCGTGAAGATGATCTCGTTGCCGGGCTTGTCGGGGCCGTCGGCCGGATAGATGACGGAGCCCTCGCGCTCGATGCGGTCCCAGGAGATGTGCCGGAGCGACGGCATGACCTTGGCCATTTCCGCATAGACCTCGGAGACTTGGCGATAATCCCAGTCGAGGCCGAGACGCCTGGCGAGTTCGACGATCAGTTCCCAGTCCTGGCGCGCCTCGCCCGGCATGTCGAGCGCCGGGCGGCCGATCTGCACCTGCCGGTTGGTGTTGGTGAAGGTGCCGAGCTTTTCGGCATGGGCCGACGCCGGCAGCACGACATTGGCATACCAGGCCGTCTCGGTCAGAAAAATGTCCTGCACGACCAGGTGGTCGAGCATCGCCAGCGCCTGCCGGGCGTGGGTCTGGTCCGGATCGGACATGGCCGGGTTCTCGCCCATAATGTACATGCCCTTGATCTCGCCATTGTGGATGGCGTCGATGATCTCGACGACGGTCAGGCCGCGCTTGGGATCGAGCGTCTGGCCCCAGAAGTTTTCGTACTGGCCGCGGATATCGATGTTCTCCACCGACTTGTAGTCGGGAAAATACATCGGGATGAGGCCGGCGTCGGACGCGCCCTGCACATTGTTCTGGCCGCGCAGCGGATGCAGGCCTGTGCCGGGCCGGCCGACATGGCCGGTGATCAGCGCCAGCGCGATCAGGCAGCGCGAATTGTCCGTGCCGTGGGTGTGCTGGGAAATGCCCATGCCCCAGAAGATGATCGAGCGCTCGGCCTTGGCGTAGGTGCGGGCGACATCGCGCAGCACCGAAGCCTCGATGCCGCAGATTTCGGCCATGGCTTCGGGCGAAAAGTCCTTCACCTTGGCCTTCAGCGCTTCGAAGCCGGAGACATTGGCCTGGATGTACTGCTCGTCGTAGAGCTTCTCCTCGATGATGACGTGGATCATCGCGTTCAGCAGGGCGACGTCGGTGCCCGGCTTGAAGCGCAGCGAATGCGAAGCGTGGCGCATCAGGTCCTGGCCGCGCGGGTCGATGATGATCAGCTTGGCGCCGCGCTTGGCGGCCTGCTTGAAATAGGTCGCCGCGACCGGATGATTGGTGGTCGGACGCGCGCCGATGACGATGATGCATTCGGCCTTCAGCGCATCGTTGAACGGCGCCGAGACCGCGCCCGAGCCGACGCCCTCCATCAGCGCAGCCACCGAGGAGGCGTGGCAGAGGCGCGTGCAATGGTCGACATTGTTGGTGCCAAAGCCCTGGCGCACCAGCTTCTGGAACAGATAAGCCTCTTCGTTGGAGCCCTTGGCCGAACCGAAGCCGGCCAGAGCCTGGCCGCCGCGTGTGTCGAGGATGCGCTTCAGTCCGCCCGCGGCGCGCTCCAGCGCCTCTTCCCAGGTCGCTTCGCGGAACACGGTCAGTGGATCGACGCCGCGCAGCTCCAGATCGCCCGCTTTCGGCGCGTCGTCGCGCCGGATCAGCGGCTTGGTCAGCCGCTCCGGCGACATGGCGTAGTCGAAGCCGAACCGGCCCTTGACGCACAGCCGGTTCTCGTTGGCATAGCCGTTGCGGCCGTCGACCTGGACTATTTTGTTGTCCTTGACGGCGACGCTGGTCTGGCAGCCGACGCCGCAGAACGGGCAGAGCGTGTCGACGACCTTGTCGAACTCCTGGATGACCCGGGTCTTGCCGGCCTTGTCCATCAGCGATTTTTCGTAGAGCGCGCCGGTCGGGCAGGCCTGCACGCACTCGCCGCAGGTCACGCAGGTCGACAGGCCCATCGGATCGTGCATGTCGAAGACCGGAACCGAGTGATTGCCGCGCTCGGCCATGCCGATCACGTCGTTGACCTGGACCTCGCGGCAGGCCCGGACACAGGCGCCGCAGGTGATGCAGGCATCGAGATTGACGGCGATGGCCGGGTTGGAGATGTCGAACTCCGGCGGCACGTCATCCTCTGAAAATTTCGAACCATAACGGTCGCCCGAGATCCCCATCGAACCGGCCCACTGCCAGAACATCGACTGCTGGTCGGGACCGTCGCTCGCCGGCCGCATGTTGCTGGCCAGAAGCTCGAACACCATCTCGCGCGATTTTGCCGCCCGTTCGGTGTCGGTCTTGACCACCATGCCGGCGGACGGCTTGCGGATGCAGGAGGCGGCGAGCACCCGCTCGCCCTCGATGTCGACCATGCAGGCGCGGCAATTGCCGTCGGGCCGGTAGCCGGGCATGTCGACATGGCAAAGATGCGGGATCCGGGTGCCTTCGCGCTTGGCAACGTCCCAGATGGTCTCGTCGTCGGCGGCTGTGACCGATTTACCGTCGAGGGTGAATACGATGCTGTTTGCCATTTCAAAGATCATCCCGGAAATGCGTCAAAAGGTGATTGACCGGATTGGGCGCCGCCTGGCCGAGACCGCAGATGGAGGAATCGCGCATCACCGTTTCAAGGTCGCGCATCGCGCTCTCGCCCGGCACGCCCTCTTCCTTCAAGAGCCTCACCATCTTTTCGGTTCCCTCGCGGCACGGCGTGCATTTTCCGCAACTCTCATGCTTGAAGAACTTCATCAGATTCAAGGTCACGTCCTTGATGTTGTCGGCCTGCGACAGCACGACCACCGCATGCGAGCCGACAAAGGCGCCCTGCTTGGCGAGTTCGCCGCCGAAATCGAGTTCAATGTCGCCCATCGAGGCCGGAAGGATGCCGCCGGAGGCGCCGCCCGGCAGATAGGCCTTGAACTCATGACCGTCCGCCATGCCGCCGCAATAGTCCTCGATCAGTTCGCGCACGGTGACGCCGGCCGGGGCAAGCTTGACGCCGGGCTGCTTCACCCGCCCCGAAACTGACCAGGAGCGAATTCCCTGATGGCCCGGCTTGCCCTGCGCGGCGAACCATTCGGGCCCCTTCTCGACGATGTCGCGGATCCACCACAGCGTCTCGACATTGTGGTTGAGCGTCGGGCGTCCGAAGAGGCCGACTTCGGCGATGTAGGGCGGCCGGTGGCGGGGCATGCCGCGCTTGCCCTCGATCGATTCCAGCATCGCGCTTTCCTCGCCGCAAATATAGGCGCCGGCGCCGCGCCTGAGTTCGATGAAGCCGGGCTGGACGATGCCGGCCCTCTCGAGCGCCGCGATCTCGGCGCGCAGGATGGCGAGCACGGCCGGATATTCGTCGCGCATGTAGTAGTAGATGCGCTCGGCCTCGACCGCATGGGCCGCGATCAGCGCGCCCTCGAAGGTGCGATGCGGGTCTTTTTCGAGATAGATGCGGTCCTTGAACGTGCCGGGCTCGCCCTCGTCGCCATTGATCGACATCAGCCGCGGCCCCGGATAGGCGCGGACAAAACCCCATTTCTTGCCGGCCGGAAAACCGGCGCCGCCGAGCCCGCGCAGGCCGGCATCCTGCATGATCTCGATGAGCGCTTCCACGCTGAGCGCGCCGTCACGCACTTTTTGCAAAAGCCGGTAGCCGCCGGCGGCGCGATAGGCTTCAAGGCCGACATAATCGGGCGCGGCCGCCCTGGTGTCGCCGTCGCGAGCCATGTTCAACAGCCCTTGGCTGGTGGCGTGGTCGACCTCACGGTCGCCGATCCTTGCGGCCGGGGCCGTGGCGCAGCGGCCCATGCACGGCGCGCGCACGACGCGAATGGCTTGCGGGTCGGCCGCGGCGGCAAGTTCGCCGAGCAGGTCTTCGGCGCCGGCCAGCATGCAGCTTATCGAATCGCAGACCCGGATGGTCAGCGCCGCCGGCTTCGCCTCGCCTTCCTTCACGACGTCGAAATGGTCGTAGAACGTCGCCACCTCGTAAACCTCGGCCTGCGCCAGCCGCATCTCCTCGGCCAGCGCGCGCAGATGCGCGGCCGACAGGCAGCCGTAGCGGTCCTGGATCAGATGCAGGAACTCGATCAGCAGATCGCGGCGCCGCTCGCGACCCCCCAGAAGCTCCCGGACCTCGGCCAGCGCAACATCATCCAGCGCCCGCCCCTTCGGTCCACGATCCCGTGGCCGCCGTGCCTGCATCGTCATGCTCTCTCCTCCGGGCGAATTTCCTGCCGTAAACCCGTAGATGTTGAATATAAGGCAAAAGATATTCCTGATGCTACACAAATTTCATTCAGGTGCGGAACCGTGCGAGCGCCGGGATTTGCTATTGCGGTGGCAGGCCCTGGGTAGGTTGCGACCTATCCGATAGGTCGCCGTCGCATCTGAAAGAGTGGGCTCAAGCCAGTGCCACAGGGTCCGCTAATCTATCTGGACAGGTGTTGTGAGCGGTCAGGGCAAAACCGATCATCCGTCCCGAAAGCTATAGACAGGGCGCTAATGCCCGCGACGATCTTCGGGAGACATTATATGGCCGGCTTCACCCAGCTTTTCGTTCCGGGACCGACGAATGTTCCGGAGGTCGTCCGGCAGGCAATGAACATGCCGATGGAAGACATGCGCGCGCCGGATTATCCGAGCTTCACGCGCGGCCTCTTCACCGACCTGATGAAAGTGTTCCGCAACGAGACTGGCCGCGCCTTCATCTTTCCCTCCTCGGGCACGGGCGCCTGGGAATCGGCGATCGCCAACACGTTAAATCCTGGCGACCGTGTGCTGATGTCGCGCTTCGGCCAGTTCTCGCACCTGTGGGTCGACATGGCCGAGCGATTCGGCCTCGATGTCGACGTGGTCGATGTGGAATGGGGTACGGGCGTTCCGGTCGAAATCTACGCCGAGCGTCTTGCCAAGGACAAGGAACACCGCATCAAGGCGGTCTTTGTCACCCATAATGAAACCGCGACCGGCGTGACGAGCGATGTCGGCGCAGTGCGCGCGGCCCTCAATGCCGCCAAGCATCCGGCTCTGCTGTTCGTCGATGGCGTATCCTCAGTCGGATCGATCGATTTCCGCCAGGAAGAATGGGGTGTCGATCTCGCCGTCTCCGGCTCGCAGAAGGGCTTCATGCTGCCGCCCGGTCTCGGCTTCCTGTCGGTCAGCCAGAAGGCGCTGGCCGCGGCAAGGGCGGCCAAGCACCACCGCTGCTACTTCTCCTTCGAGGATCAGATCCGCGCCAACGAGACCGGCTATTTCCCCTACACGCCGGCGGTGCAGTTGCTGCGCGGCCTGCGCGCCGCCCTCGACCTGATCGCCGAGGAAGGCCTGGAGAATATCTTCGAGCGGCACAACCGTCTTGCCACGGGCGTGCGCAAGGCGGTTGACGCATGGGGCCTGCGTGTCTGCGCCAAGGAACCGAAGTGGCACTCCGACACCGTCAGCGCAATCCTGGTTCCCGAGGGCATCGACAGCGCCGACGTCGTCCGACGCGCTTATTACGGCTACCAAACTTCGCTGGGCGTCGGCCTCAACAAGGTTGCCGGTAAGGTCTTCCGCATCGGTCATCTCGGCTGGGTCAACGAAGTGATGATGTGTGGGGCGATTTCGGCGGCGGAAATGTCGCTGCGCGATTGCGGCGTGAAGGTCCAGCCAGGCTCCGGGGTGGGCGCCGCACTCGAACACTATCGCCTGTCGGCCCAGGCGGCTGTCGCCAAAGCGGCCTGAGGAGGAACGCATGAGCCATACGCTTCACCACCTGCGCAAACTTCGCCTGCAGCGCAGCGAGCTCGCCGTGCCGGGCTCCAACCCGGAGATGATCCGAAAGGCCGCCGACGGAGATGCCGACTACATCTTCCTCGACATCGAGGATGCTGTCGCACCCCCGGACAAGGAACGAGCGCGCCAGAACATCATTCGGGCGCTCAACGAGATCGACTGGCGTGCCAAGGGCAAGACCATTTCGGTCCGCATCAACGGCCTTGATACCCATTACATGTACCGCGATGTCGTCGATGTGATGGAACAGGCAGGCGACCGCCTCGACACCATCCTCGTGCCAAAGGTGGGCGTTCCGGCGGATCTCTACATGGTCGACGCCATGGTCACGCAGATCGAGACAGCTAAAGGGTTCAATACCCGCGTTGGCCTCGAAGCCCTGATCGAAACGGCGCTTGGAATGGCCAATGTCGAAGCCATCGCCGCTTATGGCGGGCGGCTCGAGGCTATGCATTTCGGTGTGGCCGACTATGCCGCAAGCTGCAAGGCGCGCACTGTCAGCATCGGCGGTCTCAACCCCGATTATCCGGGAGATCAGTGGCACGCTGCGCTGTCGCGGATGACGGTAGCCTGCCGCGCCTATGGGCTGCGCCCAATCGACGGCCCGTTCGGCGACTTCTCCGACCCGGAGGGCTACATCGCCGCCGCCAGGCGTGCAGCGGCCTTGGGCATCGAAGGCAAGTGGGCGATCCACCCCTCGCAGATCGAGCTGGCGAACGCCGTTTTCTCACCGCCGGAAAAGGAAGTCACCCGAGCCCGTCGAATTATCGAAGTGCTCAAGGAGGCTGAAGAGCACGGTAAGGGCGCCGCCGCCCTCGACGGCAAGATGATCGACGCCGCATCCGAACGCATGGCGCGCAATGTGCTGGTCATGCACGAGGCGATCGAGCAATCGACGCGGTCGCGCACGAGCCTGCCAAACTGAGGAGGAGTTCGATATGGATATTCATGAATACCAGGCCAAAGAGCTGCTCTCGCGCTACTCGGTGCAAATTCCTCGCGGCGGCCTTGCGTATAGCCCCGAGCAGGCGACTTACCGCGCCAGCGAGATTGGTGGCGGCAAGTGGGTGGTCAAAGCGCAGATCCATTCCGGCGCACGCGGCAAAGCTGGTGGCATCCGTATCTGCACTACGGACAACGAAGTGTCCGAAGCGGCCGAAGCCATGCTCGGCCGCAAGCTGGTCACTAACCAGACCGGGCCAAAAGGCAAGCTTGTCTCGCGCCTTTACATCGAAGAGACCATCGACATCCGCCAGGAAATCTATCTCGGTATCGTGCTCGACCGTAAGTCGGAGCGCGTGATGATCGTAGCATCGGCATCGGGCGGGATGGAGATCGAGGAGATCGCAGAAAAGCAGCCCGATTCAATCATCCGCGCCATTGTCGATCCAGGTGCCGGAATGCAGCAGTTTCAGGCTCGCGAGATCGCCTTCGGCCTCGGGCTCGAAAACAGCCTGATTGGCAGGGCGGTGGACGCGCTGCTCGGCTGCTATCGGGTTTTCCGCGATTTTGACGCTTCGATGCTGGAGATCAATCCCCTGGTGGTGACGCGCGACGGTAACCTGATCGCGCTCGATGCCAAGATGTCGTTCGACGAGAACGCACTGTTCCGCCGAGCCGAGATCTCGGAGCTGCGCGACAAGTCTCAGGAAGATCCGCGCGAAACCTTCGCCAGCGACCGCGGCCTGTCGTATGTCGGTCTCGACGGCAATATTGGCTGCATCATCAACGGCGCTGGCCTCGCCATGGCGACGATGGACATGATCAAGATCGCTGGCGGCGAGCCGGCGAATTTCCTGGACATCGGCGGGGGCGCTTCACCCGAGCGCGTAGCAAAAGCCTTCCGTGCCGTGCTGGCCGACAAGAACATCGCGACAATCCTGGTCAACATCTTTGCCGGCATCAACCGCTGCGACTGGGTTGCCGAGGGCGTCGTCAAGGCGATCCGCGAGGTTGGCGTCGACGTGCCGCTCGTGGTGCGGCTTGCCGGAACCAATGTCGAGGAAGGTCGGCGCATCCTGGCCGAGTCGGGCGAAAAGGTGATCGTAGCCGATACGCTCGCCGAGGCGGCCGACAAGGCAGTCGAGGCGATGCGGGCTTTCTCCAAGTCGAAAAAGAACTAGGGAGGTCGAAATGGCAGTTCTCTTGAACCGTCGGACGCGGGTTGTCGTCCAGGGTCTGACCGGCAAGATCGGCAGCTTCCATGCCGACGACATGAAGCGCTACGGCACCAACGTGGTCGGCGGCGTCACGCCCGGCAAGGGCGGGCTCGTCCACCAGGGCGTTCCGGTGTTCAACACCGTCAAGGGTGCAGTGCGCGAGACCGGAGCCGAAGCCTCGATTGTGTTCGTGCCGCCACCCTTTGCGGCCGACTCGATCATGGAAGCAGCCGAGGCCGGCCTGAAGCTCTGCGTATGCATTACCGACGGCATTCCCTCCCAGGATATGATGCGGGTGAAGCGCTACATGCGTCGTTTCCGCTATGAGGATCGCATGCGGCTGATCGGCCCGAACTGCGCCGGCGTCATCACGCCCGGTCAGGCGCTGATGGGCATCATGCCCGGTAACATCTATCTGCCGGGCCGTGTCGGCATCGTCGGCCGCTCGGGTACTCTGGGCTACGAGGCTGCCTCGCAGATGAAGGCGCTCGGCATCGGCGTTTCGACCAGCGTCGGCATCGGCGGCGACCCGATCAACGGCTCCTCTTTCAAGGACATCCTCAAGCTGTTCGAGGAAGATCCGGATACCGACGCCGTGGTGATGATCGGCGAGATCGGCGGTTCGCAAGAAGCCGAAGCCGCGGAGTGGGCCAGGCACCACATGCGCAAGCCGCTGATTGCCTACATCGCCGGCCTTTCGGCACCAAAGGGAAAGCGCATGGGTCATGCTGGCGCCATCATCTCGGCATTCGGCGAGTCCGCACAGGAGAAGGTCGAGATCCTCCGTGACGCCGGCGTGACAATCGTACCGACGCCGGCAGCATTCGGTCCGACCGTCGCGGGGGTGCTGGAGCGGCAAAAACAGGCCGCTTGACCGGCCTTTCGTCGGCTGGCGTCGAACTGCCCTTTGACCAGGAAACAAAAATGAAACCACGCGTTATCGTCACGCGGCGCTGGCCTGCGGCAGTCGAACACATCCTGGCGGAGCGGTTCGATACAACCTTCAATCACGGCGACGCGCCGCTGAGCCCGATCCAGCTCAAGGCAGCGTTCCTGAATTTCGACGCGATCTTGCCGACGGTCAGCGACAAGCTGCCGGCGTCGACCTTTCCGGACTGCGATATCCGTACCAAGCTGATCGCCAATTTCGGAGTCGGCTTCAGCCATATCGACATCGGCGCTGCGCAAGAACGTGACATCGCGGTGACCAACACGCCGGGCGTGTTGACCGACTGCACCGCCGATATCGCCATGAACCTGCTGCTTTCGGTCGCCCGGCGGGCGGGCGAGGGAGAGCGTCAGCTGCGCGCCGGCGATTGGGCCGGCTGGTGCCCGACCCACATGATCGGCACAAAGGTATCGGGGAAGACGCTCGGCATCATCGGCATGGGTCGCATCGGCAAGGCGACTGCGAAGCGGGCCCATTTCGGCTTCGATATGGACGTGCTCTTCTACAACCGTTCCAAGGTCGACGACGAGGAAATCCGCGCCATGGGCGCACGCCAGCTGTCCACAATCGAGGACGTGCTGGCCGAGGCCGATTTCGTCTCGCTGCATTGCCCGGGCGGCGGCGAGAACCGGCACCTGATCAACGCGTCCCGCCTGGCAGCAATGAAACGTGGGGCATTCCTGATCAATACCGCTCGCGGCGACGTGGTCGACCAAAGTGCTTTGATCGAGGCGCTCGAAAGTGGAAGGATCGCCGGCGCGGGCCTCGATGTATTCGATGGCGAGCCCGACATTCCCGAGGCGTTGAAGTGCATGGAGAATGTGGTGCTTTTGCCGCATCTCGGCAGCGCCACCGAAGAGACCCGCGTTGCCATGGGCATGAGGGCGGTCGAGAACCTTGTCGCATTCTTCGAGGGGAACCCCGTACCGGACCGGGTGGTGTGATGGCCTTTGGCTGGTCGGCTTCGGCTTTGATCAAGCTTCGCGCGCAGGCCATTGAACTGTTTCGTGATGGCGTCGCCGCATCCGATCCCGAGTGGGCAGTTGCATCAGCCCTAAAAGTGCGGACGGAGATCATAGCTACGGCTCGGCGCGTCATCCTGGTCGCCTTCGGCAAGGCCGCGTGCCCAATGGCGCGGGCAGCCCTGCCATTCGTCGGCAATAAGCTGCACATGGCCTGTGCGGTTACAAATCGCGAGAACCTGGTCGAGATCGATGGTGTCGAGGTCATCGTCGGCGGCCATCCACTGCCCGACGAGGGAAGCCTCCGAGGCGCTGATGCAATTGAAAGCGCGGCGCGCTCGTTAAGGCCCGGCGACCTGCTGCTTGTTCTGATCAGCGGCGGCGGTTCGGCACTTGTCTGCGCGCCGGCGCCTGGGATTGCGCTCGCCGACAAGATCGCACTTAATGAAGCACTGATCCGCAGTGGCGCCGACATCACCGAGATCAACGCTATCAGGCAGAGGTTCTCAAGGCTGAAGGGCGGGCGTCTCGCCCAACTCGCTTCTGGCGTAAAAATCCTGTCGCTGGTTCTCTCGGACGTACCCGGCGACGATGTCGCCACTATCGCCAGCGGCCCGACCATAAAACCTTTGGCTACTGCGGCGGACGCGACAGCCATTCTCAAACGCCATGACCTGTTTGAGACGTTGCCTCCGACCCTGCGCGCATATCTCGATGGCTCAGCCCGGATGAATCTCGAAGCTGAGAGCTTCGACCATGTCGAAAATGTTGTCATCGGTAGCAACGCGATTAGCCTGCAACGGGTGATGAGCAGTGCCGGATCGCATTATCCGGTGGTCGTGAAGGCCGACGACTGGTTGAGCGGCGACGTGTCTGAGGCAGCCGCAACGCTCCACCGCCTGGCCGTGTTCGCCGCGAGACAGGAGGGCCCGATCGCCATCGTCGCCGGAGGAGAACCGACAGTCAAAGTATGTGGAAACGGCAGGGGCGGGCGTAACCAGGAACTTGCGCTTCGATTCGCATTGCTCGACGAGCGCACCTCGATCGGGCGTCCGTGGGTTTTCCTTAGCGGTGGCACTGATGGTCGGGACGGCCCGACAGATGCGGCGGGCGGCCTTGTCGATGCCGGCTCAACAAAATGGATGCGCACGCTGGGCGGTAGTCCAGAAGCGCGTCTGGACAACAATGACGCCTATCACGCGCTGGCGTCGTCCGGTGACCTGTTGATCACGGGCCCTACAGGCACCAATGTCGCCGACCTGCAGATATTCCTGATGCGATAGCCGCTCTCCGCTTATCGCCCGATCTCGCGAAAATCCGCCAATTGTCTATCGCGCCGAAAATGTTTACTGTCGGTGAAATTGCATCGACGAGCGGCAGCGAAATGACAAAGGCCAAAGCAGCGGAAATCCAGAAGGTAAAGAAAAACGGCAAAGGGCTTGCCACTCCCGCGACAACGAGGCACAGGGCCAAGGTCGCCGGGCGACCGCACGGCGCACCTCTGACGCAAGATCCCCATGCCATTCGCGACACTCGCGAAAAGGTGCTGGAGGTCGCGATCGGCCATGAAGTCCGCGCCTTTCGCAAGAAGCTCGGCATTACCGTCGCCGACCTTGCGGCGACCACAGACATATCGCTCGGCATGCTGTCGAAGATCGAAAATGGCATTACCTCGCCATCCCTGACGACGCTGCAGGCACTTTCGCGCGCGCTCGGCGTGCCGCTGACGGCCTTCTTTCGCCGCTTCGAGGAGGAACGCAACGCCGTCTTCGTCAAGTCTGGCGAGGGCGTCGACGTGGAGCGTCGCGGTACGCGCGCCGGACATCAGTACACTCTACTCGGACACATCGGATCGGATTCCAGCGGCGTCGTGGTCGAGCCTTATCTCATCACGCTGTCGGAAGATTCCGACGTCTTTCCAACGTTCCAGCATGACGGCATGGAGTTCCTCTATATGCTGGAGGGCGAGGTGGTTTACCGCCACAGCAACAATCTCTATCGGATGACGCCGGGCGACAGCCTGTTTTTCGATGCCGATGCGCCGCACGGTCCCGAGGAGCTGACGCGTTTGCCGATCCGGTATCTGTCGATCATTTCCTATCCCCGCAGAAGTGGAAACCCGTAGGCAGATCGCGCCGGGACAATGGCCCAATTTCCTCTGCCCGCCAGGCCATTTCCACGGGATATTTTGTTCTACCGAGTGAGGGCCGATCCATCCGCACTGGTGGGTTCGGAACTCCACGTCTCTCCGCTTGCATGCTGCAGGCCAGCTAGCTGGCCTGCAAAGGAGCACGGCCCCTACGCTTTCTCTCGCAGACGTGTTTTTCTGTAGGAAAAAAAAATTCATGACAGTTGAATTGCTGCCATGAACCTGCTAGCTTTTCCGCCAGGTAGCAATCATTGAGGTGACTGGGATGTGCGGGATCGTGGGACTCTTTTTGAAAGACAAGACGCTGGAGCCGCAACTCGGCGCGCTTCTCTCCGAAATGCTGATTTCAATGACAGACCGGGGGCCTGACAGCGCCGGTATCGCCATCTATGACGGCGGGACGAAAGGGCACGGCAAGATCACCATCCAGTCGCCGGCTCCTGCGGCAGACTTTCCGGGTCTCAACGTCGACCTCGGTAACAAGATCGGCGCCAATGTCTCCAGTGTGATCAAATCTACACATGCAGTGCTTGACGTGCCCGCCGACAAGCTCGAGGAGGCCCGCGCGGCAATTGCCGAGCTCCGCCCCAACGCGCGCGTCATGGGCGTGGGCGAAGCTATCGAAATCTACAAGGAAGTGGGGCTACCAGCCGAAGTCGTGAAGCGTTTCGACGTCATCGGCATGAAGGGCAGCCATGGCATCGGTCATACCCGCATGGCGACCGAGTCGGCCGTGACGACGCTTGGGGCGCATCCCTTTTCAACCGGTCCGGACGAGTGCCTGGTGCACAACGGTTCTCTGTCGAACCACAATAATCTTCGGCGCGAGCTTATCCGCGACGGCATGCGCTTCGAGACCGAGAACGACACGGAGGTGGCTGCCGCTTACCTGTCCTCCAAGATCGCTCACGGCTGCAATCTCGGCCAGGCGCTCCAAAGCAGCATCAATGACCTGGACGGCTTCTTTACCTTCGTCGTCGGCACCAAGGACGGCTTCGGCGTCGTGCGCGATGCGATCGCCTGCAAGCCGGCGGTGCTTGCAGAGACCGACCGCTATGTTGCCTTCGGCTCGGAATATCGCGCTCTGGCCAAGTTGCCTGGCATCGACGACGCTAAAGTCTGGGAGCCGGAGCCTTCCACTGTCTATTTCTGGGAGCACTGAGATCATGCATTCGACAAATCTGGCAACGCCGCTTGAGCAGCTCAATTACACGCCCAAGGTCTTCGATCTTTCCAAGATCACCCTGCGCGAGTTCAATCAGGCGCTTCACGACGTCACAGATGCTTCCAGCGACGCCAACTGGGAAGTCCTCAATCCCAAGGGCAGCCACGCTGTGGCCGCTGGAGCCGATCATGCGATCTCGATCGATGTACAGGGCAGCGTCGGCTACTACTGCGGCGGCATGAACAGCAAGGCGCAGATCACCGTCCATGGCTCGGCAGGGCCAGGTGTTGGCGAAAACATGATGTCTGGCTCGATCATCGTGAAGGGCGACGCCAGCCAATACGCCGGCGCCACCGGCAGGGGCGGACTTCTCGTCATCGAGGGCAACGCTTCTTCGCGCTGCGGCATTTCGATGAAGGGCATCAACATTGTCGTTCGGGGCAATGTCGGTCACATGTCGGCCTTCATGGCGCAGTCGGGCAATCTTGTCGTGCTGGGCGACGCCGGCGACGCGCTCGGCGATTCCATTTACGAGGCTCGCCTCTTCGTGCGCGGAAAGGTCAAGAGCCTTGGCGCCGATTGCATCGAGAAGGAGATGCGCCCCGAGCACATCGCCATCCTGCAAGACTTGTTGGACAAGGCCGGCATCCGGGATGTCAAGCCGGACGAGTTCACTCGCTACGGTTCGGCCCGCACGCTCTACAATTTCAACATCGACAACGCTGACGCTTACTGAGGCCGGACATGACCTATCACAATCCTCCGACAACACCCCGCAAGTCGGCGACGTTCGATGACTATACAATGTCCGAGATCCGCCGCGCCGCGGCGACGGGCATCTACGACATTCGCGGCTCTGGGGCAAAGCGCAGGGTTCCCCATTTCGACGATCTTCTGTTTCTTGGCGCATCGATCTCGCGCTATCCGCTCGAAGGTTATCGCGAACGCTGCGACACCAGCGTCGTGCTTGGTGCGCGTCACGCGAAGAAGCCCATCGAGTTGAAGATCCCAATCACCATCGCCGGCATGAGCTTCGGCTCGCTGTCGGGCCCGGCGAAGGAAGCGCTGGGGCGCGGTGCTACGATCGCCGGGACCTCTACGACCACCGGCGACGGCGGCATGACCGAGGAGGAGCGCGGCCACTCGAAGACGCTGGTTTATCAATACCTGCCATCGCGCTATGGCATGAACCCGCGCGACCTCCGCCGCGCCGACGCTATAGAAATCGTCGTCGGCCAGGGCGCCAAGCCTGGCGGCGGCGGCATGCTGCTCGGTCAGAAAATTTCCGATCGTGTCGCCGAGATGCGTACCCTGCCAAAGGGTATCGACCAGCGCTCGGCCTGTCGCCATCCCGATTGGACCGGACCGGACGATTTGGAAATCAAGATCCTCGAACTGCGCGAGATCACCGACTGGGAAAAGCCCATCTACGTCAAGATCGGTGGTGCAAGGCCGTATTATGACACTGCACTTGCGGTGAAGGCCGGCGCCGACGTGGTGGTGCTGGACGGCATGCAGGGCGGCACCGCTGCGACCCAGGAGGTCTTCATCGAGCACGTCGGTCAACCTACGCTTGCCTGCCTGCGTCCGGCGGTCCAGGCGCTTCAGGACCTCGGCATGCACAGGAAAGTGCAACTGATTATTTCGGGCGGCATCCGCAACGGCGCTGATGTTGCCAAGGCGCTGGCGCTGGGAGCGGACGCCGTCTCAATCGGAACGGCTGCCCTTGTTGCGCTGGGCGATAACGATCCGCGTTGGGAGGCCGAGTACGCCGAACTCGGCACCACCGCCGGCGCCTATGACGACTGGCACGAGGGCAGGGACCCTGCCGGCATTACCACGCAGGATCCCGAATTGATGAAGCGGGTTGATCCCGTGGCCGCCGGCCGGCGTCTCGCCAACTATCTGAAGGTGATGACCCTGGAGACGCAGACCATCGCCCGCGCCTGCGGTAAGAACCATGTGCACAATTTGGAGCCGGAGGATTTGTGCGCATTGTCGATCGAGGCGGCTGCCATGGCCGGCGTGCCGCTGGCGGGAACAAACTGGGTACCTGGGAAGGGCGCCTTTTAAGCAAGAACAGGGAGGAGCATTCCATGGGAACGGCCTTTGACGCCAAATTCGACCAGTCCGACGAAGTGACTGACCTTAAAGAGTTCGCAAGGACTCGTAACATCAGATACTTCATGGTCTCATACACTGATCTCTTCGGAGGTCAGCGCGCCAAGCTGGTGCCGGCGCAGGCTATATCGGACATGCAAAGGGAAGGAGCCGGCTTTGCTGGCTTCGCGACCTGGCTGGACCTGACGCCGGCGCACCCCGATATGCTGGCTGTGCCGGACGCAGCGTCCGTTATCCAGCTGCCGTGGCGGCCTGAAGTCGCCTGGCTTGCTTCGGACTGCCTGATGGAAGGCAAGAGCGTCGCCCAGGCGCCTCGCAACACGCTGAAACGCCTGGTGGCGGAAGCCGCGAAGGAAGGGATGCGTGTGAAGACCGGGGTGGAGCCGGAGTTCTTCCTCGTTACCCCTGACGGCAAGCAGATCGCCGACGAGTACGATACCGCGGCGAAATCCTGCTATGACCAGCAAGCGGTGATGCGCCGCTTCGACGTCATCGCCGAGATCTGCGATGCGATGCTGGAGCTTGGCTGGCAGCCCTACCAGAACGATCACGAAGACGCCAACGGCCAGTTCGAGATGAACTGGCAATACGACGATGTTCTGGCAACCGCCGACAAACACTCCTTCTTCAAATTCATGGTTCGCTCGATCGCCGAAAAGCACGGTTTGCGCGCGACTTTCATGCCGAAGCCCTTCCAGGGTCTCACAGGCAGCGGCTGCCACGCTCACATTTCGGTGTGGGACCTCAGCGGCGGAACCAACGCCTTCGCCGACAAGAACATGGAACTGGGGCTTTCCGAGAAGGGCAGGCATTTTCTCGGCGGCATCATGAAACATGCTTCCGCGCTTGCGGCCATCACAAACCCGACCGTCAACTCCTACAAGCGCATCAACGCACCGCGTACCATTTCGGGCGCGACATGGGCGCCGAATACCGTGACCTGGACCGGCAACAACCGCACGCATATGGTCCGTGTGCCAGGACCGGGACGGTTCGAGCTCAGGCTGCCGGACGGTGCGGCCAATCCCTATCTCATGCAGGCGGTTATCCTCGCGGCCGGCCTCAGCGGCATCCGCACCAAAGCCGATCCCGGTCCCCGCAGCGACGTCGATATGTACAAGGACGGGCACTCTGTCACTCACGGCGCCAAGCTGCCGCTCAACCTGCTCGACGCGCTTCGCGAATTCGACAAGGACACCGAGCTCAAGGCCGCGATGGGCGAGGACTTCTCCGCCGCCTACATCAAGCTCAAGCGAATGGAGTGGGACTCCTACGCCTCGCACTTCACCCAATGGGAGCGCGAGCACACGCTGGACGTCTGAGTTCAACTGCAGGACAGGCGCGTGACCTGCCAGGTTGGCGGGTCCGTGCACGGCCTCGGACACCCTGATATTGCCCGGAACACCTGTGATGAAATACTCGATCTTCTCACTCGCGAAGGCTGCGCTGTCTGGCCATAAGGGTTGGACACGGGCCTGGCGCGATCCGGCGCCGAAAAGCCACTACGACGTGGTGATCATTGGCGGTGGCGGCCATGGCCTCGCCACGGCCTATTTCCTCGCCCGCGAATATGGCATCCGCAATGTCGCCGTGCTCGAAAAGGGCTGGATCGGCTCCGGCAATGCCGGACGCAACACCACCATCATCCGCTCGAATTACGGCCTTCCCGGCAACACCGGCTTCTATGAGCTTTCGATGAAGCTGTGGGAGCGCATGGAGCAGGACCTCAATTACAACGCCATGGTGAGCCAGCGCGGCGTCATCAATCTCTACCACTCCGACGCCCAGCGTGACGCGTTCGCCCGCCGCGGCAACACCATGCGCATCAATGGCATCGACGCCGAACTGCTCGACGCCGTGCAGATCCGCAAGGAACTTCCGTTCCTCAATTACGAGAACGCACGCTTTCCGATAATGGGCGGCCTCTTGCAGCGCCGTGCCGGCACCGCGCGCCACGACGCGGTCGTCTGGGGTTATGCGCGCGCCGCCGACCAGCGCGGCGTCGACATTATCCAGAATTGCGAGGTCACCGGTTTCACCCTGATCAACGGCCGCATTAGCGGGGTCGAGACCACGCGCGGCAGGATCAGCGCCGGCAAGGTGGGAATGGCGGTCGCGGGCAACACCTCGCGCGTCGCCGCAATGGCCGGCATGAAGCTGCCGATCGAAAGCCATGTGCTGCAGGCCTTTGTGTCCGAGGCGATCAAGCCGCTTATTCCTGGCGTCATCACCTTCGGCGCGGGTCACTTCTATATCAGCCAATCGGACAAAGGCGGCCTCGTCTTTGGTGGCGACCTCGATGGCTACAATTCCTATGCTCAGCGCGGCAACATGCCAGTGATCGAGGACGTCTGCGAAGGCGGCATGGCGGTGATGCCGATGATCGGTCGCGTGCGCATGCTGCGCCAGTGGGGCGGCATAATGGATATGTCGATGGACGGTACGCCGATAATCGACAAAACCCCAATTGATGGTCTCTATCTGAATGCCGGCTGGTGCTATGGCGGCTTTAAGGCGACGCCGGCTTCCGGCCTCGCCTTCGCCCACCTTCTGGCGCGAGACGAGCCGCATCCGGAGGCCGCTCTGTTCCGGCTCGATCGGTTCCGCCGCGGCGCGATGATCGACGAAAAGGGCCAGGGCGCTCAGCCAAACCTGCACTGAAAGCGAAAAGCGAGACTGTTGGAATGCGTATTGCATGTCCTTTCTGTGGCGAACGCGAGTCCGGCGAGTTCACCTATCTAGGCGACGCCTCGCCCAAGCGACCCAATTTTGCCGTCGATAGCGGAACAGGCCCAGAGGCGGCCGAGGATGCTTTCTACGACTACGTCTATCTGCGGGACAACGTAGCCGGCGTCATGCGCGAGTACTGGTATCACGGCGGCGGCTGCCGCTCCTGGCTGGTCGCTGAGCGAAACACGGTGACCCACGAATTCGGATCGGTCACCGCAGCCCCCGGCGCCGGCGCGGCCAAGCCGGCGCATGCAGGAGAATGACCATGTCGGGCTATTCAAGATCCGAACCGCTCACTAGGACGGCTGCGCTCGACGCCCACACTTCGGATGGTCGGGCTGCCCCGGTCAGCCAGTCGCATCGGCTGCGCAGCGGCGGGTTGATCGACCGCCAGTCGCCCCTGCAATTCTCGTTCGACGGCAAGACAATGACCGGCTTTGTCGGCGACACGCTGGCCTCGGCGCTCGTCGCAAACGGTGTCAAGCTGGTGGCGCGCTCGTTCAAGTATCACCGCCCGCGCGGCATCATGACCGCTGGCTCAGAGGAGCCGAGCGCTCTCGTCGAGATGCGCACTGGCGCACGCCGCGAGCCCAATACACGGGCGACTATGGCGGAACTTTATGACGGTCTCGTCGCCAACAGCCAGAACCGCTGGCCGTCGCTGCGCCGCGACTTCATGGCGATCAACTCGCTTTTGTCGCCGATCTTCGTCGCCGGCTTCTACTACAAGACCTTCATGTGGCCGGCGAAGTTCTGGGAAACGGTTTATGAGCCGATGATCCGGCGCGCCGCCGGTCTCGGGAAAAGCGCTGAGCTGCCCGACCCCGACCACTACGACAAAGCCTGGGCGCATTGCGATGTGCTCGTGGTCGGTGGCGGGCCGGCTGGTCTTTCCGCCGCTTTGGCTGCAGGTCGTGCCGGCGCCCGCGTCATATTATGCGAGGAGGACAGCCGCGTTGGTGGCCGCCTGCTCAGCGATGGCGGCGAGATCGACGGCATGCATGCCGCGGACTGGCTGCGTCGCGCGACCGATGAACTCGCTTCGCTGCAGAACGTGCGTACCATGACACGCACAGCCTTGTTCGGCGTCTATGACGGCGGCGTTTATGCCGCGCTTGAACGTGTCAACGACCATGTTGCTGTTCCCGGTCCGCATCAGGTCCGCCAGCGGGTCTGGCGCATCGTCGCCAGGCGCTCCGTGGTTACCGCCGGCGCCATCGAACGGCCGATCGTGTTCCTGGGCAACGACCGCCCAGGCGTGATGATGGCGTCTGCCGTTCGGACCTATGTCAACCGCTTCGCGGCGATGCCGGGTCGGAAGGTGGCGCTGTTCACCAACAATGACGACGGCTGGCGCACGGTCGAAGCAGTTCAGCGGGCGGGCGGCGAGATAGCGGCCGTTATCGATCCACGAGGAAGAGTGCCGGCGGAATACCAAGCGGTTGCCGGGCTCTCCGATCTGCGCGTTCTCGCGGGCGGCGTGTCCGACGTAAAAGGCGGCATCGACGGCGTTCGCAGCATCGTCGTGACCGGCAAGGATGGCCGCGCGCAGCAGATCGACACTGACTGCCTTGCCGTGTCCGGGGGCTGGAATCCAAATGTCGGGCTATCTTGCTTCCATCGCGGCAGGCCCGTGTGGCGAGACGACATCGCCGCCTTCGTACCGGGGGATGTACCGAAGGGCATGACCACCGCGGGGGCGGCCAATGGCGAATTCTCGCTCGGCGCGTGCCTGCGCGACGGCCATGCCGCGGGTGTCGCCGCTGCCGCCGAGTGTGGGGCGGCCAGCTATCCCGGCGAGGCAGCGGAAGCGTGCGACGAGACCTACGCGATATCGCCGCTCTGGCAGGTCAAGGCTAAGGGCAAGGCCTTCGTCGATTTCCAGCACGACGTCACTGCATCGGATGTGACGCTGGCACAGCGCGAAGGTTTCGAAAGCGTCGAGCATCTCAAGCGCTACACCACGCTCGGCATGGCGACCGACCAGGGCAAGACGTCCAATATCAACGGCTTGGCAATCATGGCGGACGCCACGGGCCGAACCATCCCAGAGACCGGCACGACGATCTATCGCCCGCCCTATTCGCCGGTGGCCATCGGCGCGCTCGCCGGTAACCACCGCGACGAGAATTTCCACGCCTGGCGGCTGACGCCGTCGCATCACTGGGCGGCTGAGCTGGGTGCTGTCTTCGTCGATACCGGTCTGTGGAAGCGCGCGCAGTGGTTTCCACAGCCGGGCGAGAACGACTGGTTGGAATCGGTCACCCGCGAAGTCCTGGCCGTACGCAGCGGCGTTGGTTTTTGCGACGTCTCCACGCTCGGCAAGGTCGACGTACGCGGTCCCGACGCCGGCACTTTCCTCGATCGCGTCTACATCAACGCCTTCTCCTCGCTCGCAGTCGGCAAGGCGCGCTACGGCCTCATGCTGCGCGAAGACGGCATCGTCATGGATGACGGCACGACCTCACGTCTCGCCGAAGACCATTACTTTCTGACCACGACCACGGCAAAGGCCGGCCCGGTGATGCAGCACCTCGAGTTCTGCCGTCAGGTGCTGTGGCCGGAGCTCGATGTGCAACTGACCAGCGCCACGGATCAGTGGGCGCAGTTCTCCATCGCAGGGCCGAAGACCCGCGACCTGCTGCAGGCGATCGTCGATCCGTCGGAAGACCTCTCCAACGAGGGCTTTCCCTTTATGGGTGCCCGTGAGGTGAAGCTGCGCGGCGGTATTGTCGCCCGACTGTTCCGCATTTCCTTCTCCGGCGAAATGGCCTTCGAAATCTCGGTGCCGGCCCGCTATGGCGAGGCGCTCGCCCATAATCTGATGATTGCGGGGAAACCGTTCGGTGTCACACCTTACGGGACTGAAGCGCTCGGAGTCATGCGTATCGAGAAGGGCCACGTCGCCGGGCCGGAGCTGAACGGCACGACCACGGCCGATGATCTTGGGCTTGGAAAAATGATGTCAAAGAAGAAGGATTTCATCGGTCGCGTCATGGCCGGGCGGGAGGCGCTGACCGCACCGAACCGCCAGGTGGTCGTCGGTGTAAAGCCGGTCGATAAGATACGACGCCTGCGTTCTGGTGCGCATGTCGTTCCCAAGGGCGCAATCGTCGGCCCGGAAACTGACCAAGGCTATGTCACTTCGGTCTGCTTTTCGCCCATGCTCGAACAGTGGATCGGTCTCGCTTTGGTCGAACGTGGACGCGAGCGCTTTGGCGAGGTCGTCCGCATCCATGATCCGCTGCGTAGCGAGGACTACGAGGCCGAGCTATGCAGCCCTGTCTTCTACGATCCCGAGGGAGTGCGTCAGCGTGCTTGATTTTTCCTGGAACACTCGGTCGCCGCTGCAGAAGGCGCTTGTGGCCGGCCGCCATGGGGTTGCCAACGGGCAGGCGGGCGTGACGCTTGAAGAAGTTGGCGAGATAGAGCTGATCCAGGTCATGTCCAGGCGCGGCTGCTGGGCTGAAACGGGAAAGGCGGCAAAGAAGCTGTTCGGCATTGAGCCGCCGAGCACACCCAAGGCTGTTGTTGGCAAGGGAGCGACGCTGATCTGGTCGGGGCCTGACCAGTTCATGGTCCTTGCCCTGAAGTCGCAGGGCGCTGAACAACAGTACAAGTTGCGGAAGGCCGTTTCCGGCATCGCTTCGCTTTCGGATCAGTCGGACGGACGCTGCCTGATCCGCATTTCCGGCCCTCGCGCTCGTGACGCGCTGGCCAAATTCTCCTCGCTCGATCTACATGATGCGGCATTCGCTGCGGGCACTGCGGCAACGACCTCGATCAACCACACTTCCGTCAATCTGTGGCGCGGCGCGGACGAGGCGGCTCCCGTCTATTATGTTCTCGTTTTCAGCAGTTTCGCCGACAGCCTCTGGCACACGATGGTCGATTCGTCCCTGGAGTATGGGGTGGAGGTCGGCCGCCTTCACGCAATCTAATCCCGGCTCCGCGCTGTTCGGCAGCGCGCGCGTGAAGTGCGTCATCAAAAGGCTGGCAGTCGGGTCGACGATGCCGGACTTTGCGATAGCCTTTTCCATGCACTTCAGCCACAGATTCCGCATATCTCGGTTGATCGGGAATGCTCATGAATCTCCCGCAACCGGGCGAGGCCGCCATAACCCTTCGAGAGAATTCGAGTGTAGCCTGGCTGCCTCGGCTCAGAACAGCCCTTCGATCTGTCCCATTTCGTTGAGGAAGATCTTCTCGGAGGAGGGTGTCTTGGGCAGGCCGGGCATGGTCATCACCTCGCCGCAGATGACCACGATAAAGCCGGCGCCGGCCGAGAGCCGCACCTCGCGCACCGGTACCGTGTGGCCGGTCGGCGCGCCGCGCAGATTGGGGTCGGTCGAGAACGAATACTGCGTTTTGGCCATGCACACCGGCAGCTTGCCGTAGCCGGCGGCCTCCCACTGGTGCAACTGGTCGCGCACCGACTTGTCGGCGATCGCCTCGTCGCCGCGATAGATGCGCTTGACGATGGTGTTGACCTTGTCGAACAGCTTCATGTCGTCCGGGTAGAGCGGCGCGAACTGCGAGCCGCCCGACTCGGCCAGCGACACCACCTTGTGGGCCAGATCCTCGATGCCTGCCGAGCCGTGCGCCCAGTGCTTGCACAGGATCACTTCCTCGCCCATCGAGGCGACGAACTCCTTGACCGCCTGGATCTCGGCCTCGGTGTCGGAGTGGAAGTGGTTGATGGCGACCACCGCCGGCACGCCGAACTGCTTCACATTCTCGATGTGGCGGCCGAGATTGGCGCAGCCCTTCTTCACCGCAGCGACATTCTCCGCGCCGAGGTCTTCCTTCTTGACGCCGCCATTCATCTTGAGCGCCCGCACCGTGGCGACGATCACCGCCGCCGCCGGCTTCAGGCCGGCTTTGCGGCACTTGATGTCGAAGAATTTTTCCGCGCCGAGATCGGCGCCGAAGCCGGCTTCCGTCACCACATAGTCGGCGAGCTTCAGCGCCGTCGTGGTCGCCACCACCGAGTTGCAGCCATGCGCGATGTTGGCGAACGGGCCGCCATGCACGAAGGCCGGGTTGTTCTCCAGCGTCTGCACCAGGTTGGGCTGCATGGCGTCCTTCAGGAGCACCGCCATCGCGCCGTCGGCCTTGAGGTCGCGGGCATAGACCGGCGTCTTGTCGCGGCGGTAGGCGACAATGATGTCGCCGAGGCGCTTTTCCAGGTCCTTCAGATCTGTCGCCAGGCACAGGATCGCCATCACCTCGGAGGCGACGGTGATGTCGAAGCCGGCCTCGCGCGGAAAGCCGTTGGCGACGCCGCCCAGCGAGCAGAGGATTTCGCGCAGCGCCCGGTCGTTCATGTCCATGACGCGCCGCCAGGCGACGCGGCGGATGTCGATGCCGAGATCGTTGCCCCAGTAGATGTGGTTGTCGATCAGCGCCGACAGCAGATTGTGGGCGGTGGTGATGGCGTGGAAATCGCCGGTGAAGTGGAGGTTCATGTCCTCCATCGGCACGACCTGGGCGTAGCCGCCGCCGGCCGCGCCGCCCTTGACGCCGAAATTGGGCCCGAGCGAGGCCTCGCGGATGCACACGATCGCCTTTTTGCCGATGCGGTTCAGGCCATCGCCGAGACCGACCGTGGTGGTCGTCTTGCCTTCGCCGGCCGGCGTCGGATTGATCGCGGTGACCAGGATCAGCTTGCCGTCGCGGTTGCCCTTCACCGACCTGATGAAGTCGGCCGAGACCTTCGCCTTGTCATGGCCGTAAGGCAGGAGGTGGTCGTGCGGAATGCCGATCTTGGCGCCGATCTCCTGGATCTGCTGCTTTTTTGCGCCGCGCGCGATCTCGATGTCGGATTTTACTTCGGCCATGGTTCTCTTCCCAGATTTCAGTTCGGTTCCGCAGAGCCGGTGGGCTCTTAAAAGCGCGGCGGCGTTTGGCCCGCCGCCCGGCAGGCCGAAGCCACGGTGTTGGCCATAAGCAGTGCGATCGTCATCGGGCCCACACCTCCAGGCACAGGCGTGATCGCGCCGGCATGATCCGCGGCCTCTGCATAAGCGACGTCGCCGACCAGCCTTGACTTGCCGTTGGCAGCTTCACCGACCCGGTTGATCCCTACGTCGATGACGGTTGCTCCCGGCTTGACCCAGTTGCCCTTGATCATTTCCGGACGGCCGACGGCGGCAACCAGGATGTCGGCATTGCGGCAGATCGCCGGCAAGTCCTTGGTGCGGCTATGGGCAACGGTGACGGTAGCGTTGGCGTTGAGCAGGAGATTGGCCATCGGCTTGCCGACGATATTCGAGCGGCCGACCACCACCGCATTGAGGCCCGACAGGTCTCGGCCAAGCGCCTGTTCGATCAGCAGCATTGAACCGGCAGGCGTACACGGTACGAAAGCGGTTTCGAGTTCGCCGGTGCCTAGCTTGCCGACATTGGTGAAATGGAAGCCATCGACGTCCTTCTCCGGCGCGATGGTCTGGATGATTTTGCCTGCATCGACGTGGTCCGGCAGCGGCAATTGCACGAGGATGCCGTGGATCGAGGCATCGGCGTTGAGCTCTTCGACCACGGCGACGAGCTCTGCCTCGGAAGTGTCCGTCGGCAGTGCGTATTCGATCGAGTGGAAGCCGCACTCCTTGGCTTTCCTGCCTTTGGAAGCAACATAGACTTGGCTTGCCGGATCATGGCCGACGATCACCACGGCGATACCGGGAACAACGCCCGTTGCCGCGATCAATTGTTCCGCCGCGGCCCTGACCTTCGCCACCACATCGGCTGCGGCTGCCTTGCCGTCGATTACCGTCGCCAAGCTGTCCTCCCAGTCGGATTCGATTCCAGCGGCATGCCGCCGGTCGCAATCCCGATACGTTTTCCGTATGTCCCTGCACTGAATTTCCTGCCGGATCTAGCAATGGAGAACTGTAAAAGTCAACCTTGATGCAATATTTTTTCATATTAAGAAATATTGAAAGAGTGCTTTTCCGTGCGGCCAACAATGGCCAACGGGCCTGCAAAGGAAAAGGCCGGCGCATGCGCCGGCCTTGACCCAGGAGGCGATGCTGTCGCTTAGAGGACGAAGATCCAGTTCGAGATCAGCACCACGGCCAGACCGGCCGCGAGCGTTAGGTAAGGCAGGATTCCGGCTTTGCGAATGACGAGATCCGATTGCGTGATGCCGAGGTCGTCGAGCATGTGGGCAGGGAACTTGCCTTTGTCCTGGACGTAATGCCGGTAGCAGAACACCGGGATGATCAGCGCCGCAGCGATCAACCCGGCCCACAGTGCCCACGGGTTCCAGACCTTGGCGCCGGCTCCCATGAACATCGCATTGACATAGGATAGGATCGCGCCCGCGGCGATCAGGAAGGTCGGCGCCTTCCATGGCCGCCGGATGTGGCCGTTATCGATGCGGTGGATCCAGCCGGAATTGAGGTTGAGGAAGTTGAAGATGATGTAGCCGCAGTTTGACACGGCCAGGATGAAGAAGTAGCTGGTCGCGTCCGCCGCCGCGATGGCGAGCAGGAACAGGTTGAAGACGAGGTCGGTCCACATCGCAGCCGTCGGCGCGCCATGCTCGTTGACCTGGGTGAGGTAGCGCGGCAGCCAGCCGTCGACGGAACCCTGGTAGAGCGTCCGCGACGAACCGGCCATCGCCGTCATGATCGCCAGCATCAGGGCAAGGATCATCAGCATGATCATGATCGAGGTGATGATGCCGGTTCCGCCGACCATGGCCGCCATGGCGGCGCCCACGCCCGAACCATCGACGATCGGTCCGGCGAGCATGCCTTCGAGCCCGAGCACGCCCTGGAAGGTGAAAGGCACCAGCGTGTAGAGCAACAGGCAGAGCAGGCCGGAATAGAGGATGGCGCGCACCGTGTCGCGGGCCGGGTTCTTGAACTCGCTGGTGAAGCAGATCGAGGTCTCGAAGGCGTAGGCCGACCACGCGGCGATAAACATGCCGCCGAAGACCAGCGTCCAACCCCCGATGTTCCACTCTCCCGGTTCCGGAGCGTAGGCGCTGGCCAGCGGCACCAGCGGCGAGTAATTGTCCCAGTTGATCTGGCCGGTGAGGATCGGGACGATGCCGACGATCAGCATAGGGATGATGACGATCAGCCCGATATATTTCTGGACGTTTGCGGTGCCGAGAATGCCGCGATGCTGGATGGCGAAGACGATCAGCATCAGCACCACGCCGATCCAGAAGACGGCGTTGAGCGAGAAGCTGACTGGCCCGAGCGAGCCGCTATAGAGGGTCCAGTCGCGGATGGCGGGCGTTCCGGCCGCCGTCAAGGCCGCGATCGCGTCGGCCGCCGTCTTGCCGGCATTGGCCGGATCCGAGAGCCAGCCCGTCACCGCCGCCGAGTCTTCCGAGAAGCCAGGGATGGGCGCAAGCGCGCTCAGGATGTAGGCGGCGGCGATGGAGCAGCCGAGCGACAGCACCGGCGTCCAGGCCAGCCAGTTGCACCACACCGATAGCGGCGCGATGAACTTCGAATAGCGCAGCCAGGCCGTCGCGCCATAGACGGAGGCGCCGCCGGATTTCGACGGGAACAGGCCGGCGATCTCGGCGTAGGTGAAGGACTGGATCAGGCCGAGAACCACCGAGCAGGTCCAGATGACGAAGGCGAGCTTGCCGGTGGTGCCGGCGATGCCGCCAATCGAGAACAGAACCAGCGCCGGCACGCCGCTGGCGACCCAGAAGGCGCCTCGCCAGTCGATTGTCCTGTGAAGCTGGCCGGCGCTATCGGCCGGCCTTACGTCCGCTATAACACTCATTGTCAGTTCCCCATGTGATTGAGAATACCCGCCGCCCATGCCCGACCTTGTCGGTTTCATGGCTAAAATTGGAGTTTCCGCTTAGGCTTTTTTTTTTCCTTAAGGTGAAGTTTGTCCGAAACCGGCCCGGCGTCAAGCGGTTTTGTCGCAGCGACGGGCCAAACCGCGGCCAACCTGTGCCGGACGGAAAATAGGCCAGGTTCCATGCGTCGATCCGGGCACATGAGGCCCACCCAAACGGGTGGGGAAGGGGGCCTTCAGCTTCCGCACTGGGTTGGAAGTCGGTTCATTAGCAAAATTGCCGCATACACTGGAATGAAAAAATAATTCATGCTAGTAATTGGTTTGTGGGGGCGGGAGACGTCGACAAGAGGTGCGTCCAAGGGACGTAGGCGGAGGAACATGAACGCCGAATGGAAGGGTCAGCGCCAGGGCCGCGGGATTGAAGTGGTGCCGGTGGCAAAAACGAATAAGTTCAGGGTGCTGATTGCCGAGCGCAATCCGCTGGTTGTCGCCGCCCTCGCCGATATGCTCACGCGAGACAGTCGTTTTGAGTTGGCCGAAAGCGTCCAGACCGGCAAGGCTTTTCTCGAGGCGGCGGCAGCGGAATCTGCATTTGATATCGCCGTGCTCGGCTGGAGACTTTCCGACATGGACAGTGGCGAGGTGCTGGCCGAGATGCAACGGCGCGCCCTGCATGCCCGGGTCGTAATCTTTTCCAACGACCACGACATCTCTATACTCAAGCAATGCGTGCGCCTGGGTGTGCAGGGCTTTTGCTACCAGTTCGATGAACCGGCGATATTGTTCGATACGCTTGTCGCGGTTGCCCACGGCCGCATCTGCATTCCCTACGTGGATGTGTCCAAGATCAACGACACGCCCCTATCGCGGCTGACGACGCGGGAGCGCGAGCTTCTCTCGGTGCTGGCAGATGGCTGGACGAATCTGCAGATTGCAGCACGCACCGGGATTTCCGAAAATACGGTCAAGTATCATCTCAAGAATCTCTACGATAAACTCGAAGTTCGTAATCGAGCGATGGCGGTAGCACTCTACGCCAGCGAAAGGAATCGCGGGCCGCATTTGCGTCCGCAGTGAGAGCAGAGCCGCGCATTCATAGGTAACGGTATAGCCCGGATCAAATGAAAGATGGCCGCTCCACAAGCGTGGGTAGCCAATACAGAGGTACTCGGCTACGAGATCTTGTGCCATCCACTCGACGCCGAAAGGGTATTGGACGCGATCTGGGAGGCAGAAGAAAGCCTTTGCAGCCTCCGACGATGGGCCGGTTGCGCCATTCAATTTCGCCGATTTTCGACGAGGGCGCTTGAATCTCGTAGAAAGAGATTTACTACCGGTAAAAATATTTCATTTCTTAACACCGGATGGGGAATTTTTATGAAGGAAGCGCAGGCTGCTGTTGCGGTTTCCAACGGCAAGAAGGCTCCGGCCGTTGTGGCGGGCCGCTCGCGACCGGCGCCGCTCAAGCAAGATCCCCATGCCATTCGCGACACGCGCGAAAAGGTGCTGGAGGTCGCGATCGGCCATGAAGTCCGCGCCTTTCGCAAGAAACTCGGCATTACCGTCGCCGACCTTGCGGCGACCACAGACATATCGCTCGGCATGCTGTCGAAGATCGAAAATGGCATTACCTCGCCATCCCTGACGACGCTGCAGGCACTTTCGCGCGCGCTCGGCGTGCCGCTGACGGCCTTCTTTCGCCGCTTCGAGGAGGAACGCAACGCCGTCTTCGTCAAGTCTGGCGAGGGCGCCGACGTGGAGCGTCGCGGTACGCGCGCCGGACACCAGTACACTTTACTCGGACACATCGGATCGGATTCCAGCGGCGTCGTGGTCGAGCCTTATCTCATCACGCTGTCGGAAGATTCCGACGTCTTTCCAACGTTCCAGCATGACGGCATGGAGTTCCTCTATATGCTGGAGGGCGAGGTGGTTTACCGCCACAGCAACAATCTCTACCGGATGACGCCGGGCGACAGCCTGTTTTTCGATGCCGATGCGCCGCACGGCCCAGACGAGTTGACCAAGTTGCCGATCCGGTACCTGTCGATTATTTCATACCCACAAGGTGGAAACGAGTAATCCTACTAGTCGCTTCAGTCGGGTGGAGTTCCATTCTGCTCCAGTATCTCACCGGCGAGATAGAGCGATCCGCCGATCAGGATGCGCGGCGCGGGTTCGCTCCGGTCCCAGCTGTCGCGCAGCCGCTTAAGGGCGTTGGCGACGGAGTTAATAGGATCGGCAGACAGGCCGGCGGCGACCGCTCGCCCGGCAAGTTCGGCGCTCGGCACGCCGGCATCGCTGGAATTAATGGGAACCGTGTAGACATGTCGCGCCATTCCTTCGAAGGCACGGAAATAGCCGGTCTGATCCTTGGTGTTGAGCATGCCGCAGATAAGGAATAGCGGCCGCGCAAACCGCTCTTCCTGTTCGGCAAGCGCCTCGGCAACCACGACGCCGGCGCCCGGATTGTGACCCCCGTCGAGCCAGATTTCGGCGCCCTCCGGCGCGAGATCCGATAGTTTGCCTCTCGGCAGCCGCTGCATGCGGCCGGGCCAATAGACGGTGGTCATAGCCCGATCAGCGGCATGCTGGTCCAGTTCGAAGCCGGCGGCTCTCACTGCGGCGATCGCGGCGGCGGCATTGGCGAACTGGTGGCGGCCAGGCAGCTTTGGCGGCGTGAGATCCATCGGGCCAATCTCGTCCCGGTAGATCATTCGGCCGCTTTTCTCATAGGCCATGAAATCGTGGCCGTAGACCAGACGGGGGCAGTCCAACCGTTCGGCGGTCGCGATCAGCACGTCCTGTGCAGTTGGCGATTCTTGTGCGCCGATCACTACCGGCACACCTGGCTTGATGATGCCGGCCTTTTCGACGGCGATCAGTTCGACACGATCCCCGAGATAGGCCTCGTGATCGAGCGAGATCGGCATGATGACGGAAACAGCCGGCCTGTCGATGGCGTTGGTGGCATCGAACCGTCCGCCAAGTCCGACCTCGATAATCGCGGCGTCGGCCGGATGCTCGGAAAAAAGCAGGAAAGTGACTGCGGTTAGGATCTCGAACACCGTCGCGTGTTCGCCGTCGTTGACCTTGGCGACCCGCGCCACCGCCTCGGCAAGCACGTCGTCTGCCACAAGCTTGCCGCCCCCGGCCGTGCCGATGCGAAAGCGCTCGTGCCAGTTGACGAGGTGCGGTAAGGTGTGGACATGTACCTTAAGGCCGGAAGCCTCCAGCAGCGCTCGCGAAAACGCCGCGGTCGATCCCTTGCCATTGGTTCCTGCGATATGGACGACCGGCGGCAGCCGGTCCTGCGGGTTGCCGAGCTTTGCCAGAAGCCGGCTGATCCGGTCCAGCGAGAGCTCGAAGCCTTTCGGGTGAAGCGCCATCAGGCGCTCGATTTCCCGATCAGCGGCGCTAAAGGATCGCCGATCCCAAGCGAGGGAGCTTTTGATCAAGGCGGCATGCCCGAATTGATCGGCGAGAGACATGTCTCGACCTAATCCGGGCTGAAGCCGGGCGAAGTCGGCGCGCCATCGTCATACTTCGACAGCCACTCAACGACGGTCGTGCGGTAGCGCGTCAGGCCCTTGTACTCGGCAAGCTCGTCTGGCAGGTCGCGCAGCACGCGGTGGAAACGGCGCGCCCATTTGCGCACCGTCACCAGTTCATCCATCTTGATAAGGTAGCAGCGGATCGGGAACACCAGGGCGTTGGAGCGGGGCAACCGCCAGAAGCTCTGCAGTTCAACGCGCAGATGCACTTTTTCACCGACATTTTCTGGCGTCACTGTGGTCCGGTCCGGTCCCCATTTGTGGTAATTCTCTGGGCTGGTATCGAGGCGCGGATTGATGGTCATCGTCCAGTTGAGACGCCGCGCCGGCCGGCCTTGCTGGATGTTGGTGAGGAATTTAAGCGCCCGGACGAAGATGCCCTTTTCGTGCGCCAGCGGTACAGGTGCGTGCCATTCGAAGAAGTTCATGCCGATGTCGAAATCGAGCGACCAGTCGGCTTGGGTCGTAACGATGCCGGCATCCATCCACAGATTGCCATCGCGCTGGTCGAGAATGCAGAAATCACCCTGGCTCTGGCGAGTGATATATTCCATCGGCCCATAGGGAAGCGTTGATGTATCGCCGAAGGTGAAGCTGTCGTCGATGCCGAGCGGCCGGTTGATCCAGCGCCAGCGATCGCCGTCGCGGGTCAGCGAAAAATGTTCGGGATAGCCGTTGGCCTGCTCGGTCATCAGCAATTCGAGCAGATCCCATCCGGCAAGCGTCATGTGCGGCAATGACTGGCAGCGGAGCGGATCTTCTGCAAGCACCAGTGCGCGGTCCTGCATTTCCGCGACATAGTGTTCGTCGACGTCGATCAGGTTTTCGAATACGCTTCCCTTCGGCCCAACGACATGCGGCTCGATATTCACCGCATACATGTAGGCGTCTTCATTGAAGGGGAAGGGGAAACGCCTGACGAATTCAGGGCTGTTCCGGAAAGTGAAATCGTCGCGGAACGTCTCTTTTCTAAAGTTTATGCCCATGAAATTCCTCCCTTTCCGGGGTCGATAGTCAGCGATCGAGGACCAGTGATCTTCCTTCGAAGCGTGAGACGCATGGCATGATCTTCTTGCCCGAGCAGTGTTCGTCTTCGCTCAGCCAGTGGTCGTTGTGCCTGAACGTCCCGTCATACGAGATGACGTTCGTCTCGCATTGGCCGCAGACGCCGCCGCGGCACAGATAGGGCGGGTCGACACCGGCCGCCTCCATGGCTTCCAAAAGACTCTGCTGCTCGCCGACGCGGATTTCCTTGCCGCTTGTTGCCAATTTGACGTCGAAGGGTGTGCCCGGCTGAGGCGCCGCGAAGTGCTCGAAATGCACCGTCTCGTCCGGCCAGCCGTGAGCGGCTGCCGTATCTCGCACCCAGCGGATCATTCCCGCCGGACCGCAAACATAAAGATGCGTGCCAAGTGGCTGGGAGGCCAGAAGCCGCTCGAGTGGAATGCGCTCCTTGCTGTGGTCAAGATAGAGGCGGACGCGGCTGCCATAGCGTTCCCGCAACACGTCTGAATAGCTGGCCAAGGCCTGCGTGCGGCAGGTGTAATGCAACTCGAAATTACCACCGATTGCCGCCAGCTGCGCGGTTTGGGCCAGGAACGGCGTGATGCCGATGCCGCCGGCGATCATCAGATGTTTGCGGGCTCGCAGGTCCAGCGAAAACAGGTTCACCGGATAGCTGATCACCATAGCCATGCCGCGCTTGACGCGGTTGTGCATGAAAAGCGACCCTCCGCGCCCGGCATCGTCGCGACGCACACTTATAGTGTAATCGCGCGTGTTGAGGGGCGAGCTCATCAGTGAATACGGATTGAGCCTGGTTGTGTCGCCGTCGCGCATTTCAACGACGATATGGGCGCCACCGGAAAAGGTAGGCAGATCGCTTCCGTCAGTTCTTTCGAAATGGAACCGCTTCACCAGTTCGTTAACCGCGACAACATCGGTCACGGTGACGTTCAGCTTGGTTGTTCCCGCGCTCACCGAAAAATCTCCTCTTTTTGAGGGGCCTCGGTTGGATCCTCCGCGTTGATACAGACGCCCTGGAAGGCCGCGATACGGCGCGAGTAGTGGTCGCGCACCAGCAACAGCAGCCCGCAATGCGAGCAGTTCGCCGGTTGCGTGGTCACGTTTTCGGTGATCCCCTTGCAGTGCACGCACTGCATCCGGCGGGCAAGCGAACCACGCTGCTCGGTCTGGATCGACGCATGGTCGACGCCGGCGTCCAGTGCGGCCTGCATGGCCTGGCCAATCAGGCCTTCCGTGCCCGCGAGATAGAGGCGCGTGCCCATATGAGCATTGGCAAGAGTCTGCCGCAGTCGCGGCAGTGCTGCCGCGATCGACGGACCTTCGTAGTATTGCGCCGGCTTCAGCGCCTTCAGCGCTCGCTGGAACCGGTCTTCGGTCCGGCCGGGTACGAACATGATGTGGGCACTTGCAAAGAAGCCTTCGGGCGCCTGCATCGCCAGATCGAGGATAGCGGACGCGCCTTCGGCATCCGCTACGAGAAGGTGGCGCTTACCGGCCTGCGGTGACAATGTTCCGTAGACCGGGCGACTTAAGATCGTCTTGGCCGGTGTACCGTCCAACATATCAGCCCTTTGCGGTCCGCTTGAGCTTCTTGGGATCGTCGAATGGCAGCGACTGGGCTGTCGCTTTGACCGAGCCGCTCGCATTGCGGATTTCGAGCGGCGTTCCGATGATGGCGCAATCCACATCGAGACGGGCGATGCCCATCGATTTCTTCACCAGAGGCGAATACATGGCGCAGGTTACGACACCGACTCTCTTTCCGTCGCGGTAGATCGGTGCGCCCTCGTCTGCCGCCTTGTCGCTGTCGAGCAGCACCCCATAAATCTTGAAGCGCTCCTTGCCCTTGAGACGATAGTGCTCCTCGGCGCCGCGGAACCCGGTCTTGCCGGGACTGACCGTGAAATCGAGGCCCAGTTCCCAAAGCGTGTCGCCAGGTCCCTCGTTCTCGAACGGATACTTCTGCGAATTGTCATAGGGATAAAACAGCAGATAGCTCTCGACCCGCAGCATGTCGAGCGTGGTGAAACGCGTCGGGATGATGCCCATGGGCTTGCCTTCCTGGACGATCGTGTCCCAGATCTTTGGCGCGTCCTGGCCGCGGCAGAAAATCTCGTAGCCGCGCTCGCCGGTGTAGCCTGTGCGCGAGATCATTACGGGCAGGCCGAACAGTTGCGTCTGCATGTGGTGGAAATAGTTCAGATCGCGGATGCCGGGCACGTGCTTGGCGAGATAGTCGACCGCCAGTGGGCCCTGCAGCGAAAGGTCGTGCAGATTGTCGTCGAAACGGACTGAAACATCGCGACCGATCGAGGCGCGCGTCAATTCCTCGTGGCCCGATCCCGAACCATGGACCACCATCCAGGAATTGGTGCTGATGCGATAGATGACGCAGTCGTCGGTGAACTTGCCGGCGTCATTGAGCATGCAGGCATAGGCCGACTTGCCGGGATAAATCTTCTCGACATTGCGCGTCGTGGCGAGATCAACGACATGAGAGGCGTGGGCGCCAGTTATATGGACCTTCTTGAGTCCCGAAACGTCCATCAGGCCGGCCTTGGTGCGGATCGCGACATATTCCTCGTCCGCGTCCTTGTCATAGGTCCACGCTGTGCCCATGCCGCTCCAGTCTTCCAGTTTGGAACCGAGCGCGCGGTGGCGATCGGCCAGCGTTGAAAAACGCCATGAAGCTGTCATCGGGTTCTCCTCCTTATTGTCGTCGCCGCCTGGGAGTTTGCCTTCGAGGTGGCCAGTGTCGGCGGCATCATGACTCGAAATTTACCGACAAGGCAATATCAACAGGCAAGATTTTTTACTGGTAGGCAACTTTGGCTTTTGGGACTGAAGCGCAGCCAATGACGCGCCCCCGCTCAGCGTGCAGGTATGGGCGGGTAGACCGCCGCCCTTGCGGGAAATCGAAGATCCATTGTCAAAGCTTTTCCAGACAAGCGCTTCGGTCACAGTTCAACGCACGCCTGGTGCGCCTGCACCATGGTAGCGGCCGGCACTTGGCGGGACGCGTGGTCCAGACCTTTCATGCACGATGCCATCGCAAGCCTCGCAGCGTCGGCGTAAATCAAACCACCGGCCGCACGAATTGTGTCTCTGTCGATGATCTCTTCGAGAACGCCTCGCGTCCTGAGCGGAAGAAGGTCGGTACAAGCGCTCATTCCGACCAGGACATGGCTTATCGGAACGACAACGCCATCGACTGTCACGCGCGGCTCTTCGCTTCCTTCCTTCCATTCCTCCAACGCTTCGAGCGCATCGTGAAAGGCATTCTGCAGCGTAATGGGCGCGTGGCCCTCGTAAAGTTCCGGCAGCACTCTCTGCATTTGCATGTCCTCCTCAAGCGTCGTTGATGCTGCTGCCATATGGTTTTCGATACTGGACCTCACTTTCAGCGCCATTAAGTATCTTGCTTATGGTGCAACATATTTGCACGTGAGTTAAATCTCGTCCACTGCGAAACGCCTTTGGCCCAACCCTTTTCGAAGTCCTGATTTAGCCCGGTGCGACAGCCCAAAATTGGGCTCGGCGATATTCGTTCGGCCAGTGGCGGAACCACCCGAACGAATGGGAAATCTACCCGTCCGGGCGTTTTCAAGAACGCGCATAGCCTGTCTGCTCTATTGGGAGAAATGACATCCTTTCGGGATGACCATCAAAGGAGCAGCCCTCCTTTGATCAATGCTGAAGGAAACTGAAGAAGATGGGTGTCGCTTTGGAGGCGAGCAGGCCGCTCAGTTTTCGCGAGGACGCCAGAAGCCTGATGTTCAGGCTTCTGACCTCCGTCGTCAGTGAACGCGACCCCGCGATGGCAGACGTGCTGACGGGGCGCGCAAGCCTTGACGCCCTTGCCCCGGCTCAGCGCATTTCGGCCCTACAGGCGAGCGGCATCTGGTTCCAGCTTGTCGCCATCACCAACGAATTGCTGGCAATGCGTTCACGTCGCGAGATCGAGCAAATGGGCGGCGCTGATGAAATCATCGGCTCCTTCGCTAACGTGGTGGGCGAGATCGCGGCCGCCGGCTATGGGGCCGAGGAGGTCCAGGCTACCCTCGACAAGCTCGCTGTCGGGCCGACCATGACGGCGCATCCTACCGAGGCCAAGCGCGTCACAGTTCTCGAAATCCATCGCCGCATCTATCGCAAGCTGACCGAACTCGAACAGCAGCGTTGGGCGCCGCGCGAACGCGAACAGCTGATCGACGACCTCAAGAGCGAAATCGAGATTCTTTGGATGTCGGGCGAGCTGCGCCTCGAACGGCCGTCGGTTGAGCGCGAGATAGCCTGGGGCCTGCACTTTTTCCGCGAGGTGATTTTCGAAGCGACGCCCAAGCTCTATGACCTGGTCGAGGAGGCCTTGGCGTGCCATTATCCGGAGCACGATCTGAAGGTCCCGTCCTTCATGCGCTATGCGTCATGGATCGGCGGCGACCGCGACGGCAATCCGAACGTCACGGCTAAGACCACGGCCTGTGCGCTCAACGAGTGCCGCCATGCGATCATTGGCTGGTACATCGGTCAGGTGCGTAAGCTGGTCACGGTGCTCAGCGTCAGCGCCAATGTCGTGGACGTCCCCGAAGCTTTCATCAAGGCGCTCGGACATGCGCTGCATCGCAGTGGCAATGCCTCGGAGATCGTCGCGCGCAATCCCGACGAACCGTTGCGCCAGTTCGCAGCCGCAATGCTCGATCGTCTGGAAGCGGTGCGCGGCGAGGCTTCGGCCAAACCCTATCCCCATTCGGACGCTTTCAAAGCTGATTTGCGCGAGCTTGAAAACGTACTGGCCCAACTTGGCGGTAAGCTTGTTGCAAAGCGCTTCGTGCGGCCATTGCGCCAGCAGGTGGAGACCTTCGGCTTTCGCACCGTTTCGCTCGACATCCGGCAGAACTCAACCGTCGTCAACCGCGTGCTGACCGAGCTGTTCCAGCTCGCTGACCCCGGCGGCGCGCCGGCATCCGACACGCCCCAATGGACCGCGCGGATCCGTGCGGCGCTGAATTCCGGCGAACAGCTCGAAGTCGACCGGCTGGCCCTATCCGAAGAAGCGCAGGAGCTCCTCGACCTGTTCGACGTTATCCGCAAAGCATCGGCTGGGCTGAACGACGGTTCCGTGGGCGCTTTCATCCTCTCGATGACGCGGTCTAGCGACGATCTTCTGGCCGTCTACCTGCTTGCGCAGTATTCCGGCCTGGCGACAGCGATGGACGGCAGCGGAACCATCGCGCTCCGTGTCGTGCCACTGTTCGAGACCATCGCCGATTTGCGCGCCGCGCCCGAGATTCTCGACCAACTGTTCGGCGTATCCATCGTCCGCCGTTCGGTGCGCGATTTCGGCAACAGCCAAGAAGTCATGTTGGGCTATTCGGACTCAAACAAGGATGGCGGTTTCCTCGCCTCCAACTGGGAACTGAACAAGGCGCAGCGACGGATTGCGGTGTTGGGTGTCAAGCGCAAGGTCAAGATCAGTTTTTTCCATGGCCGCGGCGGGTCGGTCAGCCGCGGCGGTGCGCCGACGGGCAGGGCAATCGCTGCTCAGCCTGCCGGCACGGTCGGTGGGGTAATGCGTGTCACCGAGCAGGGCGAGGTTGTTTCGTCCAAGTTCGCCAACCGCGGCACCGGCCTCTATCAGCTCGAAATCCTGGCGGCGAGCGTGTTTGCCCACAGCGTCAAATCGCAGAACGAAGCCGAGCTCAAGGATATCCCTGAGTTCAGTGAGGCGCTGGAAGCGTTGACCGGCATGTCACAGGCCTCCTACTCGGGCCTCATCAACGAACGCGGCTTCATCGACTATTTCAACCAGGCTAGCCCAGTGGAGGAGTTGTCGCTCCTCAAGATCGGCTCGCGACCGCCGCGCCGATTCGGCGCCAGTGACATCTCCGACCTGCGCGCTATTCCCTGGGTTTTCGCCTGGAGCCAAAACCGGCACCTGCTTACCAACTGGTACGGCATCGGCACCGCTTTGAACTCCTTCGTCAATGTGCGCGGTGATGCCGGTCTGGATTTGCTCAGGCAAATGTTTGAGCGCTCGCGCTTCTTTCGGCTCGTCGTCGACGAGGTCGACAAGGGCCTCTACCAGTCTGACATGGACATTGGCCGCCTCTATGCCGGGCTGGTGCAGGACCGTGAAGTGGGCGAGCGCATCCACCGCAAGATATCGGCCGAATACACGCTGACGCGGCGGATGATCTCTGAGGTCAATGGCGGCCTTAAACTGTCCGAGCGCTTCCCAGCGTTCAAGCGTCACTTCGACCGTATCCGCCCGCAGATGGACTCGATCCACAGGCTGCAGGTCCAGCTCTTGCGCGAGGTGCGCGCGCAGGATGGCGCCACTACAAAACCCAAGCGCGCGGTCAATGCACTTCTGCTTTCGATCAACTGCATTTCCGCCGGTCTCGGCTGGACCGGATGAACCATTATTGGCGCCGCATCGCGCCGCAAGGGAGAGAAGACAAATGAATATCCCAGCACGACCCGGCACCGGCAGCATTCGCCATTTCTTCCGCACCAGTGTCTCCAAGGCGGATCCTGCCGTCAACGACGCGATGGAGCGCGAACTCAATCGCCAGCGCGATGAAATCGAGCTGATCGCCTCCGAAAACATTGTCTCCAGGGCGGTGCTCGATGCGCAAGGTTCGGTGCTGACCAACAAATATGCAGAAGGCTATCCGGGCCGCCGCTACTATGGCGGCTGCCAGTTCGTCGACGAGGTCGAGGATTTGGCCCGCGAGCGTGCCAAGGCGATGTTCGGCTGCACCTTTGCAAACGTTCAGCCCAACTCCGGCAGCCAGGCCAACCAGTCCGTGTTTATGGCGCTGATGCAGCCAGGCGACACTTTCCTCGGTCTCAATCTCGCTGCAGGCGGGCATCTCACTCACGGTGCACCGGTCAACCAGTCCGGCAAGTGGTTCAATGTCGTCTCCTATGGGGTTCGGCCCGACACCCATCGCATCGATCTTGACGAGGTGCGCGACTTGGCGCGCAAGCACCTGCCGAAGGTGATTCTCGCCGGCGGCTCGGCCTATCCGCGCATTATTGACTTCAAGGCGTTTCGCGAGATCGCCGACGAGGTTGGCGCCAAGCTGTTCGTCGACATGGCGCACTTTGCCGGCCTGGTCGCCGGGGGAGTCCATCCCAACCCGCTCGAACATGCTCATGTGGTGACGACAACCACGCACAAGACGCTACGCGGCCCGCGTGGCGGCATGGTGTTGTCCAATGATGAGGAGATCGGCAAGAAGATTAACTCGGCGGTGTTTCCCGGCCTGCAGGGTGGGCCGCTGATGCACGTCATCGCCGCCAAGGCAGTCGCCTTCGGCGAGGCCCTGACTCCTGATTTCAAGGTCTACGCCGCAAACGTCGTGTCCAACGCCAAGGCACTGGCCGAAACGCTGCAGGATGGCGGCGTCGACATCGTCTCGGGCGGCACCGACACGCATCTGATACTGGTCGACCTGCGCCGCAAGAATCTGACAGGCAAGGCGGCAGAGGCGGCCCTCGGCCGCGCCCATATCACCTGCAACAAAAACGGCATTCCGTTCGACCCTCAGGGGCCGATGGTCACTTCCGGCGTGCGGCTCGGCACGCCTGCCTGCACGACACGTGGTTTCCTCGCCGACGAGTTTCGTCAGGTGGGCCGCATGGCAATGCGGGTGATCGACGGACTTGCCGCCAATGGAGATGAGGGCAACGCCGCCGTCGAAGCCAGCGTTCGCCAAGAAACACGCGAATTGGTCGATCGATTCCAAATCTACGACTAATTCCTGTCGCTGGGGAGCAGGCATGGCCGAAAGATCTGGACTTGGATTGCGTCAAGGCACGATGCCGATTTCGAAGGCGAGCCGATGGCGCAAGAGAAGAAGATCAATGTCCTGATTGCAGAACGCAATCCCCTGGTGATCTCGGCATTGCGCCACCTGATCGAGCGTGACGACCGCTTCGCATCCGCCGAGGGCGTCCAGAGTGGCGAGGCGTTCATTCGGGCCGTCGAGGAAATGCGGCCTGCCTTCGACGTGGCCATCGTCGGCTGGAAACTGTCCGACATGGACGCCGACGACGTGCTGGATGAACTTCGGCGTCGGCAGCTTACCGCGCAGGTGGTCGTCTTTTCCAATGACCACGACATCGGCATTTTGAAGCAATGCGTGCGGCTCGGTGCTCAGGGCTTCTGCTATCAGTTCGACGATCCGTGTATCCTGCTCGACACGCTGCTTGCGGTCTCCAATGGCCGCATCTGCATTCCATACATCGATGTCGCCAAGATCAACGAGACGCCGCTGTCGCGGCTAACTGTGCGCGAGCGCGAACTGCTCGCTGTTTTGGCCGACGGCTGGACCAACCTGCAGATCGCGGCGCGAACCGGGATCTCGGAGAACACGGTCAAATATCACCTGAAGAATCTCTATGACAAGTTGGGTGTGCGCAACCGCGCTATGGCTGTCGCGCTCTACGCCAGCGAGCGCAAGCGCGGCCCGCAACCGAGCCAGCGATAAGCGCAGGTTCGGCAATGCCAAGGTTTTTCCTCGCGCTCTCGAGACGACGTTCCGCCATTCATCGTCGTAGGGCAGTCATCGACTGTCTCGAAAGCCCCCTTGGGACGGTGTGCTGTCCGGCGCGACGGGGATTGGGTTTTGCTTAGACGGCGCAAGAATGCCAGATGCCGGCACCAAACTCTCCCAGCCGTCGGCGGGTCGCATAAAATTTCCGGCAGCTTGTCAACGCGACAAAGTGCAATCGATTCAATGGAATTGCGCCAACGGTGAAAGTCGTCATGCGACAAGTGCGCGCGCTCGTCACTTGACAGGAAATTAACTTTGCCTGACATTCCTTAGGGGAAATTTATTTTCCCATGGAAAAGCAAGTCACAATGAAGCCGAAAACGGCCAACCGGAGGAGAAAAAATGGAAGCGACTTTAAGTCAGCAACGCGCGGACGCGACTCTCGATCAGCGCATCGACAGAATGCATGCGAGGGATCGGGCGGGCCTCGTTATTTTCGTGGCGGTGCTCTGGTGCACCATGTTGTTCGCACTGTTCAGCGTCTGGTCCTACATCTCCATCCCGGCCATCCGCGCCATCCTGTTGATTGCCTGCGGCCTGGTGCTGACGTTCAACACAGCGGCCATTGTCGCCATGCTGCGTCACTACGTTGAAGACAAACACTTCATTTATGGTCTCGACATCAAACATCTCGACGAGATGCGGCGTCGCCGGGCCTGAGGAGCGCACAATGGCTTACAACCCCCCGAAACAGAACCTCGCAGGCCAAATTTTTGACGTCCTGACCTTGCTGGTGCTGACCGTCGGCGCTCTATACATCCCGCTCTATTTGGGCCTCGCCGGTGCTGCCAAGGTGCCGAACCCGATCGCCAATCCGACCTGGGAAGCACTCGGCCAGAACGCGGCCGAGCAGCAGCAGTGGGCCGCCCTCGGTATCACCGACCCAGCAGCCGCCAATGACATCATCACCGCCCGCTTCGACTACAGCTTCAGCTGGGCCGCGCTGATCGTCATGGCTGTGCTTGTCATCGGCTATTTCGTCATGGTCGTGCGGCTTTCCGACAAGGAATATCGCGAAGTCATAGAAGAACGCTTCGGAAAGAAGCACTAGGGGGAGGCCTCAATGGATACCTGGAACATCCTCGAATACGTCGCCTGGGCACTCTCAGCAATGTTCGGCGTGTTGATGCTCATCGACCTGGTTCGCATCGATACCACTTACGACAACGAGCTGCTGACCTCTTCTCGCGAAGGCGAGATCGAGGCGACGGCAGAACGCCACGAGATCTGAGGGGACGACGATGGCAAATGCAATTTCAAGTGCGGCCAAGCCGGAACGGCTTCAGCTGCTGCGCGTGCTCGGTCCCGCCCATATCTGGGCGCTCGGCGTCGGCATCGTTCTGGTCGGTGAATATATGGGCTGGAACTTCTCGGTTGGCAAAGGCGGCATGATCGCCGGCCTCATCGCCTGCTGGGTCGCCGGTCTGCTTTACACCTGCGTGGCCATGATCGATTCAGAAGTGACTTCGACGGTAGCCGCCGCCGGCGGCCAATACGCCCAGGCCAAGCACATCGTAGGCCCATTGATGGCCTTCAATGTAGGTCTGTTCCTCGTCATGGCCTACACCATGCTTGAAGCGGCCAACGCGATCACCGTCGGCTTCTTGCTCGACACGGTTGCCGGTATGCAGGGCCATTCCGGGCTAAACCAGCAGCCATTCATCATCCTCGCCATTATGTTTCTGGCATGGCTCAATTATCGTGGTGTGCTGGCGACGCTGACCTTCAATCTGGTTATCACAGCAATCGCCTTCCTGGCGATCGTCGCGCTGTTCGTAGCGGTGCAGTTCGGCGCGTCGGCCGTACCGCTGGACTTCTCGGCGATCACGACGGATGCCATGCCCTACGGCTGGCTCGGCATTGTCGCGGCACTGCACTTCGGCTTGTGGTACTATCTCGGAATTGAGGGCACCTGCCAGGCCGCCGAAGAAGTTCGCTCGCCGGCGCGTTCGCTGCCTTACGGCACGATGGCTGGCATCATAACGCTGCTGATCGCGGCCACCATGACCTGGTATGTCTGCTCCGGTCTCGTGCCCTGGGAATATCTCGGCCAGGCCGGCACGCCGCTCTTCGACGCCGCCCGCGTCACCGGCAGCACCGGGCTGATGGTCCTTCTGTTCGTCGGCACGATCTTTTCGACGCTCGCCTCGGCCAACGGCTGCATCAACGACGCCTCGCGCGCCTGGTTCTCGATGGGGCGCGACCGCTACCTGCCGAGCTGGTTCGGTGCGGTGCATCCGGTCTATCGCACGCCTTACCGGGCTATTGTCTTCCTGGTTCCGATCGCGCTGATTTTCGCGCTGGGTGCGCCGCTCGACCAGGTCGTGACGTTCTCGATCCTGTCGGGCCTGCTCGGCTACACCTTCATGACCTTCAACATGGTGATGTTCCGGAACAAATGGCCGCTCAACACGATCAAGCGCGGTTATGTGCATCCGTTCCATCCGCTGCCGACGATCGTGCTGCTGATCCTGTGTTCGACCGCCTACTTCGCTGTGTTCCTCGGCTACGGCACGCAGCTCAGCGCGATGATGTGCTTTTACATCGTGGCGTCGCTCTGGTTCCACTTCCGGCGCTACCGGTTCGTTCGTCGCGGCGACCAGTTCACGATGCCTTGGCCCAAGCCGCAAGGTTACTGATCCAACCAAAAGTGGCGGCGCTCCGTGCCGCCACTTTCTCTTCAAGGCGATCTCCATGATCACCACCATTGCCCTTTCGATCTTTATTGCCGCGTCCTGTGCCTGGATGGGGAGACGCGCAGTCAGTGACCATCGCGCTGCGCTCGCCCGGCGCCGGGGTATGCTCGACGCGGCCGCGTCGCTCTTGTCCAACGCCCGCATCAGCTTCGCTCCCGACCATTTCCCGATCCTCGTCGGCCGCCTTGGCGACGGTAGACAGACCAAGATCGAACTCATCGCCGACACCATGGTGACACGCCGGCTGCCCCAGCTCTGGCTAAGGGTGACGCTCAGCGAAGTTGGCGAATGCAACAGGCCGACGATCGGTGCGCTCGCCCGGCCGACCGGCGCCGAATATTATTCGCTCGTCCATGACATGCCCGAATGGCTGACGCCACCAGAGACCGGCGCCTCGCTGTTGATGCGAGGTGACGGTCGCGCCACAGCCCTGCAGATCGAGAATGTCGTGGCGGTTTTTCGCAGTCTCTTTGCTGATCCAGCCTTGAAAGAAGCCGTCATTTCGCCGCGTGGCACCAGGGTCATCCGTCAGGCTGCCCAAGGCGAGCGGGGAGCGCATCTGTTGCTACGCCAGATCCGCTTTCCCATTACGGCGATCTCCCCCGATCTTGTCAGCAAAGCTATCGCCGAGGCTGCTGCCTTGAGTAAGACGCTGTCTGGGCGCGAAGCCCTAACTGCCGCCTATGAAGTGGCCTGAGATTGGCTATGCACAAACCGATCAATCCTTACCTGGTCCTTGCTTTGGCTATCGCGCTCCCAGGCGCCGGCCACGTCGCCGTGCGCGACGCGCCGCGCGGGCTCGCCTTCGCCTTCTTCGTCGTCCTGTTTTCCGTTATCAGTTACATGACGACGACGTCGGACCAGACGTTCATCGGCCGACATGCCGGCGGGCTGTTCGTCTGGGCGCTTTCGATCCCGGACGCCTATCGTCGGGCCCGCCTCCTGGCGACCAGGTAGTCGCTCTCGACGGCGAAGACGCCAGCCGATGCGAATGCGGCTCAGAACAGCCCGAGCACGCCATCATGTGCGAGCGCCTCATCTCCGTTTTTGTTCGGGATGCTCGGATTCCTGGAGGGCGTGTCGGCGGCCAGTGCCTGTCTCGCCATGGGAGAGCGCCGTCGGATCTCGAGTTTGGGACCGGCAGACGCGAGGTAACGCATCCAACAAGGGTCGGCACCAGGAGATCGGAAAACCATTCGCGCCCCTTTGGCGATGGAATCTAATGCAGATGCCTTAGCTTGTCAGGGTTCCGCACCACATAGATCGCTACGACCTTGCCGTCCTCGATTTCAAGCGCGGTCGTCTGGATTTCACCATCAGCCTCGAGCGTGATGAAGCCGGGCAATCCATTGACGAATCCGGCGCGAATAAGCGTCGAGCCATTCTTCTGGAAAAGAGCTGCCAGAGTTTCGTGCACCTTCATGACGGCATGGAAACCGACTATAGGCTCCACAGCTGCCGGACGCTTGCCGCCGCCATCGGCATGAACGCTGACGTCGGCCGCCAACATCATACCAAGCGTCTTCATGTCGCCGCTGCGGGAGGCGTCGAAGAACGCCTTCGCAAGCTCGATGCCACGTTGTTTATCGACCTGAAACCGGGGTCTCGCCTCCCGGACATGGCTGCGCGCGCGGCTGGCGAGCTGCCGGCAGGCGGACGGATCTCGCTGAATGGTTGCCGCGACTTCCTCGAATCCCAGCCCGAACACGTCGTGCAGCAGGAAGGCCGCCCGCTCGAGCGGAGAAAGGCGCTCCAGCGCAAGCATCAGCGGCAAGGTTACGTCTTCCTCCTCTTCATCTTCTACGACGGGATCGGGAAGCCAGGGGCCGACGTAGGTTTCGCGCTGGCGTCGCGCCGATTTGAGCTGATCGAGGCAGAGGCGCGTGACCGTACGGCGCAGGAAAGCCTCCGGCTCGCGCACCTCGCTGCGGTCCGTCCTCATCCAGCGGATGAAGGCTTCCTGGACAATGTCCTCGGCATCGGCCACGGAGCCGAGCATGCGATAGGCGACGCGAACGAGCTTTGGACGCAGCGGGTCGAAACCCGCCGCTGCGTCCTCGTTCGGGACGTCCGCCATCAGGCGGCGGCCTTGGCCTGAATCGCTTTCGCGGCCGCCGGATCGACGAACAGCCCGAAGCCGACCGCGAGACGGTTCCAGCCGTTGATGATGTTGATCATCAGCGTGAGTTTCACCTGCTCCTCTTCCGAAAACTCTTGGCTCAGGGCTTCATAGGCACTTTGGTGCGTGTGTCCCTCGGAGAGCCGAGTCAGCGCCTCGGTCCAGCCGAGCGCGGCGCGTTCGCGCTCCGTATAGCATGGCGCCTCGCGCCAGGCTGACAGCAGGTAGAGGCGCTGTTCGGTTTCTCCCTTCTCGCGCGCTGCCGCTGTATGCATGTTGAGGCAGTTGGCGCAGCCGTTGATCTGCGAGGCGCGGATCTCCACGAGCCCGACGAGGCTCGATTCCAGGCTCGAATGGATGGCGAGCGACGTCCCCATCCAGCTCTTCATCAGCGCAGGGGCGGCGGCGAAGGGATCGAGTTTGGCGGTCATGATTGGCTCCTTTTCTGTTGGTTCCGACATCATGACGAGGCAGGACCTGCCGGTGTGACATACTCGCCGATTTTTTGTTCGTTCGCGCCACAAGGCTACAGCGGTCGGCTTCGCTGTGCCCCTGGACGGGATGTTGAGCCGAGGGCTGGATCGGTGTCCGCGACAGACCATGCTGGCCCCTACAACAGCCCCCGGGCTGACCCGAACCGATGCAAGGCCAGGTTCGTCTCACTCGACATGTTCAAAGCGCGCGCGTAACGCCTGTAACAATCTGGATCGCCGGGCGCCTCAAGCCAGAACCGCCTTGAATGCTTAGCCCTGGGGTTGCAGGACCGGTGCGTAGAGACCCACATACTCGTCCCGCAACACTTTCTTTTGGACCTTGCCCATAGTGTTGCGTGGCAGCTCATCGACGAAGATCACCCGCTTGGGCTGCTTGTATCGGGCCAGCCGGCCGTCAAGCGCGGCGACAATCGCCTTCTCATCTATTGCCGCCTCGCTTTCCCTGACGACGATCGCGGTCACGCTTTCCCCGAAATCGGGGTGCGGTACGCCGATGACGGCGCTTTCCACCACTCCGGGAAGCTGATCGATCTCGACCTCCACTTCCTTCGGATAGATGTTGTAGCCGCCGGAAATCACGAGATCCTTGCCGCGGCCGACGATCGAGACATAGCCGCGATCGTCGATCTGACCGAGGTCGCCGGTGATGAAGAAGCCGTCGTCGCGGAACTCGGCCTGGGTTTTTTCGGGCATACGCCAATAGCCCTTGAATACGTTCGGTCCCTTCACCTCGATCATGCCGGTGGCGCCTCGTGGCAAGGCGCTGCCTGTATCGGGATCGACCACCCGAAGCTGCACGCCCGGTAGCGGCAAACCGACCGTGCCGGCGATCCGGTCGCCGTCATAGGGGTTCGACGTGTTCATATTGGTCTCGGTCATGCCGTAGCGTTCGAGGATGGCGTGGTCGGTGCGCTCACGAAAAGCGCGATGCGTATCGGCCAGAAGCGGGGCGGAACCAGAGATGAAAAGCCGCACGCCGGCCGCCGCCTCGCGAGTGAGACCGGGATGCTGCAGCAGGCGGACATAGAAGGTCGGCACGCCCATCATCGTCGTCGCCCGGCCCATCAGGGCCAATATCTGGTCTGGATCGAATTTTGGCAGGAACAGCATCGACGCGCCGGCAGCCAGGATCGTGTTGGTCGCAACGAACAGCCCGTGCGTATGGAAGATCGGCAAGGCGTGGATCAGCCGGTCGTCAGCGGTGAATCGCCAGTAGTTCCTTAGCGTCAAGGCGTTCGACAGGAGATTGTCGTGCGTCAGCATCGCGCCTTTTGAGCGCCCGGTGGTGCCGGAAGTGTAAAGGATCGCGGCGAGATCATCCGCACCACGCGCGACATCCGCGAATTCCGCATCTGTGACGGCGGCCTTTTCCATCACCGAGCCGCCGCCGAACTCGTCCAGCGTTTCGACTTTTCCGCCATGCGCTTTGGCGATCCCACTTATGCCGGCTTCGGCGCCTGGCGCGCAAATGACGAGGCGTGGTTCCGCGTCTCCGATGAAATAGTCGAGCTCAGCCAGCGTGTAGGCGATATTGAGCGGCAGATAGACCGCCCCGGCGCGCAGGCAGGCGAGATAGACCATCAGCGCTTCGACGCTCTTTTCAACCTGGACCGCGACGCGATCGCCCGGCTCCACGCCCAATCCGGCCAGGACGCCGGCAATGCGGCCTGAAACATCGAGCATATCGCCATAGGTCCAGACTCGCCCCTCCGGCGTTTCGATGAAGGGCGCCTTCGTTGATGCGATCGCCGTGCGGATCGCATCGAACATATGGTTGCTCACGATGTCAGCTCCCTGTTTTCGCGGCTACTTCGATTTGCTTCTCCGTCTCCGCCTCCGGCGCAGGCAATGACCGCCGCGGTGCACGTTCATTGCGCAATAGCCGTTTGACGGCGGGGGCTGCAACAACTTCGCCGCGTTCGACGAAGGCCTCGTGGTTGGCCTCGATGTCGTCGAGCTTGTAGAGGTAGTTGACCATCACCCCGTGCGACTGGCGCATGGCGCGCGGCGACTGATCGGCGAGGAAGTTAATGCGTTCGAGCCGCGCGCCATTGCCGAGATGGAAGCGGGCGACCGGGTCGATCGGCAGGCCGCGAGGGTTGCGAGTGCGCAAGAGATAATGCGCCGCCGCTGGCAGGATCGACGCTTCGACCGCGGCCCGTGTTTTCGGATCGCTGGACCATTCCGGATGCTCGAGCAACTGCAGTGATTTCCGGTCGGCGTCGCTCAATTCGCCCGAAGCCGTATCCATCTCCGATGCCAGCCAGCGGGAAAAGCCTGGCAGCGGCGACAGCGTCGCGAACGTTTCCAGCTTTGGCAGGTCGCGGCGCAATTCCTCCACCACCTGCTTGATCAGGAAATTGCCGAAGGAAATGCCGCGCAGGCCATCTTGGCAATTGGAGATCGAATAGAATACGGCCGTCGTGGCGTCCTCCGCCCGGATAGGCGCCCGCGCTTCGTTGAGCAATTCCGAAATCGAGCCGGAAATCGACTTTGTAAGTGCGACTTCGACGAAAATCAGAGGCTCGTCGACGAGTTGCGGATGAAAGAAGGCGAAGCAGCGACGGTCTTCAGGGCCGAGCCGGCGGCGCAACTCATTCCAGTCGCCTATCTCGTGCACGGCCTCATACCGTATGATCTTTTCCAGGACGTTGGCCGGCGCGGACCAGCCAATGGGCGTCAGCACCAAAAAGCCGCGGTTGAACCACGATCCGAACAGATGGCTGAAATCGGCGTCCACGGCTTCCAGATCGCGGTTGCTGGCCATCTGGTCCAGCAATGCCTCGCGCATCTGCACCAGGGTTGCAATGCCGTTGGGTGCAAGGTTCAGCCGGCGGATCAACTCCTGCCGCCGGGGCTCGGCGGCGGCATGCAATTCGCGCAGCGTCTGAGGCGAGCGCTCCTCCCGATAGGCTTCGATCGCCCTCTCAAGACGTTCGGGGTCGGGGCCGAATTTTTCGAGCAACATTGCCATGAACGCGCGGCGATCGTCCTGGTTGGAACGCCGCCAGCGCTCCAGTATGTCGTCTGCCAGCGCCATGCCGGAAGCTTCGCCTCGCCGTGAAAGCAGGTTCTGGCAGGCTCGTTCAAGGTCGCCGGCACCCTCCGCCGGCAGGGGTTGCCAGCCGAGGGACAAAAGCCTGCGCCCTCTTTCGGCTATCGTCTGCAGCATGTCGCCGAATATGGATGAGGTGTTCATATCCCGGCTCCGAGCATCTGGTTGGGCAGCCAGGTAGCAATACCGGGAAAGATGCACAGAATGGCGATGGCGAGTATCATCACAAGCACGTAAGGCAGCGCCCCCCATAAAATCTCCCGGGTCGGTATACCGGGCGCGATAGCGTTGATGACGAACAGGTTGAGCCCGATCGGCGGCGAGATCAGCCCGATCTCCATGTTGATGGTGAGCACGATTGCGAACCAGTAGGGATCAAATCCCGCCTGCACAATGATCGGGAACAGCAGCGGCGCCGACATGACAATGACCGCCACCGGCGGCAGGAACATGCCGGCCACCAGCAGGAACACGTTGATGGTCGCCATCAGCACCCACCGGTTGACCTCCATCTCGGTAATCGCGCCGGCTATCGTCTGCGTGATGAACAGCGACGACAGCGCGAAGGCGAACAGCTCGGCCGCCGCCAGGATCATCATGATCATCACGCTTTCGCGCATGGCGGTGGTGAAAATATTGGAGACGGGCCGGAACCTGAACAGCCTGTAGGCGATGACAACAACAACAACAGTGAGGAACGCGCCCGCGCCTGCCGCCTCGGACGGTGTGGCAATGCCGCCGTAGAGCACGTAAAGCACGCCTGCAATGATCAGAAGGAAAGGCAGCACGCGGGGCAGGTTCGACAATTTTTCCGCCAGCGTGTAGCGCACCGCGCGGCTGGCGAAGTCGTAGCCTTTGCGTTTGCAGTCGATCAGCGCCCAGGTCATGAACATGGCCGTCAGCATAAGGCCAGGAATTACCCCCGCCATGAAAAGTCGGCCGATCGAGGTTTCAGTCGAGATGCCATAGACGATGAGTGTGACCGAGGGCGGGATCAGAATGCCGAGCGTGCCGCCGGCTGCGATCGAGCCCGCGGCGACCGAGGACGGATAGCCGCGTTGCGTCATCTCGGGAATGCCTATCTTGCCGATCGCTGCTGCGGTCGCCGGCGAAGAGCCTGTCAGGCCGGCGAAGATGGCGCAGGCGCCGATATTGGAAAGCACCAGTCCTCCTGGAATGCGATTCAGCCAGCGGTCGAGCGCCAGATAGAGATCGCTGCCGGCCGGCGACGAGGCCACCGCAGCCCCCATCAGCACGAACATGGGGATCGCGACGAAGGCGAGATTGGCGATGCCCGAATACATCGTCTCGGACATCACGTAGAACATGCCGACGCCGCCATCGAGGAGCAGAGCGGTAACGGCCGCCAGGCCGAGCGCGAAGGCGATCGGCATGCCGGTGCCAAGCAGAACGAAAAGACCGGCGATCAATACCAGCCCGGCAGTGGTTGGGCTCATGATGGTCTTCCTTCGCTCGGCTCGAGATCGGCAAATGCCGAAATCTCCGCATCGGGTTCGAGCGCGGCTGCACCCTCGTCGGTGTGAAGTCTTAGGATTTCGGCGAAATATTGCAGGCACAGCATCGCGAAACCTATTGGCACCGCCGAGTACGGAATCCAGAGCGGAGGAGCCCACACGGTCGGCGACGTCCACTCGTTCACCCACGCTTCGTGAAAGTTTATCCAGCCGGCGACCAGCATGACCGAGCAGAAAATCAGGCCGAGCCAGCATCCCGCCAGCCTCAGCATGAGGCGTGTCGCATCGCCGACCAGATGCTCGATGACGTCGACGCCCACATGCCCTTTCTTCAGGAGCACGTAAGGCGCGCCGACGAAGATCGCGGCGGTTGCCGAATAGACGACGAAGTCGGTTTGCCAGATCGTGGCCTCGCGCAATATGTAGCGCACGAAGATCATTTGGCAGACGCCCAGCATCGCCAGCGCCAGGAGAAATGTTGCAAGTGCCCCCAACGCCCGCGAGACGTTGCTCACGGTACGGATGTAGCTTTTGATCATCGTCGTACCCGCTTTCGGGATTGACGGCGGCGCGTCAGCGGACTGGCGGCCGCCGGAAGGGTTCATTTCACCGCGAGCGCCTTCTGGATCAGTTCCTCGCCGCCTTCGACCTTCTCGGCGAAGTTCTTGTAGGACGACTCCTTGGCGATCGCGAGCCAGGCGTCGTAATCCTCTTTGGACATCTCGACGACCTCGACGCCGGCCTTCTTGAAGGTGTCGACCATGATCTGGTCGCCCTTCTTGATCTCCTCGTTGAAATAGGCTTCCGCCTTTTCCGCCGCCGCCAGTATCGCCTGCTGTTGCTCCTGCGTCAGGCCATCATAGACCTGCTTCGACATGAGGATGGGCTCGTACATGAACCAAAGCGCGTTTTCGCCCGGGGCGGTCAGACACTTGACCTGCTCATGGAGCCTGTAGGAGACGAAGCTTGCCGAGGATGTGTTGGTCGCGTCGAGCACGCCGGTCTGCATCGCCGTGTAGATTTCCGACGAGGGCATCGAGGTGATCGACGCGCCTGCAGCGGCGAGCATCTCCTCGAAGGCGGGGCCTGCCGCGCGGATGACCTGTCCCTTGACCGTATCCGGTGAGGTGATGCACCCCTTGGTCGACGCAAAGGCGCCTGACAGCCAGGCGTCGGCGATGACGACCACTCCGGCTTCCTCGATCTCCTTCTTGATCACGGCCATGAACTCGGAATCGTTCAGTCGCTCCGCGCGATCCAGGCTGCCGACCAAGCCCGGCATGAGCGTCGCCGAGAACACAGCGTGACGGCCGGAGGCGTAGTCGAGCGGGAATGATGACATGGCGAGCAGGCCGCGCGTCATCGCGTTCCACTGTTCGTTGGGCTTGTAGAGCGACGCGCCGGGATAGACCTGGATTTCGAGCCCGACATTGGCCGCCGCGACCTCCTTGGCGATGATCTGCACCATCTCGTCGCGAGGGTCGCCCTTGCCGCCGGGAAATTGATGCGAGGCCTTGAGCACGGTCTGGGCCTGTGCGGCCCCCGCGATCACGCAGCCGGCGGCGAGAGCCGTCGCCAGCCTGAGAAGGTTCGCAAAGATTTTCATTATTTCCTCCCTATTGTTCCGGCCCTCCAGCCGATTGGGATGATTGACGCCAATCTTGCGCGCAAAGTCAATACAGATGTATACAAAAACACTATTCCTGCATAATAGCGAGACATCCATTGGCCGCCAGCACCTTCCACAAATTGCGCGACGAGATCGAAAACGGCATCGTCACTGGAACTCTCGCGCCTGGATCGCGGCTTGACGAGGTGCAACTCGCCAGCCGATTTGGGGTTTCGCGCACGCCTATCCGGGAAGCGTTGATGCAATTGGGCGCGATCGGTCTGGTCGAGATAAGGCCGCGTCGCGGTGCGGTGGTGGTCAATCCTGGCCCGAACCGCATATACGAGATGTTCGAGGTGATGGCCGAACTGGAAGGAATGGCCGGCTCGCTCGCAGCCCGACGTTATACGGAAGAGGATCGGGCGAAGTTGCTTGCAGCTCATGCAGAATGCGAGCGGTCGGTAAGAAGCGGGGATACCGACGCCTACTATTATGACAATGAGATATTCCACCACGCCATTTATGGAGCCAGCCACAGCGGCTTTCTTTCCGACCAATGCGCGGCATTGCACCGCCGTCTGCGGCCGTATCGCCGTCTGCAACTGCGTGTCCTGAACCGGATGAAAGTGTCCTTCGGCGAGCATACCCGCATTGTCGAAGCAATCCTGGCCGGAGAAGCGGAAACCGCCCGTGACCTGCTGCGGGGCCACATCGCCGTCCAGGGAGATCGGTTTGGCGATCTCATCGCTTCGTTGACCAGCAGCGGTCAAAAGCTACTCTGAGGCGTTGCACCGGCGGAAGCTGCTGGCCAGCCGAGCGGTCGTAAAACCACCCGCCACAGCTTTCTGGCGGAGGTAAATGCCCATGGGAATGCGATAGGAATAGCGCCGGTTATCACCACGCTCGCGCTCTCGCCAATCCCGGTGCCAGTCGCCGCGGAGACGGAAGTTCAGCCGGGCTTAAAGACAGCTGCCAACGGAACGTCGGTTTCTCAACAGTGCCTTCTTGCATTTGCGAACGCCCCGTTGAGCATGCGAACGCCCCGTTGAGCACCAATCAAAAGACGTAGCGGTCCCAGCTTCCATAGCGTTCATTGCTCCGCGTTCCGCGCGGCAGGCTTAGCGCGATCACGAGAAGTCCGCAGATCACGTCATTCCAGGCCGCCCCGGCAGTCGCGCCGGAAAGCATCCACGGCGTCGCGATCAGCCACAGCCCGAGCAGGACGTTCAGGAACCGCAGCGGCCGGGCGACCTCTGCCATGGCGATCACCGCGACAGTTATGATCATTGCGCCGACGAGGTGATCGCTGTCGGCGACGGCGCCTTCCGCGCCGAATACAAGGCGGGAGAACATGAGCCATGCGCCGAGGACGGAACTCGCGATCAATGTCCAGGGAAGGGTGACGCCCCAGACGGCCGCTTCGGCCTGCTTGCGCAGCGGTTCGTCGAGGCTGGCGCGATCGTCGGGCTTGCCTCCGGCATCAGGTCCGCCCTGCAGGAAGGTGCGGATCAGCGGCCGTCCGGCGCGATGGCTGCGGAGCATGTATTGGCCCATGGCCACCACCTCGTCCACGGTCAGGGGGATCATCACCAGCATGGCGAAGGCGGCGATCAGGCAAAGCGTGCAGTAGGTGCCGATCATGATCGGCTGGATGATGATGAAGAAGATCGAAACTCCGCCGAGCGGCACCACGAGGATGAAGAAGAATGTCACCATCCATGGCATGGTGCGCCAGCGTTTCGAGGAGCCCATCGCCCCCATCAGCACCTCGATCATATAGCTCGTGGCTCCGAGCCCGGCGTCGGCGATCGGCCAGGCGCGCGACACGTCGGAGGTGATGATGAATTCCGTGCCGTTCTTCGTGCCGCCACCGGAGAAGAATGGCTCCCAGACGTGGCCGATATGGCCGAGCTGGTAGGCGGCGAGGTAGCGGGCGATGAAGAAACCGAAGAGGCCGAGCGCGATGATCGGCAGGCGCTGCAGCCAGGACGAAGGCGAGTAGGTCCAGCCCGGCGGAATCTCGCTTTCGTCCATCATGCCTTCATGACTCATGCCGGGCATCATGGGTACGAGCACCGAAAAGGCGATTGCAAGCGCACCGATGATGGTGTCGTTGGCATAGGCCGCCGCGCTCGGGGTCCAGAAGAAGAGCGGTGCGAAGAGCAGCCACAGGCCGACGACCGTCGTGCCCCACTGCGCCCAATTGAATTTCGGCTTGAGAGCGAGCGAGCCGAACAGGATCAGGAGAAGCCCGCACGCGATCTCGTTCCAGCCGGTGATGGCATTGCGCAGTTCCGGCGCCCACAGGCCGCGCTCCTGGGTAACATCGCGCGCTACATTGCCGGCGATCTCCGGATTGAACAGTGCGAGCTGGAATGGACTGGTTAGCAGCCAGACGCCGAGCGCGATGACAAGCAAATGCACCCACAACATGTGCAGGCGCATTTTTGCCATCCGTGCCATATGCTCCTGCATCGCCTTCTTCCCGTGGGCGTCATGCATCCCAGAGCCTCCGGTGGCCTCTTCTCGGCCTGCCACCGTGGACACGTTGAGCTTGTTCACCCGGTACCACCCGACCGGATCCGCTTTGAGCGCCTCGATCATTTTGGGCAGCGTCTCGCGCAGGGAGCGTTTCGGTTTCCAATCGAGTACCGTTCTGGCGCGGGTGATGTCGAGCGCATAGTGGTCGTCGGCTATGTCGACCATCCATGGTTTGATGAAGGAGTCCTCGTCGAGCACTTCCTCTTCGATCCAGGCGCCGGTCCTTGCGAGCGCTTTCGGAACGTACCAGGTCTCCCAAGGCTCGCCATGGATGATCTGGCCGATCTGGCGCTGCATCTCCCCGTACCCGAGTGCTTCAGGTTCTCCAAGCAGGAGCGGCAACTCGGGTGGAAGCTCCTTGCGCCGCTCGATCAGCCGCAGGATTGCATCCGCGAAGTCCTCGACATGCAGGAAGGACTGCCCCGTCTCGAGGTTGCCCGGATAGACTCGCCCTTTAGGGCTTCGCTCGTAAATCCGGGCGATCTGATTGGCCAGGAATGGGTTGCTGCTCCGATCGTCATAAACGCCGGCAGGACGAAGATACGACGGGCATGCTCCCGTGCCGTTTCGCGATCAGCCTTTCGGTTTGGACCTTGGATGCGCGGTAGGGCAGTTTCGGGTCGAGAGGCTGGTCCTCGTCGATCCTTTCGCCGGGCTTGGCGGCCCGATGCACCAGCATGGTGCTGGCGAATACGAACTGCTCGACCTCGAAGCTCCCGAGAGCCTGGAGGAGGTGTTCGGTACCGCGCAGCGTAATCTCCTCATATTTCGGGTTCGATTCTCCCGTGAGGTCGAAATAGGCGGCCAGATGAATGACGGATGCAATGCGGTCCCCGGCATGCTTGCGCACGCGTTCGAGCGCCGCCTTGACGCTTTCCTTCGAAGTGAGGTCGATCTCGACGAACAAGTTCGGCTCTGGACCGGCCTTTGCTGCCTTGAGATCGAGCGAGACGACGTCGAACCGGTCGCGAAGCTTCGCAACAAGTGCGCGGCCAAGAAATCCGCTGCCGCCCGTGATTAGTACGGTGTCTTTTTGCTTCGGCAATCGTTCCTCCTTCGGACGGAAAGCCGCGGCGCGGTGTGGGTCGGCTTTATTGTGCTCGATCAAGGCCACCAGTTCCTTTCCTGGGGCTCTCTCGTGGAGCAACTCGTATATGCCGCAGGTGTTCCGGCAGCTTGTTGGTTTGCGGATCGCGCCAAACCCACCACGGCCGCCTTACTTGTTCGTCAGCCGTTGACAGGTTGAGGGATCGGCCTCCGCAAGGGTCCAGAGCCGGATATGCGGGAGTTTGTGCATCCTTTCGTGAGTACGCGCCGATGCGATCATTCGTTCATGCCGCCGCACCATAGCACGGAGAACGCGGTAGAAAGCCGCGGTGGGCCGCTGTAGCGGCTTGAGAACAAATCTAAGGTGCGCCGGCCACCGCGCCGACACGGCTGTGGCGAGCGCCCGGTCGGGGCCGGCCCGCACCTTTCGATGGTGTTCGGCCCGGGAGTCAGACGCTTCGGTTACATATTGCTAAGAGCAGACCACGAGCTTGAGCGTCAGTTCCGATTACGCCCAGAACAAAAGGCCGATCACCAGCAACGCGATGACGATCAGAAGGCTCCAGATCTGCCATGACCTCATGCGGCGGAAGGTGAACGATTCGCGCGCGAACCTGTCAGGATCGCCTCGATTGTTTGCCATTGCATCACCTCATCGATACTTTTCTCCGGCCGTATGCAGGTAACGCCGGCGCAGCCCCGAAGGTTTCAAAGGCAAAGGTTGCCCGTTCGGTTTCCGGCATGGATGTCATGCGGCACAGGCACTGAGATTGGCTGCGGGTTGCTTGCCCCGTTAGCCTGCCTGTTCGCTTCCGGCCTTAGACCTATATCGTTCCAGATGGGTGTCCGACGACAGGGCGTGATTCTTGCCAGCGTTCAGCGCTGTGCACGGGCCTTTGCGCTGATGCTGATGGTGTTGGCCGGCCTTTTCGGCTTGGTTATTTCGCATTCTTCGGAAAACAGAGGCGTGGCTGTTGTGCTGAAGCTGGAGGGCGCCGTCAGTCCAGCGGCTGCCGATTACGTGACGCGCGGTCTCCAGCAGGCTGAGGAGAGGCGAGCGGAATTGGTCGTGCTCCAGATGGACACGCCCGGTGGTCTGGACACTTCGATGCGCCACATCATCCGCGCTATCCTTTCCTCTCCCGTTCCCGTCGCGAGCTTCGTCGCGCCGAGCGGCGCGCGGGCCGCCAGCGCCGGCGCCTATATCCTTTATGCGAGCCACATCGCCGCGATGGCTCCCGGCACGAACCTTGGCGCCGCGACTCCGATCGAGATCGGTGGCGGCGGATTGGCGTTCGGCGGCGATGAAGAGGCTGACCAGGAGCAGCCGGACGAAAGTCGCGACCGTGAGGAGGACCAACCGGCGGGGGAGCGGCAGTCCCCGCGCAACTCAGCCGAGGCAAAGGCAATCAATGACGCCGTGGCTTATATACGCAGCCTGGCGGAGTTGCGCGGGCGCAATGCCGATTGGGCGGAAAAGGCGGTGCGCAAGGCCGCCAGCCTTTCGTCGACAGCCGCGGCACGCGAGAACGTCATCGACTTTACCGCCGCCACAGTGGACGACCTTCTTGCCAAGGCGAACGGTCGCACTGTGCGGGTCGGCCAGACGACCGTCACGCTAGACACTGCCGACCTCGCCGTCGGGGAGATGGAGCCGGACTGGCGCACTCGGCTTCTCGCCGTCATCACGAACCCGAATGTGGCGCTGATCTTCCTTATGATCGGCCTCTACGGACTGATCTTCGAGTTTCTCAATCCCGGCGCAATGGTGCCCGGAACGATCGGTGGCATCAGCCTGCTGGTCGGTCTATACGCGCTCGCGGTGCTTCCGGTCAGCTTTGCCGGAGCCGGCCTGGTTGTGCTGGGCGTCGGCCTTATCGTCGCGGAAGCCTTCGCGCCATCCTTTGGCATCCTCGGCATAGGCGGCACCGTCGCGCTGGTGCTGGGAGCCACCATCCTCTTCGACACCGACATACCCGGATTACAGCTGTCCTGGCCAGTTGTCGGCGGCGTCGCGGTCTCCAGCTTGGCGCTCACGCTGTTGATCGTCCGGCTGGCGTGGATTTCGCATCGGATATCGACGAATCCATGATCAGAGCCATTGCCCGCCAGGCCGAAGCAGAGCGAGAGCGGCGCGCCAAGATCATCAATGCCGAGGGCGAACAGCAGGCTGCGCAGAAGCTGTTTGAGGCTGCCGAAATCCTGGCAAAGCAGCCGGAAGCCATGCAACTCCGCTATCTGAGTACGCTAAACGTGATAGCGGGCGAGAAGAACTCGACGATCGTCTTCCCCTTCCCGATGGAGTTTCTGAACCTCGCGCCCGGCATGGGTGACAAGCATACGAAGTAGGGATCATCGGCGCCTGGAATAGGCCTTCTAGCACTAGCCCGCATCCAAGCTCATTCAGAGAGCAATACGGGCATATCATGCCTGCTCCGACCAAGCTGCAGATCGACGGCCAAGCCCGAACGCGGAAACGTTCGCCTGATCGTATCCTATCTGAATACGGCGGCGATTGGCTCAAACATCGTCGCCGTAGCCCGGCATGTTCGGGAACATTCGGCCGCTGCCGCCATTGGGGTCGGGTAAACTGCGGGCCTTGAAGGCGGAACGCATGCGCAACATCATATTTGGAGCACTAGCGGGCATATCGGCCACTTTGGCGATGACGGCAGCCATGCGCCGGCTGTTCAGGATCCTTCCTGATGGTCACGATTACCCTCTGCCGCCGCGCGAAATCGTTCAGCGGGTGGATGTTGCCGGAACTGGCGAACGCGGGCTGCGCACCGCAACCGTCACGGCCCATTTCGGTTACGGCGCCATCGCAGGGAGTGTCTATGCTCTGCTGCCGCGGCGGATGATCAGCGGTGGCAGCTATGGCGTCCTGATCTGGGCGCTGAGCTATCTCGGATGGATTCCTCTTGCACGGATACTCTCGCCCGCCACAGAGCACCCGGCAGCGCGCAATCTCCTGATGCTTGGGGCACATCTTGTGTGGGGCGCCAGCCTCGCTGCGAGCCTCCACGAACTCCGGCGATCAACCGGGGACATCTTCAGCCGAGGACCTCTTTTCGATGCTCGGCGCCCACGGCGCTTGGCGCAAGGCATGCCTCGAATAGGAGCAGGCGAATGAAACGCCCCGAAAACAACCGGCCGTTCTGGTTTCCATCAGACGAGAATGCAAAAACCTATCCGCCGCTCGCGGACAGCATCTCAGTGGACGTCGCGATTGTCGGCGGCGGGATTGTCGGGCTGACGGCGGCGCATCTGCTGGCCGGATCGGGCAAGAGCGTAGCTGTGCTCGAGGCGCGCCAGATCGGCCGACAGGCGACCGGCAGGTCGACCGCCAAGGTCACCTCTCAGCACGGCCAGCGCTATGATCGCCTGATCCGGGACATCGGGCGGGACGACGCTCGCATTTATGCCCAAGCCAATGAGCATGCGGTTGAGAAGATCCGCACGCTGGTGGAGACCCTGCAACTCGATTGCGGACTGAAGCAGATGGCCGCATTCGTCTATGGCGAGACGGAAGACGAAGCCGCGTCGCTGAGGAAAGAAGCGGAAGCGGCTTCCAGCCTCGGCTTGCCGGCTTCGTTCGTGACCGAGGTGGATCTGCCGTTCCCGGTCACAGGCGCCGTGCGCTTCGATGGTCAGGCGCAATTCGATCCTTATCGCTATCTGCTGGGCCTTGCCGAGGTAGTGTCCCGCGAAGCAATGCTATTCGAAAAGAGTCGGGTAACGGATGTCGAACACGGCGAACCGTGCATTGTAAAGACGGACGGCGGCTCGGTCACCGCAGACCGCGTGATCGTCGCAACGCAGATGCCGATCGTTCACGACGGCCACTTCTACGCCAAGGCCTTTCCCTTCGCTCACCCGATCGTGGCGGCTCCTATGCCGGCTGGCCATGTACTGGATGGCATGTTCATCAGTGTGGGGTCGCCGACGCATTCATTGAGAAGCGCCGAAAGGGACGGGAAGAGCTACCTGATCGCTGTGGGCGGCGAGTTCAGGACCGGCGTGACCGAGGACGAGCTTGCGATGGTCAGCGACCTGCAGGCCTTCCTCAAGTCGACGTTCGGGGTTGAGAGCCTCTCCCATTCCTGGATCAACGAGGATTTCCGACCGATGGATGATCTTCCGTTCGTCGGGCGCGCAAGTTCCGCAAAACCGCATTTCTTCGTGGCGGTGGGGTTCGACGCCTGGGGCGTCACGCAGGCCACCGTGGCCGCCGGGATCATCGCCGACCTCGAACGGGCGAACGAAGCCGCCGAAATATTCGATGCCACTCGCCTGCGGCCGGTGAGCGGCGGGCCTACATTCGTCTCAGAGAACGTCAAGACCGGGATAAGGCTGGTCGGGGACCGCTTGTTCAAGCAGCGGGTGCAAGAGATCGAGAGCATAGCAGCCGGGCAGGGCGGTATCGTCGAAATCGACGGCGAACAGCTTGCCGTCGTTAAGGACGATCAAGGCGTAGTCAGCGCTCTGTCAGCCGTGTGCACCCATCTCGGTTGCATCGTCGGCTGGAATGAGGTGGACCGGACCTGGGATTGCCCCTGCCACGGATCGCGCTTCGACAGGCAAGGACAGGTCATCAGCGGGCCGGCGGTTTCGCCGCTCGAAACACGGGAACTGGGCGCTGCTTTGCGCAAAGCCGCAGGTCACCGCGGGTGAACCGCTGGTTGGAGGCGCGACCGTGAAAATCCGTCGGGCGCGACGTCTTCCGGATGGTCCGCCCAAGCTCAACGGAAGGCTGAAGAGGGCCACAAGCGATGAACACCGCAGCTATTGGCGGTTCCCTTCAGGAACCGGAATGGCTGTCTCGTTGGCGGGAATCCCCACTACCGACCGATCAGGGACTGTTCCGTTTTGACGGCCTTGGTTCTGTCGATCCTGACCAGATGACCGGCAGATGGCGTGGAACAGGCCTTCACACCGGACATCCGCTCGACGGCCTGCTTGAATGGTTGAATTGGTACGGCAAGTCTTTTGAGACGCCCGAGATCGTCCATCCGCTGCTCTTTCTCGGCAGGAGCGGTGACATATTCTCCATCGATCCGGCACGAGTTCCGCTCCATTGGGTGTTGCGCGGGCCGATGCTCGCCCGCAGCCGCGCCGCGCGAAAACTTTTCGCGGTGTCGCGTTATCTTCTGCGATCCGGTGGTCCCACCGCGCGGCTGCGAAAGATCGAGCATCGAGGAGTAACCAGCGCCGCCATCGTCTACGATCGTCAGCCTATCATCGATTACCTTCGCAGGATCGACGACGATCGCGTTCTTGGCATCATGGATCTGCGGTTCATGCCGCAGCCCTTCTTCTTTCTGCTTGCTCGCGACGGGTTTGAACGAGCCGGCTAGATTTGCCCGAAGCGACACAGCACCCAGTCGCCGATCGGCATCAGCCGCCGGGTACCCCGCCGCGGCAAGTTGAACAAAACGCCATGACATTCGTTCGGCTTTGCCGTGGCCTGACGAAACGCTCGAACTCCTGCCAGTTCGTTGGCCATTCATGGAGGCACCTGACGATGCGAGATTGGGCGCTGACAGAGGGCAGGCTCAGGGTACTGATCCTGGCGGCGGCGACGGCACTGGGGCTTTATCTGTGTTATCTGTTGGCGCTCCCCTTCCTGCCTTCACTGACTTGGGCGCTGGTTTTGAGCATAATGCTCTTGCCGATGCACCGCCGGATCGAGGCGCGCACCGGAAATGCCCATCTAGCGGCTACAATATCCGTCATCGTGGCTGCGATCGCGGTGGTCGTCCCCGTGCTCTATGTGGCGCAGAAACTCGTGGTCGAAGCGGTGGAAGGCGCCGTTTACCTGGAAAGGCAGCTTCGCGGCGCAGAATGGCGTGATGCAATCGCTGCGTATCCACGATTGGCAACAAGCGTGGAATGGCTCGAGGAGCGATTGGACTTCGCCGGAGCCGCTGCAAATCTCGCGGAATGGCTCACTGTACAGGGTACCTCGCTGGTGCGAGGCTCGGTCAATCAACTGATCAATCTACTGCTGACGTTTTATCTGCTCTTCTATTTCCTGCGCGACAGGCAGCGAGCCTGGCGGACGTTGGGCGACTTTTCTCCGCTTCCGCGTGCAGCGACTGAGTTGGTCGCGCGCCGGTTCATGGATACTGTTCACGCAACGATCTTCGGCACGCTGGGCGTTGCCGCCGTCCAGGGAACGCTGAGCGGATTGATGTTCTGGTGGTTGGGCCTACCGCTGCCGCTATTCTGGGGCGTGGTGATCGGCTTGCTTGCCATTGTGCCTGTGCTGGGTGCGTTCGTCGTCTGGGTGCCGGCGGCTGTGTTTCTGGTTTTCGAGGGCCATTGGATAAAGGCGCTGATTCTAACGGCATGGGGCGCCGTCATTGTCGGCGGCATCGACAACCTGCTCTACCCGGTCCTGGTGGGGAACCGGTTGAAACTTCACACCGTCCCGGCGCTGATAGGCCTTATTGGAGGCATAATCCTGTTCGGCGCTTCCGGGCTTGTCCTCGGACCGGCCGTGATCGTCGTCACTTTGGCGCTGGTGGAAATACTGAAGAGACATTACCGCCGTGAAATCATACAGCACGACAACTTGTCGCCACGCGCAGGGAAAGCGAAGCAAAGCGGCAAGACGAATCCCCGGGCGTGAAGCATCGGCAGCGCCGCGCTTGTTCACGACGTGAGTTGGCCTGCTCGCAACGCTCGACCGCGCGCCTGCGGTTTCATTTCGAGGCTCCGACTCCGAGTTCAGATGCCTTGGCCTCGAACTCATCCTTGATGTCGTTGAGTGTCGGCAGGTTCAGCGCCTTCAGGTAGGCATGCACTTTCTTGGCCGGATCGGAATTGAGGTCACGCTTGAAATTCTCGACGACATCCCTGGCCGAACCGTAGCGCTTAAAGCGCTCTATCTCTGCTCGCGTGGCATCCTGAACGTCCTTGAGCTTCTTCTTTTCTGAGTCGGAACGGCCTTCCGGCTTGGCCTTCATTACGGGATCGAACGCTCGGTCGATCAGGAATTCCACGAGCTGTCGTTTCGCATCTGATGCCATAGGTGCCTTCCTCCTTGACTGCAGCCCAGCTCACTGAAGCGCTCCGGCTGTAGCTGAGCTACTTTTTCTACTGCGCCGGATCTTCCTGTACAGCGCGGTCTGGCAGGACCGCTGGTGCGATTTCCGTCTGCGATGGGGTAGGCGCCTCTGCGCCGCCGGACGGGGGCGAAGTGTCGCCGGCGGGTGCGGTCGGTTGAGCGTCTGGCGACTGTGTCGCGGGCGCCTGCGTTTCGGACGGCGGCTCAACGCTCGCTCCAGCGGGTGGCGGCGAGACTCCCGGCGAAGTTCCCGCCTCACCGGCGACGCCAGTCGCGATCCGGTCCGAAGGGATAGGCTCCGGTGTGATCGAGCCGTCTGCCGCCGCCACGCGCCAGACAGTGTTGCCGGCGTCGTCGGCGATCAGAAGCGCGCCGGTTCCGTCAATGGCGACGCCGACGGGTCGGCCGCGCGCCTGGTCGCCGTCGATAAAGCCGGTCACCACGTCTTGCGCCTTGCCCGCCGGCCTGCCGTTCGCGAACGGCACATAGACCACCTTGTAGCCGTTGAAGACGTTGCGGTTCCAGCTGCCGTGCTCGCCGATGAAGGCGCCGTTCGTGAAAGGCTCCGGCAAGGCGGAGCCGTTGGAGAATGCCAGGCCAAGCGCCGCGACATGGCTGGACAGCGCGTAGTCGGGCGCGATCGCCTTCTCTACCATGTCCGGTCGCGCAGGATGCACGCGCTCGTCTACGTGGTCTGCGTAATAGCTCCAAGGCCAGCCGTAGAACGCACCCTCCTGCACTGATGTCAGATAATCCGGCACGAGGTTGGGGCCAAGCTCGTCGCGTTCGTTTACGACGGTCCACAGTACGCCGGTCTCGGGATGAATGGTCAGGCCGTTGGGGTTGCGCAGGCCCGAAGCGTAGATGCGCGCCGCACCGGTCTCGCGGTCCACCTGCCAGATCGCGGCGCGGCCCTTCTCAGCCTCCAGACCGCGTTCGGCGACATTGGAGTTTGAGCCCACCGAGGCATAGAGGAAACGGCCATCGGGGCTCATCGCGAGGTCTTTGGTCCAGTGGTGATTGATCGGCCCGCCCGGCAGCGGCGTCAGCACGGTCGGCTCGGCCGCGATTTCCGTTTGTCCAAGTTCGTAGGGATAGGCCAGGATCGCGTCGGCCGCTGCCACATAGAGCGTCCCGTCAAACCACGCGACGCCGAAAGGCGAGTGAAGGCCGGTCAGCAGGTCCCTGCGCTCGTCCACCTGTCCATCCCGGTTGGTGTCGCGCAGAAGCGTGATCAGATTACTCTCCTTCTGCTCGCCGCCGCCGCCCTGAGCTATCGACATGATCCAGCCGCGGATCAAGTCCTTCGGGCGGGAAAGCGGCTTTCCCGAGGGCCCGCGCGATTGCACGACGAGCACGTCGCCGTTCGGCAGCGTGTGCACCGTGCGCGGATGAGCGAGGTCGCTGGCATAGGCAGTGATGGTGAGGCCATCGGGTACCGCTGGCGTCTCGCCCTCCGGCCAGCCAACCACCTCGGCGATCTTCAGGTCGGGTAAGAGGTCCGTACGTGGCTCGGGCAGCACCGGATCGGGACCGATCTGGCTCGAGACGTCGAAATCCTCGCCACCGTCGGTGCAGCCGGTGAGGGCAAGCGCAACAAGACAGGCTCCGGCTAGAGTGGAGGCAGGAATTAGTCGGAAACGATCAATCATAGTTGCGCACTCCCACACCGTGGACATGAACAAGCGAAGCGCCGAGCCACGCAGTCACGAACATCACAAGTACTGTCAGTGCTGAAAGGATGAGCCCGTAGGGAACCACAGCGGTCCAGCCGTCACCGGAATGGACGAGATTGTTGACGAAAGCCAGGGCCAGCACGATGGCGTTGCCGATGGCATGCGGCCAGGCCGGCCCCTGGTCGCGGACTTCGCGGCGGGCGAGGAAATCCACGGCGCCGAACACGGCGGCAAGGACACCGAACGCGAGCCCCACCAGTAGCAGCCAGGCCGAAAATTCCTGCCACATCAGATAGGAGGTTTGCCAATAGGCAATGTCGGTCACCAGCGCCAGCGTGAAGCAGACGATAGGAAACGGAACCAGCATCGCATGGATCGGGTGCCCCGCTATGACGGCTGTCGATTGCGGGTGCGGGAAATTTGGCGACGGCATCTGAGCATCCTCACGATCGATGACTGTGGGCCATACGGATAAAGGCACGATTTGTTCCCCGCGCCCGATGCCTCTGGACGCGCCAATTGCTTGGATGCGGGAATGCACGCCGTCGCTGAATGCGGATTTCGCGGGCTTGAGTGCTGCGCAAGCAGGTCATCAGGCCGGTGCGTGTCGCTCCTGGCTCGACGCGTAGAATAGCGTCTCCTGCATCATCGTCCTCATCTTTTCAAAGGACTGAATTAGGACTTCAATGCCACCAATGCCGGTTCCTTAAATGAAATGGACCCCCAAAGCTGCCCTTTGCAAACGCGATTCTTTCGTTGGAGCCGCCGGCAGCGGCTTACTGTGCCGGGGGCCTGAGGTTCTCCGGATCTTTTGCTTGTGATTGAATGCGCAACTGTTCACCAATCTGCTGAATCCGTTGCTGCGATGCTGCCGCATCGGCCAGTGCAGATTCCAACTGCACGCTGGGATAATGGGATCGTCGCGGGGCCAGGCCCTCTGCCCGTCAGGAGCCAGACAGGTGTCACACCCAGAATTCCAGCCATCATGAAGAGACGATTGGCGCGCGGGCTGTCGCGATCGCATTCCCACGCCTTCCAGGTTGCCGTCATCACGCCCAGCTGTCGTGCAGCTTCGCTCATCTCCAGCTCCGCAATTTCGCGAGCGTACGACATGCGCCCACCAAGCGTGTCTTCGGAGCCGAGGTCGGCTCGATTTGTTTTAGGAATCATAATTGTACCTCCGATTACCACAGTCAGGATGATGAGGGGGCATGAAAGCCCTCATGCGTTTACGCGTCCAACTTAGGGTCGTGATCGGAGGCGGGCCGATAGAGCCTGCCCGCCTCCGAGGGATTTACATTGCAGCTTCGCGTGCGCTTTTAAGCCAACCGTCAACCAACTCGCTGTTTGCCTCGATCCACTCCGATGCGTGCCGCTGGATGTCTTCTGGGTCGCCTTCGCCGGCATTCATCTTTGCGTTCTGGGCAAAGATTGCGTCGAGAGGGATCTTCACTTCGTCCAACAGTGCCTTGGCGGCCGGGTTCTCCTCCAGGAACGACGAGTTCGCGACCGGGCGAATGTCGTTTGCCGGGAACCCGAGCTTGCATGGATCGGCCACGCAGCCTTTCACGCCTGCAAGCGTGGCTGCATCTTCGAGTTCAGCCATTTCTTCCGGCAGGTCGACTTTTGGAACCTCGATCCACATCACGTCCTCGCCCGGAACCAGTTCGTTGACCGTCCAGTTGGGCGTCCAGGTGTAGAACAGGATCGGCTCACCCTGTTCATGAGCGGCGATCGCATCTGCCATAGAGGCGGCATAGCCTGCCTTGATGGGATTGACGTGGTCGCGGAGTCCGTAGGCGTCGAGGTGATGCTCGATGTTGACCTCGCAACCCCAGCCGGGCGGACAGGCGACCAGGTCGGCCTTGCCGTCATCGTTACGGTCAAAGGCTTCCTTGACCTCCGGACGCTTGAAATCGTCAAGAGTCTTGATGTTGAACTTCTCCACCGAAGCCTTGTCGACGAGATAGCCTTCCAGAGCGCCGCCTTCGGCAACGTAGCCGACCTTTTCAGCGCCTTGCGAGAAGGTGCTCTCATAGGTGTTGTGGAGCGGGAACCATCCGTTGATCCACAGATCGAGATCGCCTTGCGAGACCGCCTGGTAAAAGGGCGGATTGTCGAGCGTGGTCGGTCCTTCGACTTCGTATCCAAGCTTCTGCAGAAGCTGCTTGTAGATCTCGGCATGGAACCAGCCCGTGTCCCATGTGGCTTGCGCCATATTCACGGTGGTGCCTTCGCCGGGCATTTCCTGTGCAGTGGCGAGGGAAATCGGCGCCGCCCAAAGGGCCGCGGCCGATACGCCGACCATCAGGAATTGCGAGAGATGTAATCTCTTCATTGGGAAGTCTCCTTGTTCAGTTCATGTTGCCTGCTTTGCTGCAGGATACGGGGGCCGCACGGGAAGCGGCCGCGACAAACATCAGCTTGCCCGTTCGGTTTGGCCGGAGGCGAGCGCCGTCGGCGAAAACAGGGATTTCAATGTCGCCGCCAGGGACACGGTGCGGACGGAGCGCTTCTCCCCGAGCCCTTGGGTGATGCGGTCAAGGATGATCGCCAGCAGCACGATTCCGATGCCACCGGCCGTGGCGTTACCGACATCGAGACGACCAAGACCTGTGTAGACCGTAAGGCCGAGGCCGCCGGCGCCGATCAGAGCTGCAATCACGACCATCGACAGCGCCAGCATCAGAGTCTGGTTCAGACCCGCCATCACGGTTCGAAGCGCCAGCGGGAATTGCACCTCCCACAGAGTCTGCCATGCCGTCGCCCCGAAAGCGGTCGCAGCCTCCACGAGATCGCCACGGACGTTGCGGATGCCCAGATTGGTCAAGCGTATGATGGGGGGCAGCGCGAAGATGATCGTCGCGATGATGCCCGGCACCATGCCAACTCCGAAGAGCATCACAATCGGTACCAGATAGACGAAGGAGGGGATGGTCTGCATGATGTCGAGCACGGGGCGAAGCATCGACTGGAAGCGGTCGCTGCCTGCGGCGGCGATCCCCAATGGAATGCCGATCACCGTACAGAAGAATACCGCCGTAACAACCATGGACAGCGTCGTCATGGTTTCCGGCCACAGCCCGATCATGTCGATGAAGACCAGCGCGATCAGCGTGAAGATGGCGACGCCTCGTCCGGCTGTTCGCCAGGCGATCAACGAGAGTAGGACGGTGAACAGGACCATAGGGACCGCGTTCAGGAGGCCGTCGAGCGTATTGAGCACCTGCGTGATCGGCCACTGCATGGCCCGGAACGCAGGGCGGAAATTCGGCACCAGCCAATCTTTCACAAAGAAGTTGACCCAATCGTCCAGTGGTATGGTGAGGAAGTCAGATGGGCTGACCATTGATGTCTCCTTGGCGGGGGCGGCCGGCCGATTGTCAATGCGGCGTGAAAGGCCGCTCAGGCTGCCGCAGCGGTTTCGCCAGCGAGCTTTGCGAACACGGCCTGTGGCGCGATGACGCCGTCCAGGTGGCCCTTTCGGTTCGTGACGGCGATCGGCAAACCCGATTGCGCCAAGGGATACAGCTCGAAGAGCGGCGTGCTGCGCCTTGCCGATGGAAAGTCGGTGATCAACGCACTTGCCAGTGCACCACCATTGTCACGCATCAAGGCCGTCAGATCTCGATAGGTGACTGCGCCTGCAATGCGCTCGCCGTCGAGCACGTAGATCGCGTCGCTTCCGGCAGCCTCCATGCGCTCGATGGCGATCTTTGCAGTGTCGGTTGATAGCTGCACTGCGTCGGCAGGTCCGGCGACACTGGCTGCCGTGAAGACGCGCGAACGGTCGATATCCTGAGTAAAGGCAGCGACGTAGTCGTCGGCAGGATTCGCGACAATCTCTTCGGCCGTTCCGGTCTGCACGAAACGTCCGTTCCGCATGATTGCGATCTGGTTGCCGAGGATGAGCGCCTCATTGAGATCGTGGGTGATGAAAATGATGGTCTTTTTCAGCGTCCGCTGCAGCTCGAGCAGTTCTTCTTGCATATCGCGCCGGATGAGAGGGTCGAGAGCGCTGAAAGGCTCGTCCATGAGGAGGATTTCCGGCTCCGCCGCCAGTCCGCGGGCCAGACCGACTCGCTGCTGCATGCCGCCAGACAATTCATCGGGATAGCTGTCGGCACGAGACTCCAGGCCGACCTGTGCAAGCGCTTCGATGGCGCGCCTACGACGCTCCTCAGCAGGCATGCCCTTGATCTTGAGGCCGAACGCGACGTTCTCCGCGACGGTCTTGTGCGGAAACAGTGCGAAGTGCTGAAAGACCATCGAAACCTTGTTTCGGCGGATGTCGCGAAGGCGCGCGGCCGAACAATTGGCGACATCGTCGCCATCGATGATGATTTGCCCGGCACTAGGCTCGATGAGGCCGTTGATCATCCGAACGAGCGTCGACTTGCCCGACCCGGAAAGTCCCATGACTACAAAGATCTGGCCTTCTTCGACGTCGAAACTGGCGTCCTGGACGCCGACAGTCTGCCCGGTTGCCTCGAAAATTTCTTCCTTGGAGCGGCCCTGCTTGAGCAGCTCAAGACCTCGATGAGGTTCTATTCCGAATATCTTAAAAATGTTTTTGGCTGATACTTTAACTTGCATGTCTACTTTCGATTGAGGAATCCGGAGTGGAGGTATTCGGAAAAACATGCCGACCGCAGATTCCGAACAAAAAATTCGATATCTCGCAATGGATTACGAGTGCCGCCGGCTGAGCGAAGGATGTACTGGGATTATAGGGACTCGTAGCCGCTTGCGCAACCCGCAGGCCGTGGGGTGTTCACGCATCTGAACGAATAAGCGGATGGCCGGGCGCCCTTGGCGGCGATCATCCCGGCCAGGAAATACCCTGGCACCCCGTCGTCATGCCGAAACCGATTCGAAGAAGGCAACATTCGAGTGAAGGAGACAGCAGGAACTGCTCGGGGCCGTCGTTCCCTTCAATCGGCCGCGCCTAGTCGTGAGTAAGCACCGCCGCTCACGACCAGTACATCATGCGGGCCTTGTTCGACGATGCCCGTATCGTCGACTACGACGATACGATCGCCATTGCGGATCGTCGCCAGCCGATGCGCGATCACCAGTGTCGTGCGGCCTTGCGCAAGCTCTGCCAGCGACTGCTGGATCTCGCGCTCGGTCTGCGTGTCGAGCGCCGACGTCGCCTCGTCCAGGATGAGGATCGTCGGGTTCTTCAGGAACATGCGCGCGATCGCAAGGCGCTGTTTCTGGCCGCCTGACAGTTTTACGCCACGCTCGCCTATGATCGTGTCGAGGCCTTCCGGCAGGGAAGCGATTAGGTCATGCAGGCGGGCGCGGCGCGCAGCCTCGACAATGTCGCTTTCCATCGCGTCCAGCCGGCCATAGGCGATGTTTTCGCGGATCGTGCCGCCAAACAGGAACACGTCCTGCTGCACGATGCCGATCTGGCCGCGCAATGAGGCCAGCGTCATGTCGCGGATATCCAAACCGTCGATCGTGATAGCGCCGCTGTCTACCTCGTAAAAACGCGGCAGCAGCGAGCACAGAGTCGTCTTGCCGGCGCCGGACGGTCCGACGAAGGCGATGGTCTCTCCTGCTGCGATGTCAAGATTGATGTTCTTCAAAACGGTCCGTTCGCCGCTATAGCCGAAGGTGACATCGCGGTAGCTTATGTGGCCTTCGAGTGCCGGCGCGTCGATTGCACCAGGCCGATCCGCGATGTCCGGCTCAGTGTCGAGGAGAGCCGTATAGCGGCGAAATCCGGCGATGCCTTTCGGATAGGTTTCAATCACCGAATTAATCTTGTCGATAGGTCGGAAAAACACATTGACCAGTAGCAGGAAGCCGACGAAACCGCCACTGGAAAGTTCGCCACGCAGCACGAGATAGCTTCCGGCGATCATCACCACCAGTTGGATCAACCGCATGCTCATGTAGCTCAGCGACGTGCTCGCGGCCATGATGCGATAGGCATCGAGCTTGGTCTTGCGGTAGCTGGCGTTGTCCCGCGCGAAGAGACTGCGTTCGTGGTCTTCATTGGCGAACGCCTGCACCACCCGCATGCCGCCGACGCTCTCCTCGATGCGGACATTGAAATCGCCGACCCGTCCGTAGAGCGCCTGCCAGTTGCGGGTCATGCGCGCGCCATAGCGGCTTGTCACCCAGGCGACCACCGGAACGATTGCCGCTGTTATCAGTGCAAGCTGCGCATTGACTGAGAACATCAGCGCGAATGCGCCGATGAAGGTCATGATGGCGATGAACAGGTCTTCCGGGCCATGATGGGCGACCTCGCCGATTTCCTCCAGATCCTTGGTGACCCGGGCGATCAGGTGGCCGGTCTTATGGTTGTCATAGAAGCGGAACGAGAGCTTCTGCAGGTGATCGAAGCTCTTCCGGCGCATTTCGGTCTCGATGTTGATACCGAGCATATGGCCCCAGTAAACCACGACCGCCATCAGTCCCGTGTTCAACATATAGACGGCAAGTAGGCCGGCCGACGCTGCGAGTATCAGCATCCATTGCTGCGTCGGCAGCAATTCGTCGACGAAGACCTTGACCGCCATCGGAAACCCGAGCTCCAGCATGCCGGACAGAACCGCGCAGCAGAAATCCAGGATGAACAGACCCTTCCAGGGGCGGTAGTAGGAGAAAAATCTGCGAAGCATTGGGACGTTTTTCTGGTTCGAAGGTCTGGATGCCCGGAGCATGCAATGCGACGGGCTGTCGCTTCAGCATATAGCCGGCGGTGTCATTTTGAGTGCGGCCTGGAAAAAATCGCTGCCAAGGCAACTGCTCACTAAGGCCAATCTTGCCTGAAGGGATGGCTTACGATAAGTGGAGTAGAAAGATCATATTATGAGGTCTCCATGCTGACTGCAACCACGCGCTGCGAAACGCCGAATGCGAGCAAATATCTCCAGCAGCTCTGCAAACATTTCGCACACAAGATGGAGGTCGCCTACGGTGATGGCTACGGGCAGTGCCGGTTTTCCTGCGGCACGGCTACCATGAATGCCGGTCTCGAAGCGTTGGACATAACGGTGGAAGCGTCCGACGCCGGTGCATTGACCGAGACCAAGCAGGTTATCGAATCGCATCTCGTCCGGTTTGCCTTCCGCGAAAATCTCCAGCCGCTGGCCTGGCAAGATTGAAGCGCTTGTCTTCGACACGGAGCATACCCATGAAATGGCTCAAGTCGGTCCTGGCGCTGCCGGCACTGGCTCTTTTCCTTGTTCAGGCGTTCGCAACCGAGATCGAGACCGCGAAAGGCCCGGTGACCGTCGGCAAGACGCCGCAAACGCTCGCTGTGTTCGATATTGCGGCAGTCGATACATTGAACAGCCTTGGCGTGAAGATCGCCGGCCTGCCCGAGAACCTTTATGTGCCCGAACTTGCCGGATTGAAGGATGGCTCGGAAATCGTGGGCACTATCTTCGAGCCCGATCTGGAAGCCCTGAGCGCGCTGGCGCCGGACCTGATCATTGTCGGCGGACGCTCCTCGCCGCAACTGGCCGCGACGAGCCGGATTGCGCAGAGCATCGACATGACGATGGACGGCGACGACCTGTTCGCACAGGCAAAGCAGCGCCTTGCGGCTTACGGCGCTCTCGTCGGCAGGCAGGCAGAGGCCGCCTCGCTTGCTTCGGAACTCGACGCTTTGCTCGTGTCGACACGTGCCTCCGTCAAGGACAAGGGCAAGGCGCTCATCCTGATGACGAGCGGTCCGAAAGTGACGGCCTACGGCAAGGATTCCCGCTTCGGCTGGGTGCATTCGGCGCTCCAGCTTCCACCGGCAGTCGAGGACATTGACGCCGCTACCCACGGTGAAGTGATCTCTTTCGAGTTCCTCCGTGACGCCGATCCGGACTGGCTCATCGTACTCGATCGCGCTGCGGCGATCGGTTCGGGCGAGCAGAATGCGATGGCGACGCTCGACAATGAGCTGGTTGCGGCGACCACAGCCTGGAAAAAGAAGCAGATAGTCTACATGCCGGCGGCCGATTTCTACATCGCTGCTGGCGGCGTCCGGTCGACGAAGCGCGTGCTTGAGACGATCCGGGACGCTTTTTCTCAGACCCAATGACGGTTGAATCCATTGGGCGTCCGGGCCTCGCTTATCGGGCAATCGGCATCGCAACCTTGCTGGCGCTCTTTGTGACCAGTCTGGTCGTCGGCGTCAGCGATCTTGCGATCGGCAGCCTGAGTTCCGATCCGGAAGCGTTGCAGCTGATCATGATCAGCCGCTTGCCGCGTACTTTGGCCGCGCTTCTGGCCGGCAGCGCATTGGCCATTGCAGGGCTTGTGATGCAGACACTTGCCCGCAATCGTTTCGTCGAGCCGTCGACGGCGGGAACCGCGCAATCCGCGGCACTTGGCATACTGGTCGTAACGCTCGTGTGGCCAAATGCGTCTCTTGGGTGGAAAGCGCTCGGCGCCGCCGCAACCGCTCTGGCCGGAACATCCATTTTTCTCATGTTCGCCCACAGGCTGCCACCAATGCAGCCTTTTCTCGTTCCGCTGTTCGGACTGGTTTATGGCGGCATCATTGGATCTGCCGCTACTTTTGCCGCGTGGCATCTGGATCTTCTGCAATACCTCGAAGTGTGGATCACAGGCGAGTTTTCAGGCGTCCTGCGCGGGCGCTATGAGCTGTTGTGGGTCGCGGGCGCTCTGGTCGCGCTGGCGTGGTGGACGGCCGATCGTCTGACGATCCTTTCGCTAGGTAGGGACGCCAGCATCGGGCTCGGTCTGAACTACGCCGGTATGCTGCGGCTCGGCCTGGTCATCGTCTCGGCGATCACCGCCCTGACTGTGGTCGTCGTCGGGACAATCCCTTTCGTCGGGCTGGTGGTCCCGAACCTTATGTCGCGCTTCGCCGGCGAAAACCTGCGCCACACCTTGCCGTGGGTCGCCGGCGGTGGTGCTGCGTTGGTGCTTGCCTGCGACATCCTTGGCAGGCTTATCCGTTTCCCCTACGAGGTCCCGGTCGGCACGATTCTCGGCGTCGTGGGGGCGATACTTTTCCTCGTGCTGCTGCTTGGCCGGAACAGCAATGACTGAAGCCATGACACAGCGCGGCCTGGTGCGGCCCGACCAGCGCCTCGCTGTATTGGCGGCGGTGGCGTTGCTGGTCAGCGTGGGGTTCATGACGATCAACCTGCGCGGCAATCTCGCCTTCGCGATCGAATTGCGCGCAGTGCGGCTTGCGGCGATGGTTCTGGTCGGCGTGGCGGTGGCGGTTTCGACGGTGGTGTTTCAGACCGTTTGCGCCAACCGCATCATCACTCCATCGATCATGGGGCTGGATGCGCTATACGTCTTTTGCCAGACCGCGCTTGTTTTTGCGCTGACTGGCTTCGGCTTTGCCGGCATGGATCCCCGCCTGCAATTCCTGGGGAATTTTACGGCGATGACGAGCCTCGCACTGATGCTGTTCCTGCCAATGCTTCGCCGGCGTTTCGATCTGACTCTGATGCTGCTGACCGGCGTCGTGCTGGGCGTTCTGTTCCGATCGCTGACGACGTTGCTGGCGCGGCTGATCGATCCGAACGATTTTGCGGTGCTGCAAGGTGCGGTCTTCGCGAACTTCAATACGGTGGAACCCGATCTGCTGCTGCTGGCGGGCGTGATCACGGTGGCGGGTGTCGCCATCGCCTGGCGGGCGCGAGATGTTCTCGATGTGCTCGCGCTGGGAACGGATACCGCCATCGGGCTTGGCGTGGCGTGGCGCGGCACAGCTGCAGGGCTTCTGGTTCTTGTCGCCGCACTCGTGTCAGCGTCGACGGCTCTGGTCGGCCCGATGGCGTTCCTGGGGCTGCTGGTGGTTTCGCTCGCTGAACGCATCGTGGGCACCAACCGGCATGCGATCCTTCTGCCGGCAGCCTCTTTGACAGCGATAATCGTGCTGGCCGGTGGCCAAATCGTCCTCCAGCACGGTCTCGGCGGGGAAGGCAGCCTCTCCATAGTCGTGGAATTCGTCGGCGGCATCGTATTCCTCGCCCTTCTGTTTGCCGGGAAGCGGCGATGATCGAGATTGCAGGTGTCTCTCTGGCCCTTGGTGGCAACCACATCCTGGATAATGTCAGCCTGACAGTGCCGAAGGGCGGGGTCACGGCGCTTGTCGGCCCGAATGGCGCGGGTAAGTCCAGCCTGTTGTCGCTGATCGCCCGCCTGCAGCCCCTGCAAAGCGGCCGCATCACCGTCGACGGGCTGCCGGTCGATAAGACGCCGAGCCGGCAGTTGGCCAAGGTCATGGCCATCCTGCGACAGGATCCCGGCGTCGCGAGCCGCCTGCGCGTCGTCGAACTGGTGGGCTTCGGTCGTTTCCCGCATCACCGGGGGCGGCTGACGGCGAAAGACCGCGAAATAATCGCGGCATCCCTCGAACAGTTCGATCTCAGCGATCTGGCGCTGCGCTTCACCGACACCTTGTCAGGCGGGCAACGGCAGCGCGCCCTCGTCGCCATGACCTTCTGCCAGGGGACGGATTACATCCTTCTCGATGAACCGCTGAACAACCTCGACATGTTTCATGCAAGAAACCTCATGCGGACGCTGAGACGCATCGCTGACGAGCACGACAAGACGGTGCTCATCGTACTCCACGACATCAATCATGCAGCCTCGTACGCCGACCGTATCGTTGCGATGAAGGACGGCGCCGTTGTCGCATCGGGCAACACAAGCGCCATCATACGGCCAGACATTCTGGAGGGCATTTTTGGCTTCCCGATGCGCGTCGAACAGGTTGCCGGTCGATTGGCGGTCCTGCACCACATCTGACGCGCGACGCTAGTGTGTTCTCAAGAACACAACAGTTACAGTAGCTTGTATAAACTGGATTTTTTTAATCAACTTTATTGTCGAGATCACCCCGATGCGTTAAGGCAATCTGGGCCGCGCGTTTTTCGCCGGCCGGGGCCACCGTCGTCGAGGGGAATCAGTTGATGTCATCCGATATTCTGCGAGTGCTTGCCGTCAGCACAGCAATGTCCACTTTATTGTGTGCCGGCGCGCTGGCGCAGTCCGCTGAGACCCGGGAAGCAGAAGCCGGGACGACCTCCGAGGAAAGCGAAGACACTCAAGCTCCCGACGGAGTGACGCAACTCGAGACGATTATTGTCGTAGACGTAGGTGCAGGCGCTGACGCTACGGCCGGCGCCGACGTGATCATCATCGACCAGCAGGAGATCGACCGCAAGAAACCGCAGGACTTGAGGGAAGTCTTCTCCGGTGAACCTCAGATCGCCGTCGGCGGGGCGATCCCCAGCACGCAGAAAATCTACGTCAACGGCGTCGACGAGAACAATCTGGCTGTGACTGTCGACGGGTCGCGGCAGAACAACAAGGTGTTCCACCACAACGGCACATATCTGCTCGATCCGGCACTGCTGAAAGCGGTGTCCGTGCAGGCAGGCGTTGCGCCGGCCGACGCTGGTCCGGGAGCGCTGGCCGGTTCGCTCGGCTTCGAGACCAAGGATGCTATCGACCTGCTCGAGCCAGGCCGCAACTTCGGTGGTTTCGTCACCGGTATATGGGACACCAACAGCGAGACCTACACGACCGGCGTGAGCGCCTTCGGCCAGCAGGACGGGTTCGAGTATCTCGGTTACATCAATTACAGCAATGGCGGCAACTTCACCGCCGGCAACGGCGATGAGATGCCGGGAACTGGCACGGACCTGATCAGCGGGCTGGGCAAAATCGCTTACGAAAGCGTCGAAGGCCACCGTTTCGAGCTCAGCCACGAGCAGGTGCGTGACGACGACCTTCGTCCCTACCGCGCCAACGTTTACATCAACCGGGGTGCCGAGCCGGAAGTCCGCAACTACGATCTGCGCCGCCGCAACACGGTCTTCACCTATACGGACACCTCGCCCGAAGGCTGGTGGGATCCGAAGGTGGTTATCGCCTACAGCCGCACAGAGATCGGCACGCTGGAGACGGACCGTTTCGACCCCAATGTCGTATCGCCGACCGACGGTGCCACCAGAAGCTTCAACGGCAAGGTGGAGAACAGGTTCGCGTTCGACTTGGGTAGCGTCACCGCCGGGTTCGATTTCTACAACGACAAGGCCGACCTGGACTACAGGAATGCGACGGCGCCGTACTTCACCGACGAGCGCGCCACGAATGTCGGTGGCTACGCACAGGCACGCCTGGAGCCTTTTGATCGGGCCAGGATTTCGTTCGGTGGACGCGCCGACCATCAGTGGTTCACCGGCGTCGACGATTCGGAATGGACGAACGCCGGCGTCAGCGGCAACGTTTCGGGCGAATACGACCTGCTGCCCGAGTTCCTGACCGTCAAGGCTGCGACCTCGCATGTCTGGGGCGGCGTGCCTTTGGCGGAAAACTACCTACAGAACCCAGTCTGGACTTATGGCGACGGCCCGGAACCCGTTACGTCCAACAACTACACGGCCGGCCTCGAGGCGCGATACAACGGCTTTACCTTCGAGGCGAACGCATTTCGCACCGACATCAGCGACGCGCGCCTGCCGATCTTCGGACGCGGCGTGCCGGCGCCGGAAGTGTCGTCGATCCGCACCCTCGATCTTGTTTCCAAGGGCTGGGAAATCGGCGGCCGCTATGACTGGGATGCCGGCTTTGTCAGTGTGAAATACGCCGACATCAATGCCGATGTCGACGATATGCCTGCTGATTCCGAGATCGGCCGATACCTGACGACGCCGCTCGGGCAGATCATCATGATCGGCGCCGGATACACATTCGACGATTGGGGCATTGAAGTCGGTGGCGACATCGAAATCGCCTTGAAGACCGACAGGACCCTGGTGAGACATAAGACCGATCCGGCGAGCGCAAAGAAAGAACTTCCCGGCTACGAGGTGGTGAATGCCTATCTCGAGTGGACGCCGCCTTCGAGGCCGAACTTCACGCTACGCGCCGACGCACTCAACATCTTCGACGAGAACTATACGGATCGTGCGGCCTACGGACAGGACTTCGACGGCGTGGATCCGCACTATGATCCCGGCCGCTCGTTCAGGCTGAGCGCTACGGCGCGGTTCTGACGCGTGGCATGGCGCGGGCCTGACACAAAAAAGCCGGCGTGGAAGCGACCCGCGCCGGCCTTTTAGTAAGTCTTGAAAGCTGGTGCCTTACGCCGCACCGGCGCGAATGGGCGCCTCGCGATCGGTCCACAGCAGCCGCAGGTTTCGCGCATCGTTGGCGAGCACGTTGAAGCAGTCTCCGCCGAACCATTCGAGCGAAGCGTCGACCTCCTCGCGCTCGAACAGTTCGTCCAGGAACCCCAGATAGTCTACGACACCGTCGAAAAGCGGCATCATTCCTGTCCGCTTTCCGGCCGCCGCGTAGACGTTTGCCGGCTCGAAGATGCCGAGATCGGCGCGCGAGCGAACGTTTTTGAGATGGTAATGCCGAATATGTGGCAGGAGGGCGCGATGTGCGGCCATCGGATCGTCGCCGCCTTCCCAGACGTGCAAGGTATCGAAGTTGATCCCGAGCGCCGGATGATCGATCTCCTCGATCAGGCGCTGCGTTGACGACAGCGTATCGGCCAGCGTTCCGGGATGGGTCTCGACCAGCATCTGGCAGCCCTGATCCTGCGCAATCATACAGGCGTCCTTGAGCCGGGCCGACAGCCGCCAGCGGGCTTCGGGCGAGGTGTCCCGGCTTGCCGATTTTCCGGCGAACGTGCGCACCTTGCGGGCGCCCCAGCGGCCTGCCAGACGGCAGAGGTTCGACGTGGCGTGACGCAGCGACGCCAGGTTCTCATCGAGAGGCAGGTAGTCGCTGAGCATCGGCACGGAAAGGCCGAATGCCGCCATCCACTCGGCGTTGCGGTCGGTCATATGCTGCATATTGCGCGCATGCGCGCCCCAGAGCTCGATGCCCTGGAAATCGTTCGCCGCCGCCCATCGCGCGATATCCTCCAGAGACAGCAAATGATGGCGGAACGTGATCGTGCAGAGCGACAGTCTCATGCGACGGCATCCTCCACATCGTGGCGTGGAGCGTGCAGTAGGCCGCGCGTGTCGCACCAGACTCGATAGGTCTGGGCGAGACGGCCCTTCAGGGAGCGCTCCATCGCGTCCAGCACATCGAATTTTTCGAATACACGTGCCGCCAGGGTTTCGTTGCCTGTCTGGCTGAGCTTCATGATGGCGTAGTGAAGCGTCTTGAATTCCTGAATCAGCGCCTCGATGTCGTCGCAGATCGTGTCGAACTCGGTGTTGGAGAGCTGCAGTGATCGCCAGAAGAACGCAAAACCATGCTCCAGCGCGTATTTGCGGATTGAGATGACCGGCAGTTCGCGTAGCGCCATAGACAACTCGGCTAGTTCCACGCCGTCGCGGCCTTCGACATGCGCACGGACGATCTCGCGCGTGGCGCGCGTCAAAGGATTGTCGTCCTCATGAAAGCAGGCAAGAAAGTAGTCGCGCAGATCGACAGCGGACGGTTTCCTGATATCGGCGGCGTCGAAGATGAAGCCGCCGGCGACGGTCGGCTGCATGATTGCATTGATGACTTTCTGCTTCTCGATCCTGCCTTCCCAGCGGAAATCCGGGTCTAAAACCATCCACATCGCGGGGTCGTCGGTGTTCTCCAGCATCAGGTAGTGCGGGAAGGGGTTCTGGTTGAACTTGTTCTCGCGCTCCGGCAGATGGAAGAGATCGAGCATGACCATCAGGTGCTCGCTCGCCTTCTTGCGCTCCAGAAGCTCCAGCATCGTCGCAAGATTGTCTTCCTTCGCAGCATCCGGCCGATACCATTGGCGAACCTTGGGGCCGTACAGGCGCGCGAACCAGTCGCGGAAGAAGTCGTGGTTGATTTCAGGCGTGTGATACGCCAGCCGCCAGTGGTCATCGACGGCGAAGCCCGCATCCCAGACGCCGAAGAAGAACGGCCGATGATCAAGCTGCTTTTGCTTCACTGCGTGGCAGACACTGCTCACGAAGCAATGAACCTTGATGTCGACATAGTCCTCGCCGTGCACGCCGATCCGCTCGGCCGCTTCTCTTTCGGCGCGGGTGAAGGCCAGCTCCTTGGCTGGCTTCACTTGTGTCCGGGCGGGGTCGGATGCTCCGACGAACAGCTGCGCCAGATCCTCGACAGTGTCCAGGTCCTGACGGCTGATAACCTCCTCCGGCAACTCGACGCCGTAGTCGAGTTCGAGAGCAAGCATGATTTCGAGGATGAGCACGGAGTCGAGATAAAGGTCCTCGTTCAGCCTCGCCCCGGGCGCGAACATGTCCATGTGCCGATGGTTGAGCTTCTCGCGCAGGATCGTCTCGATCGCGCCGAGTATTTGATTGTAAGTCACTACGCCGCCTCCGTCCGCACCGTTCCGAATTCGCCTGCGTCGTAGCGGGCAGCCACATCGCGCCTGCTGATCTTGCCGTTCGCTTGACGCGGGATCCGCTCCACCTGAAGAATCTCAGTCGGCATCTGGTGCGCCGCAAGCTGCTCGGCGCACCATTGCCGAAGCTGCGCACGATCGACAGCGTGTTCAGCGCTGAAGAGAAGCGCAACACGCTCGCCCACGAATGAATCCTGCTTGCGAAACACGACGGCGTCGCCGATGCCGCCGAAAGTCATGACGACGTCCTCGACTTCCTTCGGATAGACGTTGAGGCCGGACACATTGATGAGGTCGTCGAGGCGCGACAGGAAGACAAGCATGCCGTCGTCGCGGCGATAGCCGAGGTCTCGGGTTTCCACCACTATGCCTTCGCGCTCGACAGCAATCTCCTTCGGATCGCCGGTAGTGCCGGCGTCGCGCAACGAAAACCGCGGCAGCAGGTAGCCGATCTCGTTCGCTGCTTGGACGTCCGGATTGATCGCGATGCAGCCCGCTTCCGAGCAGCCATATTGCTGGAACATATGCTTGGACTTGCGCCGTATCTGCCCGAACCACGGCGCGGGCAGAAGGGTCCCCGACGTCATCGTCGCGTGGATTTGTTCATCGGCCGGCAAAAGCCGGGCAAGCGTATACAGGATGGCCGGCGACGAGATCAGATAGGGCCGTTCCGCTTCGCGCAGCTTGCGCAGCAGGAATTTAGGGTTCCCCGTGTCCAGTATGGCGGGCGTCTGGCCGCGTTTCAGCGCAACCAGCAGGCCGCAGATCAAGCCATAGGAATGGGTGGTCGGGCAGGCGATCAAGGGTGTCATGTCCCGCGGCTCGACGAAGGACGACACGTAGCTCTCGATCTCGTCGTCTATGTCCTCCCACGAACGGGCGATGCACTTCGGCTCGCCGGTCGTGCCGGAACTCATCTGCAGCAATTGCCCCGTCGCGCCTGTGCGGTCCTCGGTGATCGGTTCGCCTTCCAGCCGGTTGTAGAAGAGCCAGTTGCACTTCGCCGCCTCGGCCTGCCGGCGCGCCGCGGCGTATGGCGTCGAAGGGTGCAGCGGCAGGACGCTAACCCCGGTCGCCCGCGCCGCGAAAAAGAAGGCCAGCCAATCCTGGGTGTCGGAGAAGCAGACCGCGAAGCGGTCGCCCGCGCGTTTGACGAGCTCGGCGGCAGTGGTGATGCGGTCTGCTGCTTCGCGGAAATAGGCCTGATCAAAGACCGTGTCGTTGATTCTGATCATGTCTGCGTCTCCTTAGGCGCCTGCCAGACTGTTGGGGATTTCGTGGGAGCATTCGGCGCCCGGCAGCGAAAGCTTCCGCCGCAGCAAGGATTCCGTGCGGATGCGGGGCTGGAAAAGGCCGAGCGCGGCTTGCCGGCGTGTCAGTCCGAACTGCCGGGAATGGTTTTGCAATCGCCTGCCGACGTCCGACCAGAAGCCGGCTTCGTCGAGGCCGTAACTGTGTCGGAGGAGGTGCGAGATTTCGGCAAGATTGTAGACGAACAGGGCATCGAGGAAGAGCTCGCCAAGCAATTCGACGCTTTCCATCCAGTAGTGTTGGTTGGGCGCTGCATCGCGATAGGCGGGGTTCAAGGCGAGAAAGTCGGGAACCCGTTCGGGATCGCGCAGGAAGCCTGGGACATATTCGACGCTGTCGTGGAAGTCGCGCATAGCCAGCCGGACCGGCCAGCCTTCGCGATGAATCAGGATCAGGTTTTGGCCATGCGATTCCGTGGCGATGCCATGGCCGACGAGCAGGTGGTACACCGGCATCACCACTGCGTCCACAAGCCTGTCGAGCCAGACATTCAGCCCGTACCGCTCTATCCAGTCAGCGACGAACGGCCGTCCGTCGGTCTCCAGGACCATCAGCGCGTTGAGGGGCACCGCGGCTTCGCCCGGCTGAAGGCAGCTTATGACGTTCTCGCGCCAGATCGCGGCGATCTGTCCGGCAAGCGGACCGTCCCGATCCGCGATCGTGCCGGCATATTCGCCGAGAATGGTGAGCGGATAGCGCTCCTCGAACAGCGGATCGCTGGCGACAATATCCCTGAGCCAGAGGCTGATCGTGGGCGCGCTGCACACCGAATGTGGTTCGATGATGCGCTTGGCCGACGAGTTGACGAGATTCATCGGCAGCTTGAGATTGGCGCGTTGCGGATGATCACGATTGAACAGCGTTCGCACGGATTGGCTGGCGGTGTAGTGATCGCCGGCCTGGCCGAGAAACCCGGCTGAACCCTCCGCCAGCCAGCGCGACAATTCCGAATCCTGCAACGCTTTCCACTGCCACGGGTGTAGCGGCATCAGGCCGAACCGCCTTGCATGGCCGCCGAGCCGGGCACGCCGCTCGTCCAGGATCGAATAATTTTCAGCGCCAAGTTCGTCGGTCCAGAATGCCTGCTCGTCCGTGGGAAACGCCGAGTCCAGGCGTTCGGGCGCAACCGCCAGCCAGACCAGCTGGAACGCATTGCCTGCTTCCGGGCCGTACAAGGCATGGTCGTCATAATCGAAGCCGGTGCGCGCCTTGAAACAAGGATGATACGGATGACCCTCGTCCATCGCGCTATCCAATTGTGCAAACGGTAAATTGCGGCGCTGCCGGAGCGGGAGATTCCTGGCGTTCCAGGCGCAGAAACCAAGCGTCCGCTCCAATTCGAATGCGAGCTGCGCCCGGCGTTCGGGACAGGCGTCTATGCTCGCCAGAACATCGCCGAGGGTCGCCGGCCGCCACCGGCCGCGGTAGCCCTGCTCGAGCGTTTCGGGGGCGATCCTGACCCGGCCGAAGGCGCCGATCGAGCCCTCGCAACGTATCCCGACGCCGTCCTGACGCCATTCGAAGCGGCATTTCCCGCCGAGTCGCGTCACGTCGTAATCGACCAGGCCTTCATAGACCAGAGCTTCCGCGAGCTGGCGCATCACACGCAGCTCCGGAGTGCCATCGAGATCAAGAAGCAATGGCATGTGCCTGCTCCGCGGCTATGAACAGCCCGGCTCGGCTCAGCGGATTGGGAAAATGCGTGTAGATCGTGCTGCTGCTGTCGGCCAGTTCATCGACGTCCTGCAGCCGGATCGCCAGGTTAGCCTTTGCGGTGATGTTCGGCTTGTCCAGCAGGCTGGTCGCGAATTCCCCGCCTGCGCCGGAGAGCTCTCCCGCAAGCTTCTTGAGGCACGCGCGCAGGATGCCGAGCAATTCTGTCTCGCTTGCCAGGCTGTCATGTCCGGCACGTGCGACGACCGAGAAGATCTGGTTGACGATGAGGTAGTACGAAAACCGCTCGCGAATTTCACGATCATCGAAGACGAGGCTACGGATTTGGGCGACCTCGGGCACAAGGCCGTACCACCGTGCCCTGAAGCTGTTCGAGAGGTAGAATCCCTGGCTGTCGCGATAGAGGTATCGGCTCGGAAGCCCCTGCTGCGATAGATCCAGCAAACTGTTTTGCTGATGCGCCTCCAGCGCCACCCCGAACCTGTCGTAGAGCCGGACCAGCGGGTCGAGCGTGCAGTCCAGATAGCACACGAACCAGCGGCGACACGCCTCCCGCACGGATATGTCCTGATCGCGTGCGACATCTCGAACGACGCTTTCGAGCAACGATATGCCTCCGGGAAGCGGCTCGGCCGTCAGCGCCGAAACCGTTATCACCGGATCGTCTGCCCGATCCCGGAACGGGTTTTCGCGGAAAATGACTTCAAATCCGCTCTCGGTCTGCCCGGGTATGTCAAGCGTCACGTATGCACTGTCGTGGAGAAAGCCGAGGCGCGAATCGAAAGTGTTGATCCCGGCGCGCTCGAACAGACGCGCCATCGCGACGCCTGCTTCCAACTCATGTCGCCTGTTCACGCGCTTGGAGTTGGTGATGCGGACAGGCAGCGAGAATTTCGGCATCCACGAGGCACCCTCGCAGTAGACCGTGCGTACGGAGGAGGTCGCCGTGAACAGGGGGCCCGCCGGTCCAAGGTGCCGGATTTGTCCCGAGGCCATGAGCGTCCGTACTCGCGGGTCGAGCATCAGTGCTTCCGCCTGAAGCGGATGCATTGGCATGAGTATTTCGCTGTCTCCGGCGACCATTTTGCCGACGTCATTCCCCAGCAGCGATTCGACGATCGGCGACACAGCCATGCCGGCGGAATCCTCGCGGACAAGGTGGGCGGCGGCAGCGAAATAAGTCAGCTGGAAACCACCGCGCAATTCGGGCGCGTAGGCGTCCTGCTGCCAATTCGTCATGCCTTGCAGGCTTTTGGGTGTCGGGTGCAGTGGATGCCCGAAATACAAGGATTGTTCCGCAGCTATGAAACCTGCCTGTGGCGACTGTGTACGATCAGCAGCGTCGAGGTAACGTTTCGTCGCCTGACAGCTCTGAAGAATTCGTTCGATAAGTTCCACATCGGCCTGTCGATGCGCAGCCGACCCAGCTTCTCTGGCTCCCAGCACAAGCAGATGCACGGCCAGGATCGGCTCTATCTCGTACCAGCTTGCACCGACGTCCTGGCGCAGCCAGATTCGCCCGAAGAGGTGCATTCCGCAAAGCGACCGGGACTTGATTTCGATACGCAGGAGGGAACGCCGCGACGGCAGGGAAATCTCTACGCAATCGAAGTTCCGTTCTCCAATCCTGTGAAATACAGGAACCCCGGAGTTCAGCTCACGCAGATAGCTGTTTGTGAAGCCTCGAAACGTTGCCTGCTCTGCTGCAACCTGATTCTTGTCGATCATTCCTGCGGACGCCATTTAATGCAGAGGCCGGGGGCAGGCGCTCGTTCCAGTTTTTTCAAGGTTTCGAGAACGCCGCGCGTGAAGGCTCAGCCTTGCTGCGGCCACGGCTAAAACTTAACTAGGAATGTCATGTTATCCTAGCCGTGTGCGCGGATCAACCTCCGTCACAGGCTCAGGAAGATGAGATTCTAACAGTCCGGACTCGGAAAAATTTCCAGGTCGTTCGCTTGCTTGCATCCGGGGCAATGTCAGCTTCGGTCAGGAGGACGAAAACGCTCGGCCTTCGATATTGTCGGCAGGGCGTGGCCAACACCGGCTTTCAAAAACGCATCGCGCTGGCAAGCCGGGCGGGGCGCAATAACCAACACGTGCGAAGCTCCAGGAGATCGCGCCTCATTGATCTTGCGTATGGACGTCCGGATAGAGCCAGCCGCTTCCTGATATTGGGCGCGCCCGTTCGGCGATCATCCCGCCTCAGCCCTTCACCCCGGAACCGACGATGCTGTCGACGAAAAAGCGCTGCAGGAAAACGAACAGGACCAGCGGCGGCAGTACGGCGAGTGTGGCGCCGGCCATCACCAGATTGGTATTCATCGCGCCGCGATTGTAGCTCAGTAGCCGGCTGAGGCTGATGACGATCGGATATTGATCGCCGGCGCCCTGAAGAACCGTCAGTGGCCAGAGATAGCTGTTCCAGTGATAGACAAAGGCAAACAGTGCGAGCGCGGCGATCGCCGGTGCGACGTTCGGTGCGACGATGCCGAAGAGGATTCGCATTTCCGAGGCGCCGTCCATGCGCGCCGCATCGATCAGGTCGTCCGGTACGCCGGCAATGAACTGGTGCATGAGGAAAATGCCGAAGGCATTGGCGAGATTGGGAACGATAACGCCGGCCAGGCTCGCATTGAGGCCGAGCGAGCCGACGATTCGGTAGAGCGGGATCAGCGTGACGATGGGGGGCAGGAACATCGTCGCGATCAGGATGGAAAAGAGCAGGTTGCGGCCGCGGAACCGGTATTTCGCGAAGGCATATCCTGCCATCAGGCTGGTCAGAAGGATGCCGGCTGTCGTCACGGTGGCGATGACCATCGAATTCCATATCGACCGCCCGACATTCAGAACACCGGCCACCTTCTCGTAGGCCTCGAAGCTCGGCGATCGGGGCACCCAGACCGGCGGCACCTGCATGCTTTCGGCCGCGGTCTTGAAACTGGAAAGCACCATCCATACCAGCGGGAACGCCGAGGCGACGACCACAGCAAGCATCAGCGTGGCGATCAAGGCATCGCCCGTGGTCGGCCGTTTCCGCTTGAAGAGCAGTCCTTGCCGCGGCGTCTGGTCGACGGCGGCGCTCATTCGTCGTCCTTCCGCCTGGCAAGGGCGAACAGCGCGAAAATCACCACGATCAGCGACAACATCAGCATCACCGCCATGGCCGAGCCCAATCCGCCTTGTGCCCGTTCGATGCCGACGCGGCGGATATGATAGGTGAGCACGTTGGTCGATCCGACAGGCCCGCCCTGGGTGATCAGAGCCACCGGCTCGAACACCTGCACGGCATTGATAATGGCGATGACGGCGCTGAACAGCAGCATGCGCCGGAGCAGGGGCAAGGTGATCGCATAGAATTGCTGGAACGCGTTTGCGCCATCGATCCGGGCGGCTTCGTAGAGGCTTTGGGGTATCTGCGTCAGGCCCGCGATTGCCAGGACAGTGAAATAGCCGACCTGCTGCCAGACGTTCAGGAACACGATGGAAACCAGGGCGGTATCGGGCGACGACAGCCAGGGCTGCGGCCCGATTCCGATCCAGCCGAGCATCTGGTTGAACGGTCCCTCGGTCGGCGAATAGAGCTTCGACCAGACCAGAGCCACGGCGATCATCGGCACCATGTAGGTGGAAAACAGCACGGTCCGCAAAACATTGCCGCCGGCGACGTGGCGCTGCTGGACGAGGAGCCCCAGCCCAACCGATAGCGGCAGGATAAGTGCGATCGACAACACCGTGTAGATCGCCGTGTTTATGAATGCGCCCTTGAAATCGCGCCCAACGGAAGTCGGTCCGAAAATTTCGAAGAAGTTATCGAGACCGACGAACCGCGCTGTCTGAAAGCCGGTCTGTGTCGACCAGTGCTGCAGCGACAGCCAGAGTGTCAAGGCCATCGGCAGCAGGATGAACACGCCGATCAGGGCGACGGCGGGGGTGAGCATCGCCCACACGGAGCCGCTATAGGATCTCGTCATGAAATTGCCCTTCGGCGCAGCGGAAGCCGACAATAGGCGGCTCCCGCCACCGGCGTGTAGAAGCTACTGGGCCGCACGCTCGAGAATGGAGACGGCGTCCGCCTGGGCGTTTGCCTGCGCCTCCTTGGCCGAGACCTGCCCATACTGCAGCGCTTCGATCGTCTGCTGCAGGGATTCGCTGAACTCCTGTCCGCCGAGCACCACCGGGAACGGCTTGGCGTCGGCAAGTACGCTGACATAGCCGGAAAGGAAATCCGAGCCGAGCCTGTCCTTCAGGGCTTCGACGTCGGAACTGCGCGACGGCAAAATGCCCATCGACATCAGTATGTCGGCCATCGCCGAGGCGCCTTTCGGACCCGATTCCGGGCTGTTCAGCCATGCGAGGAAATCCCAGGCCGCCTTCTGCTCGGCTTCGCCGGCTCCGGCATTGACGACGGTCATCCATGAATAGGAGATCGAACGCGATTTGTCGCCGCTCGGCCCGACCGGGATCGGCGCGGTGGCGATGTCGGAGAATTTTTCGCCCATGCCGGCCTTCAGTGCGCTTTCCCACCAATTGGCCATGATGATCATGCCGGTCTTGCCGGATACGAAATTGTCGAGGAAAGGCCCGGTCGTGTTGGCGTCGGCTGTTCCCATGGCCGGATCCGTGACGCCAGCCTTGATCAGAGCTTCGTAGAGCTGGAAGGTTTCTCCAGCCGCCTTGCTGTCGAGTACGGGCTTGCCGTCCACGACCAGGTCGCCGCCATTGGAGACCAGCAATGAGGAGAACGGGTGCACAACGCCCGCCGCCCAGGAATTGATCATGCCGAAGCCCTGCTGGCTGGCGTCCTTCTTCGTCAGCTTGGCGGCCGCGTCCTTTAATTCGTCCCAGGTTTTCGGCGGCGCCGAAATCCCGGCCTCGGCGAACAGCGCCTTGTTGTAGTTCAGCGCATAGACGTCGATCTCGTTGGGAATGCCGTAGAGCGTGCCGCCGACGCTGGCCGCCGAGACGATGCCCGCCGGCCACGCGCCTTTTACCTCGCTTGCCACGGCCTCAGGCGCGGGAGCCACGAGCTTGTCGCGCGCCAGTTCGGGCAGCCACAGATCGTAGATGCCGGCAATCGTCGCGCCGTCCGCGCCGCCGCCCTGCGAGCGCAAGGTCGTCAGAAGGTCGCCGAACGGGACGGCGCGCACCGTCACGGCGACATCGGGATTGGTCTTGGCGTATTCCTTGGCCGCGTTCTCGAGCAGGGCGACCGTTTCAGGCGCCCAATGGGTGAGATACGAGATGTTGACCAGCTCGGCCCAGGCCGCGGTCGGCAGGGCCATGACGCCGGCCGCAAGCGCACATTTGATCGTCCACGCGAGTTTCATGAAGTCCTCCCAAGCTGACCGCGATTGCGTTCCCATGACCAATCGGCCATAAGAGGTTATAACGTCATACTCGCATCCGCAAGTGAGGCGTCTCAGAATCCGTGGTTGCCGAGGCGAGGCGCCGGGTCGCTGGCAGGTGAGGGAGGGTAGATGGCAATGTTTTCGGAAGCGGGGATGCCGGCTCAAGGAAGGCTGGACAACCAGCCATGACGCACGTGCTTGCGATCGATCTCGGTGGCACGCAATTGCGGGCGGCGGTCTATTCCGGCGACGTCGCGGCGATGCGCGACATTGCACGTGAGGCCGCACCCTCCAGCCTTGCCGAGTTCACGAGCCGCATTTCTGCGTTGTGCGCCGAGGCTGGCGGTGTGACGGGGGTGGGCCTTGCGGTACCGGGCCTGGTCGAGGGAACGACCTGCCGCTGGATTCCCAATCTTCCCTACCTCGACGGCGTCGACATTGCCGTACTCCTGCCGGAAGTGCAGATTGGCCTGGGCAATGACGCGCAGATTTCCCTGCTGGCGGAAAGCACCGCAGGCGCGGCGCAAGGCGTCTTGGACGCGCTCCTGCTGGCGATCGGAACCGGCATCGGCTCGGCCGTACTTGCCAACGGCCAGATCGTCGCCGGGTCGCGCGGCGGAGCATGCTCTTTCGGCTGGGCCTGCGCCGACATGGACGATCCCGGCGAGGAGCGCAGCGGCTGGCTGGAGCGCATGGCGGCGGGCAGGGCGCTTGACGTCATAGCCGCCCGGATCGGCAAGGCGAGCGGCGCCGATCTGATGGCGTCGGCGCGACGTGGCGACCGCGCGGCCATCGCCGCCTTGCAGATCCCGGCGCAAAGCCTCGGGACGGCGCTTGCCGGCGCGGTTGCGCTGCTCGATCCCGAGATCGTTCTGATCTCCGGCGGAATATCCGATGCGCTCGACGTGCTTGCACCGCCAATCTTGGCGACGATGCGAAGCCATCTTCCCGCGCATCTGCGCTGGATCGAGATCAGGGCCGGAACATTCGGTCCGCGCGCCGGACTTGTCGGAGCCGCTATCGCCGGAGCCGCTGGCGAGAACTGGAGACAGTTGAGATGAGCGAGGCGACATATACGCAACCTGATCGCCGCCGGCCGGAGCCACTGTGGTATCAGGTCGAACAGGCCATCCGCGCCATCATCAAAAGCGGCGAGTGGCCGACCGGCAGCCAGATTCCGGCCGAGGACCGGCTCGGCGTCATGCTCGGCGTCAGCCGCATTACGCTGCGCCACGCGCTGCGAAATCTCGAGGAGCAGGGGCTTTTGCGGCGCGAACACGGCCGCGGCACGTTCGTGCGCAGCGCCACGCTGGTCGCCGGAACGCGCGAACTGACCAGCTTTACGCAGGAGATGGGCAATCTCGGCCTCGTCGTCGGTTCGCGCATTCTCGATTTCGGCATGGGCTCGGCGGATGCCGCGACCGCCGGGGCCCTGGAAATCGAGGAAGGAGATCCGGTGGTGCGCATTCGCCGACTTCGTCTCGGCAATGATGCGCCGATCGGCATCCAGACCGCGCAACTGCCGGGCGGGCGGGTGCCGAACTTCCTTGAACCCGGCCCGCCCGAAGGCTCGCTCTACGAAACGCTGAGCAGGCGCTACGGGATCATGCCCGTGGAAGCCCGCGAGGTCTATCGCGTCGCATCGGTGGGCGTCGACGATGCGGCGCTTCTGGACCTGACGGCGGGAAGCCCGGCTTTCGTGGTGGAACGCGTCACAACGGATGAACGTGGTCCGTTTGAATTCACGGTTTCTGTCATGCGCGGCGACCGTTACGAAATCCGCTCGACATTGCGGAGCTAATCCAAATCACAACAGGAGTAGAATTGTGTCTGACCTCTATATCGGCCGTTTGGCCGCGCTGATCGAACAGGCTTCGGCCGCCAATGGCGAAGCGTTCGAAACCGCCTCCGGCCGCTTTGCCGACACGCTAGAGGCCGGCGGGCTGATCCATCTTTACGGGTCGGGCCATTCGGTGCTGCCCTGCCAGGAGGCGTTTCCGCGCTACGGCACCTATGTCGGCTTCAACCCGCTGACCGACCCGCGAGTCATGTGGCACAATGTGCTCGGCGCCGGCGGCGTGCGCGAACTGCTGTGGCTCGAGCGCACGGAAAACTACGCCGAAAAGTTCCTCGACCACCAGCCGCTCAACGAAGGCGATTCCATCATCATCTTCGGTCACAGCGGACGCAATTCGTCCGGTATAGAAACCGCGCTCTATGCCAAGGAGCGGGGCCTGTTCGTCGTCGCCATCACCAGCAAGAACAATCTCGACAAGCCGGCCACGCATTCTTCCGGCAAGCGTCTGGCCGATGCCGCAGATCTCGTCATCGATACCTGCTCGCCGATCGAGGACGCCATTGTTCCGGTGGAAGGCTGGAGCCGCCCGGTGTCCGGTTCATCGACTGTCCTGGCGATGATCATGACCCACGAGCTTATCGCGCGTACCGCGCAGAACCTGTCCAAACGCGGCATCGAACTGCCGACCTTCGCGTCGCCGACGATCGCCGGCGTGACGCTGCACGACACAGACGTGATCTATGGCGTCTACCGCGAGCGCATGATTGAGGCGCAGAAGAAGCACCTGCCCGCGTTCCAGGCAAAAATGCGCGGCGAGAAGTAGAAGCGCCGCGGCGGCGCAAGCCGTTCAGAGCTAAAACTAAGTCGCTGGCCGAAACGGGTTGGCCGGCGACGCGGGAAATGCAGCGGCAGCGTTTGGCGGTTCTGCCCGGTCATGCCAGTCATCCTGCCCGATTTGCTGTGATTTCGGAGCCGACAACATGCCGATATCCCGTTCGAGGGCGGCGAACTCCTCGATCAGCCGTGTGCCCAGCGCCCGCACCGCCGGGGACGACTGGCGGTCGCGGTGGATCAGGAGGCCGATCTCGCTGGCGGAAAGGTCGGGTTCCGCCATCGGAATATGGGCGAGTTCGCCGCTCTTCAACTCGTCCACGAAACCGGTCGGGGTGAAGAAGCCGATGCCGAGACCGGCAAGCATCACTTCCTTGGTCATCGGCAGCGAGTTGGTGAGCAGAACCGATTTGAACTGCGCGCCGCTGTGGGTAAACTCGGCCTCGGCCGTGGCGTTCAATATCCACGGATCGCTCAGCATGCAGACAGGATAGGCGGCGCAGTCGGTGAGCGTCACCTCCTTTCTCCCGACCAGGGGATGGTCGGGCCGCATGATGGCGCCGATCCGCATCCTGATCCGCGCCGCGACCTCGTAGCCGCGGTGCCGGCGGTCGATGAACAGGATTGCGATGTCCGGTCGCTGCGCGCGCATCTCCTCGGTGTGTTCTTTCGGAGCGGCGTCGATGACGCGGAAGGCGATATGCGGATGCTGTCTGGAGGTGGCCTCGATGGCGCGCGGCAGAAGGCGCACCAGCGGCGCCGGGATCGAGACGATGCGCACCTCGCCATGGATGTCGCCCGAAAGCGTGGAGATGTCGCTGCGCACATTGTTCCAGCGGGCGAGCGTCTCGCGGGCATGGCGGATGACGTAATCGCCGGCGGCGGTCGGCCGGACGCCGTTGCCCACGCGCTCGAAAAGCGGCGTGCCGATTTCCGCCTCGAGCTTGAGAATCTGGCGGTTTACGGCCGACGAGGCGACGTTGAGAACGCCGGCCGCGCGCCTTATCGAACCCAGCCGTGCGACCTGATCGATGTAACGCAGAACCACTGCATGCATCAAATGTCTCCCGGATTGGAAGGTGATGCCGTTTCGGCATCACCACTCTCGAATCTTTATGCTTCCTGCGAGCGCCTTGTCACCCCTAAAGTCCCTGAGGCTTCGGAAACAGCCGGTGCAGGAAATCGAAAAAATACCTGCGCCAAGCTCGAAGCAACCGGCCCGGGAACGGCCGACAACAAGGGGAACCACCACGATGACGAAGATGAACTTTTCGCGGCGGACCGTGCTCAAGGCGGGAGCCGGGCTGGTTGGCGCGCTTTCCACGCCGGCAATCATTTCCAGCAGAGCCTTGGCCCAGGCAGCGCCAAAGACAATCAACATGCAACTCGGCTGGCTCGGAGGCGGCAATCAACTCGGCGAGGTCGCTGCAAAGCACCTCGGCTATTTTGCGGAAGAGGGGCTGGAATTCGCCATTCAGCCGGGCGGTCCGAGCATAGACGGCGTTGCCATCGTCGCGTCCGGCCGTTTCGAGATCGGCCAGGTCTCGTCCAGCCCGTCGCTGATGCTGGCAGCCTCGCAGGACATTCCGGTCAAGGCCTTCGCCGTCAGCGCGCAGGAACATCCCTATGCTTTCTTCTCGCTGCCCTCGGCGCCGATCAACACGCCGCAGGATATGGTCGGCAAGAAAATCGGCATCCAGGCGACAGGAAAAATCCTGCTTTCGGCGCTTCTGAAGAAGCACAACATTCCCGAAAGCGAGGTCGAGGTGATCGTGATCGGCGCCGACATGACGCCGCTCGCCACGGGCCAGGTCCAGGCGGTTACCGGCTGGCTGACCAACACGACGGCGATGGCCGCACTGCCAGAGAAGCCTGTCGCGCTGAAGATGTGGGACCACGGCGTGCAGCTCTACGCAAACCCCTACTATACGACCAACGACATGCTGGAAAAGGATCCGGAAGCGCTCGCCGGTTTCCTGCGCGCCGCCGGCAAGGGTTGGCTATATGCCAAAGAGCATCGCGAAGCGGCGGTCGACCTCCTGATCAAGGAATTTCCCAACCTCGTTCGCGACGACGAACTCGCCGCCTCCGAGATCATGCTTGCCCACGTCTTCACCGACGCGACCGCCAGGAATGGCTGGGCCAGTTTCGATCCCGCCGTCTGGGAAGCGCAGATCAAACTCTATGACGAGCTGGGTCAGTTCTCGGCCGGGGCGCCTGCACTCGACGAAGTCGTCACCACAGCGATCCTTGAGGCCACCGCCGACGCACGTCCGAAGATCGGATGACCGGAACTCGACGAACGCTTCATGACGAATGCGGTCGTGAGGACCGCAACAGAGTGGCCGACAGCGTGCGGCCGCGGGACTCGATCGCGCCTGGCGAACCCAATAGGAGCAATACAATGGCAGTCGCCGTACTCAAGCCGGTCGAACGACCGGCGCCCGTACCGGAGGAAATCGCGGTCGAGCTCGAGCAGGTGTCCGTCCGGTTCACCACCGAGCGTGGCACCATCACCGCGCTTGACGGCATCGATCTCACCGTGCCGAAGGGCGGCTTCCTCACTCTGCTCGGCCCCTCCGGCTGCGGCAAGTCCACGCTGCTGCGTGTCGTCGCCGATATCCTCAAGCCGAGCTCGGGCTCGGCCAAGGTGCTCGGCAGCGATCCGTCCGCGGCGCGCTCGCGGCGCGATATCGGCTTCGTCTTTCAGGATGCGGCGCTCCTTCCATGGCGCACCGTGCTGGAAAACGTCACCCTGCCGCTCGAAGTCGGCGGCGGCGCGCCCAGGGATCGTGCCCGCGATCCGCGCGAACTCCTGGAACTGGTCGGGCTTTCGGGCTGGGAGCAGGCGTTTCCGCATGAATTGTCTGGCGGCATGCGCCAGCGCGTCTCGATCGCGCGTGCCCTGGTTTCCAGCCCGAAGCTTCTGTTCATGGACGAGCCGTTCGGCGCGCTCGACGAGATCACCCGCGACCGCCTGAACGAGGAACTGCTTTCGGTGTGGGAACGCACCGGCACGACGATCCTCTTCGTCACCCATTCGATCTACGAGGCCGCATTCCTTGGCCAGGAGGTGCTGCTGCTTGCGGCGCGTCCGGGCCGGGTGAAGGAACGCGTGCCCGTCGACCTGCCGCATCCCCGCAAGATCGCGATGCGCGAGACGCCCGAATTCGTGGCGCTGGTCTCGCATCTGCGCCGTGTCCTGGAGACCTGCTGATGTCCGTCACAACGCCAGATACCGCGCCGCTTGGCGCTTTCGCCGAAGACGACAAGGCGCAGGAAATCTATCTTGCCGCCAAGCGCCGCCTGCTCTGGCGTCGCCGTCTGCTGCCGATCGTCGCCCTTCTGAGCCTGCTGGTGCTCTGGGAGATTTCGGTGGCCGTGTTTGACATCCAGCCCTACATCGCGCCGGCGCCAAGCGCCATCTTCAACGTGCTCGTCAATCGGTTCGGCATGCTGATGTCGAACCTGCTGCCGACCGCTATCGAAGCGATTGCAGGCTTCATAATTGGCAATCTGGCCGCGATCATGATCGCCACCGCCTTCGCCTACAAGGACACGCTGGAGGAGGCGTTCTTTCCAATCGCGGTGATGGTCAACACCATCCCGGTCGTCGCCAAAGCGCCGATCCTCGTCCTGTTGCTTGGCAACGGCATGGAGCCGAAGATCGCGATCGCGGCGATCATCTGTTTCTTCCCGACACTGGTCAACATGACGCGCGGCCTGCGTGACGTGAACCCGCAGCAGCTGGAGCTGATGCACGTATTGTCCGCCTCGCCGCGCGAAGTGTTCCTGAAGGTGCGCTTCAAGAACTCGCTGCCCTATCTGTTCTCCGCGCTGAAGATCGCCGCCTCTACCGCCGTGATCGGCGCAATCGTCGGCGAATGGATCGGCGCAACCCAGGGCATCGGCGCGCTCATCATCCAGGCGACCTACAATTTCGACTCGCCGCTTCTCTACGCGACCATCGTGGTCGGCTCGGTCTTTTCAGCCACCTTCTTCGGCGTGATTTCCTGGGCCGAGCGGCGCGTCCTCACATGGAATGTCGCCCGGACTTGATCCCGCAACCCCTTCCGCCCTTTTCGAATCTGGAGTTTCCAATGACCACCAAACACATGATCGACGAGCCGGCGGGCAAGGCGCCGGTTGTGGCCGAGGCCGACCTTGTCGTCGTCGGCGGCGGGCCGGCAGGCATCGCCGCGGCTGTCGCCGGCGCCCGCAACGGGCTCAGCGTTACCCTCCTCGAACGCTATGCCTATCTCGGCGGCCTCGCCTCGGGCGGCATGGTGCTGGTGCTCGACGATATGTCCAACGGGCCGGAAGTGACGGTGCGCGGGCTCTGCTCGGAGCTCATCGACCGCATGACCCGGATGGGCCTTTGCGTCACGCCGCCGGAGGAGGACTGGATTTCCGATACCACGAAATTTCAGCAGTGGGCGCGGTGGGGCGTTTACGACTTCCATTCGCACCAGAAGCCGCAGCCGATCTGCTATGCGTCGGCCTTTGATCCCGATGGGTTCAAACGCGCGTCAAATGCGATGGTCGCCGAGGCGGGGGTCAACCTTCGCTTGCACAGTTGGTTCTCGAAGGCCATCGTCGAGGACGGCGCGGTCAAGGGGATCGTATGCGAATCGAAGAGCGGCCGGCAGGCCGTGCTCGGCAAGGTGGTGATCGACGCCACCGGCGACCTCGACGTGGCGACCTCCGCCGGGGCCGCCTTCAGCCAGGGCTCGTTCATCGTCACCACGGTTTTCCGCCTCGGCAATGTCGACACCGTCGAAGCCGAACGTTTCGAGTATGAGGAGCCGGAAGCCTTTGCGGCGATCGATCGCGAGGCCAAGCGCATCATGGGCGGTTCGTGGGAGCGCTGGTGGCTCAAGACGCCGCTGCCCGGCGTCGTGTGGTGCAATTGCCCGCATATGGCGGGCTTCGACGGGCTCTCCGTCGAGGACCTCACCCGCGCCGACTTCAAGGGCCGGGAGCGCATCGCGGATCTGGTCGCCTATGCGCGCGAAAAGGTTCCCGGCTTCGCCAACGCCGTCGTTATCGATGTCGCGCCGCAGATCGGTGTGCGAACGTCGCGGCTGCTGGAGGGCGAATACGTGATGACCAAGGAGGATGTCGCCTCGCGCCGGCATTTCGCCGACAGCGTCGCCCGCGGCCGCGACTACTACTATCCCTACCGTACTCTGCTGCCCAAGGATGTGGGGCAATTGCTCGTTGCCGGACGTCACTATTCCTCGACGGCGGCCGCCCAGCGCATCTCGCGCGAGATCCCGCCATGCATGGCGATGGGCGAGGCGACGGGCGTCGCCGCGGCGCTGGCGCTGGAATCAGGCGTGACCGTCGACCGTGTCGACGTGGCCGAACTGCAAAGGCGGCTGCGCGCGCAAGGGGCCGACCCGGGCGACCAGCCGGCCGCCAATGCTTCCATCCAGATCGCCGCGGAATGACAGGAGACCATCGCATGCAACCGACAGACACCCAGCCGCTTTCGGGCATCAAGGTCATCGACTTCACCCAGGTGATGCTCGGGCCGAGCTGCACGCAGGTGCTCGCCGATTACGGCGCCGACGTCATCAAGATCGAGCGTCCCGGCGCGGGCGACCTGTCGCGGACGTCGATCGCCGATGATCCCGACGGCTTCAACAATCCTGTCTTCCGCAGCCTCAACCGCAACAAGCGCTCGATCGCGCTCGACCTGAGGAAGGACGAGGCCAAGGCGGTGATCTACGATCTCGTCAGGAACGCCGACGTGGTGGTCAACAATTTCCGCGCCGGCGTCATGGAGCGAATGGGCTTCGGCCATGACAGGTTGGCGGAGATCAATCCGCGCATAATCTCGGCCTTCGGCTCGGGCTTCGGACCTTCGGGACCGCTGTCGCACAAGGGCGGCCAGGACATTCTCGCCCAGGCGCTTTCCGGCGTCATGGCGCGCCGCGCCGACGAGGCCACGCCGATGACCATATATCCGACGGCGCTGGCCGACTACACGGCCGGCATGCACCTCGTGCAGGCGATCCTGCTGGCGTTGATGCAGCGCGACAAGACCGGCCGCGGCCAGTCGGTTTCCGTCTCGCTGTTCGAATCCATGCTGGCCATGCAGATCCAGGAAGCGGCGATGTGGCTGCAGCGGCAAAGGCACCTGAACTGGGCGGCTTTCCCGCTGACCGGCGTGTTCGAGACGACCGACGGTGCCGTCGTGCTCGTCGGCGCGTTCAAGCAGAATCCGCTCAAGGATATCTGCGCCGCGCTCGGCCTGCCCGACCTCTCGGCAGAACCGCGCCTGTCGACCTTTGCCGGGCAGGCCGCCAACAAACCGGAACTGCAGGCGAAATTCCGCGAGCGCTTCGCCTCGAACACGACGGCGCACTGGCTGGCAAAGCTCGAGGAGCAGGATCTGCTCTGCGCGCCGGTGCTGACACTGTCGGAAGCGCTCGATCACGGACAGACGCAGTCGAATGGCTCGATAATCGAGGTTGCGGACGCACATGGATCGTTCCCGTTGCTTGGCTCGCCGCTGACCATGGACGAGAGCGCTTTTCAGGTTCGGCATGCGCCGCCCGGCCTTGGCGCGGACGGACGTGCAATCCTCGAAGAAGCGGGCTATTCGGCCGAGAGCATCGAGGCGCTGATCGCCTCGGGCATTGTTGCCGGCGAAAAGCGTGGCGAGGCGGCATGAGCGTCCATTTTTCCGTCGAGAACCACGTCGCCCGCGTCACCATCGACCGGCCGGACCGTATGAACGCGGTCGACCTCGCCACCGAGGCGGAACTGGTCCGCATCTGGGAGCAGATAGAGAAGGATCGCGACATCCGTGTCGTCGTGCTGACGGGCGCCGGCGACCGCGCCTTCTGCACTGGGGCCGACATGAAGGGCGAAAGCAGCGGCCTGTCGGGCCTCGAATACTGGGCTGCGCCTCGACCCGGCGGTTTCGGCGGCATCGCGTTGCGCGACATGCTCGACGTACCTGTCATTGCCCGCGTCAACGGCCATGCGCTTGGCGGTGGCATGGAGATGGTGCTTGGCTGCGACATCGTCGTGGCGTCGGAGAAGGCGACCTTCGGCTTGCCCGAGCCGCGCGTCGGACGGCTGGCGCTCGACGGCGGCATCGCGCTTTTGACGCGGCGCATCGGCCATGCCGACGCGATGGGGCTGCTGTTGACCGGCCGGCGCATCGCTGCGGACGAAGCGCGTCAACTCGGCCTTGTCAACGAGGTAGCCGCACCGGATGCGCTCGACGCGGCGGTCGATCGCTGGGTGAGCGACATTCTTGCATGTGCGCCGCTCTCCGTGCGCGCCATCAAGGCGATGGTGCGGGCGGGCGAAAGCATGAGCGCCAGGGAAGCGCAGATGCTGCGCTTGCCGCAACTGGTCGAGGCGCTGAAATCCGAGGACCAGGATGAGGGCGTCAAGGCGTTCCAGGAAAAGCGGCCGCCGAACTGGAAGGGTCGCTGAGGCATCCCATGGTTTATGTGATCGCTTCCACCTGCATCGACGTGAAGGACGGCGCCTGCCAAGACGTCTGCCCGGTCGAGTGCATCTATGAAGGCGGGCGGATGATGTATATCCACCCCGTGGAATGCATCAGTTGCGGGCTCTGTCTTTCCGTCTGCCCGGTGGACGCGATCTGGTCGGAGGACGATCTCCCGGAGCGTGAGCGACAGTTCCAGACGATCAACGAGGAGTTCTTCGGGCCGGAGGTTACCGGCTGGGGTGATCCCGGCGGCGCATCCGCAAAATACCGGACCGAACTGGACCACGCGGAGGTCGCAGCAGCGAAGAGCAAGGAAAAAGCCTGACCATGAGAGTGCTTCAGAATTTCATCGCCGGACGCTGTCGGACAGAGCTGAGGTCGCAGCCAGGCAGCGCGAGCATGGCCGCGACGCCGCCGGGATTTTACACCACGGTGAAAACCGCTTAAACGCTGCCGTAAATCCCAGGAGTGCCGCATGACCAAGCTTAAGGGCGTCATCGCCGCGGCGGCGACGCCGCTCGCCGCCGACTTGTCGATAGATCTCGATCGTCTTGTCAGCCATTGCCGCTGGCTGCTTGGTGAAGGCGGTTGCGACGGCATCAACCTTCTCGGCTCGACCGGTGAGGCGACATCGTTCTCGGTCGGGCAGAGGATCGAGGGGATGTGCGCGGTGGCCAATGCCGGATTGCCGCTCGACCGCTTCATGGTCGGCACGGGCGCAGCGGCTCTGGACGATGCCGCGCGCCTGACCGCGGAGGCCAAGGCGTTAGGCTTTGCCGGGGCGCTGCTCTTGCCGCCCTTCTACTACAAGGGCATCGCCGAGGATGGCCTCGTCGCCTATGTCGAGACGCTCGTCCGCCGCGTCGGCGCCGATGGGCTGAACCTCTATCTCTACCATTTCCCGGCCAATTCCGGCGTACCCTATTCGGCCGATGTGGTGGCTCGATTGCGCGACATGATGCCGGAAACGGTGAAGGGACTGAAGGACAGTTCCGGCGATCTCGACTATTCCGCCGGTCTCGTCAGGCGCCTTCCGGGCTTCGATGTGTTTCCGAGCGCGGAGGCCTCGCTGGGCCGCGCCGCCGAACTCGGCTTCGCCGGGTGCATTTCGGCTACCGCCAATGTCACCGGCCGGTTTGCCCAGCTTTGCTGGAGCGGCGAGGGGGCTTCGAAATCGCAGGGGCTCGCGGCCGCCGTCGAAATCCGCGCCGCCGTCGCCAGATTTCCGCTGGTCGCCTCGGTCAAGGCTGCGCTGGGGCTGCTCACCGGCGATTCCGGCTGGAACCGCGTGATGCCGCCGCTCAGCAGCCTTTCGTCCAGCCAGGTCGAGGCGTTGCGCGAAAGCCTGCGATCGACCGAATTGCTTGCGTCGGCCGCAGCCTGATTCATCTTCGCGGAAGCGCGCCCGGCGGTTCGACGCCGACACGCCCGGAACAAGGCCAACAGGTCGGTTTCAGGGCGGGAAATTCATTGATCGGATGGCCCTCCGCGGCGCTTGACAGTGCATCGGGCGGGTTAACATTGCGCTCGGCAGCCTGTATTGAGGTCCTGCTGCCCCCGCTGCATCAAACCAGTCGAGGAATACCCTATGAAACTCAGCATCTTCGGGACAGGCTATGTCGGCCTGGTTACGGGAGCCTGCTTCGCCGATGTCGGCCATGAGGTGCTCTGTATCGATGTCGATGCCGGGCGGATCGCGATGTTGAAGGAAGGCAGGGTGCCCATCTTCGAGCCCGGACTCCGCGAGATGGTCCTTAAGAACGCCGAAGCGGGGCGGCTGAAATTCTCGATCGATGCGCCGGCCGGGGTGCGCTTCGCCGATTTGATCTTCATCGCCGTCGGCACGCCGCCGCAGCATAGTGGCTCCGCCGATTTGAGCCACGTTCTGGCGGTGGCCGAGACGATCGGCGAGCACATTGACGGCTACAAGATTGTGGTCGGGAAGTCGACGGTGCCGGTCGGCACCGCGGACCGGGTTGAGGCGGTGATCGCCGCCGCGCTCGCCAAGCGAGGCGCGACACACGGGTTCGATGTGTGCTCCAACCCCGAATTCCTGAAGGAAGGCAGCGCCATCGAGGATTTCACAAAGCCGTCCCGCATCATCATCGGTTCGGAAAAGGAAGCCGTCCGCAAGACGCTTCAGGAGTGCTACGCCCCCTATAACCGCAACCACGACAAGCTGATCAGCATGGATGTCCGCTCGGCGGAACTGACCAAATATGCCGCCAACGCCATGTTGGCGACCAAGATCAGCTTCATGAACGAGATGGCCAACATCGCCGAGCGGCTGGGCGCCGATATCGAGGAGGTGCGCCAGGGCATCGGTTCCGATCCGCGCATCGGCTACCAGTTCATCTATCCCGGCTGCGGTTACGGCGGCTCATGCTTCCCCAAGGACGTGCGCGCTTTGGCCCACACGGCGGAAGAAGCGGGATTCAGGGCGGAACTCATGGAGGCTGTGGAGCGCGTCAACAATGCGCAGAAGGGGGTGCTCTTCCGTAAGCTGGAGCAGGCTTTCGACGGCGACCTGAAAGGCCGCACCATCGCGTTGTGGGGACTGGCCTTCAAGCCCAACACAGACGACATGCGCGACGCACCCAGCAGGACGCTGATGGAAGCGCTGTGGGAGGCGGGCGCCAGCGTCCGCGCCTTCGATCCGGAAGCGATGAAGGAGGCGCGACGGCATTATGGCGAGCATCCCGACCTGTTCCTTACGGCCGGTCATCTGGAGGCCGCCGACGGCGCCGATGCGCTGGTGATCTGCACCGAATGGAAGCAGTTTCGGGTCGTCGATTTCGCCTGGCTCAAGGCCAATCTCAAGAGCCCGGTCATCGTCGACGGGCGCAATCTCTACGAGCCGGACGAGGTGCGCCGCCACGGCCTGCTCTACTACGCGGTCGGCCGCGGCGATTCCGTGCGCCGCGACGGCGCAATGTCGGAATCGGCACCCCGCCGCGCGGTAGCGTAGATTTTCAGCCGCCTACCGATACGGATCCGCCGCGTCGCGCAGGCCGTCGCCCAGAAAGTTGAAGGCGAGGATCACCAGGATCACCGGGATCATCGGGTAGAGTAGCCACGGATAGAAAGCGATCACGCTGACGCTGCGCGCTTCGGTCAGGAGGATGCCCCAGCTGGTGATCGGCGGCCGGAGCCCCAGCCCAAGGAAGCTGAGCGCGGTTTCGCCGAGGATCATGCCCGGTATGGAGATGGTGGCAGTCGCGATGAGATGCGACATGAAGCCTGGAATAAGGTGCCGCCCTATGATGCGGCTGCTCTTGGCGCCCATCAGTTGCGCCGCCAGCACATAGTCCTCCTCGCGCAGCGACAGGAGTTTCGAGCGCACGGCCCTCGCTAGTCCGGTCCAGTCGAACAGGCCGAGGATGATGGTGATGCCGAAATAGATCAGGATCGGGCTCCACGTCACCGGCATTATCGCCGCCAGCGCCATCCATAGCGGGATGCTCGGGATGGATTGCAGCACCTCGATGATGCGCTGCACGACTAGGTCGAGGGCGCCGCCGTGGTAGCCGGCAATTCCGCCGATGATGATGCCGAGGACGAAGCTGAAGGTGATGCCGATGAGCCCGATCGTCAGCGAGATGCGCGCGCCGTAGATGATGCGCGAAAGTACGTCCCGACCGAGCCTGTCGGTGCCGAGCAGGAACATCTGGCCGTCCTTTGCGGGGCAGACGAGATGAAGGTCGCCTTCGAAGAGCCCCCAGAATTCGTAGCCGTCGCCGCGGCAGAAGAAGCGCAGCGGCTGAACATCGGCGCGGTCGTCCGTATATTCCCGCTTCAGCGTGTCCATGTTGAGGTTCATCTGCCGTCCATAGACGAACGGCCCGACGAACTGTCCGTCATGGAACAGATGCACCGGCTGCGGCGGCGTATGGATGAAATCGACATTGCGCGTGTGCAGATTGTAAGGCGCGAGGAATTCGCAGATCAGGATCATGAAGTAGAGCGCGGCAAGGAAGATGCCCGACGCCAGCGCCAGCCGGTGCCGCTTGAACTTCCACCACATCAGCCGCATTTGCGACGCCTGGTAGACGCGCAACTGCTCCTCGGTCATGACCTCCACCGACTGCGGATCGAAAGGCGCTGTGGAGACGTAGTGCTCGAGCGGAGCGCCGGGCGGGGGGAGGGGTGCGTTCATTTGGTGCTGCCGCCCTGTAGTCTTATGCGCGGATCGAGAAGCGCCAGCGCCAGATCGGAGATGAGAACGCCGATGACCGTAAGGAACGCCAGGAACATCAGGAACGATCCGGCGAGGTACATGTCCTGGCTCTGCAACGCCTTGATAAGCATCGGGCCGGTCGTCTCGAGCGAAAGCACAATTGCAGTGATCTCAGCGCCGGAAATGATCGCGGGCAGGATCGAGCCGATATCCGACATGAAGAAGTTCAGCGCCATGCGCATCGGATATTTGACCAGCGTCTTGAACGGATGCAGGCCCTTGGCGCGGGCCGTCATCACATATTGCTTCTGAAGTTCGTCGAGCAGGTTGGCGCGCAGCCGCCGGATCATTCCGGCCGTGCCGGCCGTTCCGATGATGATGACCGGGATCCAGATGTGTTCGAGGATGGATTTCGCCTTGGCCCAGCTCATCGGCTCGTCCAAATATTGGCGATCCATGAGTCCGCCGATCGAGGTGCCGAACCAGATGTTGGCGAAATACATCAGGATCAGCGCCAGCATGAAATTGGGGATGGCGATGCCGATCAGGCCGAGGAAGGTTAGGCCGTAATCGCCCCAGCTATACTGGTGGGTCGCCGAGTACATGCCGATCGGGAAAGCGATCACCCAGGTGAAGACGATCGTCACGAATGAGACCAGGACGGTCAGCCACAGCCGGTCGCCGACGACCTCGCTGACCGGCAGCTGATATTCGAACGAATAGCCGAAATCGCCCTGCAGCATGCCTGCGAGCCAGTGGAAGTAGCGAACCACTGGCGGCTTGTCGAAATCGTACTCCGCCCGCAACGCCTCCAGTCTGTCGTTGTCGACGCCTTCGCCCATGGCGCGCAGTTCGGCGGCATAGCTTTCGAAATAATCGCCCGGCGGCAATTCGATGATGACGAAGATCAACGCCGATATCAGAAGCAGCGTCGGTATCATGACGGCGATGCGCCAGACAATGTATCGCAGCACGTTCAGGTTTCCTCGCCGAGCCAGAACGTATCGGGCATGTAAACTCCGAAATAGCAGGTCGGATCGAAACCGTAGAGCGCGTCTTTCGGCAGGTTTCGCAGGCGGGTCGTGGCCAGGATAGGCTGCTGCGTACCGTTGACGGTGCCGATCGAGAATACCTGCTGCGTGTAGATCGACAGCATCTTGTGCCAGATCGCGGCTCTTTCCGGCGTCGTCACCGTATGACGCCATTCCCTGAGCAGGCTGACCAGTTCGGCCGCTTCGGGCATGTCGGGCGCCTCGCCGATCTCGCCATGCGACAGGTAGTGGGCGCCCCAGACCGGCCATTGCAGCTGGTCGTCGGCCGTCGGGGCTATTTGCCCGGGATTCATATCCGCGGTCGGCACGCCATTGTCGATGCCCGACCAGATCGACATCATGATCTGGCCGGCCAAGGCCCGGCTGCGGAACACATCGCGCTGCGAGGTGCGGATGAAGAGGGCGAGGCCGACATTGCGCCAATGGTCGGCGACCAACTCCAGCACGTCGGTCTCCAGCGTGCTCTCGCCGGCGCTTTCGATCACGATCTGCGCCGGGCGTCCATCCGGAAGGATGCGCATGCCGTCATCGTCGCGCACGTTGAGCCCGGCCTCGTCCAGCAGCGCGTTCGCCTGCGCGGGGTCGTGCTCTATCCAGGCTTCGGCATATTCCGCGCGGAAGAGCGGGCTGTCGGGCAGCACCGTATCGGCGCTGGGCGTCGCCAGCCCGTAAAACACGGCCATATTGATCTCGTGCCGGTCGATTGCCAGCGACAGCGCGCGCCGCACCCTGACGTCGCGCAGCAGCGGCCGCCAGACTTCGTCGCCGGCGTTCATGTTGGGCAGCAGGGCCAGCCGCGATCCGAGGGTCTTTTTCCAGAGGCTGACCTTCACCGGATAGCGCTTCTCGGCGTCCTTCATGAAGGCGTAGTCAGTGAAATCGAGGTTGATCGCCTGCAGGTCGCTCTCGCCCGCGCCGGTCTTGGCGGGGATGATCGAGGACGAACTCACATTCAGCACGAACCGGTCGATATAGGGCAGCTGCAGCCCGTTCTCGTCAACGCGGTGGAAAAATGGATTGCGTTCGAAAACGAACTGCTCGGCCGGCGGCTTGGTGGTGTTGCGCCAGGGGTCGAGCGTCGGCAGATCGGGATTTTCCGGGCGGTACTGCCGGGCCATGCGGATATGCAGCGAAGTCCACTTCTTGGCCTTGTGCTCCTTCATCAACTCCTTGAGCCGTGCCTCGTCCTGGTACTTTTCGTGGAATTGCTTGAGGTAGGCCGCCGGCACGACGATGCTCAGCGCCTGCGCGGCGGCGAGCTTCGGCAGAAAGTCCGGATTGGGTGTGTGCCAGGTGTAGCGGATGGTCAGCGGATCGACGATCTCGAATGTTGGTCCTTTCCCGTCGACCACGAGAGCGGTGTCGAGACCGCCCGGCGACAGGTCTTCATTGTTGATCACGTCTTCCCAGCAATAGCGGAAATCTTCCGGAGTCAGCGGGCTGCCATCGGACCATTTGTGGCCTTCGCGCAGGCGGAAGGTGAAGACCCGGTCCTCTTCGCTCGTGAAGCTTTCCAGCACGTCCGGCTGCAGGGTGAGCGTCTCGTCATAGCCGACCAGCCGGGCATAGCCGTAGATGGTCATCAGCCTGATGTCTTTCTGGCTGCCGATCAGGGTGCGCACCGTCCCGCCATGCCGGCCAGGCTGGCGGCCCATCGAAGCGACTTTGACGATGCGCGGCGTCCGCGGCAACCGCTCGGCGGTTGGCGGCAGCTTGCCTTCATTTAGTTGGGCCCGGAAGAATTCCGGTTCGCGGTCGGCTGCCCTCAGCGTCCCCGGCAGCAGCGCCGAGCCGATAACTCCGAGGGCGGTGCGCCGCGTTATCAAGGCCGCAACTCCCGCACGTCGGCGCTCCGCCGGGCCAGCACCACATGCCCGCCGCCGAGATCGGTCGGCGACAGCGCGTCCTCGTCTCCGTCGTCGCGGAATTGCGGCGACCAGGCGCTGGTGTCGGATGCGCCGCTGGCATGCAGCGTCTTGAAATCGAGCGGGCGATCGAGATCGGGAAACGGCACGGCCGCGAGCAGCGAGCGGGTGTAGGGGTGGACAGGCCGCTTCATCAGCGTCTCGCGCGGCGCGAGCTCCACGATCCGGCCGCCACACATCACGGCGATGCGGTCGGCCATGTAGTCCACCACGGCGAGATTGTGCGAGATGAACAAATAGGTCAGGCCGAGCTCCTTCTGCAGATCCTTCAGAAGGTTTAATATCTGTGCCTGCACCGAAACGTCCAGCGCCGAAACCGGCTCATCGCAGATCAGCAGGTCTGGCCCGAGCGCCAGGGCGCGCGCAATGCCGATGCGCTGGCGCTGGCCGCCCGAAAAGGAGTGCGGGTAGCGGTTGATCGAGCGCTGGTCGAGCCCGATCGCCTGCAGCAGCGAGCGAACGGTTTCGAGCCGCGACCGCGCATCGCCCCGACCGTGGATCTCCAGCGGTTCACTGAGGATGTTCTGCACCGTGAGGCGCGGCGACAGCGACGAGACCGGGTCCTGGAAGACCATCTGGATCTTGGTGCGCAGGGTGCGCAGCGCTTCGCCCTGGGCAGCGAGGATGTCGATCGGGCCCTGGTCGCTGTTGAAGATCACCGAGCCGGCGTCCGGCGTCACCGCGCGCATCAGTATCTTGCTGACGGTGGTCTTGCCGCAACCGCTCTCGCCGACCAGGCCGAGGCATTCGCCCCGCTTTATGTCGAAGCTGACATCATCGACGGCGCGCACGGAGATCTGCGCGTGTTTGCCAAACCAGCCGGATTTGCGTGTCGTGAAGGATTTGGAGATGCCGGAGACCGACAACAGCGTGTCGGATGCGGCGGCTTTCGCCGGCTTCTGCTTACCGAGCAGGTTCTCGACATTGACAGGCACCTCGCGAAGCGCCTTCAGCCGCTCGCCGGGCTTCATGTCGAAGTGCGGAACGGCCGCCATCAGTCCCTTCAGATAGGGATGGCCGGGGCGGCGGAAGATCGCCTCGACCGGGCCTGCCTCCATGATTTCGCCGTGATAGATGACCACCACCTCGTCGGCGACATTGGCCACCACGCCGAGATCGTGCGTGATCAGCAGCATGGCCATGTTGAGCTTGCTCTGAAGCTCGCGCAGCAACTGCAGGATTTGCGCCTGTATCGTCACGTCCAGCGCCGTCGTCGGCTCGTCGGCGATCAGCAGTGCCGGCCGGCAGATCAGCGCCATGGCGATCATCGCGCGTTGCCTCAAGCCCCCGGAAAGCTCGAATGGGTACATGTCATAGGCGCGACGCGGATCGGGAAAGCCGACCAGTCCAAGCATCTCCACGGTTCGATCCTTGATTTCCGCACCGGACATTTCGGCGTGGATCTTCAGCACCTCGCCGACCTGGTTGCCGATCGTGTGCAGCGGCGACAGTGAAGTCATCGGCTCCTGGAAGATTTTGCCGATGCGGCTTCCGCGGACAGCCCTGATCTCGTGCCCGTCCCGCGGCATCTGCAGGATGTCGACCGGGCCGTTTGAATTTTCCGGGTCGTTGAACAGTATACGGCCGCGAACGCGCGCCGATTGCGGCAAAATCCCCATCACCGTCTGGCTGATGACCGATTTGCCGGAGCCGGATTCGCCGACCAGCGCTGTCACCTTGCCCGGCAGGATACGCAGATTGGCCCGCTTCACTGCGTGGACGGGGCCACCCACGATTGCAAAGGATATGCCGAGATCCTCGATCCTTAAAAGGTCTGCACCTGGATTCATCGCCCGTACGGTTCCCCTGTTCGAGCGCTGAACTTCCCCGTATCTGCTGCTCGACGAGCCGAGATTATCGCACGGCTATTGGGCTGCCTAGTGTTAGCGACCAATAAAACAGTAACATCTGGAGGAACCGTTTTCCTCGGCCGTTGCCGTTTGCAGGATCATTGCATCGGGCAGGGCGCGCCGGCCAGCACGTCGGCGCAGCGTGGCGAGCGGCGGAAATCATCGTAATAAACCGTCCATTCGGTTGTATGCGCCGCGCGATAGGGACCGAATTTGAAGTATTGGTTTTTGCCCAGCCCCTTGTCGGCATGGCCGATATGGCCCTTGACGGTCACAACCGGCTTGCCGTTGGCATAGAGTTCTATATGGCCCGTCCCGTCCGGGCCAGGCTTGGTATAGACGGCGAAGTCGATCCAGCCGGAATCCGGCGCCGGCAGCTTGTTGCCGTGGTCGATGACCTTGATCGCGTTTGTGCAGGTGGTGAACAGAGTACCGTCGTCCGCTCCCCATGCGGCATCGGTCGCTACCAGCGCGCGCATCTGGTTGGTTTCGGGGCGCAGCCAGACCGGCGTACCGCCGGTCTGGCAATCTGCCGCGACGTTTTCCACGCCCTTGTCGGCTTGCGGGATGTAGTTGGTCTCGACCGTGGCGTGAAGCTTGCCCTGCCTCAGCCGCAGCGCCAGAAACGGACTGAAATCGCCTTCCGCGCCGGGCTCGATCTCACGTTTCCACTGCGCGATCAGATAGCGGTGGTCGTCGGCCGGAACCGGATCGGCGAACTTGACCGCGAAGCCGTACCAGACGCCCTGGTCGTAGGGCACGCGCAACTCGGTCTTTTCCCAGATTTCGGCGCGTTCGCTGCAGCCATCGGCCGCCGCCCCGCACAGCGGCTTGATGCTGAGTTTCAGCGCCCCGCCACCGTTGCGGGTGACTTCTCTCTGGAACTCGACGCGGCCCGCGCTTTGTTCGAAATTTTCTCTGTAATAAAGGCCGCCCGATTCAGAAAAATCCGATCCGTCGAAGCCATCAATGAGAATGTCCGAATTCGCCGAGGCGCCGGTCTGGCAGCACATGCAAAAGGCGGCCGCCAGGCCGACGGAGCGGATCGTCGTATTCATTGCAGCTTCTTTCCTCCATTCACTTCGATCATGGATTGCCCGCCGCCTCGGATCAAGAGCATGAGCTGCTCGGCGTCAGACATGCCGTCGTAGGTTACCTCGAACCCGTCCTCGTCGGACATTTCGATGTCGGCGGCATCCGGATGAAGGATCGTCAGCTTCTGCTTCACCCCTGCCAGCTTCTCCCTGCCGAGCGTCACCCATCCTCCACCTGTATAGGTTGCGAAATCCTTGCTGGCGATGAGGCGGTGCGGATATTTCTTGGTCAGCATCTGCAGGCGCTGCACCTCGTTTACGGCAGAGCCGAAGGCCGAGAATGTCAGGCGATCGGTGAGGCCGACATTACCGAACATCACATTGCCGACATGCAGGCCGATGCCGTAGCCGATCTCGGCCAGGCCCTTCTGCTTTCTCTCTTCGTTCAGATCGGCCATGCGGGCGTTCGCCTTGAACGCTGCAGTGAGCGCTGCCCGGCAGGCGATTTCCGACGGCTCGCGATGACGGTCACAGGGGTAGACGGCCAGGAAGCCGTCACCGAGAAAGCTCATGATCTGGCCGCCGCGGCGGTTGAACGGCGCTGCGATGGCGTCGAAGAAGCGGTTCAGCGTTTCGATATAGACCTCGCGGCCTTCGCGCTCGGCGAGGAGGGTCGAGCCGCGCATATCGGCCATCACGAGAGCCGCGCGGATCGTGTCACCCTCGCCGCGCTTGATCTGTCCGCTCAGCACTCGCTTGCCGGCGTCGCCGCCGAGATAGGTGGTCAGCATATTGTCGGCGAGCTTGCTGAGGACCGCCATCTTGGCCGCCACCGCCAGATGGTTTTGCACGCGCAGCAGAGCTGCGATCATGTTTTCGCTGAAGCCGCCGGGATTGTCGGTCGACCATGAACCGAGCATCCCCTGGTTGTTGTCGCCGTCGAACCAATGCTTGAAGGCGAGATAGTCGGTGACGCCGAGCAGCTTGAGGTCGTCGAAGATCGGGAACTCAGAGGGTCCCTCCGGATCTATACGCCGCCTGAGATGATCGAGATTGTTGCTGAGCAGGTGGTAATAGGGGCTGCGCAGGAAACGCTCGGCAGTCTCGCCGGGCTTCTTGCGGAAGCCTTCGACATGCATGCCGGTGCCGCGCTCCCAGGTGAAGCCGAGCGCATCGTAGAGCGGGTGCAGCATCGAAAAGCTGAGATGGACGCGGGCCAGCGGAAGACCCGCGGCGGCCAGCCTTTCGCAGAAGCCGCGCACCATTGTTTCGAGATCGTCGCCGACGAGCGACGAATGGCTCAGCCAGTCGGCGACCTTGTCCATCAGGATGGTGGAAACGTCCGCGTTTGTGGTACTCATAGTTTGTCCTCGAAGGTTGGAGCGGGATTGCGTTCGAACACGAAATCCGCCCCCTTTGGTTTGCCGCGAAACAGGATTCCCCGCAGAACATATGCCGCCAGACTGTCGAACTTATGCAGGCTGGGGCCAGGGATGAAGCCGCCCAGCCGTCTCCCCAGCCGCCATGTCGTCCATGCCGTGCGCAGCCGCCGCCACAGCCGGCCGCCTTTCAGGCTTTTCTCGTACAACTGCGGATGGATCGCGACCTGCAACCCGCGCAGCGGGTAATGCTTCAGCTTGGCCAGTTCATCCGCGATCTCGTATTCGTAGCCCTCGATGTCGATCTTGACGAAGACCGGCGCGCCTCCCGCATGCCGCATGATGTCGTCTATGCCGAAGCCGCGGGCCGACGCCTCGGCGCCATTGCCGATGTCCAGGATGCTGGTTTCGGAACTGCCGAAGCCGTCGACGGCATGGATCGCCACTTTGCCGCGGTCGGCAAGCGCTCCCTCTATTACGGTCACATTGCCGGCTGCCGGCGCCAGCGCGTTCAGAATCGCCGCGCATTTCGGATCTGGGTCGACGGCCACCACCTTGCGCGCGATCTGCGCCGACCACATCGGCGTCACACCGATCCAAGCGCCGATATCGATGAGAACGGTGTCGCTGTCGAGGTTGCGCGCAAGAGTGGCGAAAGTGTTCGCCTCCCATCCGTTTCCGGCGAGCTTGCGATAGAATTTCGCGTATTCGCACATGTCGGGAAGGGCGACGGTGCGGCCGGCATAGCGGATTTCGACAGTTCTCATCGGCTCCGCGTCTTCAAAAGTCCGGCTCATGAGATTTCAGCTCGGGATTGCAATCTGCGATAGTCATATAGGCGATGCCGGCAGCGGGTAACAGAGCCGCCGGCAGGTTCAGGCTGCCGCTTTCGCCTTAAGGCTGTTCGCGGCCATTGCGTATCCGCCCGCCGCTCCGTCAACGAAATGGATGTGGTCGCGCTGCAGCGGCGTGGCGACGATGCAGGTCATCAGCGCCGAATCCTGCCGGTGCAGCCCATAGCTGCATATGCCTTCGCGTTCGGCCCGCTCGAGCCGCTCCTCAATCCGCCGCAACCGCTCACGGTCGAGGTCGACCGTCATCTTCAGGCCGTCGTCGAACTTCCGGAAATCCGAATTCCGGACGACGTCGCTCCGGTACTGGACGGCATCGAACCGCCCGAGCGACAGGCGGAGCGTTGAAAGGATGCCAATGAGAGCTGTTTGGCCCAGAATCATCAGCTTGGGCCAGAACCGCTTTCCTTTGGGTGCAAGCGCGCGCGCCTCGGCTTCAAGCCCGGTGGGCGGGAAGCTGAAACCGGGTCCCTCCGGCGGCACCGGATGGCCGCCCCGCTCCTCCTCGCCCGCCAGCGCCACAATATCGGCTACCAGTTGCTGGAACGCCATGTCGCTGCCGGCTGTGCCCGGAACGGCGATGATCGAGACGATTTCGCCGTGCCGCGCCTCGATTGGATTCCAGCGGCACGAAAGCCCGGCCAGATCCGGCCGCGTGCCGGCCGGGGCAGGCTCGATGGTGAAGCGGCCGGCCTTCATCTCGGCTTCCGCCCAGCTCGCGCCGCCGCCGGTGAACATGGCGTAGGAGACCTCGCCGCTGGCCTGGAACCGCGCCACCCGGACGTCCAGTCCCCGGGCGCGAATATCGGCTAACGGCACGATTGCCGCGCGCATCGTCAGCTCCAACTCGTCCGCCGCCCAGGCCTGGACGGCCGACAGGGCCTCGCGGACGGTGGCGGTGGCCAGGGCGGGGAAGGCGACCAGCGCCCCATCGCCGCCAAAGACGAATGGCAGGTCGCGGCGGCCGAGCGCGTTGAGCAGCGCCGAAATCACGCTCGCGCCGGCCATGTTGACCGATTTGTAGCCTCCGGCCGCGATCGCCTTGGTCGAGTCGACGATATCGGCGGTAGCCAGCGACCAATCGTCAGGCAGCGCACGGTAATTGTGGGCGTCGGCCACACCCTCGAACTCCGCAAACAGCGGTAGCGTGTCGAAAAACGGTTGATCGAGGAGCTTGTTTTCCATTGTCGGTGAATAGCACATTCCCGGTTGGCAGGCGATCAATCCGAGGTGACCCTAAAATTGACTTGCACCTGATTCACCAGATAGGTGGCGCAATGCGAATTGCCTACTACGCGCCGCTCAAATCGCCGGATCATCCTGTGCCGTCGGGCGACCGCCAGATGGCGCGGATGCTGAAAGCTGCGCTGGAGCTTGCCGGCCACGAGGTCGATCTCGCATCGGAGTTTCGGACTTTTTCTGTAAACCTGACGGCGGATTTGCATGCCGCGGCCCTGGCCGAAGCCCGGCGCGAAATCGCCCGCCTGTCGGCCCTGTGGGAAACCGGCAATAAGCCCGATCTCTGGTTCTGCTATCATCCCTACTACAAGGCCCCCGACCTCCTCGGGTCGGCACTTTCCTCCCGCTTCGCCATCCCTTATGTTACGGCGGAAGCTTCGTATTCGGCCCGCCGAAACACCGGGATATGGGCCGAAAACCAGGCGCGGTTGGCGGAAATGGTGAAGCGCGCCGCGCTGAATATCTGCTTCACCGCCAGGGACCGCGACGGACTGGCCGAGATCGCGCCCGAGGCCCGCTTCGAGCTGCTGCCGCCCTTCATCGATGTCTCGGCATTCATCGCGCCGCCACCCGTCGCCGATCCGTCCCGTCTGGTAGCGGTCGGCATGATGCGTCCCGGCGACAAGATGGACAGCTACCGGATGCTTGCCCGCGCGCTGGAGCAGCTTGGGCATCTGCGTTGGCGCCTGTCGATCATCGGCGACGGCGCTTGCCGTGACGAGGTGGAGACCGAGTTTTCGCGGCTACCGCCGGAGCGCATAGAATGGCTGGGCGAAAGGCCGCTGGCCGAAGTGGCCGGGCTTCTGAGCAGCGCCGGCCTTTACGTCTGGCCGGGCTGCGGCGAAGCCTATGGTCTCGCCTATCTCGAAGCCCAGGCGGCGGGTCTGCCGGTCGTGGCGCAGGCGATTGCGGGCGTGCCCGAGGTCGTCCGGCATGGAACAACCGGCCTGCTGACGCCGGCCGGCGATGTCGCCGCATATGCAAAGGCTATCGAGCGGCTGCTGACGGATGAGCACGAAAGGCAGCGATTGGGCGCCGCCGCACGGCGGTTCGTCCTTGACGAGCGCTCGCTCGATGCGGCAGCCAGGCACTTGGCTGCGATCCTGCCAGAGGCCCGAACATGACACCCGACGAAATCTGGCGACCGCTGACAACCGAACTGGCGCGCTGGCGGCAGACTGGCCGAACGGCCGAATTCTGGCTGCGCGACGACGATGCGATCGAGCCGACGGCCGCGCTCGACCGGCTGCTCGCGATGACGGCGGCTCGCGCGCCGGTCGCGCTTGCGGTCATTCCGGCCTGGACCGGAGCGCCATTGGCCGAGCGGTTGGCGCGCGAAAACCATGTCACGGTGGCGGTGCACGGCTGGTCGCACGAGAACCATGCGCTGCAAGGCGAGAAGAAGCAGGAACTCGGTCGCCATCTCCCCCGCGAGGTAGTGCTGGCCGAACTTTCGGAAGGGCGCTCGCGCCTGGAGCTACTGCACGCCGGGCGTTTCGCGCCCGTGCTGGTTCCGCCATGGAACAGGATCGATGCTGACCTGCTGCCGCACCTCGCCGGCATTGGCTTCTCGGCGCTGTCGGTGTTCGGCGCGCCCAGGCCGAGCCCCTTGCGCATGCTCAACAGCACTGTGGACATCATGGATTGGCGCGGCAATTGCGGCCGCGATCATGCCGCGCTCATTGCTGAAATCGTGGCGCAGCTCGAAGCCGCATTCCGGGGCGTGGGCGGTCCTGTCGGCCTATTGAGCCATCACCTTGTGCATGACGAGGTGGCTTGGTCGTTCCTCGACCGCCTGTTCGAGGTCACGGAAGCGAGCGGCGCTTGCCGTTGGCGGTCGCTCGGCGAACTGCTTGCCTGAGCGGCGACGGTTTGGGCAGTTTCAAACGCGGAAATTCGACCGTCTGCCCGTCGTAGGCGGCGAAGGCGCCGGGAAAAGCCCTCATCGCCTCTTTCTCCATCGCTGCGAGTTGGTCGTCCGTGCGCGAGGGATCGTGGTGGAAAATCGCCAGTCGACGCGCGCCGGCGGCCTCGCAAAGCTTGACGCCCTGCTGCCACGTCGAGTGGCCGTAGCCGCGCTTGCGCAGCATTTCTTCCTCGGTGTAGGTGCAGTCGTATAGCACCAGATCGGCATCTTCGATGAGCCCCAGGACGACTGGATCGAGCTTGCCAGGCTCATGTTCGGTGTCGCTGATCACGCAAACCGCGCGGCCGCCCCATTCGACACGGTAGCCGATACAGCCCCCTGGATGGGTCAGGCTTCCGGTCCTGATCGTGACGCCTTCCTGCGGTTTCAGGACATCTCCGGCGACGAAATCTCGCGTCCCGACACACGCACGGCACACTTCCATGGCGACCGGAAACCAGGGCGGGCGCATGAATTCGCTGACCATTTCGAGCGTTGTCATGCGGCCGGCGAGGTGACCCGACCATGCCGTGACGCCTATGCGGGGGTTGTAGAGTGGAAAGAAGAAAGGCAGCCCGATGATGTGATCGTAATGGCAATGGGTGAAGAAAACGTCGAACTGGTCGACGCCCGCCGCCATCAGCGCCTCGCCGGCCGGGCGGGCGCCCGATCCGGCATCGAAGAGCAGCGTGTGCGGTCCGCAGCGCATTTCCACGCATATGGTGTTGCCGCCGTAGCGCTGATATTGGGCGCCCGAAACGGGGACGCTGCCGCGAACTCCCCAAAATCGGACCCGGAACAAGTCATCGTTCATTCTATATCTTCGCCCGTCGGCTCCCGTCGGAGAGCCATCCTAGCCAGACTGGCGCAATATAGCGAGACAGGCAACTCACCGCCTTTCGTTGAACTTACGCTGCGTCCGCGGCCGGGCAAAAGGGTGCACCTAGTGCTTGGCCTGGCGCGCCTGGCTGCGGGCGTCGGAAAGTTCAGCCGTCGTGTGGCCGAGCCGGTCGGCGAGCACGCGGATGATTTCGATTGTCATTTCCGGGAACTCCCTGAGCAGCCGCAGGAAGTGATCTTTTCGGATGCGCAGCGCCTCGAGCGGCATCGATGCCTGCACTGTGGCGGTGCGCGACACATCGCACAATATCGCGATCTCGCCGACGATCTCGTTTGGCTCGACCTCGGCGACCTTTATCTGGCCGCTCGGCGAGTCGACGATAATGTCGGCCTTGCCGGACAGGACCACATAGGCCGCGTCGCCCTCGTCACCCTGGCGGAACAGAATCTGCCCGGCGCCATAGCTCACGCGGTCGGAGGTGAATGCCAGGAGCTTGAGTTTCGCCGGCTCCACGTTCGAGAACAGCGGCACCCGCCGCAGCATTCCGACTTCATCATTGAGAAGCATGACCGTAACCCTAGCCCCAAACCCAGATTCAATCAAAGCTGTCGGAAACTATCATGACAGCAATCCTTTGAAGATACCGTTTCCGGCCGCGAGTGTCGCGTGCGTTCCGTCTTCCACCAGTTCTCCACCGTGAAAAACGATTACGCGGTCGAACAGTTGCGCCATTGCTGGATTTGCCAGGACCCAGACGATGGCCGGATTGCGGCCGTCGCGCTTCGCTTCCTCGAGCACGTTGCGTACGATCTGGTCCTGCGCTCGCTGGTCCAGCGCCGACAGCGGCCGGTTGAGGATCAGGAAATCGGCGCGCTTGAGCATCGCGCGTGCCAGATCCAGCTTCTGCCGCTGCGCTCCCGTCAGCCGCCTTCCGCCGACGCCAACATTGAATTCGAGGCCGATGCCCAGCACCTCGTCGTAAAGACCGAGCTCGTCGAGGATTTCGCGCACGATCGCGCGGATGCGCTCCGGCCCGTCCGGCTGGTTATGGCCGATGCGCCCGAACAGGACATTGTCCATCAGGCTGGCCGCGGTGCTGAAGCGCATGGGGTCGTAGCGCTCGATGGCGCCTGCCAATTCCTTCGGCAGGCCCTCATAGAAGCGGCTGCGAGCTTCGACGATCCTCGCCATTAGATCATCGGTCAGCAGGCCGAAACGATGCCGAGGCTCGATATAGGCGAAGCTCAGCATGATGATCTGTGCACGATCCTGCTCGGAAACCGTGGCGTAGCTGCGCCCTTTGAGTTTCTGCAGCAGCACCTTATAGCCCGGGATTTCGTCGGCGGTCATGAAGGCGAGCTGCTGGAAGAACGGATGGTCGGGCGGCAGATCGCTGAACAGCTCGATGGCGTTGCCGGCAATCTCCAGGCCCATATTGTAGAGTACTTCGTCGAGCCCGGCCGACTTCAGCACCGATAGGAAATACGGGTTGGAGGCCAGCGCCTTGTCGGCGAGTTCCGGTCCTGTCGCAGTGCCGAATAGCAGGTTCTCACCAACCGTTGCCTGCTGGTTGTATGCCCCCGGCTCGAACGGAACGACCAGTCCGCTCACCCCTTCGGCCGCAACGCGTTCGCGCAGCGCCAGCCGCAATTCCACGATGCGGTCGACGATCTCGGCATGGCGCGACGGATCGACCGATGCGCGCAGCCCGAGATCCAATATGTCCCGCGACAAGGCCACCGCCTCGAGCACCGGCCTTATCATCAGCAATATGTCGTCCGGGCCTGTGGCTCCGGCCGCTGCATAGTCGACCCAGTCGCTGTTCACGTCGAAATCCGGGTTGCCGGCCATGCGCGCTTCCCCGACCTCCCAATGGCGCTGCGATGCTTGTTCGCCTTCATAGACCGTCGGCGTCAGCGGCGCGTGCTTGAGGCCGTACAGCAGATTATCGCGCAGCGTTCCCTGCGAAAGAAACGCGTCGGACGAGGCATAGGCCATACGCCGCCCCACCACCGATTCCGGCAATTCGAGAAGGTCTGTGCCGCCGATGGCGATCCTGCCGCTTTCGGGCCAGATCAGCCGCGCCAACGCTTCGGCGAAGACCTCCGCGCCGCCCGCGGCGGTTCCGACCACGGCCACCGTCTCGCCCGGCTTGATCTGCACCGAGACGTGCTCGAGCAGCTTTGCGCCGCTGTCGTCTATCAGCGACAGATTGACGGCGGCGATCGGCGCATCCAGCGCGGGGACGCTTTCCGCCGACACGGCGTGGATGCGTGCATCCACGATTTGGTCGATGCTGAACTGCTCGACCACCTGCGCATACTTGACCTGCACGTCCTGGCGTGCCTGGTCCCAGTCGATCAGGTCCTTCATCGGACCGGGCAAATCCTTGTAGGCGCCGATCACCGCCACGAGCTGCCCGACATCAAGGCGGCCCTGCAGCGCCAGATAGCCGCCGATCAGATAGAACAGGAACGGAGTAACCTGCGCCAGGAAGTTGTTGATGAACTTGACCAGGAATTTCCATTGGTAAAGGTCGTAGCGGATCTTGAAGATGCGGCCGAGCCGTGCGGCGATGTCGGCGCGCTCAAAATTGGACGTGTCATGTATGTGGATGGCGCCGATGCCGTCGACAATCTCGCCGACCCGGCCCGAAAGCTGCCGTGCGGTAAGTTGCCGCTCGCGGCCGAGCTGGATCAGCCTGCGCCGCATTCTGGGGATGATGCCGAGCTGGATCGTGACGATCACCAGCGCGACCAGCCCGAGCCAGAAGTTCTGGAGCATGATGAACAGCATCGCCGTCAGCGCCTGCCCGCCAAGCAGGGCTGGCTGCACGAAGGCGTCGCCGATGAAGCCTCCGAGAGGCTCGACCTCGTCCTTCACCATGCTCGCGATTTCGGCGGATTTCACCCGCTTGAACTGGTGGGGCGGAAATCTGAGCACGAGATCGACGAGTTCGAAGCGGATGCGCCGCAGCATCCTTTCGCCGAGGCGGCCTTTGTAGGTGTTGATGTAGAGCTTGAACAGGCCGTTAACGATGACCAGGATCAGGAACACCATGCTGAGCGCGAAAAGCGTCTGTTCGCGGTCGAGAGGTATTCCGGGGAAGAGCACGGTTTCGCCGAGGAACGGAAGATCGTAGGCGGCCCGAAGGAATGGCTGGGTGGTGCCGGGGGACTCGAAGCCCTGGCCCTGTATCGGCCCGTTGACGATCAGCTTTGGCAGGTTGAACGACATGTAGAACGGGATCATCGATACCGCGACAACGCCCAGTATCCAGAGCTGCTGCTTCCAGGTATGCGTCCAGATATAGCGGGCCAGGCTTTGTTCCATGGGCGAGCTCAGGCCGCTGAACCGGAGGGATGAAGCACGTGGAAGCGCCGCCTGGCATATGGCGTGGCGGCGATCTCCGGATCTTCGAGCTTGAGTTCGAAGCTGCAATGGCTGGTGAGCGTCGGGCGCGAAAGGATTGCTGGAACCTGCGAGGCCGCGCGGTCCAGCTCCGGGGTGTAGTCGATGACCACCACGCTGGCATTGTCGACCAGTGAGAACATGAGTTCGCCAAGCGGTTCGCGCCTGCCGAAGGGCTTAAGTGAATAGCCGAGCAGCACTAGGCCATAGCTGCGCGGCGCAAGGTCGAGTTCGACGTCCTGGAATTTGCGGGCGATGTGGCGCACGCGGCAAGGGCGGCCATTGAGTTCTTCCGCCTCGTATTCGGCGGTCTTCGGGTCGATCGAGGTGACCGACAGGGGCGCGTGGGTGAGATAACCGGTGATCGGTCGCCTGTGCCCGCCGATCTCGAGCACATGCGGACAATCGCGCACAAAATGCGCCGCCAGCACCTGGCGTATGGCGGCGGCGGGACCGGACAGATGCGGCAGGTCCTGTCCGGCGCCGTCGGATGGCGGAACGGCTTCGAACGGCTTCAAATTCATATGGTCAGATTGCGTTGGTTGCACCCCGGATGGCTGAAGCTTACAACACGTGCATCATGGACGCCACCCAGACCGATCCCGGCGCCGACTGGCGCGAGACAGCCTTCGATCTGACCCGCGGAATCGCCGCCTACTGCGGCTGTTCGCTGGTCGGCGGCCTCGCGAAGGTCATCGCAAAGCACCCGCAGGCCGATCTCGGCAACGCCTTCAACCACAAGCAGGTCGCCTGCAAATTGTGGGCGCGAGACAAGCTTTTCGAAAGCTGCGGCGGTCGATTCGGCAACGTCTGGATCGTCGGCGGCTGGTATGGCGTGCTGGCGGCAATGCTCTTCGACGATCCCCGTTTCAACATCGGCGCCATCGAAAGCATCGACATTGATCCGGGCGTGGCCGAAGTGGCAGGCACGCTGAATGCGCGCTGGACTGATCGCTTCCGCGCCACGACAGGGGACATGTACACGCTCGACTATGTCGGCAGCCGGCCCGACCTCGTCGTCAACACCAGTTGCGAGCACATCGCCGATCTTCGCGCCTGGCTTGCGCTATTGCCGCCGGGCACGCGCGTCCTGCTCCAGTCCAACGACTATTTCAGCGAGCCGACGCACATCGCCTGCGTGCCCTCGCTGGAAGCCTTCGAGAAGCTGGCCGGCCTCAGCGAGATCGCGTTTGCCGGCGCGCTGCCGATGAAGAAATACACAAGGTTCATGCTGATCGGCAGGGTTTGAGCATCATCCCGGACCGAAGGTCCGCGCAGCGAAAAGTTGCAGATTTTTGGGCAGATCATGCGGCTAAAAATTCGGCTACAGCAATCTCCGCAGCACCAGGGCGGACTTGCGCGCCCCATCGAGATCCAGCGCATGGCGCGGCGGGCGTGGCTTGGCCAGCGCCGCTTCGATCGCGCCGGCCAGCAGCGCCGGCGTCAGTCCGCTCTCGCTGACGATCGAGGTGAGCCCGAGCCGCTCCAGTCGCTCGGCGCGCACTTCCTGCTCGGTCTCGCCGCCGGCCGCGAACGGTACAAGCAGAGACCGGCAGCCGGCGCGCAGTATGTCGCAGACTGTGTTGTAGCCCGCCTGCGAAACCGATAGCCGCGCGCCGCCGAGCAGGCCGGCGAAATCCTTGCGGAACCTGAAGACTTCGAGACTCTCCGGCGCCGATGCTACCGCCGCGTCGAACTCGCCTTGCGGCAGGTTCGGCCCGGTGATCAGCCCCCATTTGCCTGGCTCCGGCAGCAGTTTCGCGGCTTCCACCGCCGTTCGGGCGAGTTCGCCGCCCGCCGCGCCGCCACCGGCCGAGATCAGCACGTCGAAATTTTCCGCCGCGGGTTCGGGCTCGGGGCCGGCGACGAGGCCGGTATAGGCGATCTTCTCCGAAAAGCCGGCGGCCAGCGGAAATGTCTCGTCCAGCCTGGCGAAAGCAGGATCGCCATGCACCATAACCAGGTCGAAATACCGGTCGATAAGTTCGGCGCTTTCCTCGTTCCGTCCCGGCTTCACCCGCTCCTGCAGGATGTCGCGAACCGACGTCACCAGGCGCGGCCTCGGCTTGGCCGCCGCGATGGCGTCAAGCAGCGGCCGCAGTTCGAAGAGCATCTGGCGGCGGCCGAATGGGAACGCCTCGATGATCACGATATCTGGCCGTATTTCGGTAAACAGCGACAGCAGTACATCGCGCCGTCGCGCCTTGAACTCGTCGTCGACGGGATTGCCGTCGAGATCTGTCAGGCCGGAAAATCCCTGGTCGCCCGACGTCACCGCGGGCAATGGGACGTGGGTCACGCCCGGTCCGGGAAATCCTGCCACGGGCGTTCCGCCCGTCACCACGGTGACGGCGAAGCCATCTTCGGCGAGTGCAGTCGCCACCCGGCTCGCCCGCGCCAGATGGCCGATGCCGAGCAGGTGCTGGACGTAGAACAGGATGCGGGGCTGCGTCATGGCTGTCTGCGCCACTCCTCCTCGAACAATGCCTCGAGCTGCCGGATGCTCGACATGTGGTCGAAATATCCTCGCACGCGTTTTTCAGCCGCTTCGCCGAGGCGTTTTCTCAACGCAGGATCGCGGATCGCGCGCTCCAACGCTCCGGCAAGCGGGGCGGGATCGTCGGGCGGCACGACCAGCCCGTTTTCACCGTCGGCCAGGAGTTCCGGCACGCCTGAAACGTCGGTGGAAACGCAAGTGAGTTTCTGGCTCGCCGCCTCGACCAGAACGTTGGGCAGCCCGTCCCGGTCGCCGTCGGCGGCTATCCGGCAGGCCAGCGCAAAAATGTCGGCGCGGCGATAATGCTCCAGCACCTCTTCTTGCGCCAGCGCGCCTTTCCATGTGACGCGGCCGGCAATGCCCAGTTCCTCGGCCAGCACCTTGAGCCGGTCCAGTTGCTCGCCGCCGCCAATATGCTCGAAGCGCCACGAAAGATCGCCGGGCAGCAGCGCCAGCGCCCGAAGTAGCGTATCGTAGCCCTTTTTCTCCACGGCCCGGCCGACGCTGACCAGCACCACCGGGTCGGCAGGGGCTGAACCATCGCGCTCGGGCCGCTTGCCGTCAAACGGCCCGAAGCGGGCGAGGTCGAGCCCGTGGTAGCTGAGATGCACACGGCCCTTGCCGCCCGCCAGCGCCTTGAGGTGCTCGAAGCCGGTCCGGGTGCAGGTCACCACCCAGCGCGCCGAGGCGAGCTTGCCGGCGAGTTCCCAGTCGGGCGAGGTCCAGATGTCCTTGGCATGCGCCGAGCAGGTCCATGGCACGCCCCTGAGCAGGCTGGCATAGGCCGTCACCGAAGCCGGCGTGTGGATGAAATGTGCGTGCAGCCATTCGGCCTCGCCCGGCCATTCCGCCGCCAGTACCAGCGCCTGGCCGAAGCGGCGGAAGCGGTTGCGCGTGCGGTCGCGCCGCAGATCCGAGACGAAGGCCCGCGCCGCGCGCAAAAAGGCCGGTCTGGGCAGGCAGGCGAGCAGCGCGCGCAGAACCCGCCAGGGCTCTTCATGCAGATATTCGGGAAGGTAGTGGACCGGCGCCCTGATCTCGTCATGCACGGGGTGCCGCTTGGCGTCGGTCGGCCGCCGCAGCGCTACCAGCACCAGTTCCAGCCCGGCGCGCTCCAGCCCGAGCAATTCCTGCGCGATGAAGGTTTCCGACAGGCGCGGATAGCCCTTCAGCACCACGGCGATCTTGCGTCTGGCAGGCAAATGTCAGCTCGCGCTTTCGACGACCGAGAAATGAGGGCGCGAGCGCTCGTCGAGCCAGTTGCCGACAATTTCGGAGATGTTGACGAGGCCGCCGAGTCGGAGGTCGGGACTGCTCCTGGAAGGCGCGGGGCGGCCGGGCAGGGCCTTCAGCGCCTCGGCGAAGCGCCTGGAATCTTCTGCCTCTTCCGGCAGCAGCATCTCGATGAGCCCGAGTTCGGCGGCGCGGCGGGCGCGGATCAGCTGCTCCTCGCGCGGGCTGACACGGGGCACGATCAGCGCCGGCTTGTCGAACGACAGGATCTCGCAATAGGTGTTGTAGCCGCCCATCGCCACCACCGCCTTGGCGCCCGCGATCAGTTCTTCCATGCGGTTGTCGAACTCGATGATCCTGATGTGCGGCACCTTGGCGCCCTTGTTGATCAGCTTGCGCCGTTTGCGGGCCGGCATATACGGACCGAGCACGACCAGCGCCTTGTGCTGCAGGCTGGGGTCCTCGCGATAGGCGTCTATGACATTGTGGATGAGGTCGGCCCCGTCACCGCCGCCGCCGGTGGTCACGAGGATGTATTCGCCGTCAGGCCGATGGTCCGGCATCTCGTCATGCGACAGGCTTCTCTGCAGAAAGCCGACGAAGTTCATCTTGGCGCGTACGCCGGGCGGCACCTCCAGCCCGGTCAGCGGATCGTAGAAATCCGGCGGGCCGTAAACCCAGACCATGTCATAGAAGCGGTCGATCTTGCGCATCGTGTCGCTTTTCTTCCATTCCGCGTCGAGCAGGTGCGGCGCGTCCATCACCTCGCGCAGGCCGAGCACCAGCGTGGTGCCGCGCGTCTTCAGGTATGACAGCGTCTCCTCCACCTCGCCGCGCAGCCCCATGGGCTCCTTGTCGACAATGAAGATATCGGGCTGGAAGGTTTCGGCGGTGTGGCGGATGATCGATTGACGCATTTTCAGCGTCTCGTGCAGGTCCATGTGCTGGGCAAGCGAGGTGTATTCGCCGTTGCGCAGCTTGATGACGCTGGGGATCTTCACGAAGTCGACGCGCGCCCGATAGTCGAACGCACCGGCAATGGTCGCGCCCGAGATGATCAGCACGTTCAGCCCGCGATAATCCTCGACCAGCGAGTGGGCGATGGTGCGGCAGCGCCGCAAATGCCCGAGCCCGAAAGTGTCGTGGCTGTACATGAGGATCCGAGCGTCTTCAAAGCGCCGCATCATACCAAATCGTCCTCAATTTGGCCCTGCGGCCGTCTCTTCAAAAAGCCCGGTAGGGTTCACTATACCGCATGTGCCCGTCTGGTCCACTACCGCAGGCCGGCTTTGCGCCGGGCGGCGGCACTGACGGGTCAGCGGAGGGCGAAATTCACCGGGCATGACAAACAATCGATGAAACGCAACGCGGAAAGAGCCGGTCAGGTAGAGACGGCATCGCCCGGAATCAACCGGCAATCGCTGCTACGTGCGGTGCCGGTGGCAGATTGCCCCGGAAATGCAACGAGATAGCCGCAGGGATTTTTTTCAGTTCACGACCTACCTCGCTTTGTCGGCGGCGATGGCGTAAGAGCGGCGATGAAACAAGAACGCTTTGAAGTGCCGCTCACCGTGAAATCCGGCGATGCCGGCGAAAACCTGGTGCTGCGGACGGCCCGCGAGGCCTCCGATTACCTGCTCAACAAATGGCCGGGAAAGAAAAGTCCCAAGCACCGCGCTGCGCTGCAGGCCTGTCACGACGCCGTTGCCGGCGACAAGCCGGCCATGACCGCTCGGCGCGCATTTCTCGCTGCGGCGCGCGAAGCCGACGTGCTGGTCAACGACAAGGCGCCCTGACCTGTAGCTCAATCTGGCCGGCGGAACCTGCCGTCACCTCCCAGCCGACCTTCTTCAGGAGGCCTTGTTGCGCGCCCGCTTCGGTGTTGCCGGCTTGTCGGCCTGTTCGAGGCGCTCGGCCTTTTCCTTTTCGAGCCGAAGCTCCCTGAGGCGCGCGGTCTTCTTCTGACGCGCAGCCAGTTCGGTGTTCATGATCTGGCGCGCCGCCGAATCGGTCCTGGCGCTCTTCTGTTCGCCCGCGATTGGCTTCATGTCGCTAATCCTTGCCGGTTGTTTCCGTCGAATGCCGAAGCGATGAGCTCGGCGGCTGGCGCTATTTTGCCTCAGACTCCTTCGCCTCGGTGGATTCGCCGTCCTTGGTCCGTCCGGACTTCTCGGCCTTGGCATTCTGTTTTTCGGCCTTCTTGGCCGCCTTGATCCGGTCGCGATCCCTGCGCTCCTGGCCGTAATTGGGCTTCTTTGCCATCAGTCGATCCTTTCGATGCGCAATTGCCCGGATGCCGCTTTCGGCAATGTGCCGGGCCGCCCATGTCGCATCCGGCCACTTCCGGCCCGATCCGCGGGCGCGGCTTCAATAGGTCCTGCCTACCGCGTTGCGCTTGGCTGCGCAACCTGAGGCGCTTTTTGCGGCAGCGGTGGAATGCTCTGCGCGGCCGATTGCGGGCCCCCGGAAATTCGCATACCGTTGACCAAACGATAAAAAACGGGACGGAAGTCAATCCAACCAGAGGTGGTCAAAAATGCCTAAAAACGAAGTATCGCGCCGCGCGGTGTTGAAGTCGGCCGGCGTGGGCGCGGCCCTTGCAATGGCGGGTCTGCCGACGCGCCTTTTCGCTCAGGAGGCGCTGAAAGTCGCGGCCGTCTACACCGTTCCGGTGGAGCAGCAATGGGTCAGCCGCATTCACAAGGCGGCCAACGCCGCCAAGGATCGCGGCGACATCGAATATGTCTATTCCGAAAACACCTCCAACAACGACTATGAACGCGTGATGCGCGAATATGCCGAGGTCGGCCACAAGCTCATTGTCGGCGAGGTGTTCGGCGTCGAGGAAGCCGCTCGCGCGGTCGCCAGGGATTATCCGGACGTCGCCTTCCTGATGGGTTCGAGCTTCAAGCCGGATGATGCCGTGCCGAATTTCGCTGTCTTCGACAATTATATCCAGGATGCCTCTTATCTTTCCGGCATCATCGCCGGCGCCATGACCAAGTCGAATAATATCGGCATGGTCGGCGGCTATCCGATCCCCGAAGTGAACCGCCTGATGAACGCCTTCATGGCGGGCGTGAAGGAAACCGCGCCCGACACGAAGTTCCAGGTCGCCTTCATCGGCTCGTGGTTCGATCCGCCCAAGGCCAAGGAAACCGCCTTCGCCCAGATCGACGCCGGCGCCGACCTGCTCTACGCCGAGCGCTTCGGCGTCTCGGACGCTGCGAAGGAGAGAGGCATCCTCGCCGTCGGCAACGTCATCGACACCCAGGCCGATTATCCCGACACCGTGGTCGCCTCGGCGCTTTGGCATTTTGAGCCGACTCTCGACAAGGCGATTGCCGAGGTGAAGGCCGGAACCTTCAAGGCCGAGGATTACGGCGTCTATTCCTTCATGAAGAATGGCGGCTGCTCGCTGGCCCCGCTCGGCACCTTCGAGGGCAAGGTGCCTGCCGAGGCGATGGCGCTGGTCGAGGAGAAGGAAAAGGCGATCAAGGACGGAAGCTTCACGGTCGAGATCAACGACGCCGAGCCGAAGTCGAGCTAGCACAAGCTCTCCCTTCTCCCCGTATAGAGACGGGGAGAAGGGGCTTGGCCGCAAAGTGCCGCCCCCTGTCCTGAGCTTGTCGAAGGATTGCGGGAGAGGGTAAGGGTGAGGGGCAGCGCCGACGTGGAAGAGAAAAGCCAGAATGGACGATATGGCGGAGGGGAGCCCCCCGTCCTCCGCCTCGAAAACATCACCAAGCGGTTCGGTCCGCTTGTCGCCAATGACGCGATTTCCTTCGACCTGAAACGCGGCGAGGTCGTCGCGCTGCTTGGCGAAAACGGCGCCGGCAAGACGACGCTGATGAACATTCTCTTCGGCCATTACGTCGCCGACCAGGGCTCGACCGAGGCGTTCGGCAAGGCGCTTCCGCCGGGCGATCCGCGCGCCGCGCTCGACGCCGGCATCGGCATGGTGCACCAGCATTTTACGCTGGCCGAGAACATGACGGTTCTGGAAAACATCGCGCTTGGCACACAAGCCATGTGGCGGGCGCGGCTCGACCGCGGCGCGGCGGTCCGGCGCATCCGCAAGCTGTCGGGCGAATTTGGCCTCGCCATCGATCCCGGCGCGATCGTTGCGGCGCTCTCCGTTGGCGAGCGGCAGCGCGTCGAGATCCTAAAGGCGCTTTACCGCGACGCTCGCATCCTGATCCTCGACGAACCGACTGCGGTGCTGACGCCGGCCGAAACCGATGCGCTGTTTCGCACGCTGAAGCTCCTCGTTGCGCAGGGCCTGTCGATCATCTTCATCTCCCACAAGCTGCAGGAGGTGATGGCCGCCAGCGACCGTGTGCTGGTGCTTCGCGCCGGCCGGCTGGTTGGCGAAAGGCGCACCGCCGAAACCAGCCGCTCCGAACTGGCGGCGCTGATGGTCGGGCAGGAGATCGCGCCGGCCACTGTCGCTCCGTCAACGGCAGGTCCGCCTTTGCTGGAACTGGCCAACATCTCGACGCGCGCGGGCAGCGGCGGTGCTGCCCTCGACGGAATATCGCTGACTCTCCGCAGCGGCGAGATCACCGGCCTTGCCGGCGTTTCCGGCAACGGCCAGGCGGCACTTGCAGCGCTGATTGCCGGAACCATGCAGCCACTTGCAGGCGAAATTGCCATTGGTGGTGCACCCGTCACGGAATGGTCGCCGCGGCGCGCGCTCGCCGTCGGCATCGCCCGCATTCCGGAGGACCGCCACGCCGTCGGGACGATCGGCGACATGAGCGTCACCGAGAACGTGATTTCCGAACGCTACCGCAGCGCCCGCTTCAGCCGGCTGGGTTTTCTCGACTGGCGCGCCGCCCGCGGTTTCGCCGAGGAGGTCATCGCCGACTACGACGTGAAGTGCCCCTCGCCGGAGGCGCGCATAAGGCTGCTCTCCGGCGGCAACATGCAGAAGCTTATCCTCGGCCGCGCGCTCAATCCTGAGCCGTCGGTCATCCTCGCCAACCAGCCGACGCGCGGGCTGGACGTCGGCGCTGTCTCCTATGTCCATAAGAAGCTGCTGGAGGCCCGGGCGCGCGGCGCGGCCATTCTCCTTATCTCCGAGGATCTGGAGGAGATATTGGCTCTGTCGGATCGCATCCTGGTGATGTCGAAGGGCCGGCTCTCGACACCTTCGGCGCGGGGCGAACGCAGCGTGCGGGAGTTGGGCGAACTGATGGCGGGGCATGCGGAGGCTGCGGCGTGATTTTTCGACGATTGATCGCGCTATATGTCGCCCCCTCTGTCCTGCCAACCTCTCTGGCTAGTATGGAGCCTGTCCATGCGGCTTGAGCCCAAATCCGCGCCGCCGCTCGGCGTCACGCTGCTATTTCCCGTCGCGGCGATCGCCGCGACGCTTGTCATCACCTCGCTTCTGGTGCTCGCGGCCGGCGCGTCGCCCTTTTCCGTCTTCTATCTCGTCGCGCGCGGCGCGGCCGGCACTCAATTCGCGGCTCTGGAAACGTTGACTCGCGCAACCCCGCTGATCTTCACCGGCCTTGCGGTCGCCGTGGCCTTCCGCGCAAAGCTATGGAACATCGGCGCGGAGGCCCAGCTCTATATTGGCGGGGTGGTCACGGTCGTGCTCGGCACAGGCGCGCTGCCGTTACCCTCCTTCCTGCTCATCCCCATCATCATGCTGGCCGCGATGGCGGCGGGCGCGCTCCTGCTGCTCGGCCCTGCGGTGCTGAAAACACGCTTCGGCGTGGACGAGGTCGTCACCACGCTGCTCCTCAACTTCATCGTGCTTCTCTTCGTCTCGATGCTGCTCGAGGGGCCGCTGAAGGACCCGATGGGACTAGGCTGGCCGCAATCGTCGAGGGTCGTCGCCGAGGCGCAGCTTCCCCGCATCATCCAGGGCAAGCGCCTGCATTACGGCTTCGTCATCGCGCTTTGCGCCGCCGCGATCGTCTGGGTGATCATGAAGAAGACCGTGCTCGGCTACGAGATGCGCGCCGTCGGCCACAATGCGCAGGCTGCGAGTTTCGCCGGCATTCCGGTCAACCGCGTGCTGATGAAGACGGCGCTGCTGTCCGGTGGGCTCGCCGCGCTCGCCGGATTTTCCGAAGTGTCGGGGCTCAAGGGCAACCTAACCCTCGATCTGTCGCCGGGCTACGGCTACTCCGGCATCGTGGTCGCAATGCTTGCCATGCTCAACCCGCTCGGCGTCGTCGCCTCGGCGATCTTCGTCGCCGGCATCTTCGTCGGCGCTGACGCCATGAGCCGTACCGCCGGCGTGCCGAGCTACATCGCCGACGTGATGGTCGCCACTGCGCTGCTCACGATGGTCACGGCGATCCTGATGTCGCGATTCAAGGTGAGGTGGAAGTAGGGAATGGCTTTGGATCACATGCCTCCTTCGCCGCCTTCGACGGTCCCCCTCAGCGGCGAAGTCGGTTCCTCCCCTGCGAAGCGGGGGAGGGGGACCACGCGAAGCGTGGTGGAGGGGGCGTACATCTGATGGAACAGGCCTTCGAAATCCTCTTCACCGCCTCGTTCTGGGTCGCCGCAATCCGCATCGCCTCGCCGCTGATCTTCGCCACGATGGGCGAGCTGATCTGCGAGCGCGCGGGTGTGCTCAATCTCGGCATCGAAGGCATCATGACCGCCGGCGCCTTCGCCGGCTGGTTCACCGTCTATGCCGGAGGCGACCTCTGGAGCGGTGTGCTGGTGGCGGCTTTGGCCGGCGCCATGTTCGGCCTGCTGCACGCAACGCTCACCGTGCCGCTCGGCCTGTCGCAACATGTGGTCGGCATCGGCATAACCCTGCTCGCCTCCAGCCTGACCTACTTCATCTACCGGCTGGCGCTGCCCGAGGTCACCTCGCCGCCCAAGATTGCGCCGTTCGAGGCGCTGGCCATTCCGGGCCTGTCGTCCATTCCCGTCGTCGGCCCGGCGCTGTTCAACCAGACGCCGCTTACCTATCTGGCCTTCGCTACCGTGGCTATCGTCGCCTGGGTGCTCTACCGAACGCCGCTCGGCCTCGCCATCCGCGCCGCCGGCGAGAACCCGGCGGCCGTGGAGGCGCAGGGCATCAGCGTCACCGGCATCCGCATGGGGGCGGTCATGGCCGGCAGCGCGCTGATGGCGGTCGGCGGCGCATTCCTGACGATGTCGGCCTTCAATTCCTTCTTCTTCCAGATGATCAATGGCCGTGGCTGGATCTGCATCGCGCTCGTCGTGTTCGGCTCCTGGCGGCCGGGCAAGGCGCTGCTCGGCGCCATATTGTTCGCCGCCTTCGACGCCTATCAGGTGCGCCTGCAGCAGCTTTCCGGCGGCGTCGTGCCCTACCAGGTCTTCCTGATGATGCCCTATGCGCTGTCCATCCTGGCGCTCATACTGGTGGCGCGCCGCGCGACCTATCCCAAGGCGCTGATGATCCCCTACCAGAAAGGCGAAAGATGAGTTTCGACATCCTTGTGCGTGGCGGCACGCTGCCCGACGGAAGCACCGCCGATATAGGCATATCGGGCGACAGGATCGTCGCCATCGAACCGCGCATCGACGCCGAGGCTGGCCGCATCATCGACGCCAGCGGCAATCTCGTGTCGCCTCCTTTCGTCGATCCGCATTTCCACATGGACGCCACGCTCTCATATGGCATCCCCCACATCAACGTTTCAGGCACGCTGCTTGAGGGCATATCGCTCTGGGGCGAGCTGAAGCCGCTCCTCACCCACGAAGCGGTCAAGGAAAGGGCGCTGCGCTACTGCGACTGGGCGGTCTCCATGGGATTGCTCGCCATTCGCACGCATGTCGATGTCTGCGACGACCGACTGCTCGCCGTCGAAGCGCTGCTGGAGGTGAAGAAGGAGGTCGCGCCCTATATCGACCTGCAACTCGTCGCCTTTCCGCAGGACGGATTCTACCGCTCGCCGACAGCGCGGGAAAACACCATCCGCGCACTCGACATGGGCGTGGAGATCGTCGGCGGCATTCCGCATTTCGAGCGCACCATGGCCGACGGGCGCCGCTCGGTTACAGAGCTCTGCGAGATCGCGGCCGATCGCGGCCTGATGGTCGACATGCATTGCGACGAGACCGACGATCCGCTGTCGCGCCACATCGAGCAACTCGCCTGCGAAACGCAGCGGCTCGGTCTGTCGGGCCGTGTCGCCGGCTCGCACCTCACCTCCATGCACTCGATGGACAATTATTATGTCTCGAAGCTATTGCCGCTCATTGCCGAGGCGGGCGTCTCGGCGATTCCCAACCCGCTCATCAACATCGTCATCCAGGGCCGCCACGACACCTATCCGAAGCGCCGCGGCATGACCCGCGTGCCGGAAATGCTGAAGGCCGGCATCCGTGTCGGCTTCGGCCAGGATTGCGTGCTCGACCCGTGGTACCCGCTCGGCACGGCCGACATGCTCGACGTCGCCTTCATGGGACTTCACGTCGCGCAGATGACCAGCCCGGCCGACATGGCGCATTGCTTCGATATGGTGACGAACGTGAACGCGGAGATCATGGGCCTGGACCATCTCGGTCTCGCGGTCGGCAGGAGCGCCAGCCTCGTCGTCCTCGACGCCGGCAGCCGGGCGGAGGCGCTGCGCCTGCGCGCAGACCGGCTATGCGTGATCGCCAGGGGCAAAGTTGTCGCCGAGCGCGAGAAGCGCGCCACCTGGCTCTCGATTGCCGGCCGCCCTCCTACGGTCGACCGGAGGCATCAGACGCCGGCAGGCTGATTCAGCGGTTCTCGTGGTTGTTACGCCAGGGGCTGGGCTTCGGCTCCACTTTCGGCGCGGCCGGGGTCGCGGCGGTTGCAGCGGGCGCAGCCTTTTCGGTAGCCCCAATGCTCACGCCCGGCAGTTCGGCGGCATTCGCTGTCGCCTTCTCTTCGGCGGGTTTTTTCCGCGCAGCGGCGCGTTTTCCGCCGACGAAGCTCTTGTAGACGAAGCCGCGCGTGCCGTCGTAAACCACCTCGCACCAGGCATCGCAATTGACCAGGCCGACCGACGCCTTTGCGGGAATGACCCTGAGCACCTTCGATCCGCTCGCTGGCTTTGCCCGCAAATTGACGCCGTCGTTCACGCGCACGGTCCTGTGGGGGGCCGGTCTTTGCTTCGCGGCTGGCATTTCGGGCGCGGGAACCTCGAGTTCGGGCGAAGCCGGGGGTGTCTGCTCACGCGCCCGTTCCTCGTTCCGGACGATCGCCGCCGTCACCATCGGATCGGAGACTTCTTCTTCCTGCTCGGCAAGCGCGCGCGCCACGACAGCGCCGGCAGGCGTTTCGAGATCGGCCAGCGCCTCGGCGCCGATCCGGGGCCCCGGGCTCTGACGCGCCCAGCGCGGATCTTCCGGCGGCAGCGCCTCGGCGTCGGCGGCCTCTACTGCGGCTTTGACAGGCATTTGAGGCGCTACGGGTCTTGGCTCTGTCTTTGTGGTGTGCGGCGTCGGGTTGATCTTGATCGAGATCGTCTTCACCGTCCTGACCGGCAATTGCTGGGCTGCGGCAGCCAAAGCGACTTGCGGCGCATCGGTTGCTGCTGCTCGGGTCTGATCGCCGCCTATCAGGAAGGCCGCGGCTGCGCCTCCCGCGGCAAGCAGGGCGACCGCGCCGGCGAAGGCGGCCGCCGGGCGGCGCCCCCGAATCGAGGAAGTCGAGCCGCGCTTTCTGTCTGTCGCGGCGAGGCGGACAGGCTTTGTCACTTTTCTACTCCACGCTGGACCAGACCAGTGCGAATGCACCTTGAAGTGTCTGGGAAGTGTCTGGCTGGGTCCCTTTCCCTCAACGTAAAATTCAAAACAATCGATCGGCGAGCATCGCCGCAAGCATGCCGAGACATATCATCGCCCGGAATTGTGGCGCTGCTATGCCCGTAATTAACCGTTTATAAAGGGCTTTTGGGCCGGCGTCGAATCTGCGGGCCTTTGCTGGCGCTGGCGCGCGTTGCTTGGCCCCCGGAAGGCCGGTTGCTCGATGCTTTATTTGTGCACCGGCCGCGTTCCGATCGACTGCGCGAAGCGCAGCAGGTAGCCGTCGGGATCCTGTACGATGAACTGCCGGCAGCCAAGCAGAACGTCATCGCGACGGTACCATTTTTCCTCCATGGCGCGGAAAATCACCAGTCCTTCGGTTTGGCACGCACGATGGATAGCATTGACGTCCTCCACGTCGATCTGGATATTCATGCCCCTGCCGAATGGCCTTGAAAGCTCCGCCGCGAGCCAGGAGTCGTCCTCGAGCTGCTCCAGCATGATTTGAGCGCTATTCATGTCGAGATAGGCAAAGCCTTGCTCCGGTCGGGCGTAAAGTATCCTGAAGCCGAAAACACGGTGATAGACTTCGATGCTCGCCCGCACGTCCGTACAGACAAGTTCCGGCACCAGGGCCGCCATGTCGCTGCGATTTCCCATCAGGATTTGACCTTCGCTCACTCAGGATCGTAGAGCGGCTCCATGTGGAGCACGGCCCGCGTCCGCTCCATCGCCACGACCAGCTCGTAATCGCCCGACAGCAGGAAATCATCGCCGACGCCGTTCGGATTGCGGACATATCCGTAGCCGATGTTCTTGCCGACGGTATAGCCATAACCGCCGCTGGTGAGATAGCCGACGGCTTCGCTGTTCCGCAGGATCGTCTCCCGGCCAAGCAGCACAATTTCGGGGTCGTCGACCGTGAAGCAGGTGAAGCGCTTTTTCAGCGTTTCACCCTGCAATTTTTCCAGCGCCTGCCTGCCGACGAAGTCGATTTTCTTGCGGAGCTTCACCGCCCAGCCCAGCCCCGCTTCGAAAGGCGTGTCGTTGGGCGTGATGTCGGAACCCCAGGCGCGGTAGCCCTTTTCGAGCCGAAGCGATTCCAATGCACGATACCCGACCGGGCGGATGCCGTGCGGCTTGCCCGCCGCCATCAGCGTGTCGAATACCTCGCCCGTGGCGTCGATCGGCACATGCAGTTCCCAGCCGAGCTCGCCGACATAGGTGATGCGAAGCGCTCGCACCTTTTGCCCGGCGATCACGATCTCACGGACATGGCCGAACGGGAATGCAGCCTTGGAAACATCGGCATCGGTGACCGCCGCCAGCACATCTCGCGCGCGGGGGCCCATCAGCGAAAGCGTGCCGAATTCCTCCGTCACATCCGCAAGCTTCACATCGAGCCCGGCCGAAATGTGGTCGCGTATCCGCGCAAGATCGTGCGTGCGGAAGCCGGTGCCGGTGACGATGTAGAATTTGTCCTCGGCGATCCGCGCCACGGTCAGGTCGGCTTCGATGCCGCCGCGCGTGTTGAGAAGCTGAGTGTAGGTCAGGCGGCCGGCGGGCTTGGTGACATCGTTAGCGCAGATCCAGCCGAGCGCCTTGAGCGCGTCCGCTCCCGTCATCTCATATTTGGCGAAGGAGGACTGATCGAAGATGCCGACCGCCTCGCGCACGTGCCGATGCTCCTCGCCGACAGGCTCGAACCAGTTCTGGCGGCCCATCGAATAGATGTCGCGCGCACCCATCCCCTCCGGCGCGAACCAGTTAGGCCGCTCCCAACCGAGCTTCGAGCCGAACACCGCGCGGTGCGCCTTCAGCCGTTCGTAGAGCGGCGAAACAATGCGCGGCCGGCCGGAAAGATATTCCTCGTGCGGGAAGCCGATCGTGTAGTGCTTGCCATAGGCCTCCAGCGTGCGATCTGAGACCCAGTCGCGGTCTCGATGAAGGCCGGAAAAGCGGCGGATGTCGACCACCCAGAGATCGAGCGGCGCCTCGCCGTCCATCGTCCATTGCGCCAGCACCCAGCCGGCGCCGCCGCCGGAGGCGATACCGAATGCGTTGAAGCCCGCGCCGACAAACATGTTTTCGCATTCCGGTGCGACGCCGAGGATGAAGTTGCCGTCCGGGGTGAAACTCTCAGGGCCGTTGATCATCTGCTTGACCCCGGCCGTCTCCAGCGTCGGGATTCGGGCGATCGCCTGCGTCATATGCTGTTCGAAATGATCCCAGTCGTCGTCGAACAACCGGAACTGCCAGTCGTTCGGAACGTCCCCGCCCGGCAGTTCGGTCGACCATGCCTGCGGGTTCGGCTCGTAGCCGCCCATCACCAGCCCGCCGACCTCCTCCTTGAAATAGGTGCGCCGGTCCGGGTCGCGGATGGTCGGCGCATTCGCCGCCAGCCCGTCGACCTTTTCGGTGATGATGTACTGATGCTTGACCGGCTGCAGCGGCACGTTGATGCCGGCCATCGCCCCCACCTGCCGCGCCCATTGGCCGGCGCAGTTCACGACCTTTTCGCAGGCGATGTCGCCCTGGTCCGTCTTCACCTTCAGGATGCGGCCGTCTTTCATCTCGAAGCCGGTCACGCGGACGTCCTCGAAGAGCTTCGCGCCGTGTATGCGCGCGCCCTTGGCCAGCGACTGCGTGATGTCGGACGGGCTCGCCTGGCCGTCGGTAGGCAGCCAGCTTGCGCCGACGAGGTCGCCAACCTCCATCAGCGGCCACATCGCCTTCACCTCGGCCGGCGAAAGAAGCTGCATGTCCATGCCGAAGCTTTTGGCCGTCGTCGCCAGCCGCTTGTATTCGGTCCAGCGATCCTGGTTGGTGGCGAGCCGCAGGCAGCCCGTCATCTTCCAGCCGGTTGCAAGCCCCGTTTCGGCCTCCAGCCCCTTGTAGAGCTCGACCGAATATTTCAGCACCCGCGTGATCGAAGCCGAAGAACGCAACTGCCCGACCAGGCCCGCCGCATGCCAGGTCGAGCCGGAGGTCAGCTTGCCCTGCTCCAGCAGCACGACATCCGCCTTATGGTCGCGCGCCAGGTGATAGGCGGTCGAGCAACCGATAATGCCGCCGCCGATGACGACGATCCGGGCGTGGGTTGGCAGGGTCATGTTCAGGATTTTCCGTAGGTCGAGCGATATTGGTCGAGCGCCTCAGTGAGGCGTGACAGGTTCTCGGCCGTATAGGCGACATAGTCGACGCCGGGCGCGGCAAGGTGCAGTTCCGAGACCATGCTCCACATCGCCTCACGCAGGAGCGAGGCGCATTGCATGGCCGCATGGGAGCGAAGCAGGTCGGTCGTGGGCTCGCCGCCGAAATATGTGGCGAGAAACTCTTCCGATTCCTGTTCGGTCATGCCGGCATTCGAGGCAGCGCCGGCGAGGTCGAACATGGCTGTGGAGAAGCCGGCATATTCGAAGTCGATCAGCCACAGCCGCGCGCCGTCCTCGAGTATGTTGGCGGGCAGAAGATCATTGTGGCCGAAGATCACCGGCAGCGCCGTCTGCGCCTGCTCCAGTTCCTCGGCGAGCGCCAGATAGCCCGGGATTTCCGAAGCCATGCGGCTGCCCCCGGCCTCCAGGGTGCGGGCATAGTCGCGGATGACGTGGAAGACCCAGAACATGAATCCTGCGCCGGACACATGGCGCGGCATCTCCTGGTGGAAGCGCCGCAGCATGACCGCGATGCGCTCGCGGTTCGCCCGCACGTCCTTCGCCCCGTAGGTTTTCGCGCCGATGAAGGCAGTGACCATGATGCCCGGCTCGGCATAGATTACCTCCGGCGCGAAGCCGGCGGCATGGGCGGCGCGCGCGGTCATGATCTCGCGTTCGCGCGAAACATGGTGGAATGGAAAATCCCTGCCGAAGCGCACGACATGCCGGCCTGCGCCGTCGGTCACCAGGTAGCTCTCATTGCTGATGCCGCCGTGCAGCGGCTCGATCGCGATGCCGCCTTTCCACAGGGGCAGGGCGCGGATACGGTGTTCGTTGTTCCTCACTCTGCCCTCGCACACGCTTAGAGCATGATCCCGAAAAGTTGCAGACTTTCGGACAAGATCATGCGGCTAAACAAACAGTTAGAGCCCCATTCCGATTCGATCGGAATAGATCAGCTCTAGGCCGCATTCGGCGCTGCGGTCCGGCGGCAATGTCAGGCGGGGCGACACGGCTTGTCAACGCAATGCTGTGGTTATTCCTGTCTTTTTGACCGCTTTGTCCAGCCTTTGTTTGCATTGAACGCCCGGGTTTTCTAAACCGGTCATTGATTGCGGCATTCCGGCAGGATCCCGAAGCAATGAACCACTCGAAACGGCATGGCGAAATTCTCAGGCTAGTGCGCGAGGAAGGCACGATCAGCATTGCCGATCTCGCCGCCAAGCTCGACGTCTCGCTGGAAACGGTGCGTCGCGACGTCAAGCCGCTCACCAATGACGGCTCGGTGCTGAAGATGCACGGCGCGATCGGCCTGCCTTCGCTTGCCGGCGAAGCGCCGTTCGAACGCCGCATGCGCGAGAACGCCGACGCCAAGCGTGCCATCGCCAAACATGTCGCCACGACCATCCGCGACGGCGAATCCGTCATGCTGGACACTGGCACCACGACCAGCTTTCTCGCCCGCGAACTGCTCGGCCACAGACGGCTGACCGTGGTCACCAACTCGTCCGACATCGCCCGCACCCTTGCCACCGTCAACGGCAACAAGGTCTATATGGCCGGCGGCGAGTTGCGCAGCGATTCCGGCGCTGCCTTCGGCGCCTCGGCCATCGAGTTCGTCAGCCGCTTCAGCGTCAACCACGCCGTCGTCACGGCGGGCGCCGTCGACGCCTCCACCGGCATCATGGACTACGATCTCGATGAGGCGGAGTTCGCGCGCATGGTGGTTTCCCGCGGCATCCGGGCGGTGGTGGCGACCGACCACAGCAAGTTCGGCCGCCAGGGCCTGGTCAAGGTCTGCAGCTTCTCGGGCTTCCACGAACTGGTCACCGACCGTATACCGCCGCGCGACATCGCCGCCGCCCTTGGCGAAGCCGGCGCCAGGCTCACCATCGCCGGTGGCCAGCAAGCGGCGGCGGGCTAAAGGCTGTCCCAAATCAGCGACCGGTGCGCCGCCACGCCGGCGAACGCGCCGTCGGAAACCGCGAAGGCGATGTTGGTCATCGAGCGGGCGGCATCGCCAGCGGCATAGACGCCGGGAACGCTCGTCTGCTGCAGTTCATCGACCTTGATGATCGGTCCAAGCCCGCCCTCGGTAAAAGTGCAGCCCAGTTGTTCGGCAAGCGGGCTCGCCATGCTGGTCCGCGGCGCGGTGAACAGCGCCTTGACCCGGACCGTGCGCCCATCATCGAGGACCATCACCAATTCGTCCGCGCCATCTGCCTCGCAAGCAGCAATGCGCGCGCGCTCCAATTTCACGCGGCGCGCCTCGAGCGCCCGCATCTGCTCCGCATCCGGTTCAAAGGCGTCGTTAGTGAAAAGCGTCACGTCGCCCCAATCGGGAATGAGTAGCGCCTGGTGCATCGACACAGCGCCAACGGCCAGCACGCCGAGCGGTCCACCCGCGGCCTCGTAGCCATGGCAATAGGGGCAGTGCAGCACTGTCTTGCCCCACTGCTCCTGCAGGCCGGGAATGTCCGGCAGCGTGTCGCGCACGCCGGTCGCGAGCAGCAGCCGCGCTCCTTCGAACGTTTTGCCGTCTTCCAGCGCGACTACAAAACCATCGTTCGCCGCCTCGGCCTTCTCCGCATATTCATCGACCATCGTCACAGTCGGGTAGGCGAGCAGTTGCCGCCTGGCTTCGCCCAGGATTTCAGCCGGCGTTCGGCCATCCTGTCCGAGAAAGCCGTGAGAGTGGACCGCGAAGCGGTTGCGCGGCTTCCCGCCGTCGATGACCAGCACACGCCGGCGCGCCCTCGCCACCTGAGTTGCGGCGGAGAGGCCGGCGAAGCTGCCGCCCACCACGATCAGATCATACTGCATGGCTGGTTACTCCAGTTTCGTCGTAGCGGCGGCGAAAATCGGCCGCCAGATCGGCAAGCATGATCCGGCCGAGCCTTTCGGCGAGCAGCCGCTCTGCCTCCGCACGAAAATCCTCCAGCGCCGCGATCACCGCTTGCTCGACCAGGCAGCCGGGGCTTTCCGGCTCGGTGCTGAACGGCAAAAGCGTCTCGCCGAGTGCCGAACTGATCTCGGCCAGCGAGATCTGGTCCGGTGCGCGGCCGAGCTGCCATCCCCCGCCATGCCCGCGCGAGGAGGCGACGATGCCCGCTTCGCGCAGGCCCGCGATGGTGCGCCGCACGACGACCGGATTGGTGTGGATGAAGGACGAGAGCTCTTCCGAGGTTAGCGCCCGCCCGCCCGCCTCGGCCATGTGGACGAGCATGTGCAACGCGGAGGAAAACTTACTGTTTCGTTTCATGTAACTAAATTAGTTACGAATAGTCCGGCCGTCAAGCCGCCACTTCCCAACGCCCGCGCCAGCGTGTCTATTCGCGCCATGGCGTTCACCATCAGGCAGTTGCAGTTCTTCGTCGCCGTGGCCGAGCAGGGCACCGTTTCGCGCGCCGCGCAGAACCTGTCGATCTCGCAATCCTCGGTCACCGAAGCGATCAAGGAACTCGAAAGCGATCTCGGCGTCGAACTCTTCGAGCGCCATCCGCGCGGGCTCAACATCACTCACAAGGGCCACCAGTTCCTGCGCCACGCCACCAAGATTCTTGCCGACGTGTCGGATGCGCGGCGGACGTTTTCGCAGGAACAGGAGCGGGCGGGTGGGCGTCTGCAGCTCGGCGTGACCTCGCTGGTCGCAGGCTACGTGCTTTCCGATCTGCTCGCCCGCTACCGCCGCGCCTTTCCCGGTGTCGAGGTCACCGCGATAGAGGACAATGGCGACTATCTCGAGCACCTTCTGGTCGGCGGCGAACTCGACGTTGCGGTGATGGTCATCTCCAACCTGCGTGACCGCATGGCGCTGCAGGCCGAAATCCTCGAAGTCTCGCCCTACCGCCTATGGCTGCCGCTCGGCCATCACCTTGCCGGCGCCGACATCATCGGCATCAACGACATCGCCGCCGAGCCCTTGATCATGCTGACCGTCGACGAGATCGAGGAAAACACCGGCAAGCTTCTGGTGGCGCTCGGCGCGCGCCCGCACGTCGCCTTCCGCACCCGCTCGGTCGAGGCCGTGCGCAGCCTGGTTGCCACCGGCGCCGGCGTCGCGCTCCTGCCTGATCTCGTTTACCGGCCGTGGTCGCTGGAAGGCGACCGCATCGAATCCCGCGATATTTCCGGCGCGCTCCCGGTGGTGCAGGTCGGCATGGTCTGGCGTCGCGGCTCCAGCCTGCCGCAAGCCGCCCGCGATTTCATCGGTATGGCGCAAGGACAGCGCTCCGTCCGCCAGCGTCCGTAACTGCTGCTGGGGACAGTTTACTTTTTTCCGCCTGCGCGAACCCTGAAGCGTCTCGGCCTTCTGCGGAAAGAAGTAAACTGTCCCCTAGTCCTGCACCTATCGGAAAAACCGATATCGACGTTCTGACAAATGAATTTGCGAACGTGCGATATTCCGGTCACCTTGGCATTGCCGGGATAACGCCGCCTCTGGAGAGCGGCCCCGCCAATGGGAGAACCGTCATGAAATCGTTCCTGAAATCCTGCACCGCGCTGACTGTCGCATTGAGCTTCTCCGGCCAGGCAATGGCCCAGGTCAAGGAGATCGGCGAAGGCGAGGGGCAGGTCAACATCGTCGCCTGGGCCGGCTACATCGAGCGCGGCGAGACCGACAAGAACTTCGACTGGGTGACCAAATTCGAGGAGGCGACTGGCTGCAAGGTCAACGTCAAGACTGCCAACACCTCCGACGAAATGGTTGCGCTGATGAACGAGGGCGGCTTCGACCTCGTCACGGCCTCGGGTGACGCCTCGCTGCGCCTGATCGCCGGCAAGCGCGTGCAGCCGATCAACATCGACCTGATCAAGAGCTGGGGAACCATCGACGATCGCCTGAAGGACGCGCCCTGGCACACGGTCGACGGCGTCCATTACGGCGTACCCTATATGTGGGGCCCGAACGTTTTGATGTACAACACCAACGTCTTCAAGGAAGCGCCCAAGAGCTGGAGCGTGGTGTTCGAGGAGACGAACCTTCCCGACGGCAAGTCCAACAAGGGCAGGGTGCAGGCCTATGACGGGCCGATCCACATCGCCGATGCGGCGCTCTATCTGATGACGCACAAGCCGGAACTCGGCATCAAGAGCCCCTACGAACTGAAGGAAGAACAGTACAAGGCGGCGCTCGACCTCTTGCGCCAGCAGCGCCAGCTCATCGGCCGCTACTGGCACGACGCCTTCATCCAGATCGACGACTTCAAGAACGAAGGCGTGGTCGCATCCGGCTCGTGGCCGTTCCAGGTCAACCTGCTCAAGGGCGAAAAGCAGCCGGTCGCCTCGGTGTTTCCCGAGGAGGGCGTCACCGGGTGGGCCGACACCACCATGATGCACGTGGATTCGGCCAATCCGAACTGCTCCTACATGTGGATGGAGCATTCGCTTTCGTCCAACCTGCAGAGCGATCTCGGGGTTTGGTTCGGCGCTAATCCGTCGGTTCCGGCAGCGTGCACCGACGGCCGCGGCATGATGACCAAGGAAACCTGCACGACCAACGGCTTCGACGATTTCGAGCAGGTCAAGTTCTGGACGACGCCGACCTCGAAATGCGCCAGCCAGAACGATGAATGCGTGCCCTACTATCGCTGGGTGTCGGATTACATCGGCGTCATCGGCGGGCGGTGAACTGGTAGCCTGTTCACCTGGCATCGCGCCGCCCCTCACCCTTACCCTCTCCCCGTGAATGACGGGGAGAGGGGGTCGCCAGCGTTGTGGCCAGCCTCCCTTCTCCCCGTCAGTACACGGGGAGAAGGTGCCGGCAGCGCCGGCATCGAAACGGAATCCACCCCTCGGATGGCTTCACCAATGACCACCGCCGTCTCCTTCCGACAAGTCTCCCGCCATTTCGGCGCGGTCCGCGCCGTGGATGCGGTCGACATCGACATCAGGGCTGGAGAATTCTTCGCGATGCTCGGCCCATCCGGTTCGGGCAAGACCACCTGCCTGCGCCTCATCGCCGGTTTCGAGCAGCCGACCGAAGGCAGCATCGAGATATTCGGCGAGCGCGCCGAAGGCGTCCCGCCCTACCGCCGCAACGTCAACACCGTGTTCCAGGACTACGCGCTGTTTCCGCATCTGAACGTGCTGGACAATGTCGCCTACGGGCTGATGGTCAGGGGCGTCGGCAAGGCCGAGCGCGCTTCGGCCGCCGAGGGGGCGCTGCGCCTGGTGCAACTCCCCGGCTATGGCGCCCGTCGTCCGGGCCAGCTTTCAGGCGGCCAGAGGCAGCGCGTCGCGCTTGCCCGAGCGCTGGTAAACAAGCCGAAGGTCCTGCTTCTCGACGAGCCGCTCGGCGCGCTCGACCTGAAGCTGCGCGAAAACATGCAGGAAGAGCTGAAGGCGCTGCAGAAGACGCTTGGCATCACCTTCGTCTTCGTCACCCACGATCAGGGCGAGGCGCTGTCCATGGCCGACCGCGTCGCCGTTTTCCATGAAGGCCGCATCAGGCAGATCGGCACACCGCAGGAAATCTACGAACGGCCGCGCTCGCGCTTTGTCGCCGATTTCGTCGGCTCGTCCAATGTGCTGCCGCCCGATTTCGTCAAGCTACATGGCGGCCAGCCGCGCTGGGCTAGCCTGCGGCCGGAAAAGATCAGGATCGGCGAAGCAGCCGGGCAGGGGCTCGTCGGCTCGGTGCTGTCGTGCAGCTTTCTCGGCGCCACCAACCGCATCACTGTCGAGACCGACGGGCTGCGCCTTCAGGTCGTCATGCCGGCCGGCCAGCCGCTGCCCGAGAACGGCGCTGCCGTCTCGCTGCACTGGCTGGCGTCGGATCTGCATCTGATGGAAGGGCCGCAATGAGCGTAGACGCGACGTTGCCAGCGGCTGCGCGGTCGGTCGCCATCCTGCCGAGCCGTGGCGGCGTTGTCGGCGCGCTCTCCGACCTGTTCTGGTGCCGGCCGCGCCTGCTCCTCTTCCTGATGCTGGCGCCGCCGGTCCTGTGGCTCGGCATCGTCTATCTCGGCTCGCTTTTCGCGCTGCTGCTGCAGAGCTTCTTTTCGATCGACGAGTTCTCCGGCCTGATCAACCGCGAGCTCACGCTGAAGACCTATGGCGAGCTGTTCCTGCCGGCCAATCTCGACATCATCGTCCGCACGGTCACCATGGCGGCCGTGGTCACGATCGGTTCGGCAATCATCGCCTTTCCAATCGCCTACTACGCGGCCCGTTATGCGCGCGGCAAATGGAAGGCGCTGTTCTATCTCGGCATCATGCTGCCGCTGTGGTCGAGCTATCTGGTCAAGATCTACGCCTGGAAGCTGATCCTAGCCAAGGAAGGCATTCTCACCTGGCTGTTTGGAAAACTGCACCTGATGTGGCTGATCGACGCCTGGCTCTCCGTTCCCATAGTAGGTGGCAACTCGCTCTCGGTTTCAGCCACCGGCACCTTCATCGTCTTCGTCTATGTCTGGCTTCCTTTCATGGTGCTGCCCATCCAGGCTGCGCTGGAGCGCGTGCCGGGAAGCCTCATCGAGGCGTCTTCCGACCTTGGCGCCTCGCCCGCTCAGACGTTCCGCAACGTGCTGCTCCCGCTGGCGCTGCCCGGCATCGTCGCCGGCTCGATCTTCACCTTTTCGCTGACGCTCGGCGACTACATCGTCCCGCAGATCATCGGCACGTCGCGCCTGTTCATAGGCCAAGCTGTCTACGCGCATCAGGGTACCGCGGGCAACATCCCGCTCGCCGCTGCCTTCACGATCGTTCCGATCGTGGTGATGGGCTTCTATCTCTGGGGCGCAAAGCGCATGGGAGCGTTCGATGCGCTGTGAGGCTCAGGGGACAGTTTACTTTCTTTCCGCAGAAGGGCTCTGCGGTGGAGAACTCGCGCGGGCGGAAAAAAGAAAACTGTCCCCGGCGGAGATGTCCCATGCGCTCTGACCGCTCGCAATCCGCTCCTCTCGGCCTCAAGATCGCTGCCGCCGCAGGCCTGCTATTCCTGCATCTGCCGTTGCTCCTGATCTTCGTCTATGCCTTCACTACCGAGGAAAAATCCTATCAGTGGCCGCCGCCAGGCTTCACCATGCAATGGTTCGCCGTGGCGTGGAACCGTCCGGACGTCTGGCAGGCGCTGACGTTGTCTGTGCAGGTCGCCGCCATTTCCACGGCCATCGCCCTGGTGCTCGGCACGCTCTGCGCCGCAGCCGTCAGCCAGTCAAAATTCTTCGGCCGCGAGACGATCTCGCTGCTGGTCATCCTGCCGATCGCGCTGCCCGGCATCATCACCGGCATCGCGCTGCGCTCGGCCTTCAACCTCGCTGAAATCCCATTCTCGTTCTGGACGATCATTCTCGGCCACGCCACCTTCTGCGTGGTCGTGGTCTACAACAACTCCGTCGCGCGCTTCCGCCGCATGTCCGGCTCGCTGATCGAGGCGTCGATGGATCTCGGAGCCGACGGCTTCCAGACCTTCCGCCATGTGATCCTACCCAACATCGGCACGGCGCTGCTCGCCGGCGGCATGCTGGCCTTCGCGCTGTCCTTCGACGAGGTCATCGTCACCACCTTTACCGCCGGCCAGCAGCAGACGCTGCCGATCTGGATGCTCGAGGAACTTGTTCGGCCGCGTCAGCGCCCGGTCACCAATGTGGTTGCCATGGTCGTGGTGCTGGTGACACTGCTGCCCATCCTCGCCGCCTATTACCTCACCCGTGACGGCGACCAGATCGCGGGAGGTGGAAAGTGATGTCGTGCGTCCTTCGAGGCTCGTCCGTGAAAGTCAGGCGTCTAATATCGCAAGGTTGCGCGGGCTCGCACCTCAGGATGAGGGCGGGCGTGCCTGAAAGGCTCGCCGCCGGTGTCGCACCGATCCTGAACCAGCGTACGCAACGCAATTTGCTGGGCCGACCTCGACGTCGCACAGACGGGCACGTCCTGCCTCACCCTGAGGTGCGAGCCCGCCCGGCGTGTGGCGCTCAAATGAAAATGTCGAAGGGGCGAGCCTCGAAGGACGCACCGAATAACTCTTAGGAGGAAGATAAAATGTACACTGAGATGCTGATCGGTTCGCGGTTCGAGAAGGGCACCGAGACCGAAGAGCCGATCCTGAACCCCAAGACCGGCGAGACCGTGCTTGGCGTGCCCGAGGCGTCGCAGGCTCAGATCGAGGCGGCGGTGGCAGCCGCCGAAAAGGCGTTCGCGACATGGTCGCGCACCACGCCGGCGCAGCGCTCGGGCTATCTGCTGAAGATCGCCGACCGCATCGAGGCCGACGCCGAGGAGTTCGCCAAGCTCGAGGCGCTTAACTGCGGCAAGCCGATAAACGCGGTGCTCAATGACGAGATACCGGCCATCGTCGATTGCTGGCGCTTCTTCGCCGGCGCGGTGCGCTCGATGCCCGGCGCCGTCGCGGGTGAATATCTGACCGGCCACACCTCGATGATCCGTCGCGATCCAATCGGCGTCGTGGCCTCGATCGCGCCCTGGAACTACCCGCTGATGATGATGGCCTGGAAACTCGCGCCGGCGATCGGCGGCGGCAACACGGTGGTGTTCAAGCCGTCCGAGCAGACGCCGCTGACGGCGCTGAAACTGGCCAGGATTCTCGCCGAGATCCTGCCCGAAGGCGTGGTCAATGTCGTACTCGGGCGCGGCGAAAGCGTCGGCAATGCCTTGATCAACCATCCGAAGATCAACATGATCTCGATCACCGGGGACGTCGCCACCGGCAAGAAGGTGCTGCAGGCTGCAGCCAAATCGGTCAAGCGCACCCATCTGGAGCTCGGCGGCAAGGCGCCGGTCATCGTCTTCGACGACGCCGACCTCGATGCGGTGGTCAATGGCCTGCGGGCCTTCGGCTATTACAATGCCGGACAGGACTGCACCGCGGCCTGCCGCATCTATGCCGGCGCGAAAATCTACGACCGGCTCGTCGCCGATCTTTCGTCAGCCGTCTCCACCGTAAAATTCAACCAGCCCGACGATACGGAGAACGAGATCGGGCCGCTGATCTCCCAGCGCCAGCGCGACCGCGTCGCGAGCTTCGTCGAGCGCGCCTCCGAACTGAAGCATATCGAGATCACCACCGGCGGCGGGCCGGGCGAGGGCGGCGGCTTCTTCTACCAGCCGACGGTCGTTGCCGGCGCGCTGCAGGAAGACGAGATCGTCCGCCGCGAAGTGTTCGGTCCGGTAGTTTCGGTGACGCGCTTCTCCGATGTCGACCAAGCCGTCGACTGGGCAAATGACAGCGATTACGGCCTCGCCTCCTCGGTCTGGACCAAGGACGTGTCGCGCGCCATGGCGACAGCCGCCCGCCTGCAGTATGGCTGCACCTGGATCAACACGCATTTCATGCTGACCAACGAGATGCCGCATGGCGGGCTGAAGCAGTCCGGCTACGGCAAGGACATGTCGCTCTACGCGTTGGAGGACTACACCGCCGTCCGGCATGTCATGATCGCGCATGGGTGAGGAGCGGTCCGCGCAGCGGACGAAAAGCCAACGATTTGGCTTTTCGAGCGACGAACGCCCGGAGCCATAGCGGAGGGCCGGCTGGCAGCCGGTTGCAAGCGAACGCCGGGACGCTGCCGAAGGCAGCGGGGACCCGGCCGGGCGCCGGTGACGATTTTCATTCCTCCCTATCTGGTCCTACCAGATTTTCCCCGCTAGATTGGCCCCGGTCGCCGTCAGGAAGAGCGGCCGCCGGGGAGGGGAGACAGAATGAAAATCGGCTTCTGCATGTTCCTGTGGACGACCAACGTCACTGGGAAGCACGAAAAGCTGCTGAAGGACATTAAGACGACGGGCTATGACGGCGTCGAGATACCGATTTTCGAGGGAACGCCCGACGACTACAAGCGCCTCGGCGAGATGCTCGACCGCATCGGCCTGGAGCGGACCGCCGTTTCGGCGATGGGCGATCCGGCCATGAACCTGATCGGCGACGCCGCCGCCCGCAAGGTGGGCATAAATTACATGAAATGGGCGATCGACTGCGCTTCCGCGCTCGGCGCCGACAGGCTTTCGGGTCCGCTGCATTCGACGCTCGGGCATTTTTCGGGAACTGGTCCGACCAGAGCCGAGAAAAAGCGCTCCGTCTCGTCCCAGCGCGCCATCGGCGACCATGCCGCGAAAAAAGGCGTGATCATCGGCCTGGAAGCGCTCAACCGCTTCGAATGCTATCTCGTCAACACAATGGACGATTTATGCGCGCATCTCGATGAAATTGCTCATGAAAACGTCAAGGCGATGTACGACACGTTCCACTGCAATATTGAGGAAGCCGACCCGATCGCGGCGTTCACCAAGCACACGAACCACATCGTCCATGTCCACATTTCGGAGAACGACCGCGGCGTGCCCGGCCGTGGCAACGTACCGTGGAAAAAGACTTTTTCGGCGATTCGCGGCAGCGGCTATGACGGCTGGCTGACCATCGAAGCCTTCGGCCGCGGCCTGAAGGACCTCGCCGCCGCGACGAAAGTCTGGCGCGACTTCGCCGAAAGCCCCGAGGCGGTGTACCGCGAGGGCTACGAGCACATCAGGAAGGGCTGGAAGCGGGCGGTGTAGCTTCGATCTCCCCCGTGTTGAAGGGAGAAAGCAGCCGCCACCTACTTGTTGATCAGGTTCAGGATGTTGCCCTCGGGGTCCTTGAACCACGCGACCTTCATGTCGCCATGGACGTGGATGTGGCCGTCCATGGTGACGCCCGGCCATTCATAATGCTCGAACGGAACGCCCTTGTCCTCCAGCGCCTTGACGATCTTCCCTATGTCGGCGCCGACCGTCCAGGTCACCGCCGTCGCTTTGTTGGTGCCGGCGAATTCGGAGCGGTAGACGTTGATCAGCGTATCGCCGCTGGCGAACACGATCACCTCCTCGCCTTCCCGGCCGACCGGCTTCAGTCCGAGCGTGTTTTCGTAAAAGTCGCCGGCCTTCGCCAGATCCTTCACCGCGATGTTTGCCGTCGCATTCCTGTTTCCAAGCATGGTCGCCTCCTGTGAACATCAATTGCTATGCCAAGGACGTTCGGCGTGCGCCCATTCCGACACCCAGGCTATAATTCTCTCGGCTGACGCTGCGCGGCAAGGCGGCTCAATCGTCGGCGCGTTGCTTGTGGTGTTCGCTTTCCTGATTTTCGCCGCGCAGTGTGTTGCGGTCGTCGGGATCGACGAGGTTCGGCGCATCCGTCCGCAAATTTGCGCCCTTGCGATAGGCTTCCCGCTCCTGCTTCGATTTCTTAAGTTCGGCTTCGGCGTCGAAATCCTTGCCGGCGTTCTTTGTGTTTTCCCGTTCCTCGATGATGCGCACCTGCTGCTCATGCGTCTTCCTGCCGGTCATGACATGCTCCTGTTCCGGAATTGTTTGCGGCGCGATATCCGTTGCTCGCGCCTGTCATGGCCCAACGGACGCCGCCCGCGAAATGTTCCCGCAGGGGCCGATGCAGCCATGGCGCTTGGTTCTCTCCCCAAACTGCATTATCTGAACCCCAACAGAGAACAGAAAGAGCCGAGAGATGCCCGTCACCAAGGAAGCCGTCATCGAGCGCCTCAGGACCGTCAACGGGCCGGACTTCACCGGCAATATCGTCGATCTCGGCCTGGTCTCCGACATCTTCATCGCCGATTCCAAGGTTTTCTTCTCGATCACCGTGCCGGCCGAGCGCGCCAGGGAGATGGAGCCGCTGCGCGCCGCCGCCGAGCGCGTGGTCAAGGCGATGCCGGGCGTCGCGGGCGCCATGGTGGCGCTGACCGCGGAGAAAAAGGGCGGCGGCATGGAAGCGCCGGTGCCACCGCGACCCGCCCCGCCAAGGCCGGCAGCGCCCGCTCCGCGCCACTCCGCTACCACGACGCCGAGGCCTGCTCCGCACGCGCCGGCCTCCCACAGCCAGGGCAAGCGCGGCGTGCCGGGCGTCGGCGCGATCATTGCCGTCGCGTCCGGCAAGGGCGGCGTCGGCAAATCGACCACGGCCATCAACATCGCACTCGGGCTTCTGGCCAACGGGCTCAAGGTCGGCGTGCTCGACGCCGACATTTACGGCCCTTCCATGCCGCGGCTTCTCAATCTCCATGGCCGCCCGCAGACCGTCGACGGCAAGGTCCTGAAGCCGATGGAGAAATACGGCCTGAAGGTCATGTCGATGGGTTTTCTCGTCGACGAGGAAACCCCGATGATATGGCGCGGGCCGATGGTCATGTCGGCGCTGACCCAGATGCTGCGCGAGGTCGAATGGGGCGAACTCGACATTCTGGTGGTCGACATGCCGCCCGGCACCGGCGACGCCCAACTCACCATGGCGCAGCAGGTGCCGCTGGCCGGCGCCGTCATCGTCTCGACGCCGCAGGATCTTGCGCTGATCGATGCGCGCAAGGGCTTGAACATGTTCAAGAAGGTCGACGTGCCGCTCCTCGGCATCGTCGAAAATATGAGCTACTTCGTCGCTCCCGACACCGGCAAGCGCTACGACATCTTCGGCCATGGCGGCGCGCGCAAGGAAGCCGAGCGCCTCGGCGTCACTTTCCTCGGCGAAGTGCCGCTGCAGATGGAAATCCGCGAGACGTCGGATTCCGGATCGCCGGTCGTGGTGTCCAATCCTGAGGGACCCGAAGCCAGGATATATCGCGGCATCGCCAGCAAGGTCTGGGACCGGGTGACCGAGGAGCGCACAGCCGCCGATGCTTCCGCGCCGAGCATCGTATTCGAATAATCGCGATTACCTTCCCCTCAAGGGGGCGGAAAAGCGCCTCAACCCCCGCTCACCTTTTCATTGAACGTCGCGAAAAACTGCCCCGCCAGTTTCTTCGAGGTCGACTGGATCAGCCGGCTGCCGAGCTGCGCGATCTTGCCGCCGACATCGGCCTTGGCCTCGTAGGTCAGCACCGTCGTGCCCGGGCCGTCTTCGACGAGCCTCACGTCGGCGGCGCCCTTGGCGAAGCCGGCTACGCCACCCTTGCCCTCGCCGGAGATCGTGTAGGAATGCGGCGGGTTGAGATTGGCGAGCGTCACCCCACCGGCAAACGTCGCCTTGATCGGCCCGATCTTCAGCACCACGGTCGCCGCCAATTCGCTGTCGGATTTCTTTTCCAGGCTCTGGCATCCCGGAATGCTGGCTCTCAGCACATCCGCATCGTTCAGCGCTTCCCAGACCTTGTGGATAGGCGCCGAAATCCTCTCCTCGCCCTCGATGACCAAAGACATGAAACCCTCCTTAGCAAGCCGCCGAGAGGCGTAGCGCAGCGTCGGGCTTCTGTCCATGGCCGCTGCGGCGGGGGGCGCTTTGCCATGCGGCTATTTGTCCGACAAAAACGACAAATACGCCCGCTGGCCCAGCCGATGGCTCTTGCCGCTGTGGAAGCGTTGTCATATCGATTGCGGAACTGATTTCCGGAGAATGTCATGGCTGGCCCGACGACGAAAAAGAAATTCCGCTCGCAGGAGTGGTTCGACAATCCCGACAATCCCGGCATGACCGCGCTCTACCTCGAGCGCTACCTGAACTACGGGCTGACCCGCGCCGAACTTCAATCCGGCAAGCCGCTGATCGGCATCGCCCAGACCGGTTCGGACCTGTCGCCCTGCAACCGCCATCATCTCGAACTCGCCAAGCGCGTGCGCGAGGGCATCGTTTCGGCCGGCGGAATTCCCTTCGAATTCCCCTGCCATCCGATCCAGGAGACCGGCAAGCGCCCCACGGCGGCGCTCGATCGCAACCTCGCCTATCTCAGCCTCGTCGAGGTGCTCTATGGCTACCCGCTCGACGGCGTCGTGCTCACCGTCGGCTGCGATAAGACGACGCCCGCAATGCTGATGGCGGCCGCCACCGTCAACATCCCGGCTATCGCGCTGTCCGTCGGCCCCATGCTCAATGGCTGGCACAAAGGCAAGCGCACCGGTTCAGGCACTATCGTCTGGGAATCGCGCCAGCGCCTGTCGGCTGGCGAAATCGGCTATGACGAGTTCATGGATATCGTCGCCTCCTCTGCTCCCTCGGTCGGCTACTGCAACACGATGGGCACCGCAACGACGATGAATTCGCTGGCCGAAGCGCTCGGCATGCAGCTTCCCGGTTCCGCCGCAATTCCCGCGCCCTATCGCGAGCGCGGCCAGATCGCCTACGAGACGGGAAAACGCATCGTCGCAATGGTGCACGAGGACCTGAAGCCCTCCGACATCATGACCCGCGAGGCCTTCGAAAACGCCATCGTCGTCAATTCGGCGATCGGCGGCTCCACCAACGCACCGATCCATCTGAACGCCATCGCTCGCCATCTCGGCGTCAAGCTTGACAATGACGACTGGCAGGCGATCGGCTACCGCATTCCGCTGCTCGTCAATCTCCAGCCGGCCGGCGAATATCTCGGCGAGGACTATCACCATGCCGGCGGCGTGCCGGCCGTGGTGATGGAACTGATGAAGGCCGGCCTGCTGCCGCATCCCGCTGCACTCACGGTCAACGGCGCCTCGATCGGCGACAATTGCCGGGACGTCGAAAACCTTAACCACGAGGTTATCCGGCCTGCCGCCGATCCGCTGATGCGCGATGCTGGTTTCATCAATCTGAAGGGCAATCTCTTCGATTCCGCCATCATGAAGACCAGCGTCATCTCGAAGGAGTTTCGCGATCGCTATCTCTCCAATCCGCGCGACCCGGAGGCTTTCGAGGGCAGGGCGGTCGTGTTCGACGGACCGGAGGATTACCACGCGCGCATTGACGATCCGGCCGAGAACATTGACGAGCATTGCATCCTGTTCATGCGCGGGGCGGGGCCGGTCGGCTATCCCGGCGGCGCGGAAGTCGTCAACATGCAGCCGCCCGCCTATCTCATCAAGCGCGGCATCTATTCGTTGCCCTGCATTGGCGACGGCCGCCAGTCCGGCACTTCCGGCACCCCGTCCATCCTCAACGCCTCGCCGGAGGCGGCGGTCGGCGGCGGGCTAGCGCTCCTCAAATCGGGCGATCGCGTTCGCATCGATCTGAACAAGGGCTCGGCCGACATACTGATCGGCGAGGAAGAGCTTGTTGCCCGCCGCAAGACGCTTGCCGAAAGTGGCGGCTATCCTTTCCCCGGCCACCAGACGCCGTGGCAGGAGATCCAGCGAAGCATGGTCGACCAGTTCTCGGACGGCATGGTGCTGAAACCCGCCGTAAAATACCAGCGTGTCGCCCAGACCAGCGGCGTGCCCAGGGACAATCACTGAGCACTTGGTCCTCCCCGTTTACGGGGAGTCCGAAGGACGGGCGCTTCGCTCCGGTTCCGGGATGATTGCACGTCGGCCTTTTCAAAACACCAGCGGTGGCGATTGGCAGAACCGTTCCTCCAATCGTCATCCCGGCCAAATGAGCGAAGTGAAATGCGAGCCGGGACCTATTGGCCGGAACATCGTCGAGACCGACCCGGTCTTTGCGATAGTATGATGCGCGGTGTGCGAAATCAGGATCCGGCCGCGCCGCTCAATGGGTCGGATACCTCCGCTTCCCTCCGGTTCCGGGATGGCGTCAATAAGATGCGACGACCCCCTTGGACGTGGACAAAATTCGCGCCCGTTCCGGCTCAGATGAAGAAATCCGCCTTACGGATCAATGGGGTGTAAGATTCTTGAAGAATCTTGGCGTGCTGATTTGTCCATCAATGCCCGGGCCGCGCGCATAATCCTCGGCAGTTTCTCCCGCGGGAACGCCGGTCGCGACGGTGATCTGTGGGGAGGAACCGGCGCCTCCGTCCTGCCGCCAACGTAGCGGCAGGCCCGGGCAGGTTCCGTCCTGTTCAGACCGGAGACATGGTGAACACCTGTTCGGAGACATGGTGAACAGGTTGCACCCTGTCCTGGCGCAGGTCGATGCGGGCCAGGATGTGGCGACGGTAGCACAGCTCGAACAGGCCGTCCTGGTCGGTTGGGCGCAGGGCCAGGCGCTTTGCGGCGAAGGCTAAGGAGCAGTACAGTCTGTGGCCGGCGAAGTGGATGCGGCCCTTGGCGTCGGCGGTGCGGACCTGAGCCTCGGCGTCGTATTCGGGCGGCAGCAAGGCGGCGGGCATCGAACGGGAGCTCTCTCGGTAGCGTTGTGCAGGGGTTTGAAGGCCGATGGCCTCGTGCGGCCGCTTGGTGTTGTACAACTCAACGACGGAACGCCCACGGGACCGGCCAACGCGAGCTTCTTTATCCATGGCATCCTTGGGCGGGTTGCCAGGTGCACATTCATGAAGTGATCGATAAGCGTGCCGTAGCGGTCTTTCGCTGCAGCATTTCCGGCCAGGCATTGGATCGATGGTTGGAGGTTCCGGCGTGGATGTTCGATCGGCGCCCCAGCGCGAGCTGGCGTATCACTACTGCTCCGCATGTCGACCTTGCCGCGCTTGGCGCCCTGGCGACACTGCTCCGGGACACGGCTACCCCATCACAATCGCAGGAGGTTGGCGCAGCATTGGGCTCTCACGACGCGAATCGGAGAGATGTCCATGCCGCGCCAGCCCACGACATACCAGTTCGATCTGTTCTCGAAGCTGAACGACGCCGAGACGGTGCAGACGCCGCAATGGCAGGCGCTGCCCGCCGAGACGCGTCGATCAGTGACGAAGCTGATTGTCAGCCTGATCCTCGATCACGTCGACGGCGACCGCTCTCCCGGACGGGAGGAGGAGATGCGTCATGATGCATGAGAAGATCAGGCCGCACCATCTGGAGCGCAAGGCGATCCTGTATGTGCGGCAGTCGTCAGCCCATCAGGTCCTGCACAATCGCGAGAGCAGCGCCCTGCAATATGCGATGCGCGATCGCCTGACGACGCTCGGCTGGTCTCGCGTCGAGACGATAGATGATGATCTCGGACGTTCGGCCGCTGGCGGCGTTGCCCGTGCCGGTTTCGACCGGATGGTCGCCGAGGTCTGTCTCGGCAAGGTCGGGGCGGTTGCGGCACGGGAGGTATTTGCCCGCAACAGCCGCGACTGGCAGCAGCTCATCGAGATGTGCCGCGTCGTCGACACTGTGCTGATCGACCAGGAGACGGTCTATGCACCGCGACAGGGCAATGATCGGCTGCTGCTGGGATTGAAGGGCAGTCTCAACGAGTATGAACTCGATCTTCTGCGCCAGCGTTCGTTGTCGGCCCGCTACGAGAAGGCCCGCCGCGGCGAACTTGTCGTTGCAGCCCCTGTCGGCTTTGTGAAGATTGGCGATCGGCTCGAGAAGGATCCTGATCGCCGCGTGCAGGAAGCCATCACTCTTGTGTTCGACAAGGTCGCTGAACTTGGCAGCGCCCGTCAGGCCCCGATGTGGTTCCTCGAGCATGGGCTGGATTTGCCCGCCAGGCGCAACAATGGCGACGTCGTGTGGCGCAGGCCGAACTATGCGACCATCCACCGGATGATCGAGAACCCGATCTACGGCGGCGCCTACGCCTATGGTAAGACTCGTATTGCGCCGGGATTTGGCCCATCCGCCGTTCGAACGGGTATGCGACGCAGGACGCGCGAGGAATGGCTTGCTTTAATCCCGGGCAGCCATGAAGGCTATCTCAGTTGGGAGCGGGCAGAGGCGATCCGCAAGATGGTCAGCGACAATGTGACCACGGGCCGGCATCACGGAGCGCCCAAGCATGGCGACGCGCTGCTGGCCGGTCTTGTCCGCTGCCGGCGCTGCGGCCGCAAGCTCACGGTGCGATACACGGGCGCCAAGCACAACATTCCGCGCTATTCCTGCTGGCGGGGCCTGCTCGACAATGGCGAGCCGCGCTGCATCGCCTTCGGCGGGCTGCGCGTCGACGATGCGATTGAGGAAGCACTCTTGCGTGTCGTCGAGCCTGGCGCGATTGCTGCCGCCGCCGAGGCCGAGGCGCAGGCAGCCGGTCGCCGCGACCAGGTCCGGGACGCCCTCAGCCGCGATCTGGAAGCTGCCCTCTACTCCGCCGACCGGGCTTTCCGGCAATATGACGCCGCCGATCCCGAAAACCGGCTGGTTGCGGCGGAACTGGAGGTGCGATGGAACCGCGCCCTCGCGCATGTCGGTGACATCGAAAGCAGGATCGCTGCCCATGATGCAGCGACACCGAAACCGTCACCTGTGGTGGGAAAGGACAATCGCTGCGCTTGCCGGAGACCTTCGCACCGTCTGGTCGGCGCCGACGACAGATGCCAGGCTCAAGAAGCGCGTCGTGCGCACCGTCATCCAAGAAGTAGTCGCCGATATCGATGATGAAGCCTCCGAGATCGTCCTGCTGATCCATTGGATCGGCGGCGTCCATACAGAACTGCGTCTGCCGAAACGGCGACGTGGCCAGCGCAACGCGACCTCCGCCGACATCATCGCAGCCATCCGGCAACTGGTGCTGATCGCCAGCGATGACCTGATCGCCGGCATTCTCAACCGGAACGGCCTGGTGACTGGGCATGGCAATCGCTGGACACGGAAGCGGGTCACTGCGCACAGGTCGCATCACAAGATCCCGGTCTTCCGCCCGGCGCTGGACGGCATTGAGCCATACCTCAATCTGAACAAGGCGGCGCGCCTCCTCGGCGTCTCACCGAAGACCCTCAGGCTTGTCGCCGAATCCGGCGAGATCAAGGGTATCCATCCCCTGCCGGATGGCCCATGGATCTTCAAGCGATCAGAACTTGGAAGGCCGGAAGCCCAGCGGATTGTTCATCGCGCGCGACAGAACCCCAAATACCCCACAAGATCGCATCCCGATCAGCAAAACCTATTCGCTTCAACGACATAGACAGATGGGTGTTATGAAACAGGATTGTAGACTTCGCGCCAACTATCAAAGGCGGCTTGAGCTTGGCCGAGATCGGCAAAGATGCTCCGGTCCAGCAGCTCGAAGGCCAAACCAGCCCTTGAAGTCCATCTGCCAAAGATCGTTCGGCGCGGCATGCTCGAAGCGTATGAAGGCCCGCCGCTCGCCCGCACCGGGGCCATCCAGTTTGCCGTGGCGGCGCAGGATCATGGTGATCGTCGAGGCCGCCGGCTAAGCATGCCTCTCTCTCCCTTGGGAGTGAGCAGCCGATTCGGCTCCTCAGGCGAATTCCCGCGCCGCCAAAAAACCCGGCAGATCGGCGATCGAGTCCAGCACCACGTCGGCCATCGGCGCCAGCGTCTCGCGCGTGCCGGTGCCGGAAAGCACCGCAACCGCGAGCCCGGCCCCGCCGGCGCGGGCCATCTCGAGATCGTGACGATTGTCGCCCACCATGGCGATCTCCCACGGCTTCAGGCCGGTCAGATCGGAGAATGCGTAGATCGCGTCCGGCGCGGGCTTGGGATTGGCGACCGCGTCGTAACCGAAGGCGGCGTCGAACATCTGCGCCACGCCGAGCTCAAGCAGCGTCTTTTCCGCGCCGCCGGTGGAATCGTTTGTGGCGACGCCGAGCCGGAAGCCCAAGCCGTGCAGGCGAGTAATGGCGTCCTGGCTGCCTGGCAGCGGCACGGACTGCTTGGCGCCCTCTTCCGCCGTGAACCGGTCGAAGCCTATGGTCATCTTCCGCCGGTCTTCGGCGGTCGCCTCCGGATACCAGAGCGCCACGATGTCGGCATTGGTGCCGGCGGCGAACACCGAATCGGCCTTGAAGCACTTTTTGCCGAAATCGTAGCCGGCCGCCTCCATCAGCGCGTCCGCCTTGGCGCGGTCGCCGGCCGCTGCCTGCAGCGCCAGAAGGTCGCCGATCGCGAACCAGGTTGCCTGGAAATCGACGAGTGTCCCATCCTTGTCGAACAGGATGCCTTTGATGCTGCTCAAGATCACCTACTCCGCCCCGCGCAGACGGTGGATATGACGCACGAGCCCAGCTGTCGAGGCGTCGCTCCTCGCGGCATCCTGTGTGCCCTCCACGACAGGCAGGAGATTGGTGGCCAGTTCCTTGCCGAGTTCCACGCCCCACTGGTCAAAGGCGTTGATGCCGAAAAGCTGCGCCTCGACGAAGACGCGGTGCTCGTAAAGCGCGATCAGCCGGCCGAGCGTATGCGGATCGAGTTTTTTGTAGAGGATCGTCACCGACGGCCTGTTGCCTGGGAATACCCGATGCGGCGCGATCTTCTCGATTTCGGCAGGCGTCATGCCCTTGGCCCGCATCTGCGCCTCGGCTTCCTCCAGCGTGCGACCCTGCATCAGCGCCTCCGACTGCGCCAGGCAGTTCGCCAGAAGCAGATCGTGATGATGGCGAAGCTCAGGCTCGTGACCCTCGGCCGCGGCCAGGAATTCGACCGGGATGATGTCGGTGCCCTGGTGCAACAATTGGAAAAACGCGTGCTGACCGTTGGTGCCGGGCTCGCCCCAGACCACCGGACCGGTGGGCGTCGTGACGGCGCCGCCGTCGATGGTCACCCGCTTGCCGTTCGATTCCATGTCGAGCTGCTGCAAATAGGCCGGCAGCCGCGACAGACGCTGGTCGTATGGGATGACGGCACGAGTTGGGTAATCGCAGACGACGCGGTGCCAGTAGCCGATAAGGCCCATGACTGCGGGAATGTTCTTGAGCAACGGCGCGGTTGCGAAATGGCTGTCCATTTCATGCGCTCCGGCCAGGAACTCACGGAAATGCTTCGCTCCGACCGCTATCATCACCGGCAGGCCGATCGCCGACCACAGCGAATAGCGGCCGCCGACCCAATCCCAGAAGCCAAAGACGCGGTCGGGCGCGATGCCGAACTTTTCGACCTTGTCGAGTGCGGTCGAGACGGCAGCGAAATGCTTTCCGACAGCGGCGGCGCCGAGCGCCTGCTCGATCCATTTCCGTGCGGTCGCCGCGTTGGTCATGGTTTCGACGGTGGTGAAGGTCTTGGAAGCGACGATGAACAGCGTCGTCTCGGGATCGAGCCCCTTCAGCGCGTCGTGGATATGCGCGCCGTCGACGTTGGAGACATAGTGCGCTCGCGGTCCGTCATGATAGGGCGCCAGCGCCAGTGTCGCCATCGCCGGCCCGAGATCCGAGCCGCCAATGCCTATGTTGACGATGTCTGTAATCTTGCGGCCGGTGGCGCCAGGCGCGGCGCCGGAACGCACCGCATCCGAAAACTTCTCCATGGCGTCGAGCACGGCGCGCACGCCGCCCATCACGTCCGCACCGCCGAGCACGACCTTCGCATCCGGCCCTGCTCGCAGCGCCGTGTGCAGGACAGCCCGGTCTTCCGTGATGTTGATCCTGTCGCCGGCAAACATCGCCCGGCGCCGCTCGGCGAGACCCGCTGCCTCGGCGAGTTTCTCGAGCAGAGCCATGGTTGCGGGCGTGACCGCGCATTTCGACCAGTCGAGCAGCAGGTCGCCGTCGGTCAGAGAGAACCTTGCGAACCGCTGCGGGTCGGAGGCAAAAGCCTCGCGCATGCTCTTTGGCGCAGCCGCGCGATCGTCGCGAAGCGCTGCCAACTCCGCCTTCAGAAAATCTGTCAATTCCCTACTCCAGAAAGTCCATACCGGCTGCACCCTACAGACCTTGCGGCCGTTTGAGAATGTTCAGCACGGCCCTCACACAAACAGAAACATCCGTCACGCCAGCCTGCACCACTCGCCCATGCATCACTGGCATAAATCCTAGCAATCAGAAATTTTGATTGGCGCAACTGGTTGGACCAACAGTAGCATCCTTTGGTTCAGATTCCGACGAATCCGTCCAACGAGGGAAAGCCTATGCCGCAGAGAAACGACACCGCGATCTGGTCCGGGCTGTTCCGCATCTCCGCCGAGTCGGGCCAAACCCTGCAGGCGCAAATCCGTCAGGCCATTGTCGCCGCCATTCTCGACCGGCAGATCGCCGCCTCGATGCCACTGCCGTCCTGCCGCATCCTGGCCGAAAAACTCGGCGTCGCGCGCGGCACAGTGGTGCTGGCCTTCCAGCAATTGGTCGACCAGGGCTTTCTGGTGGCGCGCGAGCGGCGCGGCCATTTCGTCAATCCCGAAGTGCTGGCCACTCCGGCCAAGCCGCACCAGAAGACGCCGGACAACGCCAATGAGATCGACTGGAAGGCGCGCCGCCAGATCGCGGCCAGCGACATGCCGCGCCCGGCCAAACTGGATAACTGGATCAAGTCGTCCTACCCGTTCGTCTACGGCCAGTTCGACCCGGCGCTGTTTCCGACCGCCGAATGGCGCGAGTGCAACCGCATGGCGCTGGCGGTGCTGGAAATCCGCAACTGGGCGGCTGACATGGTCGACCGCGACGATCCGCTGCTGATCGAGCAGATCCAGGCACGGCTGCTTCCGCGCCGCGGCATCTTCGCCAATCCGGACGAAATCATCATCACGCTCGGCGCCCAGAACGCGCTCTACATGCTCGCCAACCTGTTGATGAGCAAGGGTTCCAAGGTGGCGATGGAGGATCCGGGCTATCCGGATGCGCGCAGCATCTTCAGGCTCGCCGGGGCCGAGATCACCCCCACGCCGGTGGATGCCTCGGGCATCGTCACCTCGGCCATCCCCTCCGACGCCGGTTTCGTTTTCGTGACGCCGAGCCATCATTGTCCAACCATGGTGCCGCTTTCCGCCGAGCGGCGGCAGGATCTGCTCGCACGCGCCAGCCGGCACAACCAGATCATCATCGAGGACGGCTATGACAGCCAGTTGCTCGACGAGGCGCCGCAGCAGGCGCTGAAAAGCCTCGATCGCTCGGGCCGCGTCATCTATGTCGGCTCGATGTCGAAGACCTTGGCGCCGGGCCTCAGGCTCGGCTACATCGTGGCCTCGGCCGGCCTGATCTCGGAACTGCGGGCGCTGCGCCGCTTCATGCTGCGCCACCCGCCGGCCAACAATCAGCGTGCCGTCGCGCTGTTCCTGTCGCTCGGCCATCACGAAGCCCTGGTGCGGCGGCTTTCGGCAGCTTTCGACGAGCGCCGGAAGCGTCTGGTCCATGCGATTTCCGCTTTCCTGCCGGAGTGGCGTTCGACTGATTCGGCCGGCGGCGCGTCGCTCTGGCTGGAAGGGCCGCGCGGAACGGATTCGCGCAGCCTTGCCGAAGCGGCCGCGGCGCGCAGCGTGATCATCGAGCCAGGCGACCGCTTCTTCGCTCAGGCTGACAAGCCCTCGCGCTTCATGCGGCTCGGCATTTCGTCGATCTCGCTGCAGCACATCGAGCCGGGCATACGCGAGCTTGCAACAGCCGCCGGAAGGCGTCCCGCCGCCGCCTGATCTGCGAGTTCCAAGCTCTGCCAAAATCGTTGGGCCACACCATTCCCGCTGGTACATCCGGCGGAATGGCGTGGCCCATACACGTCGGCAAAGGCCGCTGCATAGTCTCGCGAAGCGGGGCATCGAAGCAGCCAAAATCGGCGGGATTTGACCAGCCGTGCCTGCTTCGGAAATGTGGAGCGTCGGCATGTCGATCGCCGTGGAAAAGCAGGATTTCGCTCAGGATGTGAGCCAGGAGAGCCGTTCGCGGCGTTCCGGCGGCCGGGAGGCGCGGCGCGCCATGCGCGCAGCGCCGTTGGCCGATGACGTTCGGCCGATCCGGCCAGGGCTGGAGGGTGGCAGGTACAAGCCTTTGGGCCAGAACGATCTCGAGCGTATCCACGAGGCGGTGCTGACGCTGCTTGAAACCGTCGGTTTCGCCAACGCAATTCCAAGCTGCATCGAGGCCTGCACCCGGGTCGGCGTGATACTCGGCGCAGACGGCCGCCTGCGCTTTCCGCGCGAGCTAGTCATGTCGACAATCAGGAACGCGGCGCGCAACTTCACGCTGTGCGGGCAGGACCCAAAGCACGACATGGTAATCCAGGGCAAGCGCGTGCATTACGGCACGGCGGGTGCCGCCGTGCATCTCGTCGATGTTGAAAAGCGCGAGTACCGTGAATCGCTGCTGCAGGACATCTACGACGCGGCGCGCATCGTCGACGGGCTGGACAATATCCATTTCTTCCAGCGGCCGATGGTGCCGCGCGACGTTCCCGACCCGCTCGCTATGGATTTCAACACACTCTACGCCTGCGTGATGGGCACGTCGAAACATGTCGGCACGTCCTTCACTGTTCGCGAGAACGTCGCGCCAGCGCTAGAAATGCTTTACGCCATCGCCGGCGGCGAGGAGAATTTCCGCGCCCGGCCCTTCGTTTCCAATTCGAACTGCTTCGTCGTGCCGCCGATGAAATTCACCGAGGACGCCTGTGGCGTGCTGGAAGCCTGCGTGGAAGGCGGCATCCCGATCCTGCTGCTTTCCGCCGGCCAAGCCGGCGCCACCGCGCCGGCTGCCATTGCAGGCGCCGTCGTGCAGGCGGTGGCCGAAGTGCTGGCGGGGCTTGTCTATGTCAACGCGCTGAAACCCGGCCACCCCGCAATCTTCGGCACATGGCCGTTCGTCTCGGATCTGCGCACCGGAGCCATGTCGGGAGGCTCTGCCGAGCAGGCGCTGCTCACCGCCGCTTGCGCGCAGATGGCGCAGTTCTACGACCTGCCGGGCGGATCGCCGGCAGGCATGGCGGATTCCAAGCTGCCCGACATCCAGTCGGGCTACGAAAAGGGCATCACCAATGTGATGGCCGGCCTGTCCGGCCTGAACCTCGTCTATGAATCGGCCGGCATGCACGCTTCGCTGCTGGGTTTCTGCCTGGAAAGCCTGATCATCGACAACGACATGCTCGGCCACTGCCAGCGCTGCGTCCGCGGCATCGAGGTGACCGACGCCGCACTTTCGATCGACACCATCGCCGAAGTCTGCCTCAATGGTCCCGGCCATTATCTCGGCAACGAGCAGACGCTGCGGCTCATGCAGACCGAGTATTTCTATCCCGCTGTCGGCGACCGCTTCTCGCCCAAGGAATGGAACGAGAAGGGCAAGCCGGACATACTCAGCAGAGCCATTGCCGAGAAGAAGCGCATTCTCGCCGAGCGTTTCCCGCGCCACGTGCCGAAGGCGATCGACGATCGCCTGCGCGCAAGGTTCGGCGAATTGATCAAATTGCCGCGGAGCGGCATGGGCGGCTGAAGGCGATCGTCAATTCGCGGCATCGGCGCGGGCTGCAGCTGATCCGCCGGTCTTGCGCCTGACGATCTCCTCGTAAGCAGCCTGCAATCTGGCGCGGACCGGAACCATGCCGGCATATTTGGGGTCCCGCGGCTCTCCGAGATGCTCTTCGCGCAGTTCGGACATGAACTGCTCCCACATGGCCGGTCCGCCCTCCTCCATCAGTTTCGCACGGATGCTCAACTCCTCGCTGACGGGCAGCCATCTGCTGCCCCACGCGCCGAGATGCGCCATGATCGGCACTAGCGCGATCGACATTTCGGTCAGGCTGTAGATCGCTTTCTGCTTGTGACTGGGATCGTCGGCCCTGGTCAGCATACCCTGCTCGACCAGCATTTTCAGGCGGTCGGCCAGAATGTTGGACGAGATCGCCTCCTCGGAACGCAGCATCTCGCGGAAGTGCCTCTTCCCGCCGAAGATCATGTCGCGGAGGATCAGTAAGGACCATTTGTCGCCAAACACCTCGACCGAAAGATTGATCGGGCATCCCGACCGGCGATCCGCATCCATTTTCACATTCCCCAAAAAACCGGTTGCATTGTCGCATCAGTCTTCATATAGTGCAACCGATTGCAAAATGCAATCGGATTTGTGATGGCGAAAGAGGTGAGGGATGGCGGACGCAGAAATCATTGCCGGCCGGCCAAATGGCAGGGCAGGACCATCTGAGAGGAAGTCGCCCTCGCGTGAACGGGTGATCCGCGACAGCGGTGTGGAAATCGCCACCGAAGCGTTCGGCGACCCCGCAAATCCTCGCGTGCTTTTGATCATGGGCGCGATGGCTTCAATGCTCTGGTGGCCCGAGGAATTCTGCCGGCGCCTGGCCGCACAGCAGCGCTATGTTATCCGCTACGACAACCGCGACACCGGCCTGTCGACTACCTACGAGCCGGGCCCGCCACCCTATACGGAAGATGACATGATTGCCGACGCCATTCGCGTTCTCGATGGCTATGGAACCCGGTCGGCCCATATTGTCGGCATGTCGGCGGGCGGCATGATCGCTCAATACGTCGCTCTTGAGTATCCGGGGCGCGTTACCTCATTGACGGCGATCAGCACATCGCCGGTTGGAGCCGACACTTCCGATTTACCGCAAACGACCGACGCCTATTCGGCGCATTCGTCGGCTGGCGCAGAAGTCGATTGGTCGGACCGGGCGCAAGTTATCGAGTTCATGGCCAGGGAAGCACAATGCTCGCCGGCACCACCCATCCGCACGACGAGGAGGATGCACGCAGGCTTATCGCCCACGACTATGATCGTGCGAAAAACTTCGCCAGTGCAACCAATCACTTCCTGCTGAGAGGCGGCGACCAATGGAAGGGCCGCCTGCGCCAGATGAGGGCGCCGCTGCTCGTCATTCATGGCACGGCGGACCCGATCTTTCCGGTCGAGCATGGCGTCGGGCTCGCCGAAGCCGTTGACGATGCGAGGCTCGTCCAGCTCGAAGGCGGCGGCCACGAGATCCACCGGAACGATTGGGGCGAAATCATCGCCGCAATTGTACAACACACCACCCGAAACAGTTAAGCGCAGACTGAAGGAGAAAGCCATGACCCATCGTTCCGTTACGCACTCCACCTTTGCAATAGAACGCACCTATGACGCGGCGCCGGAAAAGGTGTTCGCCGCCTGCGCAGATCCGGCAAAGAAGCGCCGCTGGTTTGTGGAAGGCGAGGGCTGGCACATCGACAAATTCGAAATGGACTTCAGGCCGGGCGGCATCGAATCGAGCGTTTTTCGCTTCGGTGACGGGCCGGAGGGCCGCAACGACACGGTCTACCTCGACATCGTCGAGAACCGCCGCATCGTCAGCGCCTACACGATGGTCATCGGCGGCAACCGCATTTCGGCTTCGCTCGGGACTATGGAGTTCGAGCCGGCTGGCGACGGGACGCGGCTGAAATACACCGAACAGGGCGCGTTCCTGGACGGCCACGACAATGCCGCGCAGCGCGAATCCGGCTGCCGCGAATTGTTGGAAGCGCTCGCCGTAGAACTCGGCCGGCAGGCCGCTTGAGGAGAATCGACATGCAGAAACTCGAAGGTATAAAACTCCACCAGGGCGACGGCCCGAACTCCTACCGAGTGCGCATCTTCCTGGCCGAAAAGGGCCTCGAAGTTCCGCTGGTCCGGATCGATTTCGGCGAGATGGAGCACCGCGCGCCAGAATTCCTCAAGCTGAATTCGCTCGGCCAGATCCCGGTGCTCGAACTCGACGACGGCACGGTCATCACCGAAAGCGTCGCCATCTGCCGTTATTTCGAGGCGCTCCATCCAACCCCGCCGCTGTTCGGCGCGAATGCGGTCGAACAGGGCAAGGTCGAGATGTGGAACCGGCGCGTCGAGATCGAGATATTCGGCACGATCGGCAACGTGGCGCTGCACACCGCCGAACTCTTCAAGCATAGGCTGACGCAGTTTCCGGCATTCGCGGAAACCCAGCGCGCGCTCGTGCCGCGCAAATGGGAATGGCTCGACCGCGAAATGGCCGACGGCCGCCCGTTCATCGCCGGCGACAAATTTTCGGTCGCCGACATCACCGGCATGACCGTCTCGTGGTTGGGGGAGTTCTTCGGCATGCCGATCCCTGACGGCCTGCCCAATGTCGGCCGCTGGAACGAGCGCGTCCGGGCGCGGCCGAGCTGGAATGCGTAGCGCAGACCGAACAGCGGCGCCTTCGCCGACAGCGCAACTGAATCGGACTTCAAACGCCGCGCAATGTGGGAGGAGGTATTCGTGACAAAAGTAGTGCTGTCGTTTTCGATGTCGCTGGACGGCTTCGTCGCCGGTCCGGATGTCGGCATAGACGAGCCGATGGGACGCGGCGGCGAGCGGCTGCACGACTGGCTGTTCAAATCGTCGAGTGAAATCGACGCGGAAAAAGCGCGGGATATTTCGCAAAGAGTCGGCGCGACGATCATCGGCCGCCGCACTTTCGATGTCGGGATCGGGCCGTGGGAGGACGCGCCCTACCCCGTTCCGAGCTTCGTGCTCACGCATGAGGAGCGCCAGCCGCTCGCCATGAAGAGCGGTACGTTCATTTTCGTCAGTGACGGCGTTGAGAGTGCGCTGAGGAAAGCGCGCGAGGCGGCGGGTGACAAGGACATTGTGGTGATGGGCGCGGACATCGCCCGGCAATATCTGGCTGCCGGGCTCGCAGACGAGATCGTCATCCAGTTGGTGCCCGTGCTTCTCGGCGCCGGCACACGGCTGTTCGACCGACTGAACGATGGGACGATCGAGCTTGAACAAACCGGCGCGGTCCAGTCGCCGTCCGTCACGCATCTGAGATACGCAATTCGACGGAATTCTGAACAATAAGAATGATCTGGAGGCGGCACGTTCCTCCCACAAGGGGGCCCAGCGAGGCATCGCCGACGCCCGAGCCTTTCCGGGCCAAAAAGTAAACTGTCCCCCATCGCTCTGACGATGTTCGGGCGGATGGCCTGGCACTACCAGAGATTTCGTGGCTGGCGATCGAACAGGCGCTTTTACGCGCTGGTCGCCGCGCGCATCGCCCGGGCCCGATAGAACAGGAGCAGCGCGTAAACGACCATCAGCGCAGTGACGATGCGGACTAGAACGACCGCGCTGGAAAGCGGAATGAACAGCAGGGCCAGGCCGAACACTATGTAGAGCCCTCCACCGATCATTGCGGGCCACAGCCTCGAGCCGCGCTCATGGCCGATGAAGCCGGATAGAAACTCCATTATCCCGACGAGGATGGCGAGCAATCCCACCAGGCTCGTCATGAAGCCCAGGCTGAAGATGCCGAGCAGCACCGGACTGAACAGCACGATCAGACCGGCCGCGATCGAGAGGCCGTTGCGTACGAGTTCGAACCAGAAAATGCTGGTCCTCGGACCCGAGAATTTCATCGCCGCCAGGCCGAGCGCGCCATCGATCAGCAGCAGGCCGCCGCCCGCCAGAACAAGGAACCTGACCGCTTGGGCGGGATAGATGAATGCAAGCAGCGCCGCCACCGCCATAAGCAGTCCGCGCAATGCCGTGAGTAACGCATCGATACGATCGGATTCCCCCACTGCCATGATGCTCTCCCGAGTTGCGCCGTCGCGACCATCGTGCCGGCCTCTTTGCAATTGCTATCTCTCCAGCTGTACTCACGGCGCCGCCTTCAGCGTGGCCAGGGCAGTTCCGGAGCCGTCGAGCAGGGTAAGCGTGCCGTCCTCGACGGTGTAGGACGCGGTTTTCGCCAGCGCGGCCAAAAACGCCGCCTCCTGTTTCACCTTGGGCTGTTCGCAGGCCATCATGGTGGAAAACACGTCGCTTATCTTCAGCTTCGCGCCATCGAAACTCGCCTGGCCGCCGAAGCTGTTGCAGCCGCCATTGCCGCTGATCTTGCCCTCCTCGTCGAAGGTAAGCGTCGAAGCTACGCCCGCGGCCGTGTCGTCGCGCCCGAGGCTGGACAGGCGCCAGCTTGTGCCCTTGAGCGATCCTGTCCCGGTCGAGTTTTCAGGCGCGGATTTTTCGGCTACACGGACCAGCAGCACGGATATGGGTGTAGCCGGCTCCTGCGCATCGATTGGCGCAGGCGTTTCGTTCGCGAACCAGGTCGCGCCGTCGACCTCGATGCGGGCCATGAGCCCGTGCGCCTTTTCAGGCATCAGACGTGCGGCATCGACGACAAGAGAGAAAGCGATCGGAACCTGGCCGGTTGGATGGACCGAAGCCTCGCCGATCACGTCGGGCGGCGTTTGCGTCGTGTCCACCAGTTGCAGCACCAGGGTGGTGTCATCAGATAGGGCCATGCGTTCGCGATAGAAAACGCTGCCGCCGATGGTGAGGTCCGCCGCCTGCGTTGCCGAAGGCAGGAAGGCGGCGACCACGGCGAAATCGAATGCTGCAAGGCGGCGACGGTCGATCAAAGCCATCAGCTTCCTCCGCTCCAGGTGAGATGCCGCCTGCGTCGTTCCGTACCGGAGGGATGTTGCGGAGAAAACCTGCCGCCGGCTCTCTATACCGTCATCGCTCAAATTTCTGTCGCGACATGTCCCTCAAACACCGTCGGCACGCATCCGGCGAACAGGATACCAAGCTTTCCCGGCTCCACAAGCCGCAGGGCCTGCTGTAACGGTTACGGTTGCGCCAAGCAGTCTAACCCGCAGGCTCGGCCGTGCAGGCCTCGATCTCGACAGCCTCGGGCGCGGTGTGATCCATCAGCATCTCGCTGAGCGTCGCATCATCTCCCTTGGTCCACCATTGCAGGCCCTTGTCGGGCGACAGGCCCTGCTCGGTAGCGTAGCGCGCGCCCGAAGCCGCACGGACATTGTACATCTCGAAGGTGCGGCCCCTGTATTGGAGCCGCGCGGTCGGCGCGTCCGGATCGGTGTTGTCATAGCGGGCGATGACGGTCTGGCTGCTCTCGCACCGGTACGTCACCATGATGACGTCTTCGGCCGCAGCCGGCACGGCCGGCGTATCCGGCTGATCGGCGAAAGCCGCCGATGCAGCAAGCGACAGCGACAGGCAGAGCGAATGGCGCAAAACGGCTCGGGGCATATCGGTGTCCTCCTAGTTTGGCGGGCCGGTCGTCGCCGGCGACCGATCCGCCCGACAGCAGCACCGCCATCCAGCGGCCGGACGGGTCCTGAGCGCAATAGACGATGAAGACCATCAGCATCGGCACGCCGCTGGCCGGCAATCTCGGCCAGCGGGCGCGGGATCGCCCGCCGCTCGCTCCTATTGCCTCAGTTCCCGGCGCAGGATCTTGCCGACCGGCGTCTTGGGCAGTTCGGTGCGGAACTCGATGAATTTCGGCCGCTTGTAGCCGGTCAGGTTCTGCTTGCAGTAGGCGAGCAGGGTTTCCTCGGTCAGGCCGGCGTCCTTCTTGACGACGAAGAGCTTCGGCACCTCGCCGGAATGCTCGTCCGGAACGCCGATCGCCGCGACTTCCAGTACGCCCGGATGCGCCGCCACGACCTCTTCCAATTCGTTGGGATAGACGTTGAAGCCGGAGACCAGGATCATGTCCTTCTTGCGGTCGACGACCTTCACATAGCCGTTCTCTTCCATGAAGCCCATGTCGCCGGATTTGAAGAAGCCGTCACTGGTCATCACCTTGCCGGTCTCGTCCGGGCGGTTCCAGTAGCCGGACATCACCTGCGGCCCCCTGATGCAGATCTCGCCGACTTCACCGAGCGGCAGATCATTGCCGTCCTCGTCGCGTATGGCGATTTCGGTGGAAGGGAGCGGCAGGCCGATCGTGCCGGTGAACCGCATGTCGCTGACCTTGTTGGCCGTCGCCACGGGGGAGGTTTCGGAAAGGCCGTAGCCTTCGGTGATGCCGCAGCCCGTGAGCTTTTGCCAACGGTCGGCCACACCCTTCTGCACCGCCATGCCGCCGCCCAGCGTCAGGATCAGTTGCTTGAAGTCGAGCTTGCGAAAATCCTCATTGTTCAAGAGCGCGTTGAACAGTGTGTTCAAGCCCGGGAAGATGTGGAAGGGCTGCTTCTGCAACTCCTTGACGAAGGCCGGAATGTCGCGCGGATTGGGGATCAGAAGGTTATGGCCGCCCTGCTGGATGCCCATCAGCGCGTTCACGGTGAGCGCAAAAATGTGATAGAGCGGCAGCGCGCAGACATAATTGATGTTGGCCGGCCGCGGCTTCACCGTATAGGCGTCCTCGACCCATAGCGCGAGCTGCGCGACATTGGCGAGCACATTGCCGTGCGAGAGCGTGGCGCCCTTGGAGACGCCGGTGGTGCCGCCGGTATATTGCAGGAAGGCGATGTCACCCGCCTCGACCTTGGCCGGCTTGAAGTTCATGGCTGCGCCGGCTTTCAGCGCGGCGTTGAAGGCGGTGTGGCCGGGCAGCGACCAGGCAGGCACCATCTTCTTCACCCGGCGCACGACCAGATTGACAATCATGCCTTTCAGTCCGCCGAGCAGGTCGCCCATCGTCGCGACCACCACATGCTTAATCGGCGTTCGAGCGATCACCGCCTGCAGGGTGCCGGCGAAATTCTCCAGGATGACGATCGCCTCGGTGCCCGAATCCTTGAGCTGATGCTCGAGCTCGCGCGGCGTGTAAAGCGGGTTGATGTTGACCACCGTATAGCCGGCGCGCAGGATGCCCATCATCGCCACCGGATATTGCAGAACATTCGGCATCATGATGGCGACGCGCGCGCCCTTGGCGAGCCCCTTCGACTGCAGCCAGGCGCCGAAATCCTTCGACAGGCGCTCGAGCTCGCCATAGGTGATGCTCTTGCCCATGCAGGTGAAGGCCGGCCGGCCGGCATATTTCTTCGCGGCTTCGGTCGCGAGATCGCCGATCGAGGCGACGGCGAGCGGAGTGATCTCGGCCGGAACGTTTTTCGGATAGCTTTTCAGCCAGGGCTTGCTGGCGCCGGTAGGCAGGCCAGACGTCGCCTTCGGCATTGCGGGCTTGGATTTGGCCTTGGCGGACGGTTTGGCAGCAGACGCTTTGGCGGATGAAGGTTTTGCCGTGGGTTTCGCGGCGGCAGCCGGCTTGGCCGACGTTGACTTGGCCGCTGCCGGCCTCGCGGAGGTTTTGCCATCCGGCTTGGACGCGGAAGTCTTGGCAGCCGGCTGCTTGGGTGCCCCGGGCGTTGCGGCTGATTTTGCGGGCGCGGATTTTGCCGCCTTGGCTGTTGCAGACTTTGCCGCGGGCTTGGCCACAGCCTTGGCGGTCGACTTCGTTGCCGGCTTGGATGCGGCGGGTTTCGAGCTCTTTGCCGCCGTCGGTTTTGCGGCTGCGCTTTTCGCTCCGGACGCAGCCGGCTTGGCAGCAGCTTTTGCCCGCTTGGCAGGAGCCGCCTTGGCTGGCTTTGTGGTGCCGGCCTTTGTTGGCTTTGCCGGGTTGGATGAAGCCGCTTCCGGCTTTGCTTTGGGCGCTGCCGTCTTGTTCGTTGTCTTGGCCAATTGTGCCTCCCTCGTGTTTCCGTTGCCGGATTATTATCGCCTGCAGCCGCCCCCTCGCGGCTGTTTTCGCCCGCCCGCAAAAAATGCTGCGAAATCGAGCCAAAAACGATCGCGACGACTATGTATTGTGACAAAGCGGCGGTGCGCAAGCCTTGCCTCTGCGTCAGCTTCGGAGTGATTTTTCTTGTGGAGCGGCGTCTGAACAGCCGCGGCCAAAGTATCGCCGGCTCCCGAGTAAAATAGGCGCTTGCGCAAAGCCTTGGCGTCTCCACCGGCCCCGCAAAGGACTATCCAGAAAGAAAATCCGGAAATTCACTATCCGGAGGCAAAAAATTCTCGTTACCAAGCGGAATGCAAACGGGGAGTTCCAAAGCCCGGTAAACGGTGCTTATATGCGCCCTCACGAGCCCGCCTGAAAAGGGCTTGGAACAATCTCAGGGGAGTAATCATGAAAAGAAAACTGATTTTCGCGGCCGCGCTTATGGCTGCGACCGTGCTTAGCGGCGCGGCAAGCGCGAAGACGTTCGTCTTCTGCTCGGAAGGATCGCCGGAAGGCTTCGATCCCGGGCTCTACACGGCCGGCACGACGTTCGACGCCGCAGCGCACACTGTCTATAATCGCCTGCTCGAATTCAAGCCCGGCACGACCGAAGCCGTTGCCGGCCTGGCGGAAAGCTGGGAGATTTCCGACGACGGCCTGCAATACACTTTCAAGTTGCGTCCGGGCGTCAAGTTTCAGACCACCGAATTCTTCACGCCGACCCGCGACCTGAATGCCGACGACGTGGTGTTCTCCTATGAGCGCCAGCTCAAGGACGACCATCCGTGGAACAAATATGTCGCCGGCACCGCCTGGGAATATTTCAACGGCATGGGCTTCCCCGACCTGATCGCCTCGATCGAGAAGGTCGATGATCTGACGGTGAAGTTCACGCTGAAGCAGAAGGAAGCGCCGTTCCTCGCCAATGTGGCGATGCCCTTCGCCTCCATCATGTCAAAGGAATACGCCGACAAGCTGGAAGCCGAAGGCAAGATGAACCAGCTGAACCAGATGCCGCTCGGCACCGGCCCGTTCGCCTTCGTCGCCTACCAGCAGGATGCGGCGATCCGCTACAAGGCCCATCCGGACTATTGGGGCGGCAAGCAGAAGATCGACGACCTGGTCTTCGCCATCACCACCGACGCAGCGGTTCGCTACCAGAAGCTGAAGGCCGGCGAATGCCACCTGATGCCTTATCCGAACGCGGCCGACGTTGAAGCCATGAAGGCCGACCCGGCGCTGACGGTGATGGAGCAGGAAGGCCTGAACGTCGCCTATCTCGCCTACAACACCACCCAGGCTCCGTTCGACAAGGTTGAGGTGCGCAAGGCGCTGAACATGGCGATCAACAAGCAGGCGATCGTCGATGCTGTGTTCCAGGGCGCGGCCACGCCGGCCAAGAACCCGATCCCGCCGACGATGTGGTCGTACAACGAGGCCATCCAGGACGATCCGTACGATCCGGAAGCCGCCAAAAAAATGCTCGAGGATTCCGGCGTCACGGGTCTGTCGATGAAGGTCTGGGCGATGCCAGTCGCCCGTCCCTACATGCTGAATGCACGCCGCGCCGCAGAACTCATCCAGTCGGATTTCGACAAGATCGGTGTCAAAGTCGAGATCGTGTCCTATGAATGGGCCGAATATCTCGAGCGTTCCAAGGCCAAGGACCGCGACGGCGCGGTGATTCTCGGCTGGACCGGCGACAATGGCGACCCGGACAACTTCCTGCACACGCTGCTCGGCTGCGACGCTGTCGGCGGCAACAACCGTGCGCAGTGGTGCAACGAGGAGTTCAACAAGCTCGTCGTCCAGGCCAAGACCACGACGGATCAGGCTGAGCGCACCAAGCTCTACGAAGAGGCGCAGGTCGTCTTCAAGCGCGAAGCTCCGTGGGCGACGCTGGATCACTCTCTGGCTGTCGTGCCGATGCGCAAGGAAGTCCAGGGTTTCGTTCAGAGCCCGCTGGGCGACTTCGCCTTCGAAGGCGTTGACCTCGCCGAGTAACACCAACTAGAAGACCTGGAATTGGGGGCGCTTGTAATGCAAGCGCCCCCAAGCACATTTGTGCTATCGTTGCCCGTGGTCTCGAAAAACCCACCGAAGGTCTGATATGCTCCGGTTCCTTCTGGGGCGGCTTGCCGTCCTGATCCCGACATTCATCGGGGTCTCTATCATCGCATTTTCCTTTATCAGGTTGCTGCCCGGCGATCCGGTGGCGCTGCTCTCGGGCGAGCGGGTCATGTCGCCCGAGCGCCACGCGCAGATCACGCACGAGCTCGGATATGACCGGCCTATCGTCATCCAGTATTTCGATTATTTGTGGGGCGTGCTGACCGGCGATATGGGCACCTCGATCGTCACCAAGCAGCCGGTGCTCGACCAGTTTCTGACACTCTTTCCGGCGACGCTGGAACTCTCCATCTGCGCCATCGTCGTGGCCGTCGTGCTAGGTATCCCGGCCGGCATATTCGCTGCGCTCAAGCGCGGGACGCTATTCGACCAAGGCATCATGGGCACAGCGCTCGTCGGCTATTCCATGCCTATCTTCTGGTGGGGTCTGCTGCTGATCATTTTGTTTTCCGGTATATTGCAGTGGACGCCGGTGTCCGGCCGCATTTCGCTGCTGTATTTCTTTCCGTCGGTCACCGGCTTCATGCTGATCGACTCGCTGCTCTCCGGACAGGCTGGCGCATTCAAGTCGGCGGTTAGCCATCTCATCCTGCCGACCATCGTTCTCGCTACCATCCCGCTCGCTGTCATTGCCCGCCAGACCCGTTCGGCGATGCTCGAAGTTCTCGGCGAGGATTACGTACGCACGGCCCGCGCCAAGGGGCTGCCCCCGTTCCGCGTTATTGGCGTGCATGCGCTTCGCAACGCAATGATCCCGGTCATCACTACGATTGGCCTGCAGGTCGGGGTGCTGCTTGCCGGCGCGATCCTGACGGAAACCATCTTCTCCTGGCCGGGTATCGGCAAATGGATGGTCGACTCGGTGTTCCGGCGCGACTATCCGGTCATCCAGGCCGGCCTTCTGATGATCGCGGGCATCATCATGATCGTCAATCTCATCGTTGATCTGCTCTACGGCCTGATCAACCCGCGCATCCGGCACTGAGGAGGAGCGGACCATGGCAGATACAACGGCCATCGAGAACATCTCGCTCGACCCATCCCGCCGCGCCCGGCTCGCGGAGTTCTGGTATTATTTCTCCGAAAACCGCGGCGCCGTGATCGGGCTGTGGGTATTCGTAGCCTTGGTCGTCATCGCCATCCTGGCGCCGCTGATCGCGCCGCACGTGCCCTATGCGCAGTATCGCGACGCGACGCTGTTACCGCCATTCTGGCAGGACGGCGGCCGCGCCGCCTTTCCGCTGGGCACCGACGCGGTCGGCCGCGACATGCTTTCGCGCCTGCTGTTCGGCGCGCGCTATTCGCTGTTCATCGGCGTCTTCGTCACCACCATAGCGCTGATCGGGGGCATCGTCATCGGCGTCATCGCCGGCTATTTCGGCGGCTGGATCGACACCGTAATCATGCGCATCATGGACATCATCCTGGCGTTCCCGTCGCTGCTGCTGGCGCTGGTGCTCGTGGCAGTGCTGGGGCCCGGCCTGACCAACGCCATGATCGCGATCGCGCTGGTGCTGCAGCCGCATTTCGTGCGCCTGACGCGCGCCGCCGTGATGGCGGAAAAGGGCCGAGAATACGTCACCGCAGCAAGGGTCGCCGGCGCCGGGCCGCTGCGGCTGATGTTCAGGACCATCCTGCCCAACTGCATGGCTCCGCTGATCGTGCAGGCGACGCTGTCGTTTTCGAACGCCATCCTCGATGCGGCCGCCCTCGGCTTCCTCGGCATGGGCGCCCAGCCCCCGACGCCGGAATGGGGCACGATGCTTGCCGAAGCGCGCGAGTTCATCCTGCGCGCATGGTGGGTCGTCACCTTCCCAGGCCTCGCGATCCTGATCACCGTGCTGGCGATCAACCTGATGGGCGACGGCCTGCGCGACGCGCTCGATCCGAAACTGAAGAGGTCGTGAGGCGATGGCACTGCTCGAAATAGAAAATCTCGTCGTCGAATTCACCACTGCCAGCGGGCCGTTCCGCGCCGTCGACGGCGTGTCGCTCTCGGTCGAGCAGCGCGAGGTTCTGGCGATCGTCGGCGAGAGCGGGTCCGGAAAATCGGTCTCCATGCTCGCCGTCATGGGCCTGCTGCCCTGGACGGCGAAGGTAACGGCCGACCGCATGGTGTTCGCCGGCACCGATCTCCTGAAGCTCAGCGACGCCGACCGCAGAAAGATGGTCGGCAAGGACATGGCGATGATCTTCCAGGAGCCGATGGCGAGCCTCAACCCCTGCTTCACCGTGGGCTTCCAGATCGAGGAGGTGCTGCGCGTCCATATGGGCATGGACCGCACCCGACGCCGCGCCCGCGCCATAGAACTGCTCAAGCAGGTCGGCATTCCCGACCCGGAGCAGCGGCTGTCCTCCTTCCCGCATCAGATGTCGGGCGGCCAGTGCCAGCGCGTGATGATCGCGATCGCGATTGCATGCAATCCGAAGCTGTTGATCGCCGACGAGCCGACCACCGCGCTCGACGTGACCATCCAGAAGCAGATCCTCGACCTTCTGATGCGGCTGCAGGCCGAGCACGGCATGGGCCTGATCATGATCACCCACAATATGGGCGTTGTGGCCGAGACGGCCGACCGCGTCATCGTGCAGTACAAGGGCCGCAAGATGGAGGAGGCCGACGTGCTGTCGCTCTTCGAGAGGCCGAAGAGCAACTACACCAAGGCGCTGCTTTCGGCGCTGCCGGAAAACGCTACCGGCGACAGGTTGCCGACCATCGCCGACTATGTCGCTGAAGAAGCGCCCGCCGAGGGAGCCGCCCAATGACCGAGAAAGTCCTGGAAGCCAGAAACATCGTTCGCGACTACCATGGTGGCGGCGGGATCTTCGGCAAGTCGCGCACGCTTCGCGCCGTCAAGGGTGTCAGCTTCTCCGTGGAGAAGGGCAAGACGCTGGCGATCGTCGGCGAGAGCGGCTGCGGCAAGTCCACGCTCGCGCGCATCATCACGCTGATCGACGCGGCGACGGCTGGCGAACTCTTCATCGAAGGCAAGAAGGTCGACATCGCCAAGGAAGGCTTGACGCCGGAAATGCGCCGGAAGGTGCAGATCATTTTCCAGAACCCCTACGGCTCGCTCAACCCACGCCAGAAGATCGGCGACGTGCTCGGCGAACCGCTTCTGATCAACACCAACAAATCCGCCGCCGAGCGGCGCGACCTCGCGATGAAGATGCTGTTGAAGGTCGGGCTGGAGGCAAAGCACTTCAACCGCTATCCTCATATGTTCTCGGGCGGCCAGCGTCAGCGCATCGCCATCGCCCGCGCGCTGATGCTCAACCCGAGCCTTTTGGTGCTCGACGAGCCGGTCTCTGCGCTCGACCTCTCGGTGCAGGCGCAGGTGCTCAATCTGCTCGCCGACCTGCAGGACGAGTTCAAGCTGACCTATGTGTTCATCAGCCACGATCTCTCGGTGGTGAAGTACATCGCCGACGAGGTGATGGTGATGTATTACGGCGAGGCGGTCGAATATGGCAGCCGCGACGAGGTGTTTTCAAACGCGCAGCACGACTACACAAAGACGCTGTTTGCCGCGACCCCGCGCGCCGACGTGGCGAGCATCAAGGCGAGGCTGGCGAAAAAGGCGGCCTGACGATTTCAGGTGATGCCGGCCTGCAAATGGCGGTTGGTCCGATGCGGCTGCTGCCTGACTAGACTAGTGATGCAGGTCGATCATGTTCTTCGGTTGCGGCAAGACCGCCGACCGGATCGTCGGGCGCTCGATCATCCGATGCACGCGAGGCGGCTCGGTCCCGCTGTGCAGCCGCCTGATGCGGTCGGTGACGATGGCATCCGCATGGGTCATGCGGCGGTTGTGGCGCACATATTCGAGCCAGGTCGGCGTGTGATAGGTCTCCATCCAGCTTTCCGGGTTCTCCAGATCGCGCGCCAGTGTCCATTGCCGCGCGCCGTCGCGCCGGCGAATCCGCCTGCGCTCCGTCATCACTTCGAGGAATTCGGCCGTGTCCTCATCCTTGATGATATATTCGATCATGATCACGATCGGTCCTGAGCGCGGTTGCAGGTCGAGCGCAAGCGGCGGCTCCTTGAAGCGGTTGAGCGGGTCGAGGTTGAGGGACGTCTGGTCGGGCAGGGTGAACCGCCAGAGCCCGAGCGCCGCGCCGGCGACCATCAGCACGGCTGAAGCAAGCAGCGCGTTGTCCGGCCCGTATTCGTCGGCCGCCAGGCCCCAGATCCAGCTGCCCAGCGCCATGCCGCCAAAGGTGGCCGTCTGATAAAGGGACAGCGCGCGCCCCACCACCCAGCGCGGCGTCGACAATTGCACAGTGACATTGAAGAGCGACAGCGCTATCACCCAGTTTGCACCGCCGATCATCAGCGCCGCCGCGGTGAGCCAGGGGTGCGTGCTGAGCCCCACGGTGGCGGCGCAGACGGCAAAGCCGATGAATGCGACGCGGACGCACCATTCCGTCGAAAGCACCTGCCTCAATCGCGAACTGACCAGCGCGCCGGCAACTGCACCGACGCCGAACGCGCCGAGCAGAATGCCGTAGAGCAGGGGGCCGCCATTGACCAGATCGCGCGCGACCAGCGGCAGCAGGGCGAGAACCGAGATCGCGGTGAAGCCGAAGACGAAGCCGCGCAGCAGCACTTTCTCGATGTTGGGCGACATGGCGATGTAGCGCAGTCCGGCAGCCATTGCCGGCCCTATCGCCTCGCGCGGCAGCGCATCCGGAGCGATCGCCGGCTTCCAGCGGCCAAGCACGAACAGCAGCGCCAGATAGCTGACGGCGTTGACGGCGAACGCCGCGGCCGCTCCGGCCGCCGCCACGATGGCGCCGCCGATCGCCGGGCCGACGCTGCGCGTCAGGTTGAAGCCCATGCTGTTCAACGCGACGGCCGCCGGCAGGTCGGTGCGCGGCACCATATCGCCTACCGACGCCTGCCACGACGGATTGTTGAGCGCCGTTCCGCAGCCGATGAGGAACGTGAAGGTGAGCAGTATCCAGGGCGTCAGCAGTCCCATATAGGCGGCGACGGTGAGCGCGACGGATGTGACGAGCATGAATGACTGCGCGACCAGCATCACCCTTCGCCGGTCGAAATTGTCGGCGATCGCTCCCGACGGCAGGGACAGAAGCATGATCGGCAGCGCCGTCGACGCCTGCACCAGCGCCACCATGTTGGCCGAGTCCGAGATGGCGGTCATCATCCAGGCCGCTCCGACACCCTGGATCAGCGATCCGAAATTCGAAGCCAGGCTTGCGACCCAAACGTAGCGGAAGATATCGTGCCGGAACGGGGCCAATGGCGAGATGCGTTCAGTCACGGAATCATTTCTCAATACGGTGCAGCGAGTGTTTTCAAGCCGCAGCACGACTACACCAAAATGCTTGTCGCCGCGACCCTGCGTGCTGACGTCGAGAGTGTCGAGGGTTCGCGAAAGGACAGCGTGGAGGGGCAAGGCTGGGCTGAAAGATACCAGATGGCTGACTTCGACCCAGGTGAACATCGTTCCGGCGCCGGATGCCCGTATCCGTTCGGCCACCGCAGGCGTCCAGCGTCAACGCGACCCGAACGACACCCGATGCCGCTGGATGCGGCAGGCGCAGGGTGGGCTCAACCAGCTTGCCCGAATCCGCGGATGCCGCCGTCGCGGCGAGCAGAAAGGTAGCGAACGAAAGAGCAAGCCGCATCCGAATTCGATCCGCGAGGGGATACCGCCGGCCAATGCGCGCGTGTTGCGGCGGAACTGCGACCGAGCAGCCATATGCTATCCTTGGTCACGCGATCGCGTGAGCCTTCGGTTCGAACGACGCGACCGCTGCGAGCTGCTCGCGCAGCCAGACGTTGCCGGCGTCGCGGTCCAATCGGCGGTGCCAGTACATTGTGACGTCCATTGCCGGCGACTCCATCGGCGGCATGAAAATATCCAGTTCGAGGCGGTCGGCCACCAGATGCGCAAAGTGAACCGGGATGCTGCCGAGCAGGTCGCTGGTCGCCACGGCAAGCGCAACGGCCTGGAAATGCGGAACGGTGATGACGACCTTGCGCGACAGGCCGAGCCTTTGGAGCGCTGGATCGATGGTCCCGGTCCTGCTCCCGTCGGCCGAGCGCAACACCTGCGGGGTGGCGCAGAAAACCTTGGCTGGAAGGGCCTCGCCGGGCCGGATGCCCCCTCCGCTCATCACGGGATGCCCGCGGCGGGCGATGCAGACAAGCCAGGAACGGAACAGCTTCTGGCTGGCGATCCACTCCGGGGTTTCCAACGCCCGGTCCAGCGCGATGTCGGCCTTGCGGTCGCTCAGTAGGCCGAAAACGTCGGCCGATGGGTAGTCCATCATCTGGAGAACGGTCGAAGGCGCGATCAGCGTGACCCTCGCCGCTAGCTTCGGCATCAGCAAGGTTGAGAAATAGTCCGACCCGATCAGCATGAAGGAGCGGGTCGACGAACCTGGGTCGAAGGCCGAGCTTGCCGCAAGGGCCTCTTCGATCTGCAGCAGTGCCCGGCGCACCGGCTCCTTCAGCTGGAGCGCGCGCGGTGTCCGCCGCTTCCTGGAATCGTGCCGTCGCCTGTCTCGACCGTCTATATCGATGGGGTGTGCAGGAAGGTTGGTCACGGAAGCGCCGTTCACGCATCGATCCGTCTGGAGGCAGGGATAGGCCGGCCGGCGGGCACAGGTCGCGGCGCGTAACGATGCCTATGAACCGGCCGCGCGGCGATCGGATGTCAGCTTCGTCACGCTCGATGATTATCGGAGATTTCGGGATGTTGGTCTCAGAGGGTTCCTGCCTGACGGCGGCACGCGCCCCGGTGCGGAATCGCAACGGGATTCGGAATGCGTTGTTTTCCGACCTCCTGGTAACGACGGGCCTTCGCTTGGAGGAGGCCTCATCTCTCTTCGCATTCGATGTCGTTTCACCGGTCGGCATACGGGCCGTCAGATCTGACTGGATTTGCCGAGTGCCCAAACGAAGGGCGATCGCGGCCGCCAGATCCTTGTTCCCGCTCGACTGGTCGAACAGGTGCGTTCCTATATCGACGTCGAACGTGCCCATGCGGTCGCGAAGTTCCAGCGGCGTTCGGGATGGCAATCGATCGACCGACCGATCTGCGTTCACCGAGCGCGTTTCGGTGCCCGGCTGCAACGAGTCGGCCGTGGCGATATTGCGCTCGACCTGCTTAGCCCGGAGGAACGCATTCGAATCATTGTCTGCGACGGCAACGGCACTCCGGCCGAACCGGCAGTGTTATGGCTCTCGGAGATTGGCTTGCCCGTGCAGCCGAACACCTGGGAAGTCATCTTCGCCCGTGCCTCCAGCCGGTGCAGATCCTTCGGATACTATGTCAGCATCAGCCCGCACCAGCTCCGCCACATCTTCGCCCTTCATATGCTGGCGATGCTCATCCAGCATCGCCTCCGCGATGCCGCGTTGCCCGCAGGTTCGATGGAGGGATACCAGCAGATTCTTGGCGATCCTCTCCAGCAGGTGCAACGGCTCCTTGGTCACGCCAGCTTGACCACCACCTACGTCTACCTCGCCCGCCCATCTGCGCGCTGAGGACATCGAGGGATACGAAGCTTTTCTCGAAGCCGACGGGATGAAGCCTATTCACCGGCACACGGTTCTCGCCAAAGCCATTCTCGCTCTGCGCTCGATCGACGCCGACCGGCCTGATCTTCTGGACAAAGGCGTCCGCCATCGCCTGACCTATACCATTGCACGATCCGTCGGCCGCCCGCAGCCACGGGACGCTTACAGCCCGTTTGTTGCAAGGCAGCTTCGCGACGCGGCTTGCGCTGACATCGCCAAGATTTTTCAGACGGATCGGGAAGCCGCTCGATGGTGATGACGGCGATGCCAATCTCCGCAGAGTGACCGACGAAGCAAACGCCCGGATTGATGCCGCCGGCAGGCTCAGCAGCGGGGACCGTGCCTTCAAGAGCCCCTATTTCATGAGGCTGCGCCGCGGTCTGCCTGTCTCAACCTTGGCCGACGATATCCACGGCCACTATCATCTGCGCGCCTTTGACATTCCGCCCCTCCTGACCTTCCTTTCCCTGGAGACCGGCCTGGAGATCGAATGTTGCAAGACACTAACGATCGACTGTCTCCAGAACCCGGACCCGGCACCATCGAGATAGCCTATGTGAAGCGTCGCGCTCGTGGCGCCGAGCACAAACATAGGCGCGTCCGCGATGGCGGGATCGGGACTCCGGGTGGTCTCGTCCGTAACCTGATCGAAGTCACTGCCTTCACGAGGCAGTCTGTGTCGAGCGACTGCCTTTGGCTCTATTACTATACTGGCCGGAAGCAGCTCCGGGCGGGTATTGGCCATCCGCATCAACTTGTTGATCGATGGACCGCAGGCCATGGGATCGTCGATGACGATGGTGAACCTCATCGACTTGTTCTTTCGCGCCCGCGCAAGACCCACAAAGCGCTTTGGTATCTGAAGACCGAAGGCCATATGGCGCGCTTCGCGATCGGACATACACCTGAGATCGCCGCTTGCCACTACGCCGACATTCCCTCGCTGCGGCCGCTTCACGAAGCTACTGTGGCAGAGGCGTTTTCCGAGGTCGCCGCGGCCGCCGGCCCGATCGTATTAGCGCCTGACGACCAGGATTCCTGGCGCCTGAGCGAGGCCGCTTCCGAAGGGAACAGCGATGTTGACGTTCTTCTGGACGGCGAACAGGATGTTTGGCTGGCGGCATGCTTAGGCTTTGACCGCAGCCCCTTCGGGGACGGCGGGGCGCCTTGTCCGCAACCCTTCTGGGGCTGCCTCGAATGCCGTAACGCAGTCATCACCGCGCGCAAGATGCCGGCGATCATCGCGTTCCTGCGGTTTATCAAAGAGCAACGGGCGGGTCTCTCCGCCGCAGACTGGGCAATGAAGTTCGGCCGCGCGCATGATCGCATCGTCGGGCAGGTTCTCCCTGCTTTCCCCGAGAGCGTGATTGCCGAAGCCGTCGCGAGGCGGAGGGGCATGCCCTTTATCTGCCGCCGGAGGCCCGGCTGAGCCGAAGATGCACATTCAACTGACCAATGGTGCGCTTCGCCAGATCAAGGCTGCGGTGCGCGAACTTGGCGTGGAAGCGGGCGAAATGGATACACCAATTTCCATCCTGCCGGAGACCACCAAGCCCTGGCGCCACCGCTTCGACGTCAAAGCCCTCGCCCAGGAAGAGAGAATGCTACAATCGGCAGCCTATATCCTTTGTGCCTATCTGACCGGCATGCGGGACTGCGAAGTCCAGGCGATGCAGCGCGGGTGTCTTTCCCTGAAGCAGGTTGCGAAGAAGCGGTCGACGCCGCCCCTGCTTGAAAACTGTAAGATTCGGGAACTGCGCCAGGGCGGCGGGAGAGTTCGCTGATTCGTACCTTTTGGACGGATAACCGACCGCGGCGCTTCTAGCGAAGCCGCGATCTGCAACTGAATTCGAGCGGATGCTTGAGGGCGCGATCAAATGGTTGATCATAAATCACCAATGATAGTCCACCCCAACACAACTTGAGGTGGATCGTTTAAATTTGTCAGCCGCATACGAACAGCGGCAATTAAAGGGCGGAACGGATGTATCATCCATGCAACGTTCATTGCTCCGTCGGAAGCGATTCTCAGCGAGCGTCCCCGGCCGGCGCAAATCCTCCGCCACTGCGGTCGGCCGTCATGGCGGCCTAATTTGCCTCCCGTTCGGCCTGGTCGTGCGAGGTCGAGGCCGCTCATCCGAACGGACCGATCTGGAAGACCATGCTGACGATCACAAAGAGCCCGATGACGAGCAGGATCACGGCTGTAATCAGCGTGACGGATGGCGGGAAATGGCTTTCGCCATAGATCAGACCGGCTGCGCGCATCGCGTTTCTTTCGTGGCGCAATCCCATCATGAACTGCAGATGATAGAGTATGCCGACGGTCAGCATGATGATGCCGAGGATCACAAGCGTGATGCCAAAATTCAACGGCGCACCGGCATGAGTGATGGTTCCCGCATCCCTCAATTTCTCGAACACCTGGTAGATGGTGAACCCGAAACCGATCAGTGACAGCGAGGTGCGGATCACCGACATGAGCGTGCGCTCCGCACTCATTCTCGTGCGCTGAAATGACATGCCGGTGCGACGCATCGACATGTCGGTGCGATCAGTGGAGAGGTCTGTCCGGTGCGTCGATAGATCGGTCCGGTACTCGGACAGCGAGGTTCTGTGTTCCGACAGGCCCGTCCTGTGGTTGGACAGGCCGGTTCGGTAAGCAGAATATTGCGTCGACGCCAGCTCTGACGTTTCATCGATCTTGGGAATCGGCGGAACCGGCGTTTCCGGAAGCCGCTTTGGCCGCGCAAGCTCGTTCTTCTTCGCGACTGCCTTGTCGTTCGGATCGCTCATGGCGTATTCCCTTTCAACCCGCGAAGAGCCTTCTCCAACGCCCCAGTGCCTATCCAGCGCATTCAATTTTCAGCCGGGTAGATCGTCAGCCAGTCGTCCTTCATATCGACAATGGTCCAGCCCTTCTGCCTGCCTTCATCGAGCGCCTTGTCGAGCTTCCCGAATTTGGACTCGCGGTCGTAGGCCCATTCGCGATCGGCGTCGGTATGGTGAACGACCCCCATGAAGCGAGCGCCATCCCCGGCCGCCGTCCACTCCAGCATCTGCTTGTCGCCATCGGAATTGCCGAATGCCAGGATCGGACGCCTCCCGATGAAACGATTGATGCCTAGCGGCTTACCGGGGCCGTCATCGATAAACTCAACCTTGGCCTCCTTGAGGAGCACAGGCTTCCCGTCTCTTACGTCGAGCTTCACCACGCCGGACGAGCCGACCACCTGTTCTGGCGGAATTCCGTAAACCTCTTCTGCAAAGACGCGCATGAACTCCACCCCGCCTCCCGATACAATGAAGGTCTTGAAGCCGTTGGCGCGCAGATGAGCCAGCAATTCGAGCTGCGGCTGATATACGAGTTCACTGTAAGGCCGGTCGAAGCGAGGGTGGCGCGCGCTGGCCAGCCAGTCGGCTACGATCTTCGAGAACTCCTCAGTCGTCATGCCTGCATGGGTCGACGCTATGATTTCCAGGAGCCCCTTCTCACCGGACACCGCCAAGCCTTTGAGATCGCCGGCGAGCACCGATTTGAAAGGTTCGGTGTCCTTCCATTCGGGATGGTCGGGCGCCAAGGCCTTGATGCGGTCGAGTGCGAAGGCGAGTTGGAAATACATTGGTTGCTCGGACCACAGTGTGCCGTCGTTGTCGAAGACGGCGATACGCTCCTTCGGCTCCACGAAATCGGCGCCCCCTTCCTGCGTGACCTTGGCGACAAAGTCCGTGATGGCCGATTTGACCGGCCCTTCCTTCCACGAAGGCAGCGGATCGGACTGCGCGAAGGCCAGACAGGAAAGGGAAGCCAGCAGGAATATGGCTGCCGCCAGAACTCTAGGTGATTCCACAATCTTCATTTTGATCAACCACTCGCTCGGGTGGATTGTCGTTGCCGCCGGTCGCACTTTCTTGATCCAGTTCAGCCCTTCGGGAAAAGCAGCGTGACCACTCCACGAAAGCCCCAACCCTCCGGACCGTTCTCGGGGCTCTCCGCCCAGTAGCGCGTGCCGACCGTAAAGCTCACGGGCTGATTGCCGAACTTCACAAGCTTCGCGGCGGTCAGGTTGATCGGCACCGACCACTCGCCGCTCGTCCAGTTATAGGTGGTTTCGGTATTGACGCCGAAAGTCCAGGCATCGGGGGTAGTGTATGAAACGAACGGCTGCAGGAACGTTGCGTTGATCTCGCCGCGATCCTCGTCACCCGCAAAGGACCAGATATGGTTGGCAAGCATGCCGAAGGTCCATGGCCCGTCCTGCTTGAGAGCAACGGCTGTCGGACCCGCTCCCCACTTGCCTCCACCGAGGAGGTCGTCGGTCGCGGTCGGCAACAGAATGACCGGCCCGGCGCCCCAGATGACACCGCCCGGCCCAGGCGCCTTCGGCGAGAAGAACAAGCTCTGCGTGATGTCGCCCAGACCCGACTGTGATCCCGAAGGTCCGGCGATGTCTTCCTGTGTGATGATCGGCAGGATCGTGCGCGAGATTAGGTTCCAGTCATCGTTGAGCGAGATCGGGATCACCGGCTGTATGTTGAGGGTCGCGCGATAACCGTCGTCGGGTCCATACCCGGAATCATAGTTGAACTGGAAAGGAACACTGATCAGCGAAGCGATCGGGTTACTGAGCTGCTTCGCGAGATCGGCGTCGTCGGAAAGGGCAAGACCCGGCGCGCCGACGGCGATTGCTACAGTACCACTAAGGAAAAGTGAAAGCTGCTTAGCCATTATCGTCTTATCCTTTCCTCGTTTCGATCGGCTCGAGGCCTGCTTCTTCCGTCTGTTCCTCCTCGGTCACCTCGACCACGTCGCGGCCAAGGAAATAGTTGAGGAAGGTACGAATCACGGCGATGGCCGCCAGGCGCCCGATGTCCTCCCAGGTTGGTGCAAGTGCCGACTCGATGATATCGGCGGCGAGCTGAAACGTCAGACCAGCGACAAGCCAGCGCGCGTAGCGCAGCCAGATCTGGTGATACACGGGCCGCCGATGAACAAAGGCAGCCCTAACGGCCCCCCAAAAAGCCTCCAACGTCCCGTAGACGACGATCAGTAGAGCCATGAAGTCGATCAGAAGTATCGAGACCTCGGTGAGCCGGGCGAAAATTTCCCGAAGGACGTCCATATCAATCGACCTTCGGGCGCGCGATGAGACGAAAACCGAGATGCGACACCGATGTGTCGATCGGTTGCGCCATTCGCGCCGCAGGACGATATCGCTGGCAGTAGTTTGGGGCGCACAGGTGTGAACCGCCCTTGGTGACCTTGCGGGGGATTCTCGCCGGATCGCGCGGATCCTGACTTGCCTCGCGATCGGCGCCACGAGGGTTCGATATGGTGCAACACGGGCTGTCGATCTTCCCGTGTTCCTGGTACCAATCGGTGGTCCACTCCCAGACATTGCCGATCATGTCGTGGAGGCCATAGCCGTTGGCCGGAAATGAGCCGACGGACGCGGTGTATTCGAAGCCGTCATCCAGTGTGTTGCGATACGGAAATTCGCCCTGCCAGGTATTGGCCATATGGACGCCATCGGGCGTGAGGTCGTCGCCCCAGGCAAATTCTGCGCCTTCCAGCCCGCCGCGGGCGGCAAATTCCCACTCCGCCTCAGTTGGCAAATGCATTCCGGCCCACTGAGCGTAAGCTTCGGCGTCCTGATAGGCGATGTGGACTACAGGGTGGTCCCTCAGCTTTGCGATCGAACTTGCCGGACCCCTGGGATGGCGCCAGTTCGCACCAGGAACGTATGCCCACCAGGAGTAAGGATTGCGCATGTCGACCGGACCCGTGGGCTTCCGGAATACTGTCGATGATGGCGCGAGCAACTCGGGCAAGGCGTCTGGATAGTCCTCCGGATTGGCCGGTCTCTCGGCCAGCGTTACATACCCTGTGTCCGATACGAACTTTTCGAAATCCCTGTTGGTTACCGCGAACTTGTCGATCCAGAAGCCGTCCACTTTTACACGATGCGCCGGTGCCTCTTCCGGATAGTGACTGTCGGAGCCCATCTGGAACTGGCCGCCGGGTATCCAAATCATGTCCCTTCCCGAAAGGGCGACACCGGAAGCGTTCGGATGAGTTCTGGCGTTCATTTACCACCTGCATGGGTGCGCTGGTTCGGTTCGACGGCGGTGGCTTTTTCATGCTGCGCCCTCTGCCACCGGACATAGGGAATCGATACAATCGCTCCGATGATCAGATGCCACAGCATGACTGCCAATGCCGCCTTCTGGTCGGGAAAGTTCAGACTCGCGATCGCCATGGCAACGCCAGGATGCCGGGTGCCTGTCGCCAGGGCGAGGACGGTTCTATCGTCGGATTCGGGCCCACCTAGAATGTGACCGACGAATAGGCCCAAAGCCGTGAACAGGATGAGGAAGACAATCACGCCGTTGCCTACCTGTGTCCAGAACGTCATCCCGCTGGTGACGACGACCGGAATGCAGGCAACAAGCAGGAGTATCACCGCGAAATGCGAAATCGGCTGGGCAATGCGCTCCGCGGTTGAAGGAAGGAACCGGCGAAAGGCGACCCCGAGGAGAAGGGGTACGATTACAGTCACGGCAACGGCGGGCACCACGCGCGACGCCGGCATGTGATACTCCGCGCGAAACACCCGTCCCACGATCTCGATCGACAGCGGAACTAGTGCGATTGCCACGACTGACGCGACGACCAGAAGGCTGATGGCGAACGATTCCGTGCCGCCGGCCTTGGTTTGCTTGCCTGGAAGAATTGGAGGCACCGGCGAAACCGCCAGGGCAACGAGCGCGATCTTGACCTCAACGGCAAGTGGAAAGATCAGCGCAACCGCCACAGCGAACACGAGCATGATGATGTTCATGGACAGGACCGAACGGACAAGTTTGCCCGGTCGCCTGATCAGATAGAACAGATCGTCTACCGTCGCCTTCAGCCCCAGCGAGAAGACCAGCGCAAAGAGGCTGACTGTGACCCCAAGTGTGATCAGCTGTTGGACTGTCATTGTCCTGCTCGTTCTGCGATTCGCGATGCGTCAGTCCATCTTTGTCGCCATTTCCAGCCGTTCCATTCCCGTGGGCTGCTTATGCTTGCCGAACTCGAACGTCACGCGCTCGATAACGCCGGTGAAGGGAAACAGGCCTTTCTCGCCGTAGTCGTGACAGACGGGCGAGACACAATCCATTCCGACGTCCATGGTTTCGGTTCCACAGCGTTGCGGCACCTGTTCGTCAATGTGGCCTTTGGCGACCGCCTTCCCGTCTATCGAAAGGACGACGTCCGCCGGCGAACCCGGCTTCGGTGATACCGGCGTGAACGCGATGCTGATCGTGTGCTTGCCCGGCTTCAGCACCTCCGGCGAGGTCACGTCGTAGCGGCGGATAGCGAAGAAGTTGTAGTGGAAGCGAACCTTGCCTTCCCAGAGGAACAGCGACCAGCCCGCCGCATCGCCTCCAAGCGCGAAGATCACCCCTTCCGCTCCACCTTTGGGGATATCGACTGGAACGGTCAGCGTGAATGGGACGCCTACAAGCTTCGGTCCGCTGCCTTCCGGCAGGCGGGTAAGGCCCGGATAGAATGTCACTTTGTCGCGTCCGGCGAAGTAGCTGGGCCGTAGCGTGGTATCGAGCCGCTCGGCGAAGCGGTCGTCCAACGGCAGGACATTGTACTTTGCCGCCTCGGCCATAAACATATCCTGCAGCAGCCTTAGCCGTGCCGGCTCTTTGTCAGCCAGATCGACCGCCTGGCTGAAATCATTCTCGATGTTGTATAACTCCCACTTGTCCTCATCGAAACTGAACGATCCGGACGTTTCCCACGGCAATCGACCGTGGCGACAGGAGGCGATCCAGCCGTCGGCGTACATCGCGCGGTTGCCCAGCATTTCGAAGTATTGATGCGTGCGCGTGCTGGGCGCCTTCGCGTTCTTCGCATCGAAGGTATAGGCGAAGCTGATGCCTTCGATCGGGCGCTGAATGTAGCCGTTGACCTCGCGGGGTTCGGCAATGCCGACGACCTCCATAAGGGTCGGCATGACGTCGATGCAGTGGTGGAACTGCGAGCGCACCTTGCCTTGGTCTTTTATGACTTTCGGCCAGGAGACGATCATGCAGTTGCGCGTCCCTCCGAAATGCGAGGCGACCTGTTTCGTCCACTGGAAGGGCGTGTCACCAGCCCATGCCCAGCCAACCGCGTAATGCGGGGACGTGCCTGGCATGCCCCAGCGGTCCATAAAACCGATCGATTCCTCCATGGTCGGCTGCCGACCGTTCAGGCTCATGATCTCGTTGGGCGTCCCGACCAGCGAGCCTTCACCGCTCGAGCCGTTGTCTCCGATGATATAGATGACCAGCGTATTTTCGAGTTCGCCCATTGCCTCGATCGCATCGACGATCTGGCCCGTCTCGTAGTCGGCGTGCTCGAGAAAGTCCGCATAGTTCTCGGCCTGGCGCGCGAACAGCTTGCGATGTTCTTCCGGCTGGCTCTCCCAGGAAGGGATCTGTTCGGGGCGAGGCGTGAGCTTGCTTCCCTTCGGGATGACGCCCAACTTCAACTGGTTGGTGTGGACCAGTTCGCGGTACTTGTCCCAGCCCATGTCAAAGCGGCCGGCATTCTTGCCGCGCCAGTCAAGCGGCGGCTGATGCGGCGCATGGGCCGCACCGGTCGAGAAATAGGCCATGAAGGGGCGATCGGGCGCGATCGCCTTCTGCTTGCGTATCCAGCCAACGCATTCCTCAGCGAGGTCGCGCGTCAACTGATAACCTTCTTCCGGCTTCTTCGGAGGCTCGACGGAATCGGTGTTACGAAGGAGCGACGGGTAGAACTGGTCTGTCTCGCCCGAGATGAAGCCGTAGAAATAATCAAACCCTTGGTTGGTGGGCCAGTTGTCGAACGGTCCGGCCGGGCTGGTCAAATTGTCGGGGACGTTATGGTTCTTGCCGAACCATGCACACGTGTACCCAGTCTGCTTGAGCAATTCCGCGAAAGTTGCGCAGCCTTTCGGAATGATGCCACAATAGCCGGGATAGCCGGTGGCCATCTCCTGAATGACGCCGGTCGCTACCGAATGGTGATTGCGTCCCGTCAGCATCGCGGCCCGCGTCGGCGAACACAGGGCGGTCGTGTGGAACTGGTTGTAGAGAAGGCCGCTCTTGGCGAGCCTCTCCGCGGTCGGCATGCGGACCAGTCCGCCGGTCACGCTTCCCCATCCGAACCCGACGTCGTCCAGCAGAACCAGCAGAATGTTTGGCGCACCTTTGGGCGCTTGCTTCGTCGGAGGGAAGTCAGGCGTCGACTCTGTAGCGTACATCCCGATCTTGGCGTTGGGAAAGCCCCACTCCGGCGTCGGGAGGTGATTGCGATCCAGATGAACAGGAAAGTTCTGGTTCTCTTTCTTTGGCATCGTCGGCTCCTGAGGCTGGTCCCGACAACGTTCGGGAAACTGGGGCTGGAGGACGGCGGTGTTATTCCGCCGACCTCGTGGTCAGAAGCTGGTGACTAGTCGACTGCCATTGCCGCCGCCGCCAGTTTCTCGAGGTCGAGATACTGGGTCTCCTCGACCGTCACTCCGACGAACTTGATGGTGCCGCCCTTGAATTCGCCGGGCGACTTGTAGCCTTCGCTCACCGCGTCACCGCTATCGCGGCCGATGCAAAGACCGTCGCCGGAGAGCGTGAACTTGCCCAGCTGGGTCTTCATGTCGCCTTGCGCAACGACCTCGTCGTTCACGTAAAGGGTCGTCTTTCCGTGAGACTCGCCGTACTTGCCCGTCTTTTCCCGGATGAATTCCATGCCGAGTGTGTACTTGCCGGGCTTGAGGTCTTTCGAGACGAAGGTCTGCTCGGGCTTGATGCCGAGGAAGTTGTAAACGTAGTGCAGCTTCTTGTCCTTGATGAACAGCGAGTGTCCACCAAAGCGCGAGCCGTGGGCAAATATGACGCCTTCGCACTTGGGATCGGTGATCTCGACGTCGGCCAGGATCTTGTAGGACCGCCCGCGCACATTGACCGCGACGCCTTCCGGCACCGGGGACGTGCCTGGGTAGTAGATGTAGCGATTCCTTGGCGCTTCCTCGCTGGGGCGTTCCACACCAAGCAGTTCGGCGGCGCTGCGATCGTCGAGCGGAAGCACCTTGTTGGTCTCGGCTTCCTCGAACCACGCCTTGATCAGGGCTTCGAGCTTGTCTGGGTGCTTGTCTGCAACGTTCGTCGCTTCGGAGCGATCCTTATCGACATGGTAGAGTTCCCATTTGTCTTTGTCGAAGTTGCCCTTGCTCGTCAGCGGGGCATGCAGGGCAGCCGCCTTCCAGCCGTTCTCCCACATTCCGCGCGTACCCAGCATCGCGTAGTACTGGCGCTTCTTCTTCGTCTTGGCGTCGGGCGTGGCGTCGAAGGTATAGCGCATCGACACACCGGATAGCGGGTATTGCTCGACGCCGCGATAGGTCTTCGGCATCTCCACGCCGCAAACGTCGAGGATCGTCGGAACGATGTCGGTGCAGTGGTGGTACTGGTTCCGTACTTCGCCCTTGGCCTTGATGCCCTTGGGCCACGAAATGACCAGCGGGCAACAAGTGCCGCCGGCATATTCGGAATACCGCTTGAACATCTGGTAGGGCGTGGAGAAGGCGACGGCCCAGCCGGTCGGATAGTGGTTGTATGTCTCGGGACCGCCGAGCACCTCGAGATACTTCATGTTCTCCGACAGCTCGTCGGGATAGTTGTTGAAGAACTTGTTTTCGTTGACCGAACCGTTCGGGCTGCCCTCGCCCGAAGCGCCGTTGTCGGAGCAGTAGAACACGATCGTGTTTTCGAGCTGTCCACTCTGCTCCAGATAGTCGATGAGCCTGCCGATCTGCACGTCGGTATATTCGGAGAATCCGGCATAGACTTCGGCCATGCGGGCGAACAGTCTCTTCTCGTCCGCGCTCAGGGAGTCCCAGGGCCTGACGGCGTCGCCGGGGTTGGAGACATTATCAGGAACAGGATTGATTGGGGTAAGCTTGGTATCCTTTGGAAGAAGGCCCTTCTCAATCATGCGCGGCAGGACCCACTCGCGATACGCCTCGTAGCCGTCGTCGAACTTGCCTTTGTATTTGTCTATATACTCCTTCGGCGCATGGTGCGGCGCGTGGTTGGCGCCAGGGCACAGCCACATGAACCAGGGTTTGGACGGATTGCTGGCCTTCTGATCCCGGATCATCTGCAGCGCCTGGTCGACGAGATCCTTCGACAGGTGATAGCCGTCCTCCGGGCCATAGGGCTGGTCGATGAACTTGTTGTCGTCGACTAGGTCCGGATACCACTGGTTCGTCTCGCCGCCGATGAAGCCGTAATAGCGATCGAAACCCTTTTGCAGCGGCCATTCGGAACGATTCCCGCCCGCGCAGATGTCCTGTTCAGGGACGTTGTGTTGCTTCCCGAGCCAGTAGGTGCTCCAGCCAGACTCCTGCAGCACCTGACCGATCGTTGCGCATTCCGCGGGTGTGCGCCCACTCCACCCCGGAAACCCCTGAGCTCCTTCGGTGATGCACGACATGCCATTGAGGTGGTGATTGCGCCCGGTTAGAAAAGTGGAACGCGTGGGCGAGCACAACGCCGTCGTATGCCACTGCGAATAGGTCAGGCCGTTTTCGGCAAGCTTCTCCAGGGTCGGCATGTTGATTGCGCCACCGTAGGGCGCCCAGGCCGCCTGGCCGGTGTCGTCGTAAAGGATAATCAGGACATTTGGGGCTCCCTTAGGTGCACGAGGCGGGAGGTACGGTTCCCAGTCCGGCTTGGAATCTCTGACGTCGAGCTTGATAACGCCTTTGAATGGTTTCTTCGACATGATTTAGCTCCGTTGTTCGCCGCTGTTCATTTAGGGACGTAAGAGACGCCGGACTTTGCCGAAGCGATCGCGATCCTGCTGTTTCCTTCCCCTCGGCGCTCGACCTCGAATGGATCGTCACCGATCCGTCGCTGTTCGTCTGATGTCGTCCTTCGATTTGATCGAGAAGAAGGGGTGGCCGTTATCGAGCCTGGCCGCATTGGTGGCATTATTGGCCGCCACCGACCGGAGCAGCCTGGCAGACATAGGACCGAGCCTCCCACGAGCAAATCGCCGTCGTGATTCTCGCGAAACATCGCGGCGGCGCTAGTTGGACCAAAGGGCAAGTTTGACGGTGCGTCCGACAAAGCTGATGCCGTGCGACTTGTTTGCTGTGCAAGGGAACCGGAAAGAGCCGACCGTGTTTGGCACGACGTGACAAATCGGCTGCCTGATCGGGTCTAATCAAACTTAGTGGGTGGTCACGTTTGATTTTGCCGGCACTTCCGCAAGCGGAAAACGAGACGTCGGTACAATCACGGGGTGAGTTGTTCGGGTTGCTCTTCTCAATCGCCAATGTAAGAATGACGATTGGCGGAGGGATGACACGGCTATGCTTGCATGCGGCTGCAAGGATTCGGCACGATTCTCCCAATAGTGGTTGTGGCCACGGCGATCGTATGCGTTTTCTCAGCCCTACTGCTCCCCCCGGGACAACGGGGGTTCAGTCAAATGCACTCGCACAGCAAGCGACCAAGAGCGTGCTCGTCCTGTCGTCGAGCCACAGCGCTCTTCCCGCCGGCATAGAGATCACGAAAGGTATTCTCACAGCACTTCCAGCGGATGTGGGCCTCTATAACGAGTATCTCGATTCCGAAAGATTCTCTGGGATAGAGCATCTGGAGAACATGCGCCGGTTCATCGGCGAGAAGTACGCGGACAAGCCGATCAAGGTCGTTATGGCTCTTGGTCCGCAGGCGCTGGAATTCATGCGCGAGTACGGCGACGAGATCTTTCCCAGTGTCCCGGTTGTCTATTCGGGAGTCCGCAAAGAGCGTATCCACGACAATCCGCCACCGCCGAACTACGTCGGTATCGAAAGCCGGTTTGACCTGGCGGCGACGGTGGAACTGGCATTAGCTCTTCAAGCGGAAGCGAAGGAACTGGTTGTCGTCACTGGCGCCGCCGAGTTCGACAAAGCGTGGGAGGCGACAGCCAAAGCAGAACTTGGAACCTTCGCGAGCAGGCTGAAATTGCGCTACCTGTCTGGGCTGGCGATGGATGACCTGCTCACTACGGTGGCACAATTGCCGACAGATTCCATTGTTCTCTATCTGACCGTCTACCAGGACGGGTCGGGACGCCGTTTCATCCCGCGCGATGTCGCTGCGCGCCTGTCCCAGGCAGCCGGCGCGCCTGTCTACAGCGTTTACGATACCTATCTCGGCCTAGGCATCGTCGGCGGCTATATGGACACGTTCGAAGCAGTGGGCGTCCAAGCGGGCAGCATCGCGCGCCGGATCCTTGAAGGCGAAAATCCGGCCGAGATGACCATCGATCCAAATGCCGGGCACTCGTACAGGATCGACTGGCGGCAACTGCAGCGCTGGGGCCTTGACCAGGCAAATCTACCGGCAGACGCGGAAATCCGATATCGGCCGCCGTCGTTGTGGGAGCAGTATCGCGAACTGGTGCTGGCGGCGGTGATTGTTTTCGCGCTTCAGTCCATGCTGATCACCGCCTTGTTGATCGAGCGGCACCGCCGGCGCCGAGCGGAGGGAAGTTTGCGTGAAGGTGAGGAGCGCATTGCACTTGCTGCCCAGTCAGCCAATCTTGGCCTCTGGCAATGGGACCTCGTGCGAGACCGCCTCTGGGTCACCGATCTTTGCCGAGCACTGCTCGGTATTGCGCCGGATACGGCTCTTTCGATGAGCTCTTTGCTTGACGTGGTCTCTCGAGAGGATCGAAAAGGGCTTCGGAAAACGATCGAGAAGCTCAGATCGACTGACAAAATGTACGAGTCCGAGTTCCGCATCACCTTGCCGGATGGCGAGATCCGGTGGATCGGAGTCACTGGCCGCTCAACGTTCGACGCCCGCGGCAAAGCGTTGCGCATGACAGGCGTCTTGACCGACTTGACCGAGCGCAAGCGGATTGTGGAGAAGCTGCGGGAAAGCGAGGAGAGATATCGAAATGTCGTGGAGACGCAGACCGAGCTCATCTGCCGGTATCTGCCCGACACCACGTTGACATTCGTCAACGATACCTATTGCCGCTATTTCGGGAAGAGCCGTGAAGAACTCATTGGCAATAGGTTCATCGAATTTGTTCCGGAGTCGGCGCGGCTCGCTGCGCTCCGGTATGTCGAGTCCATTGGGAGCAAGGCGCCCATCGAAACGTACGAGCACGAAGTGCTGCGCCCGGACGGCAGCGTTGGCTGGCAGCAATGGGTCGACCGTGCAATTTTCGATTCGACCGGAAAGACCGTCGAGATCCAGGGTATCGGGCGCGACGTCACCGAACTTAAGAATGCCGAGAGCGAGGCACAGCAACGTCGCGAGGAGGTGATGCATCTCACTCGTGTGGCTGTCCTCGGCGAGCTTTCGGGTGCGCTGGCACACGAGTTGAACCAGCCGTTGGCCGCCATTCTCAGCGACGCGCAGGCCGCGAGGCGTATGATAAGCGGGCATGCACTGGACCTCGGCAACCTGACGGAAATTCTGGATGACATCGTCGCCGACGACAACCGTGCCGGGGCCGTCATCAAGCGCCTGAGGGCGCTCCTGAAAAGAGGGGATCAGCAGTCGGCGCCCCACGACATCAATGAAATCGTCACGGATGTGCTTCAGTTTGCAAACCCGGAACTGGTCGCGCGGCGTGTCGCCGTGCAAACCGATTTCGCGCCTTCGTTGCCGAGCATCCTGGGGGACCGCGTCCAACTCCAGCAAGTGCTCCTCAACCTGATCCTCAATGGCTGCGAGGCCATGTTCAGTCTTGAGGCGGCTGCACGGCGCTTGAAGATCACGACGTCCAGCAATGGCAACGGTCTCGTCGAGGCGAGGGTGTCGGACCACGGCACGGGCATAGAGCCTTCGACGCTGGAACGGATTTTCGAGCCGTTCGTAACGACGAAGAAGAGCGGCCTTGGCCTGGGACTATCGATATGCCGGTCCATCATCACTTCGCATGGCGGTCTCATATGGGCGCAAAACAATCCGGATCGGGGCGCAACCCTCGGTTTCGCGATTCCGGGAACAGTGGGAGAAAGCATTGCCGATCGACGCTCCGGTAGTCTTCGTCGTTGACGATGACGCGGCCATACTGCGGGCCTTGACGCGGCTTATCGCGGCGAACGGGCTCGAAGCTCGACCATTCTCATCGCCGGCGGCGTTTCTCGACACGCACGACGCACAGCAACCCGGCTGCGCGATAATCGACATCGCGATGCCAGGTTTGAACGGCCTCGAATTGCAGGAGAGGATGGTCGAGCAAGGGTCACATCGACCAATAATTTTTCTCACCGGGTATGGGGATGTCCCGACGAGCGTGCAAGCGATGAAGGCCGGAGCGGTGGATTTTCTGATGAAGCCCGTCGATGAGGAGGCTCTGCTGTCGGCAATCGCCGTCGCGATTGAGGAGGATGCAGCGGCACGGGAGGACCAGGCCGAGCTCGAGCCCCTCCAGCGGCGCTACGCCGGCCTCACTTTACGCGAATGCCAGGTCTTTGCCCATGTGGTGTCGGGTCGGCTCAACAAGCAGATCGCTGGCGATCTTGGCATCGTCGAAAAAACGGTCAAAGTGCATAGGGCCCACGTGATGGAAAAAATGGGAGCGGGGTCGCTGGCCGAACTCGTTCGGATCGCAGAGCGTCTAGGGCTCGATCGACTGCCCGGACGTTATTCCGCGGAAAAAGTCGATTAATGTTGGACCAAGGGGCAACTACGATTCCGTTTGTGGGACTGCGATAAATATTCAGCGCCTAGTTCTGGATCATGGCAAACCCCACTTTGCGCATAGCCGTCGTCGACGACGACGCCTCCATCCGAAGGGCGCTCGCGCGTCTGCTGGCCGCACTCGACTTCGAAGCCGCCACGTTTGCCACCGGAGCCGAGTTCCTCGACTCGCTGTCGGATAGGGTCCCGGATTGCCTGATGCTCGACCTGCATATGCCTAGCATGACGGGTCTCGAAGTTCAGGAGGCGCTTACTGAAGCGGGAATCGAGCTGCCAATCATCATTATTACGGGGCACGACGAGCCGAAGGCGATCAGGCAGTCGCTGGAAGCGGGGGCAGCAGTCTGTCTGTCGAAGCCGCTCGACGACGAGCTCCTGCTCGAGACCATCAACACCGCGGTTTACAGCACACCGAGATCATCAAAATAGTTGCGCATCCGCTCACGTCGATGCGAGCCGGTTGACCGCCTAGCAGAGATCGTGACGGGGCTGTTGCTCCCGCTCGAAACCGCCACAACGCTTGCGCGGGTGCGGATCGATGCGTCGCTGCCCGTTTTGGCTTGAGCGGCAATGTACATCGTTCAATCCGCGCGTGAGCGATGATGGCTGCGGCGTACGGAACACGATTATCAACTCACTTCTTCGCATGGACCAAGGTCCAACTGGCCCCGTCATCTGTCCGGCTACAGGATCGCCGAAGCAACGGCGGCGCTGGAGCGAATGGCGATCAGGTTCGACACAACTCTTCCTCTCCGCGACGCTCCGCCTCACGCGTCCCCGCCGCCTTGGACGGACGGGCCTGCCCATCCCAAAGGAATCCGAATCTGAGACTTGAAGGATTGGTCCATATTTCAGAAATCGTCGGCGACTGGCTGAAAACTCGGGGCCGGCCATTTTTGAATAATCAGGCCGGTTACGAACAATGTGTACTGGCTAGGTAGGATGACAGGAGTTCGTCCGGTGAACAGGCCTGCAACAACGTCCGGTTTGAGATCGTGGTTTCTCCTAGCGGTGCTGTCCTTCATCGGTCTTGTCGCCATTTGCAATCCCTCAGCCGCGCAGACCACCCACCCGTCGGCGGAAGTGGCGCCGCCCGAGAAAGCGCAACAGCTCATCGAATTGCTCGACGATCCCGAGGTTCGGGCGTGGCTGGCGGGGGAAGCGCTGCCGTCCGACCCACCAGCGGCGGTGCAGATCGCCGGCTGGGAGCAAAGAATCCGCAATCATATCGGTGCTATGCGCAACGCGGTTTCGCACATTCCTGGCGAGATTGCGGAAGCCGCCCAGATTGTGAGAGTCGAAATCAACAATCGGGGATTTGCCACGATATTTGTTCTGTTTGCCGCCGTGCTGGCTCTCGGTTTCGGCGCGGAATGGCTGTTCAGGCGGGCGATAAACGGAGCGCATCTGGCCGGCCGCGGACAGGCAGCCACTACGGGCTTGTCACCTGAAAGCAGCCGTGTCGACAAATCCCTTTCGGAGTTGGCCCCGCTCGCAGTGTTCTCCCTCGTCAGCGCCGGGGTCTTCCTGGCGTTCGAATGGCCCGACGTGCTGCGGCTGGTCATCCTGACCTATCTGGTTGCCTTCATCATCGTACGACTGGTGATGGCCATGAGCAGGATTTTGCTAGCCCCAGATGGTGAGCATGTTTTAACAGGACCGGCAAAGCCGCGTCGGCTCATTCAGGCGAGCGACGCGGAAGCCAATTTCTGGTACCGGCGAGTGGCGATCTTCGCCAGCTATCTGATGGCCGGCTGGGCGACGGTCAGCCTGCTTCCGACGCTGGGGTTTTCGCCGGACGGAAGGCGCTTGGTCGCCTATCTGCTGGGTATCGGGCTTCTGGCCCTCGCCGTCGAGATGGTCTGGCGCCGCCCAGGCCGCGCGGCTAGGCAGCGCACAAGCGCAAAGGAATGGCTTCTTACCATTTACTTGGTCATTCTCTGGGGGCTCTGGGCCGCCGGCCTCAACGGTGTCTTGTGGCTCGGAATCTACGCCCTGCTGCTGCCAACAGCCTTGACGATAGCCGGTCAAGCGGCAGAGGCGTTCGCTGGGCGGCCAGACGAAGCCATCTCGGCGAATTCTGTTCGGACCGTGATTATCGTCCGCGGTGCGCGTGCGCTGGTCATCCTGCTTGCGGTGCTGTGGCTTGGTATGATCTGGCGCCTGAACCCGGGCGCAATAGCGGAAGGAAACACGGTCTTGACCGAGATACTGCGCGGCCTGCTGCAGGGTGTGATCATCCTGCTCGTCGCCGATCTCGTCTGGCAACTGGCGAAAGCCTATATCGGCCGGAAGCTCGAAACGGCGACCGTGGATGGCTCAGTCAGCCCGGCTGAGGCGGCGCGCCGGGGCCGCTTGCGGACATTGCTGCCGATTTTCCGCAACATGCTCGGCGTCTTTATCGCGGCAGTGGCGATCCTCATGGTCCTTTCGGGATTGGGCGTGCAGATAGCTCCGCTGATCGCCGGCGCCGGCATATTCGGCGTGGCGATCGGCTTTGGCTCGCAGACCCTGGTCAAGGACGTGATCAGCGGCGTGTTCTACATGCTGGACGATGCGTTCCGCGTGGGCGAATACATCCAGAGCGGCAGCTACAAGGGAACCGTCGAATCGTTCAGCCTGCGCTCGGTCAAGCTGCGCCATCATCGCGGTCCGGTGTTCACTGTGCCGTTCGGCTCCTTGGGCGCGGTGCAGAACATGAGCCGGGACTGGGTGATCGACAAGTTCATGATCCGCGTGCCGTTCGATACCGATATCCAGCAGGTCAAGAAGTTGGTGAAAGGCATCGGCGCGGAACTGAAAGCCGACCCGGAACTGGCCCCGGAAATACTGGAAACCGTGAAGATGAAGGGTGTCGAGGAGATCGGCGATTTCGGCATCCAGCTGAGCTTCGCCTTCATGGCCAAGCCCGGGCACCAGTCGGTGGTGCGGCGTCGCGCTTACACGATGATCCGGCAGGCGTTCATAGAGAATGGTATCGAGTTCGCCCAGCCCACGGTTCAGGTGGGAGGTGACGAGAAGCAGGCGGCCGCTGCCGCCACCACGACCGCGATGATGCGCAAGAAGGCTGCCGAAGGCGGTGCAGGCCGAAAGGACGTAGCGTAATTTGGGCGGAGAGTTCGATAAAGTTGTCGCGTCTGGGCGGCAATGCCGAATCGGTCCGGGCCCCCGGAATTCGTTAGGGCATACGATTGTCAAAACCGCATGACCGCCCCGAAAAACCACCCATGCTGGACAATGTCGTAGACGAAGCCGTCATCTTGATAATCGACTCCGAGCGCGCGATAGCCTCCTACGGTCGCAATGCGGTCATTCCATTGATATCCGACGCCACCGAGAACATCCCATTCCAGATCCGCACTGGCGCCGAAACCGCCGATCATTCCCCACGCCGTGAAATACCAGGGCGAATTGGTGTTGATGCGCGCCTTGGCCCCGATCATCGGATCGACCCACGTCGCACCGTCGCTGCCGCTAAAGGCAGCAATCTCCGGTCCGCCAGCCGCCAGCGCCGCCGATATCTCGTTGTCAACGCTCCAAATACGCGCGCCGGCCATCAGGTCGACAGTGGCATATTCTCTGGCGAAGGCCCGATATTCGCCCATCACAGTGGCCGTGAGGCTCTGTGTCTCCACTCTTGCGGACAGTGTGGCAGGTGCGCCGAGGACGGTTCGGGTAATGGATTGATCAGCCTCGGTCGACACGTAGATAAGATCGCCGAACAAACCCCAGGTTCCGTTGTGCAGTTCGCTCACCACCATGCCGCCGAAACGCAGATTGCTGAAAACGTCGCTGAAGCTCATATCGACGTCCACCGGCTGGCGTCCAAACAGGCCAACGTCGCCGTTCAGACCGGCTGCCCAAAGATAGGGGGCGATGCTGAATGTCCATTCCTTCGCCTGGGGCGGCGGCGCCTCCTGTGGTAGATCAAGCGCGACATCAGCAGCGGATGCCGCCGAAGTCCATGCCAGGGCGGTGAGAAGGGTAATCAGACTGCGGGTCATTATTGCTTCTCCATTGCGCAATGTGTCTTATTTCTTTGGAAACAGGAAGCTGATGGAGGAACGGCCGAAGGCTTCCGGTCCGCCTTCCGGACTTTCGGCCCGTGGCGCAGGCCGACCTGCAGATTGATCGGCTGCTTGTCATGGTCACCAGCTTGCTGCCTTGAAATTGATCGGTGCTGACCAGGTTTCGTTCTCCCGGTCATGTGCCGATTCCATCTTGAGCGCAAAGATTGCCCTGCGTCATGCATTCCGACGCCTCGGCACCTTCAGATGTCTCGATAGTTTGCGTCTTTCCCCGGTGCGGCAGCGTGTTTTCCTCCCCTCCGGTGATAGGGAATGGGCCTAACTATCCGACGTAAGCCGACGCTAGGGAAGTTGGACCAAGGGGCAATCCAACCGGATAGGCAATTGCCAATTTTCACAACGACAAGTCTCGCAATGGCTTTCATTTCCGGCTTGTGTTGCCCCAAGGTCCAACTTTCCCCGCCTACCCTTGGCTGCCATCCTCTTCGAACTGGTCGTGAGACGCCTACAAGCCGAAGCGGAGGATCATCATGGCAAGTTGGACTTCACTGCCCTTGGCTGCAGCAGTCGCCCTGGCCATGACGTTGGCGGGACCTCTCAATCATAGCGTTTTCGCTCAGGAGCAGACGGCGGCGGCCGACCCCGGCGCGCCGGCTGCGCAGGCGCCCGAACCGCTGAGCGCCGACGAACTGGAAGTGTTGGTGGCGCGCATCGCGCTCTATCCGGACGAGCTGGTCGCGCTGATATCGAGCGCCTCGCTCTACCCGCTGCAGATCGTCGAGGCGGCGCGGTTTCTCGACGACCACGCCAAGGATAATAGCCTGCAGCCGAAGGAGAGCTGGGACGGCAGCGTCATCTCGCTGCTCAACTATCCCGAGATCGTCAAGATGATGAGCGACGACCTCGACTGGACGCAGGCGCTCGCCGACGCGCTCGCATACCAGCAGAAGGATGTTCTCATCGCCATCCAGCAGCTGCGTGAGGAGGCGGTGGCCAAAGGAATCATCAAGACCGACGACAAGGTCAAGGTGGAGAACTCGGGCGGCAACATCATCATCCAGCCGGCTAGTCCGGAGACAGTCTATGTGCCGCGCTACGAGCCGAGGATGCTCTACGAGCCGAACTACGTTGCGGCGCCGATTGCCTACTACCCCGACCCTTACCCGACTTACTGGTACCCGACCGCCCCGTTCTTTGCCGCAGCGGTGACCGGCGCGATATGGGCGGCGGCGGTCGACTGGGACGACTGGGACGTGTGGGGCGGCCACTGGGACGGCAGCGACATCGATATCGACTGCAACGACTGCTTCAACGATCGCGATTTCGACGGCAAGATCAATTTCGACGACGTCGACTGGAAGAATGTCGACCGCTCGAAGCTCAACATCGACCGCGACCAGTTCGCCAAGTTCGATCGCACCGACATCAAGAACAAGCTCGAAGCCAACCGCACCAATTCCATCCGCGACAGGGCGAAGCAGATCAACCGCGACCGTACCATCTCCAACAGGACCGCCAAGGCTCACGACATACGCAAGAGCACGTTGGAAGGCCTGCAGAACAGGCCCGGCGGCGATCGGGCAAGGGCGGCCCGTCCGGACCGCCAGAGGCCGGCAGCACGCCCGGGCAGGGACCGGCGCGAGGCCTCGCGGCCGAACGTCCAGCGGCCAGCCACCGCCCATCGCCATGCCGGCAAGCCGAAGATGGCTCACAAGGTCGATCGCAGGCCGAAGCAGCACTCGGGGCTGGGTCATGTCGATCGCGGCAAGATATCGAAGGTGCATTCAAACCGTGGCCACAAGGCCATGGGGGGCGGTCACCGCGGTGGCGGAAGAGCTGTCCATCACGTCGGGGGCGGCGAACGACATTTGCATCATGGCGGCGGACGTCGCGGCGGCGGCCGCAGGCGTTGAACGCGGGGAGAGGAGCAAAACGATGGGCACGATCCTTCACAAGATGCTGCGTACGCTCCCGACAGCCGCTCTGGTGGCGGGACTTGCGGCAGGGCCGCCTGCACCATCGGCCGCCCAGGAACAACCGGCCCAAGCGGCGGCAGATGCGGAAACAGGGGCCGAAGACATCGGCATCTTCGCCTTCGAGTCCGAGGACGAGCCTCCGCTGTTCGACGATCCGGCTCCAGCGATTGATGCCTTCAAGAAAGCCTTGGCCGACAACGACTTCGACGGTTTGGCAAAGTTGCTCGGCCTCGATGCCGCCAGACTTAAGGGCGCGGAAGGTGTTATGGACACCTTTGAGCAGATACGCGAGGGCGCGGCCAGGCAACTGGTTGTCGCCGACATCGAGAACGGCAAGGCGTTGCAGATCGGCGACAAGCTGTGGCCGTTCCCGTTTCCGCTCCTGAAAGGCGAGGAAGACGGCAAATGGGCCTTCGACACGCGGGCAGGCCTTGAGGAGATCGTCAACCGGCGCGTCGGCGAGAACGAACTGGAGGCTATCGCCGCCATGCGCGCTTATGTCGAGGCGCAGAAGGACTATGCCGGACAGGACCGCGATGGTGACGGGGTCGAGGAATTCGCGCAGAAGCTGATCAGCACCGAAGGCACGGCCGACGGGCTCTACTGGCCGACTGATGACGTCAACGGCGAAAGTCCGGCGGGCGACCTCAGCCAGGCTGAGCTGGACGACGCCGCGCAGGGCGACGGCTATTTTGGCTACCGCTTCAAGATCCTGGCCGGCCAGGGCGACCGGATCGCAGGCGGCGCCTACGACTACGTCATCAACGGCAACATGATCGGCGGCTTCGCACTGATCGCCTGGCCAGTCAAATATGCCGAGACCGGCGTGCACACTTTCGCTGTCAACCAGCACGGCATCATCTATGAAGCCGATCTAGGCCCCGCGACCGAGGCCATCGTCAGATACATAGATCGCTTTAATCCCGACGAGAGCTGGAGCGTTGCCGCCGACTGAGGAGAGCCGACGCCCCCTTATCGGATGCAGACCGTGCAGAACCTCCCGATGAGCCGGTGCAACTCATGATCCAACTGGCGTCCTTTCTTGCAAGGCCTCTTTTGGGCAAGCTGCCGGTTTCCAAGGGAGCGAAGGACAAAATTTCTGCAGTTAACGCCCTGCTGACCGGCGGTTCGGGCGAGACGTGGATTCCGCTTGCCAGGCAGCAGGCGACCCTGCCGGTCAAGACCCAGGTGCGAAGCCAATCCGCAACCGGCGAACAGGGGGAGTGCGACCACGAGGGCAAGCCGCTGCGCTGGGCGCAGTTCGACTGGCCGGCGCAGCAGGTCGACTAATGTACCCTGCACAAGCTGAGCTGGCGTTTCTACCGGAATGGCCTGATCTGCCTCGAACTGGCAGCCAGCAAGGATGAGGCGGGCTTGGACACGCGCGATCTGGTCGGCCACTGCATCGAGCTTCGCGCCACCAGCGGCTTTCTCATAGGTGTATGGTCGGCCGCATTCATCATTTACAAAGGAGACGACCACACGGTCTTTCATACGGCGGCAACGGATGACTTCCTGCCGCTCAAGCTGCATTTCGATGAAATCGCCGACTCGCAGGACGGATTCGGTTTCAGGATTTGAGTGTCGAGCGGCTTGCCAGATTGACCTCTCGCCTGTCCGCTTGCCGTGCAGCGGCGTCCTGCATTTCTGACACCGCGGCTAAAATCATCTCGGGCAGAGACAATGCTTTGCGATCCTTTAGCGATACCTCTTGTCGTGGCCGGATTCGAAATTCGATTTTCGACCGTGAGACCCGCAGGCCGCCGCCGATCTCCTCAACCTGCGGTTATGGGCAACGGCACCTCAGGGTCGGGTGCACCAAATTCCGTTGAAGGCCAGCTTTTCGAGAGCCAGTGGCACTTGCGTATGACCGGTTCGGGTCATGAGTGTCGGTTGCGCCCGGATGTCCGATTTCGGGAAGGAAAATCCGGCGCGGCAATTTCCGGATTCGGGGTCACGTCACGACGATACTCGCACCGACCTGAAGGTCCGCTATTGAAGATCGGAGGCCCGAAGCTGCCAGGCCGCTTCCGGCCCCCCGAGCGGTAGTGCCCTGCGCCGTTTCTCCTGCGGCCAATCAAGGCCGAGGAGAACTCATATGGGCCATTCAAATTTCGATGACGCTAGCCGAGAACGCGGCGCCTGGAACGCTGGAAAGAAGGTGGGAACGAAGCGGCCGCTCACACAAAAGCAAATCTGGGCCGTTCGCTTCTTCCTCGATCGAGAGCGACGCATTCGTGACCGTGCATTGTTCGACCTTGCGATCGACAGCAAGCTTCGCGGCTGCGACCTGGTCAAGATCAGGATTCGGCAACTGGTCGCCGGGCCGGAAATCAGAACCCGTGCGATCGTAGTTCAGCAAAAGACGGGTCGTCCGGTCCAGTTCGAGATCACCAGCGACGTGAGAGCCAGCCTTTTAGCCTGGCTCGAACGGCGAGGCGGCACGGTCGACAACTATGCATTCCCCAGCCGGGTCGATCACGCCCACCACATCAGCACGAGGCAGTACGCCCGCTTGGTTGACGAATGGGTGATCGCGTTTGGCCTGCGTCCGGAGGTATATGGCACTCACTCACTTCGTCGCACGAAAGCATCAATGATCTACAAGGCGACGGGAAACCTCCGCGCTGTTCAGATCCTGCTCGGCCACTCCAAGATCGAAAACACCGTTCGGTATCTTGGTGTCGATGTCGAGGATGCGCTGCTCTTAGCTGAGCGGACTGAAATCTGACATTGAAGCGGTCACCCGATGCATCGCGGATGACCGCTTCGGCTCCCAAGATACTTTGCGGTTCGGTCTGTCCTGGGTGGATTCCTGCCCGACCGCTTCTGGCCGGCGCAGCTGGGAAAGCGGCCATTCAGATGGCCGCCGCACGTCGACCGCAACGCGCCCCCATCTCAGCCGTAGAGATCGGCTTCGCAGCTTCTTGAAAGCGGACCTTGCCGGCGATCACGCTGGAGATCGTGGTTACGCCATTTCCTGCCATTCCCGGCGCATCTCCAAAGCCGCCGTTCGTCCGACCGCTTGAGTCGACCCAGAGCAGTCGTGGATGTGCTCGGCCCAGCTGTCTGTGCTCACTGCACGAGGTATCTGATCGACGTGGTGCAGTCGCAGTCGGAATGATGCAAAACTGCGAGGCAGCCGATCATGCGTCGGCGTTGGCCTTGTGCTGCCCGCATTCGCGCTCTGGCGGCCTTCCATACCACCTTTGCTTCTCGCCGCCGCTGCGAATATCGTGGCGGCATATGTAGCCCTGCGGATGCTCACCGAGTGCGTTAAAAATCTCACCCGTTTCCAGTACTTCGTATCTCCATGAAAGCATTCGCCAAGAGCCTACCAAACCTGCGGGCAACGCACTCAATTGTGATCTCCACAACCAAGGAAACTGTCATTACAGCCCTCATCAGTAACCGTAGCCCCTGGCGTGGTGTAACCGACGGCGCGGTCGCCGCGCTCCCCCGACAAGGACCGGCAAGATCAGCATGTCACGGCCGACAGGCTGATGAGATGGTCATCACTCATCTGGCTGATGGTCTCAAGCGTCATGCAGCAGGCGATCGAGCGATTTCACGCGACGCGCGCAGGCCGGCCCAGGGCCACGCATGTAGTACAGTTCGGGCCGGTACTGCGGAGCAACGAATTCGCGAAAGGCTGATACCAGCTTAGCAATGAGAGCCCATGATCCCATGACACCGATCCCCGTCCGACACACTTCGTTCCAGTTCTATTCACCGCGTGAGGTCACATGTTCGGAGCTTGCCTGACGATCTCTGACCGATGAAATGCCGTATGACGATCGATACAATGCGCGAGCCGCATGGGTGACGCGCTCAAGCGAGCGCAAGGTGCTGAGAATTGTGCCTCGGGGCCCCGTGAGCAGAAGGTTCGCCGTGGATCTCGCGATCGGCGAGGTCATCCTCGCACACTTGCCGACATCCGCTGCCATTTCCCGAAGCGGCCGTTCACTTGTCTCGAGCGGCGCTACATCAAAATCCCCGCGGCAAGGCAACCGCAAAGAAGATCAGACCTACGTAGGTCAATTGATGCACGAATTGATCGGCGCCATGAAGTGCCCAGTATGCGCGCGTGTTGGGACCCGCATGGCTCCGCGCCGATAACCCGGCCTTGGTGTAGTCGGTCGCGTAGTGGACCGCGAATTCTGCGGCGGACAGGAGCACGATCACAGCGGGCTCCTGTCCGGCAATGAGGAAGGCCGGCAGCGAACCCAAAGCATGTAGGCCCGCATGGGCATAGCCGCCGGCGCAGCGCAGATCGCCCTTGCCGCGCAGCATCCAGCCCGGCTGAAGCAGATAGTCGGCGACGAAATGCTTGAGCTGGAAGCATAGAAGCATTGCGAGCGTCAAAGTCATCATCTGCATGACCATCCTCCATGGCCGCGTTGTTCGATTGCTGGAGCATGCTCCGAAAGTCCCAAGGCTGTCGGAATAGGCTGCAGCTAGTCGGTAACTCCGGGTTCCATTCCGACTCCATCGGAATGGAACTCCAGCGTGTGCACCAGGACCGGGACCGCCTTGCCGCGAACGTTGGCAACGCCGAGCGGCCGCAAGGGCAATCCTTCGCCCGCCTGTGCGACGGTCATGTCGCTGAGCACAATTTCAGCGCCGTGTTCCTTGGCGACCCCTACAAGGCGGCTGGCGAGATTGACTGTGTCGCCGATGGCCGTGTAGCTCAGCCTTTCAACCGATCCGACATTTCCGACGAGCGCGATCCCGCTGTTGATGCCGATCCGCACCCTTATGTCGCGGTGATCCGGCGAGACGGCAGGAAGCGCATGCATTGCCGCCCGGATCGCTAACGCCGCGCGGCATGCCCGACGAGCATGATCGGGCACCGGCGCCGGCGCATTCCAGATCGCCATGACTGCATCGCCGATGAATTTGTCTACGGTGCCGCCCTCCGAATGAATGGCCTCGACAGCAAGCGTCAGAAAGTTGGTGAGATGCGGCTGGACGTCCGGCCCGAGCCGCTCGGTGAGCTCGGTGAAGCCCGGCAGATCGGCGAACATGACGGTGACCTCCACCAGCTTGCCGCCGGGCGCGGGTTTCAATCCGCCGGCGACGAGCGGCCTGACGACATCGAGCGGCATGTATTTGGCGAAGGCGGACAGGCCGGCGGCCATGCGCTTCAGCGCTTCGGAGAAATCGTTGAGTTCGGCAAGGAATGTCGGGACGTGGCGGACCTGATCGAGCGAGAACCGCTCGATTTCGCGGAGCTGGGCGGCAAGCGCACCTATCGGCCGCGCGAACAGCAGGTTCGAAAACAGCACCGCCGCCGCCGCCGCCAGCACGACCAGGCCGACAACGACGAGCAGCACGCGACGCGTGTTGCGGTCGATCTCTCCGGCGAACGCCGAACGCGGGATAGCCGTGAGGAGCCGCCACTGCTCGAAGGGAAGCGCGAAGGATGAGACATAGACCGGGCCGACTTCGCCGCCATCGGCCAGCGTGCGGAACTCCTTGCCGCTGGTCCGGGCAATCGCCGCGCTCGCCGCGGCCGCCAGCGCGTCGTCGCGCGGAAAGTCGGCGAGATGCGCCGGCATGAGGCTGTCCGGTGCGCCCGATGCCGCCAGGACCTTGTCGTCGCCGCCCAACATGAAAGCGCGGCCGTGGCCGGATATCTGCAGGCCGCGCAGCGTTTTCGACAGATTGGAGAAGCTGACGGCCACCATGACGACGCCCTGATACCGGCCGTAGAGTTCGACCCGTTTGGACACGACGACCGAGGGTTCGAAACCGTCGGGCAGAACGTCGATCACACTCCAGACCGGTTCCGCCGCCGCCATCGCCCGGCGATACCAGGGCGCTCCAAGCGCGACATAGGCCGTCTCGCTGTGGATGCGCTCCTCGAACATCACGTCGCCGGGTATCGGGTGGTAGATGTCGCGCCGCAGGGGCCGCGGCATGCCCGGCGTTCCGGCCCCGATCTCCACCATCTCGATCTTGCCGCCGGCTGCAGCGTGCGAGCCGAAAAACCGCCCGTCGGGAAAACCGAAGCCGATCCAGCCGATCGCCGGCTGCTCGCGCATCAGCGACAGGAACAGGAATTCGCGCTTTACTTCGTCGTCGGCCTTGATCGTTCCCTGAAAAAGGATCGAGCGGATAATCTCGGCCGTCCCCGCCACGATGGCGAGCGTGGATGTCAGTTCGCCGCGCACGGTGTCGGCGCTCTGCGCGTCGAGGCTGGCGACGATCTTTTCCACGTTGCGCGTCGCCGTGTGCTCCCAGATGAGATGCACCGACGCAGCGGTGGAAATGACCGCGACCAGAAGCAGGGCCGTCATGGCCCGCCCCAGCGCGATGCGCGGCAGGTGCGGGCTAGCGGTCGCGGCGTTCGGTAATGAGGCGCGCGCTGCGGTCGAATGTTGCATAGGCCCAGGCCCAGTCGAGAAACACGACGATGCGGTTGCGGAATCCGACAAGGAACCACAGATGCGCGAAGCTCCAAAGCAGCCAGGCGAGGAAGCCGCCGAACCGGAAGCGGCCGAGATCGGCCACCGCGGCCTTGCGCCCGATGGTGGCGAGATTGCCGTAATCTGCATAGCGGAACGGTGGCACCTCGCTTCCGGCAAGCCGCGCCTTGATCAGGCCGGCCACATAGCGGCCCATCTGCTTGGCGGCCGGCGCCACGCCCGGCACAGGGCGGCCATCCCCTCCCTTTACGGATGCGGTATCGCCGATGACATAAACGCCTTCGCGGCCGGGCACGTGCAAATGATCGTCGACGACGACGCGGCCGGCACGGTCGGACGGGACGCCAAGCCATTTCGCTGCGCGCGACGCCATGACGCCCGCGGCCCAGAGGACGCATGCGGAGCTGATCCGCTGTCCGTTGGAAAGGGTCACGCCATGTTCGTCGCATTCTGTGACGGCGGCGCCGAGCCTGACCTCTGCTCCCAGCTTTTCGAGCTGGCGCCTAGCGGAATCGGAGAGATTCTCCGGAAACGCGGTGAGCAGCCGCGCGTCGGCTTCGACGAGCACGACCCGGGCAGTGGAGGAATCGATCTTGCGAAAGTCGTTCACGATTGCCTTGCGTGCAAGTTCGACGATGGCGCCGGCGAGTTCGACGCCGGTCGGCCCGCCGCCGACCACTACGAAGGTCAGAAGCTTTTGGCGAAGCTCCGGATCTTCGGTGACTTCGGCCTTTTCGAACGCGGTCAGGATGCGGGCGCGGATTTCGGTGGCGTCGGCGATCGTCTTGAGGCCGGGAGCAGTCTCTTCCCAGTCATCATGGCCGAAATAGGCATGTCGCGCGCCAGTGGCTATGACCAGATAATCGTATGGCAAGCGCCTGTTGGCGGTCAGAACGGTCTGCGTCGCAGTGTCGACGCCTTCCACCTTCTCCATCAGAACGGTCGCATTCTTCTGGCCGGCGACGATGCGCCGGATGGGCATGGCTATCTGGGCCGGCGAAAGGCCGGCGGTCGCGACCTGATAGAGCAGCGGCTGAAACAGATGATAGTTCCGGCGGTCGACGATGGTGACGTCGACGGGAGCGTTGCGCAGCCCAAGCGCCGCGTTGAGGCCGCCGAAGCCGCCGCCAAGAATAACGACCCGCGGCCGCAGCGCCGGTTCAGCGCCCGCGCCGGTTTGCGGCTCGTCCAGTTCAGCGACCGTCATGACGACCTCGCCGGCGGATTGGCGCAGCATCGGTCACGCTCCGCGACGGAAGTAACTGGCAGCCAGGTGATCCAACGATACAACGCCTGCGCCGCGCGCGAACACCAGAAGAAGCAGCGAGGCCCACATGAGATGCTCGGCCCAGTGCCCCGGGAAGACGAAGACCTGGATCACGGCGACAACGCCGAGAAGCATCAGCGCACCGATGCGCGCGAACAGGCCGAAGAACAGCAGAGCGGCGCCGGCGATTTCGGCGGCGGTCGCGAGCGGCGCGGCGATTGCCGGGCTGATCAGCGGCAGATTGTATTCGAAAGCGAAAAGCTGCAGCGTCACCGGCCAGGAGGCGAGCTTGGTCTGTGCCGATTGCCAGAACACGACAGCGACCGCGACGCGGCCGGCCAGCTGAACGAGCGAGAACGGCAGGCGGCCCGCCAGGTTAAGCGCGTTGCGGTAGGTAGCGATAAGGCTGCGGCTGCCGCTTGCGGGCATGTCTTGCGTCATAGTCATGCGATTCTCCATTTTTTGCTGGTCAGCGGTTAAAGCGGATGCCGGTCACCAGACCGTCGCCGAAAAGGCTGACGAGTGCGCCAAGAACATCGAACATCGGTTCATGGGTAAGGGAGCGGGAAACCGCCTTCTCCAGGCCGAGCCCCATCTTCAGCGAATAGCGGAAGGAGAACTGCGCGCTGCTGAGGCCGAGGAAGCGGATGGTGTCGCCCTGCCGCCAAAGCGCGATGCGCTCGGCGCGGCGCTCCCAGCTTTCGGTCATAGCCGGGCTGGCGCCGTTCTGATGCGCCGACCAGATGGACAGCACCGGCCAGTGGGAGATGACGAGGCGCAGCGAAGGCTGAAGCGCGAGTTCCGGGGCAGCCCCTGAAGCATCGCCGTCCAGAGTAGCAAGTGTGAGCGGTGGCAGCGACGCCGCGTCCAGCGCTTCGGCGATCGCCCATTCCAGCCGCGCCGTTTCCGCGACGAAGGGCATTTCGGCCAGGCCTTCAAAAGTCCTCAGAAAATTCGGGAAGTCTGCGCCGTAGCGGACCAGCCGCGGCTCGCTCGGCGGATCGCGGCGGATGAATTCGCTCGCCGCGTAGCGGAAGAAGCGCTCGTCGACCATCCGCACCGTGACGGGGAAAACCGCTATCAGGGTCGCTGTCAGCGAGGCGCGCGTATTGTTTTCGTAGATTCGAAGCCGGCGGTAGGGATTGCCCCGTCCGGCGGAGACCAGCGACGAAACGCCGGAATGCGGCCTGCCGAGCACGGTTTGTGCGATGGTGTTCTGCAGGCGTTCAAGCGACGACATGGCGGGTCCTCCCAGATGCATGGTGCGTGGACGGGCGCACGGGCTTCACCGCCTCGAATGCGGCGAGCACAGGCATGCCGCGCTGCAAGGGATCGCGCTCGAAGGGCAGGATGATGCCGGGAGCGCGGCGCGGGGCCGCCGAGCTTTCGGTTTCCTGGCGCTTGCCGAAAGCGATCGAAGCAGCGAGCATATCCGCCCACATCGCCTCGCCCAGAAGCACGTCGAGCGCGGGGACCTCCGTATCCCATTCAATAAGTGTCGGACGCGGGCCGAACTTCTCTATAGCGCCGGCATAGAGCGCCCAGACCGCGGGCGGAACGCGCGATCCGTGATCATCGATCAGAACGATGTCGTCGCCGACGTCGTTGACGGCGTGGCCGGCCAGATGGATCTCGCCGATGGCGTCCGCGGGCAGCACGTCGATGAATTGAGCGGCGTCAAAGCCAATATTGTGTGCGGAAACGTAGACGTTGTTCACGTCGAGCAGCAGACCGCAGCCGGTGCGCTTGACGAGCTCGGCGAGGAACTCGGCCTCGCTCATCGTCGATCCGCTGAATTCGATGTAGGCGGAAAGGTTTTCTATCAGGATGCGGCGCTGAAGCGTCTCCTGAATGAGATCGACGTTGGCGGCGACGATCGCCAGCGCCGCTTCATCGTAGCACAGCGGCAAAAGGTCGTTGAGGTAGGCGCCGTCGGCGACGCTCCAGGCAAGGTGCTCGGATACGAGATCGGGTTCGAAACGTTCGCAGACCCCGCGCAGCCGTTGGAGATGCGCGCGGTCTACGCCTGCGGCGCTGCCGAGCGACAGGCCGACGCCATGCACCGACAGCGGATAGATCTGGCGCAGCTTCTCCAGCGCCGAAACCGCGGCGGAATCGCCCATGTAGTTTTCGGCGTGCACCTCCAGCCAACCCGCCGACGGACGGCGGCTCAGCATTTCGGCGATATGCGCCGAGCGAAGACCGATGCCCGCGGCCTGCGGGATCGGAAGGTTAGGAAGCTTGTTGGGCATCGGTCTTCTCTTTCGGGTTGGCTGGAATGGCGGTCAGGCCTTGGGTTCGGTGGAACCGCCGGCGAGCTTTCCGCAGGTGCCGGCCGGCACGTAGATCCAGGCGTCCGCCTGGTCGTCGGCGGTAGAGGTGCCGGCGCAGGAATGCGTCGCCGTCTGGCAGTCGTTCTGGCCGGCTTTGACGACGCCGTAGCATTTCTCGAACGAGAAATCGGGCTGGGCGGCCGGGCCTGCGAAGGCGGCGCTCGCGCCGAGCGTCGTCATTGCCGCGAAGGCGGAATAGATAAGCGGTTTGGTGTCGATCATGATGTCATCTCCTGGTTTGTGGTTGGTCAGACCGGCATTCGGCCCGTCCGACGCCAACTCTCCCCGATCGCGGCGCTCGACTGAAATGCTCTCTCCGCATGGATTCGATAGGCGCGCCGAATGCGCCGCATGAAGCCGTGAAAACCCCTCCGGAGGGGCGGCCGGAGGGGTTGAAACCTGTGCTTGAGGAGGGTGCGAGCACAGGCTCGAGAAACCGTTTGCTGGAGCGGGAGAACTCCTACAAATAGCGGCTCTCTACATCGACGGTGGACTGTTCTCCGATCTGGCCGTAGTGGCGCTCCAGCCATTCGTCAGCCTTCTCGCGGCCCTTGTCGCGCAGCTCGGTCAGGGCGCCCCAGTCGGCGTTGAGTTTGCTGGCGACGCCGAGCTTCTTCATCGTGCCATCGTCGGATATTCCGTGGATGTAGACGCGCTTGAGGTCGAGCCCTTTGCCGGCTTCCGAGTCGATCAGCTTGGTGACAAAGGCGATGGCGCGCATCTCGCGCAGCAGCGAGGAGTTGAAGCTTATTTCGTTGATGCGGTTAAGGATCTCGATTGCGCTATGCGGCAGCTCGGCGCGCTCGATCGGATTGATATGAACGATCAGCACGTCGGGCGTCTCGGCCGAATAAATAAGCGGAAAGATTGCCGGATTGCCCATGTAGCCGCCGTCCCAATAGGCCTCGCCGTCTATCTCGACAGCCTGGAACAGGAAGGGCAGGCAAGCCGACGCTATGATCGCGTCGACCGACAGCTCGTCGTTCGAGAACACCTTGACCTTGCCGGTGCGCACATTGGTGGCGCAGATGTTGAGCTTGAGCGCGCAGCGGTTGCGGCGCACCGCTTCGATGTCGATCGACTGCTCCAGCACCGATTTCAGCGGATTGAAATTCAGCGGATTGAATTGGTAGGGCGACATCAGCCGCGTCACCAGATCGAACATCAGGAAAGCCGGCGAGTTCTCCAGTGAACGCGTACCGGTGACGCGGTCGAACAGGCTCGGCTGCAACGGGCTGAAGGAGGACGCATGGCTGACGCGTCGCCAGAAATTGGCAAGTGCGGTCTGCGCGCCCTTTTTGCCGCCCTCGGCCAGCCCGTAGGCCATGACCGCGGCGTTCATGGCGCCGGCGCTGGTCGCCACCACGCCTTCGAAGGAGAGGTTCTGCTCGTCGAGCAGACGATCCAGCACGCCCCAGGTGAAGGCGCCGTGGGCGCCGCCGCCCTGCAAAGCAAGGTTGAGCGTTTTTTGCGGGCGCGCCACCGCGGCGGCGGCGCCCAGCTTCACGACATCGGCGTGGGTGTTCATCTTTCCCTCCCGGGACGGCTGCGGGCAATTGCGCGGCTGGTCAGTGGGCGGTCCAGCCGCCGTCGACCGGCAAGGCCGTTCCGGTGATGGATGCGGCGCAGTCGCTGCACAGGAACACGGTAAGCGCGCCCATCTCCTCCACGGTGGCGAAGCGCCGGGTCGGCTGGTTCTTCAGGAACACGTCGCGAATAACGGCGTCGCGGGCGATGTTGTGAGACTTGGCCTGGTCCTCGATCTGCTTCTCGACCAGAGGTGTCCAGACGTAGCCAGGGCATATGGCGTTGGAGGTGACGCCGTGTTCGGCGCCCTCGAGCGCGACCACCTTGGTCAGGCCGACGATGCCGTGCTTGGCAGCTACATAGGCCGACTTGAAGGGCGACGCAATCAGCCCGTGAGCGGAGGCGATGTTGACGATGCGGCCGTAGCCGCGGCCCTTCATCTGTTCGAACGTCGCCTGGATCAGGTGAAAGGCTGAGGAAAGGTTGATCGCCAGTATCTGGTCCCATTTGGCGGCGGGGAACTCGCCTATCGGTGCGACATGCTGGATACCGGCATTGTTGACCACGATATCGATCTGGCCGAAGCGAGCGATGGCGCGTTGCACCATCATGCGGATGGCGTCGGCGTTCGACATATCGGCGCAATCATAGGCGACGTCCACGTCGTTCTCCGTGGCGATCGCCGCGCGCTGCGTCTCGATCTCGACGGGATCGCCGAAGCCGTTCAGCATCACCGCCGCTCCGTTCCGGGCGAGAGCCTGCGCGATGCCCAGGCCGATGCCGCTGGTCGAGCCGGTCACGACAGCCGTGCGGCCTTCCAGGGGACGGCGAAGAGCCAGTTCGTTGGATTCAGATATGTCGACGTTGAGCATTTCGGTCTCCGTTGATGCGTTTCGGAGACCCTGGGCGATGGCCGCTCAACAATAAAATGCCGGTGTGCTATCAAATCCATACGCGTATTGCATTGGCTGAACGGCACGCGTGCGCACTAGGGGATGGGCATGGACATTCATCACATCCGATACTTCCTCGCCGTCTGTGAAACACGCAATTTCACGCGCGCCGCGGAGAAGTGCAACGTCACCCAGCCGGCGCTGAGCCGCGCTGTACAGCAACTCGAGGACGAGGTCGGCGGTCTCCTGTTCCGGCGTGAGCGCAACCTCACCCACATCACCGACCTCGGGGCACTGCTCAGGCCGCGCTTCCAGCAGATACTCGATGAGCTGACCGGAGTGCGCCAGGAGGCGTCGCGCTTCCTCTGCTTGAAGGATGCGCATTTGAAGGTCGGCATCATGTGCACGATCGGTCCGCGCCGCTTCACCGGCCTGCTCACCGATTTCAATATGCGCCACAAGGGCATCCAGCTCCAGCTCGTGGAAGGCGTACCCGGCCGACTCTCGCAATTGCTAGAAGCCGGCGAGATCGACGTCGCGATCATGTCTTCCAGCGACAGCTTCCCGGAACGTTTCGACGTCACCTCGCTGTTTCGCGAGCGCTTCATGCTGGCCTTCCCGACTGGCCACAGGCTGACCCAGCACGATGTCGTGCCGATCACCGCGATCGACGGCGAGATCTATCTCAGGCGGGTCAATTGCGAATACTGGGATCACCTGTCGGAGATATGCACATCCAAGGGCGTACGGCTGCGCATCTCCTATTCAAGCGAGCGCGAGGACTGGATCCAGAACATGGTCGCCGGCGGGCTCGGCATCTGCTTCCTGCCCGAATACACGGCCGTCATACCGGGCCTGCAGATACGTCCGGTATCCGAGCCGGACGTTACGCGCGACGTGTGCCTGGTCACCGTCGCTGGCCGCCGCTTCTCGCCGGCGGTGTCGACCTTCGTCGGAGCTGTCAAATCCTATGGCTGGGCTGAAGGCGGATCGATCGCATCCCCACGTCGCAGTGCGGCGTGAGCTGAACCCGGATAGGCGGCCTCGTTTGTCGCCGCCCGCCGGGCAGCTCCGCCTATGCTTCCGGGCGCACGCGATAGCTTCAGGCTATAGAATTCAAAAGCAGGTGGCATTTCGCTAAGCCGCTGCAACCGGCCAATCTCCTGGCCATGCCCCGCACGTTCCCGCGCCGGGCTCAACAAAGGAGAAATCGCAAATGTTCCTGAAAACCATCGCTGTCCGCAACCCGGCGAAGCTCGCTCTGGCATTCGGCCTTTTGGCCTCCGCCGCGGCGTTTTCCGCCGCCCCCGTCCACGCCGGCGAATGCCCCGCCGATCAGGTCGCCGCCGGCGCCATGCAGCCGGGCGCGACCGCACCCAAGGATGTTGCCGACGAGGTTCTCGCCTCCATCGACCTCAGCTCGAAGGGCGCAGACTGGAAAGGCAACATGTTCCGGTTGCGCAAGCTTGTTGTGCAGCCCGGCGGCATCGTGCCGTGGCACGATCATAAGGCGCGCCCGGCGAACATCTACATCGTCGAAGGCGCGATCACCGAATACCGCAGCGACTGCAAGGTGGCCATCGAGCACAAGGCCGGCGAAGTCACCGAGGAGTTCGGTGATCTGGCGCATTGGTGGCAGAACAACGGCTCGGCGCCCGCCGTGCTGATCTCGGCCGATATCCTACCGCCGGAGATGGATGACGACCACACGATGTGAGGCCGACGAGACCCGTTCCAGCCAGCGCGTCTCCGAACCCGGCCGGTTCGGGGACGCCAACGCATCGGGCATGAAGTCGACGTTTACAAGCACTCCCGCCGCGCCAGGAGGCACTAATGACCAGCCATGAACAAACCGCTCCGACCCATCTCGGCATGATCGCGGCCGATTCCTTGCGCTTTGCGGTGATCGCTCTGATCGCGTTCCTCACCCTCGTCGACCTGTTCGCTGCGCAGGCGATCCTGCCTTCGCTGGTCCAAAAATTCGGCGTCAGCCGCGCGACGATGGGCTTTGCGGTCAACGCCAGCACTTTCGGCATGGCGATAGCGGGAATTGCCGTCGCGCTGTTCGGGCGCAACATCAACCGGCGCAACGGGATCTGGGTGAGCCTCGTGCTGCTTTCCATCCCGACCGTGCTGTTGTCGACGACCAGCGACATCACGACCTTCGCGATGTTGCGCGTCGCGCAGGGGCTCTTCATGTCGGCGGCGTTCACGCTGACAGTCGCTTATCTCGCGGAGCATTTTTCGCCGGCCCAGTCGGCCGGCGCTTTAGCCGCCTACGTCACCGGCAACGTCGCCAGCAACTTTTTCGGCCGCATCCTCTCCGCGGCCGTCGCCGACAATTTTGGCATCTCGGTCAACTTCCTTACCTTCGCCGCGCTCAACATCGCCGGCGCGCTGCTTGTCTGGCTGACGCTGAAGAAGACCGAGCGGATGATGACGGGCGGCGGCGCGCAGGCGACCGCCGGTCCGGCCTTGAAATATCACCTGATGGATGGCGAACTGAGGCGCGGCTTCGCCATCGGGTTCTTGATCCTGTTCGTCTTCATCGGCACCTTCACCTATGTGACCTTCGAGCTTGCTGCGCCGCCGCTGGCGCTCTCGCCGATGGCGCTGGGCCTCGTCTATTTCGTATTCCTGCCCTCAATGCTGACCACGCCGCTTGCCGGCCGGGTCGCGGGACGATTGGGCGCCGGCCGCGGCATCGGCCTGACGCTCGGCCTCGCCGCCGCCGGTCTCCTGGCGCTGCTTGCGCCGAATCTGCCGGCCGTGCTTGCCGGAATGGCGACAGTCGCAGTAGGCACGTTCCTCGCCCAGGCGATCGCGACCGGCCATGTCGGCCGAGCCGCGAAACACGACAAGGCGGCAGCGAGCGGCATCTATCTTGCCTCCTACTATACCGGGGGTCTGGTCGGCAGCTTCGTCATCGGGCAGGTCTACGATCGTCTTGGCTGGACCGCCTCGGTTGCCGTCATGGTCCTCGCCCTTGTGGCGGCGATCGCTCTGGCGAGGCGGTTGTCGCCGAATGGCTGAACGGCGTGAGCGCCTCCGCGCCCGAGTGCGCGCAGCCATAAGCCACGTTCATCAAATCAGGCAGCGAACGGCATTATCCATCCGCCGCACGCTCCAGCATCTTTCTCTAAGCCCGTCATCGGACGGGCCTCACTCACGGAGAAGAGAAATGATCCATTCAGTCAAATCGATACGGGCGGCGACAGGGCTCGCCCTGGCGCTGGCCGGTTCCGCCCTCGCCATCCCGGCAAACGCCGAAACGGCATCGGTCGGCGTCATCGCCGTCAAGAGCGACTATTCGGTCGCAGAAACCGTGGCGCGCATTAAGAAGGATGTCGCCAAGAAGGGCATCATGTTTTTCGGCGTCATCGACCAGGCCAAGCTCGGCAACGCAGCCGGCAACATGGTCAGGCCGTCGCGGCTCGTCATGTTCGGCAATCCGGCGCTGGGCACCACCTTCATAACCGCAAACCCGAAGGCGGCGCTCGACTGGCCGGTGCGCGTCGTCGTCTACCAGGGCGCCGACGGGTCGGTTTATGCCGCCTATAGCGATTTCGGCTACATCGCCAAGCGCCACGGAATCGAGAACCGGACCAAGGAATTCAATATGGCGACGGAGGTCATCCAGTCCGTCACCTCCAGCATCAGGAAATGACTATGAGCGATGCCGGGATTTTGCGATCCCGGCATCGACCGCATCACAGGGATTAAGCGAACGTCTGCCCATCGAACGAATTAATCGCTCGTTAAAGTCCGACGGGGTCTCGAGCGCTGGCTGAGTCCAAAGTCGGCTTTCGGAAGGAAAATCGGTCCGGGAAGGTCAGGAATGGGTCAGGTCACGACGATGCCCAAGCCGACCCGAATGTCCGCAATCAAAGATCTGCGGCCGGGAGCTGCCAGTCCGCTAGCGGCCGCCCAACGGACGGACGGCAAACGCTTCAAGGCGCAAGCCGCAACCAGAGTGACATTCGGGAGCCTCTGTTGCAGGATGATGTCGGCTCCAGCGATGGGACGAGTTTTGCAATGCCTGTGCAGGATCGAAAACTCTGGGGTGCAAGCGACGCCTATGAACGTTACATGGGCCGATGGAGCCGCCGGATCGCTCGCATCTTTACCGAGTGGCTCGATGTTGGTCCTGGCGAACGGTGGCTCGATGTGGGCTGCGGGACGGGTGTTTTAAGCTCCGCCATCCTGGCTCGAAGCGAACCAGCCGAGATCGTCGGCATCGACAGTTCCGAAACGTTCCTGAATTCCGCTCGCACAATGCTTTCAGATGAGCGCGTCCGTCTCATGCAAGGTGACGCGCAGGCGCTCCCTCAACCTGACAACAGCTTCGACGCTGCCGTATGCGGCCTCGTGCTCAACTTTGTACCGAACAAGGAGGCAGCCCTCCGGGAGATGGTCCGCGTCGTCCGGCGCGGCGGCATCACAGGCCTGTATGTGTGGGACTACGCTGGGCACATGCAGGTGATGCGGACGTTCTTCGACGTCGCCACACGCCTCGATCCAGGAGCCTCGGAGTACGATGACGGCGTCAAGGCGCCAATCTGCCGCCCTGGACCGCTGCAACAGCTGTTTGAACGTGCTGAATTGGATGAGGTCGAGGTGCGGGCAATCGACATCCCGGCTGCATTCCAAGACTTCGATGACTATTGGTCGCCATTCCTCGGCGGCACCGGCTCTGCGCCGAAATACTGCCTCTCGCTTGACAGCGACACACGAGAGCGGCTCCGGGACGAGCTTGAGCGGCGACTTCCGACGGGACCTGACGGAGAGATCCTGCTGGCGATAAGAGCCTGGGGCGTCAAGGGACGCGTTCGGTAGAGCCTTGGCGGTACGCCTTGGGGAGCAACGTCCTTTGACCGCATGATCGATGTCAAAGCAGTCAATCCGGTAGCGGCCCTCGTTCTGGCGTACAAGCCAAACTGAACGAACAGCAAGTTTCGGGCGTTGGGGGGGAAGTATCCGGAATGGCCAATAAGGGGTCGCTTGCTGCCCGACCCGTCTCGGGTCGGCGACGGCCGGGAATGGTGGTATCCCGCCCGACGGCTTCTGGGCGGCGAAGCTGGGAAAGCGGCTGTTCAGGTGGCCCGCCGCATTTCGACGGCAACGCGCCTCATGTCGGTCGTTCAGGCCGTCATCAGCATTCTCTGAAAGCAGAGACCGACGATGCTTGCGGGTCGGCTGGACAGTTGATGCAGTTGATGTCCTTACCACGAGCTGTGACAGGCCGTTTTGGCCCTGTAGTGCCCCCCGTTTCGCCGGACACCCGGCTACTGGGTTTGGGCTCGGATGAACTCCCGTGGGGAGCGCATTCGGAGCGCTGAGTGAGGATGGATCTCGTTGTACAACTCAACGACGGAACGCCCACGGGACCGGCCAACGCGAGCTTCTTTATCCATGGCCTCCTTGGGCGGGTTGACGAAGTCCTTGAGGTCTTCCTGATTAAGGTCTCGAAGTCCTTTTAGTGAATATGTCGAAATTCGTCCCCGTACGATATCGCGTATGTATTCTTGAGAGGCGGTATCCGTTGATATGCGTTGATACTCTTTTACCGAAATTATAAAAGAGGCAATAAGTGTCTCAATATCTTCCATTCCAAAACTGACAATCTCCTTAGAGTTAATGTCCTCGCGCGCTGTGATCTGGGTCTCTTGGATGCGAGTTCTAAAGCGTTCCTCAATGTCGGGAAAGATTGAGTGAATGTCCTTTTCGATACGGCGATATGTGGGCATATATAAGACGCGGCCAAGGCCCAAAGACTTAAGCATATTGTCGACGGATAAGGCATTCGAGCTTAATCCGATCTCGCGGCTGAGTAGCCTCTTAAAATGCGCCACGTCAGTAGACGGAATGCTCAGAACCTCCGAAATTACATCCCGATCCAGCTTCGTGAGTGTGGGTTTCAAAAGGCGATCTAGTTCATTGCGCTCGGACAACAGACTGAAGTAAGGTACGCAACCTTGGAGTTGAGCGGGGCAAGGCGTCTAAGGAGTTGATGTCCGAGCGCGTTACAGAGAGTTCGCCAAAGTCATAGACTAGGGTGAGCCGTATGAAGTCATACTCTGCCAGACGACTCCATTGGCGGCTAAGAAAAAGATAAAATAGACTTAGAAAAGTGCTCTTGCCGGTCCCATTTGGGCAGACGATGATCGAGGCCATCTGGCTGATGTCAAGGTGATAGGTTGTACCGCCCAATATTCCCTCGGCCCTAAAAGCTCGAAGTCGCGGCGGTTCGTTTTCAGCCATTTCGTTTGCCCCCTAGTTCGACATGAATGGGGGCTCCGGCACTGCCATGTCAAGGCATGTGTTTGTCGGGGGGTCGACGCTTTATCCCTCACGGGGAGGACAGTGTGGTGCAGCATCGCATGTCAACCAATTCTTGCGGTTCTGTTCGAATGGGTAAAAAGCTGTTCGAATGAGCCCTGTTCGAACAGATTTTCGTCATTCTGCGTAAGCTGATGTATGTCGCAGTAAGGTCTATTTAGGAGCGTAGTCCTAGACCGTTTCGGCTAAACCATTGATTTCTTGGAGATTTTTTGGTGCCGCTTGCGTGACTCGAACACGCGACCCCATCATTACGAATGATGTGCTCTACCAACTGAGCTAAAGCGGCAGCCGTGGTCGCGACTTGGCGGCGCGGCCGAATGTGCGCCTGATAGCTTCATTGCGCGGCGAATTCAAGCCGCGTCGCGGCGAAATCGCAGGCATTGGTTTACGGAAGCGCGGGCCCACAAGTCGCAGGCATTGGTTTCCCGGAACTGCGTGGGCTGTGCCGGCCGCGCCGAATGTCGGATGCTGGCTGTTGATTGATGCCGCCGCTGCGGCTAACGATCATGAAATGCTGGCCGCATCAAGGGGATAACGGATTGGACGCGATTGAAAAGGCGATCCGTAACGCCTTCGAGAAAGGGAATGCCGAGGACCGGGCGTTCCGCGAGAAAGTCTATCGCTCGGCATTCGCCGCGCTCGACCGCGCCCTTCAGGCCAATCCGAGCCTGACGGTCGAGGCGGCGATCAATCGCCGCAAGGCCATGCAAGCCAAGATCACCGAGATCGAATCCGAATTCCAGCCGGCGGCCGCCGCCCGTGCCGCGCCCGAGCCCTCGGCCGGCGTTGCTCCTGAAGTTGCGGCGGACGGCAGTGTCGCGCCGGAGCCCAGGATCGACGGCGCGCCGGACCGTGCCGCAAGAACTGACTCGGAACCGATAGCGGTCGCTAAGCCTGGCGGCGAACCGAGATTCGACGTCAGCGTCGAGCCGGAGCGCCGCGGGGCGGCCGAGCCCTCGGCCAGAGCGCCCGAAGTGTCGTTCGATCGGCGCGCGGAGCCGCGGGTTTCCGCGCCCACGCCCGACATCGGCGGGGCGCGCTCGCCGACGCTTCCCGGCGACGCCGCCGCCGAGGTGGCGCCCGACCGCGACGAGCGGCGCGCTCGCAGGCGCCGCCTGCCTTTCGCCCAAATGTTTCTTGCAGCGACGGTGCTGGCGGCCATCGGCATAGGCGGCTGGTGGGCGTTCCAGACCGGTCTTTTGAAAACGCCGGCCGAACGCGACACGACCGTGCCAAACCCGCCGGCGACGGTCGAGAGCGAGGATTTCATTCCCGAGGCGGAAGCGCCGCCGCTACTGCCCGGCCAGGCCGACGCTGAGCGCGACTGGATCACGGTGTTCTCGCCGGAAAACGCCTCGCAGGTTGCGGCGCCGGCCGACACCAGCGCCGAGGTGATGGAAGACGATTCCGGCAGTTTCCTGCGCATCCGGTCGGGCGAATCCGGCTCGGCGATCGTGTTCGACGTTGGTCAGGGCATTCTCGAACAAATCGCCGGCAAAAAGGCGACTTTCGACATCGTCGCCCGCGCCGAGGAAGGCCAGGAGACGGAAATGTCGGTAGACTGCAATTTCGGCGAGCTGGGCGATTGCGGCCGCAGGCGCTATGCCGTGGGCTACCAGCGCGGCGACTATCTGTTCGAACTCGATTTTCCGAACGCCAGTCCGGGGTCCGGCGGCACCATCGCCATCAACTCGGATTTTTCGAACCAGGGCAAGGCCGTCGACATCTACGCGATCCGGGTGTCGGTTGCGGAGTAGGCGTGCGTCCTTCGACAGGCTCAGGATGAGGACCGCGGGTGGTGACGTCAGCCAGTTAAGTTGGCGCTACCTGCAGCTGTTGCCCCAACGATTGATCTGTCGTTTGAGGTCGCACAAACCGTCCTCATCCTGAGCCTGTCGAAATCCTGAGCCTGTCGACGGGCGCACCAGGCATCGGCAGCGCTCAGTCCAGCAACGCCTGCAATGTCTCGATCCGGTCGGCCTCGTGGGTGGGTTTGTCCCAGCGCAGCCGCGAAATGCGCGGGAAGCGCATCGCCACGCCGGATTTGTGGCGCGTCGAGCGGTTCAGCCCCTCGAAGGCGATTTCGAGCACCAGGCCGTGGTTGCGGTCGGCGCGCACCGAGCGCACCGGACCGAAACGCTCGATCGTGTTGTCGCGCACGAATTTGTCGATCTGCTTGAGCTCCTCGTCGGTGAAGCCGAAATAGGCCTTGCCGACCGGCACCAGCTCCTCGGCGCCCTCCGGTCCCGACCAGACGCCGAACGTATAATCGGAATAGAAGCTCGAGCGCTTGCCGTGGCCGCGCTGCGCATACATCAGCACCGCGTCGACCGTGTGCGGATCGCGCTTCCATTTGAACCACGGACCTTTCGGCCGCCCGGCGAGATAGGGGGAATCGCGGCGCTTCAGCATCACGCCTTCGATCACCGGATGCGGCGGATGCCTGCGCATCTCCTCCAGCGCCGCCCAGTCGGCGAAAGGCGCGAGCGGCGACAGGTCGAAGCGCGAAGGGTCCAGCTGGGCGACGAAGGCTTCCAGATGGCCGCGCCGCTCGATGAAGGGCAGGGGACGCCTGTCCTCGGCGCCGTCCTGCAGGATGTCGTAGCAGCGCACGAACACCGGGTATTGCTCACGGATCTTGGCCGAGACCGCCTTGCGGTTCAGCCGCTGCTGCAGTTCTGAGAATGTGCCCGTCGCCTTCAGCGGGTCGCCGACCAGCAATTCGCCGTCGAGGGCACCGTCGAAATCCATGGCGTCCACCAGATCGGGAAACGCCCCGGAGATGTCGTCGCCGGTGCGCGAATAGAGCCGCCGGATGCCGCCTTCCGAAACTGCCTGGACGCGGATGCCGTCCCATTTCCATTCGGCGGCGTAGTCGGCCGGGTCGAGCTTTTCGAGGTCGCCGTCGCCGAATGGGTTGGAGAGCATGACCGGACGGAACAGCGCCCTGGCCGATTTTACCGGCTTGTCGGCTTTGCCCTCCAGCCAGGCGAACAGCTCGATGTAAGGCGGCGAGAGCCCGTGCCAAAGCTCCTCGATCTCGCCGACCTCGACCTTGCCGAAATCGGCGAGCGCCTGCTTCGCCAGCCGCGCCGAGACGCCGATGCGCAGGCCGCCGGTGACCAGCTTGATGATGGCGTAGCGTGCCGAAATGCCGGCATTGTCGAGGAGCCGCGCCAGCACCTTCGGCCCATCCGAGCGGCTGGCCGCCTGCAGCGCCGCAACCGTCTCGCCGAGCGTGAGCGCATGGTTGGGCTTGAGATGCGCCGGCGGGTCGGGCCAAACCAGCGATACGGTCTCGGCGAGATCGCCGACATAGTCGTAGGAATAGCCGAACAGCACCGGGTCCATGCGCTCCATGACTAGCATGCGCAGCATGGCCGGCTTGACCGCGGCGATACTGAGATCGCCGGTGATTGCGGCGAGCGCCAGCCCGCGGTCGGGATCCTCGACGCTGCGGAAATAATCGGTCAGCAGAATTAGCTTGCCGTTGCGCGACGGCATCATGACGAGGCGGTCGAGCAACTCGGCGAAGCGGTTCATGGGGCGGCTCGTGCGGAGGCCGGGCGAGGGGGCGCTTGCGAAATCAAAGCTAGTCCCCCTCGTCCTCGTAGCCGACGAGGTGCAGCGGGCGGGCGGAAATACCGGAAAGCTCGCACCAGCGCACCAGCGCCTCCTCGCGGCCGTGCGTCACCCAGACCTCGCCAGCGCCGGTCTCGGTAATGGTGTCGGTCAGTTCGTCCCAGTCGGCGTGGTCGGAAATGATCAGCGGCAGTTCGACGCCGAGTTGCTTGGCGCGCTGGCGGATGCGCATCCAGCCCGAAGCGTAGCAGGCGATCGGATCGGGAAAGCGCCGCGCCCAACGGTCGACGAAGGCGGACGGCGTGCCGACCACGATGGCGCCGGCGAAATCGGCCTTCGAGCCGGTCTCGACGGTCGCCGGCTGCAAATCGCCGAGCGCGACGCCTTGGCTCTCATAATATTCACAGAGCCTGGCCAGTGCGCCGTGGATGTAGATGGTTTCATGGTAGCCAGCGTCGCGCAGAAGGCGGATGACGCGCTGCGCCTTGCCGAGCGCGTAGGCGCCGATCAGGTGGGAGCGCTCCGGAAATTGCCTGGCCGATGTGAGCACGCGGGTGATTTCCTCGATGTCCGATGGATGCCTGAACACCGGCAGGCCAAAGGTCGCCTCGGTGATGAACACGTCGCATGGGATCGGGACAAAAGCCGCGCAGGTCGCGTCCGGCTGGCGCTTGTAGTCACCGGAGGCGACGATGCGGAGGCCGCCATATTCGACCGCGATCTGCGCCGAGCCGAGCACGTGGCCGGCCGGGTGGAAGGTCACGTCGACGCCGTTCACAGTGATGGTTTCGCCGAGCCTTGCAACCTGCGTCGACCCCGCGAAATCTTCACCGCAGCGGATCGCCATGATGTCGAGCGTCTCGCGTGTGGCCAGCACCGAGCCGTGCCCGGGGCGGGCATGGTCGGAATGGCCGTGGGTGATTAGCGCGCGCTCGACCGGGCGGACCGGATCGATGAAGAAATCGCCGGGGGCGCAATAGAGGCCGCCGGGTTTCGGGCAGAGCAGGTCGCGGGCGCGCATGGCTCCAAGATAGGCATTTGTTCCGTTGTGGAAAGCCTGTTGAAATTCGCTGCTGACAGGCCGATAGAGCTAGAGGCAAAGGGGGACAGTTTTACCCGGTCTGGCCGATAACCCGAAATTGCTCGGGTCGAACGATAACGAAATTGTCGTTGACGGTATCGCGGATGGTCTTCCAGTTCCGCGGCAGGGTGGATTTGAAGAAGCGCATGATGGCGTCGGCGAAGGCGCGGAAATTGTCGTAGTAGCGGTTGTGGGTGACATGCTCGTGCATGACTTTCCACAATCGCTCGATGGCGTTGAGATTGGGGGCGTAAGCGGGCAGGAAATGCAGCCGGATGCGGCATCCTGGCCGCGTCAGCCAGCCTCTGACGGCCTCGCCGCGGTGAACCGGCGCCCGGTCGAGGATAAGGTGGATCACACGTTTGTTTGGGTTGGCGCGCTCCAGCTTGGCAAGCAGATCGATCGTCGTCTGTGTCGACATCTTCAGTGTTTCGATCAGCTGCAGGTCGAAGTTCTCCAGGCACAGTGCGCCCATGAGGTTCATGCGTTCACGGCCCTTGCCGCGCTTGACGGCGAGCTTGTCGCCGCGCCGGATCCAGCCATAGGCCGGCCGGCTTTGATACTCGGGATGCACGGCATCGCTGAAGTAGACGATCTCGTCGGGCTCGAGCCGGTTGAGCAGCTTATCGTAGCAGGTCACGAAAGCTTCCTGCGCCGCCGCGTCGGCCTTGGCCGGCAGCCCCTTGGGCTTGCGGTAATCGAAACCCAGCCGGTGCAACAGCTGGATCATTCCCGGTTTGGAATAGGCGATCCCGTAGCGCCGTTCGACATGCGCCATCACCGCCGCCGTGCTCGGAAAAAGCTTGGCCGACAACGTCTCGACCAGTTCGGCTTCCTGGCAGCGCGACAGCTTGCTCTGGCTGCCCTTCCAGCCGAAGCTCCGCAACGCTTGCGTTCCGTCGGTGGTAAAAGCCTTGTGCCAGCCGCGCACCGTGTCGTCGTCGAGGTAGAGCGCCCGCGCTACATCTTCACAGCTCCAGCCGTCGTCCAGCAGCAGGATGGCGTTGGCACGGCGCGCAACCCCGTGCCTCTCCGTCGGCCGCCGCACCACCGCCTGCAGATAGGCACGCCCTTCCTCGCTGAGAAAACCGCCGCGAATCATGCGGCCAAAAGAATCGACCCCAAACTACCTGTCAACCTCTTCTTCGCGTTGTCAGCGAGTCGGGGTATTACTTTTTGCCCCCTGCGCGACCTGTAGACGGCCGCGCCCTTCCCGGGCAACAAAGTAAACTGTCCCCGGCACTGCTCCACCAAGGACTATTCCATTTTGAAACCGCTAGAAACCTGTTCCGGCGACCTTCTGGCCGACCGCCGCGCCGACTATGCCGAGATGCTGTTCGGCTCGGGTGAGCACACGCAGGCGGCCGAACTGATGCTCGGCGCGCTCGAACTCGCGCCCGGCTGGGCGATGGGCTGGTTCCGCCTCGGCGAATTCCATGAGGCGGCGGGCGCACTCGACCAGGCGTCGGAAGCCTGGCGCATGGTGCTGAAGCTCGATCCGGCTGACCGGTCGGGTGCGGCGCTGAAGCTCGCGCTGACCGGCGCTGCGCCCGCGGCCGACGCGCCGCCGAGCGCCTTTGTCGAGGCGCTGTTCGACCAGTATGCGGAGAAATTCGATGACGCGCTGGTGCGCGGTCTCGAATACCGCGTGCCGGACCTGCTCGCGGAGGCCATCCGCACCGTCGGCCGGGAGCACTTCGGTCTCGTCCTCGACCTCGGCTGCGGCACCGGCCTGATGGGCGAGCGGCTGCGGCCGGTCGCTGACGTGCTGGAAGGCTACGACATTTCCGCCGAGATGTTGAGGAAGGCGCGCGGCAAGGGCGTCTATGACCGGCTTATGAAGGCAGACCTGCAGACGATCCAGCTTGCGCCGGCGAGCGCCGATCTCGTCACAGCGGCCGACGTGTTCATGTATCTCGGCGCCCTGGACAGGATTGCCGCCAAGGTGGCGGTGGCGCTACGCAGCGGCGGCCTGTTTGCCTTCTCGGTCGAGCGCCATCCCGGCACGGAAGATTTTATCCTGCGCGACACCCGCCGCTATGCGCATTCGGAGGCCTACATCCGCGACCTGATGGCGCGAAATGGATTCGCGGTGCCGTCGCTGGAGATGCACATTATCAGGCAGGACCGCAGCGAGCCTGTTGAAGGGCTGATCGTGGTGGCTGAGCACGTTGACTGATCGATGGCTGATCACGGTTTGTTCACAAAATCGCTTGGCGGCTTGAGCGGTCCGCGCTAGTTCTTGGCGCGTGAACACGCTGACCCGCCCCCAGATGCAGCATGAAACGGCCGCGCTACTGCCGGAGCGGTTCGTCAAATGGTTTGCCGAGCGCGGCTGGTCGCCCCGGCCGCATCAGCTTGATCTGCTCGGCAAGGCGCAGGCGGGAAAGTCGGTTCTGCTGATCGCGCCGACCGGGGCCGGCAAGACACTGGCCGGCTTCCTGCCGACACTGACGGACCTGGAGCACCGGCCGAGGCGAAGGCCGGGCGAGGCGCGCCGCGGCATTCACACGCTCTACATCTCGCCGCTGAAGGCGCTGGCCGTCGATATCGAGCGCAATCTGGGAAAGCCGGTCAGCGAGATCGGCCTGCCGGTGACGATGGAGACACGCACCGGCGACACGCCGGTGCACAAGCGCCAGCGCCAGAAGCTCGCCCCGCCCGACATTCTCATGACCACGCCCGAGCAACTGGCCTTGCTGATCGCCGCCTCGGATGCGCAGCGCTTCTTCGAGGACCTGCGCTACGTCGTGCTCGACGAGTTGCATTCGCTGGTAACCTCGAAACGCGGCCACCTGCTCTCGCTCGGCCTGGCGCGGCTGCGCCGCTACGTGCCGTCGCTGCAGGCCATCGGCCTGTCTGCGACCGTTGCGGAGCCGGACGAACTGCGCTGCTGGCTGGTCGGCCAGAACCCGCCTGGCGACATGGCCGACCTGATCACCGTCGCCGGCGGGGCGAAACCCGAAATCACCATACTCGATTCCGAAGAGCACGTGCCGTGGTCGGGACATTCGGCGCGCTACGCCACGCCCGAAATCTACGATGCGGTCAAAAGGCACAAGACGACGCTGCTCTTCGTCAATACCCGCAGCCAGGCCGAATTGCTGTTCCAGGAGCTCTGGCGCGTCAACGACGACAGTTTGCCGATAGCGCTTCATCACGGCTCGCTTGATGTCGCCCAGCGCCGGCGCGTGGAAAAAGCGATGGAGACCAACAGCCTGCGCGCCATAGTCGCCACCTCGACGCTCGACCTCGGCATCGACTGGGGCGATGTCGACCTCGTCGTCCATGTCGGCGCGCCGAAGGGGGCGAGCCGGCTGGCGCAGCGTATCGGCCGCTCCAACCACCGCATGGATGAGCCGAGCCGCGCGATGCTCATTCCCGCCAATCGCTTCGAGGTGCTGGAATGCCGTGCGGCGCTGGATGCAAATTATCTCGGCGCGCAGGACACGCCGCCACTGGTCGATGGCGGGCTCGACGTCCTGTCCCAGCATGTGCTGGGCTGCGCCTGCGGCGCGCCTTTCTTTGCGGACGAGCTGTTCGAGGAGGTTAGGAGCGCAGCGCCCTACGCCAACCTCGACCGGGCAACTTTCGACCGCGTCGTAGAATTCGTCGCCACCGGCGGCTATTCGCTGAAGAGCTACGAGCGCTACGCCCGCATCAGGCGCACCAAGGACGGCGCGTGGCGCGTTTCCAACCCGCGCGTTGCGCAGCAGTACCGGCTGAATGTCGGAACCATCATAGAGGTGCCGGCGCTCAACGTGCGTTACGTCAAGGCCGGAAGCAAGGGTTCGGTCTCGCGCGGGGGGGCAGTGCTCGGCAAGATCGAGGAGGCGTTTCTCGAGACGCTGACCTATGGCGACACATTCATGTTCGCCGGCAAGGTGCTGCGCTTCGAGGGCATTCGCGAGAACGAGTGCTTCGTCTCGAACGCGCCGGGCGCCGATGCAAAGGTGCCGTACTATGGCGGCGGCAAGTTCCCGCTCTCGACCTATCTGGCCGAGCAGGTGCGCGCCATGCTGGCTGATCCTGACCGCTGGAAGAATCTGCCGAACCAGGTCGCCGACTGGCTGCGCATACAGGCGGAAAAATCCGTTCTCCCGCGACGCCAGGATCTGCTGATCGAAACCTTCCCTCGCGGCGAGCGCCATTACATGGTCGCCTATCCGTTCGAGGGACGGCTGGCGCACCAGACGCTGGGCATGCTGCTGACACGCCGGCTGGAGCGGGCCGGCGCGCGCCCGCTCGGCTTCGTGGCGACCGACTACGCCATGGCGATCTGGTCGCTCGGCGACATGGGCCACATGTTCAAACGCGGCCAGCCGAGCCTGGGCCAGCTCTTTGACGAGGATATGTTGGGCGACGATCTCGAAGCCTGGCTCGCCGACAGCTGGCTCCTGAAGCGCACCTTCCGCAATTGCGCGCTGATCTCAGGCCTGATCGAAAAGCGTCATCCCGGCCAGGAAAAGAGCGGCAGGCAGGTGACCGTGTCGGCCGATCTCATCTACGATGTGCTGCGCAGCCACGAGCCCGACCACATCCTTTTGCAGGCGACGCGCGCGGATGCGGCGACCGGCCTTCTCGACGTCAGGAGACTTGCCGAGATGCTGTCGCGCATCCGCAGCCGAATCGTGCATAAGGATCTAGAGCGGATTTCGCCGCTCGCCGTGCCGATCATGCTCGAGGTGGGCAAGATGCCGGTCCATGGCGAGGCCGGGGATTCGCTGCTCACCGAAGCCGCCGATCTGGTCGAAGAGGCGATGGGTTAGAATGAACGTAGCGCTGAGGCCTGTTGCGGCCGGGAAAGACGGGACGATCCTGATTGCGGGCGAGCGAGCTGTCTGCGACCAGCGCGGCGTGCTCTATTTTCCCGAACTGGACCTTCTGGCCGTCTCGGACCTGCACCTGGAGAAGGGCTCGTCCTTCGCGCGGCGCGGCGTTCTCCTGCCGCCCTACGACACGGCCGCGACCCTTTTGCGCCTGCAGACGATAATTAACGCTTATCGTCCCCGGACGGTGATCAGCCTCGGCGACAGCTTTCACGACGGCGAAGGTTCAGCGCGCCTGCCCGAGCCATTCCGCAATTTTCTTTGCGCCATGATGGCAGGCCGCGACTGGTTCTGGGTCGCCGGAAATCACGACCCCGATGCGCCCGCCGGCCTGCCGGGCGAGACGGTGCGCGAAATCGCGATCGGCGGGCTGGTGTTCCGCCACGAGCCGTCGGCGGTTCCGGTGGCTGGCGAGATCGCCGGCCATCTTCACCCCTGCGCACGGATCGTGCAGCGCGGCCGCTCCGTGCGCCGCCGCTGCTTCGCCAGCGATGGCGACAGGCTCGTCATGCCGGCCTTCGGCAGCTACACCGGCTCGCTGAACGTGCTCGATCGCGCCTATGCCGGCCTGTTCCGCTGGGAAGCCTTCGTCGCCTACATGCTGGGATCAAGCCGCATTTTCGCCATCTCCGGCGCGATGCTGCGGCCGGGATAAATCAAGCACTGCCGGCCGGCAAAAGGGAGGCCTTCTGCGCTTCTTGACCCAGCCTCAATCCCTGCGGAAGATGAGGCGCCCGAGCCAGCCGGTCACCATTGCGAGGCCGACCGCGACAAAGCCATAGAAGGTGGCGTGATTGCTCGACAGGCGAAAGAGCATCTGCTCGAAGCCGGACTTCAGTATGGCCAGTTGCGCCGAGGTTTCCCTCACGAACACGCCGTTGCGGAACAGGAAGGCGCGCGCCTTGTGCGTGCCGACGGGGATGTTCGGCGCCAGCGTCACCGTCGCGCGGAAGAGGTTTGCCGATAGGAATTGGACGCCGCCGATGCGCTCGTTGTAAAGGCCGGTCGCCTTCTTGCGCTCGCGCAACGCGGCCTCGAACTGCTCGAGCGTTGCCGGGCTGCTGTCAGGATCGGCTGGCTGAATGTGAAGATAGTCGGCGCCGAGGGCCAGTTGCCGGTAGTTGGTCGGGCCGGTGATGTCCTGCGGCATCCGCGTCGTGGCGACAGAATAGGATTGCGGCACGTTGACGAACGTTTCCGACTGCATGTTGACCCAGACGCCGAGCACGCGGTCCTTGCGCCGCACAACCACCGGCCGTGCGGGCCCCTCCAGCACGACTATGACATCATAGCGGCCCTGCCGGCTGATCAGCGGATCGGCGTTCTCGATGGAGCCGAAGATGGTCAGGTTGGCGCCGGAAAAGTCCGCGGTGATCTCGATACGGTCGGTCGACAGGCCGATCTGGATCCGTTCCGGGTCAGCTTGCGCCAGCGCGGCGGAGGGCAGGCAGCAGAGCGCGGCCAGCAGCATCGCGGCGAGCGCTTTTGTTCTGCCGGTCATGGCTCCCCCGTCAGCCCTGTGAGTGAATAGAGGCTGGGTGGCGGCAGGAAAAGACCGAAGGCAAGGCGTACTGCGACCGCCAGCACCAGCATCCCAAGCAGCGCCCGCAACTGCTCGCCGCGCAGCTTCTGGCCGGCTTTCGCGCCATATTGCGCGCCGGCAACGCCGCCCAGCATGAGCACGAACGCCAGGACAATATCGACCGTCTGGTTCGTGGTGGCGTGGACGATGGTGGTGAATGCAGCAACGAAGATGATCTGGAACAGCGAGGTGCCGACGACGACGTTTGTCGGCACCTTCAGCAGATAGATCAAAGCCGGCACCATGATGAAGCCGCCGCCCACGCCCATGATCGAGGACAGAAAGCCGATGCCGGCGCCCAGCGCCAGAACCGGGATTACGCTGACGAAGAGCTTAGAGGCGCGAAAGCGCATTTTCAGCGGCAGGCGGTGGATCCAGTTGTGCTGGCCGGGTTTCTTCAGCGTCGGGGCCGCGCCGCCTTTGGCGCGCCTGATGGCGTTGACGCTCTCAACCAACATCAAGCCGCCGACGAGGCCGAGAAAGACGACGTAGAGCAGGGATATGAACAGGTCGAGCTGGCCGAGGGCGCGCAGCAGCGTGAACGCATAGATGCCGATCGTGGATCCGACGATGCCGCCGGCCAGAAGCACCGTGCCGAGCTTGAAATCGAGCGTTCCGCGCTTGAAATGCGCTAGCGCCCCGGAAAAGGACGATGCGATGACCTGGTTGGCGCCGGTGGCGACCGCAATGGCGGGAGGGATGTTGTAGAAGATCAGGAGCGGCGTGATCAGAAACCCGCCGCCGACGCCGAACATGCCCGACAGGAAGCCAACCGCCGCGCCCATCGCAAGCAGCACCAATACATTAACGGACATTTCAGCGATCGGGAGATAGATGCCCACCCGTCAAACTCGATTGTATGTGCCTGTCGGCGAAGACCGTCCCTTGTCCTCGGGTTATACGGCTCTTGCGCCGACAATGCGGCGAAGTCAAACTTCACCGCATTGTCGAAATAAAAACCATCTCAACAGGTTATCATCGAATCCGTAACCAAAGCGTTCCGGTAGCGACGCTTGGTAGGATCATTTGCGCGCAATCAGCGCGCGAACCAGCTTTTCGTCGATCTCGCCGGTCGCCGCCATGTCGTTGTCCTTCTGGAAAGCGATGATCGCGTTCTTGGTCTTCTTGCCCATGACGCCGTCGGCGCTGCCGGCATCATATCCGTTCTTGTTCAAGATGGACTGGATATTCTGCACCGCCTTCTTCATATCGATGCCGGCGGTGGTGTCGGCGCTTTCCCGCCAGGAGTCGGGTATGTCGACGACGTTGGCCTGCGGGTCGAGCGGCTTGGCCTTCCACAGTTCGGCCGCCGCGCGGGCGCGTTCGAGCTGTTCGGGGCGCAGCGCATTGGCAATCTCGTCGCGCTTGGCGGAGGCGTCGCGGTCGCCCGCCTTGGCCACCAGTGCGAACCATTTGTAGGATTCCTCGAGGTTCTGCGTCATGCCGACGCCCTTGGCCGCGAGGATGCCGAGGTTGAACTGGCTGTCCTTGACGCCGAGTTCGGCCGCGTCGGTGAACCAGCGTGCCGCCGATTCATTGTCGGCCGTGCCGTCTGCGCCCATGGCGAACAGCACCGCGAGATTGTGCATGGCGCTGGCGTTGCCCTGTGCCGCCGCGAGCTGGTACCAGGTCTTCGACTTCTGCACGTCGCGTTCGACGCCAACGCCTTTCTCATAGAGGTTGCCGATGCGGTACTGTGCCGGCGCGAAGCCGAGTTCTGCTGATTTCTCGTACCATTTCGCCGCTTCTTTCATGTCGGCGGTCACGCCGCGGCCGTCGGCATAGCGCGAAGCAATTTCGAACAACGCCTTGGCGTCGCCGGCATCCGCCGCCTCGCGAAGCGCCACCGGTCCGGCCTCGACAGGCACGGTTATCGCAGGCATTGCAGTGGAGGGTACGGCGGTTGCCGTTAATACGGGGTCCATCTCCGGCTGCGGTTCGGCAGTCGGTGCGGTTGAGGGAGTTTCGTCCGCAGAGGCCGGCTCGGTCGGCTGTACGCCTCCGGCCTGAGCGGCCGGTTCTTCCGGCGAAGTCTCGGTAGCGTGGGTGTCTTCCCACGCCTCCTGGGGGGAGTCGGATGGCGTTTCCTCGTCGACCTTGCGCACCGCGATCTCTTCGTCCGGCGCGACGCCTTCCAGTTCAGCGTCCGGTGCGGTTTCCTCCAGCGCCACCTGCGGTGAGGCGTCGTCCTGCGCTGGCTCCGGGGTCGAGGCTGTTTCGATCAGCTGCTTGGCGACGAGCGGGACAGCCGAAATTTCCGCGATCTCGCCACCGTCCGCCAGGAATGCCTTGCCGAGTTGAAGGCCGGCAAGCGCGATGACAATGCCGGCGCTGGCCATCAGGATGGTCTTGCGCCGCTTCTTCAAGAGGTCGCCGATCCTGAGCGCCCGCACCGGTCCGCCTAGATCGGCGTTGCGCTTCAGCACTTCGGCCTCAGCCGCCGCCGCCTGTGCAGCGCGGCGCGCAGCCGCGATGAAATCGGATTTGGCCGCGTCGGGCTCGTTCGGCTTGGCGGGTTGGCCTCGTTCGTCGCGCACGCGCTTCATGATCGCGTTGAGGTCGGGGCCGCCCGAACCGGGCTCCAGCGGACGGTTGGCAAGTTTGGGGTCGAGCGGTTCGTCGAGATCGACGCTGGGGGCTTCGCTCGCGGCAGCGGCCGGGGCCGAACCCGCCAGCGGCGGCGTTTCCTTGTCCTTGCGGCCGGTCAGCGCGCGCGCGATGCCGCCAAACATGGAGCGTCTGCCGGAAGGCTCGTTCTCTGCGATGCTATCGGAACCGAGGGCGGCCTCCGCAGCCGCTGCGGCGGCTTCGGCGGGCGTCAGCTGGCCGCGCCCTGCGGGAGCGACGTCCTCCGCGGCATGAAGCGGCATGGCGTCATCGAAATCGAGAGACGGCGCGTCCTGCAGCGACAGCTTGCGCTGCGGCGCCGGCTTGGGAGCGGCCGGGGCTTCGTCGGAATTCTCCAACGAGCCGAGGCGGTCGACGATCTTGATCAGCGTGTCGTGAATGGCTTCGAAAGTCTTGGTGTTGCGTTCATCGGAACGGCGGGTCAGCGCTTCCAGTGCTTTCAGATCCTGGGCGAGGCCGGTGACGGCGGCCGTGTGCGTCTGCGAGCCGTCGAGCGAGCGCACCGCATTCTCGGCGGCCTGCCGCGCAGCTTCGAGGATCGATTCGCGGCTGCCGGCGATCGACTTCTCGATATCGTCGAGACGCGGCCCGATGTCGTCGAATTCCGGCAGGGGCGTTCCGGGGCGAGTGAGGTGGTTGGAAAGCCCGGCCACCTGCGCTTCCAAGCTGCGGATCAGTTCCGGATCGATGCCGGCGAACTGCGACGATGAGGCATCGAGCCGGCTCGAAATGCTCTCCAGCCGCGCTTCCAGCCCGCGTATGGCATCGCTGCCGGGCTCGCCGGCTCCACCCGAGCCGATCTTGTCGGCCAGCGCTGCAAAACGCGCATCGATAGCGTTCATGATCGCGGCGTTGTCAAAGGTTGCGTCCGGCACCCTCTGGTCGAGCCGGTCGGCCACTTCGTCGAGGCGGCGTTCGAGGTCGCGGAACAGCATGTTGCCCTGTTCCAGCGCGTCGCCCTGCCGGCGCTCGATCATGCTGGACAACAGGTCGAAGCGCTGCTCGATGCCCTGAAAGATGTACTCGGCATCCGGCGTCGTCGGGACGCGGTCGATCTTCTCGGCGATCCCGGCGATCTGCCTTGCCAGCCGTTCCACCACCTGATCGGGCACGTTGGCGTGCGCGGCGAGTTCGTCGACGCGCTGCGACAGGAAGTTGATGCGTTCGATGACCTCGCCGGACGGGCGCTCCTCAGCGACTTCATCGATCTGCCGCGCCAGCGCCGAGATACGGGCCTCTATGCGCTCGAATGGCTCGGGGTCGAAGTTGGGCATTTGCGCGGCGGCCGTCGAAGCGACGATTGCGCGCGAGATCTCGTCGAGACGCTCCTCGATCAGGGCAAACGTCTCGGACCCGCCATGCTCCTGCTGGCGAGCAAAATGATCGACGGCGCCGGCCAGCGTGCGCACTTTCTCTTCGAGCGAGCGCAGCGACAGCGATTCGGGAAGATTGTTGACCGCATCACTGATCTGCTCGAGCCGCGCTGTCAGCGCCGCCAGGCCGGGCTCTCCGGCCCGCTGACGCGCGTCGGCGCGATCCTCGAAATCGCTCCAGCGACGGTCGAATTCGTCCCAGCGGCGGTCGACCGAAAGCACGGTCTCCTCGCGCGCCAGCGTGTCGAGAGCCGCCTTCACCTGCTCCAGTTCCAGCCGGAGCATGTTGATGCTCTTGTCGTCGCTGCGTTCCGAAAGCGTCTGGATAGCGGTCGAGATGCGCTCGAACTCACGGCCGAGTTCTTCGCCCACCCGCGTTGCAGCGCCTGACGAATAGGCCCGCTCAATGTCCTTGCGAAGGACCTCGAATTCACGGCGAATGCCGGAAGTGACCTGCAGGCGCAGTTCCTCGCGCAGCGCCTTCAACTCGCCTGCGATCTTGCCGGCCGCGGCGATCCCGTCCTCCTGCCCGCGCAGGCGGTCCATGTCGCGTGCGATCGACTGGTAAGGCTGCTCGCGCATACGCGACGAGTGGGGCGTGTTGGAGTCAAGGCGCGCCTGTGGGCTCGTGCGATCCGTTTCGCCACGTGCATAATCGTCGGCGCGTTCGGGCGAGCGGCCCAACCGCTGCTCGAGCGTTTCCAGCGAGCGGTTCAGCTGCTCGAGCGTGGTATGCGGCCTGCGCTGTCTTCCGGCATTCAGTGTGTCGAGATATGACCGCTTGCTGTTCATCGAAACGCCCATCTGCCAGTTTCTCCGGCCGCCTGGGCCGGTTTGGAATCCGTTGCCGAGTGCGACCGCAGCGAAGCCACGGAAACGAAGCGTGGCTGCGCCGCGCTCCGGAAACCGTGAAGAACTAGGTACAAAATAGCCACGGAAGACCGACACGCGCACAATTCGCCCAACGTGGTAAACAAGCCGTTAACCAAGCTTAAGATCGGGCAAGGATTGTTTAAAAACGATGGTGCATTCGGCGCGGCGGTGCGACACTCTATCAGCGAAGACAAGGCTTGCGCGGCCAAGTTCGCCCGATTATATCATTTACGTAAACGTAAAAGTGCGGGAACCCGCTCAGCTTACGCACCCAACAGTTGAAACCATAGCTGGAAGCCAACGCCCCGAATGCTTCCGACCGGCGCAAAGCGGCCCGACCGCAGCGCCCCACACGGGGAAAGCAAATGACGATGAAACCCATGAAAGCCGGCGACAATGCTGGCGCTACAGACAACATGTTCGTCGATTCGGGCGAGGCCGGGGACGGCTTTCTCAGGATCGGCGAGATGGCCAAGAAGTTCGGCGTGACGCTGCGCACGCTTCGTTTCTACGAAGACAAGGGACTGCTGCATCCTCAGCGTGACGGCAGCACCCGGCTCTATACCCGGCGCGACAAGGCGCGGCTGAAGCTGATCCTGCTCGGCCGCAAGGTCGGCTTCTCGCTGCGCGATGTGAAGCAGATGATGGATCTCTACGATCCTTCCGGCACGAACACCAAGCAGCTTCGCCTGGCGCTCGACAAATCCGAAAAGCAGCTCGCCCGCCTGCAGAAGCAGAAGCAGGTGATCGAGGACGCTATCGATGAGTTGACGGCTTCGATGACCCTCGTACGCAAGATGCTTGCCGAGCGGCCCAACGCCCAGACGAACAGCGCCGCCTGAAGGTGTGTTGATGTTCAGGGATACCGGCCTGCAAATGGCGGCTTTCTACGCTTCCGGTGCTCACGTACTTAAATGTACGCTCCGCTCCGGTTCTCGAAATCCGCCATTTTCGTCGCTGCGCGCCCTCTTCGATTCCGGCGCGGCCTGACCTGAATCGCAACACATTTAGGCGACGGCAAATTGTAGACGAGAAGGCGCGGGTTTCCCGCGCCTTTTTCGTTCGCATGGACGCGTACGGTGCAATCCGGCGCCTGTGATCCGCTTGTCCACAAGACATTCCATCCGTGCATGACGGCAATTGACGTTTACGCAAACGTCAATTATTGCTATGACCGTTCGATCGAGGCCGCCAGCGCCCGGCAGGCGCTTTTCATGGCCGTCAGAAATCGCGTGCTGGAGGAAGAGAGATGCCGACATACAAAGCGCCGGTTCAGGACACGCTTTTCGTGCTGAACGAAGTGCTGGGCTACGAGCGCTACAGCAATCTCCCCGGTTTTTCCGATGCCACGCCCGACGTGCTCGAGGCGATACTCGCCGAGGGCGCAAAGCTTGCCGAGAACGTCATCCTGCCGACAAACCGCGTGGGCGACATAGAGGGCTGCGTCCGCCACGAGGACGGCTCCGTCACGACGCCCAAGGGCTTCAAGGAAGCCTTCGACCAATATCGCGAAGGTGGCTGGATGGGTCTGGCGGCGCCGGCCGAATATGGCGGGCAAGGCCTGCCTTACACCGTCCATTCGGCTGTCGGCGAATATCTCTCCTCCGCCAATATGGCGCTGATGATGTATCCCGGCCTCACCCAGGGCGCCATCGCGGCGATCCTCGTCCATGGCTCGGACGAGCAGAAGCAGTCGTTTCTGCCAAAGATGGTAGAAGGTCTCTGGACCGGCACCATGAACCTGACCGAGCCGCATTGCGGCACCGATCTCGGCCTGCTGCGCACCAAGGCGGTTCCCAATGGTGACGGCGGCTATAAGATTTCCGGCCAGAAGATTTTCATCTCGGCCGGCGAGCACGACATGGCCGAGAACATCGTCCATCTGGTGCTGGCCCGTATCGAGGGCGCGCCTGAAGGCGTCAAGGGCATCTCGCTGTTCATCGTGCCCAAGTTCAAGTTGAAGGACGGCGGGTTGGGCGATCGCAACGGCGTGTCCTGCGGCTCGATCGAAGAGAAGATGGGCATCCACGGCAACTCGACTTGCGTCCTGAACTATGACGAGGCCGAGGGCCATCTGCTCGGTGAGCCGAATGGCGGCCTGAAGGCGATGTTCACGATGATGAACGAGGCGCGTCTATCGGTCGGCATGCAGGGGTTGTGCATCTCGGAGATCGCCTACCAGAACGCCGTCGCCTATGCCCGCGACCGCATCCAGGGCCGCTCGCTGACCGGGCCCAAGGCGCCGGACAAGAAGGCCGATCCGATCATCGTCCACCCCGACATCCGCCGCAATCTGATGACTATGAAGGCGTTCAACGAGGCCGGCCGCGCGCTGATCCTGTGGACAGCGATCAAGTCGGATCTCGCGCATCGTTCCGGCGACGACAAGGAGCGCCAGGCGGCCGACGACCACATGGGCCTGATGACGCCGATCATCAAAGGCGTGCTGACCGACAAGGGTTTTGACCATGCCGTGATGGCGCAACAGGTGTTTGGCGGGCACGGCTATATCGAAGAGCACGGCATGAGCCAGTTCGTGCGCGATGCTCGCATCGCCATGATCTATGAAGGCGCGAACGGCATCCAGGCGCTCGACCTCGTCGGCCGCAAGCTGGCACAGAATGGCGGCCGCGCGGTGCAGGCCTTCTTCAAGGAGGTCGGCGAGTTCTGCGAGGAGAACCGCGCCGACGAGAAAATGACGCCGTTCACCAAACAGCTCAAGAAGGGGCTCAACGACCTGCAGGCCGCGACCATGTGGCTGATGCAGAACGGCATGCAGAACCCCGACAATGCGGGCGCGGCCTCGACCGACTATTTGCATCTCTTCGGCCTGGTCTCGCTAGGCTATATGTGGGCGCAGATGGTCAAGGTCGCGCAGGGCAAGCTGGCGAACGGAGCCGGCGAAACCGCGTCCTTCTACGAAAACAAGCTGGTCACCGGCCGCTATTTCATGGAACGTGTGATGCCGGAAACGTCGGCGCACCTGGCCCGCATTTCAAGCGGCGCGGGATCCATGATGGCGCTGCCGGCCGAAGCGTTCTAATCCGGCTGTACCGACGGGAGAGCAAACAGCAATGACCAGCCCCGCCGAAATCCTCTCTCTGCCCAAGCCCGAATGGGCCGGCGACGATGTCGCCATGCTCTACGACATGGCGACGCGGTTTCTCTCCGAAGAAATCGCGCCCCGCTACGATGAGTTCGAGAAGGCAGAGATGTTCGACCGCGAAAGCTGGGAAAAGGCCGGCGCGGCGGGCCTGCTCTGCGCCTCGATGCCGGAGGAATATGGCGGCTCGGGCGGCACCTTCGCGCATGAGAGCGCCATCATCGAGGCGATCAGCCATGTCGGCGTCGACGGCTTCGGCATCGGCCTGCACAATTCGATCGTCGCGCCTTACATTCTCCACTACGGCTCAGAAGAGCAGAAGAAGAAGTGGCTGCCGAGGATGGCCACCGGCGAGTTGATCGGCGCCATCGCCATGACCGAGCCGGGAGCCGGATCCGACCTGCAGGGCGTGAAGACCTCGGCCAAGCGCGACGGCAACCAGTATTCGATCAATGGCTCAAAAACCTTCATCACCAACGGCCAGCTCGCCAATTTGATCATCGTCGTCACCAAAACCGATCCCTCGAAGGGCGCCAAGGGCACCTCGCTGATCGTCGTCGAGACCGACGAGGTCGAGGGCTTCGAACGCGGCCGCAACCTCGACAAGATCGGCCTGAAATCGAACGACACGTCGGAGCTTTTTTTCAAGGACGTGCGCGTGCCGACCTCCAATCTGCTCGGCCACGAGGAAGGGCAGGGATTCATCCAGTTGATGCAGCAATTGCCGCAGGAGCGCCTCCAGATCGGCACCACCGCAATTGCTGCTGTCGAGCGTGCGCTGGCCCTGACCATCGATTACGTCAAGGAGCGCAAGGCCTTCGGCAAGGCGATCCTCGAATTCCAGAACACCCAGTTCAAGCTTGCCGAGCTCAAGACCGAAGCAACTATCGGCCGCGTCTTCTACAATGATTGCGTGGCACGCCACATCGATGGGGGGCTCGATCCTGTAACCGCCTCCATGGCCAAGTACTGGCTGACCGATTTGCAGGGCAAGGTGATGGACGAATGCCTTCAACTGCATGGCGGTTATGGCTACATGAATGAATATCCGATCGCCCGCATGTTCCGCGACGCCCGCGTCCAGGGCATCTATGGCGGTACCAACGAGATCATGAAACTGCTGATCGCACGCTCGCTCTAGCAGCGGTCCCGGCATTCGAGGAGAAAGATGATGGCCGAAGCCTATGTTTACGACGCCGTGCGCACGCCGCGCGGCCGCGGCAAGAAGGACGGGGCGTTGCACGAAGTGCCGGCGGTTCGTCTCGGCGCGAAGGTTCTGGAAGCGCTGCGCGACCGCAACGGACTCGACACCGGCACTGTCGACGACATCATCTTCGGCTGCGTCGACCCGGTCGGCGAAGCCGGTTCGGTGATCCCGCGCTCCTCGGCCTTCGAGGCAGGCTACGCAATGACGGCGCCCGGCATCCAGATCTCGCGCTTCTGCGCCTCGGGGCTCGATGCGATCAATCTGGGTGCGGCCAAGATCGCCCAGGGCTCGGACGAGATCGTCATCGCCGGCGGCGTGGAATCCATGTCGCGCGTCGGCATGGGCATGTCGGGCGGCGCCTGGTTCATGGACCCGTCGGTTGGCCTGCCCGCCTATTTCATGCCGCAGGGCGTTTCGGCCGATCTGATCGCCACCAAATACGGCTTTTCGCGCGACGACGTTGACGCCTATGCGGTCGAGAGCCAGAAGCGCGCCGCGAATGCCTGGGAGAAGGGTTACTTCAAGAACTCGGTCGTGCCGGTGAAGGACCAGAACGGCCTGACCATCCTCGACCGTGACGAGCACATGCGCCCGACGACCGACATGCAGTCGCTGGCCTCGCTCAACCCCTCCTTCACCATGCCTGGCGAGATGGGCGGCTTCGGCGCCGTCGCCGTGCAGCGCTATCCGGAAATCGAGGAGGTCAACTACGTCCATCACGCCGGTAATTCTTCCGGCATCGTCGACGGCGCCGCCGCTGTCCTGCTCGGCTCAAAAAAAGCCGGCAAGACCATGGGGATGAATCCTCGCGCCCGCATCCGCGCGCTGGCCAATATCGGCTCTGAGCCGGCGATCATGCTGACCGGCCCGGTCGACGTGACCGAAAAGCTGCTGATGCGCGCCAAGATGAAGCTGTCGGACATCGACCTGTTCGAGCTCAACGAGGCCTTTGCCTCGGTGGTGCTGCGCTACATGCAGGCCTTTGACATTCCGCACGACAAGATCAACGTCAATGGCGGCGCCATCGCCATGGGCCATCCGCTCGGCGCGACCGGCGCGATGATCTTCGGCACGGTGCTCGACGAACTGGAGCGCCGCGACCTGAACACCGCGTTGGTGACACTCTGCATCGGCGCCGGCATGGGCACCGCTACCATCATCGAACGCGTCTGACCGGGGAGAAGAAGAAATGGCTTACAAGAATTTCACGGTCGAGACCGACGGCGACGGCATCGCGCTGGTCACCTGGGACATGCCCGACAAATCGATGAACATCTTCACCGAGGAGGTGATGAACGAGCTCGAGGCCATCGTTGGTCAGGTGGCGTCGGATGCGGCGGTAAAGGGCGCGGTGATCACCTCGGGCAAGGAGAGTTTTTCCGGCGGCGCGGACCTCACCATGCTGAAGCGCATGCTGACGCTGTTCCATGAGGAAGAGGCCAAGGACCACGACAAGGCGGTCAGGATGCTGTTCGACGGCGCAGGCCGGATGGGCGGGCTGTTCCGTAAACTAGAAACCTCCGGAAAACCGTGGGTGTCGGCGATCAACGGCACCTGCATGGGCGGCGCGTTCGAGATGTCGCTGGCCTGCCATGGCCGCGTCGCTGCCGATTCCGACAAGGTGAAGATGGCGTTGCCGGAAGTGAAGGTCGGCATCTTCCCGGGCGCCGGCGGCACCCAGCGCGTTCCCCGCCTGGCGCAGCCGCAGGAAGCGCTGCAGATGCTGACCTCCGGCCAGAACCTCACTCCGCAGAAGGCCAAGGCGATGGGCCTGATCCACGAGATCGCGCCTCCCGAAAAACTCATCGAAGCCGCCAAGGCGATGATCAAAAACGGCCTGAAGCCGGTCCAGCCCTGGGACGAGAAGGGTTTCAAGCTGCCCGGCGGTCCCGTCTATTCGGCGGCGGGCGCGAATCTCTGGCCGCCGGCGATCGCCATCCTGCGCCGCGAGACCTACGGCAATTATCCGGCCGCGTCCGCCATCCTGAAATGCGTATATGAAGGCCTGCTGGTGCCGTTCGACACGGGGCTCAGGATCGAACAGCGCTATTTCACCGAGATCATGCAGACTACCGAAGCGGCGATGATGATCCGCTCGCTGTTCGTATCGCTGCAGGAACTGAACAAGGGCGCGCGCCGCCCGGTTGGCGTTCCCGACACGAAGTTCAAGAAGATCGGCGTGCTTGGCGCTGGCTTCATGGGCGCGGGCATCGCCTATGTCACGGCAAAGGCTGGCATTCCGGTCGTGCTGCTCGACCGCGACATGCCGTCCGCCGAAAAGGGCAAGGCGCATTCCGAAAACCTGATTTCCGAACAGGTCAAGAAAGGCCGGGCAAAGCCGGAGGAGAAGGAAAAGCTGCTTTCCCTCATCACGCCGACGGCTGACTATGCGGCGCTGGACGGCTGCGACCTCGTCATCGAGGCGGTGTTCGAGGATTCCGAGGTGAAGAAGACGGCGATCGAAAAGGCCGAGGCAGTGCTGAAGTCCTCCGCCGTCTTCGCCTCCAACACCTCCACCATTCCGATCACCGGGCTCGCCAAGAATTCGGCGCGGCCGAAGAACTTCATCGGCATCCATTTCTTCTCGCCGGTCGACAGGATGATGCTGGTCGAGATCATTCTCGGCAAGAAGACCGGCGACAAGGCGCTGGCCATGGCGATCGACTATGTCCGCGCCATCAAGAAGACGCCGATCGTCGTCAACGATACGCGCGGCTTCTACGTCAACCGCTGCGTGCTGCGCTACATGTCGGAATCCTACAGGATGCTGATCGAAGGCGTGCCCGCGCCGATGATCGAGAATGCCGCGAAGATGGCCGGCATGCCTGTCGGCCCGCTCGCGCTGACCGACGAGACCGCGATCGATCTCGCCCAGAAGATTATGAAGCAGACCATCCGCGATCTCGGCGAGAAAGCCGTCGATCCCGAGCAGATGAAACTCATCGACACGATGGTCGACACGCACGGGCGCCACGGCCGGAAGAACGGCAAAGGCTTCTACGATTATCCCGCCAAACCCGCGAAGAAGAAGCTGTGGCCCGGCCTGAAGGATCTCTACCCGCAGCTTGCCCCGGAAAAGGTCGATGTCGAGGAACTGAAGCAGCGTTTCCTCGTCACCATCGCTTTGGAAGCGGCGCGCGTGATGGAGGAGGGCATCGTCACCGACCCACGCGAGGCCGATGTCGGCTCCATTCTGGCCTTCGGATTCGCGCCCTACACCGGCGGTGCGCTGTCCTACATCGACGGGATGGGGGCGAAGAAATTCCTCAAGTTGGCGAAAGGCCTGCAGAAGAAATTCGGCGCGCAGTTCAAGGCGCCGAAACTGCTCGTCGACATGGCGGACAAGGGCGAGACGTTCTACGAGCGCTTCGATCCCTACAAGAAGGACGAGGTGCGAAAGGCGGCCTGACCGGACGCCCCGCATGTATGTCTGGGCTCGTTTTGCTCGAATGGCCGCGACGGTGAAAAGCCGCGGGCCTTACCGGCTGGGCGGGACGAGCCGCCTGGCCTTCCGCTGCTTGCCGACCGACATCGATTTCAACATCCATCTGAACAATGCGCGCTATCTCATGCTGGCCGATCTCGGCCGCATGGACATCTTTCTACGCTCAGGCCTTCTGAAGCTGATGCGCGAGAAGAAATGGGCGCCGATGATGGGCGGCGTGCAGTCGGTCTTCGTCCGCGAGATCAGGCTGTGGAGGCGTTTCGAGGTGGTCTCTTCGATCGAGACCTGGGACGGCACGCAGGTCATCGGCCGCCATCAGTTCATCCTCGACAATGGCGAGACTGCCGCGCTGGTGATGACGACGGCGGGCATTTACGAGCCCGCCAACCGCCGCTTCATCGAGATCGACCAGGTGATCGCCGCCCTGGGCGTAGAGACCAAGCCGCGCCAGCCGAGCGAAGCCGAACGGATATTCATGGCTTCGCACACCGGGCTGAGGGCCTTGGCGAAGGAGGGGTGACGCCTCCCGCCCGCAACGGAGTTTGGAGCAGCGCCGGGTCAACTCGGCTGGACAACTCCCACACCACGCGCTAGAAAGTTAAAAAGGTATTTTTTCCTGTCTGGCACGGAGAACGCCATGCTCTCGCATGAACGTGTCTGGGCCGCCATCGACGCGCTGGCGGCGCGCTATTCGCTTTCGGCGTCGGGTCTTGCCAAGCGCGCGGGCCTCGATTCCACGGCCTTCAACAAGTCGAAGCGGCTGTCGGCAGATGGCCGGCCGCGCTGGCCGTCGACGGAATCGCTCGCCAAAATCATCGAGGCGACGAACTCCTCGCTCGACGAGTTCCTCGCGCTGATCGACGGCAAGTCTGGCCCTAAAGACAAGCCTTTGCCGGTGCAGGCCTCATCGGTGCCGCTGCTCGGTTTCGCGCAGGCCGGCGCAGGCGGCTTCTTCGACGATGCCGGCTTTCCGGTCGGGCAGGGTTTTGACCTGATCGAACTGCCGTCACGGGCCGGCGACAATTCCTATGCGCTGAAAGTGCAGGGCGATTCCATGCTGCCGCTCTATCGCGACGGCGACGTGCTGATCGTCGAGCCGGGGGCGAGGGTGAACAAAGGCGACCGCGTCGTGGTCAAGACCGGCAGCGGCGAGGTGATGGCCAAGGTCCTGGCGCGCCAGAGCGCGAAGGAAATCGAGCTTCAGTCGATAAATCCCGATCATCCGGACCGAGTCGTCGCCGCAAAGGACGTCGAATGGCTGGCCCGCATCGTCTGGGCAAGCCAGTAGCCGCGCCGATGCGTGCGGGCATCGCAGCGGGTGCGTTCCTGGGCCTCGTCGGCCTGGGTTTTGCCATCATGGCCGGCGGGCACACGCTGATCCCGCGGGAAATGCCGCCTGAGGCCTCCAGTATCGCATCGCCCGACGGACCCAAGACCGCGGCAGTTCCAAAGATCGACCCGCCGCGTCCGACCATTCGGCCGCGTGGCGCGGGGCGGGACGGGCAGACGGGTCCCGAAGAGTTTGAGCGCATCTCCCCGCGCGCGCCGCTCGGCGAAATTGGCCTCGCGCTGCCGCCGAAACCGGCAATGCCCAGTGATTGGGAGGGGACCATCCTCTATCGGCCGGTCGCGCCGGCGGCCGGGCTGGTCGAGGCGATGGGGCACACGGTTGCCATAGCCGGGGTGGATGCAGTCGCAGCCGATGAAACCTGCTCGTTCGAGGGCAAGGAATGGGCCTGCGGCATCAGAGCCCGCACCGCCTTCCGCCTTTGGCTGCGCGGTAGGGCGGTCACCTGCGCGGTGACGCCCGAGGCCGGCCCGAAGACCGTCACCGCCGCCTGCCGGCTCGGCAAGCAGGACGTCGGCCAGTGGCTGGTGTCCAATGGCTGGGCTCGTGCGGCCGAAGGCGGTCCCTATGGCGAGGCCGGGGAAAAGGCCCGGGCCGCGAAAAAGGGCATATTCGGCCGCCCGCCGGACAAGGATTCCTTGCCGCCGCCTCCGTCCGCAGTCAGCACATTGCCTAAGCCGCCAACTGCCCCGACAGCGCCCTCCGAATGAGCGCGCGTGTTTCGTCGATGCCGTAGAGCGCCACGAACGAGCCGAAGCGCGGGCCGCGCTCCTGGCCGATCAGCACCTGATAGATCATCTGGAAGAAGGCGACCGAAACGCCGGGTCCGCCTTCCGGGCTCTTCTTGTTGTGGTCCTGATAGCGCTCGATTTTGCGCGCGACATTGAGCGAGGCGTTCTGGATAGCTTCGCCGTCGGCATCGGCCGGCAGCGTGCCAAGCGCGTCCGACAGCGCCTGAAGCGCCTCGCGCTCCACTGCGTCGGGAGATCTGTAGACCTTGGCCGGCTTCACGAAATCGTCGAAGTAGCGGATGGCGTAGCCGGCGAGCCGGTCGAGTTCTGGATGCGACTGCGGCGTCACGCCAGCGACATGGCGCGAGATGAAGCCCCACAGCACGCTCTTGTCGTGGGCGTTGGATGCGCTGACCAGATTGAGCAACAGGGCGAACGGCACCGGCAGTTCGATCTCCGGCGGGTTGCCGTCGTGCATATGCCAGACCGGATTGCCGAGCCGCGTCTTCCAGTCCTGTTTCTGATAGGCCGACAGGAAGGTGTAGTACTCGTCGACGGCCTTCGGGATGACGTCGAAATAGAGCTTCTTCGCCGTCTTCGGCTTCTGGTACATATAGAGGCCAAGGCTCTCGGTCGGCGCATAGGCGAGCCACTGGTCGATGGTGATGCCGTTGCCCTTCGACTTCGAAATCTTCTGCCCGTTCTCGTCGAGGAAGAGTTCGTAGACGAAGTGTGCCGGCGCGCGTCCGCCGAGCGCCTCGCAAATGCGGTCATAGACGCCCATGTTCGGTCCGTGGTCTTTGCCGAACATCTCGAAGTCGACGCCGAGCGCCGCCCAGCGCGCTCCGAAATCCGGCTTCCATTGCAGCTTGACCCTGCCACCGGTGACCGGCAGCGTGGTTTCCGTGCCATCCTCGTCGTAGAAGGTGATGGTGCCGGCGGCGGCATCGACATGCTTCATCGGCACATAGAGCACCCGGCCGGACTTCGGCGAAATCGGCAGGAAAGGACTGTAGGTTGCCTGCCGTTCCTCGCCCAGCGTCGGCAGCATGATCGCCATGATCGTTTCGTAGCGTTCGGCCACGCGCTTCAGAATGGTGTCGAAGCGACCCGACTTGTAGTAGTCGGTCGCACTCGCGAATTCGTAGTCGAAGCCGAACGTGTCGAGGAAGCGCCGCAGCATCGCGTTGTTGTGATGCCCGAAGCTTTCATAGTCGCCGCCGAACGGGTTCGGAACCGAGGTCAGCGGCATGTGCAGATACGGCTCCAGGAACGCGCGGTCAGGCACGCTATCGGGAATCTTGCGCATCCCATCCATGTCGTCGGAGAAGCAGAGCAGCTTGGTGGCGACCTTGTCTTCGGTCAGGATGCGGAAGGCGTGGCGCACCATGGAGGTACGCGCCACCTCGCCGAACGTGCCGATATGCGGCAGGCCGGACGGGCCGTAGCCGGTCTCGAACAGCACCGTCTCGGGAAAATCCCGCCCCTTGTAGCGGTCGACGATCTTTTTCGCTTCTTCGAACGGCCAAGCCTTGCTTTCGGCGGCGGCCGCTAGGATTTCGGGGTTGAGATCGATCACGTTTGATCTCGCCATTGTGCCTGTCCTGTATTCCTGCCGGCGGTCGTTGCTGCTTCAGTGCTTGCGGGGATGCTCGGCAATCCCGGCCATGCGTTCGCGCGTACGTCGCCGGCCGAGTTTGCAGGTGGTCTCTATGCGGGCGGGCCGGGGGCGTCAACATTGGCCCGGTTTTTCCTTGCGAGGGCACGGCCGCGTTCCTACCTTCGCTGCAACGAAAATGAAGGGGGCAGCAATGGCTTTGCCGACCGCGCACGAGGCGCTTATCTATCTGATGGTGGTAACCTCCGCCTCCGACCGCGACATGACCGATGTTGAACTGGCGCGGATCGGCAATGTGGTGCGGTCCTGGCCGATCTTCGAGGGTTTCGACGACGAGAAGCTCATCGAAATCGCGCAGGACTGTCAGCAGATGCTTCACCATGACGGCGGTCTTGGAGGCGTCCTTTCGACAGCACGCAAGGCCATACCGAAAAATCTTCACGACACTGCTTACGCCTTGGCTTTCGAGGTGGCGACAGCCGATCTCGAAATGCGCATGGAAGAGCTTCGCGTGCTGCAGCTTCTGCGCCTGCATCTCGCCATCGATGCCGCGACGATCGCGGCGATCGAGCGGGCGACGAAGGCGCGTCACCGGACGCTGACATAGGATGGAATGATGGGCGAAGGCGCTGTTTTTCCGGAAGCCTGGATTCGAGGGGCCGTGTTCCTTGCGGTCTTCGGCTCGCTGGCGGTGCTGGAGCTATGGTCGCCGCGCCTCGAACGTGACGAGTTGCGCGGCGCGCTGAAATCGCGGCGTTGGTTCACCAACATCTCGATGGTCGTCCTGTCGTCGCTGGTTTTGCGGGTAATCTTTCCGGCCGCCGCCGTCGGCGCAGCGCTCTGGGCGGAGGCGCGGGGATGGGGATTGCTCAGGCTCGCCGGCGTGGATGGCTTTGCAAGCGGGCTGATCGCGTTCGTCGTGCTCGATTTCGCGGTCTGGCTTGAACACGTCGCCAGCCACAAGATATCGCTTCTGTGGCGCATCCACCGGATGCATCACGCCGACACCGGTTTCGATGTCACGACGGGGCTGCGGTTTCATCCGCTCGAGATCGTGCTGTCCATGGTCTGGAAGGCCGCCGTCGTGGTGGCGCTCGGCCCGCCGGTGCTCGCAGTGCTGGTTTTTGAGATCATACTCAACGCCGGCGCGATGTTCAGCCACTCCAATCTGCGCATCGGATCCCGCGCGGATCGCTGGCTGCGCCGTGTCATCGTCACGCCGGACATGCACCGCGTCCATCACTCCAACGATCTGGCCGAGACGGACTCGAATTACGGTTTCAATCTCTCGTTGTGGGACAGGCTGTTCAGGACCTATGTCGACCAGCCAAAAAAAGGCCATGACGGCATCGCGATAGGGCTTTCGGGCTATTCCGCGAGCGAGGCCGCGCGGCTCGGGCGCTCGCTAGCCCTGCCGTTCGTTTCACGGCCGAACGCCTATATCAGAAGAAGCTGACCGGGAAATATCGCAGGTAAAGCTCGGCGAATACGCCCTTCACCGCGATCTGATGCAGGGCTGCGTCGAAAGCGGCGGCCAGGGCCGGCTCGCCGGCTCGGGTGGCGATCGCCAGCCCCGAGCCCAGATATTCCGGCGCGAGATAGGCGCCACCGGCAAACCGGCAACATCCGCCGGCTTCGTTTCCCGCCAGCCAAAAGCCGAGCCGCATGCCGTCGCCAAAGGCGGCGGCGATCTCGGCGGCTTTCAGATCCTGGAGCATCCAGTCCTGCCTGGAATAGGTGACGACTTTCACGCCCGGAAAATTGGCGCGCAGCAGGCGTTCGTGCGCCGAGCCGGCGATGACGCCGACACGCTTGTCCTGCAGCTTGTCGAATACCGGCTCAGACACCGCCGTCGTCTTCGGCATGACGAAGCGTGCGGGAAAACGCAGATAGGGCCGCGAAAACGCATATTTAAGCCGCGCTTCCTGCGTTATGGCGACGCCGGCTATGATCGCCTCGCCTTGCCCGCTTTGCAGCATGCCGTCCAGTTCCGCCCAGGGGACAGCCTGCATCTGGCATTTGTCGGAAATGTTGAACTCGGCGCATATGGCCCGCGCCAGGTCGATGTGGAACCCCGAAATGCGGCCCTCGCCATCCAGAAAATTGAAGGGCGGGAAATCCGTCGTGGTCAGGAACCGCAGCCTGGTCAGCCCGGACAGGTCGGGCTTCGGCAGACGCTCCTTGGCGTCCCAGAACATCGGCACCTGCGGTTCGGCCGCTTGGGCGGTGCCGCAGGCAAGGGCCGATGCGCAAAACACGGCCAGCAGGACAGCACGAAATTTCATTTTGACTCCGGGCGAGGGACGGAAGCTTGTTTCTAGCGCCGGTCGGATGCGATGCCCAGCCATCCGTCGGCGGGAGCGCTCCGGCAAGGCCGAAACTCGCTTGGGCGGCTTTATGGTTACCCAATTCCTACCCAAACCCAACAAATTTTTCTCGATGCAACCCAGGGTTAATGGCGGCAATCCGATTGCGCGCATAACATCGCTCAATTGCAAGTGGCAACGGGGGGTTGCCGGTGGGGTGCGGTTTCTTGCAGCCGCCGCTTTCATGCGGCGGTATTCCGGTGCCTGATATCTTTCTTTTCGGCAATGCCGGCAGGCGTTGGCCCGGATGCCGGCTGTGCCGTGAAGCGCAGTTCTCTCCATCATCGTACGGCGTGTCATGGGCATCCTAGACGTCGATTTTCCCAGACATCATTCCAGCGCGATAGGCAGCGTAGCCGTCGGTTTTTCGGATATCGATGCTCCCGCAGGCGAGGCAGGCATCAGCCTCTTTGCCGCTCTTCTCCTTCCGGAACTTGACGACCGGCAGCCCGTTCTCGACCGTGTCGGGGTACCGTTCCAGACCGCGGTGCGCATCGCATCGAGCGCCGGCTCCCATGGAACCACTTTCCTCGGCGAGTTGCTGGCTTCGGGCGTGGTCGAAGAACGAGTGCTCTATCAAGCCATCGCCCATGAACTCGGCGTGCCCTTTCAGTCGACCGTCGACACCGATAGATTGCTCATTCGCGACGCGGATTGTCTGGCCTCGCTGCGCCGGCCCATTTCAAAGCTCTTGCTGGCGCGCATGGAAGAAAAAGCAGGCGCGACCACGCTTCTGGTTGCGCCGGACAGGGCGAGCTTTGCCACCCTTCGCCGTCGCTGCGGCAGAAATACCGAACTGAGGCGGCGGCTCCGCATCGTAGCCCCTTCGGTGTTGCGCAAGGCCTTGCTCGAGCGCGCCGCGCCGCATCTCGCCCGAGCCGCCCTCACCGAACTGTCCGACCGCCACCCCGACTGCTCAGCGAGAACGGTTGTCACGGGGTGGCAAGGCTATGCGCTCGGTGTGGTTTCGGTAGCGGTGCCAGTGGCGTTTATGACCTTTCCGTCCGGCACCCCGCTGGCTCTGCATATCTGCTTCTCTCTGCTGTTTCTGGCCTGCGTCGGCCTCAGGGTCGCGGCGACCTCCTGGACCTCGCCGCCGCCGCGCCGTTATCAGGAATGCACCTCGCCCGACTGCCCGGTCTATTCGGTGCTGGTCGCGCTCTACCGCGAAGCCAATGTGGTTCCCGATCTTCTCCTGGCGCTGAGCCGGCTGCAATGGCCGCGCAGCAAACTCGAGATAAAGCTGGTCTGCGAAGCCGATGACCTTGAGACGATCGAGGCGATCAATGCCCACCCGCTGAGGTCCTATGTCGAAGTGGTGGCGGTGCCTCCCTGCCAGCCACGCACCAAGCCGAAAGCCTTGGACTACGCGCTGCCGCTGGTCTCGGGAGAGTTCGTGGTGCTTTACGATGCAGAGGATCGTCCGCATCCGCAGCAACTGATGGAAGCCTGGCAGAGATTTCGCGCCAGCGGTCCTGAACTGGCCTGCCTGCAGGCTTCGCTCGAAATATCGAACCGCACCGAAACCATGGTTTCGCGCATGTTCGCCTTTGAATATGTAGCGCTTTTCCGCCGCCTGTTGCCGTGGCTTGCGGCGAAAGGCGTGGTGTTTCCGCTCGGCGGCACGTCCAACCATTTCCGCGCCGCCGCGCTTGCCGACGTCGGCGGCTGGGATCCCTACAATGTGACCGAGGACGCCGATCTCGGGCTTCGCCTCGCCCGCTTCGGCTACCGCGCCGAGACGATTTCGTGCCCGACCCTCGAAGATGGGCCTGAGGATTTCAAGACCTGGCGGCCGCAGCGCACGCGCTGGTTCAAGGGTTGGATGCAGACCTGGCTGGTCCATATGCGCAACCCGCGTCGTTTGGCCGGTGAACTCGATCCCAAATCCTTCTGGGCCGGGCAGATATTGTTTGCCGGAATGGTTGCGTCCGCGCTCGCCCATCCGATCCTGCTGGTCACGCTGGCATGGCTGACGATGAATATTGCGGCGGGCGTCACGCTGAGCACCTGGCAATCCAGCATGCTCTGGATCGATTCCGTTAACATCGCGCTTGGATACGCTTCTTTCATGGCGCTCGGATCAATGGGCCTTGAGCGCCATGAAAAAGACGGGCTGTGGAAGGTCTATCTGTTCACGCCCGTTTACTGGGCAATGCTTTCGATCGCCGCCTGGTGGGCTCTTTTCCAGCTCTTTCGCCGGCCGCACCATTGGGACAAGACGCCCCATCGCAGCGCCCGCCCCAGGATCGTCGTGAGGGGCGAGGCGCATTCGCTGGCGTTGGCGCATGGCCGACCCGCAAGCGGCCCAGCCAGAATTCCTAAGCCGGCGCGACCATCGCCCAGGTGACGCCGAACGGATCGCGAAGCTGCCCGTAGCGATCGCCCCAGAACATAAGCTGCACAGGCATCGTGACCTCAGCGCCCGCCTTCACCGCGCGATCGAACCATGCATCGATATCGTCGACCATCAGGTGCATCGTGAAGCCCTGCGATTCCTTCAACGGGTGGCCGTATTCCGGATAGGCGTCGCAGAGCATGACCGAGCTGCCGTTGATGTAGAGAGGAGATGCATAGTGCGGCCCTGCTCGTCGACCGGGTGCCTGCCCACCTCCCTGGCGCCGAAGGCGCGTTCATAGAACTCTGCGGCCTTGGTGGCGCCGTCCACGGTGAGGTAAGCCACGACGCCGCCAAGGACGCCCGGATTTCCTGCACTTCAGAGGTTGCGGCTGCTGCTGATGTGGTCGCCATGTCTTTGCTCCTGTTCTCATGAAGCCCTGCGGTTGTGGCGGGCTGTTCCCAGGACGAACGGGAGAGCGGCGAACCGACAACGCGCCGAAATTTTTTGCGCGGTTCAGACGCCGGATTTAACGCTCGTGGCGTCGGCCGCGCTGTTGTCCTTCATCAGGCGATCGAGATGCATCCTGATGTGGGCGGCCTCCGCCGCGGTATTGGCCTTCGCGATCGCCTGGCCGAAGGCCTCGCGGGCCTCGTCGGCGCGGCCGAGTTGCATGAGCAGCGCGCCTTTCACGCCGAAGAAATGGAAATAGCCCGAAAGCCTCGGCGCGAGCGGCTCGATCATCTCCAGCGCCGCCGCCGGCCCGCGCACCTTGGCGACGGCGACGGCGCGGTTGAGCGTCACCACCGGCGACGGCTGCAATTCCTCGAGCGCGGTATAGAGTAGGTCGATCTGCGCCCAGTCCGTGTCCTCGGGACGGGCGGCCCGGGCATGCAGCGCCGCTATCGCCGCCTGAATTTGATAGGGGCCGCGCCGCCGGTGGCGTATCGCCTTGTCGATCAGCGCCAGGCCCTCGGCGATCAGCTTGCGGTTCCACAGCCCGCGATCCTGGTCTTCGAGCAGCACGACCGCACCCGACGCGTCGAAGCGGGTCGGGGTGCGCGAATGCTGCAGCAGCAGGAGCGCGGTCAGCCCCATGATCTCCGGCTCGGTCTGGAACAGGCGCAGCAGCAATCTTGCGAGCCGGATCGCCTCGTCGCAGAGCGGCGCGCGCATTGGAGCGGAATCGCCGCTGGCCGAGTAACCCTCGTTGAAGACCAGGTAGATCATGGCCGACACCGCCGCCAGCCGCTCGGCCCGTTCCGGCGCGCCAGGCGTCTCGAAGGGAACATCGGCCTGCGCGATGCGGGCCTTGGCACGGGTGATGCGTTGCTCCATTGCGCTTTCGCCGACCAGGAAGGCGCGCGCGATCTGCTTGACCGAAAGGCCCGAGACGATACGCAGCGCCAGCGCGATCTGCTGCGTCTGCGGCAGCTCGGGATGGCAGCAGATGAACAGGAGGCGCAGCACGTCGTCGCGGTAATCCGAGCCGTCGAGCCGCTCCGCCAGGTCGCTCTCCGCGTCGTTGAGGTCCGAAACCAGCTCCTCGGCGGGCAGCGGTTCCTGCTTGCTCCGCCGCCTGACGGAATCGATCGCGGCGTTGCGCCCGACGAAGATCAGCCAGGCGGTGGGATCGCGGGGCGGGCCGTTCTTGGGCCAGGCTTTCAGCGCCCGCAGACACGCTTCCTGAAAAGCCTCTTCGGCAGTGTCGAGGTCACGAAAATAGCGCAGAAGCGCGCCGATCGCCTGCGGGCGGGCGGCGGTCAGCGCCGCGTTTATCCAGACCATGTCGCTCACGTAACCCCGCTTCCTGGAAGGAAAAGGGAAATCGGACGCAGCTCATAGGCACCGCCGGGATTGGCGCGCGCCAGATCGCGGGCCACCTCCAGCCCGGCCTCAAGTCCCTCGACGTCGACGACATAGAAGCCGAGCAACTGCTCCTTGGTCTCGGCATAGGGCCCGTCGATCACCAGATCCTGGTTTTTGACCAGCGTTGTAGCCGCAGTGGTGGGCAGCAGGCGCAGCGACGGACCGAGCCGCTTTTCCTTCAGCAGCTTCTGATGGACCACATCGAGCTTGGCCATCACCGCGTCATCCTCCTCCTTGGTCCAGGAGCAGACGACATCTTCGGAGTTGTAGCAGAGGATCGCGTACAGCATGATTTTCCTTCCTGTCTCAAGGACGAACGGGATCATTCGATCCCGACATAGTGGCGGATTTTTTCTCCGGATTTAACTCTTCAGGAAACCCGGTCCCTCGCCGATAATTTTCGGGTCGGGCTTGCCGATGGCCGAGAGGTCGCGGCCGGAGTAGGGCAGGCTGGCCAGCACCCGGCGGATGGCGGCGATGCGCGCACGCCTCTTGTCGTTCGAGCGTACGACGATCCAGGGCGCGTGGGACGTGTGGGTCCGCTCCAACATCAGATCGCGCATCTCGCCGTAGGCGTCCCACTTCGTCATGCCGGCAACGTCCATTGGTGAGAATTTCCAGCAGGTCAGCGGGCTATGGCGGCGGTCGTGAAAGCGTTTCAGCTGCATCTCGCGGCCGAGATCGAGCCAGAACTTGAAGAGATGGATGTCCTCATTGACGATCATGTGCTCGAAGCGCGGCGTCTCCTCCAGGAAATGCGCGTGCTGCTCGGGCGTGCAGAAGCCCATGACCGGCTCGACGCCGGCGCGATTGTACCAGGAGCGGTCGAAGGTCACCAATTCGCCCGCCGTCGGAAACTGCGCGATGTAGCGCTGAAAGTACCATTGGCCCCGTTCGGTCTCGGTAGGCTTGGGCAGCGCAACGTTGCGGGCGTTGCGCGGATTCATGTATTCGCGGATCGCTTTGATCACGCCGCCCTTGCCGGCCGCATCGCGGCCTTCCAGCAGGATGAGCACGCGCTTGCCGTTCGCTTGCATCCAGGATTGTAGCTTCACCAGTTCGATCTGCAGGCGGTCCAGAGTTTTCTCATATTCCTTGCGCGGCATCTTTTCGTCGTATGGGTAGCCGCCGGAGCTCAGGGTCCGCTTTTTCAGCCAGTCGGGAAGCTCGGGATTGTCGATGTCGAACGTCCGTTCTTCGTCGCCGGCCTTGAGCTTCAGGAGCGGCGGCGCGTTCGCCGGTTCGACCGACGGGGACTGTTCAATCTTGCGGGCATTGCCATTTTTCATCGCCACACCTTCCTCGTTGCGCGGCGCATGCTATTGGGTGGTCATTGGCCGGTCAAACGGCTGGCGGTGCTCGGGAATTGCGGATGACCGAAGCGAAAAGGGAACGTCAGGGGCGACGATGGGGGTGTCTCGTCGCCGGCAGGCTCAGCCAGAACCGGTGGATGCTTGCCGCCAGCATCCTTGCCGTGCTGGCGGTCTACACCATCGCCGAGGAATCGACATTCTTCGTCCTCGTCTGTATCGCGGCGCTATTCGTGGCGGCTGCGGTGGCGCCACGACGCACAGGCCGCCAGCGGCGCGCAGAAGCGGCAGCAGTCGGCGAGCGGTCGGCGCTGGAGAGGCTGTCTGGCGAAAACCTGGCGGCGGCGGTGGCCGATCCGCTGATCCTGTTCGACGGTGCGGGCACGGTCGTCCACGCCAACGATGCGGCGCTCGCCGCCTTCGCCGCAGTCGGCCCGGGAATTTCGCTGCAGTTGAAATTCCGCGCGCCCGAAATGCAGGAGCTGATCGCCGCGACACTTGCCGGCAACGGTTCGCCGCAGGTTGCCGACTATGTCGAGCGCGTTCCGATCGAGCGCGTCTACCGCGTCACCGGCTCGGCGATCGGCAGGGGTACAGGTCTTTACGTGCTGGTGTTCAAGGACCAGAGCGAGGCCCGCCGCATCGACCGCATGCGCGCCGATTTCATCGCCAACGCCAGCCATGAACTGCGCACGCCGCTCGCTTCGATCGCCGGCTTCGTAGAGACCCTGCGCGGCCCCGCCAGGAACGACGCCTCGGCGCGAGACCATTTTCTCCAGATCATGCAGAACCAGACCTCGCGGATGGCACGGCTGATCGACGACCTGCTGTCGCTGTCGCGGCTGGAGATGAAGCCCTACCTGAAACCCGGAGCCAAGATTGATTTGCGCGCTGTCGTGCAGAGCGTGGTTGATTCACTCAATCCGCTCGCAGCGGAATCGGGCGTCGGGATCGAGACCGATATGCCGGACCATGCAGTCGAGGTGCCGGGCGACCGGGACGAACTGTTCCAGGTATTCGAGAACCTTCTCGAAAACGCCTGCAAATACGGCCAGTCCGGGGGGCGCATCACCGTGTCGATGGAAGATGTCGAGACGGGACCACAGCGGGAAGTCGCCGTCACCATCCGTGACTTCGGACCGGGGATTCCCGAGGAGCACATCCCCCGTATCACCGAGCGCTTCTACCGGGTCGATGTCGAGACAAGCCGTGCGCAAAAGGGCACGGGTCTGGGCCTATCGATCGTCAAGCACATCCTGACCCGCCACAATGGCCGTCTGTCGATTAAGTCCAAGGTCGGGGAGGGCGCGGCCTTTACGGTGCATCTGCCGGCCGGCTGAAAACCCAGGCAGGCTTTGCCGCGGGTGCATTTGGTCTGCCCGGCCCGCCCAGGCTAATGGCGGTTTCTTTTTTTCGTCATCCGGTTAGCGTATCGGTCGGGATTCAGGGCGGCGATTCACGCCCGGCGGAAAAGCGGTATCGACCATGCAGTCGCATCACATCGTCAGCGCTTATGACGAGGAGCTCAAATTCCTCACGCGCAAGATCGCGGCAATGGGCGGCCATGCCGAACGCATGGTCGACCAGTCGATAGCGGCTTTGGTCAGTTCGGATATCGCTCTGGCGCAGAAGGTTATCCGCGACGACGCCGTGCTTGACGAGGGCCAGCGTGAGATCGATGACAAGGCCATCCTGATAATCACCAAGCGGCAGCCGGTGGCGGGCGACCTGCGCGAGATCATCGGCGCAATCCGCATCTCGGCCGATTTGGAACGTGTCGGCGATTTGGGCAAGAACGTCGCCAAGCGCGTCGGGGCTGTCGCCGAGGGCCGCCATCCGGTCAGCCTGTTTCGCGGCCTCCAGGCGCTCGCCGAACTGGCGCTGACGCAGCTCAAGGAGGTGCTCGACGTCTACGCCTCACGCTCGGTCGAGCGCATCGCGTTCATGCGCGACCGCGACGACCAGATCGACGCCATGTACACGTCGCTGTTCCGCGAGCTCCTGACCTATATGATGGAGGATCCGCGCAACATCACACCCTGCACGCATCTTCTGTTTTGCGCCAAGAACATCGAGCGCATCGGCGACCACGCCACCAACATTGCGGAAGCCATCTACTACATCGTCACCGGCGAGCAGATGCCGGTCGACCGGCCGAAAGAGGACAAGAGCCATCGGGTGACGATGGTCAAGACGACAGGCGAGTAGCCCGCCTGCCGAAGTCGAGTTGTCGACGGATTGCTCTACCTGCTCCTGCGCCGCTCGGAAGCCGGCTGGAACGCGATCTTGGCGTGGTAGGTGCAATAGGGGCCGGACTCGGCGGAGTCGTTTCCGCAGAAATGGAAGTCCTCAGACAACGGATCACCGTTCGGCCATTTGCACGTCCGCTCGTTGAGCTGGACGAGCTGCAGGCGCCGAGAGATCGGCACCACCACATTCTCCACCGGGCGCAGATACTGCCTCGCCACCGGCTCGGCATCGAACTGCTGCTGCAGCGCCGTTGCGCCAATCGAAGTGGTGACGCTACGCGTCACGGTCGCAGTGCGGGTGGCGCTCTTGGCACCGCCGGCTCCTTGTGACGCCTTCTTCTGGCGCGTCGGGGCAGCTGTCGCGCGGCCGCGGCTCGACAGTTTCAGGCGGTGGACCTTGCCGATCACGGCGTTCCGGCTCACCCCGCCCAACTGCGCAGCGATCTGGCTTGCGCTGAGGCCTTCGGCCCACAGTTTGCGGAGGGTTTCAACGCGCTCGTCGGTCCAATTCATGAGATCATGCTCCTGATCAGCGTGCGGGGAGTCAGAATCCATTCCCGTCCCGGCACTGCCGGGTTCGACACCACATCTATTCGGTTGATTATGCCGCCGCACGAAATCTAGTTATTTCTTGACTACAAACTACTCTATCCGGTGACTCCGTGACAAGAGTCCGGAATGCAACACGAATCGGATTTTTCGGTTTTCCCCAACTTGCCCGCGTAAAGCCAACAGTTTGCCTTCATGGTTCAAGCTGACGTTTCCGTTGACTTCACGGCCGAAAAACCCAATATGCCGGCATGGCCGCCGCTTTGGCGGCTTTTTTGATTTTTCCGGTACCGGAGACGCATATAATGAGCGGTTCGGCGCTTTTCGAGACTTTCGCCCGTGCACCCCTGGCGTTCGACCGGGGCGAGGGAAGTTGGCTGATCACCGAGGACGGCCAGCGCTATCTCGACTTCGCCGGCGGCATCGCCGTCAACTCGCTAGGCCACGGCCATCCGAAGCTGGTCGCTGCTCTCACTGAGCAGGCCGGAAAATTGTGGCACACCTCCAATCTCTACCAGATTCCGGGCCAGACGCGGCTTGCCGAAAGGCTGGTCGCCAACAGCTTCGCCGGCAAGGTGTTCTTCACCAATTCCGGCGCCGAGGCGTTGGAATGTGCGATCAAGACCGCGCGCCGCTATCAGTACGTCAACGGCCACCCTGAGCGCTTCCGCGCCATCACCTTCGAGGGCGCCTTCCATGGCCGGACGCTGGCGACGATAGCCGCCGGCGGCCAGCAGAAATATCTCGAAGGCTACGGGCCCAAGGTCGAAGGTTTCGACCAGGTTGCGTTCGACGACATCGATGCGGCCGAACGGGCCATCACCACTGAGACGGCCGCGATCCTGCTCGAGCCGGTGCAGGGCGAGGGCGGCATCCGCGAATTCCCCGCACAGTCACTGAAGCGCCTGCGCGAACTATGCGACGAACACGGCCTGCTGCTGATCTTCGACGAAGTGCAGTGCGGCGTCGGCCGCACCGGTAAGCTGTTCGCCCATGAATGGGCCGGCGTTTATCCCGACCTGATGGCTATCGCCAAGGGCATAGGCGGAGGCTTCCCGATGGGCGCGTGCCTTGCCACCGACGAGGCGGCGGCCGCGATGACGCCCGGCGTGCACGGCACCACCTTCGGCGGCAATCCGCTGGCGATGGCGGTCGGCAACGCCGTTCTCGATGTGGTCCTGGAGGAGGGCTTTCTCGAGGAGATCAGCCGCAAGGGCCTACTGATGAAGCAGGGGCTCGCGGCAATCGCAGACGAGTTTCCCGAGGTCATCGAGGGCACGAGGGGCATGGGTCTGATGCTCGGCCTGAAGTGCAAGGCGCCCAACGCCAAGGTGGCAGCCGCTTTGCGCGAACAGAAGCTGCTTTCCGTCCCGGCCGGCGAAAACGTCCTGCGCCTGCTGCCGCCGCTGACCGTCACCGACGCGGAAATCCGCGAGGCGCTGGACCGCATCCGCTCCGGCGCGGCGAATCTTGCGCCGGCTGCTGCCGCGGCCGCGACCTGACCGCCTGGAGTTCCGACATGACCATCCGCCACTTCACCGATCTTTCAGCCGTTCCGGCAGCGGAATTGCGCGGCATGCTCGACGATGCCGCCCGCCGCAAAGCGCGACTGAAGGCGGGCGAGCGCTCGCGCCCGCTGGAAGGCAAGGTGCTGGCGATGATCTTCGACAAGCCGTCGACCAGGACGCGGGTTTCCTTCGATGTCGGCATGCGCCAGCTTGGCGGCGAGACCATCATGCTGACCGGGACGGAGATGCAACTCGGCCGTTCGGAAACAATCGCCGATACGGCCAAGGTGCTGTCGCGCTATGTCGACGCGATTATGATCCGCACTACTACGCATGACCGCCTGCTGGAGCTGACCGAGAACGCCAGTGTGCCGGTGATAAACGGCCTGACAGACGAAACCCACCCGTGCCAGCTCATGGCCGATATCATGACTTTCGAGGAGCACCGCGGCAGCGTGGCCGGCAAGACTTTCGCCTGGGTCGGCGACGGCAACAACGTGCTCCATTCGCTGATCGAGGCTTCGGCCCGCTTCAGTTTCAAGCTCAACATCGCCGTGCCGGAAGGCTCGGCACCGGAGCAGAAATATGTCGACTGGGCGAGGCAGAATGGCGGCACCGCGGCGTTCGCTGCTTCCGCGCCTGAAGCTGTTTCCGGCGCCGATTGCGTCGTCACCGACTGCTGGGTCTCGATGGGGCAGGAGCACCGCGCCCGCGGCCACAATGTCTTCATGCCCTATCAGGTCAATGCCGGCCTGATGAAGCATGCCAGGCCGGATGCGCTTTTCATGCACTGCCTGCCGGCGCATCGCGGCGAGGAAGTGACGGACGAGGTGATCGACGGTCCGCATTCGGTGGTTTTCGACGAGGCCGAAAACCGGCTGCATGCCCAGAAGGCCGTGCTCGCCTGGTGCCTCGGCGCTTGAACCGAGGGGCTGAAGCCCCTATCTGCGCCGCATCACACCCTCTTTGGTTTTGAAGGCGGCTTTTCCCGGCGGCAAATTCGCGCGTCCCGGACGAGCATATGAAGGATTTGGCACGGTGATCGACAGGCAACGCAAGCTTGGTGAATTCGGCTTTACCGGCGACGACGACGTCGTGCCGTTCGAGGTCGGCGCGCTCGATGTGCGCGGCCGAATGGTTCAGCTCGGGCCGCTGCTCGACCAGATTCTTGCCCGCCATGATTATCCCGAGCCGGTCGCCCGGCTTCTGGCGGAGGCGGCGCTTGTTGCGGTACTGCTCGGCACGTCGCTGAAATTCGAGGGCAAATTCATCCTGCAGACCCGCACCGACGGTCCCGTCGACATGCTGGTGGCCGACTTCTCGACACCTAAATCGCTACGCGCCTATGCGCGGTTCGATGCCGATCAGCTCGCCGCTGCCGTCGAGGCGGGCGAGGCGACGCCTGAAAAGCTGCTCGGCAAGGGCGTCCTTGCGCTCACCATCGACCAGGGCGCCGACATGCAGCGCTACCAGGGCATCGTAGAGCTCGATGGCGTGACGCTGGAGGAGGCGGCCAAGACATATTTCCGGCAGTCGGAGCAGATTCCGACCGACATCCGGCTATCCGTGGGCAAGCTTGTCCTGCCCAGCCCCGGCGGCAGCCGTGAGCATTGGCGCGCCGGCGGCCTCATGGCGCAGTTCCTGCCCAAGGCGCCGGAACGCCTGCGCATGCCCGACCTGCATGGCGGCGATGGCGATCCGGGCCAGCCGCCGCACGAAGTCGCCGACAATGCCTGGCGCGAACTGGTTGCGCTGGTTGCGACAGTCGAGCACAACGAGCTTCTCGATCCTTCGGTCGGGTCGGAAAGGCTGCTCTACCGGCTGTTCAACGAGCATGGCGTGCGCGTCTTCGAAGGCACGCATGTCGAGGACGAGTGCTCCTGCTCGCGAACGAAAATCCGCGGCATCCTCGAAGGCTTTTCGGCCGAGGAGATCGAGGAAAGCACGGAAGACGGCGTCATCCGCGTCAATTGCGAGTTCTGCTCCAAGGCCTATGAGTTCAAGCCGGCGGAGTTTTCGGCGGAAGCCTGATCGGATTGAGCTTCGCTGACTCCCCTCCCTCGTTGTGAGGGAGGGGGAGCCGTCTTGATCAACGGCTAATTCACCCGCCGCTTGCCCGGCAGGTCCAGTGAAAACGCCGGGATCTCGACTTCGAACGTCTCGCCCCCGCGGTTTCGCATCGTGTAATGGCCAACCATGATGCCCGAGGGCGTCGAAAGCGGACAACCCGACATGTACTGGTAGCTGTCCCCGGGGTTGAGCTCCGGCTGTTCGCCGACCACTCCGGGGCCACGCACCTCTTCGACCCTTCCGGCTCCGTCCGTGATGCGCCAATAGCGCGACAGGAGTTGCACGAACTGGTCGGACTGGTTGGCGATCGTCACCCGATAGGCCCAGACATAATGGTTCTGCGAAGGATCGGACCGGTCCTCGAGGTAGAACGGCTCGACATTGACCTCGATATCGCGCGTGACGGCCGTGTACATTCCACGCACCCCTTCAACGCAAGAATCTGCCGGCAAGGGCGGCAGGTCAACCTTGTTTGGGCTGAGCAAACCGGATTGTGATTTCCGCTTGACGGGATTTTTCGTTTACTGCGGACATTACGACGGCTCAGGAGGCAAGGAATGCTGGATGGCTGGGCGCGCAGGCGTCTCGATCCGCCGCTTGACGGCTTCGGTGCGCTGATGGCCAAGGCCGGCATTTCGGCCAATGTCGTCACCATTGCCGCCTGCATCCTGGGGCTGGCGGCGGCGACGGCGATAGGATGCGGCCTTTTCTGGCTGGGTCTTGCCTTGCTCCTCGTCAGCCGTCTCGGCGACGGGCTCGACGGTGCGGTCGCGAAGGTCAACGGCAGGACCGATCTCGGCGGCTATCTCGATATCGTGCTCGATTTTGTCTTCTATGGGGCGATACCAATTGGCTTCGTACTGGCCGACCCGGCAGCCAACGCCGTAGCGGGCGCGGTGCTGGTGTTCTCCTTTTACGTCAACGGATCGAGTTTTCTCGCCTATGCGATCATGGCCGAGAGACGAAAGCTGGTGACAGATGCGCGTGGCGCGAAATCGCTCTTCTTCACGACGGGTCTGGCCGAGGCCAGCGAAACCATCGCCGTTTTCGTCATCTTCTGCCTGTTCCCGGACTGGTTTCCGCCGCTGGCCTACGCCTTCGCCGCCTTGACGTTCTACACCGCCCTGTCGAGGATCGTGCTGGCATGGCGGACCTTTGGGGGATCATGATGACGGCGGACGAGTTTCGGGCGCTGGCGCTGAGCTTTCCGGAAGCTGCCGAAGGAAGCCATTTCGACACCGCGGATTTCCGAGTCGGAAAGAAGATCTTTGCCACATTGCGCGAAAGCGACGGCCGCGCGGTGTTGAAGCTTTCGCCCGACGAACAGCAGCTCCTGAAGGAAACCGGACGCGGCATTTTCGCGCCGATCAAGGGCTCGTGGGGCCTGAAAGGCTGGACGCAGGTCATGCTCGACCGTGCCGACATGGAGACCGTACGCCATGCCATGACATTTGCCTGGAAATCGGTCGCGCCGAAAAAGCTGGCGAAGGCCCAACCATAGACGTGGCAGCGCTCCCGATCGTCCACCATCCAGGCTATGATGCCGGCTTTGCCGCGGAGCACAGGTTTCCGATGGGCAAATACAGCGCCCTGATGGAGCAACTCGATGCGTGCGGCCTCGCCACGCCGTCAAACCTGTACCAGCCCGTTCCGGCCGAACCCGGCTGGCTGAAGCTCGCGCATGACCCAGCTTATGTCGACCAGGTGATCGCTTGCACGGTTCCCGCGAGCATCGAACGTGAGATCGGCTTTCCGATTGGCGAGAAAGTGTCGCGTCGCGCGCTACTCGCCGCTGGGGGAACCATTCTCTCGGCGCGGCTGGCGCTCGCGAACGGCATCGCCTGCAATACGGCCGGCGGCAGCCATCACGCCAGATACGCTCATGGCGCCGGCTTCTGCACCTTCAACGACGTGGCCGTTGCGGCGCTTGGGCTGATCGCCGAAGGGCTGGCCGCGAATGTGCTGGTCGTCGACCTCGACGTACACCAGGGCGACGGCACGGCCGATATCCTCGGAAACGAACCGCGTGCTTTCACCTTCTCGATGCATGGTGACCGCAATTACCCGGAGCGCAAGATCGCTTCCGATCTGGACGTCGCCCTGCCGGACGGCACGGGTGATGACGCCTATCTGGAGAGGCTCGGCGATATCCTGCCGATGCTTTCCGGCCGGGCGGCCTGGGACATCGTCTTCTACAATGCCGGCGTCGATCCGCATGCCGACGACCGCCTCGGTCGGCTCTCCTTATCCGATGATGGGCTGCGCGCCCGTGACAGGCTGACGATCGGCCATTTCAGGGAGTGCGGAATTCCGGTCTGCGGCGTCATCGGTGGCGGCTATTCGCGCGACATCCAGGCCCTCGCCGCGCGCCACACCATACTGTTCGAGGTTGCGGCCGAATTCAGCGGCGGTAGCTGAACAGCCTCAACAGGATGAAGGCCGGGACGACGATCGCCGCGCCGAGCAGCAGGTAACCCAGGAAGCGGTCAATGGTCGCGAAGCCCATGTACCACATGCGCAGGAAGAAATCCCGGATGCTTTCGAGGATGTCGAAAGGCGACCAGCCGAACGTGCTCATCACGATACCGACGAGGAATGAGACGACGAGGAGTTTCAGAAATACCCGCAGCGGGCTGTCGCCGAGGAAGCGCGTAAGTCCGGACAAGTCATTTCTCCCACGATTGGCACAGCGCCGACATACGCAGTCGCGGCGGCGTGTTCAAGTCTTGGCCGGATATCGCTACCTTTGCGATTGCCGATCGGCACGGGACCGTGATATTCGAGCGGCTGCGCGGGTATGATGTAATGGTAGCCTGTCAGCTTCCCAAGCTGAACGCGCGGGTTCGATTCCCGCTACCCGCTCCAGCCAAGCCAGTGCGGAATAACTTTCCGGCATCGGCGCGCCTCGCGGCTCATAGCCGGTAAACCCTAATGGCGGTGTCGCGCAGGACCGCTTCCTGATCTTCCCGCGAATATGAGGCGAGCGCTGCTCGATGCGCTGCGACAAGATCGGCATAACTTGTCCAGAGTTTTTCGATCGGAAAGTTGCTGCCGAACAGGCAGCGGTCAGACCCGAACATGGCGATTGTTTCGGCAACGACATCGGCCACATGCGCCGGATAGTTGCGGTGGATGAAGGTTCCCAGTCCGGACAATTTGCTGACGACATTTTCCTCCGCCGCAAGCCGCTTCATGCCCTCGCGCCACGCTTGCCTGCCAACTGGAGACAGATCCTCCAGCATACCCGCATGCTGGAGCACGAAGACTATGTCGCGATTGTCGGCCGCCAGTCTCGCCGCATCGGCCATTTGCGAAGTGAAGACCTGCAAGTCGAACGACCAGCCATGATCGGCGAGGACGCGGATGTACTTCCGCAGCCGGGCATCGTTCATCAGGTCCGGCGAGGCGGCGAAGCGGTACATCTCGTTTTCATGCCAGTGAAGCTGCATGCGGACGCCGCGCATCAGCGGAAAAGCCGCCTGGCGCTTCATGGTTTCTCTTGCATCGTCGCACAGGAGATCTGCATAACCCACGATGCCGTGCGGCCAGCCGTGCCGGTCGGCAATGCCTTGAACCCACTCGACCTCCACGACGGCCTGCGGTTTCGCCCAGTTCGTCTGCACGTAGACGGACTTTCCGACGCCTGATCCGGCGATGTCGGCCAGAAATTCCTCGATCGGATAGTCGCGGCGGATAGGCTCGTAGGGACCGAAGATGCGCGGAACCATCGGCCCCTGCAGCCAGGGAAGATCGGCCTGCCGCCAGATGTGATGGTGGGCGTCGACGATGCCGATCATGCCGCAATCCCAGTGGTGGAAAACCGCCGCCCCGCCTGGCCGCGCGGCCCGTGTTCGACGGCATCTAGGCGTGCGGCCAGCCGCTCCAGCGCGCCCAAGCCGCCCGCATCGCAGAGGTCATCGAGATGCGGCAGGATTCCGGCCATGGCTCGGGTAAGGGGCCGATAGCGAGGGTCGGCGGCCAGTGGCGTCGCCCAGACCAGACGGTGGCTGAGCCGCGCCATGCGCTCGATCGCGTGGATCATTTCCGCTGGGTCGCCGCGTTCGAGCCCGTCGGACAGGATCACCGTCACCGCGCCTCGGACCAGCGCTGCATAACGTGACACCGACAGGAATTCATCGAGCGACGAGCCGATGCGGGTGCCGCCGTCGAAATCGAACACCATGTCCGCCAGGCGGCCGAGCGCCTGATCGGGGTCGCGATGCCTGAGCATGCCCGTCACCCGGCTGGGGCTGGTGCCGAAGCAGAAACACTCGACCCGCGGCCGCGCGCGCACGAGCAGATGTGCAAAACGCAGATTGACTTCCGACTGCGCCTTCATCGAACCGGAGACGTCGATCAGGAGCAGCAGCTTGCGCGGACGCTCCGGCCGCGCCATCCGCATCATGCGCAGCGTCTCGCCGAACGTGGCGCGCGCGGCCCTGCAGGTGCGGGCAAGGTCGATCCGTGGTCCGGCTGGCGACCGCGCCCAGTTCCGGCTCGTCATATGAGGCAGGGAGGCGATCCCGCGCCGGATGCGAGACAGCGTTTCGGCGTCGTTCATGCGGCCGAAAGTCTTGCGTCCGCGCAACAAATCGTCGGCCGCGGCCTTGCCGGCAGCGTCGCCGTCCAGTGGGTCCAGGGGAGGCTGATCGCCTTTTGGCGGCGACGGTTTGGCGGCCTCGTCATCTTCGTCCGGTGCGGCCTCGATCACGGCCACCTGACCGAACCACGCCTCGAACACCGCGTCGTAGATCGGGAAATCCGCCGGCGAACCTATGAGCGTGACACGACCGATCCTGGCAAGATCGGATATGCGGCGAGGCGGAGCTGCCCGCACCGCCTGGAGAAAGCAAACCGCCCGGCCCGGATCTGCCGCAAGGCCAGCCTCCCTCAACGCCGCCGGAAAGCCGGCAAGCAGTTCGGCCGCCATGAACGCCGGCCGGGAGCGGGGAGCAGTATTTGCCATCACAACACGCCCGCCTTCTGGATGGCGGCAAAGTCCTCCTGATCCTTGACGAGCAGGCCGAGCGAGCGTTGCAAGGCTTCGGGCCACGCGGCGCCGTCGCGGTGGAGTACTTCCGCCGCGCGCGCCCAGTCGATACTTTCCGAGATGCCCGGCCGCTTGATCAGCGGCAGCCGCCTGATGCTCGCCACCGCATCAACTAGCATTTCGGCTGCTTCCGCGGCGACGCCCGGCGCGTGGCGCTCGATGATGGCGCGCTCGCGCGCCCGCTCGGGATAGTCGATCCAGTGATAGAGGCAGCGGCGGCGCAGCGCGTCGTGCAGTTCCCGCGTCCGATTGGAGGTCAGGATCGCCACCACAGGCTGAGCGGCCCGCACGGTCCCGATCTCGGGAATGGAAATCTGGAAATCCGACAGGAATTCGAGCAGGAAGGCTTCGAAGGCGTCGTCGGCGCGGTCGATCTCGTCGATCAGCAGCACCGTCGCGGAGGCATTGCGCAGCGCCTTGAGCAGCGGCATTTCTATCAGGAATTTTTCCGCGTAAAGATCCGATGTCTCGACCTTGCCGCTACGCTCCGCGACCCGCACGTGCAGCAATTGCCGTGCGTGATCCCAGTCGTAGAGCGCCTTTGTCGAATCGATGCCCTCATAGCATTGCAGCCTGAGGCATTCGCGGCCGAGAATGGCGGCGAGCGTCTTTGCCACCTCGGTCTTGCCGACGCCTGGCACACCTTCGAGAAGCAACGGCTTGCCGAGCTCGAGCGCGAGATAGAGCGCCGTCACCAGTGTCTCGTCGGCCAGATAGCCGGCGGCGGCAAGCTCGGCGTCGAGCCGATCCTGTGTCAGGGGCGAGGGCAAGCCTTTGATCCGCTCAAAATTGCTGCTTCTCGTCGCACACCATGCGGAAGCGATTGGAGCAATGGGCGGCGGCGTCGCCGCCCGCCTCCTTGCCCGCTTCCGTGCTGAACGCCGCGGCCATTGCCGCTTCGTCGTCGAAGTACATTTCGGACATGCCATCGAACGGAGCGTCGGCATTTTCGGCGCGCAGCACGTTCGATGTATACTTCCTCAGGCCCGGCAGGTTGCGCGCAAACGCAACGTGGTCTTCGAGAATCCATTTCCTGAAATCCTGGAAGCTCATGCCATCCTTGCGCTTCATCAGGGCCATCACTTTGATCATGTCATTGTCCTTCGCTGGTTCAATTTGTCTGGGCGCGCAGGGTGTCGAGCCCGCGCAATATCTTTTCCGGCGTGATCGGCATCGAAGTGACGCGCACGCCGCAGGCGTCGAAGATCGCATTGGCGATCGCCGGGATGGGTGAGTTGGCGGTCATCTCGCCTATTCCCTTGGCGCCATACGGCCCGTTCGAGGCCGGGCGTTCAATGATCACCGAATCCATTTCGGCCAGGTCGCCGGGGCCGGGCATCAGATATTCGGAGAAGTCGAGCGGCCCGTGCGAGCGGTCCGGGTAGTAAGGTTCGGTGGTCTCGTAGAGCGCGTGGCTGATGCCCATCCATGCCCCGCCGACGATCTGCTGGTGAGCCAGTGCGGGATTGACGGCGCGACCGATTTCATAGGCATTGGTCATCTTGAGAACGGTGACCTCGCCGGTCTCATCGTCCACTTCCACCTCGGCGACGGTGCAGGCATGCGCCTGGCATGAATCCGGGTCCATCTCGCCGGTCTCCGGAACGACCTCGCTCTTCGGTTTCAGGAAGATGCCGCGGCCGGAAATGGTCTTGCCGTGCTTGAAGTGGGCGGCGAGCGCGACATCCAGCACGGCGATGCCTTTGTCCGGCGCGCCGTTCACATGGATACGGCCCTTCCCGTCGGTGACGAGGTCCCCGGCATCGACCTCGAGTTCGGTAGCCGCGATACTCATCAGCACCTCGCGGGCTTCACAGGCCGCCATGATGACAGCGTTGCCGATGCGGTGCGTGCCGCGCGAGGCGAAAGTGCCCATGCAGTGAGGCCCGGTGTCGGTGTCGGCGGTGTCGACCATGACGGTGTCATAGGGCACGCCGAGCGTTTCGGCGCAGATCTGCGCCGCGACGGTCTTGATGCCCTGGCCGAGATCGACGCTCGACAGCGTGATGACGAAACTGCCGGTGGTGGTTGCATGGACCAGCGCCTGGCTCGGATCACCGCCGAGATTCATGCCGGTAGGGTAGTTTACGGCGGCGACGCCGCGTCCCCTAAGCCTGGCCATGGCTTGCCTCCCGCTTCAGCGAAGACATCGATGCGAATTCCTGCGGTAGCGAATGTCCGGTCTGTTTCGCGGCCGCCTGGATGACCTCGACGAGGGCCGCTCCTTCCACCTTCTTGCGATGCGCTTTCATATCGCCGTCGCGATAGGCGTTGATGAGCCGGAACTGCATCGGATCCATGCCGAGGAAGCGCGCGACCTGGTCCATCTGCGATTCCAGCGCGAAGTCGCCGATAGTCACGCCGAAGCCGCGCATGGCCGAGGACGGCGTGCGGTTGGTGTAGACGCAATAGGCATCGACATGAACGTTGGGGATCGTGTACGGCCCCGGCATGTGCGCCGCAGCCTTGGTGGTGCCATAGGTCGAGTGGCGGCAATAGGCGCCGGCGTCGACATAGAGCGTAACTTTGCGGGCGACGATGCGCCCGTCCTTCATCACGCCGTCCTTGATGTAGATGCGTTCGGCGGCGCGCGGCGACGACACCTGCATCTCCTCGGCGCGGCTGTAGGCATACTTCACGGGCCGGTTGGTGAGCATTGCCCCCAGCGCCGCGATCGGCTCGACCATGACGTCGACCTTGCCGCCGAAGCCGCCGCCGACAGTGCCGCCGACGAGGCGCAGCTTGTTGAACGGCACGCCGAGGATCAGCGCCATGTTGTCGAGCGTGAAGTAGAGCGCCTGCGTATTTGAATGGACGGTGACGCGGCCGTTGCCTTCGGGCTTGGCGATGCAGCCGGTCGTTTCGGTCGGCGCGTGCTCGATCGGTGAGGATTCGTAGCGATGCTCGATGATGTGGTCTGCTCCGGCGAACGCCTTATCGACGTCGCCGAAGCGGATGCGCCGGCAATTGTGGCCCTCATAGACGAAATAATTGGTGCCGTGCTTCTTGAAGGGCGTCGATGTCATCGCCTCCTCGACGTCGAATACCGCCGGCAGGTCTTCATAATCGACGACCACGCGGCGGGCGCCTTCGAGCGCCGCCTGCGGCGTCTCGGCAAGCACGGCGCAGATCTGCTCGCCCCTAAACAGCACTCGATCTTCCGGCAGCACCGGCTCATCGTCCGGCTCGACGCCGATCAGCTTCAGGATCGTGTACCAGTTGTTGGGCACGTCCTTATGGGTCAGCACCCGCACCACGCCGGGCACTTGCATGGCCGGCGCAACGTCCAGATTGCGGATCAGCGCATGGTGACGGGTGGAGCGCACCATTTTCAGGTGCAGCATGCCGGGAAAGCTGAAATCCTCGTAGAACTGCGTGCGACCGGTGACGTGACCGCGCGCGTCGGCGCGCTGGACGCTCGTGCCGACCACGTCGAGTTCGGCCTCGCGCTCGGCTGAAAAGAAGCTAGCGTCGATCTTTTCCATGGTACTTCCTCAAGCTGCCCGGGCAGAGCCGGCAGCGCCCACGCGTTTGGCTGCGTCGAGCACTGCGTCGATGATCGCCTCGTAGCCGGTGCAGCGGCAGACATTGCCGGAGATGGCGCGGACGGCGTCTTCCCGCGTCGGGTCGGGGTTTTTCGCGAGCAGGCCGGCGGTCGCCATGATCATGCCCGAGGTGCAGAAGCCGCATTGTGTGGCGAAGCCTTCCAGGAATGCCTCCTGGATCGGGTGCAGCCCCTGCGCCGGCGTCAGCCCCTCGATCGTGTCGACGCGAGCGTCGTCGACGGTTTCGACAGGCACCATGCAGGACATCACGGTCCGACCGTCCAGCAGCACGGTGCAGGCGCCGCAAGCGCCCTGGTCACAGCCGCGCCGCGTACCGGTCAGCCCTTGGCTCTCGCGCAAGGCGTCGAGCAGGGTGGCGCCCGGCGCGACCAGCATCTGCCGCTCGGCACCGTTGATGGTTAGCGATACGACTGCGTGCTTCATGGCTTCCTCCCGGTGACTCTGTCTTCGATGCTGCCTAGTCGCCGATCAGCGCGCGCCTGATGTGGACCGGCGTCACGCGTCTGCGGTACCAGGCGCTGGCATAGGCGTCGTCGAATGGCTCGATGTCGTTGCCCGCCGCTTCGGCTGCGGCCATGACGCTTGCGCGGTCGAGGGTCTGCCCGAGCAATTTTTCCTCCACCGACTTGGCCCGCACCGGATGCCTGGCAACGCCGCCCAGCGCGACGCTGCAATTGGCAACCTTTCTGCCTTCGACCCCGATCACTGCCGCCACCGTGACGATCGAAGCGGAATTGAAGGCGCGGCGCGTAGCCTTGACGAATTTGAAGGTTCCCGGCGCAGGCAGCGTGAAGGAAATCTTGGTGACGATTTCGCCTTTCGCGACGCCATGACGGACAAGGCTTTCGACAGGCTCGAAGCGCGCCGCGCCGCCATCCGCGACGGCGGCGGTGGCGCCGAGCGCAATGAGGCAGACGGCAAGATCGCCATAGGGTTGCTCGACGAAAAGGTTGCCTCCGACGGTGGCCATGTTGCGGATGGTCGGGGATGCGATCGTGTCGATCGCCGGCCCCAGGAAGGCGAGCTCCGGCCTCTCCTGCAATTCGCTAAGTGAGGTGGCCGCGCCGATGGAGACCTTGCCGTCGCTGACAAAGATTCCGGAGAGACCGGCCTTGCGGAGACTTACCAGCGTATCGAAGCTGTCCGTGCCGTAATTCAGAACCGGCATCACTACCGTACCGCCGGCCATCAGCGCCGCGCCGGGATGCTTGGCCAGTGCTTCCTGTGCGAGGGCGAGCGAGCCCGGCACGATTACCGCCTGCAACATCGGTGTCCTCCCAGACGAGAGTGGGCTTTCCGCCTCTTGATTATCCATTATCGATAAACAAGAATTATTTTGTCAACCGCGATGGCGGGAAATATGATGCTGCATTGCGCAAGCGGCGAAGCGGCGACCTTGAAGGCGGAACGGGCGGACAGTGGGCATGAACCAACTGCGCAAGATCGGATCAGCGGATACAGCGCCGGAGGCGGCGTTCGTGAACGTTCCCCTGCGCCAGCGGCTCAAGGAGGCGCTGCTGCGGCGCATACTGGGCGGCCACTACCATCCCGGCGAACGGCTGGTGGAATTGCGGATTGCGCAGGAATTCGGGACGAGCCAAGGTCCAGTACGCGAGGCGCTGCGCGAGCTGGAGGCGACCGGCCTCGTCACCAATTTACCGCGGCGCGGGACATATGTCGCCGAGGTGATGGGCGAAGGGCTGCGCGAGATCTATGCGGTGCGCGGCGCGCTCGAGGAGCAGGCGACCAGGACCGCCACGGCCAAGCGGAGCTGCGATCTGGCTCTTCTGCAGCGCGAGGTCGACATGATGCATGCGGCCGCGCTGGCGGCCGATACGCATGGCGTGGTCGAGCATTCGGTAAAGTTCCACCGTGCCATCATGCAGGCGGCCGGCAACCGGCTGCTGCTCAACATCTGGCAGTCGCTGCAGATCGAGACCCGCACCACCATCACGATGCTGGTCGAAGGCCTCGACCTTGTCGAGATCGCCGACAGTCATCAGCCGATCGTCGACGCGATCGCGAGCGGCGACGCCGAGCGGGCGGCGTGCGTGGCGCGCGAGCACCAGGAATATTTCGAGCGGCTGCCGGTGCCGACGCGCACCGGATCCTGAGTTGCGCGTCCGGCGTCAGTCCGCCGGACGAAAATGCTTCGAGAGTTTCAGGCCCTGCGCCTGGTAGTTCGAGCCGAGATCGGTCCCGTAGAGCGCTTTCGGCCGCGACAGCATGTGCTCGTAGACGAGGCGGCCGACGATCTGGCCGTGCTCGAGGATGAACGGCACTTCGTGGCTGCGCACTTCCAGCACAGCGCGGCTGCCGGTACCGCCGGCGGCCGAATGGCCGAAACCGGGATCGAAGAAGCCGGCATAGTGCACCCGGAATTCGCCGACCAACGGATCGAAAGGCGTCATCTCGGCGGCGTAGAGCGGAGGCACGTGCACCGCCTCGCGCGACACAAGGATGTAGAACTCGTCCGGGTCGAGGATGAGTTCGCCCGCCCCGCCGCGATTGTAGAGCGGCTCCCAGAAATCATAGACGCCGTGGGCGGCGCGCTTGTCGACGTCGACCAGGCTGGTGTGGTGCTTGCCGCGATAGCCGATCAGGCGGCCGGCATCGCCGCTGAGGTCGATCGAGAGCGCTATGCCGCCGCCGGAAATGTTCGGCATTTCGGATGCGACCAGCGTTTCGCCAGCGTGCAGCCGGTGAAGCTCCGTTTCCGAAAGCAGCGCGTTGCCGATGCGGAAGCGGATCTGGGAAAGCCGCGAGCCGGTGCGCGCGATGATCGGGAAGGTGCGGGGGCTGACCTCCAGATAGAGCGGGCCGGAATAGCCGGCCTGGATCTTGTCGAATTCCTGGCCGCGATCGGTCATGACGCGGGTGAAGATGTCGAGGCGTCCGGTCGAGCTTTTCGGATTTGCCGAGGCCGACACGCCGGCCGGCAGGTTCAGGCTTTCGAGCAGCGGCACGATGTAGACGCAGCCGGTCTCGAGCACCGCGCCGTTTGTCAGGTCGATCTCGTGCAGCTTCAGCCGATCGAGCTTTTCCGAAACGCGACAGTTCGGTCCCGGCAGGAAGCTGGCGCGCACCCGCCAGGCTTTCTCGCCGAGCCTCAGGTCGAGGCTTGCCGGCTGGATCTGGTCCGCGTCGAGCGCTTTGGCAGACACCAGCGCGCCGGACTGAAACAGCCCCGCAATGTCCTGGTCCGGAAGAATGCCCGTCTGCCGCAAGCGCGTCCGCTCCTTTAAAATATCCGGCGAGGTTTAATGAAGCCGGCAATTGACGCAAGCCGGCCGTGGGTCTAATGGACATTTATCCCGTGGTGATTTGGCCGGTCGGCTTGCAGCCACGTTAAATAAATCGCTAAAGGGCCGTTGATGGACCGGTTGCGATTTTCGCGGCCGGTTTTTTGTATTTTGGGGACAGCGCAATGACCATCGAAAAGAAGCGCAACTGGAAGCCAGCCACCCAGCTCGTGCACTCCGGAACGCTGCGTTCGGGCTTCGGCGAGACCTCCGAGGCGATCTACCTGACGCAGGGCTATGTCTACGACACTGCCGAAGCCGCCGAAGCCCGTTTCAAGGGCGAGGAGCCGGGCTTCATCTATTCGCGCTACGCCAATCCGACCGTCGACATGTTCGAAAAGCGCATGTGCGCGCTGGAGGGCGCCGAGGACGCGCGCGCCACGGCGTCGGGCATGGCGGCGGTGACGGCGGCGATTCTGTGCTCCCTCACGGCCGGCGACCATATCGTTGCCGCGCGCGCGCTGTTCGGCTCCTGCCGGTGGGTGGTCGAGACGCTGGCGCCGAGATACGGCATCGAGGCGACGCTGGTCGACGGCACCAGGATCGAGAATTGGGAGAGGGCGGTGCGCCCCAACACCAAGCTCTTTTTCCTCGAAAGCCCGACCAACCCGACGCTCGAAGTCATCGACATCGAGGCCGTGGCAAGGCTCGCCAATTCGATCGGCGGCCGGCTGGTGGTCGACAATGTATTCGCCACCCCGCTGCAGCAGAAGCCGCTCACGCTCGGCGCGCATGTCGTCGTCTATTCGGCGACCAAGCACATCGACGGCCAGGGGCGGTGTCTCGGCGGCATCATCCTGTCGGACAAGAAGTGGATCGACGAGAATTTGCACGACTATTTCCGCCACACCGGCCCGAGCCTGTCGCCGTTCAACGCCTGGACGCTTCTCAAGGGGCTGGAGACGCTGCCGCTGCGGGTGCGCCAGCAGACGGAAAGCGCCGGCAAAATCGCCGATTTCCTGGCCGAGCGGCCAGAGGTTTCGCGCGTGATCTATCCGGGACGCAGCGATCATCCGCAAGCCGATCTCGTGAAGAAGCAGATGCTCGGCGGCTCGACGCTGATCTGCCTCGACCTGAAGGACGGCAAGAAATCCGCCTTCGCCTTCCAGAACGCACTGGACGTGGTGCTGATCTCCAACAATCTCGGCGACGCCAAAAGCCTGATCACGCACCCCGCGACCACCACGCACAAGAACCTCTCCGACGAGGCGCGCGCCGAACTCGGCATCGGGCCAGGGACGCTGCGCCTTTCGGTCGGGCTGGAGGATACAGACGATCTGCTGGAGGACATCGAGCAGGCGCTGCGGGCGGTGGGGTGAGGTAACACGTCTATTGGCGGTCTGCCGCAGGGGACAGTTTACTTTTTTCCGCCAGCGCGAACCTCTAGACTGCCGCTGCCTTTCCGCGGAAGAAAGTAATACCCGGTCTGGCCGATAACCCGAAATTGCTCGGGTCGAACGATAACGAAATTGTCGTTGACGGTATCGCGGATGGTCTTCCAGTTCCGCGGCAGGGTGGATTTGAAGAAGCGCATGATGGCGTCGGCGAAGGCGCGGAAATTGTCGTAGTAGCGGTTGTGGGTGACATGCTCGTGCATGACTTTCCACAATCGCTCGATGGCGTTGAGATTGGGGGCGTAAGCGGGCAGGAAATGCAGCCGGATGCGGCATCCTGGCCGCGTCAGCCAGCCTCTGACGGCCTCGCCGCGGTGAACCGGCGCCCGGTCGAGGATAAGGTGGATCACACGTTTGTTTGGGTTGGCGCGCTCCAGCTTGGCAAGCAGATCGATCGTCGTCTGTGTCGACATCTTCAGTGTTTCGATCAGCTGCAGGTCGAAGTTCTCCAGGCACAGTGCGCCCATGAGGTTCATGCGTTCACGGCCCTTGCCGCGCTTGACGGCGAGCTTGTCGCCGCGCCGGATCCAGCCATAGGCCGGCCGGCTTTGATACTCGGGATGCACGGCATCGCTGAAGTAGACGATCTCGTCGGGCTCGAGCCGGTTGAGCAGCTTATCGTAGCAGGTCACGAAAGCTTCCTGCGCCGCCGCGTCGGCCTTGGCCGGCAGCCCCTTGGGCTTGCGGTAATCGAAACCCAGCCGGTGCAACAGCTGGATCATTCCCGGTTTGGAATAGGCGATCCCGTAGCGCCGTTCGACATGCGCCATCACCGCCGCCGTGCTCGGAAAAAGCTTGGCCGACAACGTCTCGACCAGTTCGGCTTCCTGGCAGCGCGACAGCTTGCTCTGGCTGCCCTTCCAGCCGAAGCTCCGCAACGCTTGCGTTCCGTCGGTGGTAAAAGCCTTGTGCCAGCCGCGCACCGTGTCGTCGTCGAGGTAGAGCGCCCGCGCTACATCTTCACAGCTCCAGCCGTCGTCCAGCAGCAGGATGGCGTTGGCACGGCGCGCAACCCCGTGCCTCTCCGTCGGCCGCCGCACCACCGCCTGCAGATAGGCACGCCCTTCCTCGCTGAGAAAACCGCCGCGAATCATGCGGCCAAAAGAATCGACCCCAAACTACCTGTCAACCTCTTCTTCGCGTTGTCAGCGAGTCGGGGTAAAACTGTCCCCGGCACGCATCTCTCCGTTGCCACGCTGCGTTTCCGCCCTGGCTGTTGCAAGAAGTCGGGAAGCGGGGCGCATGGCCTTGCCTACCGAAACTTAAATACGTGGCGCAGCTTCCGCGCCCCGCCGGTGTCTGTCGCCCGGTCGACCGGTCACGCGCCCCGCTCCATGTTCTTTCCATGGACAATGACGCGCGGATGATCCGCCTTCAGCCAGGCATTGGCGCCTGGCTTCCGGAATGCCGGCCCGTCGGACGCCCTCGGAGCCATGGGTTCCGATCCCATGGCGGGAGGTCACCGCCGTTCTGCCTGATACCCGGTGCGCACCAGGTCCCGCCAGAACGGTGAGGCCATTATGCGGGAGGGCTAGATATGTGGACAAATCGGGTGCGAAGATTTTTCAAGAATCTGACATCCCATTGATACGGAAGGGGTATTTCTTCGCTTTGGCCGAAATTGGTGTGGATTCTATCCACAAAGGAGGCTGTTCGACGGTTGAGCCCTCCAATGATTTGCCGCGGGCTTCGGCTTGCGCCGGCATGGCCGCCGTGGGACATGTTCCGGCCCGCCGGTAACTCAGGGAATCGAGCGCGAAAGTATGCGGCAGCAACAGCCAGAAGCGGTTTCGGCGAGACCTTTCGCGGTGACGCACCGCAGCGTGCTGTCGATAGCCATACCGATGACGCTCGCTTATCTGACGACGCCTATGCTCGGGCTGGTCGACACGGCCGTGGTCGGGCAATTCGGAGACGCAGCGCTTTTAGGCGGCCTGGCGGCGGGCGCGCTGGTGTTCGACGTGGTCTTCACCACCTTCAACTTCCTGCGTTCAGGAACAACCGGGCTGGTGGCGCAGGCATTCGGTCGCGGCGACGAAATAGAGGAGCAGGCGGTGTTCTGGCGCGCTTTCGCCATCGCGCTGGTCGCGGGCCTGGTGCTGGCGGCATGCGCGCCGCTGGTTTCGATCGTTGGCATCTGGTTCATAGATGCGGAACCCGGCGTCAACGCTGCGCTGGACGAATATGTCCGAATAAGGTTTCTCGGGGTGCCGTTCGCACTGATCAATTACGCGATCCTCGGCTATGTGCTCGGCAGGGGCGAGGGCGGGCTCGGCCTGGTCCTGCAACTCGTCCTCAACAGCATCAACATCGCGCTGTCGATCATGCTCGGCTTGTGGCTCGCATGGGGCGTGGCGGGCGTCGCTTGGGGCACGGTCATCGGCGAGTTCGCGGCCATGCTGCTCGGCCTCGCCATCATCGTCGTCCGCTTTTCAAAATCGCCACGCCTGCCGCGCGAGCGGCTTCTGCACGCCGAACCGTTCTGGGCCATGGTTTCACTCAACCGCGACATCATGATCCGGTCCTTCTCTCTGCTGGCGGCGTTCGCCCTGTTCACGCGACAAGGCGCGCAGTTCGGCACGCTGACGCTCGCCGCGAATGCGGTGCTGATGAACTTCTTCATGATCTCGGGCTTCTTCCTCGACGGATTCGCGACCGCCGCCGAGCAACTGGCAGGGCGCGCCGTCGGCGCGCGCAACGTTACCGCCTTCCGGCGAGCCGTGTGGCTGACGTCGATATGGGGCTTCGGCCTTGCCGGCGTCGCCTGCGCCGCGTTTCTGCTCGCTGGGCGCGACCTGATCGCGCTGATCACGACGGCGGAGGATATTCGCGACATAGCCTCGGCCTATCTGCCATGGGCGGCGTTCACTGCCGTCAGCGGCGTGCTCGCCTTCCAGATGGACGGCGTCTTCATCGGCGCGACCTGGTCGACCGACATGCGCAATATGATGCTGCTCTCGCTTGGCGTGTCCGTGGCCGCCATGCTGGTGCTGACCGGGTCCTTCGGAAATCACGGCCTGTGGGCGGCGCTGCACATCTTCCTGGTCGTGAGGGGACTGAGCCTGCTGGCGATACTTCGGCTGCGGCTTCGGACATTCAGTTGAGGCCGGCCTGCGGCTTTCACGGGGTTCCAGTTTGCGCTGCCCCTCACCCTTACCCTCTCCCCATGAAAAATGGGAGAGGGAGACATCCGCGTTGCTGCCAATCGCCGTTGGCGGAAACTAGCGTCAGCGACGACGCCCCCTCTCCCCGGTTTTCACGGGGAGAGGGTAAGGTGAGGGGCGATTTGCAAAGCGCTAAAGCGGCTTGGCGGCCCAATGGTCCAGCCGGCTGTCGCGTAGACTGCCAATGCTTGAAAGGCCCTCGCGTTCAGCGAAACGCGCCATATCGCCGACGATGCGGCCGGGGAGCGCCGGACCTGCATAGATCATCCCGGTATAAAGCTGCACGAGATCGGCCCCGGCACGGATTTTTTCGAGTGCAGTCTCGGCGGAGTTGACGCCGCCGACGCCGATCAGCGCCAGATCGGGCCCGACGAGCCGGCGCATTTTTGCGAGCACAGTGGTGGAGCGCTCGAATAGCGGTTTTCCCGACAGGCCGCCGGCCTCGCCCGAAAGAGCGACCGATTGCAAAGTGGGGCGGGAGATCGTCGTGTTCGAGACAATGACGCCGTCGATCGCAGCGGCGGCGACTTCGGCCGCTATGTCCTCGAGCTCGGCCTCGGCCAGATCGGGTGCGATCTTCAAAAACAGCGGCGTTTTTCGCCCCGCGCCGTCGGCAAGCGCCGCCCGAGCGGCGGTGACGCGTGACAGGAGTTCGGCGAGCTCGGTGCGCGCCTGCATGTTGCGCAGACCCGGCGTGTTGGGCGACGAGATGTTGACGGTCAGATACGAGGCGTAGCGGGCGAAGCGCTTCACGCCCAGTCCATAGTCGGCGATGCGGTCGGCGCTGTCCTTGTTGGCGCCGATGTTGACGCCGACAATGCCGGGGCGGCCGGCCCGCGCGGCGAGCCGCTCTTCGCAGCGGACATGGCCCTCATTATTGAAGCCAAGCCGGTTAATGACGGCTTCGTCCTTCGTCAGCCTGAAAATGCGCGGCTTCGGATTGCCCGGCTGCGGCAGCGGCGTGACGCTGCCGATCTCGGCGAAGCCGAAGCCGAGATTGAGCAGCGCATCGGGCACTTCGCCGTTCTTGTCGTAGCCGGCGGCCATGCCCAGCGGGTTCGGGAAATCCAGCCCGCACGCGCGGACCTTCAGCCGGCGGTCGACGGGCGGCCTCGCGGCGACCGGCAATCCGCATTTCAGCGCCTTGATCGACAGGCCGTGCGCAGTTTCCGGATCGAGCGTGAAGAGCAGCCTCTGGCCGAGCCGGTCGATGGCGTTCATGAAGGCTCCAGCGGCGGAAATTCATGGCCGTTCGCGCCGAGCGGCAGCGGCTTCGCCCAGATCACCGCGGACAGGTCGAGAGCGCCGTAGAGATGCGGGAACAGCGCGCCGCCGCGCGAAACCTCGTATTTCAGCGCTGGTCCGAGCCTTTCGGCGTCGATCGCCACCAGGAGCAGGCCGGACTGGCCGGCGAAATGGCGCGTCGCTGTCTCCTCGACCTGATCGGCGGTGGAGAAGTGGATGAAGCCGTCGGCGATGTCGATCGGCGCGCCGGAAAACACTCCGGAATTTTCGGCCTCGCGCCACAGCGCTTCCGGGCATATCTTGTAAACGGTCTGTCGCATGCGGGCCCTATAGGCCAGAAGCCGGGCCGGGAAAAGGGAGGCGTCTCCCTATTTACGGCGAAAACCGCGGGCATCCTGCCCCGATCGCGAATGGAGGAAGTCATGCGTGCCACTGCCACCGTCGCTGCTGCGATCGTCATGTCGTTTGCGGGCGCACCGGTCTTCGCCCAGGACAATACCGACCGCTATACGCTTGAGAAAACCGACAGGGGCTATGTCCGGATGGACCGGCGGACCGGCGAGATGTCGCTGTGCGAGGAACGCTCCGGCCAACTCGTCTGCAAGCTGGCTGCCGATGAACGCGCCGCTTTCCAGGCTGATACCGAGAGGCTAGAAGCCGCAATCGAGGCGCTCGAGGAGCGGGTCGCCAAACTGGAGAGTGGGCTGACGGCCAAGCTCGACCAGGCGCTGCCGACGGAAGAGGAATTCGAGAAGACGATGGGCTATATGGAGCGGTTCCTGCGCCGCTTCATGGGCATCGCCAAGGATTTCGAGGAAGAGCCGGAAGGCCCGAAAACTCCGCCCGCCGACCCGCAGAAGACCTGACGGATAGCTACCCCGAGACGACTCATTCCGTCGCCATGGCCGGGCTGACCTCCGGCTGGTAGGCCTCGAAGCCGAACATCACGAAAATCATCGAGATGGCGAAGAACAGGCAGGCGACGGCGAGCGAAGCTTGCCCGAACCGCGCGTAAACATCGCGCATGACCGTCGCGAACACGAAGCGCGAATGCTCGTTGGCGGGCCGCGCCTTCTGGTCGAGATACATCCAGACTTCGGTCGACTTCGGATTCTGGCGGGCTGCGGCGTAGGCCTTCCAGATCAGGATCGCGGCCATCAGCAGGGTCAGCACGGCGCCGGCGCGGAAGGCCGACACCGGATTGAACGAGAAGCCGACCATCACGCAGGTGATCGCCAGCGTGCCGAACATCACGGCGCGCCCGACGCAGAAAATGGCGACTTCCCTTATTTTATCCATCGGGGGATCCGGCGTGAGATGGATTTAACTGTGCAGAGGCAAGTCGGTTCCCTGCAAGTAAATTTCCGGCGATCTGCGGGGTGTGCCGGGATTCAGGTGATGCCGGCCTGCAAATGGTGGCTTTCTGCGCTTCCGGTGCTCACGTACCTGAATGTACGGCTCCGCTCCGGTTCTCGAAATCCGCCATTTTCGACTCGGCCTGAGCTGAATCCCGGCACACCCCAAGCAAGGGCCCTCTCGATTGCGGCTTGAAAACCCCGCTCATCCCCGCATAATCGGCGATCAACCGCTGGCACGACATAGCGGAGGGATGGGGAGGGTTCATTGCCGTCAGGCTACAAGTTCGTCATCGCGGACGACCATCCCCTGTTTCGCGGCGCGCTGAAGCAGGCGCTCGGCGGCATAGCCGATGTCGCGACGATCCTCGAGGCCGGAGATTTCGAGGCGACGAAGGCGCTCGTTGCGGCCAATGAGGATGTCGACCTCGTGCTGCTCGATTTGTCGATGCCTGGCGCCAGCGGCCTTTCCGGCCTGATCTCGCTGCGCGGCATCCATTCGGCGGTGCCCATGGTGGTGGTGTCGGCCCATGACGATGCCGAGACGATACGGCGCGCGCTTGAACTCGGCGCGTCCGGCTTCATCTCGAAGTCGGCGAGCATGGAAGACATAAGGGCGGGCGTGATGACGGTGCTGTCGGGCGGGATCACGGCGCCTGTAGGCATCGACCTCGGCGTCGAGCGCGACCCCGAAATTTCCGACCTGATCAAGCGGCTGCAATCGCTGACCCCGCAGCAGGCGAGGGTGCTCGGCATGCTGGCTGAAGGGCTTCTGAACAAGCAGATCGCCTACGAACTCAGCGTCTCGGAAGCGACGATCAAGGCGCATGTCTCGGCGGTGCTGCAGAAACTTGGCGTGGACAGCCGCACCCAGGCGGTGATCCTGCTGTCCAAGATCGGAACCGACCCGCTGCCGGCGGCTTGAGATTCAGGTGATGCCGGCCTGCAAATGGCGGCTTTCTGCGCTTCCGGTGCTCACGGCCCTGAATGTACGCTCCGCTCCCGTTCTCGAAATCCACCATTTTGGTCGCTTCGCGCCCTCTTCGATTCCGGCGCGGCCTGACCTGAATCTCCCATCGCCTAGCGAGCAGCGCGATCATATCCGAAAAGTCCGCAACCTTTCGGGATCATGCCCCCAGAATCGCCGCCAGCACTTTCAGGTCGACATTGCCGCCGCTGAGCAGAATGCCGACCCGCTTGCCGGCGCAGGCGACCGCGCCATGCATGACGGCGGCGGCGGCGAGGCAGCCTGTCGGCTCCACGATCAGCTTCATGCGCTCGGCGAGGAACTTCATCGTCTCGATCAGTTGCGCGTCCGAGATCGTGACGATGTCGTCGACGTTGTCTTTCAGGATGGGGAAATTGTGGTTGCCGAGATGGGTGGTGAGGGCGCCGTCGGCGATGGACTTCGGCACGGGGATGCGAACCACTTCGCCCTTGTGCAATGATTGCTGGCCGTCATTGCCGGCCTCCGGCTCCACGCCGACAATTGTGCAGGCGGGCGCCGTCGCCCGGGCAGCGAGCGCGCTGCCGGCAAGGAGGCCGCCACCGCCCAGCGGCACGACAAGCATGTCGATCGGCCCGACCTCCTCGATCAGTTCCAGCGCGGCGGTGCCCTGTCCCGCAATAATTTCGGGATGGTCGTATGGCGGGATCAGAGCCGCTCCGCGCTCGGCGGCGAGGCGACGGCTGATCCCCTCGCGATCTTCCGTGTAGCGGTCATAGAAGACGATTTCGGCTCCGTAGCCCTTGGTCGCGGCAATTTTCATCGCCGGCGCGTCGCTCGGCATGACGTTGGTCGCGGGAACACCCTGGAGCCTGGCCGCGTAGGCGACCGCCTGGGCGTGGTTGCCGGAGGAATAGGCGACGACGCCGTTTTGGCGGACGCTCGCCTCCAGCGCGGCTATTGCATTGTAAGCGCCGCGAAATTTGAAAGCGCCGCCACGCTGAAGGTTCTCCGCCTTGAAGAACAGGCTTGCGCCCACCTTCGCGTCGGCGGTTCGCGAGGTCAGGACCGGCGTCTTGTGCGCGGCGCCTGAAATCCGCGCCCGCGCCGCCAGCACATCCTCGAAGGTGGTTATGCGCAGCGAAGGCGATGAGGATTCGATCACTGGGTATTCTCCGGATTCAGCCTGCAATGAATTTGCCGTGTTATCGAGCGCGTCGCCTATTCCGCCGCCTGCGCCATGCGCCGCACGCGCGTCATCATCGAGCGCAGGGCTGCGGGCTTCACGGGCTTGTTGATGACCGGCACGTCGATCAGCTCGGCCGCCGCACGCACCTCGTTGGAGCGGTCGGCCGTGAGCAGCATTGCCGGCGTGCCGCTGCCGTAGAGCGTCCTCAGCTTACGGATCGCGTCGAGGCCGGTTTCGCCGTCGAGATGGTAGTCAGCGAGTATCAGATCGGGAGCCAAGCCGGCCGGCTGGCTGGAATCGAAGGGTTCGGAGCTCGCGAAGGCCCTGGCATTGCAGCCCCAGCCTTCGAGAAGCAGCCTCATGCCTTCGAGGATGCGGGCGTCGTTGTCGATGCAGATAACGTTCAGGCCGCTCAGCGCGCCGGCGGCGGGCAGCGGCGTGCTGGCCTCGGCGGCGAGGTCGGGCTCCAGCGCCTGGGTCACCGGAAGAATGACCGAGAAGCGCGTGCCTTTGCCGCGGCCGGAATCGATCTGGATTTCCAGGCGCAGCACCCGCGCGATGCGATCGACGATAGACAGGCCGAGGCCGAGCCCCTGCGCCTCGCGCACGCCCTCGTCGAGGCGGGTAAATTCGCGGAAAACGGTGTTGAGCTTGTCGGCGGGAATGCCGATGCCGGTGTCGATGACCTGCAGCTCGGCGAGTTCGCCACGCCGCCTGACGCCGACCAGAACGCGGCCGCTGCGCGTGTATTTGATGGCGTTGGAGACGAGGTTCTGGATCAAGCGGCGGAGCAGGTTCCGATCGGTCTCGACGGTCAGCGAAGATGGAACGATCACCAGTTCGAGGTTCTTTTCGGCGGCCATCGGCTGAAAATCCGTGCCGATCTGGCGAAGCAGGCCGTCGAGCCGGAAAACCACGGCTGCGGGCTTCATGGCGCCGGCGTCCAGGCGCGAAATGTCTAGCACCGCTCCCAGGATGGTTTCCACCGATTCCAGCGACGATTCGATGTTGGCGGCGGCCTCTCCCGGCGCGCCCCGGCCGGCCTTCTCGATCAGCGAGGCGCAGTAGAGGCGGGCGGCGTTCAGCGGCTGCAGGATGTCGTGCCCGGCGGCCGCCAGGAACCGCGTCTTGCCGAGATTGGCTTCCTCGGCGAGCATCTGCGCCTGCGCTAATTCTTCGTTCACGCGCATCAGTTCGGCGGTACGGCTCCGGACGCGCTGTTCCAGCGATTCATTGGCGCTTTTCAGTGCAAGATCGGATTTCACGCGAGCCGATATGTCGGCATAGGTCGCGACGATGCCGCCATCGGGCATCGGATTGGAACGGAGCTCGATGATCCGGCCGCTGGTCTTCAACTCGATCTGCCACGGGCTGCCGAATGTGGTGAGCCGGTTGAGCGTCGCGATACGGGAATCGGTGGGAATGTCGCCGCGCGCCGCCAGGAAGCGCAGGATCTGGTCGAGCGAGACGCCTACCTGGCCCATCTCGTCGGGAAGATCGAACAGGGCGCGATATTGACGGTTCCAGCAGGTCAGGCGGAAATCCTGATCGAATACGGTGATGCCCTGTTCCATCTGGTCGAGCGCGATCTGGAGGAGGTCGCGATTGTGCTGGAGAGCTTCGGTTGCGTCATCGAGCAGGCGGAAGGCATCCTTGGATGCGCTGTCGTGGCGCTGGAACAGCAGCGACAGGATCAACCGCGCCGACGATGAGCCGACGGCGCTGGCGAGCAATTGCTCTGAAAAGCGGATAACGGCCATGCTGGCCTGCTCGTTGCCGTTGAGTTTCAGGCCGCCGGCGTTCTCGAAGGTCTGGAACGAGCGCTCGGTGCGTTCGACGCCGAGATAGCGGGCGATCGTGTCCTTCAGGTCGTTTACGGTGATGGCCGTGCGGAAACGCCTGAGGCTCGGCATCGGGCTCGCGTCGCGCGGCACAAAGATCGACGCCTGGATGCGTTCGAGCGGTACGGAGGCCCGTGAGAGCGAACCGAGCACGAAGAACAGGAGATTGACCGACAGGCTCCACATGACGCCGTGGTTGAGCGGTTCGGCGATCGTGCCGAACAACGCCTGTGGCCGCAGCGCCTCGATGCCGAAGGGACCATGGAGCAGGATCTGCGCGTCTGGCGGGCCGAGAGACGGCAGGAGCAGTGTGTAGGTCCAGACCAGTATGCCCGCCGCCATGCCGAGCGCCGCGCCCCGGCCATTGGCGCCGCGCCAGATGAGTCCGCCGAAGAAGGCGGGGGCGAACTGGGCGATGGCAGCGAACGACATAAGGCCGATGGACGCCAGTCGCGCATTGTTGGTGCTTTCGCGGTAGTAGAGGAATGCCACGAAAAGAATGATGAAGATCGAAGCCCGCCTGATGTTGAGGATCAGGCTCGACCAGTCCTCCGTTTCGCTGCCTTCCGATTTGAGCAGCCGGCGCACGAAAAGCGGAATGATCAGGTCGTTGGAGATCATGATCGAAAGGGCGACGCTGGCGACGATCACCATGGCGGTTGCCGCCGACAGGCCGCCGATGAAAGCGGCCATGGCCAAAACGTCCTGGCCGCTCAGCAACGGCACGGACAAGACGTAGAGATCGCTGGTCGTCTGCGGCCCGACAATCGATATGCCCGCAAAGGCGATCGGCAGCACGAACAGATTGATCGCCACCAGATAGAGCGGAAACACCCAACTCGCCGTCCGGAGTTCGACTTCGCTGCGGTTTTCGACGATCGTCACATAGAACTGGCGCGGCAGCATGATGATGGCGAAGCCGCTGATGACGGTCAGCACCAGCCAGGTGCCGAGCGAAGTGCGATAGCCCATCGCGTCGCGGATTTCGGCGTTCTGCGCAAGCCTGGCGATCATGTCGCCCGGCCCGTCGAACAGGACGAAGGTGACCATCAATCCGATTGCCAAGAAGGCGGCGAGCTTCACCACCGACTCGACCGCCACGGCAAGGATCAGCCCGTCCTGATGCTCGGTTGCGTCGGCGTGCCTGGTGCCGAACAGCACCGCAAACAGCGCAAGCAGCATGGCGACGGCCAGCGATATGTCGCTGACGAAGGGGTCAAACGACGGCGGCGCACCGGTGTAGTGTTCGACCATCAGGCCGACGGATCCGGAAATCGCTTTGAGCTGCAAGGCTATGTAGGGAACCGCGCCTATGGTCGCGATTAATGTGGCGATCGAGGCGACGGCGAAGCTCTTGCCGTAGCGTGCGCCGAGGAAATCGGCGATCGAGGTTATCTTTTCGGCCTTGGCGAGCTTGATGATCCGCCGGAGCAGTGGAAAGCCGAAGATGAAAACCAGGACGGGGCCGATATAGATGGCCAAAAATTCGAGGCCGCGTTCCGACGCCAGTCCGACCGAGCCGAAGAACGTCCAGGACGTACAGTAGATGGCGAGGCTGAGCGCATAGATATAGGGCCGTGGTCTGCCCGCACCTTTCGTCGCGGCCCGCCGGTCGCCCAGGCTGGCGATGACGAAAAGCAGCGTCACATAGGCGACCGCGATGATGACGATGACCCAGCCCTGCACGCCCGGATGTCCTCCCTTCAGGCATTCGCCCTGAGGACTCAAGGCAATCACAGCTTCGGTGGCAAGTCCATTGCGCTAAGCGCGCTCCAGTTCTCGAAAGCACCATTCTGGACGTTGCCTTGTCTGAATCTCGACACGCGCTGGTGGTGAAGTCTGACGCTTGGTACCCGCTTGGAATGCAGAGAACGACCCCATTGCGGACCAAGACGATGCCGGAGGGACCGACATCGTCCTTCGAGGCAGGGGGGTTGAATGGTGACGGGTCAGTCGCCCGGACCAGCAAACAAAATGAGATTTCCATCTGGGTCTAGAACAATGAAGTTTCTAGCGCCCCACGGCTCTTTCCTGAGGACTTGATGGAAGGGCACCCCTACGGCCTGGAAATTCAGAAAGAGCTGCTTGATCTCGTCTGCAGTATCGACGGTAATCGAAGCGGAGAGTAGATGTTCACGTTGCCGTATGTCGCCAACGAACACAGGTTCGCAAACCAACCTAAGAGCGAGTTGCGCTTTGTCACGTATAACCTGTCCGTAAAATGGCGGGTCGCCGTAAACAAAGTCGACTCTGAAGCCTAGTTTGGTGGTGAAGAATTCACACGACGCTTTGATGTCGGCGACGAACAGTTGTGCTGAGGTTGAACTTAGAACGGGTTCAGGTACCGTCTGTTTTTTCTGATCTGTCATGGCTGGGGCTCCTGTCTTGAGCGCCTGCCATCCCTCGAACCCCAATTGACGCGCGATCAGCTCCTGCGCGTCGCTCAGCCTAAAGCTTGCCTCCAGAACTTGATTGTCATCGAGATGCCGGAAGCGTGGCAACGCAGCCCTGATCTCGGCTGCGACCGGATAGTACCGTTCGCGGTGCCACCGCAAATATTACTTGGCCTGCTTCTTGAGGTTTTCGAGATTCGGCATAGGCGCAACTGTGGTCACAGTGTAGGCGGGCATTGCCCTTTCAACGTTACACCGGTGCGCCCTACGCAGCGCTGCGAACGTGCCTTGGCAATGAACAGTTGTCAATCACCGCACCCCCTCGTGTAACCCAGTAGTCATCTAGAAACCGAGCCGAATGACCGCAGTCCACCCAAGGCGGCCGTTGTCTTCGGGCAACAATGTCGGGTTGTCACCGCTAGGTCGATCGGCGGGGGCGAACTGGATTTGGAAAAGTTTCCGGTTTTGCAACCGGAGGTTTTTGCTATTGTGCGGTTGCTTCAGCGGGGAGCGGCAGATCCGGACGTGGCCACGGACAGGAGAGGGAAGATGATCAGGGAATTTCAGGAATTCATTTCAAAGGGCAATGTGATGGACCTCGCGGTCGGCGTCATCATCGGCGGCGCTTTCGGCCTGATCGTCTCGTCGCTGGTCGGCGACATCATCATGCCGATCGTGGGAGCCATTTTCGGCGGCTTCGATTTCTCCAACTATTTCCTGCCGCTGTCGTCCAACGTCACCGCAGCTTCGCTAGAGGAGGCACGCAAGCAGGGCGCAGTATTTGCCTATGGCAACTTCCTGACGGTGCTCATCAATTTCCTCATTCTCGCCTGGATCATCTTCCTGATGGTGAGGGGCGTGAACAGCATGCGCCGCCGGCTGGTCGCGGAAAAGCCGGTCGAGCCGGAGGCGCCGCCCGCCGACATCGCGCTGTTGAGCGAAATCCGCGATCTGCTGGCAAAAAGATAGATTCAGGTGATGCCGGCCTACAGCTGGCGGCTCGGCCTGGCCTGAATCTTGACCAACTGGACGACCCGGCCATCGGCCGGGTTTCGTTTGCGCTCCCAGCGGTGGGACTGTAGCAACAGCATCCATCTCCAAATTCGGGATTGCCATGAAACTGATCGACGATCTGCGCAGCGAGGCCCGCCTGGCCCCCGAAAGCGGCATCGTCGCCGTCGCCAACTATGGGCGCGGCCGTGAGGGCCTGATCCCGGTCTGGGCCGGCGAGGGGGACCTGCCGACGCCCGAGTTCATCTCGCAGGCTGCTGCCCGCGGGCTGGCGGCGGGCGAGACCTTCTACACCTGGCAGCGCGGCATTCCGGAACTGCGGCAAGCGCTCGCGCGCTATCACGCGCGGCATTTCGCCAAGGCGTTTGCGCCCGAGGAATTCCTGGTGACCGGTGGCGGAATGCAGGCGATCCAGCTTGCGCTGCAGGCTACGGCGGGCGCGGGCGACGAGGTGATCTACCTGTCGCCAGCCTGGCCGAACTTTCCCGGCGCCGCGGGCGTCGCTGGTGCAAAGCCGGTTTCAGTCAGGCTGGACCAGACCGGCAATGGCTGGGCATGCGATGTCGCCAAGCTCGAGGCGGCGGTGACCGACCGGACAAGGGCCATCTTCGTCAATTCGCCGTCGAACCCGACCGGCTGGACCGCCGATCTCGATACGCTGCGGGCGATCCTCGATCTCGCGCGCCGCAGAAACCTCTGGATCATCGCCGACGAGATTTACGCGCTGTTCCATTACGGCGGCGTCAGGGCGCCGTCTTTCATGGACATCATGGATGACGAAGACTGCATCCTGTTCGTCAACACCTTTTCCAAGAACTGGGCAATGACCGGCTGGCGCATCGGCTGGCTGCGCGTGCATCCGGCCCTGCAGCAGACATTCGAGAACCTGATCCAGTATTCGACCTCGGGCGTGGCGCAGTTCATGCAGCGCGGCGCAATCGCGGCGCTGGACGAGGGCGACAACTTCCTGGCCGCGCAGATCGAGCGCGCCCAGCAGGCAAGGGATATCGCCTGCGACATACTCGGCGCTACCGGCCGCGCCAGGTTCAGCGTGCCGCAGGGCGCATTCTATCTGTTCTTCTCGGTCGACGGGATTGCGGATTCACGCGCCGCGGCCTTCGAGATCGTCGACCGCGCCAATGTCGGCCTCGCGCCCGGCACTGCCTTTGGAGAAGGCGGCGAAGCCTTCTTCAGGCTGTGCTTCCACCGCCGGCTGGACCAGGTCGAGGAAGCGGCGAACAGGCTGGCGGAGTGGATTGGGAACTGCTGAAGTTCGTAACCGGAAGGTTCACCCGCCCGATTTCGGCACCAGCAGCGGAATGATGCGCTCGCTTTTGGCGACAGCGGGGCGCCCGGTGGCGCCGTAGGAAATGCCGAGCGCGTCCCAGGTTTCGACCAGCGCGTCGCGCAGTGTCTCGATAAGGGCGTCGGAATGGAACGGCGTCGGCGTGATGCGCAGGCGCTCGGTGCCGCGCGGCACGGTCGGGTAGTTGATCGGCTGGATATAGATGCCGTGGACGCCGAGCAGGCGGTCCGTCGCCATCTTGCAGAGCTCGGGATCGCCGACCAGCACCGGGACGATATGCGTGGCGGAAGGCATGACCGGCAGCCCGGCGGCGGAAAGAATGTCCTTGGCCCGCGCTGCCTGCCGCTGCTGTGCGTCGCGCTCGGTCTGCGACTGCTTGAGGTGGCGGATAGAAACGGCAGCCGCAGCTGCGATTGCCGGCGGAAGCGCAGTGGTGAAGATAAAGCCCGGCGCATAGGAGCGCACCGCGTCGATCACTGCGCTGGAACCGGTGATGTAGCCGCCCAGCGTTCCGAACGCCTTGGCAAGCGTGCCCTCGATGATGTCGATACGGTCGGCAAGGCCTTCGCGCTCGGTGATGCCGCCGCCGCGCGGGCCGTACATGCCGACGGCATGGACTTCGTCGATATAGGTCATGGCGTTATATTTTTCGGCTAGCTCGACGATCTGCTCGATCGGAGCGATGTCGCCATCCATCGAATAGACGGATTCAAAGACGATTAGCTTGGCGCGCTCGCGGCCGGCCGCCTGGAGCAGGCTTTCGAGATGGGCGACGTCGTTATGGCGGAAGATCTTCTTCTCGGCGCCGGAGCGGCGCACACCTTCGATCATCGAGGCGTGGTTCAGTTCGTCCGAAAGCACCAGGCAGTTCGGCAGCAGCCGGGCGATGGTGGAGATCGACGCCTCGTTGGAGACGAAGCCCGAGGTGAAGACCAGCGCGGCTTCCTTGCCGTGCAGGTCGGCGAGTTCCAGTTCCAGCTCGACCAGCGGGTGGTTGGTGCCGGAAATATTGCGCGTGCCGCCCGCGCCCGAACCCATTCTGCCGGCGGTCTCCTGGAAGGCGGCGATCACGGCGGGGTGCTGGCCCATGCCGAGATAGTCGTTGGAGCACCAGACGGTGATCTCCTGCTCCTGGCCGTTGGCGCGCCAGATGGCGCGAGGGAAGGAGCCGGCGATCCGCTCCAGATCGGCAAAGACGCGATAGCGACGCTCGGCATGAACCTGGTCGATCGCTTCCTCGAAAAACCGCTGATAGTTCATTTTGACTTCCCAGTTTGAGCAATCATAGTCACTGCCGATTTTTGCGTCCATGACCGAAACTCGGTCAAAATGCCACGGCTTGCCCGCCCACAAACGAACAGAGTCGCCCGGATATTCCGGAGGTGCGGGCCGTGAATGAGACTTGCGGGGTGGCTTTTCGGCGGCGTTTCCAATAGGGCGTGCCGTATCTGATGGAGATTTCAGGAATGTCCGTACTGGTAACTGGCGGCGCCGGCTATATCGGCAGCCACATGGTCTGGGAGTTACTCGACGCCGGCGAAGAGGTGGTCGTGCTCGACCGGCTGTCGACCGGGTTCGAATGGGCGGTGGCTCCGGAGGCGAAGCTGGTCGTCGGCGACGTCGCCGACAGCGAACTCGTGGGTTCGCTGATCCCCGAGCACGCGGTCGACGCCATTATCCATTTCGCGGGTTCGATCGTGGTTCCGGAATCGGTCGCCGACCCGCTCGGCTATTACGAGAACAATACCTGCAAGACCCGCGCGCTAATCGAGACGGCGGTGCGCGGCGGCGTTCCCAATTTCATCTTCTCCTCGACCGCCGCCGTCTATGGCGCGGCCGGCCTGGAGCCGGTCCGCGAAGATGCGCGGCTTGCGCCGGAATCGCCCTATGGCCTCTCCAAGCTGATGAGCGAATGGATGCTGCGCGACGCCGCAGCCGCGCACGGCATTCGCTACACGGCGCTACGCTACTTCAACGTCGCAGGCGCCGACCCGAAAGGGCGGACGGGCCAGTCGACGCCCGGAGCCACCCATCTGATCAAGGTCGCCAGCGAAACGGCGCTCGGCAAGCGGCCTTCCATGCAGGTGTTCGGCACCGACTATCCGACGCCCGACGGCACCTGCGTGCGTGACTACATCCATGTCAGCGACCTGGTCGCCGCGCACAGGCTGGCCCTGCAGCGGCTGCGCGCCGGCGGCGACAGCCTCGTGGCTAATTGCGGCTACAGCCACGGCTATTCGGTGCTCGAGGTGATCGAAAGCGTGCGCCGCGTGTTCGGCGGCGATTTCGACGTCCAGATCGGCGGCAGGCGGCCGGGCGACGCAGCGTCGGTAATCGCCAATTCCGATCTGGCCCGCCGCGAGTTCGGCTGGACTCCCGCCCATGACGATCTCGACGCCATCGTCGGCGATGCGCTATCGTGGGAGAGGAAGCTCACCGGCAAGAATTCGGTGCACGGCTGAGGCGGCGTTGCCGGGCAGCGGCGAGAGGGCTTTCGGTCGGGTGGGGGCGAGGCATGGGACCGCAAGTCGCGATCGACCTCGGGCGGATTGAGCGCAACGCGCGGACAATCGTTGAGCGTTGCGCTGAATCCGGCATCAAGGTTTTCGGCGTTACCAAGGGAACCTGCGGCATGCCGCAGGTGGCGCGCGCAATGCTGCGCGGCGGCGTCGCCGGCATCGCCGAATCGCGCTTCGAAAACATCCGCCGGCTGCACGAAAGCGGCATCGATTGTCCGATCATGCTGCTGCGCAGCCCGCCGATCTCGCGCGTCGAGGAGGTGGTGCGCACGGTCGACATCAGCCTGCAGTCGGAACTGGCTATCATCGGCGAGATCTCGCGCATCGCCGAGCGTCTTGGCCGCGTGCACGATATCATTGTCATGGTCGATCTCGGCGATCTGCGCGAAGGCATCTGGCCGCACGACCTTCTGCCGACCGTGGAAAAGATCCTTGAGATGAAGGGCGTCAGGATCGCCGGCATCGGCACCAATCTGACCTGCTTCGGCGCCATCGTGCCGACCGAGGAGAATCTTGGACAACTGGAGGCGCACGCCTACAAGATCGAGCGGCTGGCCGGGACCACGCTCGACTGGGTATCGGGAGGAAATTCGTCGTCGCTGCCGCTGTTGCTTGATGGACGCCTGCCCGCCGGCATCAACAATCTGCGCGTCGGCGAAGCCATCCTGCAGGGCGGCATCGAGACGTTCCGCGACAAGCCGTGGCCCGGACTGGAATACGACGCGTTCCGGCTTGCCGGAGAACTCATCGAAGTGAAGCTGAAGCCTTCGATGCCGATCGGCGAATCCGGCTTCGATGCGTTCGGCAACCGTCCGCTCTTCGTCGATGAGGGCGAACGGCTGCGCGGCATCGCCAATATCGGGCGCGAGGACGTGATTGTCGAAAGCCTGACGCCGATCAACAAGGGTGTGCGGGTCCTGGGCGCTTCGAGCGACCATCTGGTGCTCGACGTGACCGAGGCCGATCCGCCGCTCGCCGTGGGGGATCGCGTCAGCTTCCGCATGGGCTATGGGGCGTTGCTTACCGCGATGACCTCGGAATATGTTGAAAAGACACCCATGCACGACATCGCCGAAATCCCCGGCCGCAAGATGGTCTCGATAATTGCCGAGCCGCTATCGGCGCCCATCCTGGCGAGGCATGATATCGGTTCCAGGCTCGAGGCAATGGATTACGACGTGGTGGAACTGGCCGACGCCATGCGTTCGCCCGCGGGCCTGATCCGGCTTCATTCGGGCAAGGACCGGCGCGTCGCCTATCGCGCCCTGGCGGTAGCTGCCCGTGCCACGCACTCGCTCGGACTCATCTGGATAGACTCCATTGCGGCGTTGATGCCGGAAGCTGGAGATGATTCCGAGCTCGCGGAAACCTCGGCGCTTTCGCGCGCGCTCGGCCTTAATCGGCGGCAAGGGGCGCTGCAGCCACAGCTTTCCCCCGAGAATGTCGTTCTGGTCGGTCTGCGCGAGGCCAATCCAACCGAGGCGAAAATCCTCAAGGAATCCCGCATCTCCGTATTCACTATGGCCGAGATCGATGGTTCCGGCATGCGCGATGTCATGCGCGAAGCGATCCGAATCGCTTCCTCGGGCACAAGCGGCTTCCATGTGAGCTATTCGCCGACGGCCACGGAAATGCCGGGATGGGCGCCGGGCGCCGGCGGCATGACGGTTCGCGAAACCCATCAGGCGATGGAGGCTGTTGCGCTCAGCGGCCGCATGACGTCCATGGACATTTCGCCCGTAGCGGCCGAACTTGATCCCCGGATCGGCCATGAAACGGTTAGCTTCGTGATGTCTGCTTTCGGGAAGCGAATCCTTTAGGCAGGCGGGAAACTCAGATTGGTGCTATTCAAAGGGGCCACAGTCGATCGTTCGGCCAAGGATTGGGAGGGTGGGGTATCAACGGTACCGAGATTTTGGAGCTGGCTGTGTTGAACGGCCTCGGCTGTTCAGGTAACAATGTGCCGGGGCCGGGCATTATTGACACTTATTCAGATGAAAATGCATCTACGCTGAGCATTGTTGCATGAAACTCAGTAACTTGCGTCTGCCTGCCCGATTTGCCCGTTATGCGGGTACTCTGCACGATTTCGGAGTTGCGGCCGGCTCATTCGTCTTGGCCTATCTGACCGTTCTCGGCGCAAAGGCGTTCGACGTGCCGGGCAATGAGGAGAAGACGCTCGGCTTCGTGGCCATTTTCGGGGTCTTCTATTTCGTCTTTTCGCTGCATCGCGGTTCGTGGCGATACGTCTCGATTCCCGATCTGATCATTATCATCAAGGTGGCGCTCGCGACGACGGTAACCTACACGGTCGCGTCGTTCCTGATGACCCGCGGCGCCAATGTTCCGCGCTCGGTGCCGGTTTTGGCCGGGGTATTCATGGTGACCGCGCTTGCCGGCTCCCGGCTGGCCTGTCGTCTTCTGGTCGAGAAAATCCTCTGGCGTACGAGTCATCTCGCCCCAGCGCCGGCAAATCGGCGAAACGTGCTTCTTTACGGGCTGAACGACGGCGCAGAAAGCTTCATACGCGCAAGCCGCCGGGGGCAAAGTGAGTTCAACGTCGCCGGGATTCTTGACGACAGCATGATGAACCAGGCCAGAACGCTTCAGGGCGTTAGGGTTCTCGGGTCGTTCGAGGATGTCGGTAAAATCGCCGACCGGCTGGAGCGAACCGGCATCCCCATATCCGAGTTGATCGTCACCGAAGCAGCCCCCACCCGCCAGCATCTCGGCGAGATCGTCGAAAAGACAGCGAAGCTCGGCATCAAGACTTCGATAATCCCGGATGTTACGGAGACCGCGCTCATTACCAGCCGGTCGCTGCTGGAACCGAAGGAGATTGAACTCGGAGATCTTCTCGATCGTCCGGAGGTCGTTACCGACATATCGAGCATAGCCCGGCTCATCAACAACAAGACGATTCTCGCTACTGGCGCCGGAGGGTCGATCGGTTCGGAGCTCTGCCGCCAGATCGCGCAGCTCGGACCGAGGCTGCTGGTCATTACCGACAGTTCGGAATTCCACCTTTATATGCTCGATATGGAGCTCCGGGAAAAATACCGGGATCTGAAAATCAGCACGAGGCTGATGGATGTGCGCGACAGCACGCGGGTTTCGCGGCTGTTTGCCGAAACGCGACCGGATGTGGTGTTTCACGCCGCCGCGCTCAAGCACGTGCCGCTGGCCGAGAGCAATCCGCTTGAGGCTATCAAAACCAATTTCCTCGGCACCAAGAATGTCGCCGATGCGGCGCTCGTCAACGAAGTCGCAAGCTTCGTAATGATCTCGACCGACAAGGCGGTGAACCCCACGAATGTGATGGGGGCGACGAAGCGTGCTGCGGAAGCCTATTGCCAGGCCCTCGACATCAACTCGAAAAAGACTCACTTCAAGACCGTCAGATTCGGCAACGTGCTCGGCTCGAATGGCTCGGTGGTGCCGCGATTCCAGGAACAGATCCTCGCCGGCGGACCGGTGACCGTCACCCATCCGGATATTGTGCGGTTTTTCATGACGATCCCGGAAGCGGTCCGGCTGGTTCTGAACGCGTCGGCCGAACACGGCGGCGAAGAGTTGCAGCGCGGCAAGATCATGGTGTTGGATATGGGTGAGCCGGTCCGCATCGTCGATCTGGCCGAGCGCATGATGCAGCTCGCCGGACTGAAACCCTATGTCGACATAGATATCGTGTTCTCCGGTCTGCGGCCGGGGGAAAAGCTGTTCGAGGAGCTTTTCGATCCTTCCGAAGTCCAGGACCTGCGCACGGAAGACGGCTATGTGGTTGCATCGCCGCGCGTCATCGACAAGTTGCTTCTGGACAAGTCGATCGCCGAACTTCAGAACGCGGTAGCACGTGAGGACCGCGGGCGGGCGCTCGAACTGCTGCTTCACATCGTTCCGGAGTACCGCAGCGCCAAAGCAATGCAGGAACAGGCTGCGAAGCTTATTGCGCAGGATTTGGACGACGCCGCACCATTTTCATGAGAAGTTTTCACTCGGGCCGCGAATGCGGAATTCAGCGGTTCTTCCGTATGACCACAGACTGCCATATGTTGGTGACCTGATGCGCTTGGCTGCCGCGAGTCGGCGGTGACAGGGGTGTCGCACAATCGCAGCTAGCAATGGCGGGTTTCGGAACAACATGGATGGGAATTCGGGGGACTCGACGCCGCATTGCTGGCGAAGCACAGGGCGGGCCGCGAGAATGCGCTTCAGCGGCTGACCGCCGGGCTCGACCCTGGGACAATGGGTGCGATGCCCGGGCGCCGTTCGGCGCTGTTCGGCGGGTTTGTCGGCGCGGGCTTGGCCGTTCTTGCCGCTGCCGCCCTGTGGTTCGCGGAGGGGGCGTGGTCTTCGGTACCTTCCCAGACGGAACGACAACGCCAGTTCGAGGCGCAGGTCGAAAAGTCCCTACCTTCAATCGACATAGCGGTGCAGTTTCTGGAACGGGTCGAGCAGGAAGTTAGCGCCAGAATGCTGACGGAGCGGCATTTGCCGCCCGGGCTAACAAAGGGCTTATGACGATCGACAAGGTGCTGCCGAAACTGGCCAAGGAGATGCCCAAGGAATTGCCGCCGCGAACGGTTCTTTACATCGCGGCAAACACCGTCGCCTATAAGATCTTCCGCTCAGTGCTTTGCACCACGGTGGAATTCGCGCGCCCGGCCCTGGTCGACCTCAAACGACAAGATGAAGGGCTGGGCTGCGAATTCTTTGGCGTATGGAACGCAGAGGGCGCAAAAAATATGAGCCTACGGAAAGCTCGCCAACAGGTCGCCGTACTGTTGGCGGGAGTGCCAGCGGGTTGCGCCGTTATGAAAATTTCTGGCTCCCCGCGTGAATCGTTGTATCCTGCGCACGACATTGCCGAGTTGAATGATGGCCGACGGAGGGACGCGACAGGAGTTACGGGTGGAATACCAAGACGAGGACCAAACTCCGCCTTCAGGAACGACGGTTACGCCGTCGGTCCTGAAGGACTTCCGTTGCGATCTGGAAACGGATTGCAGATGCTCGCCCGAAATGCGTCCGACCTGCGAGTACAATGTGAAAACCCGGCCCGTGCGGAGCAGCGTCTTGTATCGGCATGCCATAAAAGCCGCGAAAAAGGCCGAGACTGCAAAAAAACCGATGATGTTCTACGAGGTGAACTCGCCCATGGCCGTTCGGCTCCTGCTTCTGCTCCTCGTCTTTGCGGGAGTGGTCGCCGCGGTGACCTGGCATTTCGGCGAGTGGATCCGGCACTCCATCCAGTAAACGTCGCATGAAGCGCGCATTCGACATCGTACTTGCCGCCACCGGACTTGTGGTCGCGGCGCCGCTGATCCTGGCTGCCGCGGTGTTGATCCGGCTCACCTCGCCGGGTCCGGCGATCTTCCGCCAGACCCGCGTGGGACTGAACGAGAAGCCTTTCACCTGCCTGAAGCTGCGCACCATGTATTGCGAGACCGGGAACGTGCCGAGCCACGAGGCGGGTGCGTCGTCGATCACGCCGGTCGGAAGACTTCTTCGGCGGTTCAAATTCGACGAACTGCCGCAACTGTGGAACGTGCTGGCGGGCAGCATGAGTTTTGTCGGGCCGAGACCATGCCTGCCTTCTCAGACGGCGCTGATTGCGGCGCGCAGGGCGTACGGGCTCTATAAGCTGTGTCCCGGCATTACCGGTGTGGCGCAGGTTGCGGGTGTGGACATGTCCGACCCGGAAAAGCTGGCGGCGCTTGATGCGGCCTATCTGAGCGACATGTCGCTTGCCGCCGACATAAGGCTGATCCTGGCGACGGCGCTCGGCTCCGGGCAGGGCGACCGTGTGAGGCCGGTGGAATAACCCGACGAGATTCAGCCGGGCGACAGCGCCGACGTCGAATCCCCAGCGGTCTGTTGACTATCGGTGAGCAGGCGCACGAACTGCTCGGTCACTGCGTCCTCCCGGAACTGGCCATTCCTGAACAACACCAGACCGGCACGACCCTGCCGGTCCAGCAATTCGGGATCGGCGAGGTACGTGTCGATCGCGGCTATCATCGAGGCCGCCAAGGGGCCTGCATCGCCCGGTGGAAGCAACGCTCCGTTCACGCCGTCGCGGATGATTTCTCGGCATCCCTGAAGGTCGGTGGCAAGGCAGGGAACCGCGCTCGCCGCGGCCTCGATCAGGATGCGCGGAATGCCCTCGCCGTAGCGGGAAGGCAGGCAGACCAGGTCCACGCTGCGCAGAAGTTCGGGCATATCGGAGACTTCACCAAGGAATTTGATGGCGCCTTCGCGCTCGAGCAGTTCGGGCGCGTAGCGGTCGGGGTCGTGCGCTTCGATCATACCCGCGACCAAGAATTCGACTTTGGTATTCCCAAAATAGTGGCGCGCCGTGTCGACGAACGCGTCCAACCCCTTCGATTTTAGCAGTCGCGACGCAAACAGGATTTTCATGGGCGATCGCACCCGGCGGTCGCCGGCTGGATAAAACCGTGCGGGATCGACGCCGGCGCCGCTGATGACGGTCGAATTGTGCCGGCCGATCAGCCCGCGATGCAGCCAGTCGTGGCGGTCATCCGCAGTCTCGAAGGTGAAGTGCACGCCCGGCTGCGACGAAAGAAACCGTATCGAGGCATCGACCAGGGACCGCGCCAGGCGGTCGGCTGCCCTCTGGCGTGTGCTGGACGGCGACATCAGCCGCCCAAGGCCGGGTATGGTGATCAGGATGCGCTGCGGCCCGCCTCCGAACTTCCGCGCGAGCACGGCGGCGAGCCCCGACAGGACCGCGGGCTTGAGCGTGATGAGGTGCACGGTATCCGGCTTTTCTGTCCTGAAATGCCGCAGCGATCGGCGCATCACCTTGGCGTCCAGAACCGGATGGAAGGAGAAGCGCTCTATCGGCATGTGCTCGTAGCGCCAGCCGGCCGATGGCTTGGTCATCGGCTTTCCCCCGGTGATGACGGTCACGTCCGCGTCAGTGGCCGCAAGCCGCTCCACCACATGGAGGCGATGTCTGAGGAAATAATCGCTGTCATTGCATATGACAGTGATCCTGGTCATGCGCTGTTCTCCGGTGCTTTGCGGCCTTGGGTGGTGCGCATCCATCGCCTAGTCAAGCGGAAAAGGCCTCCGCGTCCAAAACTGGTCGCGCAAACCGCACCGACGGAACGGCTAGAGACGCGCCTTCAGCGATATGCTGTCCTTCGGGATACCGGCGATCGGTTCCAGATGCCAGCCGGGAGATAATTGCAGCGACAGGCGCGGCGCTTTCGCCAGCGACGCCGAAAGCGCCTTCAGCGCACGCAGTGTCGAGCCGCGGAAATGGTAGACTGCCGCGATCTCGAGATCCATATAGCTGTCGAGGCGGGCAAAGAGCGCACGGTCCAGCGCGCTTTGCCATTTCGCCCGGATGGCGCCGGCGTCCGCCTCAATTTGCTCGGGATGCTGCACGCGCTGCCTCTCGATCGCAACCGCCGCGACGGGAAGTATCTCGAGCGAAAAGCCCTTCAGAGCCAGCGACAGGAACCAGTCGATGTCCTCGAAGCGCCTGAGCGTCTCATCCTGGAACCCTGCGGCGGCAACGGCTTTGGGCCCGTTCAGGATCACGCATGAGCCCGGCGAGAACCAGCACCCGGAGGCAAATGCGCGCGGTTCGGCGGCCGGACGGGGCCAGCGCAAGCGGGAGGCGTCGTGGTTGGCGGTGAAGTCGATCCAGCCGCAGCCGAAAATGGTGGTCTCCGGCGCTCCCCGACGAAGTTGTTCCTGCACGCCCTGCCAGCGCTCCGCCATGCTGCCGCGGAGCAGGTAGTCGTCGCTGTCGAGGAATGTGATCCAGTCGGTGCGGGCCTCGCGCATACCGGTGTTGCGGGCGGCGGCCGGCCCGCGATTGCGCTCATGCCGTATCAGGCGAACATTCAGACGGTGGGCCAGATCGAGGTCGATCGCCGAGGGGACGGGCGAACCGTCGTCGACCACGATGACTTCCTCGGGCAGGCTGCCCTGACCATCGACACTTCGGAGCGCCCGGTCCAATGCTTCTGGGCGGCCAAAGACCGGAATTATGAGCGTCAGTGGCACTTTCTGCATGGTGAACTGCTAGCAGAGAACCAGATTGCGGGAAAGCTCAGCCGTTAGATCGCGACTCGGAATCACGCCCGCTGCCAAAAACAAAAAACAGGCCGGTCAATATTCCGACGATGAACATCGAGTCGGACAGGTCATGGCCGATCATATTGTTCAGCAGGCCGCTCAGGAAAAAGCTCATCATGATGCCCCCCGTCATGGCCAGGCCATAGTCTCCCATCTCGTCGCGGTTCTTGCGCCAGGCCAGAATCACCGGGCCGAGAAGCATCATCGCGACGATCAGGGCGCCGGGAATGCCATCGCGTACGGCATAGTTGAGAAAAACATTGTGGAAATGCGAATATGAGAGAGGCGTTCCCGAGATCGCCTTGGTGCGCTCGATCATCAGTTCTGCGCTGTGACCCGGCCCGTGACCGAAGAACGGCGCTTCCGTGACGAGTTGCCAACCCGCCTTCCAGACGGTCAATCGCTGGCCGACCGATCCCGAATAATCGCTCTTTTCCACTATTTGCCCATAGTCTTCGATCAGCAACTCGACACGGTCGCGGACGAAGGGTGTGGCGAACAGCCCGAAGGCCAACAGTGCGACCGAAAACACCGCTATGGACGGCAGCAGGTAGCGCCGGGCTATGTGATCGCGATAGAACCAGATGCAGATTGCGGGAACGATGACGAGTCCGGGCCATAGGCCGCGTGTCCCTGATAGGATGATGCTGCCGACTGAGGCGAGTGCGGCCAGCGCGAACAGCACACGCCATCGGCCATGCGCGCGCTGGCTGGCCAGGAAAGTGATCGTGAGGGTCATGAAATTCGCAAGTGCGAAGGGATAGGCGTTGCCGGCGCCGCCTTCGGCTCGCAGGCCAAATCCGAAGCTCTCCACCAGGGCAATGGCGAATGCCACATAGGCGCCGCCCATCGCAGCAAGTTCGACCGCGTCGCGAACGCCTGAGCGTTCCGAAACCGAAAGGCGGGAGTAGATGGGCAGAAAAGCAAGATAGAGCGTGTTTTGACCGATTTCGTACAGGGTCACAACGCCATTGTATGAAATCGCTCCGGCGAGGGCTTCAATTGCGAAAAAACCCGCGAAGATATGCGCCACTATCCGAGCTTCGCGAACCCGCGACAGGGGAAAATCCCTTCTCAGGAGGCGGACGATCGCCCAGATGAACGCACCGCCGACCATGAAGCTGACGGCGCTGCCGATCACCGCCCCCCAGCCGGTGACGATCCCCATATAGAGGCGGTTCATCCTGTCCAGGGTCAGGCCGAAAATTGGTTGGGGCACTATGATTTCGACCTCATGACTTAGACTTTTGAAAATCTCTTGCCGCATCGGCCAGGCCGGGCCGGGGGTCTTCCGTCTGCCGCCATCCATCGTCTGCCAGCGCCGAAGAATCACAAATCTGCTCGGCAAACAGGCCCTGCCAGTCTTCGCCGCGCCCGGCAAGCCTTGCAGCCTCCTTGAGCAGACCGGCTGGAACGGGCAGCAGACGCGCGGGCCTGTCCAGCCCTGCGCGGAAGGCGGTGAATATCTCGTCTGTGCTCACCGGATAGCGGTCGCTCGCCAGATAGATCTGCCGGATTTGCGCCATGCGGAGCAGGTCGACCGCCGCCGCGGCCAATGCCTCCACCGAGAGCAAGGACCGACGGTTGCGAAGGGCTCCGAAAGGGAGAGGATAGTGGGTATCGGCCAAGCGAAGCATCTTTGCGAGATTTCCCTTCATGCCTGCCCCATAGACCGGCGGCAGGCGAAGGATCGAAAGCCTGGAGGCGTTCGGAAAGTGCGTCAGCGCTGCCAGTTCCGCGGCCCGCTTGGACCGCCCATAGGCGCAGGTAGGTTGGGCAGGCGTTTCCGGCGTCAATATGCCGTCGAAACCGGCCCCGGCGACAGCACGTATCGAAGACATGAGCAGAAACCGGCCCGAAACCACGTGAGCTGCGGCTTCGGCAAATCGCGCTGTCAGCTCCGCATTCGCCTGCATAAATTCGGATTCCGGCGTTTGGGCCGAACCATTGGTGAGACCTGCGCCGTGCACGACGTGATCGGCGCCGTTGAGAACACGCTCGAACTCACCGAGCGAAGCGGCGGAATCTGGGAGGGTGGCAGTCTCGACACCTTCCTCCCAATTGCCGGCCGTTCGCGAGATCGCCCGAACGGAAAAACCGGCGTCGCGCAGATGCCGCACGACCCTTCGCCCGACGAACCCGCTTGCTCCCGTTACCGCAACCAGCATTCGCGCGGCTATTGCTCGCGGAAGGCGCGCGTGAATGAGTCGGCGAGCGGCTGCAGAAGATATTCGACGAAGGTCCGTTCGCCCGTTCTGATAAAGGTTTCGACCGGCATACCTGGATAGATCTGGTCGGCGCTAATCTCGGGGGGCAGGTTTTCGGTGATCTTCAGCCGAGCCGTATAGTAGGGCAAGCCATTGGTTTCATCGATCAGGCGGTCTGCCGATACGTAGAAGACGGTGCCCGGCACCTGCGGCGTGGTGCGCGCGTTGAGCGCGGAAAAGAGCATGCTGGCTTCCTGGCCGACCCGCAGCAGGTCGATGTCCTGCGGGCGCACCTGCGCCTCGATGATCAGTTCGCGAGTGGTCGGCAGCATCTGGATCATCGGCTCACCCGCCCGGATCACGCTGCCGGGCGCGGTGTAGACGGTTCTGATGACGATGCCGTCGGCAGGCGCCCTGATGACCGTGCGTTCAAGTACCGACTGGGCCGCGCGTACCTGCTCTTCCAGATCGGCGATCGAGGCGCGAACGGTGTTGAGTTCGCTTACCGCCTGTTCGACCCGCGTTGTGGTCAGCCGTTCGGTCTGCTGGCGCGCTTCAACGATCTGGGTCGCCGAACTCGCTATCTGGGACTGAAGTGCGCCGACCTGGCCGATGAGTTCGGCCTCGCTGCGCAGCAGCGCCGTATATTCCGACCGGTTGGTCAGCCCCTTTTCCAGCAGCTCTTTCTTGCGGTTCACCTCCTCTCGCACGATGGCCAGCTGATCCACGCCCGCCTTTTTTTGGGCGTTCAGGCCTTCGATGGCTTCCTTGAGAGCGGCGACGCGCTGGGCGAGTATCTCGAGTTCCGCCCTGTAGCGGGCGAGGCGGGCTGTGAATTCCTTCTGCTGCTCGCTCACGATCGCCAGATGTTCCATCTTGTTTCCCGGCGCCGAGAAGCTGTCGGGCATGGAAAAGTTTTCCGCGCCGTCTCGCTGGGCCTCGAGCCGCCATCCTTTGGCCTGGAGGGCGACCATTTGTTTGATCAGGCGATTGAGTTGCGCTTCGGCGACCGTGGAATCGAGCACGATGACCGGTTCGCCGGCACGGACGCGTTCGCCCTCGCGGATCAGGATCTCGCGGATGATCCCTCCTTCGAGGTGCTGGATGTTGATGTTCTGGCCGGCGGCTGCAACGATTCCGGGCGCGATCGCGGCTCCCGCGAGCGGTGCGGTCGCTGCCCAGAAACCGAAGCCGCCGACGAACGCCGCGATGGTCAGATAGCCCGCCGCGGAAATCCTGCCGGTGCGTGTCGACACCCGCTGGCGCCAGTCTGTGATCTTCTCGGTCATTTCCACTCCACGGCCCGGCTCGATCCCCACTGGATTACCCGACCGAAACCCGCACGGACTCGCCCGTGTCGCTGCGAGCTGTCGCTGGCTGGGTTTCGGGTGCCTTCTGCGGTCCTTGCGTCAGGCGCTGCAATACGTCCTTTGCAGGTCCATAAAGCTCGATTTGTCCGTCGCGCAACATCAGCACCCGGTCGCATTTGCCTGCGATCGACGGTTTATGGGTGATGATCACAACCGTTCGCTTGCGCGCGCGCGCCTCGAGGATCGACTTTTCCAGCGCCTGCTCGCCTTCCGCGTCCAGGTTGGCGTTCGGTTCATCGAGGACGATGAGCTTGGGATCGCCATAGAAAGCCCGGGCAAGCCCGATGCGCTGCTTTTCGCCGCCGGATAGCCGTACACCGACCGGGCCAATCTCGGTCGCGTAGCCGGCCTTCTGGCGCAGAATCAACTCGTGAACTTGTGCGCGCTGCGCCGCCGCGACGATCTCCTCGTCGACCGCCTGCGGGTCGAACCGGGAGATGTTCTGGGCGATGGTGCCGGGAAACAGCTCCACATCCTGGGGCAAATAGCCAAGATGGCTTCCAAGTTCGTCCGCGTCCCAGTTTTTGATATCGGCGCCGTCCAGGCGGATTACTCCGGATCGCGGTATGATCGCGCCGACGATCAGTCGGGCCAGCGTGGATTTCCCGGCCTGACTGGGTCCGATCAGGGCTACCGTTTCGCCAGCCTCGATCTTGAAGCTGATGCGCTTGATGAGCGGCGGAGCGCCCGGATCCGAATCCGGAACGAAATAGATGATTTGGTCGGCGGCAAGCGCACCCTTCGGCTCAGGCAGCGACACGTGTTCGCGCGCTGCGGCTGCGGCCGCTGTTCCGCGGGCAAGCGCCTTCAGCCTTTGCCAGGCGCGCTGCGTATCGACTATCTGGCGCCATCCGCCGATGATCTGGTCGAGCGGCTGCAGGGCGCGACCGGAAATGATCGATGAGGCGAAGATCATGCCCGCCGTCATCTGCCCGTCCAGCACCAGATAGGCGCCGATGCCGAGGATGGCGATCTGGAGCACCATCCGGATGGTGCGCGACAGGCCGCTGTAGAAGGCATTGGTCTTATTCACCTTATCCGATGCGGCGAGCGAATCGGCAAACCGGTTGCCCCACAAATCGAGGATGTTCGACGACATGCCGAGAGCCCTGACCGTCTCGAAATTGCGGGCAAATGACTGCGCGGAGCTCATCGTCGAAACCAGCGTTTCGCTTGCCGCCCGGCCGCTACGGCTGGTTGCCGCTTGGTTGAGGATGGCGACCGCGATCATCAATACCGCGCCGACAACGGTGATGACGAAGAGCAATGGATGAATGAAGTAAAGAAGGACTATGAACAGCGGCGCAAAGGGAAGATCGAACAGAAAGAACAGCGCGCGCGAGGACACGAAGCTCCTCACTGTCGCAAGGTCGCGAAGCGGCTGGACATCGCCGAGGCCCGCACGTGGCCCATTCATCGAGGCCAGGAACATGTCCGACCCGATCACCGTGTCCAGCTTCGACGCAACGCGACCGGCATATTGCGCGCGGAAAACTTCGAGAAGCCCCAGCACAATCAGGGAGGCAAGTGCGAAGAGCGAAATATAGACCAGCGTATCCATGCTGGACGAAGGGAGCACGCGGTCATAGATCTGTAGCAGATACAGCGGAAAGACAAGCAAAAGCAGGTTCGCCGCCGCCGAGAAAATACCGATCTCGACGATGCTCTTCAAGAAATATCGTTTGGTGTCAGCTGAAAACATCCCTGCCGCCTTTCAGCTATAACTAATACAGAATAATTTGATGCTTCGCCATAGGGCGTCCTCCAAGTAGTAACAGATCAGCGATCCGCAATCTCCGCCAGCCTCTTTTTGGCCTCCCCGGCAAGCGGTGAGTCCGGATGCCGGGCGATGAAAAGCCGATAGGCCGCAGCCGTGTCGCTGGCCTGCGCCGCTTCATATTCTTCCTGGACGGCAATATCGGGGTCGCGAGGCGGGAGCATGATCTTGTCCTCATTGGAAACGGAGTTGCCGCTGGAGCCGCCGGCAATCCCGGGCGTTGGAGAGGGCAAAACGTTCGCGCAAGCGCATGTCAGAACCAAAAGACAGGCACCCGTTTTCGAAATCGTCATCTCACCGCCTCGCAATCCAGCCATTTTGCAGCACAGGAATGAGTTCGGCTTGACACGAAGCAGTCACATCCCGGATATCCAATTTGTTTGCGCACTCTTACGCCGCTGCGTTGCGCGATGCTCCTAAATATTCGATACCCGAATCAAGGGTTTCGCGCGGATGCGGTTGTCCGTGCGCTCAGCAGCATCGCTGCTTGCTGAGGAGAGGCAGGGGCAGAAATCATGACGACTGTAATCAGCGCGGTTACGACCGGCGACACCTATATTGACGGCGTTCTCTACGGCACGCAATGGAGCGGGCCAATCACCTACAGCTTCGCCGACAGTTTCGCCGATTTCGGCGTCGGCTATTCGCACACGGTCGGCGGGTTCCAGCAGGTCAGCGCGACCCAGATGAACGCGATTCAGTCGATTCTGGAGGGAACGACCGTTTCGGGGCACGCCGCTGTTCACCTTCGGCTCATTTGAACAGGTGGCCAATCTGGACATTTCGCTGGCGGCCAATCCAGCGGGCGCATCGGACCTGACGATCGGCCAGACGAATCTTTTCGATGGATCCAATCTTCCGACCGCGCGCGTCGCAGATTTTCCCGAACTCGACCAGCGTGCATCAGGCGGCGACGTCTGGTTCGGCGATGATTACCCGCAATACCGTACGCCCGAGGTCGGAACCTACTCCTGGGCCACGCACATCAACGAATTCGGCCATGCCGTCGGCCTCAGCCACGGCCATGATGAAGGCACCCCCGTACCGGGCTTGGTTTCGCCATTCCTCGCGACCGCGATGCGATGGAATTCTCTGTCATGACCTATCGAAGCTATATCGGTGACCCGCTGAACGGCGGCTACTCGAACGAGGAATATGGTTTTGCGCAGACGCTGATGATGTACGATATCGCGGCGCTGCAGCATCTCTACGGCGCCGATTTCAGCACCAACTCCGGCGATACCGTCTACTCCTGGTCGGCCACGACAGGCGAAATGTCCGTCAACGGTGTCGGACAGGGCGCGCCGGGCGGCGGCGTCGGCGGCAGCGCCAACCGTGTATTCCTCACCATTTGGGACGGCAATGGCGAGGACACCTACGATTTCTCCAACTACACGGAGAACGGGCTCATCGATCTCGCGCCCGGCGATTTTCGCGCAGGCGCGACATATTCCGGCACCGGTCTTTACGCCGAGCCGCTCAGAAACGGCAATCACAGCCGGGCGACCGCGACCGTGCTCGACAGCTTCATCGGCTTTCGCAGCGACGCCAACATCCAGTATTCGCAAACCAATCCGACTGTATCGGTGAGCGGCAACGGCGACGGCACGGTTGACTGGTATTCGTTCGACGTACTGGCCCCGGGCCAGGTGGTTGTCGACATCGACGGCTCGCTGGACAGCTTTATCCGCCTCTACGACAGCCTGGGGAACCAGGTAGCCTTCAATGACGACGCCACGGTCGATCCGGGCAATGCCGATACGCTGCAAAGTTTCATTGCCTTCACCGTTGCAACTCCCGGCCGCTATTATGTGCAGGTGTTGCTTTACGCGGGTGACGTCGCCATCCCGAACGGCACCAACTACACGCTGAACATAACGCTGCCCGATCCGGTGGAGACGCCGCCGGCTAGCCAGGGTAACGACGAGCTTTTCGGCGATACGGGAAACGATGCGTTGTTCGGCCAGGGCGGCAACGACCGACTGGATGGTGGGGCCGGTGCGGACTCGATGGTTGGCGGCACAGGCGACGACATCTATGTCGTTGACTCGGCCGGCGACACCACGATGGAGAATGCCGGCGAAGGTACCGACACGGTGCGGTCGTATATCAGCTGGGTGCTGGCCAACAATGTGAGCGGCTGGAGCTGCAAGGCTCAGGCAACCTCAACGGCACCGGCAATGCGCTGAACAACACGCTGGTCGGCAATTCCGGCAACAACCTGCTCAACGGCGGCGCCGGTGCGGACACCATGGTGGGCGGCGGCGGGGATGACACCTACATCGTAGCTGCGGTAGGCGACATTACCACCGAGAATGCCGGCGAAGGCACTGACACGGTGCGGTCCTACATCAACTGGATGCTGGGCGCCAATGTCGAGCAGCTTGAGCTGCTGGGAACGGGCAACCTCAACGGTACCGGCAATGCATTGAACAACACGCTGGTCGGCAATTCCGGCAATAATGTGCTCAATGGCGGCGCGGGCGACGACATGCGCGGCGGAGCGGGCAACGACATTTATGTGGTAGCCGCCGCCGGCGACGTGACCGCCGAAGATCCTAGCCAGGGCACCGATACCGTGCGCTCCTACATCAATTGGACGCTGGGCGCCAATGTCGAGCAGCTTGAGCTGCTGGGAACGGGCAACCTCAACGGCACCGGCAACAGCTTAAACAACACGCTGGTCGGCGATTCCGGCGCCAACAGCCTGAGCGGCGGTGATGGATGGCAGGGGCTCCGGTCCGGCCATCGGGAGGTGGAGCATGTCTAACGCCGTTCGGAATCAATCCCTCGCTTTCGGATTTGAAACAGAAAGTCTCTCCTTTCTGCTTGGAGTTAAGTCTGGCTGGCGGCAGTTCGGAATTCATGGGGCAGTAAAGCGAAGCGCGAGTACCTGTTAGGGTTCGTGCCTTCTCTCCTGCTAGGTATCCCCTTTGCCTACGAATTGACAGGACCATCATTCGAAATAACCGCGATGCGACTAGGCGCATCCGGGAATTCTTCATTCAGAGAGGTGTACCATGCCTTCAACTCCCGTCACCTGGCGTGAGGATTTCATCGCCAACATCAACCCGAACGGATTCCAGAGCGACCCGTCATCACGCAGCTCACCAGCGGTCATATCCTTGTCGTCTGAACCGACAGCGACAATTCGAGCGTGCCGGGCTTTCCGGCAGGCACCGACATCATCGGCCGCATTTTCGATTCCCTCGGCAACCCGGTCACAGTCGAATTCCGGCTTAACACCTTCAACACGATAGACACGGAATTCAATCCGAGCATCACGGCGCTCGCCAATGGCGGGTTCGCGGTCGTGTATGATGAGTCTGGCGCTTTCACCGATCTCAACATCGAAACCTATCCGATCGCTTTGTTGTCGCGGCGGCCGGCGACCAGACGATCGAACTTGCCGGCGAAGGCACCGACACGGTCGTTACGTTCATCAACTGGACGCTGGCCAACAATATCGAGCGGCTGGAGATGCAGGGCGCGGGCAACCTTAACGGCACCGGCAATGCGCTGAACAACACGCTGGTCGGCAATTCCGGCAACAACCTGCTCAACGGCGGGGCCGGCAACGACTTCATGGTGGGCGGCCTCGGCAACGACATATTCGTCGTCGCCGCAGCGGGCGACAGCACCATCGAGAATGCCGGCGGCGGCACCGACACGGTTCGCTCCTACATCGACTGGGTCTTGGCCAACAATGTCGAACGGCTCGAACTGCAGAGCTCTGGCAACATCAACGGCACTGGCAACGCGCTGAACAATACCCTGGTCGGCAATTCCGGCAACAACCTGCTCAATGGCGGGGCCGGCAACGACTTCATGGTTGGCGGCCTCGGCAACGACATATTCGTCGTCGCCGCAGCGGGCGACAGCACCATCGAGAATGCCGGCGGCGGTACGGACACCGTGCGCTCCTATATCAACTGGACGCTGGCCGCCAATGTCGAGCGGCTGGAACTGCAGAGCTCTGGCAACATCAATGGTACTGGCAACGCGCTGAACAACACGCTGGTGGGCAATTCCGGCAATAACGTGCTCAGCGGCGGCGGCGGAAACGACTACATGGTCGGCGGCGCCGGCAACGATACGCTGAACGGCGGGGCCGGCAACGACACGCTGATCGGTGGCGCCGGCAGCGATAGTCTCAATGGCGGCACTGGAAACGATCGGTTCGATTTCGATGCCGTTTCCGACAGCCCGGCTGGACCAGCACTTCGCGATTCCATTGTCGGCGGCTTCGCCCACGGCTTCGACCGCATCGATCTCGCGACCATCGACGCCAACACTCTCGTCGGCGGCAACCAGGCGTTTTCTTTCATCGGCAGCGCCGCATTTTCGGGCGTGGCCGGCCAGCTTCGCTATACAAATTACAGCGGCAACGTGATCATCGACGCCGATGTGAACGGGGACGCCGCGGCCGACATGCAGATAACGGTCGCCGGCACCAACTTCATGACAGGCACCGACTTTATTCTCTGAAGTCGGCCTTCTCAAGAAAGAGCCCGCTTCATGCGGGCTCTTTCCGGCTGCACGACGCGACCGCTTCTGTTATCCAACCCCTCACCTGATAATCGTTGGACGGAGCGGCGCGGTGGCGGCCACGATCGAAAATGTCGAGCTGGTCTATGAAGGCTGGGGACGGTTCCTGCTTGTGCGCATGCGACGCGAAGACGGCTCCGTTCTGACCCAGCAGCTCGACGATCACGGCGACGGCGTGGCCGTGCTGCCCTACGATCCCGACCGGAAGGTGGTGACGGTGGTGCGGCAGGTCCGGCCTTCGGCACTCTTCACCGGCAGGGGCGTCATGGTGATCGAGGCGCCGGCCGGGCGGCTCGATACGGACGATCCGGAGGCCTGCGCCAAGCGGGAAGCGCTCGAGGAGTCCGGCCTCAAGATCGCCGAACTCGAACACATCGGCACGTTCTGGATATCGCCCGCGACGTCGACCGAACGCGCCCATCTCTACCTTGGCCGCTATTCGGAAGCGGACCGCCTTTCCGACGGCGGCGGGCTGCACGACGAAGGAGAACAGATCATCGTCGAGGAAGTGCCGATCGCAAGGATCCTGGCGATGGCGGACAGCGGCGAACTGGATGACGTCAAGACGTTTTGCGCCGTCCAGGCGCTCCGCCTCCGTTATCCGGAGATATGCGCATAGGTTTCTCGCGACGAGCTTTTTCGCCGCTCTATGACCTGCCGTACTGATCCTCGAAGCGAACGATATCGTCCTCGCCCAGATACGACCCCGTCTGAACCTCTATCAATTCAAGCGGAATCTTGCCGGGATTTTCCAGCGCGTGAACTTCGCCGAGCGGGATGTAGGTCGACTGGTTCTCGGTGAGGAGGATGATTTCCTCGCCCTTGTAGACCTTCGCCGTTCCGCGCACGACAACCCAGTGTTCGGCGCGATGGTGGTGCATCTGGACCGAGAGCTTGGCGCCGGGTTTCACCGTAATGCGCTTGACCTGATCGCGGCCGCCGAAATCGATGGAATCGTAGTGCCCCCAGGGCCGGTAGACTTCGCGATGGTTGATGTGCTCGCTTCGCCCCTTGTCCTTGATCAGGTCGACAATGTCTTTCACCTTCTGGACCTGATCCTTGTGCGCGATCAGCACCGCGTCCTTGGTCTCGACCACAACGAGATCGCTCACGCCGACAATGGCGACGAGGCGGCCATCGGCGCGCACAAGGTTGTTGTTGCTGGAAAGGGACAAGACGTCGCCCTTGAATGCGTTTCCGTCGCCGTCACGCTCCTGAACGTCCCACAAAGCGGACCAGGAGCCGATATCGCTCCACCTCGCATCGAGCGGGATGACAACGGCGTCGCCGGTTTTCTCCATCACCGCATAGTCGATTGAATCCGCGGGGCAGGCCATGAAGGCTTCCGCGTCGACGCGCACGAACTGCATGTCCGGCTCGGTGACGGAAATCGACCGGCTGCAGGCGTCGAAAATTTCAGGCCGGTGGCGCTTCAGTTCCTCAAGATAGCGGCTGGCGCGGAACATGAACATGCCGCTGTTCCAGTAGTAATCGCCGCTCTTTACATATTTTTCGGCGGTCTGCCGGTCGGGCTTCTCCTCGAACCGGCCGACGACGAAGCCGCCGTCGGGAAGCTCCTCGCCGCGCAATATATAGCCATACCCCGTCTCGTTGCGGTTCGGCACGATGCCGAAAGTGACGAGCTTTCCCTGCTCGGCCAGAGGCACGGCTTTTTTGACGCTCTCGCAAAAGCGATCGACATCCAGGATGAAGTGGTCGGCTGCCAGAACGAGCAGGATCGGGTCGTCGCCATGCCGCGTGGCAAACAGCGCCGCAAGCGCGATTGCCGGAGCCGTATTGCGGCCGACCGGCTCCAGAAGGATCGATGCATTTTCCCGGCCGATCAGCCGCATCTGTTCGGCCGCCAGGAAACGATGCTCCTCATTGCATATCAGCAGCGGCGATTCAGCGCCCAATCCGTCGAGCCGGATTGCAGTATCCTGCAAGAGCGTCCGTTCTCCGGTGAGTGCATGAAATTGCTTGGGGTAAAGCTGGCGCGAAAGCGGCCAAAGTCTTGAGCCGGACCCACCAGCCATGATTACCGGTAGAAACACGGAACCCCCTCTCTCTGCCCTCATTCTAACTCGCCGGGTCACCTAATTGAAATGCGGCCGCGATGGCAAACACAATTTCGGGCAGGCACTTGCAGGCGTGCCGGCTCAAGGTCCGACTTTACCACCCCGAGCCGTGCCCTCGATAGTGACGATTGAGCGAAAGGCCGCGATACCAATCGGCCGGTGAGGGGTTGTCGCGGAATGCCGCCAGACCATCGCCCAGCGCCCTAACCGGCTCGCCGCCGAAGAAAGCGGCGCGTGCCGATGCGAGCGCGGACAATGATGCGAAGGCGTCGATCAATCCCCGCTCGTCCTGTTCGGGCGCTTCGTCGCGCAACGCCTGTACCATGCGCAGATTCGCGTCGTGAACGTCGCGATAGGATTTCCACGTCGCGGCCATGGTTTTCGAACCGCTGTGCGAATTGTAGCGATAGGCCGTCGACGGCTGAAAGCTCCTTTTTCCGGCCAGGCGAAGCAGTTTCAAAAGCATGTACCGGTCCGCTCCCAGTCCGATGTCGCGTGGGAACGGCCCGCCCGCCCGGAGCAGCCCGGCATGTACGAGCCGGCTGTTCACGGTGGGAACGGCAAATAGAATCGACGCTGGGTTCATCGGGCCGGCATGATGATCGCTCCTCCAGGTGATCTTGCCGTCGGAGGCGATTTCAGCCTCTCCGGTTGCGATGTCGGCCTGGTCTTCGAGAGCCTTGCGCCAGAGGTCGACGACGCCACCGAGCAGGAGGTCGTCCGAGTTGAGCCAGGCAATATATTGCCCGCGCGCCCGGGAAATCGCGTTGTTTAGTCCTTCATAGAGCGAGCTGTCCGGCTTCTCGATCAATGTCACGTGGGCATTGCGCAAATAGTCGAGCGTGCCGTCGGTTGAGCCACCATCGGCAACGATGATTTCGTGGCTGTCGCCGGAAAGGACGGATTTCACGGATTCGATCGCGGCGGGCAAATGCGGCATGCCGTTCAGGCAAGGCATCACAACGCTTAGAATCGATTCCTGCATCAAAATCAGATTGTCCGTCTCTACGTCCCGTGGATGCGTGATTGCGGCGCGCCGGGAACGGCCTCCGGGCATGAAGGGTGACTTCTTTCTTACGACGCCGCTGCCTGCACGCGCAACGGCAGGGGTTGCGCAGGCCTCGCTTCCCTTTTAACGCGGCAAGTGGCATTCGCTTGGCCGGCAGGCAGAATTCGCACCAGGATTTGGGAACCAGATGAAATCGCCGTTCAAAGCCTACGACGTCCGCGGGCAGATTCCCGAGCAGATCAACGTCCCGTTCGCATACCGCTTCGGGCAGGCAGTCGCCAGCTTGCGCTCGCCTTCAGCCGTCGTCGTGGGACACGATATGCGCCAGGACAGTCCAGCCTTTGCGGCAGCGCTCGCCCAAGGCCTGCTCGACAGCGGCGTCGACGTACTGCCCGTCGGCCAATGCGGTACCGAGGAAGTCTACTTCCACACGGCCCGCTCTGGTGCGGACGCAGGCCTCATGATCACCGCCAGCCATAATCCGGAAAGCTACAACGGCTTCAAGATGGTGCTGCAGGACGCGACGGCGGCGACCCGCGAAAATTCGCTCGACGCGATCGAAGCTCTTGTGCTGTCGGACAGGTCGATCGCAAAAATGTCCGATTTCGGTTCGCGCGGCGCGCTCAAACCTACCCTCGATCGTACTCCCTATATCGAGAGGCTACTGGAACAGGTGGCGGACAGCCAACTGCGTCCGATGAAGATTGTCTGCCATGCCGGCAATGGTTGCGCCGGCCCGATCATCGATTTGATAGAGAAGCATCTGCCGTTCGAATTCATCAAGGTCGACCATCATCCGGATCCGACTTTACCGAACGGCATACCCAACCCGCTCCTGCCGGAAAAACGCGTCCGCGCGAGCCAGGCGGTGGTCGAGCATGGCGCCGATCTGGGGATCGCATGGGACGGAGATTTCGACCGTTGCTTCCTCTATGACCACAATGGCCGCTTTATCGAGGGCTACTATCTGGTCGGACTGATTGCCCAGACACTGCTGGGCGGCAATCCGGGTGCAACCATCCTCTACGATCCGCGGCTGACCTGGAACACGATCGACATGGTGACGGCCGCTGGCGGCGTGGCGAAGCCCTGTCCGACGGGCCATGCCTTCTTCAAGCGCATGATGCGCGATGAAAATGCCGTCTATGGCGGCGAAATGAGCGCACACCACTATTTCCGGGATTTCAGCTACTGCGATTCAGGCATGCTGACGTGGCTGGCTATTGTCGCGGAGCTTTCAGCCACCGGCGCGACACTTGCCGAACTCGTGGAGCAGCGCCTTGCGAAGTTCCCCTGTTCGGGAGAGATCAATTTCGTCGTCGCCGACGCGAAAGTCGCGCAGGAGCGCGTCGCCGCGCATTTCCTCCCCAGAAATCCGGTGGTGGAGGCCATCGACGGGTTGAGCATGGCGTTCGACGACTGGCGCTTCAATCTGCGGGCGTCCAACACCGAACCGCTGCTGAGGCTAAACGTCGAAACCCGCGGCGACCCGCGGCTTCTCGACAAGCGGGTTGCGGAACTCTTGCAGCTGATACAGGCGGCGTGAAGCGGTGCAGGCGCCGTCAGGCGACGTTCAGCCGCGCTTCGCCTTTCTCCACATGCTCCATGAACCAGGCGTAGGCCTGTTTCAGGCCTGACTCCAGATCGTATTGCGGACGCCAGCCGGTCTCGAACAGCGTCGAGACGTCCATGAGCTTGCGCGGCGTGCCGTCGGGCTTGCTCGGATCGTTTTGGATCTCACCTTCGAACCCGACCACGGAGGCCACCAGCCGTGCGAGATCGATAATGGCAATATCCTCACCTGAACCCACATTGACGTGGCCGTCGCCCGAATAATTCTTCAGCAGGTAAACCATCGCATCGGCGGCATCGTCGACGTGGAGGAACTCACGTTTGGGCGTGCCCGATCCCCATATCTGGAGGATTTTTTCCCCGGCGATCTTGGCCTCGTGCGCCTTGCGCATCAGGCCGCTTGTCGGCCGTCCAGCTTCGCACGGCGGCCTGATCGCGCAGGTCAAGTTCCGAGCGCGAGGCGATAAGGATTTCGCAGTCTTCGCCGGCCAGCCGGCGGACAATTGCCGAACCGACCATCCCACGATGGCCGGCGACGAAAACACGTTTGCCCCGAAGCGAATAGATCTCGTTCATCCGCGCATCCTATCGTGCAGAGCGGTCGTTGCGCCAGGATTCCCGCTCGATCAGTTCCATATCGGCCGCGACCATCTCGGCTACGAGCCTCTTGAAACTGGTCGTATGCTTCCAACCCAGCTTGGCCATGGCCTTGGCCGGATCGCCGATCAGCAGATCGACCTCGGTCGGACGGAAGTAGCGCGGATCGACCCGAACAAGGATTTCGCCGGATGTCTTGTCGCGGCCGATCTCGTCGACCCCGGCACCCTCCCACACGATCGTCCGGCCCACCTCGGCGAATGCAAGCTCAACGAACTCGCGGACCGAGTGCGTCTCGCCCGTAGCCAGGACGAAATCGTCGGGCTCGTCATGCTGGAGGATTCGCCACATGCCTTCGACATAGTCGCGGGCGTGGCCCCAATCGCGTTTGGCGTCGAGATTTCCGAGATACAGCGTGTGCTGAAGGCCTTTCTGGATGCCGACCACAGCACGCGTTATCTTGCGCGTCACGAAGGTCTCGCCGCGGGTCGGGCCTTCATGGTTGAACAGGATGCCGTTCGAAGCGAAAATCCCGTACGCCTCGCGATAGTTGACCGTAATCCAGTAGGCATAGAGCTTCGCCGCGGCGTAGGGGGAACGCGGATAGAAAGGGGTCGTCTCCCGCTGCGGAACTTCCTGCACTTTGCCGTAAAGTTCCGAGGTCGAAGCCTGGTAGAATCGGACCGTCTTTTCCATGCCGAGAATACGGACGGCTTCCAGCAGACGCAGCGTGCCCAGCGCATCGGCGTTGCCTGTATATTCGGGCGTTTCGAAACTGACCTGGACGTGGCTCTGTGCCGCGAGATTGTATATCTCAGTCGGCTTGGTCTCCTGCACCAGCCGTATGAGGTTGGTAGAGTCGGTCAGATCCCCATAATGAAGGAAGAAACGCGTAGGGCTTTCGTGCGGGTCGACATAGATACTGTCGATACGTTCAGTGTTGAATGATGATCAACGCCGCTTCACGCCATGAACGGTGTAGCCCTTGTCGAGCAACAATCTTGCCAGATATGCTCCATCCTGACCTGCCAGTGATGCGCCGCGTTCCTCGCGGCTGTCACACGCGATAGTAATCGCGGTACCAGTCGATGAATTTTGCGATGCCTTCCTCGATCGGCGTGAGAGGCCGGAAACCGACTGCCTCGCCAAGGGCGTCGATGTCGGCATAGGTGCTTTCGACATCGCCCGGCTGCATCGGCAGCATGTTCATGACCGCTTTCCTTCCGAGCGCCGTTTCGATGGCGCCGATGAAATCGAGCAGCCGCACTGACTGGTTGTTGCCGATATTGTAGAGTCTGTAGGGCGCCGACGAGATGGCCGGGTCCGGCTGCATCGGGTTCCAATTCGGCGACGGCGTTGCGACCTTGTCGAGCGTGCGCACCACGCCCTCGGTAATGTCGTCGATATAGGTGAAGTCGCGCCTGTGCTCGCCATGGTTGAACACGTCGATCGGCTCGCCGGCCAGGATTTTGCGCGTGAACAGGAACAGCGCCATGTCCGGACGGCCCCACGGACCATAGACAGTGAAGAATCGGAGACCGGTAACGGGAAGCCGGTAAAGATGGGCGTAGGCATGCGCCATCAATTCGTTGGCCTTCTTGGTCGCGGCGTAGAGGCTGACAGGATGATCGACACTGTCGGAAACGGAGAAGGGCAGTTTGGCGTTGGCGCCGTAGACCGAACTCGATGAGGCATAGACGAGGTGCTCGACGCCGGCGTGGCGGCAGCCTTCGAGAATGTTCAGGAAGCCGGTGAGATTGGCGTCGGCATAGGCGTGCGGATTTTCGATCGAATAGCGCACGCCCGCCTGCGCCGCGAGATGCACGACCTTGTCGAAGCCGCCGCGGGCAAACAGGTCGCGCATGGCGTCGCGATCGCCGACATCGGCCTTCAGGAAACGGAAGGCGGAATTCGTTTCAAGGCGAGCGAGGCGGGCGAGCTTCAGCTTCGGATCGTAATAATCGCTGATATTGTCGAGGCCGACGACCTCGTCACCGCGCTCCAGCAGTCTTTGCGCGACATGTGATCCAATGAAGCCGGCGGCGCCTGTGACTAGAATTCGCATGGCGGTCTCCTAGAGACGCAAATCGCTTGCGGCGGCCGGGAAGGCGCCTTTGACGTCGAAGATGACGCCCCCGGGCGCGGCAAAGCGGCGGATCGCTTCGCTGCCCTGGGCCCGGAACCGCTCATGGGCAACGGCGAGGACCACCCCCTCGTAGTTGCCCGGCTGCGGATCAGTCTGGAGCTTTATGCCGTATTCGGCCTCCGCCTCCTGCGGATCGGCCCAGGGATCGTGCACGTCCACATTGATCCCATAGGCCGAAAGTTCCCGGACCACGTCGATCACCCTTGTGTTGCGGATGTCGGGACAATTCTCCTTGAAGGTGAACCCCAGCACCAGAACCCGCGCTTGCGGCGCGTTCAGTCCGCGCGACATCATGAGGCGCAGCAGGCGCGATGCGACGATCTCGCCCATGCCGTCATTGATGCGCCGTCCGGCCAGGATGATTTCAGGGTGGTGGCCGACTTCCTGCGCCTTGTGCGTCAGGTAATAGGGATCGACGCCGATGCAGTGGCCGCCGACCAGTCCCGGCCGGAAGGGGAGGAAATTCCACTTGGTTGCCGCCGCCTCCAGCACGCTCAACGTATCGATGCCCAGCCTGTGAAACAGGTTCGAAAATTCATTGACGAGTGCGATGTTGACGTCGCGCTGGGTATTCTCGATGACCTTGGCCGCCTCGGCGACGCGGATCGACGGCGCCCGGTAGGTGCCTGCTGTGATGACCGAGCCATAGACCCGATCGACCAGATCGGCGGCTTCCGGCGTCGACCCGGACGTTACCTTGACGATCTTGTCGACCGTATGCTGCTTGTCGCCCGGATTGACCCGCTCGGGGCTGTAGCCGGCGAAGAAGTCGACATTGCAGGCAAGCCCCGACGCCTGCTCGATCACCGGCACGCAATCTTCCTCCGTGGCGCCCGGATAGACGGTGGATTCGAACACGACCACATCGCCCTTCGAGATGACCGCGCCGATGGTCTCGCAGGCGGCCTTGAGCAGGCTGAGATCGGGCCGCTTTGCAGCGTCGATCGGCGTCGGCACCGTTACAATGTAGAAATTGCACGACCTCAAATCGCCGGGCGAGGCGGTGAAATGTACCGAAGTCGCGCGCAATGCCGGCCGATCGACCTCCAGCGTGCGGTCGACGCCTTCGCGCAGTTCGGCGATTCGCTTCTCGCTGATGTCGAATCCCGTCACAGGAAAACGGCTGGCGAAAAGCACCGCCAGCGGCAATCCTACATAGCCGAGGCCGACTATACCGATCCGTATCTCGCCAATGTCATTCACGGTCGTGCACGCAATTTTTCTGAGCGACTTTGTCGGTCATAGACGATTTCGACCTTGGCTCAAGCGATTTCGGATCGGCTGACTGGGCCGGATCCCGGCTCTCACGAAGCGCCTGCGTCAAGAGATGCGATCCGTCATTTCCGCCGTAGGGGGGTGAAAAATCGCTGGCACTAACGCCTTGGTTGTGGCTGAATACCCGTGGGCATCGCGACTTGTCGGCGTGGGGGCGACGGCTGGAGGGTTTATGGTGGCCAGTACACGCTTGCTGCGGCGAAGCGGCGTTGCTCTCGGTTTTCTCACGGCATTGTGCGGCACGGGCTTCGCAGCCGACCTAGTGGTCGGCATGCCTAACTGGCCGTCGGGGCAAGCGTCCGCCAACATCATCAAATACGGCATCGAGAAAAAGCTGGGCCTGGATGTCGAGGTTCGTGAAATGGGGACGCTCATCATATTCGCCGGACTGGATTCGGGCGAAGTGGACGTCCACCCGGAAGTCTGGTTGCCCAATCTCGATTCTGTCGTGAAGAAATATGTCGACGAGAGAAAGTCGGTCCAGCTCAGCCCGAAGAAGGTGTCGGCAACGCAAGGGCTTTGCGCGACGCGCGAAACAACCGAAAAGTTCGGCATCAAGGATGTTTCGGATCTGAAGGATCCGAAGAAGACGTCCGTGCTCGACACCGATGGCGACGGGCAGGGGGAAGTCTGGATTGGTGCGGAAACCTGGTCGTCGACTCCCATCGAGAGAATCCGGGCCCGAAGCTACGGCTACGCCGAAACGGTGAATTTGCTCGAAATGCCGGAGGATGTTGGCATGGCGGCAGTCGATGCAGCCGCCGCGACGAACACCCCGATCGTGTTCTACTGCTACAGTCCGCATCATGTTTTCAATCTGCACGAAATCGTCCAGCTGACCGAGCCGAAGCACGATCCAGCCAAATGGAACATCGTCCTGCCGGGCGATAATCCGGCGAACTGGCTCTCCAAATCATCCGCGCCTGTGGCGTGGGCGCCGTCGCATTTCCAGATCGCGTTCGCGGCGAAAACGGGCGAGCGGCTGCCGAAAGTCGCGTCGTTTCTCTCCAACATCGACTTCACTCCGGAGGAGATCACCGAGATGAGCTACGCACTCGAGGTGGAGAGGCAGGAGCCTGCAGCGTATGCCCAGCAATGGGTTGCGACGCATGAGGACCGGTTGGAAGTCTGGTCGAAATAGAGCGAGGCGGCGTTTATGGCATTTCTTTCCCAATCCCGCGGCCGTGCCCTTGGTGCGAAGGTGGCGGCCTGTCTGGCGCTTGGCGTTGCCGTCTTCGCTACGCTCGCCTACGCCGCCGAGACGCAGATATTCGATCCGAAAACCCGCAAATGGGTTGAGTACGACCGCAAGAAAGCGCGGTCTTACTACGCCGCGCACAAGCAGGTGCCTGAAGCATTTCGCCGTCAGATCGTGAAATTCAGGACCGCCGAGAAACCCGGCACGATCATCATCGATGGAAACCAGCATTTCCTTTATCTGGTCCAGCCGAATTTCACTGCCATTCGCTACGGAATCGGCGTCGGCCGCGAGGGTTTCGGCTGGGCGGGCATCGTGAAGGTTGGCCGCACCGCCGAATGGCCGACATGGACGCCGCCCGCCGAAATGGTCGCCCGCGATCCGAACGCCCGGAAATGGGCCGGCGGCCAGCCCGGCGGGCCGGACAATCCTCTGGGAGCACGGGCCCTCTATCTCTATCAGGGCGACCAGGACACGATCTACCGCATCCATGGCACCCCGGAGCCGTGGACGATCGGGCTTGACGTTTCGTCAGGGTGTATCCGGATGAACAATGACGACATCACCGACCTTCACTCCCGCGTCGCCGTAGGGGCGAAAGTTGTCGTCTTGATGCAGGGAGCTTCGCTCTACAAAGGAGTTTGACCGCCAATGTCCAGTGTCCACGCTTCCGGCTCGACGTCCCGAGTTGCGCCGCACCGCAACCGAGTGGCCATCTTTGCTGCGCTTTTGGCCACAATGCACGTTGTCGGCTGCCAGTCGGATGGGCCTGCACCGGACACGGTGCGCAATACCGGCCAAACCGCGCCGGCTGATCTGCAACTGACCTGTGCGTCGGCGGCTGCCACGCCACTGGGCGTCGACAGCGCCGCCGTCCTGCCCGTCAGTTCCTCCCAGATTGACGCCCAGACGTTCCAGGTCGTGCTGGAATCCGGCGGCGCCCGGGCAAATTGCGTTGTTGACACATCGGGAAACGTGATTTCGGTCCAAAGGGCCTAGGTCGCGTATAGTTCCACATTTTCTCGTTATAGTTTGTGAAAAGCGAAAGGAAGGGCACTCCTTGAGACTTGCCAGTGAGGTGCTATAATCAGTCGAGTCAAGTCAATGTATTAGTAAATCTTAATATTTTGGAATTTCCATTTTTTTGGTTTTGGCATTAATGGCTGCTGCCTTGGATAGCCAAGCTGGTGTGGCATTCCTGGACAGTTGTTAAGGGAGGCAAGCAATAGCCACCGTGGACGCTGTGCCCAAGACCCTGATGCAGAGATTTCTCGACGGCGTCGAGAGGGTGGGCAACATGGTCCCCCACCCGGTGGTCATCTTCCTCATCCTGATTGGCATCGTGATCGTTTTGTCGGCCGTGCTGGGCCTGTTTGGAACAGCAGTCACTTTCGAGCGCATAAACCCCGATACGCATGAGATCGAGGAGGCGAGCACAAGGATCCGTAGTCTGCTGAATGCCGACGGCATTCGCTTCATGTACGAGTCGCTCGTTCCCAACTTCATGGCCTTTACTGCGGTTGGCCTGATGGTTGCGGCCATGATCGGCGCCGGCGTCGCCGAGGAGTCGGGCCTGGTCACTGCGCTGATCCACAAGCTCGTCATGGTGTCGCCGCGCTGGGCCCTCACTTATATCCTGGCCTTTGTCGGCATATTGGCGAGCATCGCGGCGGATGCGGGCTATCTTGTCCTGATCCCTCTTGCCGGCATTGCCTATCTTGCCGTCGGGCGGCATCCCCTTGCCGGCCTTGCGCTAGGCTTTGCCGCCGTGGCTGGCGCGTTCACCGTCAACATGCTTATCAAGCCGCTCGACACCGTGCTCGTCGAGTTCACCAACGATGCGGCCCATCTCGTCGATCCCGATACATCGATCGGCCTGGCGTCGAATATCTGGTTCTCGATCGCATCGGTGTTGTTTCTGACGGTCATCATCGCATTCATTTCCGATCGAATAATCGAGCCGCGCCTTGGAAGTTACAACCCCGAGAACGCGTCCGAAGGCACGACGACAGACCAGAGCGCCATGCTCGGAGAGCAGGAGTCGCGGGGCTTGCGCTTCGCCGGCCTCGGACTGCTCGGGCTGATCGCGGTTTTCTGCCTTCTGACGATTCCCGAGTGGGCGCCGCTTCGCAATCCCGAGACCGATGAGTTGATCGGCAACTCGCCATTCATGAATGGCCTCATAACCCTTATCGTGCTGATGTTCCTGGTCACCGGCTGGGCGTACGGCATCGGCGCCGGCACGCTACGCACCCTGACGGAGGTGATCGGCGCGATCGAGAAGTCGATCAAGAACATGGGCGGCACGATCTTCCTGTTCTTCGTGCTGAGCCAGTTCGTCGCCTATTTCACCTATACCAATATCGGCACCGTGATGGCGCTCAGCCTGTCGGGCGTCCTGCAGGCGGCCAATATCGGCGCGTTGCCGCTGCTTCTCGGCTTCATCGTCGTGGTCGCGATCATCGACCTGCTGCTGACCGGTGCGATCGCGAAATGGGCGATCTTCGCGCCGGTATTCGTTCCGCTGCTGATGAAGCTCGGCGTCGACCCCGAGGCGGTGCTCGCGGCCTATCGCGTCGGCGATTCGCCGATGAACGCGATTACGCCGCTCAACGCCTATTTCGCGCTCGTGGTCGGCTTTGCCCAGAAATACGACAAGTCGGCGGGCGTCGGCACGATCGTGTCGCTGATGCTCCCCTACGTCGTATGGATTTTCGTGCTTTGGACGGTTCTTTTCGCGATCTGGAAAGCGTTGGGCCTGCCTTGGGGCCTGTGACGGCCGCTCGACTAGGGACGATTACGGACGATCGGAGGATGCCATGAGCAATAGCTCTATTCCACTCGATGTCGCGGCCGCGGAAGAGCATCTGATGCGGTTCCTCTCGGTCGAAGGCGTGACCGGGCGGGAAGCCAATATCGCAGCCGCTGTCAGCGATGCGCTAAGGAAAGCCGGCGTGCCGGGCTCGGCCATTCGTTTCGACGATGCAAACAAGCGCATCCCCTTGCCGACCGAGACCGGCAACCTCATCGTCGATCTGCCGGGCACGCGACCGGGACCGCATCTGCTTTTCTCCACCCATCTCGACACCGTGCCGCTCTGCGCCGGCGCCAAGCCCCGGCGCGAGGGCGGCCGCATCGTCTCCGACGGCACCACCGCCCTGGGTGGCGATGCCCGCACGGGCGTCGCTGTGCTTGTCGTCGTCGCCGAGACGCTCATCAAACACAAGCTTCCGCATCCGCCGATAACCCTGCTGTTCACGGTCCGCGAAGAAAGCGGCCTGCACGGCGCCCGCGAATTGAACCCGGCGGGTCTCGGCGGTCCGGTCATGTGCATCAATGTCGACGGCATGCTGGCCTCGGACCTCATCATAGGAGCCGTCGGGCAGGAGAACTGGGAGGTAGAGATCAAGGGCAGGGCCTCCCATGCAGGCGTTGCGCCAGAGAAGGGAATATCGGCGACGCTGGTCGGGGCCATTGCGCTGGCGGAGGCGCGCAGCGCCGGCTGGTTCGGCAAGGTGGTCAAGCCGGATGGACGCGGGACGAGCAATGTCGGCATCTTCGGCGGCAAGGAAGGCAAAGTAGCCGCCGGCGACGCTACCAACGTCGTCACCGACTACGCTTATATCCGCGGCGAGGCGCGCAGCCCCGACGCCGCCTTCGCCACGAAAATCGCCGAAGGCTACAAGGAAGCCTTCGCCAACGCCAAAGCGGCGGTCGTCGATCACGAGGGAGAAACGGCCGAGGTGAAGTTCAGCCACGTGGCGGCCTACCCTCCCTTCAAGCTGGAAGAAGACACCCCGATCGTGAAGCGCGCCACCAGGGCGCTCGCGATGCTGGGCATCGAGCCGACCTATCTGTTCTCCAATGGCGGCCTGGATGCCAACTGGCTCGACAGGCACGGCATTCCCACGGTCACCATCGGCGCCGGCCAGGCCGAGATCCATACCGTCAAGGAATATGTGAATCTCGCAGAATACGAGAAGGGCTGCCGTCTCGGGCTGCTCATGGCGACGCTGGAGGACCAGCGATAGCAAAAGCTTACGCACAACCGGTGGACATCCCGACCGCCAACTTCGGGACCGGCCTCGGCCGCTGCTTTCCATTGTCCCGCAAGGGTCGCATCCGCGCATCAGATACTGGGAGCACTCGAATGCCGGATTTCATACGGAGCTGAATTGAGTCCGATAGCCTACACCGGCGCCATCATCGCCGTCGCAGTCGTCCTGTTCGTCTCGAACAGACTGCCCGTAGTCATCGTCTCGATGCTGGTCGCATTGGCTCTGTGGGCGACCGGCGTGTTGACGATAGGCCAGGCGCTCGGCGGATTCGGCGATCCGGCGGTCATCTTCATAGCGTCACTCTTCATCGTCAGCGCCGGGCTCGAGATCACCGGCGTAACGGCATGGGCCGGCCAGCTTCTGATCCGTGGAGCCGGTGAAGAAAGCCGGACACGCCTTCTGGTGCTGACCATGAGCCTGGTGGCGCTGCTCACGGCACTGATCAGCGTCAACGGCGCGGTCGCGGCACTGCTGCCGGTGGTGGTCGTCATTGCGGTACGGCTCAAGCGGAACTCCTCGCAACTTTTGATGCCGCTGGTTTTTTCCGCGCATGCCGGTTCGATGCTCGCGCTGACGGGAACGCCGGTCAACGTCCTGGTCTCGGATGCCGGCAGTGACGCGGGCGTTGGCGGATTCGGCTTTTTCGAATTCGCGCTTGTCGGCGTACCGCTGCTCGCAGGCACGATGGCGATCATCATCCTTTTCGGAAAGCAACTCCTCCCCGAGCGCAACGGCGCGACGATGCCCTCGGATTTCAGTCGTCACGCAAGGACGCTGGTCGAGCAGTACGGCCTGGTCAGTGGCGTCTATCTGATGCGGGTGCGTCCGAACTCGCCCTATGTGGGAGCGCCACCATCGGCGGTCGATCTCGCTGCCTATCCGGAACTGAAGCTCGTCGCTGTCCAGGAGGGCGAAACGGGCAGTCCTCTGCGCAGGCCTTCGATCGCAGAAGGCGATCATTTGCTGCTGCGCGGCGAGGCGGCGGCGGCTGCCGCATTCGCCGGGGAAAAGCACCTTGCATTTCGCGAAGAGGCATCGGCCGGCAAAGGCGAAGAGACACTGTTCAATCGCAATTCGGGCCTCGCCGAGGTGGTCATCCCGCCGCGCTCCGGCCTGATCGGCCAAAGCGTCTTCCCGGGCATGGTCACCGAAAGCGGCGATCTTATCATTCTTGCCGTGCAGCGCGGAGGCGCGGAGATCGCAGCAGGCAGGGCAGCAAGCAATGCCGGCGGAATCAAACTGCAGGCCGGCGACACCATGCTGCTTCAGGGAACGTGGAAGGCTCTCGATTCTCATCTCAACGATCCCGACGTTCTGGTCGTCAACTCGCCCGAACTGGTGCGCCGCCAGGCCGTCCCGATGGGGCCGGGCGCACGCCAGGCGGTCGCGATCCTGGTAGCCATGGTTGTGCTGCTTGCGACCGGCATCGTCCCGCCCGCGGTTGCCGGCCTGTTCGCCGCCGGCGCGATCGTGCTGTCGGGGATCATGAGCGTCGAGCAGTCCTACCGCGCCATCGGCTGGACGACGGTGATCCTGGTTGCAGCCATGATGCCGCTGTCCACCGCCATGATGGAAACGGGTGCGGCAAAGCTCATGGCCGAGCACCTCGTGGATCTGGTCGGCGACGCCGGGCCGCTTGCCCTGCTCGCCGGCTTGTTCGTGCTGACCGCCATCATGGGGCAGCTCATCAGCAACACCGCGACCGCGCTGATCATCATCCCGATCGGCGTGGCGGCCGCGACGGCCATGGGCATTTCGCCTCGTCCCGTGCTGATGAGCATGGCGGTGGCCGCCGCCGCCTCTTTCCTGACGCCGATCGCAACCCCGACAAACCTGATGGTGATGGGACCGGGCGGCTATGCCTTCGGCGACTACTGGAAACTCGGATTGCCGCTATTGATCTGGTTCTTCGTCGTGGCGGTCTTCATCGTGCCGCTGATCTGGCGGTTTTGAGGTACGAGACGCGGCACCGTTTCAGGTCTTTCCCACCCTCGGCCATCTCTTGAGAACCGCGCCAGGGGTTTTGACCGAGTCGCTGCCGGCGCGGCCCTGATTTCGACCGCGGAGTTCATAGCTATTGGCCAATGAACTCGTTCGTATAATAGGCGGATAAATCCGGAAGGTCCGCAAGCGGAAGGCCATCCTTGTTGCGCAGGATGCCGGCTGCGACGAGATAATCTGCCGTCGCCTTCATCTTGGCTGGGTCGATCGTCCCGATAGCGCCCTCCGCGCTTCTGAAATAGTTCCCGTCGATGAGAGCCTGCAGCGAGGCGAGGATAAACGCGCGATCGGTCAGCACGTCGCTGTTGGCGGCAATCAGGATGTCCGCAGCGTCATCGGGGTTCTCGACCGCAAACTCGTAGCCGCGCCGCGTGGCGGCGATGAAGGCAGCCGCGGTTTCCGGATTGGCGTCCAGATATGCCTGGCTTGAACCGATGAAGTTGGTGTGCTGATCGGGCACGCCGTAATCCGCATAGCGGAACGCCCGCTGGGCGACGCCTTCGAGCGCTGCCTTTACGCCTTCCCACGTGTAGACCTCGAGCGTGAAATCGACGGCGCCATTGGCGAGCGCTTCATAAGCCGAGGTTCCGAGCGTCACCGTCTCGAATTTGCCTTCGCCGCCATCGTGCCGGATCATCGAGCCGATAAGGGCTGTTTCCCAGTCGCTGCCGAAACCGCCATAGGTCAGCCCATCGAGGTCGCGCGGCCGCTTGATGTCCGGGCGGTCGGCGTTGAAGACGAGGCGACCGGTCTCTGTCTGCACCAGCGCATAAGTCGCGACGAGATCGGCGCCGGCCGTGCGCTGGGTAAAGAGCCCGAGTACGCCGAGAATGCCGAAATCGGCGACATGGTTGGCTACGAGGGTGCCGGCGGACGTGTCGCTGTAAGGCAGGATCTGAACCTTGAGCCCCGCCCGATCGTAGAAGCCTTTTGCCTGCGCAGCGTAGAGGCCGATGTGGTTGGTGTTGGGGGTCCAGTCGAGCGCGACAGTGACCGTTTTCGACTGTGCGAATGCAAGGCTCGGGACGAACGGCGCTGCCAGGGCAGCGACTATGATCTGGCGGCGGGTGGGCATGGTCAGTTCCTTTGGTCAGGGTTGAGCAGGGTTTGCAGCAGGCTTGCCTCGACGGCGCTGGCTTCCGGCGTGGCGAGGTCGATGCGGGGACGGGGAAGCGGAACCGTGATCTCGGTCAGCACGCGCGCCGGCCGCCCGGTCAGGACGTAGATGCGGTCGGAGAGGAAAGCCGCCTCGCGTACGTCGTGGGTGACCAGCAGCACGGTCCAGCGATGGCGCTCCCACATCGACTGCAGCCAGCGCTGCATGCCCGCGCGCGTCAGCGCATCGAGAGCGCCGAATGGCTCGTCGAGCAGGAGCATGTCGCGATGCTGGACGACGGTGCGCAAGAGTGCGGCGCGCTGTCGCATGCCGCCGGAAAGCTGCGCCGGATAGTGACGCTCAAATCCCTCCAGGCCGAACTCGGCGAAGAGAGGCGCAACCCGTGTGCGCGCCACCTTGCGGGTGACGCCCTGCACCTCGAGGCCAAGTGTTGCATTGTCGATGATGCGTCGCCACGGCATCAGCGCGTCGCGCTGCGGCATGAAGGCGAAAGGACGCCTGGCCTCGGTCAACGGAGCGCCGTCGAACGTGGTTGCGCCCCTGTCGGGTTGAACGCTGCCGGTCAGAATCTTGAAGATGGTCGACTTGCCGGCGCCCGACGGACCAAGGATCGAGACGAACTCGCCCGCCCGTACGGTGAGCGAGATGTCGGCCAGCACGTCGAGGCTGCCGAAGCTCTTGCGCAGATGACGCAACTCCAGCCGACTGCCGCTCATGGTCGGCGCCTTTGGTCGAGCCGTTGCCATGGCATCGACAAATGCTGGATCATCGCCGCGGCGGTGAACAGAACGAGGGTCAGCGTTGCGCTGACCAACACGGCCGCGAGCACGAGGTCCGGCCTGAAGTTGTTCTTGGCATTGAGGATGTAGATGCCGAGGCCCTTGGCCGCGCCCGCATATTCCGCGAAGATCGCGCCGACCACGGCATAGGTGATGGCAATGCGCAGGCCGGCAAAGAAGTAAGGCAGTGCAGACGGCAGCCGGGCCATCAGGAAAGTGCGCCAGCGCGAGGCTCCCATCGACACCAGAAGTGCTTCGACATCCTCGTCGGTTGCTGCATAGCCCTGGACCAGCGCCACCAGCATCGGAAAGAAGGTGACGAGCGCGACCAGCATGATCTTCGGGGTGAGGCCGAAGCCGAACCAGAGCACGATCAGTGGTGCGATGGCGACCAGAGGCAGGGTCTGGCTGATGATGAATACCGGGAACAGGGCCCGGCGCAGCGGCCTGGAAAAATCGACCAGCACCGAGAAGAGGAAGGCTGCCGAAACCGAGCAGGCAAAACCGAGCAGCGTCGCGCGGATTGTGGGGAGCGTGTTCGCGGCGAGCGCATCCCGATGCTGCACCATCTGGGCGAAGACTCGCGACGGCGCGGGCAAGGTCGTCGCCGAAATGCCCGAGACTTGCGCATAAACTTCCCACGCGGCGATCAACGAGCAGATCGAAATAAGGGCGGGACCGATCTTGGCGAGAGCGGACGCGAAACCGCGTGCGGGAGACGAAACGTCGGACATGGCGGACCTTTGGGGTGCAAACCAACCGGCGCGTCAGCGCGGCGTTGGGCTGTTCGCGGATACCGTCAGATCGATCGTCACATGCCCTTCAGGCGGTCCGAAGCGGCAGAACGCCGCTTCGAGCGCGGCAAAGACCGCGCCGGCATCGCCGCCGAGCCTGGTGCAGAAATTTTTGGAGCGGTCGAACACGCCGGAGCGTTTGAGAAAATCGATGCAGCCGTAGATTTCGTCCATGTGATCGCCCGTTCCCATCACATAGAGCGAGAACTGGGCGGCGGCCGCCGCATCGGTACGGGGAGCCTTGGTCATGGCGTCGAGAGCCGTCGCTTTGCGGTTTTCCAGAGACTCGCGCGGGCCGTTCAACTCCGGCGACGCGCGTATCTCGTCGTCGGGCTCGCCCGGGCAGCCGCGTGAAATTGCTGCCGATAGCACACAATGGATGCCGCCCTTGGCCGCTGCGACGAAGAGGTCGCGCATGGCCGGAAACAGCACTTCGGGAGGGCCGACCAGCAGCGTCGAGATGTCGTCCGTCTCTATGCGCAACTGGTCGCGATAGGGATCGAGCGCGCCGAGAGCGCTCATGATGACGCCGACGAAATCGTCGGTCATGGGATAAAGGGAAATCTGTGCGCCTGAAAACATAACCCGCCTCGCTCCGCTGGTATTACCCAGATCAGCTTTTAGGGTTTGAAGGCTTGGCGCCCGCGTCTCAGCCCCGGCAATACGGAGCACCCCTGTGGATGGCGGCAACCAATCAGATCGCGAGCGATTGGGCAAGCCTCTTCACGTAATTTGCCCACGCAAAGTGATATTGCCGTGCCGCTGGCTGAGCGCTCCGGCGTGCTACACTGGAATCAAGTAAATTGCACACGCAAAAAAGCCCGCTGCGGGAGGAGGTGCAGCGGGCTCTATTGAGGCGAACCCGGGAGGAGGTGAGTTCGCTTTGGCCGGCATCGCATCTGGGAGGAGTAGATGGCCGACAACACTTAATCTAGTCCTCGCCCATAGATTGGGCAATAGAACAATCTGCCTGACTCTTATGCAGATTGTCGCAGGCCCGGTTCCTCCTTGCTGGTTTTCCGGCCCGACGAGGTTTTTGATCAGATCACGTTTGCCGCGGCGCGATCAGGAAGTATCCGTGGTAAGAAGGGCGTGCGCAAAACCGGGTTCGGCGACCTCGATCGTTCCGTCCGGCAGCTTGAGAACGCGGTCGACAGCGATCCCGTAAAGCCGCAGTCGTTCGTCCAGCACACGCACGGCTTCGTCGATATTACCCGCTTCCGCCTGCTGTATGGCCCGGTGCATCACGGTCGCGAGGCTGAGGCGGAACTGCAGCAGCATCTCGGCGAACGCCTGCGGATCGGGCGCGTCGAAACGTCCCATACGGCTACCCTCTGCGATGATTTCGGTGATGACCGGCGCGGCGACTTCGGAGACCGCCCGGTCGATGCGGTGGAAGAGCACGACGTTCTCGGGCCGGAAGACCACGTCGAAAGTGCGCCGCATCTGCGGCGCCAGTTCACGCTTGAACCGCCGGGAACCGGCGAAGAGCGCATTGAGGCGCTCTACCGCGTCGAGCGAGCGGTCCTCGAGAATGGGCCGCAGTTGTTCCATGCTTTCTCGCGCCACACGGGCGGCGAGCGCTTCGAGCAGCGCCTCTTTGGACGGGAAGTAGTGGTAAAACGCGCCTTTCGAAAGGCCGGCTTCGCGGATGATGTCGTTGACCGTCGTGTTGTCATAACCGCGCTCGAAGAACAGCCGCTGCGCACAATCGAGCAGTTCGGCGGAGCGGATTTCCGGAGATTTTACCACTCGGGCCAGGCTTCGATCCCCGCTGCCGTTTGGCGGAACCTACCCGCCGTAACACATTGTCCTCATTATAGACCGACGGTCGGTCTAATGCTATAGGTGCCGTCGCCAAAAACCGGTTCAACTGTTACGGGAGAAGTTCTGGTGCGGCTGCTGCGATTTTTCCTTCTCATCGTCGTGCTCGCGGCCGCGGTTGGCGCCGCAGGCTGGTATTTTTGGCGGCCAGTCTCGGTTTCGGTCGTGACGCCCACGCGCGGAGACGCAGCCGAGATCGTCTATGCCAACGGCGTCGTCGAACCGCGCAATTGGGCCAAGGTGACGCCGTTGGTGCGCGAGCGAATCGTCGAACAATGCAATTGCGAAGGCGCGCCGGTGGAAAAAGGCGACGTGCTCGCCCGGCTTGACGACAGCGAAGCGCAGGCGGTGCTCGCCGAACTCGAGGCCCGGCTTTCGCTGGCGCAGGAGGAACTTCGACGCCTCTCGGTGCTCGCGGAACGCAATACGGCCAGCCAGCAGGCGCTTGATCGCGCGCAAAGCGAGGTCACGCAGATCGAGGCGCTGGTGGCCGGGCAAAGCGCGCGGCTCGAAAGCTATACGCTGCGCGCGCCGATCGCCGGCAAAGTGCTCAGGCAGGATGGCGAGGTCGGTGAGGTCGCTGATCTGGGCACGGTGCTGTTCTGGGTCGGCGATCCGAGGCCGCTGCTCGTGGTGGCCGATGTCAACGAGGAAGATATTCCGCGCGTCGAGGTGGGTCAGCGGGCGCTGCTGCGTTCCGACGCGTTCCCCCGACAGGAGCTCGAAGCGGTCGTGGACAGCATCACGCCCAAGGGCGATCCGGTGACCAAGACCTATCGCGTGCGCTTCCGCCTGCCTGACGACACGCCGCTGCTGATCGGCATGTCCGTCGATGTGAACATCATCACCGACGTTTCGGAGGACGCGCTGCTTGTGCCGTCGGTATCCATCGAGGGAAACCGGGTGTTCGTTGTCGAAGGCGACAGGGCGCGGCTTCGCGAGATCGAGACCGGCATCCGCGGCATCCGCGGCGTTGAAGTGCTCTCGGGGCTTGACGAAAAGACGCGCATCATCTCGCCCTATCCGGAGGCGCTCGAGAACGGCGCGCGGGTTGCCGTCGAGGGCGGGGAGTGAGGCCGCCATGCGCCTCATCATAGATATCGCCATGACCCACATAGCCGGGCGAGGGCGGCAGACGCTGGTCGCGGTGATCGGGGTCGCCGTCGGCGTTGGCTTCTCCATCGCCATGGCGGCGCTGATGCAGGGCGGCCAGGACGATTTCGTCGAGCAGCTGGTCAACACCATGCCGCATGTGCAGGTGACCGACGAGCAGAGGACGGCGCGCCGCCAACCGGCCGAGGACGCATTCGACGCGGTGGCAATTTCGGGGCTGAGGCCGCGCGACGACCGGCGCGGCATCATAAATCCCACTGAAGCGCTCTCCTGGCTTGAAGGCTGGATACCCGGGCGGTTCGCGCCGAGCCTCAGAACGCAGGGCGTCATCCGCTACTCGAGCCGCGAGGTCGGCGCCGCGATCATCGGGGTCGATCCCGAAGCCGAGCCGGCCGTCTCGCCCATCGTGGGAGAGTTCGTGCAGGGCAGCTTCCCAGGGCTGACGGCTGGCGGCAACAACATCGTGGTAGGCGACACCATGGCGGAACGCCTGGGCGCGGGACTGGGCGACACCGTCACGGCGGTATCGTCGGAAGGGCTGAGCCGGAGCTTCAGGATCGTCGGGCTGTTCCACACCGGCACCACGGCGCGCGACGAGGGCGAGGCCTACGTGCTGCTGAAGAACGCGCAAATTCTCTCCGCCCGCCCGAACGCGATCAACGAGATCCGCATCAAGCTCAACGACCCGAATGCGGCGCCGGCGGTCGCGCGGCGCGTGGAAGCGGAAATCGGCTACAAGGCGGTGGCGTGGCAGGAGGCGAACGAATCGATTCTCGAAGCGCTCGTCGTGCGCAATGTCATCATGTACACGGTGGTTGCGGCGATCATGCTGGTCGCCGGCTTTGGCATCTACAACATCATCTCGACCATCACCCACGAGAAGGCGCGCGACATAGCCATCATGAAGTCGCTCGGCTTCGGCGAGGCCGACATGCGCCGGCTGTTCCTGCTCGAAGGCGTCGCGATAGGCGCCGGCGGTTCGATGCTCGGCTGGCTGCTCGGCTTTTCGCTGGTTTACGCGCTGTCGCTGGTACGCTTCGAGCTCGCCGCGACTGGCCAGGAGATGACGCGCCTGCCGATCGCCTGGAGCGTTCTCCATTATATCATCGCGTCCTCCTTCGCGCTGGGCTCGGCGGCGGTTGCCGGCTATCTGCCAGCGCGCCGCGCCGCCCGCCTCAATCCGGTCGACATCATCAGGGGAGCGACGTGACCACGCTCATCGAAGCCGAGAAGCTGACCCGTATCCTCGCCGAAGCCGTGCCGGTCACGCTGGTCGAGGACGTGTCGCTGACGATCGGCGAGAAGGAGTTCGTCGCCGTTACCGGCCCGTCCGGTTCCGGCAAGTCGTCGCTGCTCTATCTGCTCGGCCTGCTTGATCGACCGACCTCGGGCACGCTGAGGATCGGCGGCCGCGATGCCGGGCCGATGAGCGAGGCGCAGCGCGCCCGGACGCGGCTTGCGATGCTGGGCTTCGTTTTCCAGTTCCATTTCCTGTTGCCGGAGTTCTCGGCGCGCGAGAATGTCGAGATCCCGATGCGCAAGCTCGCTCGGCTGAGCAGGGCCGAGATGCGGGACAGGGCAGGCGAACTGCTGGAATCGCTGGGCCTCGCCGACCATGCGGACAAGCGACCCGATCAGCTCTCCGGCGGCCAGCGCCAACGCGTGGCCGTGGCTCGCGCGCTTGCCAACGACCCGCCCCTGGTGCTGGCCGACGAACCGACGGGCAGCCTGGACAGCAAGAGCTCCGAGCAGGTTTTCTCGATTCTCGAGGCGCTCGTGCGCGAGGGCGGCAAAACCGTCGTCGCGGTTACCCATGATCTCGACTTGGCGGCCCGCATGGACCGTCGCATTCATTTGGTCGATGGGATGATCGAGAATGGGGAGCAGCGGTCGGCTGCGGTTACTTAGCAGCTCGCGGGTAGATGTTCGAAACAAGCTCTACCGGGACGCTGTCACGTCACCGAGATCTTTCTCAAGCGACCCGCGCCGACGCCGATTGTGCGAGGCTACGCGGCCCGTTTCATTTCGCGATTCAGCCGCTCTGCTGTCTCTGGCGCTTCAGCCTGCGCCAACTCGGAAAGAAAGCGCTCCATGAGCGGCGAGTTGCCGAACCTGCGATAGTCCCGTTCGGCCGCAAGCGAAAACTTCGGATTGGCCGCGAGCAATCGCGCCATTGTTGTCTGCGCCTCGCCCAGTTCGCCTTGGTTGGCCTGGGCGGCGGCAAGGATCAGCAGACAGTTCGCGTCTGTCGGTGCGCGCAGGAGGCATTCTGCGAGGACCGTTTCGGCCTCGGTCACGCGCCCGGCTGCGTAAAGCGCTTGGCCATGGACGTACACATAATATTCAGGCGCCATCGGATGCAGACGTCGGGCGCGTTCCGCGTTGGCAACGGCATCGTCATAGTCGCCAAAACGCACCTGGGCCTTGGCCAATGCCATGAGGCTGTCCGGATCGTTTGGATTCAGTTCGACTGATTGCCGGGCTGCCCGCATGCTTTCTTCGTAGTCTCCTTTGGCAGACAGTCCGAAGCTGAGCACCTGGTATCCGATGGGCAGGTTCGGGCTGAGCCGTATCGATTGCCGCGCCTCGCTGAGCCCGATCTCGATGTCGGCCTCTGTCGCCCGGCCGCTTACGCCTTGGACGAAGTCCACGATATAAGTCATCCCCAGATAGGCGCGAGCGGCGGCATAGCCGGGATCGAGCTCAAGTGCCCGCTGATAGAGGGCGCGTGACGCCAGAAGATCGGCATCGTTAGATGACCCATGCTTGTACCGGTTGCGCGCTTGGAGAACCAGATCGTAGGCTTGCAGGTTTTCGGTCGGTCGATTCGCAGCCTCGGCCACTTCGGATTCGCGAACGTAGGAAACAAGGTGCGCCACAATCTCGGAAGTCAGGTCGGTCTGCACCGCAAAAACGTCCTCGACGCGCCGATCATAACTGCGTGACCAGAGATGAGCGCCGTTTCGGGTGTCGATAAGCTGCGCAACCACGCGGAGTTGATCGCCTTCTCGGCGCGCGCTCCCTTCGACAACATATGCGACGCCGAGTCTGGCGCCGACTTCGCGGATGTCGACGGCCTGTCCTCGAAAAGCAAATGACGAATTGCGAGCGATCACCTGAAGTTCGGCGTTTCGCGCAAGCTCCGTGATGATGTCTTCCGTGAGGCCGTCGGCGAAGTAGTTCTGACCGTCGTCGCCGCTCATATTGTCGAAGGGAAGCACCGCGACTGAAGGACGAGCGTCGGCTGTTTGAACGCCGGATATCCAAGCCAGGGACGGCCGAACGTAGCCTGTAATATCCGATAGCCACGCGTTTTCAGCCGTCGTCGCTGCAATGACCGCAACGGCGGCCAAACCGCCAGCACAAGCCAATATCGCTCGGCGCCCGGTTGGCACGATGCGCTGCACCCAGCCCACGGTTGCTCCCAGGCCCCGTTGCTTCGATCTGACGACATAGACGTCGATTGCGTCGGGAATGTTCTTCGCTTTCCGAAGACCTATCCGTTGGAAATATTGATCGCGATTCCTGTCGGCGCTACGCACGACTGCGGCGCTGACATAGATGCTGCCCGGCTCCGCCATGGCCTCGAGCCTTGCCGCGACATTGACCCCGTCGCCGAAAACGTCCCCGTCTTCTACTATGACATCGCCGAGATTGAGTCCGATCCGAAGCTTGAGGGGAAGTTTGGCAAAGCCGTCTTGAATGTCGACCGCGGCATCGAGCGCCTCGTTGACGCTGGGAAATGCCGCCAAAAAACCGTCGCCGGTATTTTTGAATATACGGCCTTTGTGCCGCTCGAAAACCGGTCGGATCACTTCGTCGAAGGCGCTGCGCAAACCCGCATAGGTTGCCGTCTCATCCTCGGCCATGAGGCGGCTGTATCCGACGATGTCACCGGCGACAATGGCAGCAAGCTTACGTTCCATGTCGTTACCTCGAACCCACCGCGCCAATGAGATAGCACGCGTAAACTGGTCTAGCCATTCACGTCAGTGTGTCCGAGGCGGGTTTGGCCAAACGGCCCACTCAACCCTAGAATGCCGTTGGGCGTGAAAACTGAATCAGCCAACCCTTGGGATAGCCGTGTCTTTCAGGCTCGGGAAACTCAACGGTGTAAGCGGCTGAGTGATCGGTACGCCTTCGGAACAAAATGACGGAGCGCCGCGTTCAATTCGACTCATGGACTGAATCGGGAGGAGGACGGCGACATGCGAGCCGTGCGGATACTCGCTGCAGTCGCGGTCGTGGCAGGTCTGGTGCTTCTCGGTTTGGCGGCATTTGCCTGGCGTTCGGAAATTCCAGCAGAAGAAATCTCCGAAAGCACCCAGTTCGATCCGGCCCTGATAGAAAAAGGCGCGCAACTGGCGGCGGTGGGTAATTGCATCGCCTGTCACACCGTCCCGGGAAGCAAGGCTTTTGCCGGCGGACTGGCCGTTCCGACGCCGTTCGGCACCATCTACTCGACCAACATAACGCCCGATCCGGAAACCGGGATCGGCCGCTGGAGCGAGGCGGCGTTTCAGCGCGCCATGCGCGAAGGCGTCGATCGTGAAGGCAGCCACCTCTATCCCGCCTTCCCCTATGACCACTTCACCCGCGTCACCGACGGGGACAACAGAGCACTCTATGCCTATCTGATGAGCAGAGAGCCGATCAGCGCCGTCGCGCCGCCGAACGAACTGTCGTTTCCGCTGAATATCCGGCCTTTACTCGCCGGGTGGAAGTTTCTCTATCTCGACGAAGGCCCATTCGCGGCGAACACACAGCAAAGCGAGGCGTGGAACCGTGGCGCCTATCTCGCGGAAGGGCTCGGGCATTGCGGCGCGTGCCATACGCCGCGCAACGATCTTGGCGCCGAAGACAGGGACCGGCATTTCGCCGGAGGCGAGGCCGAAGGCTGGCAGGCCTACGCCATCGACCAGTCTTCCCCGGCGCCGATCCCCTGGGACCGGGAGAGTCTGGCCTTCTACCTCAGAAACGGCTGGCACGAACTGCACGGGGTATCACGCGGCCCGATGGCGGAAGTGACGGGCAATCTCGGATTGCTGCCCGACAGCGACATCGATGCCATTGCCACCTATGTGAGCTCCGTCATGGGCGTACCGACGCCGGAGCGCCGCCGGCAGGCCGACGAGTTGCGTGAGGAGATCGTCGGCAGGTCGCCCGGCCTCGTCGTGGCGGCCGATAGCCAGGATAATCCGAGCGTCGGCGACGCCGCGGCCGATCCGGGCGCGGCCATCTACGCCGCCGCCTGCGCGTCCTGCCATGAGGGCAACCGTCCGCAGCCGTTCGGCGGCCTGAACTTCGCTCTCTCCACGGCGGTGAACGCGCCAAATCCGCAAAACATCGTGAATGTCACGCTGTTCGGACTGCCGCCGGCCGACGGCGAGGCAAGTTCGGTGATGCCGGCGTTTGCCGGCGTGCTCGGGGACGAAGAGGTAGCGCAACTGCTCGCTTACATGCGCGAACGCTTCTCTGATGAACCGGCCTGGGCAGGCCTCGCGGAACAGGTGCGCCGGACGCGGACGGGCGAGTACGAGGTCTCGATCAGACCGGCCGACGGAATTGAAAGAGCGCCGATCAATGTGGGCGCGGAGGACTGACGATGGCGATTTCACTCAAAGTCAATGGCGCCACACATCAGATCGATGCGGATCCGGCAACACCGCTTCTCTACGTGCTGCGCAACGATCTCGCGCTGAACGGCGCCAAGTTCGGTTGCGGCTTGGGGCAATGCGGCTCCTGCATGGTGATGGTCGAAGGCGAGGCTGTGCTTTCCTGCGTCACGCCCATCATGCTGCTGGAAGGCCGCGAGATCACGACGGTGGAAGGGCTGGGCACAATCGAGGAGCCAGGTCCGCTCCAGGCGGCCTTCATCGAGATGCAGGCGGCGCAATGCGGCTATTGCATTCCCGGCATGATGATGAGTGCGCAGGCGCTGCTGCAGAAAAATCCGGCGCCGAGCGACGAGGATATCCGCGACGCGCTAAGCACCAATCTCTGCCGTTGCGGCACGCATATGCGCATTCTCGCTGCAATACGTCGGGCCGGTGAGGTGATGCAGTCGGCCGGCATGAAAACGACGACGAACGGGAGGACGGGATGACCGATATCCTGGAAAAAGGCGGGGTCACCCGCCGCGGCGTTCTCACTGGCGCCGGAGCGCTTGTGGTCAGTTTCTCGCTGCTGTCGCGCTCGCTGGCGCAGGAGGCCGCACAGCCTACGGCGCCGGAATCGCCTGAACTGCCGGGGAGCCTCGACGAAAACCGCTTCCTCGATGCATGGATACGCATAGACGCCGATGGCGCGATCACCGTCTTCACCGGCAAGGTGGAACTTGGACAAGGCATCCGGACGGCGCTGCTTCAGGTAGCGGCAGAGGAACTGGACGTCGAGCCCGGAGATATCGAGCTGATCACGGCCGATACCGGCAGGACGCCGGACGAAGGCTTCACCGCCGGCAGCCAATCCATGCAGAACAGTGGGACGGCGATCCGTCATGCGGCGGCGCAGGTGCGCGAGATGCTGTTCACCGAAGCTGCCCAGCGTTTCGCAGTCGCCCCCGGCGAACTGAGGGCTGAAGGCAAGGCCGTCATCTCATCGGACGGCCGCTCTGTCGGTTACGGCGAGCTCGTGTCGGCGCAACTGCTGCATATCGAGGCGCGGCCGCAATCCAGTTTCAAACAGCCTGGAACATTCCGCGTGATGGGAAAGCCGATGCCGCGCGTGGACATCCCCGCCAAGGTGACCGGCGGCGTCGCCTATGTCCACGACCTGCGGCTGGAAGGCATGCTGCACGCCCGCGTCGTGCGCCCGCCAAGCCCTGGCGCACGCGTTGCGAACGTCGACGCAAGCGACGTCGAAAATATGCCTGGCGTGGTGTCCGTCATCCGCGACGGCGGCTTCCTGGCGGTGGTGGCGGAAGGAGAGTGGCAGGCAGTCGCCGCCATGCGGGCGCTTGCCGCCGCAGCCCGGTGGGAGGAGACAGCCACGCTGCCCGACCAGACCGACCTGCCGGCGGTCCTGGAAGGCCTTGAACGCGAGGTCGGCCTCGTGTCCGAAAGCGGCTCGCCCTCAATCGGCACGGGAAAGACATTCGAGGCGGTCTTCACCCGGCCCTATCAAATCCACGGGGCGATTGGACCGTCCTGCGCCGTGGCGCAGATGGAGGGAGAGAGGCTGACCGTCTGGTCGCATACCCAGGGGGTCTATCCCGATCGCGAGGCGATCGCCGAGATGCTCGGCATGCCGCTGGAGCAGGTTCGCGTCATCCATATGGAAGGCTCCGGCTGCTATGGCCACAACGGCGCGGACGATGCCGCCGCAGACGCCGCGCTGATCGCGCAGAAACTGCCGGGCCGGCCGGTCCGCGTTCAATGGATGCGTGAGCAGGAGCATGCCTGGGAGCCTTACGGCCCAGCAATGCTGATCAAGGTGCGCGCCTCGCTCGGCGGTGACGGGCGCATCTCCGGCTGGAACTACGACCTCTGGAGCAACACCCACTCCACCCGTCCGGGAGGCGCCGGGGCGCTGCTTGCAGCCCGTCACAAAGAGCAGCCGTTCACGCCGGAGACGCCAGAACTCAGGATCAGCCCTTCCGGCAATGGCGACCGCAACGCCAATCCGCCCTATATCCTCCCGAACAAGCGTGTGCTCTGGCATTTCCTGCCCGATATGCCGCTGCGCGTCTCGGCGCTGCGCGCGCTGGGCGCCTATGCCAATGTCTTTGCCGTTGAAAGCACCATGGACGAACTGGCGCTTGCCGCCGACGCCGAACCCGTGGAATTCCGGCTCCGACACCTCGACGATCCGCGTGCGCGTGCCGTGGTCGAGCTGGCGGCGGAGCGCTTCGGATGGTCGAACGCTGCTTTGCCGAGCGGTCACGGACGAGGCTTCGGCTTTGCGCGCTACAAGACCCTTGCCGCCTACCTCGCGGTCGCTGTCGAGGTTGAAGTGGCGAGGGAAACAGGTCGCGTTCGAGTCGTCCGCGCCGTTTCGGCGATCGATAGCGGCGAAGTGGTCAATCCCGACGGCATCCGCAACCAGACCGAGGGCGGGATCCTGCAATCGATCAGCTGGACGCTCTACGAAGCGGTAACCTTCGACGATACGAGGATCACCAGCGTCGACTGGTCGAGCTATCCCATTCTTCGCTTCGCGAGCGTGCCGGACAGCGTAGAGGTACATATCATCGATCGGCCAGGCGAACCGTTTCTGGGAACCGGTGAAGCGGCCCAGGGCCCTGTGGCGGCGGCGGTCGCCAATGCGATCCGGAATGCCACTGGCCAGCGTCTCTATAACCTGCCGTTCACGCGCGATCGCGTGAGAAACGCGATAGGCGCCTGACGGTCACGGCGGCGCTAAAGTACTGAAGCAGGGTTTGCTCCCGTTGCCAGCGCCGCTGTTGAATTCGGAAGCGTCGCGAGATCGAAACGTTGCCACTGAAATTCGCGGGGCGGAAACTTACACAATTCTTGCTTGCGGGGAACACTCGGCGGCGGTGAGGCGCCGGCGCTCGGAACATCCTCGTGGGCCGACGAGTTAGTGCAAGGTCACGGGACACTCGGCGGCGCCTGGATCACGGCATCGCCGCTCATGCTCGACCGCATGATGTATGCCGAAACGTCAGCCTACGTGGCGGCCAGCCTGCTCCTGATCGGACTGAGCCCGCAACCGGCAAGTGCAGAGATGAATGGCAACGGCTTGGATCGGCTGATCATTGAGGGTGGACACGGATAGAGGATTTCCGGCATTGAAAACCTCCTCATGGATAGCCATCGGCCTCTTCGCCGCGACTGCGGCGTGGCTCGCCAGCGGGTACATCATCGACCGCGGGGACGAGGACGAGGAGGAAAGGGCGGCAACGGCGCAGCCGACGCTGGTCGAAGTGCGATCGTCACAGGCAAGAACGGTTCCGCAGTACATCTTCGCGCAAGGCGGCGCGCAGCCGTTCCGCACGGCCGACGTCGTCGCGCAGGCGGCCGGCACCATCGATGCGGTCCTCGTCCAGGAAGGCGATCAGGTGCGCGCTGACACCGTCGTCGCACGCATCCGGCTCGACGCCAGATCAAGCCGCCGCGAGAGCGCGCAGGCGCAGGTCGAGACGCTCGAGGCGGACCTGGAAGGCATGCGCCAGCTTGCAAGGGAAGGCTTCGCGGCGGAGAGCCGGGTCCGCGAACTCGAAGCCCAGTTGGAGAGCGCCCGCGCCGAACTCGCCGGCGTTCGGGAGGAAGTCGAGGATACCGAGGTCAAGGCCCCGATACCCGGCATAGTGAGTGACGTTTTCCTGAACGCCGGCCAGTTCGCCCCGGCGGGCGGGCAGATCATCAGGATCGTAGACAACTCGCCGCTGCGCGTCACGCTGCACGTTTCTCAGCGTGACGTCGGGAAGGTCGACCACGGCAGCGTGGCGCTGGTGAGTTTCGCTACCGGCGGATTGGCCAAGGGCAGGGTCTGCTTCATCGCTCCGGCGGCGGATCCGGAGACCCGAACGTTTCGGGTGGAGGTCCGCGTACCCAACGAGAACCGGCGCATTCCCTCCCGGGTCAGCGCGGAACTGCGGATGACGACCGGCGAGGTGAGGGCCCATTTCATTTCGCCAGCGATTCTTGCTCTCAACGAAGCGGGGGAACTCGGCGTCAAATCCGTGGACGAGAGCCGGAAGGCCGCCTTCCACCCCGTCGAGATATTGCAAGCCGAGACCGACGGAGTCTGGATAGGCGGGCTGCCGGACCGGCTACGACTGATTTCCACGGGCCAGGGATTCGTCCGGCAGGGAGAAAGCGTTCGCGTAGCGAACGAGGAAGACGCCAGGCGGACAGCCGCCAGCGAAGCCCAGGGTCCGCAAGGCGCTCCGCTGCCGACCTCCACGGTACGTTCCGATCCGTTTGACGCGGCGGAAGAGCTTGCCGACCCCCCGCCGGCGGAAGAGCTCTGCGAAAGGAGCGGCGCCGACGCCGTCTCGGCCGGAGTTGCACCCTCTGCCGGACAGGCGGTAGGCGGCGCAGGCGGCCAAGCAGGCGCGCAGCCGGGCGTGACCGACGACGCGGGCGGTGTCCCGCCGGTTCAATCCGTATCGCCGCCTTCCACCGGTGTGACGCCGCCCACCATACCGTCTCCCCCGGTCGCCCAGCCACAAGCCCCCGCACCGGCTGCGCCGCAGGGCGGGGCAGCCGCGCCGGTGGGTCCTGATGCGTTCGGTGGCGAAGCCTCGGGCGGCGCGGCGCAGGGCGGCGCACCGCAATGAAGCGGCTGATCGAAAGCGCCTTTGGCCGCAACCGCCTGGTGACGATCCTGTTCGTGCTGATCCTGATCACTGGCGCATTCGCATATTCCCGCATTGCAAAGGAATCGGCGCCGGACGTGCCTATTCCGATCATCTACGTTTCGGTCGTCTACGAGGGTATTTCGCCGGAGGACGCGGAGCGGCTCCTGGTACGTCCGCTCGAACGAGAGTTGCAGTCGATCGAAGGCGTGGACGAGATGCGCGCCGTGGCCGCGCAAGGATTCGCGTCGGTGACGCTCGAATTCACGGCGGGATTCGATCCAGATCAGGCCGAGCTGGATGTGCGGCAGGCGGTCGAGACCGCCCAGGCGGAATTGCCGCTCGCGGCCGAGGAGCCGGTCGTTCAGGAGGTGAATGTCGCGCTTTTTCCGGTGCTCACCGTCATCCTGTCGGGACCGGTCGCCGAGCGCGCGCTCATCGATCTCGCCGAGGAGTTCAAGGACCGCATCGAGACGCTTCCGACCGTGCTGGAGGTCGATATAGGCGGCGCGCGTGAGCAGGCTCTCGAGGTTCTCGTCGACCCCAGCACGCTCGAAAGCTACGGCATTCCGTTCGAAGAATTGCTGGCGCGCGTCCAGCGCAACAACCAGCTCGTCGCCGCCGGTTCGATCGATACCGGCGCGGGCAAGCTCGCGCTCAAGGTTCCGGGCGTGATCGAGGATCCAGAGGACGTGCGTTCGATCCCGGTCAAGGTCGTGGGAGACACCGTCGTCAGGCTGGGGGACGTCGCCGCAGTACGGCGCGGCTTCAAGGACCCCAACGGGTTCGCCCGCATTGACGGACAGCCGGCCGTGGCGCTGGAGGTCAAGAAGCGGATCGGCGCCAACATCATCGAGACCGTCGAGGCCGTGAAGGCCCTGCTGGAACAGAGCGGGCCGCTGCTCCCGGACAGCGTCTCCGTGACGTTCCTGCAGGACCAGTCGCAGGAGGTGCGCGAGACGCTCGGCGACCTGCAGAACAATGTCATCGCCGCGGTCCTGCTCGTCATGATCGTGACGGTCGCCATGCTCGGCTGGCGCAATGCGCTGCTTGTGGGGTTGTCGATCCCGGCATCTTTTTTCGCCGGCATCATCGTCATTTGGTGGATGGGCTACACACTCAACATCATCGTGCTGTTCAGCCTCATCCTGGTGCTCGGGATGCTCGTGGATTCGGCGGTGGTGACGACGGAACTCGCCGACCGCTGGATGGCTGGCGGAAAGCCGCCGGCCCAGGCCTATAAGGACGCCGCCAAGCGCATGTCGGCGCCGATCCTCGCCTCGACGGCAATCATACTTTGCGTGTTCATTCCGCTGCTGTTCTGGGAAGGCGTCGTCGGCGAATTCATGAAGTTCCTGCCGATTACGGTCATCATCATCATGACCGCATCGCTCTCCATGGGCCTGATCTTCATTCCGGTTCTGGGCAGCCTGATCGGACGCCGAAATCCACGGGCGCAGAAGGAGGAGACCGCGCTGTCTGCGGCCGAATCCGGCGATCTGGAGGATTTGGACCGCGTCACGACGTTCTATGTTGGCGTCCTGAGGCGGTTGCTGCGCTGGCCGGCGACGACGCTCGTCGCGACCTTCGGGCTTCTTGCCGCTGTGATCGCGGCCTATCTGCTTTTCGGGCGAGGCGTCGAGTTCTTCCCCGAAATCGAGCCGCGCTTCGTGCAGGTCACCGTCAAGGCGCGCGACAACCTGTCCGTCTATGAGAAAGATCGCTTGGTGCGCGAAGTGGGCGATGCAATCCTCGGCGTCGGCGGCATCCGGCACATCTATTCGCGCACCATCGACCAAGGGGCGGGAGGGGCGGGAGGGCTACAGGCTGAGCAGATATCAGCCGACACGATCGGCATTCTGCAGCTCGACCTGCTCGAATGGGACCAGCGGCCCCGCGCCGCCCGGATCATTGAGGAAGTGCGTCGGCGGACTGCAGGTATCGCCGGCGTCAGCATCACCGCGAACGAACAGGAGACCGGCCCAACCCAGGGCAAGCCGATACAACTGCGCCTGTTCGGTCCGGACACGAGGACGCTCGAAAAGGCAGCCGGCCAGGCCCGCGCGCTGATGAGCGAGATCGGCGGCTTCGCCGACGTGGAAGACACCACCGACGTTCCCGGCGTCGAGTGGCGCGTCGCGGTCGACCGAGAAAGCGCGGCCCGGTTCGGCGTCGACATTGCGACGCTCGGCCAAGCCGTGCAACTTCTGACGCGGGGCCTGAAGCTTGCCGAATACCGTCCGGAGGACAGCGAGGAAGCGGTCGATATCGTGGTGCGGTTCCCCGCCCATGAACGCACGCTCGACGGGCTGTCGCGCCTGACAATCGCCACAGAACGCGGCCAGACGCCGATAACGAATTTCGTCACAATCGAACCGGCCGAAAAGACCGGAATCATCAGGCGGGTAGATTCCCGCCGCGTCGTCACGGTCGAGAGCGATGTAGCGGAGGACGCGCTGCCGGCGGAAAAGACGGAAGAGCTGCGGCAGGCGCTCGAACGGCAGGGACTACCGCCAGGCGTCGAGGCGCGCTTCGTTGGGCAGCAGGAAGATATCGACGAAGCATCGAACTTCCTCCTGCTCGCCTTCGTGTCCGCGGTGCTGCTGGTTTTCCTCGTGCTGGTGACGCAGCTCAACAACATTTATCAGGCGCTGGTGGTGATGAGCGCCATCGTCTTTTCCATTATCGGCGTGCTGATCGGGCTGTTGCTGACGGACCGGCCCTTCGGCATCGTCATGGGCGGGCTCGGCGTCATTTCGCTCGGCGGGATCGTGGTCAACAACAACATCGTCCTGATCGACACCTACAACGAGATGCGCAGAAAAGGCCGTGATTCCGAGGACGCAGCACTGCGCACGGGGGCGCAGCGTCTTCGGCCGGTCTTTCTCACTTCCATCAACGATGTACTGGGCCTGATGCCGCTGATACTCGGCCTCAACATCAACCTCATCGCCCGCGAGATAAAGTACGGCGCGCCATCGACCCAGTACTGGACGGAACTGTCGACCACGGTCGCGGGCGGGCTCGCCTTCTCTGCCTTCCTGACGCTGATGCTCACGCCGTGCATGCTGGTTCTCGGCGAACGGGTGCACGCAGCGATAACGCGCCGTTACAGCCGCTGGCGGGAGAAACGGGGCAGCTCGCGTCCAGAAGCGGCGGCCGGGGATTAGCGATTCAACGGGCCATGGTGCCGGGATATAATGCCGCGGTTGTCGTAAAGGCGATGTCGACTCGGACGGCTGCTTCAGAACGTACCGACGCCTGAACGCATCCGTCTCACGCTCGGTGACGCGCCTTAACGGAAAAGCATCACCGGCACCTTACATGATCGTATCATCTCGGTCGTCGTAGAGCCGATGACAAGGCTGCGGATGCGCGAATGCCCGTATGCCCCCATGACCAGGAGATCGATGCCTTCGGTCTCGACCGTCCGGGCAATGACGGCGTCCGATTGCCCTGGAACTATATCGGCTTTGGCGGAATATCCGCCGGCCTGAAGAATCGAATCGGCGTCCTGAAGCCGTTTTTGAGATTCTGGCGTATTTTGCCCGACCATCAGAAGCCGACAGGAAAGGCCTTCGAACAGCCGGCTTCTGGCGACGTAGTCAACCGCCTTCATGCTGCTCGCGCCGCCGTCGAAGGCGATCAGAAAGTTCTTGATGGGCCTGAACGCACGCGACGCGACAAAGACCGGCCTGCGGCTCGAACGGGCGATGCGTTCGAGATTCGAGCCCAGATGCAGTTTCGCGAAATCGGCGCCTTCGCCACGCTTGCCTATCACCACCATATCGGCATCGGCTTCGATCTCGGCGATCGTTTCGACGATATCGCCGAGCCGCAGCTTGGTGGCAACGTCGGTGACGCCGGAAGCCTCGATAGCCGCCTTGGCGTCCTCAAGAATTGCGCGGCCGCGCTTCTGGGCAAGCTTTGCCCGCTGCTCGTCGAGCGCGCTCAATTCGGCAAGAAGCGTGCTGCGGGCGCCGAGCGCTATGCTCCCGCTCAAATCCGTCGGCGCGCTCGCGGTTTCGCGACGGCCGAGGACATGGAGAATCTCTATGGGCGACCCCGTGCGTTTTGCGATCCAGGCCGCGTGATCGCAAACGCTCCGCGAATAGACGGACCCGTCCACCAGCGCGATCAGTTTCTGCATTGCTTCCTCCTCAATGTCCCATGAGACGTTCGAGCGCCCCTGGCTTGTCGTGGATGGCGAGCCTGTCCACGATCGTCTCGCTCGCCTCGTTCAGTCCTACAATATCGACCGCCGCCCCCTCCCTGCGGAATTTCAGCACGATCATGTCGAGCGCGGCGACGCTGGAGATGTCCCAGATATGCGCCCGGCTGACATCGATGGTGACCTTTTCAAGCGCTTCCTTGAAATCGAAGGCGGCGGTGAAATCGTCGGCGGACGCAAAGAAGACCTGGCCTTCGATGACGTAGGTTCGCGCCGTTCCATCCTGCGACAGCGTCGAAGTGACCCGGAAGATCTGCGCGATCTTCCAGGCAAAGAAAATGCCGGACAGAAGAACGCCGACGAGAACGCCGATCGCCAGATTGTGGGTGAAGACGACGCACACGACCGTTGCCAGCATGACGACGGACGAACTGCGCGGGTGGTGCTTGAGGTTCCTTACTGACGACCAGGAGAATGTCCCGATCGAGACCATGATCATGATGGCGACGAGCGCCGCCATCGGTATCTGCTTCACCCAGTCGCCGAGAACGACGATCATGAACAGCAGGAACATACCCGCGCAGAAAGTCGAAAGCCGTCCGCGCCCACCCGATTTCACGTTGATGATCGACTGGCCGATCATGGCGCAACCGGCCATGCCGCCGATGAATCCGGTCGCGGTGTTGGCGATGCCTTGACCGATGCATTCCTGGTTCTTGTCGCTCGGCGTATCGGTAAGATCGTCGACGATCGAGGCGGTCATCAGCGATTCCAGCAATCCGACCGCCGCCACCGCCGCCGAATAAGGCAGGATGATCGTCACGGTTTCAAGGTTCGGCGGAATCTGCGGGATAAGGAAGACAGGCAGCGTCGAAGGCAGTTCGCCCATGTCGCCCACGGTCCTCAGGTCGAAGCCGAAATACATGGCGACTGCGGTCAGCACGAGGATGCAGACCAACGGAGAGGGAACCGATTTGGTGAGGAGTGGAAACAGGTAGATGATGCCGAGGCCGGCCGCCACCATCACATAGGTCAGCCACGGCACGCCGATGAGTTCCGGCAACTGCGCCATGAAGATGAGGATCGCGAGCGCATTGAGGAAACCCGTCATCACTGAGCGCGACACAAAGCGCATGACGTAGCCGAGACGCAGCAGCCCGGCTGCGATCTGAATGATGCCGGCAAGCACGGTGGCGGCCAAGAGATATTGAAGCCCATGCTCCTTCACCAGGGTCACCATCAGCACCGCGGTTGCCGCCGTGGCCGCCGAAATCATCCCGGGACGGCCGCCGGTGATGGCGACGATCACCGCGATAGAGAAGGAAGCGTAAAGGCCGACCTTGGGGTCAACCCCCGCAATGATGGAAAAGGCGATTGCTTCAGGGATGAGCGCCAGGGCGACGACCAGACCTGCGAGGATGTCGCTGCGAATGTTGCCGAACCACTGATCGCGGTACACGGTAAGTGAATGCATGAAGAGTCCATTGAAACACAAAACCGCTCGGATCGGGCGATCCGTTCAAAAGCTTATAGTTGGCGGTTGCGTTGTCCGGCGGATCGGCGGCCGGAAGAGCCACCCGGATTCGCACCGGGTCCGATCGAATGACCCTCTATAGGGCGAGATCATCCCGCGTTGCAACATGACACGAGGGCGACTCTGCAATGACCGTTATGCTGATCCACAGTCATGGACCAAACGTCGCGTTTCAAACAACTCTGGGCTACGCTCGCGGTTGAAGCCGAAGCTCGGACCAATGGAGGCAATAAGATCAGATGAATGAAGGCGCGCGGAAGCGGCGCGTCGCCTTGGTCGGCACCGGCCATCGCGGCGCTGGCACGTGGGGCAGGGAACTGCTCGCCAATTGCGGCCAATGGGTCGAGTTTGTCGGTCTTTCGGACCGGAACTCCCTGCGGCTGGAGCGCGCCCGTGCGGCGATCGGCACGGCAGCGCCGGTTTTCACCGATCCTCACGCCATGCTTTCGGCGACCAAACCGGACATGCTGATCGTCTGCAGCCGCGACGACACCCATGCCGAGATGATTGTAGCGGCGCTCGAAGCAGGCGTGGACGTGCTGACCGAAAAGCCCATGACCACGACGGCGGAGATGTGCCGGGCCATTCTGGAGGCCGAGAGGCGCACGGGTCGACGCGTCGATGTGGGCTTCAACTATCGCTTCTCGCCAACCGCGAGGGCCATCAAGGAAGTCCTGCTGTCCGGCGCAATCGGCGAAGTCGTATCGGTCGATTTCCATTGGTATCTCGATGTCCAGCACGGCGCCGATTATTTCCGCCGCTGGCACGCCTTTCTCGCCCACTCCGGCAGCCTCTTCGTCCACAAGGCCACCCACCATTTCGACCTCCTGAACTGGTATCTGGCGTCCGACCCGCAGGAGGTCTTCGCCCGCGGTGCGCTTCGCTATTACGGGCGCGCCGGCCCGTTCCGCGGCCCCCGCTGCAAGATTTGCCCGCACGCCTCCATCTGCGACTTGCATATCGACATCGGCCGCGACCCCTGGCTCGACATGCTCTACGAAGACCCGTCGCGCGAGGACGGCTATTTCCGCGACGCCTGCGTTTTCCGCGAGGAGATCGACATCTTCGACACGATGAGTGCGGCTATCCTCTATGAAAGCGGCGTCCAGGTTTCGTACTCGCTCAACACTTTCATGCCGATCGAAGGCCATCATCTCGCCTTCAACGGCACGAAAGGCCGCGTCGAGGTCCGCCAGTATGAGCGCCAGGCATGGGAGACGCCCGACGAGGATGAGATTTTCGTGATGCGCAATTTCGGCCAAGCGGAGCGCATCCGCATTCCCCACCAGGCCGGTGGGCATTTCGGCGGGGACCTCGCGCTGCAAAAGATGCTGTTCGAACCGGGAGCGGCCGATCCGCTCGGGCAGCGGGCGGGCGGGCGGGCCGGCGCTATCTCGGTCCTCACCGGCATCGCCGCCGTCGAGAGCGCCCGCACCGGTCGCCCCGTGCCGGTGAAGCCGCTGCTGGAAGGCGGGGGCCAAGCCTGATCTTGCAGTGGAACCGGCGGACAGCTACGCCGGTCTCGGTAGTCGCCGCGGTCGCGCAATGCCGGACGGGCCATGTTGCAGCCAAGTAACCATTGAGTTACTATCGACCTATGCGGAGGCTCCGCTGTCAGGCGGCATCCGTGACCAAGGGCGACGGCCCGAACGCTCAGGGAGGAGCAGCACATGAACAACCGCATTTCTCGGCGGGACTTCGGCCGCCTCACGGCCGCCGGCGCATCGCTTGCAGTTCTCGGTGGAACGATGACTCCGGCGCAGGCCGAAACCCGGCTTCGCCTCATCTGGTGGGGCAATCCGGACCGCGACCGCCGCACCAACGAAGTCGTCGACCTCTACCAAAAGAAGAATGCCGACGTGACCATCGCTCCCGAAAATTATCAGTGGGGCGATTATTGGCAAAAGCTCGCCACACAGGCGGCGGGAGGCAGCCTGCCCGACGTCATCCAGATGGATTACCGGTTCATCTTCGAATATGCGCGGCGCGGCCAGCTCGCCGAACTCGATCCATTCATCGGCAATGGTCTGGATCTCGCCGATTTCGACAAGAACCAGCTCGAGTCCGGCAAGGTCGACGGCAAGCTCTACGGCATCTCAATGGGCGCCAATTCCATGGCGATCGTCTACAACAAGACCAAGCTCGACGAACTCGGCGTCACCCTGCCCGACCCGATCACGTGGACCTATGACGACCTGCTGGCGATAGGCAAGGACGTCAAGGACAAGCTTCCCAAGGATCTCTATTTCATCGCCAATCGCGGCATGGAGGAGCCTTGGTTCGAGACCTGGGTGCGCCAGCGTGGCAAGGCGCTCTACACCGATGACGGCCAGCTCGGCTTCGATCTGGAAGACCTGACGGAGTTCTGGGCGCTCTGGTACCAGATGCAGCAGGACGGGCTGACGCCGCCGCCGGACGTGCAGGCGCTCGACGTCGAATCGATCGAGACACAGATGATCGCCACCGGACATTCGGTCGTAGACTTCTGCCATTCGAACCAGTTGGTCGCCGTGCAGAAGCTGATGAAGGACAAGGCCGCCCTTACCATGCTTCCGAACCAGAAGGGCGGGCAGCCGGGGCAATACATGAAGCCGTCGATGCTGCTCTCCATGGCCGCGTCGTCGGCCGCCCAGGACCAGGCGGCGAAGCTCGTCAATTTCTTCATCACCGATCCCGAGGCCAACGACATCCTGCAGATCGAGCGCGGCGTTTCCGGCGACGCCAGCATACGCGAGCGCCTGGTCTCCAATCTTGGTGAGACGGAAACCGCGATCATCGACTATCTGAACGTGGTCGCCAAATCGGTAGGACCGCTGCCGCCGCCGCCGCCCAAGAATGCCGGCGAGGTCGACCGGGCCATGCGACCGGGTTGGGAAGCTGTAGCTTTCGGTCAGCTCAGCGTTGAGGAAGGCGCCAAGCGGTTCTACGAAAAAGCCAAGGACACGCTGGCGCGAAGCTGACCCGTCGGAGCAGCCCGGTGGCATCAACCGCAATCGGAGAAGGGCGACGCGCCGTCGCGCCGCCCGCGTTGCGCGATCGCATCGTCCGCTCGTTCCAGCGCAACGCCGCCGGATACCTGTTCCTGACGCCTTGGCTGATCGGCTTCTTCGGCCTGACGCTCGGTCCGACAATCGCGTCGCTCTATCTCTCCTTCACCGACTACGATCTCCTGACCGCGCCGCGCTGGGCCGGGCTGAAGAACTATTCCTATGCCCTCTTCAGCGACTCCCGTCTGCGGACGGCTCTATCCGTCACCTTCACCTACGTCGTGTGGTCGGTGCCGCTGAAGCTTGCCGCAGCCCTTGCGCTCGCTATGGCGCTCGACCGAAGCGTAAGGGGCGTTTCCTTCTACCGCGCCGTTTTTTACCTGCCCTCTCTGCTCGGCGCGTCGGTTGCGGTGGCCGTTCTGTGGCGGCAGATTTTCGGGCAGGCGGGCCTGGTCAACCAGCTTCTGGCGCTGACCGGATTCATCGGCCCGTCCTGGGTGACGCATCCGAATTACGCGCTGTCGACACTTGTGATGCTCGCCATCTGGCAGTTCGGTTCGCCGATGATCATTTTTCTCGCCGGCCTGCGGCAGATTCCGCAGGACCTTTATGAAGCTGCTTCCATGGACGGCGCCGGTCCGATGCGGCAGTTCTTCCGCATAACGCTGCCGCTGCTCGCGCCAGTCATTTTCTTCAATCTCGTGCTGCAAACGATCGAGGCATTCAAGGCCTTCACGCAGGCCTTCATCGTTTCGGGCGGCACCGGCGGGCCGATCGATTCGACGCTCTTCTACACGCTGTATCTCTACGAGGAAGCCTTCGCCAATTTCCGCATGGGCTATGCCTCGGCGCTCGCCTGGATACTGCTGGTCATCATCGGCATCTTCACCGCGCTGGCGTTCCTCAGCTCGCGCTACTGGGTCTATTACGAGGACGAGGGCCGCTAGATGGCGACGGGATCGAAAGCCCCCGCATTGCGCAGGTCGCTCCTGCGGCACGGCATATTGCTTATCGCAGCCTTCGGCATGCTGTATCCGCTGCTGTGGATGATCGCCAGTTCGTTCAAGCCGGAGGAGCTGATCTTCAGCGAGCCTGGGCTGATCCCCGGCGAATGGGACTGGGACAACTACGCCGAGGGCTGGAACGCACTCAGGGTCAGCTTCACGGAGTTCTACAAGAACTCCTTCATCATCGCGTCGCTGGCGGTGGTCGGCAACCTGTTCGCCTGCTCGTTGACCGCCTTCGCCTTCGCGCGGCTGAACTTCCGCCTGAAGTGGCTATGGTTTGCGCTGATGCTCGGCACGCTGATGCTGCCCTATCACGTCACCCTGGTGCCTCAATACATCCTGTTCCTGAGGCTCGGCTGGGTCGACACCTTCCTGCCGCTGGTGGTTCCGCGCTTCCTCGCCGTCGACGCCTTCTTCATCTTCCTGATGGTGCAGTTCTTCCGCGGCATTCCGCGCGAGATCGACGAGGCGGCAATCATGGATGGCTGCGGGCCATGGCGCATCTACTGGCGCATCATGCTGCCGCTTTCGACGCCGGTGCTTGCCACGGCGGCCATCTTCTCCTTCATCTGGACCTATGACGACTTCCTCGCGCCGCTGATCTATCTGAACGATATGCGCGACTATACGGTGCCGCTGGCGCTGCGCGCCTTCGTCGACGCCACCGGCGAATCCCGCTTCGGCCAGCTCTTCGCGATGTCGACTCTGTCGCTGGTGCCGGTCTTCTTCGTCTTTCTTGCCTTCCAGCGCCTCATCATCAGGGGCGTCGCGTTGGGCGCGCTGAAACGCTGAGCTGGCTATTGAACATGAAAGGATAGTGATGGGATCGCCTGGATTTGCATTCGCCGCAATCGGCCTGAATCATGGCCACATCTACGGCCAGACGGAGGTCATGATTGAAGCCGGCTGCCGGTTGAAGGCCTTTTTCGCGCCGGAGGACGATCTGGCCGCCGCTTATGCTGCGAAGTTCCCGGACGCCAGGCGCGTAGCCGACGAGCGCGCAATCCTCGACGACCCTGAAATCCTCCTGGTGATCGGGGCCGGGATCCTTGCGGACCGGGCGCCGATGGCGGTCAGGGCCATGCGCCACGGCAAGGACGTGATGCTGGACAAGCCGGGCGCGACGACGCTGGAGCAACTCGCCGAACTGCGCCGGACGCAAGCCGAGACCGGCCGAATCCTGTCCATTCTCTATTCCGAGCACTACACCCAGCCGGCTACGGTCGCTGCCGGCGAAATGGTCAGGGCCGGTGCTATCGGTCGCGTGCTGCAGACGATCGGTCTCGGTCCCCACCGCATCGGCAACTACCAGCGTCCCGACTGGTTCTGGAAACGCGAGCGCACAGGCGGCATTCTCACCGATATCGGCTCGCACCAGGTCGAGCAGTTCCTGTTCTTCACCGGCAGCGACCGGGCCGAAATCGTCGCCAGCCAGGTCGCCAATTTCGATCACCCTGACACACCCGAATTCGAGGATTTCGGCGACATAGTGCTGCGCTCCGACCACGCCGCCGGCTATATCCGCGTCGACTGGTTCACCGCCGGCGGCCTGCCCACCTGGGGCGACGGGCGGCTGTTCATTCTCGGCACCGAAGGGACGATTGAGCTCCGCAAATATATCGACATCGCCGGCAGGCCAGGCGGCGATCATCTGTTCCTCGTCGATCACACGGGCACGCGCCACATTGACTGCTCTCGGACAAAGATCACCTATGGCGAGCAGCTGCGTGACGATGTGCTGAACCGGACCGAGACGGCGATGCCGCAAGAACATTGCTTTCTCGCCACGGAACTCGCTCTGACGGCGCAGGCCAAAGCCGCCCGCATCGGCGGCAGCAGGCCTCCGGAGAAAACGGCATGAGCAGGCGTCTGAAGGTCGGCGTGGTCGGCTGCGGCGTCGGCGTCGGCCACATCAAGGGCTACCAGGAACTGCCAGACCTCTATTCGGTCGAGGCGCTCTGCGACATCGATGCGGGACGGGCGGCGACGATTGCCGGCGAGCATGGAGTGCGAGTGTCCGTTGGGAATTTCGATGCGTTCCTTGAACACGACCTGGACATCGTCGACATCTGCACTCCGTCGGCGCTGCACTTCGAGCAAGCCCGCAAGGCGCTGCTGGCCGGCCGTCACGTGGTGGTGGAGAAACCCTTCGCCAGTTCGCTCGCCGAAGCTGATGCGCTGGCCGAGATCGAGGGACAGAGCGGCAGAAGGGTCTGCCCGGTGTTCCAGTACCGCTTCTCCGACGGCATTGCGCAATTGCTCCACCTGCGCGAGCGGGGCTTCGTCGGCAAGGCCTATGCCGCGACCGTGGAGACGCACTGGCGACGCCTGCCGGCCTATTACGACAATCCATGGCGCGGCCGCTGGGCGACCGAGCTAGGCGGCTGCCTGGTCACGCACGCTATCCATAACCACGATATTCTGACGCATGTGCTTGGTCCGGCTCGTAGCGTCTTCGCCCGCACCTCGACGCGGGTGAATCCGATCGAGACAGAGGATTGCGCGGCTGCCGTGCTTGAGATGGCGGATGGCTCGCTTGCCACTTTGTCAGTCACGCTCGGCGCGGAGGAGGACATGTCGCGGCTGCGCTTTTGCTTCGATGGCCTGACGGCAGAGAGCAATCGCAGCCCGTACAATCCCGGCACTGCGCCGTGGCGCTTCATCGCTGCCGATCCAGAACGCCAGCGAGCCATCGATGCGGCGGTCGCGGAGGTCGAGCCTCAGCCCGAGCGCTATGCCGGCCAGTTCCTGCGGCTGCACCGCGCGCTCACCGAAGGTGGTGCACTGCCAGTCTCAATCGCGGATGCGCGGCCTTCGCTGGAACTCATTACCGCCGCCTATCACTCGGCGCGCACGGGCGAGGCGGTACGCCTGCCGATCGGACGGGATCATCCGCTTTATGCCGGCTGGCTCCCCCGGCCGGACAGGGAGGTGGCGTAATGGCAAGCCTGGAACTGCGCAACGTCGTCAAGCGGTTCGGCTCGGTGGAAGTCATCCACGGGGTCGACCTGACGATTGAGGATGGCGAGTTCGTGGTCTTTGTCGGCCCATCCGGCTGCGGGAAATCGACACTGCTCAGGATGATCGCGGGGCTGGAGGGGATATCCGCGGGCGAAGTCTACATCGATGGCCAACTGGTCAACGACATTGCCGCCGCCAAACGCGGCCTCGCCATGGTCTTCCAGTCCTACGCGCTCTATCCGCATATGACGGTGCGCAAGAACCTCTCCTTCGGCCTCGAGACCATGGGCGCCTCGCGCGAGGAGACGAAAAAGCGGGTGGCCGAGGCCGCCGAAATTCTCCAGATCGACGCGCTTCTCGACCGCAGGCCGGGACAGCTCTCCGGCGGGCAGCGCCAACGCGTCGCCATCGGCCGCGCCATCGTCCGTGAGCCGCGGATTTTCCTATTCGACGAGCCGCTCTCGAATCTCGACGCCGAACTTCGGGTGCAGATGCGGGTGGAGATCAATAAGCTGCACCGCAGGCTCGGGACGACGATGATCTTCGTCACCCACGACCAGGTCGAGGCGATGACGCTAGCCGACCGCATCGTCGTGCTGCGCGCCGGCGTGATCGAGCAGGTCGGCACGCCGCTCGACCTCTATAACCACCCCGCCAATCTGTTCGTGGCCGGCTTCATCGGATCGCCGCGCATGAATTTCCTTGCCGCGGAGATGATTGCCGGCGAGGGCGGCGAGACACGCATCCGGGGGCGGTCCGGCCTCGATCTGACCTTCCCGGCAGCGGGTGCTCGCCGGCCGGATCGAGAAAAGGTCACCTTCGGTGTCCGGCCGGAGCATCTCAGGATCATCGATCCGGCTGGCGCCATGCTCACCGGCGAGGTGCAGATCGCGGAGCATCTCGGCGGCGAGACCTTTCTCTACATCGCGCTGCTCTCGGGAGAAACAATTGTCGTCGAGATCAAGGGCCAGGCCGCCGTCCGGTCCGGCGAGCGGGTGGGTATAGAATTGGATGAGGCCGCCTGCCACGTCTTCGGCGGCGACGGGCTCGTGATCAGCCGCGACGCCGGTGAGATCCCTGGCGGGGCTCCCCGCATCGAACAGGCGCCGGCCGAGGCCGCGCGGATATGAACCCGGATACCGACCGGCTGAGCCGGCTCATTGACGAAACCCCAACTTTGCGGGCTCATGGTGGCGGGTAATCAGGCGGGGCGGGGCATGACGCAGACGGACGAAGCGGCGACCGCCGCCGGTACGGCCATACCAGCCGCTGATGAAAAGCTGGCAAAGAACAGACGCGGTTCAAGCACTGCAGGTGCTACGCGCGATCCGGAGCGCACTCGCGCAGCGATCCTCGATGCAGCCGTCCGCGAATTTGCGACCGAAGGTTTTGGCGGCGCCCGTGTCGATGCAATCGCGGCGCGGGCGAAGATCAACAAACGGATGCTCTATCACTATTTCGGCAACAAGGAGGACCTCTACCTCGCCGTACTGGAGGAGACCTACCGGGGCATCCGCGTTGCTGAACGCAAGCTGCACCTGGAGGATTTGCCGCCGGACGAAGGCATGCGGCGGCTGGTGACCTTCACTTGGGAGTATTTCCTGAAGAATCCGGAGTTCCTGTCGCTGCTCAATACCGAAAACATGATGCGGGCACGCCACCTGAAACGTTCGAAGCGCATCCAGGATCTTCATTCGCCGCTGATCGGGCTGATTGACAGACTGCTGGCGCGCGGAGCGCGCGAAGGGCTGTTCCGCTCCGGCGTCGATCCGGTCCAGCTTTACGTCACGATCGCCTCGCTCGGTTTCTTCTACCTGTCGAACCGCTGGACGTTGTCGACCATCTTCGGCCGCGATCTTAACGCGGATGCCGCCCTAAAGGAGCGCGGCGCTCATATCGTCGACGTCGTGCTCGGTTACCTGAAACCCTGATTGGAAAGGACCCCTTGACCAGGGTGGATTTCCGAGTCAATCTTGTAACCGGATAGTTACTTGAAGCCAGGCCGAACTGGCCGGGTGGTATCAGCAGGTGTTTCACGGACGCCTGGCGCGAGGGAGGCGCGAAGAATGGCTGAGCGGCGCATCGGCATCATCATGCACGGCATCACCGGCCGCATGGGTCTCAACCAGCATCTGATCCGCTCGATCGTGGCGATCCGCGCGCAAGGCGGCGTGGCGCTGGCGAACGGCGACCGCCTGATGCCCGATCCGATCCTGGTCGGACGCAATGCCGGCAGGGTCGAGGCGATCGCAAAAGCGCATGGCATCGAGCGCTGGACTACCGACCTTGCGGCCGCTTTCTCCAATCGCGCGGACGAGATATTCTTCGATGCCGCGACCACCCAGATGCGCGCCGAACTCATCGGCCGCGCCATAGATGCCGGCAAGCACGTCTATTGCGAAAAGCCGATCTCCGACAAACTGCATGTCGCCCTGGCGCTCGCCAGAAAGGCGAGGGCAGCCGGCATCAAGCACGGCGTCGTCCAGGACAAGCTGTTCCTGCCCGGCCTGAAGAAGCTCGCAATGCTGCGCCAATCCGGCTTCTTCGGCCGCATGCTCTCGGTGCGCGGCGAATTCGGCTACTGGGTGTTCGAAGGCGACTGGCAGCCGGCTCAGCGTCCTTCCTGGAATTACCGCAGGAAGGATGGCGGCGGCATCATCCTCGACATGCTGTGCCACTGGCGTTACGTGCTCGACAATCTGTTCGGCGAGGTGAAGTCCGTCTCCTGCCTCGGCGCGACGCACATTCCGACCCGCGTCGACGAACAGGGCCGCAAATACGACGCCGATGCCGATGACGCGGCCTACGCGACTTTCGAACTCGACGGGGGCGTCATCGCGCAGGTCAACTCCTCCTGGACTACGCGGGTGCGCCGCGACGACCTCGTCACCTTCCACGTCGACGGCACCCACGGCTCAGCGGTCGCCGGGCTGACGAAATGCTGGACCCAGCACCGGGTCAACACGCCCAAGCCGGTATGGAATCCCGACATCCCGCAGACCATCGACTTCTTCGACACTTGGGAGGAGGTGCCGGACAACTGGCCTTCCGGCAACGGCTTCAAGGAGCAATGGGAACTGTTCCTGCGCCACGTCGCCGAGGACGGTCCGTGGAAATACGACCTCGTCGAGGGCGCCAAGGGCGTACAACTCGCCGAACTCGGCCTGAAAAGCTGGAAGGAGCGGCGCTGGCTCGACATTCCGGCGCTGGACGTATGATGACCGAAATCCGGCTGCCCACCGCCGACCGGCGGATCGAGACCTACGCCATGACGGGCGAGCCGATCCGCATCGAACGCCGCGATGCGGCCTCCTTTCCGCGCATAGCGTTTGCCGCCGCCCATGTCGTTGACGATCCCCTTGCCGACAATGATCCCTGGCTGATGCCGGCTATCGATTGGGACAAGACGCTTCAGTTCCGCCATTACCTGTGGGATCTGGGGCTGGCGGTGGCGGAAGCGATGGATACCGCCCAGCGTGGCATGGGACTCGGCTGGCCGGAAGCGCGGGAACTGATCACCCGCTCGGTCACCGAGGCTAAAGCCCGGCCTGGCGCGGTGGTCGCCTGCGGCGCGGGCACCGACCATCTCGCTCCCGGCCGCGATGTCACGATCGACGATGTCATTCGCGCCTATGAGGATCAGGTCGAGGCGGTGGAGGCCGTCGGCGGACGCATCATCCTGATGGCGAGCCGGGCGCTCGCCGCGGCGGCGAAAGGCCCCGACGATTACGCGCGTGTCTATGACCGGGTACTCGCACAGGTGAAGGAGCCGGTCATCATCCACTGGCTCGGGGAGATGTTCGATCCGGCGCTTGAAGGCTATTGGGGTTCCGCCGACCATTGGGCGGCGATGGACATTTGTCTCGATGTGCTGGCTGCGCATGCGTCAAAGATCGACGGCATCAAGATCTCGCTCCTATCGAAGGAAAAGGAAATCGCCATGCGCCGGCGTCTGCCCGGCGGCGTGCGCATGTATACGGGCGACGACTTCAACTATGCCGAACTGATAGCCGGAGACGCGGAAGGCCATTCCGATGCCCTGCTCGGCATCTTCGACGCCATCGCGCCGGCAGCCTCCGCCAGTCTCGCCGCGCTCGGACGCGGCAGCCAGAACGAGTTCTTCGACATCCTCGAGCCGACTGTGCCGCTGTCGCGGCACATCTTCAAAGCGCCCACCCGCTTCTACAAGACCGGCGTTGTCTTTCTCGCCTACCTCAACGGTCTCCAGGATCATTTCGTCATGGTCGGCGGACAGGAGAGCGCCCGCTCACTGCTCCACCTAGCCGACCTCTTCCGTTTCGCCGATCACGCGCGTGTGCTCCATAATCCGGAGCGGGCGGCTGCGCGAATGGCCAAGGTACTGGCGGTGCACGGAATAACGTGAGGCGGCCAGGGCCGACCTGCGAACGGACAACGGTACCGCAGGCCGGTAGCCACTGTTAGGGAGGAAAAGGACATGTTCTACAAGCTGATACTGGCCGCAGCCATGGCTCTGATGCCGATGGCCGCCGCCCAGGCACAGGATTACCCTTGGAAACCGACGAAACCCGTGACGATCGTGGTGCCCTGGGGCGCCGGCGGCTCGACCGATCAGGTGGTTCGCCTGCTTGCCACCGAGCTCGAATCGGCACTGGGACAGACCGTGGTCGTCGTCAACCAGCCGGGCGCTTCCGGTTCGATCGGCACCAAGTCGGTGCTCGAAGCAGAGAAGGAGGGCTACACCTGGGCATCGGGCGCGGCCAAGGACGTCGGCACCTATGCCGTCACCGGCCTGCTCGACACCAGGCTCGACGACTGGCACTTCTATCTCGCCGTCATCAACTCCTCGGTGATCGGCGTCAACGCCGACACGCCCTACCAGACCCTCGAAGACCTGATTCAGGCCATGAAGGCCAATCCGGGCACCGTCACCGTTGCAACGGCCGGCATCAACTCTTCCGGAGGGGCCGCGCTTGGCGCGTTCTCGACCGGCGCCGGCGTCGAGGCTCGCCATGTCACCTATGACGGCGGCAATCCGGCCGTCATCGCCACCGCCGGAGGCGAGACCGAGGTGACCACCCAGCTTGCGGTCGAACAGGCGGAGATGATCCGCGCCGGGCGGATCCGTCCGCTCGCGGTTGTCGGCACCAAGCCGCTCAAGCTGGAGGGAGTCGACGAGATCCCGGCCATTACCACAATCCTCCCGGATTTCCCGGCATCGGACAACTATTTCGGCATCTTCGTACCGGCCGGAACGCCGAACGAGGTTCTGCAGACCCTCGATATGATCTGGGACGACAAGATAGCCAACTCCAAGGCCTTGCAGGATTATGCGACCAGCCGCGGCGCCATCGTTGCCGTGGTGCGAGGCGAGGAGGCAAAGGAAGCGGCCATGCCGGCGATAAAGGATTCGCCTGGGGCCTGTGGGAGCGCAATGAGGCTAAGGTCGATCCGGCCAGCGTTGGCATTCCGCCACGCTGAGCGTGTCGCTCGCGGGGCGCCCCGACGCCCCGCGGCTTCTCCTAGACTTTCCCAAGTCGACGATCCGGTGTGATGCAAGACAGACAATTGATACGCGCTGACCTCGTCACAGGCCTGATCCTGGTGGCGTTTGGCTTGGCGGTGCTCATGGAAGCGGTCGGTATGCCCCGCTTCGAGACACGGCGGATCAATCCCTGGACCGTCCCCGGACTTGTGCCCGGTTTTCTCGCTATCATTATTGCGGTGCTCGGCGCGGCACTTGCACTGCGCTCCACATTTTCGGCGGCTCTTCGTGCGCCCGCACCCGCACTTGACCCGCAGGAGGCGGCTGATGTTCGTGCTGCGCGCCGGCGTCTTCTCGCCTGCCTCGGGATCTGCCTGGCTTATGCAGCCGGCCTTGTCGGTCGCGTCCCTTTCTGGCTCGCGACCGGTTTTTTCGTCTTTGCTTTTGTCGCCGCGTTCGAATGGCAGCGAGACGATCCGCCACCGGCGCGGGCACGGAAGCTCGCCATTGCGGCCGTGCTTGCCGCCGCCGCCGCTATCCTTGTGCCACTCCTGTTCGAGCGGCTGTTCCTGGTGCGGCTGCCGTGAGCGAAGGGCGATCCCGCGATGCTTGACGGCCTCGTCCAACTCGGCAACGCGTTCACCGTCTTCGCGAATTTCACCACGCTGTTCAATGTGTTGTGGGCGACGCTTGCCGGCATACTGATCGGTTCGCTGCCGGGATTGACCGCAACCATGGGCGTGGCGCTTCTAACCACGCTGACCTACCAGCTGCCGCCCGCCCAAGCGATCCTGATCCTGATCTCCGTCTATGTCGGAGCGATCTATGGCGGTTCGCGCTCGGCGATCCTCCTCAACATCCCCGGCACGCCTGCCAATGCGGCAACCACGCTCGACGGCTTTCCGCTCGCACGTTCGGGCCGCGGCGGCGAGGCGATGGGCATCGCCACCACCGCATCCATGATGGGCACCTTCATCGGCGTGCTGTTTCTTGCAGCCATAGCGCCGCTGCTTGCCGAGTTCGCACTGCGCTTCGGTTCATACGAATATTTCTGGCTCGCCATCTTCGGCATCGTCATCGCCGGGCAGATGACTTCGTTCGACGATGCACTGAAGGGCTGGATCTCCGGCTTTCTCGGCCTGATGGTCGCCATGGTCGGGCAGGAAAGCATTCATGCCTACGATCGGCTCACCTTCGGCATCCCCGATCTGGCCGGCGGGCTGGCGCTCATCCCAGCGCTGGTTGGCGCCTTTGGTTTCGCCGAAGTCCTGACCGTGATGAAGAACCGGGCGCCGGAGCTGGCCGCCAGGTCCGTCGGTCGTGTACTGCCGAAGCTCTCTGAACTATGGCGCTACAAGCGCACCATCGGCCGCTCCGGTGTGATCGGCACGGTCGTCGGCATCATTCCCGGTGTCGGCGAGGATATCGGCGCCTGGATTTCTTACGCCGCCGCCCGCCGCGGATCGAAGGAGAAAGAGCAGTTCGGCAAGGGTTCGATCGAGGGCCTCATCGCTGCGGAGACCGGCAACAACACGGCAATCCCCGGCGCGCTGATCCCGGCGCTGACGCTTGCTGTTCCCGGCTCCGCGCCGGCGGCGGTGCTGCTCGCGGCGATGCTGATTCATGGCATCAGGCCTGGGCCGCTGATCATGATCGAGGCGCCCGACTTCGTGTTCCAGGTCGTCTGGATGGTCATGCTGGCGACGGTTGCCATCGGCGTCATCGGCCTTCTTCTGACCCGTCCTCTCCTGCAGGTCCTGCGCGTGCCGCGCGAGCGGCTGATGCCGGTGATCTTCGTGCTGTGCGTCATCGGGCCCTATGCCATCACGCAGCGGCTGTTCGACGTCTATGTCATGATCGGTTTCGGCATTCTCGGCTTCGTCTTGCGCGAGATGAAGTATCCGATGGCGCCGCTGGTGCTCGGCATCATTCTCGGCGAAATCCTCGACAAGAACCTGCGCCGGGCCCTGGTGCTCGCCGACGGCGACCTGACGCCCTTCTTCACCCGACCGATCAGCATGGTGCTCTGGATAGCGACGCTCTTGGTCATCCTGCTCGCGCTGCCGCCGGTGCGGCGCGGCGTCTCCCGCCTGCTGCGCTGGGAAACCGCGGCATGATGCGACATTGAGCCGGCCCTGGTCCGCCTCCTTCGAAATCAGGAAAGCAACGTCATGACCGAAATCGTGGAAGGCCTGTCAATCAATCTCGCGACAGTGCGTCAGCAATGGGGTTTCGCCGAGGCGGTGGAAGGTTGCCTTCGCCATGGCATCCGCGCCATTGCACCCTGGCGCGATCAGGTCGCCGCCGCCGGGCTGGATGAGGCGGCGCGCATCGTGCGGGAGGAGGGGCTGCAAGTGACCGGCCTGTGCCGTGGCGGCTTCTTCCCGGGGCCCGACGCCGAAGGGCGCAGGGCAGCAATCGACGATAATCGCCGCGCCGTCGAGGAAGCGGCGGCACTGCGCGCCGATTGCCTGGTGCTGGTGGTCGGCGGACTTCCTGCCGGCTCGCGCGACATCGCCGGCGCCCGCACTATGGTGGTGGAGGGCATCGCCGCGGTGCTGCCCGACGCGATCGCCGCCGGGGTGCCGCTCGCCATCGAACCGCTTCACCCAATGTACGCCGCCGACCGGGCATGCGTGAATACGCTTTCCCAGGCGCTCGACATTTGCGACGCGCTCGACCCGCAAAAGACCGGCGTGCTCGGCGTTGCGCTGGACGTCTATCACTGCTGGTGGGATCCCGACCTGAAGGCGCAGGCCTTGCGGGCCGGACCGAACCGGCTGATGGCCCACCATATCTGCGATTGGCTGGTGCCGACCCGCGATATGCTTACCGATCGCGGCATGATGGGCGACGGCGTCATCGACCTGCCCGCGATCCGCCGAATGGTGGAGGCCGCCGGCTTTTTCGGTCCCCAAGAGGTCGAAATCTTTTCGGCCGAAAACTGGTGGAAGAAACCCGGCGACGAGGTCCTGACGACCTGCGTGGAGCGGTTCCGCGAGGTCTGCGGAAATTAGTTGGGGAACGACGACGATACCCCAGCGCTGAGGCCCCGATCATGTTTCGCGGCATTTCGCGCCAGGTCAGTACGGCTATTGCGGAGAAAAGGCGTCGCTCTCGCCGGGAACGAAATCCAAGGGCCAAAGCCGGCGCGAAGCGCCTTGCGGATAGGATTCGGCATAAAGCGGCATGGTGGCCAGCAGAGTTTCGGCCAGCGAAATGCCCAGATCGCGCAAATTGAGGCTGAAGGACGTAAGTGACGGCGACAGGAAGCGAGCATGCGGACTGTGGCGTCCGATGACGGCAATGTCCCGTCCGGGTTTCACCCCGGCTTCCTCCAGTCCGCGGTAGAGACCGATGGCGATCGTCTCGTTGACGAGCACGACGGCAGTAGGCCGTTCCTTGCAGGCGAGGATCGCGCGAGCGATCTGGTAGCCGCCAGCTTCGCTAGGCATCGAACGGAAGATCAGGTCCTCCTCGAGAGCGAGCCCGTGGCTTGCCAATGCCTCCCGGCATCGATCGACAAAAACATAGCCAAGATTCATGTCGTCGTGGGGGCGAGTTACCGCGATCCGCCGATGCCCCCTGGCCACGAGGCGGTCAATCGAGGCCTGGGCCATTCCTTCGAAATCGAGATCGAGCCAGGGTTGGCCGACGTCGGTCAGGCTGCGGCCGAGGGAGATGAACGGGATCTTGCGCTTTGCCAGGAAATCGAAGCGCGGGTCTATCCGCCTCGTCGAGGACAGGATGAGACCGTCGGCGAACCCGCGCGCGACGATGCGCCTGAGATAATCATTCGGATCTTCTTGCGACGAGCAGAGCAGGGCGACCAGATCAAGCTTATGGCGGGCAAAAACCGTCTGCACGCCGTCGAACACGTTCATGAAGAACGTGTCACCTTGCCCGGTGATCTCGCTGCCCGTCTGCATCATGAAGCCGATCACGCCCGTTGCCCCTTTGCGCAGGGCACGTCCCGACTGGTTGGGGACATATCCGAGCTCCTCCGCCGCCTCCAGCACCCGCTTGCGCGTTTCGGCATTGACGTCCGGCTTGCCGTTCAGGGCCCGCGACACGGTCCCGATCGACACATTAAGATGCTTGGCAAGCAGGTGGATGCCCTTCATTTTCCTACGTCTTTCTCCCGTCACCTGATTCCAGCGATTCACCCATTGACATAGTTATGAGCGTCAAACTACTATCGTAAACGTTTACGAAAGCCAAATCAGCTGTTCGTAATCGTTTCCGGCGGCAATCTTCATTCGCCGGTGAGGGAGGAGCATCGTGCCGATGAAAGCGGTGGTTTGTGGCTGCGGAGCTATGGCCAAGGGCTGGCTGAGAGCGCTTGCCGAAACTCCCGCCCTGAAGGACGCTGTCGAGATCGTCGGGTTGATCGATCTCGATCTTTCGGTTGCCAAGGCGCTTGCCGAAGAATTTTCCCTCCCAGATGCAGTCATCGGAAGCGATCTGAACGCGGTGCTTGAAGCGACGCGGCCCGATCTCGTTTTCGATATCGTCGTGCCGGCGGCGCGGCACCGCGTCGTTACCACTGCGCTTGGATTTGGTTGCCATGTGCTCAGCGAGAAGCCGATGGCGGCTTCGGTGGAGGAAGCAGAAGATCTGATTGCCCTTGCACACCGGGCGGGGCGCATCCATGCGATCGTGCAGAACAGGCGCTTCATCTCCGGCGTTCGTCGCATGCGGCGGGTCGTCGAGAGCGGCGCTCTCGGCGAACTCACCGGCATCCACTGCGATTTCTTCATCGGGCCGCACTTTGGCGGTTTCCGTGAGCAGATGGACAACGTGCTGCTGCTGGACATGGCGATCCACACATTCGATGCGGCGCGTTTCGTGTCCGGAAAGACACCGCTGGCGGTCTATTGCCATGAAAGCAATCCACGCGGTTCCTGGTATCGCCATGGCGCGGCCGCCAACGCGATTTTCGAATTTTCCGACAATGTCGCGTTCACCTATCGCGGCTCCTGGTGCGCGGAGGGCGCGCGCACGAGTTGGGAAAGCGCGTGGCGTGTCATCGGCACCAAAGGGACCTTGCTCTGGGACGGCGTCGACAAGATCGACGCCCATGTCGTGTCCGGCGAGACGGGGTTCCTGCGCGAGGTGAGCCAGATCGAAGTGCCCGCGCCTTCACGCGAGGCGGATACCCACGGCCACGCCAGCGTCATTCAAGGTTTTTTGAACGCGATCCGCACCGGCGTCGCGCCGGAAACGGACGGCAGCGACAACATCAAGAGCCTTGCCATGGTTTTCGGCGCCATCGAAAGCGCCCGCCGGCGCGAACGCGTAATGATCGCGGCCTGAGGAGCATCAATGACCGACCTGACAAAATCGATCCGCATCGGCACCATGGTAAGCGCCAACAAGGGCGATGCGGCCAAGCGCATCGGCGAAATCGCCGATCTGGGTTTCGAAAGCTTCGAACCGTTTTTCTGGCAAACGACCAACGGCCAGGATCTCGCCGACCTCGGCAAACGCTGCGTGGACGCGATTGGCGATCGCGACATCACCATCTCCACCCTCGGCATGTTCGGCAACCCGCTCGAGGAAACCGAGATCGATCTGCAGACGCTGCAGGGCTGGAAGGATTGCATCGACAACGCCCACCATTTTGGGGCGAGCTGTGTAGCCGGCTTCACAGGACGCATCCGCAACAAGCCGCTGACGGACAGCCTTCCCCGCTACAAGGAAATCTGGAGCGAACTCGTCAAGCGCGCCGCCGACAAGGGCGTGAAGATCGCCTTCGAGAACTGCGCCATGGACGGCAATTGGGCGAGCGGCGACTGGAACATCGCACACAATCCGGACGCCTGGGAGCTGATCTTCAACGAGACGCCCGACAGCAATATCGGCCTCGAATGGGAGCCGTGCCATCAGATGGTCTATCTCATCGAGCCGCTGCCCCAGATCCGCAAATGGGCGAACAAGATTTTCCACGTCCACGGGAAAGATGCGACCATCCGGTGGGATGTGATCAGGGAGCACGGCATCTTCGGCAAGGAGAAGTTCGTCTTCATGCGCACGCCGGGCTTCGGCGACAGCAACTGGACCGACATCATTTCGGAGCTTCGCCTGGCGGGCTGGAGCGGCTCGATCGATATCGAGGGCTGGCACGATCCCGTCTACCGCGACGGGCTCGAAATGACAGGCCAGGTCTTTGCCCTCAATCACCTCAAGAATGCCAGGGGAGGCGCGTTCGTCGCTGATCCGGGATGACGTGCATGGTGACCGGCATGGAGGAGTTTACCGGTCACGAAAAACAACGAAACGGAGGAGAAGATGAGTTTCCGCAAATATGCGTTTATCGGCGCGCTGGCTCTCGCAACCAGCCCGTTTTTCGGCCTCAACGCGCAGGCCGAGGACGTCACCTTGACGCTCTGGTCTCTCGACCGCGACATCCAGCCCGCTCCCAACCTGATCAAGGAATTCAACGCCCAGAACAACGGCATCAAGATCGAATACCGCCAGATCCAGTTCGATGACGTCGTTACCGAGGCAATGCGGGCCTATGCCTCCGGCCAGGCCCCCGACATCATTACCGTCGACAACCCCGAACATGCGTTGTTCTCGTCGCGCGGCGCATTCCTCGACCTCACCGACATGATCGCCAAATCGTCCGTCGTGAAGCCGGAGAACTATTTTCCAGGGCCGCTTGCCTCGACCATGTGGGATGGCAAGAATTTCGGCATTCCCAAGGCGACCAACACGATCGCGCTCTACTACAACAAGGACATGTTCAAGGCGAAGGGCCTCGACCCCGCCAAGCCGCCGCAGACCTGGGACGAGCTCATCGAGGCAGCGCGCAAGCTGACCGATCCGGCCGCGAACGTCTACGGGCTGGCTTTCTCCGCCAAAGGCAATGAGGAGGGCACATTCCAGTTTCTGCCTTGGGCCCAGATGGGCGGCGGCAGCTACGACAATATCAATGCCGAAGGCGCAGTGAAGGCGCTGGAAACCTGGAAGACGATCATCGACGAAAAGCTGGCTTCGCCCGATACGCTGACGCGCAGCCAATGGGATTCCACCGGCACCTTCAATTCCGGAAACGCCGCAATGGTGATCTCGGGCCCATGGGAACTCGACCGGATGGTGCAGGAGGCAAAATTCGATTGGGGCGTGACACTCCTGCCGATCCCGCACCCGGGTGCGGAACGTTCCTCGGCCATGGGCGACTTCAACTGGGCGATCTTTGCCACCACCAAACACCCCGAGGAGGCATTCAAGGCGCTGGAGTTCTTCGTCTCGCAGGACGACAAGCTGTTCCAGAATTTTGGCCAACTGCCTGCGCGATCGGACATCTCGATCCCGAAGACCGGCGAACCCTTGAAGGATGCGGCGCTTGCGGTCTTCCAGGAGCAGATGAAATACGCCAAGCCGCGCGGCCCGCATCCGGCATGGCCAAAGATTTCCAAGGCCATTCAAGACGCCATCCAGGCGGCGCTCACGGGCCAGATGAGCGCCAAGGACGCACTCGACCAGGCGGCCGAGAAGATCAAGGGTGTCCTGGGATAGTTGCAGGTGTTGCTGGAAGACCGCCAAAGCGGTGACCACAGTTCCTCCCGGCAGGGCCGTTTCCTTGCTTTCCTAGCGGGAAGCGGCCCTCGTCGGAGTAGCGGAGGATCGATGAAAAGGCTCTTTTCGAGCATGCGGGACGGCCTGGGCTTCGATATTGCCCTTGTCGCCTTCCCGCTCGGGTTCCTGCTCCTGATGTCGGGCCTGCCGCTCGTCTACAATGTGGTGATGAGCTTTCAGGAGGTCGACATGTTCAGCCTCGGCACTTTCTCGCGTCCTTTCGTGGGACTGAGAAACTACACAGATCTCTTTGCCCAGCCTGAAACGTATCCCATCCTGCTCAACACGCTGATTTTCGTCGTCGGCTCGATCGCCGGTCAGTTTCTGATCGGGTTCGGACTGGCGCTCTTTTTCTGGGTCAATTTCCCGGGCGCCTCATGGCTGCGAGGTTTGTTCCTTGTTTCCTGGGTCATGCCGGGTCTGGTCGTCGGCGCCATCTGGGGCTGGATCCTGTCCGGTGATTTCGGCGTCCTGAACTTCATCCTGCGCGAAACCGGGCTGATTGACGCGAATATCTTCTGGCGCTCGGACCCGGATTATTCGCTCTATGCGGTAATCCTGGCCAATATCTGGCTCGGCACGTCTTTCAACATGATCCTGTTGTCGGTCGGGCTTTCGGGCATTCCGGGCGACCTCTACGAAGCCGCCGAACTGGATGGCGCCAACGCCTGGCAGCGCTTCTGGACCATCACGCTGCCGACGATGCGATCGACAATCGGAGCCATCGTCGCGCTTGGACTCATTTTCACGCTGCAGCAGTTCGACCTTTTCGCCGCGATCACATCCGGCGGGCCGAACAACGCATCGAACGTGACGCAGTACTGGGCGTGGGAGCTGTCGTTCCGCCAGTACGACTTCGGCAAGGGAGCCACAGTTTCGGTCGTCATGATCGTCTTCGTCATGATTGCAGCGCTGGTTTACGTCCGCTCCACGCGTCATGAGGTGCGCGGATGAACGGGACCACACGTGACCGTCTGATGCTCGCGATCGCCATCGTCATGGCCGCGATCTACCTGTTCCCGCTCTACTGGATGTACGTCACTACGTTGAAGAGCGGCTCGGAAGTGTTCGCGACGCCGCCCAGTTTCTGGCCGGCCTCCCCGCAATGGAGCACCTACGCCTTCGTCTGGGAAAGCCGGAACATGGGGCGGTATCTGTGGAACTCGCTGGTCATTGCGGTCGGCTCGGTCGCGCTGATTTCCGTCCTGGGCGTCGGCTGCGCGTATGTGCTGGCGCGCTACCGCAATGCCTGGGTGGATGTAGGGCTTTTCCTGATCCTCATGCTGCAGGTTCTTCCGGCGTCATTGATGATCACGCCGATCTTTGTCGGATTTTCGCAGCTCGGAATGCTGGAATATCCGCGCCTGGCGGTCATCATCGCGATTGCGGCAAAGAGCATGCCTTTCTTCGTCGTGCTTGTGCGCGCGACCTTTATGGGCGTTCCGCAGGAACTCGAGGAAGCCGCGCTTGTCGATGGCAATTCCCGGATCGGTGCTTTTTTCAGCATCGTTCTGCCACTTGCGCGAAACGGCATCCTCGTTAGCGCCCTCCTCATCTTCATGCAGGCCTTCGGAGAATTCGTTTATTCGAAGTCGATCATTCAGGCCGCCGAGCTTCAGCCGGCAAGCGTCGGGCTGAACTCTTTCATGGGGCCGAACACCAATGAGTGGAACAACATCATGGCCTACGCCACGATGTATGTGACGCCCATCCTGGCCATCTTCGTTCTTCTGCAGCGACGCATCGTGTCCGGCCTCACCTCTGGAGCCCTCAAATGACGATTCAGATCGAATTGCGCGGCGTCAACAAACATTACGGCTCCTTCCATGCGCTGAAGGATATCGATCTCTCGATAGCCGAAGGCACTTTCGTCGCGCTCGTCGGGCCGTCGGGTTGCGGCAAGTCGACCCTGCTCCGGTCGCTGGCCGGGCTTGAAAAGATTTCGACCGGCGACCTGAAGATCGCAGGCCAGCAGATGAACGGCGTGCCGCCCCGCAAGCGGGACGTTGCGATGGTCTTCCAGTCCTATGCGCTTTATCCGCATATGACGGTGGAGGAGAACCTCACCTACAGCCTACGTATCCGGGGTGTCGCCAGAGCGCAGGCCAAAAAGGCTGCGGCAGAGGTGGCGGCGACCACCGGTCTGTCTCATCTTTTGGGTCGGTATCCGAGGGAGCTTTCCGGCGGCCAGCGCCAGCGCGTCGCAATGAGCCGCGCCATCATCCGCCATCCGAAGGCTTTTCTCTTCGACGAGCCGCTCTCCAACCTGGATGCAGCCCTGCGAGTTCACATGCGGAAGGAAATTCGTGCGCTCCACGATCGTCTGCATGCTACTTCCGTCTACGTCACACACGATCAGATCGAGGCGATGACGATGGCCGACCACGTCGTGGTCATGCGCGACGGCATAATCGAGCAGCAGGGCAAGCCGCTCGATCTTTACGACATGCCGGTCAACAAATTCGTTGCCGGGTTCATCGGATCGCCGGCCATGAACTTCATTCCGGCGACGGTCGGCGATGACGGCAAGACCCTAAGATTGGACCTCGGTACCGTCAGAGGGACATTGGCCGTTAGCCGACCGCTGCAGCCGGGGCGCAAGGTAACGGTAGGCATTCGCCCCGAACATATCGGCATCGCCGAACCAGGGCAGGGCAGCTTTGACGTTCCTGTCGCGATCGTCGAATCCACGGGTTTCACGACCTTCATCACGGCCGCAACGACGCCGGAACTGGTCGTGGTGGAAACGGGACGCGGGCCTGTCCGCCCCGGTGACATGGTCGGACTGCAGATATCGTCAGATCAGCTGCATCTCTTCGATGAAGTGACTGGCGTCAGGGTGTGAACGCCGAACGCGACCTGAGCCGAGAGAAACCTTTGCCGGTGCTCAGACAGTCCGGACATCAACAGGCACGGTGTTGGGATCGGAGGCGTGCATAGTGGCTTGCGGATCGATTCCGACGTTGTCGGGTGAAAGTACCGCGCTTTTCAGGAGTTTCGAATACGGGTGCCGCGGATCGTCGAGCACGGCCCGGGCGTCGCCGCCCTCCACCACGCGGCCCTTCTGCATGATGATGATGCGGTCGCTTATGTGATAGGCGGTGGCGAGGTCGTGGGTGATGTAGACGATCGACACGCCGAGTTCGTCGCGGAGCGCCTTGAACAGCTCTACGATGGACATTCTGAGCGACGCGTCGACCATCGATACGGGCTCGTCGGCGACGAGTAGCGCGGGACCGGAGATCAGCGCGCGGGCGATCGCGGTGCGCTGCAACTGGCCGCCGGACAATTCGTGCGGAAAGCGCCCGCGCACCTCCGTCAGCGACAGGCCGACCTTGCGCAGCGCCTCGTCGCACACGCCGTCCACGTCCCTGCGACGGACGCCCGCCAGCCGTTGGGCCGTGGCGTAGAGATAACGGTCGACGCGCTTCAGCGGATTGAAGGCCTCGTACGGGTTTTGAAAGATCGGCTGCACCTGGCGCATGAAATCGAGCCGCGCGCGTTGGCCGCGAATAGTCGCGAGCGCCTTGCCGCGGAAGCGGATCGCGCCTGCGCTCGCCGGAACCATGTTCAGGATCATGCGGGCGAGGGTCGTCTTGCCGCTGCCCGACTCGCCGATGATGGCGAAGATTTCCGGGCGAGAGGCATCAAGCGCGAAACTGACCTCGTCGACCGCATTGAAGGTTTTGCGCGCAAGCAGCCCGCCCGACGCGTAGCTCTTCGTCACCCCTTCGAGGCTCAGCAATTCGCCCGTCATTGAACGAGCCCGGTCCGTTGTTTCGCTGTTGCTTCGAACACGCCATCCCGCTGGGCAGCGGGACTGACGGCGTGGCAGGCGACGCGATGGCGAGGATCGATCGCGATCAGCTCGGGATGCATCTCGCGGCAGATGTCCATGGCGAGCGGGCAGCGCGGATGGAACCGGCAGCCGCTCGGCGGCTCGGCCAGACTGGGCGGCGCGCCGGTGAGCGCTCGCTTGGCCGACAAGTCGCCGATCCGTGGCAGGCTGGCGATGAGGTGCTGCGTATAAGGGTGCTTCGGGCTCCTGAAAATCTCGGCCGTCGGCGCCTCCTCCACCAGGCGCCCGGCATACATGATGCCGAGGCGGTCGGAGATGTTGGCATGGACGGCCATGTCGTGAGTGACGAAGATCATTGACGAGCCGATCTCCCGTTGCGCCTCGCGGATCAGCTCGAGAACGCTTTTCTGCACGACCACATCGAGCGCCGTCGTCGGTTCGTCGGCGATGATGAAATCGGGCCGGCAGACGGTTGCAAGCGCGATCGCGATGCGCTGGCGCATGCCGCCCGAGAGTTCATGGGGATAGGCGTCGAGCACGCCCGGCGTGAGCTGGAGACGTTCCAGATGCGCGATGATGGCCCCGAAGAATTGCCGCTTCGGCAGGTCCATATGGGGAAGCGCGAAATCGTTGAAGGACTCCCGCACACGCCGGACCGGATTGAGCACGTTCATTGAGCCTTGCGGGATATAGGAGAGATGGCGCCAGCGGATGGCCGACAGCGCCGCACGGTCGAGCCTATAAATGTCGCGGTTGAGGAAGCTGTAGCGGATCGAGCCGCCAACGACCGTGAGCGGCGGCCGGATCGCTGCAGCGATGGTCTTGATGAAGGTGGTCTTGCCGGAACTCGATTCGCCGGCGAGGCCATAGATCTCGTTCCTCCCGACCCGCAGCGAAATGTCATCGACGGCGCGTACCTCGCGCTGCGTGCCGAAATACTTCATGACGTAATAGGCGCGCAGATTTTTGACGTCGAGCATGATGTCCGCCGACCCGTTCGCGTGCGGCCGCGCATTCATGCCTGGCCTCCCATGCGCGTGAGGCGGCTTCTGGGATCGATATATTCATTCATAGAAACGGAGAGCAGGTAGAGCCCCAGGAAGGTCATGATGACCAGGACGACGGGGAAAAGGATCCACCACCAGACGCCAGCGACCATCGCTGTGTGCTGGTTGGCCCAGTAGATCATCGTGCCGATCGTCGGTGTCTCGATGTTGGTGAAGCCGATCACCGAAAGCGTCACCTCCAGGCCGATCGACCAGTTCATGTTGTTGAGTGTGGTCGAGAAGACGATGGGGAGAACATAGGGCAGATGCTCCTCAACGAGGATCTGCCGGGTGCTCATGCCGGAAAAGACGCTCATCGCGGTGAACTCGCGCGTCCTGAGGCTGAGCGCCACAGAGCGGATGAGCCGCGCGTCGTAGGGCCAGCCGAGCGAGGCCATGGCGATGGCAAGCATCGGCCACGACATGTTGTCGCGCATCATGAAGAAGAACAGCACCAGGATAGGAAACAGCGGGATCACGACGAAGGTGTCGTTGATCGTCATCAGGATGCGATCGGTGATGCCGCCGGCGTAGCCGGCGACCAGCCCGATCAGCAGCGACAGGACGCGGCTCATCAGGGCGACGGAAATGCCGAAGAGCAGCGAGTTGCGGATGGCCACCGTAAGCTGCCAGAACACGTCCTGCCCACGCGAATTGGTGCCGAACGGATAGGCCCAAGACGGCGGCACGTCCGGCGCGACGACATAAATGTCCATCGGCGAATAGGGCGAGAAGAACGAGGCGGCCGCGAAAGCGAAAACGATCAGGATCAGGATCGCGCCGAGCGCGAATTCGAGGTTGTAGCGGAAGAGGTCGCGGACTGTCCTCAGCATCAGGTCAGCTCCGCGCCACGCGGGGATCGAGCAGCGGGTAGATGATGTCGATGACCAGGATCGCTGTCGCCACCGCGATGATTGAAACCGATGTAATGCCGAGCACCAGGCTGTAGTCGCCCGAATTCACGGCCCGGACCAGCAGCGTGCCCACGCCGGGGTAGCCGAACACGAATTCGGTGATGATCGCGCCGTTGAAGATGGCGCCGAGCGACAGCGCGAGCCCGGTCAACTGGGGAGAAAGCGCGTTGCGCATGACATAGGAGAACAGGATGCGGCGGCGATCGACGCCGCCGAGTTCCGCATAAGTGACGTAGTCCTCTGTCACGATGTTGGAGACGAGCGAGCGCATGCCGATGAACCACGCGCCCAGCCCTACCAGCACAAGCGACAGCACCGGCAGGATGGAATGCCTGACGATGCTTGCGGCGAAGGCAAAGCCCTGCCGGTCGATGTTCATCTCGGCGCCGCCGCTGATCGGAAGGACCGGCCAGAGGTAGCCGAAGACGACGAGGAGGATGAAGGCGACGATGTAGTAGGGGATCGGCTGCAGGCTCATGGCCAGGATGCCCAGGGCCTTGAGCAGGCTGTTCTTGCGATAGTAGCCGGCGAGGCCGCCGAGAAAATTGCCGACAATCCAGGCGATGAGCGTCGAGGAGACGAGCAGTCCCAAAGTCCATGGCAACGCCTGCCAGATCAGCGTTGAGACCGGCGTCGGGAACGCCGATAGCGACGGCCCGAAATCGCCCGTCGCCATGCGCCTCCAGAAAGAGACGTACTGCTCCCAGGGCGAACCCTCCAGACCATAGAGTTCGCGCAGCGTCTTGCGCATCACCTCGACCATCTCGGGGCTGGATTGGCCGAACATGGTGACGGAACTGATCGCCTGCTCGACGGGATCGACCGGCGTGAGGTGGGTGATGAGATAGGCGATGTTGATGCCGATGAAGACGACCAGAAGGAATTGTGCGAAGCGTCTGACGAGATAGAGCGCGTAGGTTCTCATCGCTTCGACCGTGCCGCGGCTTGCATCATTTCATTTTACACCTGTTCGGGAGCGAGGCGGGGGAGTGCCGCCTCGCTCCCTGTCCGCCGCTACTGGGCCTTGGCGGGCTTCAGCCTGACGAACATGTATTTGGTGTTCGCCCAGTTCGACACCGGGTTGGTGTAGGGATCATCGGCGCTCGGATATCCCGTCCAATAGGTCGTATCCATCATCGTGAACACATTGTACGACATCAGCGGGATGATCGGCATCTCCCTGACCGCGAGCTTGATATATTCCTGACCGAGCTCCTGTACCTTCGGATCGTCGAAGTCGATCGTGCGGATCTCCTCGATGATCTTGTCGAGTTCCGGATGCGTCCAGCGCTGGCGGTTGCGCGGCGGCTGGCGCTCGCCCCTCGGCTTCAGGAATTCCGAGTGCCAGCTGTCGAGGAAGAAGGACAGGTCGGGGTGGCCGCCCCAGGTCTCCACGCTCCAGGCGATCGCGGCCTCGAAGTCGCCGGATTCGACGCGCGGGAAGAAGTCCGACGGGTAGGCCTGCGTCTTGGCGTCGATGCCGAACTGGCGCCATTGCTGCACGATCATCGTGCCGGCGCGGGTCATGACCGGCCGCTGGTCGCCTTCGACCAGAAGCGTGATCGAGAAGGGCGTGCCGTCCGGCTTCAGCCATTGATCGCCCTGCTTGGTGAAGCCGGCGCGTTCCAGAAGCTCAGTAGCGGCCTCCGGGTTGGGCTTCCACCAGCCGCGGCCGATGGCCTTCGCGATCTCCTTGGGATCGGTCGGGATCTGCTCGCCCATCGACGGCCTCAGCATATCGGCGATCTGCTGGCCGACCGTCGGGTCGTAAGGCTTGTATTTCTGCTTGCCCGTGTCGATCTCGAAATCCGTAAGCCACTGCTCGAGCGGATCGAAATAATACTCGCCGTAGAGGCCCGTCGGCGGAACACCGATCGCAGAGATCGTAGCCGCGCCGCGGTAGGAGGCCATCGACACCGCCTTGATGTCGATCAGCAGCGCCAGCGCCCAGCGCACGTCGGCGTTCTGGAACGGCTCGACCTGATGGTTGAACATGACCGCCGGCAGCGTCGGATCGGGATGGGCGTAGGGGAAGCCCTTGAACCAGCCCTGCGAAGTCGGCGACTGCTTGATCAGTGTGAACACACCCTCGGGCGACGTGTCGTGGATGATGTCGAGCTGGTGATTGAGCTGCAGGATGACGCGCTTGTCCGGCGGGCCCGGGTCGATATAGGCGGCATATTTCGGGCCCGGCTCGCCATGGCGGGCAAGCGACGTGCGCTGCCAATCCTCGCGCTTCTCCCAGATGTACCATTTGCCGTTCGGATCGAAACTGTGAAGCTTGTAGGGACCGATCGTGACTGGCGGGTTGAAGTCGAACTTGGTCGGGTCTTCCACCTTTTCAAACACATGCTTCGGCATAATCCAGGCCGCGTTCCAGCGCACCGTGAACGTGGCGTGGAAGCGCGAGTTGGGCCGCTTGAGCTTGAAGACCACGGTGTGCTTGTCCGGCGCCGTGACGGTGTCGACGCTCGCCAGGAAAACCGGCCCCCAGATCATGCTGGGATTCTTCATCTGCGTCTGGACCGTGAAGACTACATCGTCTGCAGTGAACTCCACGCCGTCGCTCCAATGGATGCCGTCTCGGAGCTTGACCGTCATCTCGGTGAAATCGGCGTTGTATTGCGGCTTATCGGCGGCGAGCGAATTGTCCCACACGCCGTCGATGCCGGCATCCGGATCGATGTACCAGAGCGTATCCATGCCGAGCTGCTGCAGCCCGTTGGAGTTGCCGCCGCGCGCCACCATCCAGATGTTGAACCAGGGCGGGTTGGTGATCGTGCCCTGCGGATTCTCGATGATGATGGTCTCTTCGCGCGGCAGGTTCGAAATACCTTGAGCAAGAGCGGATTGTGCAATCAACCACGCGCTCGCGAAGAACGCCAAGACTCGCATGATGCGCATCGTCATTCCTCCCTGTGCCAATCGCACCGGTGATGCGATGGCTTATTGTCGTTGGGGTAGGAAGCTAACCCGGCGATAAAATCTGGTCAATAGAACCTGATACATATCGCAATATCTGATACAAAATCGATTTGCGACCCCGGATTGTTGCTCCTGCCGGCCATGCGGGAGCGCCGAAAACACTCCGCATGGCAAAGGGAAATCACACCGACAGCCGGATGAGATTGTAGGAACGCGGCTTGAGGCGGCTCAAAAGGCGGCCTTCCTCGACCACCGAGCCGTTCTGCAATCGCGGCTTCACGACGTCCGGTGCGTCGGCGCTGTTCACCGCCTTCAGGTCCGGATGATGTATGAGGATGTGCTCTATCAGCCGAGCCGATGCAAAGCCGGCAAGGTCGACTGTGAGTTCGGTTTCCTCGTCCGGGTGTTTGTTGACGACAAATAGCGCGACTGTGCCGCCCGCCTGGTCATGCACCGCCGCGACATCGATATACGGCACGTCGTCGGCCGCCTTGGCGTCGTAACGCAGCGCGTCGACCGCGACGGCCAGGCTTTCGCCGCGCCCATGCCGTGAGGCGAGCAGGTAGGGATAGTAGATCGTATGCCGGAAGGCGCGCCCGCCGCGCTCGGTGGTGATCGGGGCGATGGCGTTGACGAGTTGCGCGATGCAGGCGATCCGGACGCGGTCGGCGCGGCGGATGAAGGTGTTGAGGATGCAGCCGACGACGAGCACGTCCTCGAAATTATAGACCTCCTCGAGCAGCGCCGGCGCCGCCGGCCAGTCCCAATTTTTGAAATTGTCGTTGTCTTGGCGGCGGCAGTGATACCAGACGTTCCACTCGTCGAAGGAGATATGGATGTCCTTCTTCGACCTCTTCTTGGCCTTCACATAGTCGATCACGCCGCTCACGGTCTGGATGTATCGGTCGAGAATCGCCGGCTTGGCGAGGAAATTGAGGTAATCGTCCTCGTAATTCTCGAAATACATGTGCAGCGACAGGTAATCGACATTGTCGTAGCACTCGTCGAGGACATCAGCCTCCCATTGCGGATAGGTCGGCATGAACGAGTGCGAGCTGCCGCAGGCGACGAGCTGCAACGTCGGGTCGAACGCCTTCATCGCCTTCGCTGTCTCGTTGGCGATGCGACCGTATTCGTAGGCGGTCTTGTGCCCGACCTGCCACGGCCCGTCCATCTCGTTGCCGAGGCACCACAGGCGCACGTCATATGGTTCGCGCCGGCCGTTCTTGATGCGCAGGTCACTCCAGCGGCTGCCGCCCGGGTGGTTGCAGTATTCGAGCAGTCCGCGCGCTTCGTCCAGACCGCGCGAGCCGAGATTGACGGCAAGCATCAGCTCCGTGCCCGCCGCCTCGCACCACGCCGCGAACTCGTCGATGCCGACCTCGTTGGTCTCCTTCGTCCGCCAGGCATAGTCGAGCGTAACCGGGCGGCTCTCCTTCGGCCCGATCCCGTCCTCCCAATTATAGGCTGAGACGAAATTGCCGCCGGGATAGCGCGTGACCGGGACGTTCAGCTCGCGCACCATCTCGATCACGTCATGGCGGAACCCGTGTTCGTCGGCGGACGGATGGCCGGGTTCGTAGATGCCGGTGTAGATCGCCCGCCCGAGATGCTCCAGAAACGCGCCGTAGACGCGGTCGTCGATCCGGCCGATGCGAAAATCCTTGTGGACGACAGCTTTCGCCTTCATCGCGTTCCCCTGACTGTATCAAATATTCGGATATGTACCCGCAATATCTGATCCTGAACAGGGTGGGTAAGTCAACCCGTCTCAACCGGGTGCGCAGACAAGCGTGGATCGAGCAGCCGGCGCCGTTCGGTCAACTCGCGGGGGCGTTGGCGCGTTCGGAGTCCCGCCGAATATGCAGGCGCAGGATGATATCCTGATCGTGATTGCCGAAACCCTTGCCGAAGATGTTCACGCCCCCCGGATGCTCGGCGTGCTCGTCGATGCCGACCCGCAAGCGTATCGAATGGTGCTCGGCAAGATGAAGCTGGTCGAGCGTCACATCCGAGGTCTTCTCGCCGTCGAGATAGCTCCCATCGGCCGTGATCTTCCATGTCTTCAGGTGACCATATTGCGAACCTTCGAGCTTCCACCAGCGCGGCGTGTAGATGCCGCGCTTGTCGCCGAAGTCGCCGGGCGAGGTCCAGGTGCCGACCAGCACGTCGTTCACCCAGACGCTGACGTCGGAAGGCCAGTTGGCGTTCGTGCCGGGCACTTCGGACGACAGTTCCATGCTGAACTCGAGCGCCTCGATCTCGGCCTGCAGGATTTTTGCGTTATTCGGAAACTTGTATTCGACATGGCCGCGTTCGAACCAGATCAGCCCCGCCTTCATCCGGTCCGGGTCGAGAAAGAAGTCGGGCACGTCGAGGAGACCGATAACGGCCTCGCTCGAGCACAGGCCGCAGGGCGGCGATACGCTGCAATTGGTGTAGAGGCCGAGCGGCATCGAGAGTTCGATCACATTCGACCTGGTCTTGAGATCGTAGTCGTCGAAGCGCAGCACGATCTCATCGAAGCGCGCCGCGCAGATCTTTTGCTGGCCCTTGGTCGCCTTCACCGTTTCCGTGCGGATGAGGTCGCAGCTTTCCAGCACCTGGACGTTCGTCGCGACCGTCGACTGCGGTAGTGACAGCGCGTCGCTGATCTCGTTGACGTTGAGCGGTCCGCGCGAATGGAGAAGCTTGAGAATATTTATGCGCACAGGGGACGAAAGCCCCTTCAGAACCTCCAGTCCATCCGTGGCGTTGATCGTCAGGAAGTTGCGGTTGTTCTTGAGCGGAAGGTCCATGGCGCATCCAAAGCGCATTGCAGCGCAACTGTATCAGAATTTCGGATGCATACCAGAATCTTCCAATCCTTCAAGCTCAACTCTCCCCGGCGCTGTCGCCGAGCCAGTCCGCGATGCTTCGGGAAAAGCTTCGCGGGACGAGGAGCTCACATTCGGCTTCGCCCGTACGGAGGAAAAGAACCGGAACGCCATGGAGCGATGTCTGGATCGCTCTGCCGGGTGCGGCGGCCGGCGACTGCCAGTCGACGGCTATACATTTGGCAAGAACGTCGGGCAGGCTAGGACCAGACAGCCGAAGCCGTGTGCGACCTTCGCCTAGGTCGACCACCGAACCAAGATCCGGATCCACTGCAACGGGTTCCCCGCCGGGAGCGTCATAGAGCAGCCAGAATCGGCGCGGAGCGACCTTGATCGCCCGCAGGTTTTGATGGCGGACCGTTTCGCCGACCGTACCCGGGAGTGCTATCCCCAACGTCCCCGACAGAACAGCTTCGAGTTGTTGCGATCTGCCGTCCCACGCCTCGAACTGGACGATCGAGGAGTCCGCAACCGACAGAATAAAAGCAGGGACTTCAGTCACGGAGACGCATTCCTTCCGGATCGAGGAACGCGGGCGAGACGATGCGCGCCCGCACCAGTTCACTCTTCATGGGATAGGCAGCAAGCACCTCGGTTCCTTCGACCGCGGCACTCCCCGCCAATAGCCCCAGGCCCACATACTTTCCCAAGGTAGGACTGTAGGTCACCGAGGTAACCCGGCCGTGGCCGTGGCCGGCTACCGTTTCCCCCGGCTTGAACAGGATTGCGCCGCCGCGCAGGCGCTTGCCGTCCTCGATGCATTCCAGCCCGACCAGACGCTGACGGTCGGCGGCCTCGAATGCGGGACGTCGGCGCATCACGGCGCCGACAAAGCCGGTGCGCTTTCCGGCCATTCTACCCAGCCCGAGATCGTCGAGCGTGGTCCGCCCGTCGATTTCAGGGCCGGCGACGTGGCCCTTTTCGACGCGCAGCGCGCCCAGCGCTTCGACGCCGTAAGGCTTGACGCCGAACGGCTCTCCCACATCAAGCAGGCGGGTCCATAGCTGTTCGCCGGCGCTCGCGCCGACATAGATCTCGTAGGCGCGCTCGCCGGAATAGGAGAGACGGAGAATCCGCAGCGGCTTTCCTTCCCAGCCGCCCTCCAGCAGGCCCATATGCGGCAGCGCGTCCTTCGACACATCGAGGCCGGGAAAGGCGGCCGCGAGAATTTCGCGGCTCTTCGGACCGGCAACCGACATGGCCGCCCACTCATCGCTGACGGAGGTGACCGAGACGCGCAGATCCGGCCAGGCGGTGTCGAGCAGGAATTCGAGCCTGGACAGGACGTCGGCCGCCTTGGCGGTCGACGTGGTCATGAAGAACCGGTGTTCCGATAGCCGCGTCGTGGTGCCGTCGTCGTGGACGATGCCGTCGTCGCGCAGCATCACGCCATAGCGCGCGCGGCCGACCGGCAGCTTCGCGAAGCCATTGGCGTAGACGCGGTCGAGGAAAACCGCCGCGTCCGGACCCTGAACGTCGATCTTGCCGAGCGTCGAGATGTCCATCAGCCCCGCCGCTTCGCGCACCATCCCCATTTCGGCGACATAGGCTTCGTTCACGTCCCGGCCGGAATTGCGGTAGAACCAGGGCCGCATCCACAGCCCGACCTCCAGCATCTCCGCGCTGTTGGCCTTGTGCCAATCATGCATCGGCGTGCGGCGGAACGGCTTGAAATGATGGCCGACCGCGCGACCGGCCAGCGCGCCAATGGCGACCGGCGTGAAGGGCGGGCGGAAGGTTGTGGCGCCGGTCTCGGCAATCGTTGCGCCGCGCAGCAAGGCCATCGCGGCAAGCCCCGGGAAATTGCTGGTCTTGCCCTGATCGGTTCCCATGCCGAGCGTGGTGTAGCGTTTCAGGTGTTCGACGGATTCGTATCCCTCGCGATGGGCGAGGGCGATGTCGCCGCTGGTCACGTCCATCTGGAAATCGACGAAGGCCTTGCCGCGTCGAGGAGGGAGGACATCGCGGAACGGCGTGGAAACCATATCGCGAAGGTCGAGCCTCGCGGGCGAGCGCGTCGGCCCGGACCTGCCGCAGAAGGATGCAGCTTCGATGCCGGCGCGGTGGCCGACCTCGACCGCCGCCGCCGTGGAGTACTGCCCCGCAATCGCGCCCGCCACGAATTGGCCAGCCGGCAGCGCGCCCGGAATGAAGCCGTCGATGTCGTCGCTGTAGGCGGGCTTGGCGCCGAGATGCGAGGTCAGGTGCGTCGTAGGCGACCACCCGCCAGACATGCAGACAAGGTCGCATGGGACATCGGTTTGCATTTTCGGCTCGGCCAGCCTGACCGCCTTGACCCGATGGGCGCCACGAATGCCGGCTATGTGCGTGCCGGTTCGCACCGTCACGCCGAGCCGCGCAGCCTCGGCGAGAAGGTATGCTGGGGGCGCCTCGCGCAAATCCGCTGCTGTCACCTCCGCACCCGCTACGGCAAGGTCGAACGCCGTGCGCCAGGCGCTGTCGTTGGCGGTTGCCACGACCACGCGTTTCCCGGTCAGGACGGCGAAGCGGTTGAGGAAGGCGCGGGCGGCGGAGGCGAGCATGACGCCCGGACGGTCGTTGTCGGGGAACACCAGGGGCCGCTCGATTGCGCCGGTGGCAAAGATGATCGACCGTGCGCGCAGCATGGTGAAGACCTGACGCGGTTCGCCGGATTCGGCCGCACCGGGGTCGCCGCACCGCTGAACGAGGCCGAGAACGCCGCCGTCATAGACGCCGAAGGCGGTGGTGCGCTCCATCAAAGAGACCATGTCGAACGCGCGCAACTCGGTCTCGACAGTCCTCAGCCATGAGGCCGCGCCGCCGTCGGGCCGCTCCGAAAGCAGCTGACCGCCGTACAAGAAATCCTGCTCGATAAGTGCGACACGCGCGCCGGCGTGCGCGGCCGCGCGGGCCGCCGACAGGCCCGCCGGGCCTCCGCCGATGACGGCTACGTCGCAGAAGGCGCGGCGGACCTCATAGCGGTTGGGATCGGGATCAAGGCCAGCGCGGCCGAGGCCTGCGGCCCTGCGGATGAGATGCTCGTAGAACATCCAGGCGCGCCGCGTCGGGCCCATGAAGGTCTTGTAGTAGAAGCCAGCCGTAAGGAACGGCGAAAACAGTCCGTTGACGCTCTGGATGTCGAAGGCGAGAGACGGCCAGCGATTCTGGCTCTCGGCGGTCATGCCGTCGGCCAGTTCCAGCATGGTGGCAGGCAGGTTGGGTTCGCGTCGGCCGCCGCTTCCGAGCGTGACCAGCGCATTCGGCTCCTCGGGGCCGGCCGAGAGAATGCCGCGCGGCCGGTGGTATTTGAAGCTACGGCCAACCACGGCGACATCGTTCGCAAGCAGCGCCGACGCAAGCGTGTCGCCGCTGAAGCCGTGCAGCATTTTCCCGTCGAAGCTGAACTGGACGGGCCGCGAACGATCGATACGGCCGCCGACCGGGAGGCGCTTGGCTGGAAGGTTCATGCGGGCGATTTCCTGGCGAAACTTACGGAAGCGATGGCGTGGCTCCGCGTATCGCGCTCGACCACCAGCCATTGTCTGCAGCCCATTACATGTTGCCAGAATTCGCGGTGCAGGCCCGCCGGGTTCTTCCGCACATAGACGTAGCGGTACCAGGCTTCCGGGTCGGGATCGTCATGGACCGGTCGAATCACTGACGCGTCGCCGCCATAGCGGAACTCGTCGTGATCGCGCGGGCCGCAGCAAGGGCATTCGATGCGCAGCATGGTTTGTCTCTATTGCAGCCAGGCGGACGGGCCGGCGCCGGCCTCATCCAGCGTGTGGCCGGTGCGGAAGCGGTCGAGTCCGTAGGCGGCGATCAGCGGATGCGGCTCTCCGGTCGCGAGCGTGTGCGCAAAACACCAGCCGGAGGCAGGCGTCGCCTTGAAGCCGCCGTAGCACCAGCCGCCGTTCAGGTAGAGGCCTTCAACCGGGGTAGGGCAGATGATCGGGCTGGCGTCGGGCGTCATATCCATGACGCCGCCCCAATGGCGCAACAGTCGGACGCGCGAGATGCAGGGCATCAGCGCAATCGCGGCCTCCGCCGCCTCGCGCACGACGCCGAGATTGCCGCGCTGGGCATAGGAATTGTAGCCGTCGAGATTGCCGCCGAACACCAGTCCTCCCTTGTCGGATTGGCTGACGTAGAAATGGTCGGCGCCGTAGGCGACGACATGGTCGACCAGCGGCTTCAGCGGTTCGGTGACGAAGGCCTGCAGCACATGGCTCTCGATCGGCAGTTCCAGGCCGGCTTTCGCACCGAGCACGGAAGTGTGGCCGGCGACCGCTAGCCCGACCTTGCCGGCGCCGATCCGGCCCGTCGTGGTCTCGACGCCAACGATTTTCTCGCCGTCGCGGACGAAGCCGGTCACCTCGCAATTCTGGATAATGTCGACCCCGTGGGCGTCAGCCGCGCGGGCATAGCCCCAGGCGACGGCGTCGTGGCGCGCGGTGCCGGCACGGCCCTGGAATATCGCGCCGTGGATGGGAAAGCGCGCCGTGTCGGAAAAGTCGAGATAGGGCGTTAGCCGGCGAACGTCGTCGCGGTCGAGAATGTCGGCGTCGATGCCGTTCAGCCGCATGATATTGGCGCGGTGGCTGAAGCTGTCGAGCTGGTCGGCCGAGTGCGCGGTCACCAACTGGCCGCGCTGCGAGAACATCACATTGAAATTGAGCGCCTGGGACATGCCTTCCCAGAGTTTCATCGAGAATTCGTAGAACTGGGTGTTGCCGTCGAGCAGGTAGTTGGAGCGGATGACGGTGGTGTTGCGGCCGACATTGCCGCCGCCGACATAGCCCTTCTCCAGCACGGCCACGTTGCGTATGCCGTGGTTCTCGGCGAGGTGGAAAGCGGTGGCGAGGCCATGCCCGCCGCCGCCGATTACAACAACATCATAAGCAGGCTTCGGCTCCGCCGCCCGCCAGGCGCGCTGCCAGTACCGTTGGCCGGACAGCGCGTTGCGAAGAATGGAAAAGGCTGAATAGCGCGCCATTCTGCGGCCTAGCGGATGATCGGGCCGACAGGCGTGCGGGTCAGCACTTCGGCCCCCGTGTCGGTCAAGAGCACGCAATTCGAAATGAAATCGTCGCCGCGGCCCGTGCCCATCAGCCATGACAGTATATGGAAGCTCATGCCGGTCTCGATCTCGAGATCGGAATCGTGCCGCAATCCGGTGACCGAATTGCCACCGGTCCAGGACGGCGGCTGGCCGATGCCGACGAGATAGCCGCAATGGTGGCGGCGGTAGTGCGAAAGGCCGGCTTCGTCGACCACGCCTTGCCAGGCTGCGTAGACCTCGCGCGCCCTGACGCCCGGCCGCAGCGCCTTCACCACGGCGTCGAAGGCCTTGGCGGTCAAATCGGCGATGGCCGCGTCTTCGTCGCTGATGTAGCCGATGCGGACGAGCCGACCGAGCGGCGCGTGGTACCTCGAGAGGCAGCCGGACAGTTCGACGAAGACCGGCTCGCCCTTGCGGTAAATCCCGTCGCCCCAAGTCGTGTGTTCCTCGCCGAGCCGCGCGGCCGGGCGGATGAACGGGCCGAAGCCCGGCGCATGGCCGCCTGCGCGAACCATCGCAGCCACGCATTGGGCGGCGACCTCCTGCTCGGATGCGCCGTCGGAAATGGCCTCAATCGCGGCTCCCGCAGCCGCATCCGTCACCTTCGCGGCGCGGCGCATCAGTGTCTGCTCCTCGGCGCTCTTCACCAGCCGCATGCGGTCGACAAGTCCGGAAACGTCGCTCCACTCGGCTTCGGCCTGTGCCTGCAGTTTGACGGCAAGGCCGTGGCTGAGCCCGGAAGTCCAGTATTCCAGGCCGATGCGCTTGCCCGTCAGGCCCAGTTCGGCGATCACGCGCGCGGCGAGGTCGGCCGCCGTTTCGCTGTCGGAGTGCCCGCGAAACTCAGCCGCCTTCACTTGTTTTTCGATCGTTACCTTCTCCATCGAGCGGGTGATCAGGACGGGCTTCTTATCGACAGGGACGATCAGCAGATGCGGGGCGAAATAACCCCAGTGGTCGAGACCGGTGAGATAGAAGACGCTTTCGGGCGAGGCGAAGACGGCGGCGTCGAGCCTGCGCCGCGCCAGCTCCGTCCGGACTCTCGAGAGGCGGCCGTGGATCTCGGCCTCGGAAAAGGGATTGCGGTCCATAAGACTTCTCGTACTTGTTGCCGATGTCGAAGTTTTTTCGCAGGTGGTGTGACCGTCTTGGCCGGGCGGTCAGTCGATCACGATGAGTTCGCGCGCCACGTCGCACAGGCGTTCGCCGCCTCGTTCCGTGACGACGAAGGATTCGGAAATGGCGACGCCGAAATCGTTGAGCCAGACGCCGGCCATGAAATGGAAGCACATGCCGGGCTGCAGCTCGGACTTGTCGCCTGGCCTCAGGCTCGCGGTGCGTTCGCCCCAGTCCGGCGGATAGGCGAGCCCCACCGGATAGCCGACGCGGCTCTCCTTCTTCAACCCGTTCCTTCGCAGAACGGCCTGCCATGCAGCCTCGACCTGCTCGCACGTGTTGCCCGGCCGCGCCAGTTCAAGGCCGGCATCGACGCCTTCCACGATGGTCTTGGCCATGTCGGTGAGCCGGGACGGCGGGTTGCCGAAATGGACCGTCCTCGTCAGAGCGGCGTGATAGCGACGCCGCACGCCGGCGATTTCCAGTATGGCGAGGCCGCTGTCCGGCAGCGGCTCGTCCGACCAGGTCAAATGCGGCGTGCTCGTGCCTTCGCCGACCGGCATCAGCGGGCAGATAGCGGCGTAGTCGCCGCCGGCGCCAGGCAAGCCCATGATCTGGGCGTGGTAGATCTCGGCGACGACGTGGTTCTGCGGCACGCCGGGCCGCATCTTGCCGATGGCGCGGTTCATGGCATGGCTGCAGATAACGCCGGCCTCGCGGATCAGAGCCAGCTCGGCGTCGGATTTGATCAGCCGCGCCCAGTTCACCAAATCATGGTTGTTGGCGAAGCGTGCCTCGGGCAGCCCCCGAACGAGATGGGCATGGCAGCGTGCGGTGTAATAGTGCGCGTCCATCTCCACGCCGATGTGTGCTTTACCCCAGCCGCGCGTCCGGATCAGGTCGGCCAATTCGTCATAGGGATGCTCGACCGGCTGCTGCACCAGACGCTCCGAGAAGGGGACGATGTTGCGCTCGGGCAGACCGGTGGTCATGCGCGCGCTTTTCGCGTCCTGCGCCCGGCCGAACCAGATAGGCCGATCCTCTTCGAGATGCACCAGAACGCATTGCGGGACATAGAACGACCATCCGTCATAACCGGTGAGCCAGCACATGTTGGCGGGATCCTGGCAGACGATGAGGTCGAAGCCGGCCTCGACCATGCGCGCCTTCACGTCGGCGAGGCGCCGCGCATATTCCGCTTCCGTGAACCTTCCGAAGCCCCCCAAGACCACCCTCCGCGCATGTCGCCTCTGCCGGGCGCGCGATCGCCGCCGCGCCAGTAGAAACGCCTAAAATGTGCACAACATCACGGCCAAATGCCGTAAACACAGGATCAATACAAGGCGTATTGCGATCTGTCCAGAGAAGTTGTATACGTCTTGTCGCTCGGTGACGATGCGGAAGAAGGTCGGGCCGGGTGGCATCAAATCATCAAAAAGGGGAACGCATGTTCAAGTCACCGATATCCCGCCGCACGGTCGTCAAAGCGGCTGCCGTTCTCGCGCTCGCCGCAACCTCGCTGGCTTCGCTGCCGGCTCAGGCCCAATCAACACTCGAACGCGCCAAGGCGGACGGCTATATCCGCGTCGGCTTCGCCAACGAGGCGCCGTTCGGCTTCGCGACCCCTGACGGCAAGCTGACCGGCGAGGCGCCCGAAGTTGCCAAGGCCGTGCTCGCCAAAATGGGTATTGAGCAGGTCGACGGCGTGCTGACCGAATTCGGCTCGCTCATCCCGGGCCTCAAGGCCGGCCGCTTCGACATCATCGCCGCCGGCATGTTCATCAATCCGAAGCGCTGCGCAGAGATCAATTTTTCCGAGCCGTCCTATGGCATCGGCCAGGCAATGCTGGTCAAGGAGGGCAATCCCAAGGAAATCAAGGATTACTCCTCATTCAAGGATAACCCCGACCTGAAGCTCGCCGTGATGGCGGGTGCAGTCGAGGGTGGTTATGCGAAGGACGCAGGCGTTGCCCAGGAACAGCTCGTGGTGCTTCCCGACCAGTCCAGCCTCGTTGCGGCGGTCCAGTCCGGCCGCGCCGACGGCGCGGCTCTGACCGCGCTTTCCATCGCCGACATGGCCAAGAAGGCCGACGGCGTCGAATCGACCACGCCGTTCGGCGAAGTGGCCGGAAAATCGGTGAAGGGTCATGGCGGCTTCGGCTTCCGCAAGGAAGACACCGATCTCCTGGAGGCCTTCAACACCGAACTCAAGACGTTTCTCGGCTCGCCGGAGCATATTGCGCTGGTCGAGCCTCTGGGTTTCGGCAAGGACTACCTGCCGAACAAGACGACCGCGGAGCTTTGCGCGGAATAGTTCCCAACCGCTGGGCGGCGCGAAAGCGCCGCCCTTTTTCTTCGGAGGGGCGGATGGGGATCAAGACACTCGTAGCCATGCTGGCGGCTTCGCTGGCGGTCATCGGCCTGCTGGCCACACAGGAAGAGTACAGTCTGTTCCTGCCCGGGCTGCTTCAAGGCGCGGTGCTGACGGTTGAGATAGCCATCCTCGGCTGCCTGCTCGCTATCGTCATGGGCGTGATCGCGGCGATCGCACGCATGTACGGCCCGGCGCCGCTGCGCTGGCTGGCGACAATTTATGTAGAGATCTTCCGCGGCACGTCGGCACTCGTCCAGCTGTTCTGGCTGTTTTTCGTCCTGCCGCAATTCGGCGTCACGATGGATGCATTCGTGGTCGCCGTGCTGGCGCTCGGCCTGAACGTCGGCGCCTATGGATCGGAGGTCGTGCGCGGCGCGATCCTGGCGGTGGCGCGCGGCCAATGGGAGGCGGGTACGGCCCTCAACATGACGCGCCCGCAGATGCTGCGCAGGATCATCCTGCCGCAGGCCTTCGTCGCGATGATACCGCCCTGGGGCAATCTTTTCATCGAACTTCTGAAATCGACGGCGCTGGTCTCGCTCATCACGCTTTCCGATCTCGCCTTCAAGGCGCAGCAGATGAACCAGAACACGTTCAAGACCATTCCCATTTTCACGCTTGTCATACTGATGTATCTCGTCATGTCGCTCGTGCTGACCATCGGCATGCGGCTCCTGGAGCGGCGGGCATCGCTGGGCCTGGCCCGGGGGAGGGCGGCATGATCTGGGATTGGACCTTCGCCTTCGAAATCATGCCGGTGCTCGCCGGCGCGGCGGTCGTCACCATCCAGGCGACGCTGCTCGGCTTCGCCATTGCCGCGTTGCTCGGCCTGGTGCTGGCGGTGGTGCGCATCGCTGTGCCTTGGACAGGCTGGACGATTTCCGTGCTCGTCGAGCTGATCCGCTCGACGCCGCTGCTCATCCAGATATTCTTCCTGTATTTCGTATTCCCGAAATTCGGGGTCGTGCTCGACGCCTTCACCGCCGGCGTGCTCGCCATCGGCATCCACTACGCCGCTTATTGCTCTGAGGTCTACCGCGCCGGCTTCGACAACATCCCTCGCGGCCAGTGGGAAGCCTCGATCGCGCTCAACCTGTCGTCGTGGACGACTTTCCGCGACATCATCATCCCCCAGGCCATTCCGCCGATCGTGCCGGCGCTCGGCAATTATCTGGTCGCGCTGTTCAAGGAGACGCCGCTGCTATCGGCGATCGCGGTGCTCGAATTGATGCAGACCGCCAAGATCATCGGCTCCGAGACGTTCCGCTACACCGAACCGATCACGCTGGTCGGTCTGTTCTTCCTCGTCATGAGCCTGGTCTCGTCCGCGCTCATCCGTATTCTCGAAGGCGTGCTCAAATGGAGGATCGCAACATGAGCGAACAACCGATGGTCCGCTTCGAGAACGTCTCGAAGCGCTACGGCGCCCTGACCGTCCTCGACGGGCTCGACCTCGACATCCAGCGCGGCGAGAAGGTTTCCATCATCGGGCCCTCGGGCTCGGGCAAGACCACGGTCCTGCGCATGCTGATGACGCTGGAGACCATCAATGACGGCGTGATCTGGGTCGAGGGCGAGCCGCTGACGCATATGCGGAAGAACGGAAAGCTCGTGCCCGCCGACCTAGCGCATATCCGCAAGATCCGCGCCAAGATCGGCATGGTGTTCCAGTCGTTCAACCTGTTTCCGCATATGACGGCGATCGCCAACTGCATCGAGGCGCCGATGACGGTTCTCGGCATGAAGCGGGCCGAGGCGGAGGCACGCGCAGCCGACCTGCTCGAAATGGTGGGGCTGGGGCAGAAGAAGGACCACTATCCCTCACAACTCTCCGGTGGTCAGCAGCAGCGCGTGGCGATTGCCCGCGCGCTTGCCATGCGGCCCAAGATCATGCTGTTCGACGAGGTGACCTCGGCGCTCGACCCAGAGCTTGTCGGTGAAGTGCTGCAGGTGATAAGGCAGATCGGCCGCGAGCACGACCTGACCATGCTGATGGTCACCCACCAGATGGGCTTCGCCAAGGAGTTTTCGGATCGGGTCTGCTTTTTCTACCAGGGCAAGATCTGCGAGCAGGGGCCACCGAACGAACTGTTCGGTGCGCCGAAGAACGAACGGACGCGGCAGTTCCTGCACGCCGTCCTGGAGGCTGGATGACGCTTGAAACGGACGCCGCAACTGGAGCGGAGGCTGCTCCCGGGCCGCGTCCGCTTTCGGCGCGGGAACGGTTCGAGCGAATCTACCGCATTTTGCGCGACCGCATTTGCCTGCTCGATTATCCGCCGGGGAGCCATCTATCCGAGGAGGAATTGGCGCAGGAGTTCCAGATCAGCCGCACTCCGGTTCGCCGTGTCCTGGCGCGCCTCGAATCGGAAGGGCTGGTGCAATCCGTCCACGGCGTCGGCACGCTCGTCACTGACGTCGATATCGAGGAATTGCAGCAGGTCTATCATCTGCGCCTGGAGTTGGCGCTGCTGATCGGCAGGCTGTCGCCGATCCCGCGTACGGCGGCCGATCTCGACCGCATCCGCGCCCTGATCCAGCGCTGTGACGACGACATCCGTAATCCGGACCAGCGCGCTTTCCTGCGGCTCAACATGGATTTCTTTTACGAACTCACTGCCATGACCGGCAACCAGCCGCTGCGCGAGATCAGCGAACGGCTCTACTTCCAGGTCGCCCGCGTCGTCCTGAAGCTGATGCCGCAGCTCGGCTTGGTGGAGGAATTCGTCGCCTTCCGCCGCGAGATGATGGAGGTTCTGGCCGCCGCGGAAATCGGCGACTTGGAATCCATCGGCCACATACGTCGCGCGCATATTTCCATGAGCTTTCACCGGATGATGCGCCAAACATGAAGAGGCGGCGCCGCTGGCTGGTCTAGCGCGCGGGCCGCTACGGATGACGTTACCGATGCGCGGCTTAGGCATCAACCGCAGAAATATCTGAGGCAGGACCTTCTGTCTCAGTAAGTCCCTGCTCTGTTTTAGGCGAGTTCTGTTTAGCCTCTGCCCTTGTGCCCCGCAATTGCTTGCGCCCTTGGGAGCGGCTGCTAGCCTTCGTAGCGCACGACATACCAATCTTCGAAGAACATCTCGATCAGTTCTCCTCCACACGGCCGCCGGCAGTTTGTTCCTCGCGACAGGGGCGACCAAAAAAAGGGCCTGGCTGAACGGGAATTTGTCGGCCAGGCCATCAACGGTTCGCTATATTAGAGCGCAGCGATATTGGCAGAAGCCTTGAAACCCGTTATTTCAAAAAGACATGGCGGGCTCGGCAAGGTTGTAGCGGGAGACGCTGATTGTGTCAGCGACGGTCTTCACAGCGAACCGGCCTTGTCGAACGAGGCGAGCCGCAACGCTGGCTTTTGGGGGCGGCGAGATCGAGCGCCTCCTCGAGGATCTCGACCTCCATGGTCTTGCGACCAAGCATGCGCTCCAGGTCCATCGTAGCCTTCCAAAGGAGCGAAGATGAGACAGAAATCCGGAACGGAGAAGCGTTCTGCAGAAGCGGTGATCAAGGATATCCGCCGGGTGACGCGCAAGCACTATGGTGCGGAGGAGAAGATCCGCATCGTGCTTGAAGGCCTGCGCGGTGACGAATCGATCGCCGCTGTGCCGGCGCGAGGGGATCGCCGAAAGCCTCTACTATAATGGGTCGAAGAAGCGGCTGGCCGGAGATACAGCGCGCGCCGCGACCAGCGACGAAGTGAAGGTGCTCCACAAGGAAGCGCAGACCTTGAAAGAGGTCGTAGCCGAACAGGCGCTGGAACTGCGGCTGCCTAAAGAATGATCGCGGATGGGGGCGACGAAGAATGAGACACCCGCCCCAGAGAAGCTCGAGATTATCCGGATCGTCGAGCAGTCACACGTGCCGGCGCGCCGCGCCTTGGAAAAGCTCGGCATTCCCCGCGGGCGATCGATCTCGGGAAATACAGCGGCAGGTAATGGGTTAGGATAGGGTGCTGGATCTCGGTCTTGGCCCCCGGCGCTCAGCGGGTCATGATAGACCTGTGTCGCCTGGATCCTGAGCATGTGCAGGATAACCTGCGCATCCTTGGGATCGTTCTTGTCCAAACTGTTGTGCAAGGCCTCGCGGGTTCGAGCCAGCGCCAGCGACGACACCAGGTGTACCTCAAAGCCTGCTTTAGCCAGGCGCCATGCGATGGGCCTGTGATAGTTCCCCGTCGCCCCGAAGGCGCACACCACGGGTCGGCCATACGCCTGCAGCATCTCGATCAGACGGTCGTGCTCTGCACGGGTGTTAAGAATCGGCAACCGGCGGCGGCGTTTATGGCCGGATGCATCTATCAGGACCTCATTGCGGACTCTGGCGACATCGATCGCTACCAGCACTGCATCGGCGGGTGTAGAATCTCGAGTGGTCATGGTCGGTCTCTCCGGAATGGGTTGTGGCATTCACATTCTAGAGAAACTCTGACCGGTCGTGGCCGCCTCGACCGGTGCGCGCTTGCAGCGAAAAGCTGCGCGCACCGCTGTCTCGGCTGCCGCCGCTCCTTCATTCCGTAGGTGCTACGGGCCATGTTACGTCGCCGGCGAACTGGCTGAATGGCTCCAGGATCGCGACATCGATCACATCCATGGCGTGCCCTGTCACCAGACCCAAGGCAAGATCGAGCGCTGGTACCAGACGCTGAAGAACCGCTCCTGCTCGAAAACTACATCCTGCCGGGCGACCTCGAAGCCCAGATCGCCGCCTTCGTCGAGCGCTACAACCATCGCCGCTACCACGAGAGCCTCGACAATCTCACTCCGGCCGACGTCTACTTCGGACGCGGCCAAACCATTCTGCTGCAACGAGAAAGGATCAAACGAAAAACCATCTACCAGCGGCGATGCTATACCGCCAACATGCCGCATAAATGAGACCGAGAGGGACCAGAGCCTCCGCTAAATCAGGCAGCCATCTGTCTCAAAATCCCTGACGACGGACAGGTCACCATAATCTGGCGTGTTGCAATGCCAACGAGGCGAACTGACAAAAAGGGGCCGGCGTCCTTGTGGGGCTCTATGAGAGAGGAGACGCCGGCCTTAGCCATGTAGAGATGTGGCAGGGAAATCTCAGCATACGGCGAGGCGATTATTTCACCTTGGCCAACCAGCTAGCACTATCCTTTCGGGGGGCGCTGGCCCCCTTGCTAGTAGCAGGCCAGACGCAGTAGCGGTAGGCGCGGCAGCGCGCGTTTGGGGTCGAATATGGGGAGCTTGAGGGCAAGCCGTTCGGAATACGTGACGGTGAGGGCGCCGCACGGCTAACGCCAGAACTTATTCAGCGCCCGCCAGGCGGCCGCGTGGCTCCCATACAAGTGGCCGACCGAGATCGGCACGGCCAAGGCGTGCGCTGCTCGCAAGCCTGCTTTGAGGTTCTGGAGGGCCAATGCAATGCGGCAATCGCTCGCCAGGCATTTCGTGCGGGGCGGCCGAGGAGGCCGGCATCCTAATCGGCGATGAGCGGCGGCCGACCTTCAACAACGTAAGCGGAAACGGTAGCCCATCGAAGCAGGGCGGATCGCCTGAAGTCGCTCAAGACCGGGATCGCTCTTGACCGTCAACAGCTGACCCACGTCGCCTTTCAACGCCTTGGCAATCTCAGCCTGGGAAAAGACCGGGTACGTGTAAACATTCGCGTAATCCCTCCCGCACAAGTTTGTTGCACCTCCTTAACTGGGCACACCGGGCGATCGGGCTGGTGGCGGCGACCAATCCAAAGAATGAGCGTCGAGAGATTTCCATTTCGACCTCAGGTGATCCGAGGAAGAAAGCATATGGCTGTGGGGCGCCGACCGCACCTTGGCCAATCGTGTGCTCATTCCTTTGGATGCATGAACCGGCAATTTGTATGATGATACATCCGTGTTCCCGTTGATTGATTCGCCCGCTACGGTTTGCCTGGCGGGCTCCCTTTGCGGGCCGATCAGCCCATGCCGGGCCACACGAAATAGCCGCGACCATGTTCGCGCCGGCCGCAAGTACCCACGCCGGGATAGAAGGCGGCCATAGCGTACGCCTGCGCTCCTTCTCGGCGAGAGCTGCCTAGAGGGTGGAGCATGAAGGGATTGGGGTCCGCGCCGAGTTTCCGCCACGACGAACGGGTATGCGTTGCGCCATCAGCCCGAAGATGAATGCAACATCACGCCAGGGCGGTCGAGCTTGGAGAACCACGACCGGGCATCTGGCGCTCTGCGCCGCCTCAAGTGCCCGGGATAGGGTAGGGCGGCGATCGAGTGCATCGGCTCGCTTGCCGGTCTCGATCTCGATGAACTCACCATAAGGGAAATCTGCTCTGCTCCCGCGAACCGTGTCATCGCGGCGTGCTGTGCCTCGATGCCGAGCCCAGAGCATTGTCCGCGGCCGGACAGTGGTCGTTCAGCGGAAGACGGACGACCAGCACTGTTGAGATCACAGAGCAGATCCGAACTGCCATCGGTGCTTGAATCGCGGTCGTCACTTTATTGAGAGATTACCTTTTCCCGAGTCGCGTGCCTGCCCGTGAGGAAAAAGGGATTGATAGCGGCGACGGCACCAACAGCTAGAATGGGGCCTTTCGCCATCAAGTGACTTGATTGGACACCGCGTCTTTCAGGTGACAAGATTGTCAACAACGCAAAATTCTGGGGACCACTGCACGCAAGATTTCACCATCGATCAAGATGAGGGTTTTCGAGATGGCAAGCTGGCAACCTGATCCGTCATTCTACCCCTCGCCGAGAATGGCGGCGAAAGCACCCAAAGAAACGTTGGCCTATGTGGCCGCCTTCGACCCGGACCGCAAAACGCCCGACGCGATAGCCGTGGTCGACGTGAACCCCGAGTCTCCTTCCTATTCTCGCATCGTCGGCCAGGTCGACATGCCGAACGCCGGCGACGAACTGCATCATTTCGGCTGGAATGCATGTTCTTCATGCCTCTGTCCCAATGCGCCGCACCCGCATATGGAACGGCGCTACCTCGTCGTTCCGGGCCTGCGCTCATCGAGGCTTCACATCATCGACACAAAACCGGACGCAAGAAATCCGAAGCTCGTCAAAGTCATCGAGCCGGAAGAGATCGCCGAAAAGACCGGGTATTCGCGTTTGCACACCACCCACTGCGGTCCCGAGGGAATTTACGTGAACGCGCTCGGAAACGCCGAAGGCAAACGGCCTGGCGGCATTTTCCTGCTCGATCCGGACAGTTTCAACGTTCTCGGCCAGTGGGAGATGGACCGGGGACCCCAGGAACTCGCCTATGATTTGGTGGCATCTCGGGCACGACACAATGGTGACGAGCGAATGGGGAACCCCGGACACATTCGAGAACGGGCTCGTTCCGGAAATCCTTGGGCAGCAAGTATGGACGCAGGTTGCACTTCTGGGACCTCCACAAGCGCAAGCACCTGCAGGAGATCGACTTCGGTGAGGAACACCAGCTCGTGTTCGAATTGCGTCCGGCACATGATCCGATCAAGGCCTATGGCTTCGTCGGCTGCGTCATCAGCCTCAAGGATCTCTCGGCTTCGATCTGGACTTGGTACCGCGACGGCGACAAATGGGCGGTGAAAAAGGTGATCGAGATCCCTGCTGAACCAGCGGATCCGGAGCTGCTGCCGCCGGTGCTGAAGGGCTTCAATGCAGTCGCTCCGCTCGTGACCGACATCGACCTGTCAATGGATGACCGCTTCCTCTACGTTTCCTGCTGGGGGACTGGCGACATGATCCAGTATGACGTGTCGGACCCGTTCAACCCGAAGGAGGCCGGCAGGGTCCGCATCGGCGGCATCGTGTCCCGGGCGAGCCATCCCAAGGCCAATAACGGCGCGCTTAACGGTGGCCCGCAAATGGTCGAAATCAGCCGGGATGGAAAACGGGTCTACTTTACCAATTCTCTCTACGGCGCCATCGACCCGCAGTTCTATCCAGAGGGCATTGACGGCTGGATGGTGAAGCTCGATGTCGGCGAGGATGGCGGGATCGAATTCGACGAGGATTTCTTCGTCGACTGGCCGAAGGGCCATCGGCCGCATCAGGTACGTCTGGAGGGAGGCGATTGCTCGTCCGATTCCTACTGCTACCCCTGATACCGGCAGCCACGAAGCGAACAGTCACTTAGCATGGCAACGGTCTCGCCCTGGCTGGTGCTTGCCGGCCTTGGCGCCTTTCACGGCCTCAACCCCGCCATGGGCTGGCTGTTTGCGGTCGCGCTCGGTCTGCACAGGCAAAGCCGCGGGATCGTGCTCAAGTCCCTGATCCCCGTCGCGATAGGGCACACGGTTTCGATCGGTATCGTTGCGATCGCGGTGGTGACGCTCGGTCTCGTTGTCGACCAGCACGCTCTGGAAATTGCCGCCGGCGCGGTGCTCCTCAGCTGGGCCGCCTACCATGGCGCGTACGGCCATCGCCACCGCGTTCGGGTCGGCATGAAAACAGGTATGATTGGGCTTGGGCTCTGGTCCTTTCTGATGGCGACCGCCCATGGCGCCGGTCTCATGCTGGTGCCGGTGCTGATCCCACTGTGCCTCTCGGCAACTCCGGTAAGCGAACTGACGGCCGTCGGGTTACTGCCCATCGCGCTGGCCGCGATCGGGGTGCACATGGCCGCCATGCTTGCGGTGACGCTGGCCATCGCGGTTTGCGTCTATGAATGGCTGGGCCTTTCGTTCCTGCGTCGTGGGTGGATCAACTTGGATCTCATTTGGATCGCGGCGCTCGCAATCGCCGGCATTATCCTGATCGTTTGAAGCAGGACCGGCTGGCCCGAACCCGACACCCGCTCCAATGCAAAGCGGAAAATGCCGCGTTTAGAGCGGGTTGTCGTGGCGAGGTCTGTCCTCGGTCACACCGCTCCACAGGCGGCCGGAGCAGGTGAAGGCGTTGAGGCGGTGCGATCTGCTCTTGACTCGCGGACGGCGGCTCATGGCACGACTGAATCCTTCTGAGCAGCCAGGGCCGCGGTACCCGAATCCTTCGTCAACATTAGCCAATCTCCTCGCTGCCGCGAACTCTCGGCGACGATGGCAAGCATCCATGACATTGCGTCTGCTGTTGTGTGATCTCAATCTTCAGGCTAGCATCTGAGCGCCAAGATATTGACCTGTTCCGGCGGAAACGGAACCCATGCAGATCGGCAAGGCGCGCGCGGCTACCACTGAAATCTGCGTCGCGACAGCAGATGCCGTTGAGGTGCGCGGAAAAGACCTCTGCGGCGATCTCATGGGAAGGCTCAGCTTCACTGAGTATTTCTATCTGCTTTTGACCGGGTGCGAGCCGACTGACGATCAACGTTACTTTTTGGATCTCCTGCTCGTTGCGATTGCCGAGCACGGGATGATGCCCACCGTCCAGGCGGCGCGGATGACGCTCGCCTCCGATCCCAATGCGTTGCAGGGCGCGCTGGCCGCAGGCCTTCTCGGCTGCGGGCCGGTGCTGCTCGGCACCTCCGAACTCTGCGGTGCGCTTCTTGAAAGGGCGCGGGCTCGGGTGACCAGGGGCGAGGACGCCGACAAGGTCATGTTGGACCTGGCCCGCGAGATCCGCGAGGCGGGCGGCAAGGCGCCGGGCTTCGGCCACCCGGTGCACCGGCCGCTCGACCCGCGCGCTGAACGCATCCTGGAACTCGCCGAAAAACGGGGCGTCGCCGGTAAGCATGTCGATCTGGCGCGCCGGATGCGTGAGGCGGTGGCGCAGGTGTGGGGCAAGCCGCTGGTCATGAACGTCTCGATGCCGATCGCCGCGGTGCTTCTCGACCTCGACTTCCCGCCCGCCATGATCAAGGCGATACCGCTGCTCGCGCGCGCCGGCGGCATTCTTGCCCATCTCGCCGAAGAGCAGCAGAACCCCATCGGCTTTGTGCTTGCCGGCCATGCGGAAGCAGCGGTTTCCTACGGCGACAAGGGCGGGACCTGAGCCATGTTCGATCCTGAGGTGGAGACCCGCCCCTGGCGCGACCAGGCCAAGCAGGACGACGCGCAGTACCGCCGGCAGGTCGGATATCTTCTCGCCCGCTCGGCTTTCTACCGGAACAAGCTGAAGCAGGCCGGCTTCACCACCGCGGATGAGATCGGCGGTATGGATTCGATCGAGAGGCTGCCGTTCACCGAGAAGGACGAGATCAGAGCGTCCTGCAGCGAGGACAATCCCATCGGTACGCATCTCGCCGTGCCGAGAGAAAAGATCGTGCGCATCTTCTCCACCAGCGGCACTACCGGAACGCCCAGCTACATTCCCCTGACGGTGCAGGATCTCGAGAACTGGATCGTGACGTCGGCCCGGAGCTATGCGGCCTCGGGCATCCGCTCGGGTGAAGCGATCGTCTCCACCTATAATGCCGGGCCTTTCGTTGCGGGCGCGGCGCTTGGCGCGTTCGACAGGATAGGAATGATCCACATTCCTATCGGCACCGGAAATACCGAGCGGCTGATGACCGCCATCCGTCTTCTGAAGCCGGCGGCGGCGGTGATGACGCCGTCCTACGCCGCCCATCTGGCGGAGTGGGCGGAGGAGCGGGGCTTCGACCTCAAGGGCTCCAGCGTGAAGCGCGTTCTGGTCGCCGGCGAGCCAGGCGGCAGCGAGCCCGCCCTGCGAGCCCATCTCGAAGAGGCATGGGGCGCCAGGGTGACGGAAGCGATGGGCATCGGCGATATTGGCGTCTCGCTGTGGGGCGAGTGCGAGGAGCAATGCGGCATGCATCTGGGCGGCCGCGGCATCGTCCACCCCGAACTGATCGATCAGGAAACGGGCGCACCCATCGCAATGGAGGACGGCGCGCGCGGCGAACTCGTCCTGACCCATCTCAACCATCAGGCGGCGCCGCTGCTGCGGTTCCGGACGCGCGACCATGTCCAGATCTGGATCTCGCCCTGCCGGTGCGGGCGCACCGCGCCACGGATCCGCTGCGTCGGAAGAACCGACGACATGCTCCTCGTGCGCGGCGTCAATGTCTTCCCGTCCGCCATCCGCGAAGTCGTCAACCAGTTCATGCCGGACGTGAGTGGGATGATCCTGATCAAGCCGCGATATCCAGGCGTGCGGCAGGAGCCGCCTTTGCCGGTGGTGGTCGAACTGGCAAAGGATTATGCTGGCGGCCCGGAGCTTGCCGCCCGGATCCAGAAGCGCATCCGTGACGTGCTCGTCGTTGCGGCGCGGGTCGATCTGGCGCCGTGGGGCGCGCTCCAGCGCAGCGAATACAAGTCTAAGCTGGTGCAGCGCTGAGGCGCCAGCCGAGGGAGGAGGAGCCTCAATGCGAAAGCTTCAATCGCAGGGAGTTCATCACATAACGCTGGTCGGGGCCGACAGGCAGACCTCGATCGATTTCTGGGAAGGAGTGCTGGGCATGCCTTTCATCTTCGAGCAGCCCAATCTCGACCGCGCCTCCGAAAGCCATCTCTATTTCGACCCGGGTGACGGTCGGCTGATCACCGTGTTCACCAATGACGACCGCAAGCCCGATCCGGCACGGACTTCGACCGATGTAGGCTGCGTCCACCACATCGCCTTCTCGGTTTCGCGCGTGTCGTTCCTGCAGGCCGTGGAACGGCTCGACGAGCGCAGGATCAAGCACAGCGGCGTCAAGGATCGTGGCTTCATGGATTCCATATACTTCGAGGATCCGCTCGGACTTCTGGTCGAGCTCGCCTCCTACCGTTTCGAGCCGCCGCACGGCTTCACCCACGCCGACGTCCTGATGGAAGCCCACCGGATTCGGGTGCAGCGGAACGAATACGCGATCGCCGAAATCCATCTCGCCGATGCGATAGAGGCGCTGACGGCACGCTCCCGGCCGACGCTGTCGCCGGATCGTGAGCCCAAGAACCCATATTGAACCACCGAGGGAGGAGTTGAAATGTCCGAGATCAAACTCAATGTAATCAAGCCCAGCGTCAACAATCTGACGGTCCGGGTTTTTCTCCGCGCTGCGGGACTGGAGTTCAGCGAGCACGATGTCTTTGGCCAGACGCGGCAGGCGGAATTCCTGGCGCGCAATCCGGCGCATCTGACTCCGATGATCGAGGAGACTGGCCTGCCCAGGGGTGCGTTGTGGGAGAGCTGCGCCATCATGCAGTATCTCTGCAACAAGCATGGCCTGGACGAATTCTACCCCACGGACCCGGCCCGCCGCGCCATGATCGACAGCGCGATGTTCTATCTGATCGGCACCTTCTACCCCTACCTTGCGAGGGCCACCTATCCGCTGCTTGGCTTCCCGCAATATCCGGGCGAGGTCGGCCACAGCGATGCAGACGCGCCGAGCAAGGAAGCCGCCCGCAATGCGGCCGTCGAAGCCATAGCCGAACCACTAAGCGTCTTTCAGAGCTTCTTCATCGGCGATCAGCCCTTCATCGGCGGGAACAAGCCATCCATCGCCGATATCCGGCTTGCCTCCACGCTCGAGTTCCTGGCCGTTATCGACTATCCGCTGCCGGATTGGGCGAAGAAGTACATGGCCAATCTGGAGGAAACGCTGGGCACGGCATATAGCGAGCCAGCCGCCGATGTGCGCGGCTACATCTCCTATGTGAAGTCTAAAGCCGCGTAGCAGGAAGCCGCCAGAGCGAGAGCAAAGGGAGGTGCGGGAATGGCGGGTGCGGACCGTCCCTCTCCGCTTCGCTGCGATACGTATGGCCCACAATCCTGGCCGAATGGCCAATGCCCTCTTGAGAAGACTAACTAGTTCCGGTCAGACTCAGCCTATTTCGGCGCGGCGGCCGCGGTTTCGCCCGGCGGCATGATGCGGAGCATGAAACTCGACACTTTTCCCCCGGTTTGAACGGCGCGGGAACCTCGTTGTCGACTGGCTTCACGCTTTGAAGGAATGCCGCGATCGCCATGGTATCATCCGCGGTGAGATGTGCAAAGGCGTGCCAGGGCTGATAGGGGCCGCCCGGCCGCTCACCTGTCGTGATCGCGGTGACTATCTGTTCTGCGGTCCAGTTACCGATGCCGGTCTCCTTGTGAGGCGTGATGTTACGGCCGACAAAGACGCCCGACCCCCGATCTCGAAGCCTACATCCGAACCACCAAGAAAGCGCGACATGTCGGGCTTGCCGAAGAAGTAACCCGGCGTGTGGCAGTCATTGCGCCCGCCGAACGTGACGAGGTATTCGCCGCGCTCAATCTGTGCCTCGTCGGCCATGGCCGTGACCGAAGCGGCCGCAACAATCGACGCGGTTAAGAATGCAAGACGAATTGGTTGCTGAAACATCGACTCCTCCCCTTCATTACTGGAACGCAGCCAGGCTTGCGGCACAGGTCTCTGCCTCAAAACCACGCCCGCTAGTTGGAGGACCTTACCCTATCAAAAACCGCGGACGCTCCGTGGCCGACACATCCGTTCCTCTCTGCACCGATCTTCGCAGGGCGAAGACTGCTCAACTGTCGTCGACAGGTGGTAGAACCCAAATGACTGTTACTACACGAGGTGTTTTTTGCGGCGACGTCTGGAGTAACACAACGCCCATAAATTTCTTGGGAGATACTCAAGGGTAAGAGAAATTAGGCCCTCGCAGATTAATGAGCTTGACTTACATCACGATCATCGCTGCACCGAAAGTTGGAGTTCGCATGGTCAGCGGTTCTTGCTGCGGTTCATTGATCGTACTCGTGAAAGGAATGTCCTTAGTGAAAATTACATCGGTTTCGTCTCGCTTGATGTGAAGATTGGTAGAAAACAGCTCAGAAACCACTTTGAGCACCGGCCGCCTGTTAGTCCTTGTCCGCATCACTTGCGTGTCCCTGTGGTCATCCTGGCTATATCGGAAGGGTGATCGGTCCCGATGACGGAGCGAGTACCCCGTTTGAAGTCATTGTCAGTGAGATCGAGACTTGGGAGTACAGTACTGACCCTGGTCTGCTGGTGCCGGACAGCTCAGATGCAGGTGACCAGCTGATCTCGTGACGAGTGCCCGGCCTACACCCAATTGAGTGCGGCGGGAACGACAGAAAGTCCCGCTGCGGAGCTCGTTACTAAGCCACTTGCCAGTACAGCCAAGGGAGCAACAGATGTCGTGCCCGTCACCTGGATTTCGTCAGACGGATCTCGCTCGAGCCTTTAGTGGTGCGAAGGCCGGGGGCGTGTTTTGTGGGTAGTGCTTACTTACCTGAAGGGGAACTGGCGTTCGCCCGGCAAGTTCAACGAATGGAATTGGTTCTGGAATGTCCATCGCTACGCTAAACATCAAAATCGCACCTCGTCGGATGCTCTTCGCCGGCGAGGCGGCAACATATTGCGGATAGCCTCCGAAGCGGTTCCAGTGGAGTGCCTCATCGCGCCCGTTGTGATGCCGGGAGGCCGGAAACTATATGACATGCAGGAACTCGATGTGTGGCTGGACGGGCTCAAGAACGGAACGGGCGAAAGCGACCAGGACATTCTAGGTCGGTTGAGCGCATGACACATGTGCTGATCAAAGGGTTTAAGGTATTCCGAGATCGGCATGGGAAGCAGCGATGCTATCATCGCGCCGCAGGCACTCCGATAGATCTATTCAAAAATCCCATTGGCAGCGCCGGCTTCATTGCGGAATGCACACGCATAGCAGCCCTCTTGAAGGCCGCTGACACCGCCAAGCCAGGAACCCTTGGCTTGTTGATTTCGCGCTACAGAGCCCATGCGTCGTTCACTGATTTGGCCCCGCGCACGCAAGCGGATTACCAACGTTGCTTTGACTATCTGAAGCCGATTGCCGACACGCCGCTATATCGGTTTAGCTCACCCTTGGTGGTAAATATTCGGGATAAAGCCGCCCAGATGCACGGCCGTCGGTTTGGAAATTACGTCAAGACGGTCCTTGCTCTACTTTTCGCATGGGGAAAGGAACGTGGCTACGTCAGTGTTAATCCTGCCGCCGCCATCAAAGGGGATCCGCAGGTCCGCTCCGACTTTTCAGAATTAGGCTCATCGGCAAAGGTGGCATCATGAAAGTCAAAGTACTGAAAAGACTAGGTAAAAGCCTAATTCTGAGAAGTAGGAGCACTATATCATACTTTGGCCGGAGGAGGGCTCCCGATGTCAACTGACCAGCACCGCGACCTGCCCTTGTTCCGATGGACGCCGCCAGCCTGTGTGGTGATCCCATTCCCGACTGTGAAGCGCATCGGCAAGATCCGGCGCACTGTCGAGGTGCTTAGCGGTCGGAATGGCAAGAGCGCTGACCAATACTGGCATCAGATCATTTCGGGAATGCGTTCGCAGATGATAGCGGCTGGCCTGCCGGATGACGTGATCGAGGCCGAGCTCCGATCGTTCGCGGATGCCGTGTTCGTCACCATGAACCGCGGCTGCCAGCGGCCGGGAGGCGACGCGGCATGATCACGCTCGCCCTCAGCGCCGCGGCATTCGGCGCCGGCTTCATCGTCGGCGACTGGGGTGCTGTCAGCCGGCATGCTCGCCTCCTCGAGCAGATCATCCGCGATGACGACGCCGACCGCATTGAGCGCGAAACATACCACCGCGCGATCGTCGCTTGGGTGCGCGGAAGGGAAGCGGCATGACGGGACGGGGCTATTACGAGTTCCCTGCTCCGGCCGTTCTAGACCGCTTCGGGCAGAAAAAAGCGAAAAACCAGATTAACGTTCTCGGTTGCTCAATCTGCAAAGGGCGGGGGAGGTCTTTGCCAGCACCTAATCGCTCCCCTAGAGCATCTTCAATGAACGCGGAGTCGGTTTGAGGATTCACGCGGTCGGGTTTGTCTGATTCACTGCTCTTGGTGATTTGCAGGAGGTTGTGATGACGAGGAGCCTTAGCGGCGACCTTCGCGGTCGGGTGATTGCTGCGATTGAAGACGGGGTTTCGACGCGGGAGGCGGCGCGGCGCTTTCGGATCGGGATCTCGACGGCGGGGGCCTGGCATCGCCGCTATCGCGAGACCGGCGAGATGCAAGCACGCAAGCAAGGCCAGCCGTCGCGCTCGAAGCTCGATACGCACGAGGCTTTCATTCTCGCCCTGATCGAGGATGCGCCGGACATCACGCTTGCCGAGATCGGGGAGCGCCTTGCCGCCGAACTCGGCGTGCGTGCGGCACCCTCGACGGTTTGGCTGTTCCTCGACCGGCGCGGCATCACGTTCAAAAAAAGACGGCGCACGCCTCAGAGCAGCAGCGCCCCGATGTCCTGCGCCGCCGCATTGCCTGGTTCGACGGTCAGCTCGACCTCGACCCCGAAAGACTGATCTTCATCGATGAGACCGCGGCGTCCACGAAAATGGCCCGGTTACGTGGCAGGGCGCCATGTGGCGAGCGATGCCGGGCGGCCGTTCCACACGGCCATTGGAAGACAACCACGTTCACCGCCGGTCTGCGGCTGGACGGCATGGCCGCGCCGATGCTGCTCGACGGCCCGATGAACGGTCCGGCGTTCCTGGCCTACGCCGAGCAAGTTCTCGCGCCCGAGCTTCGCCCCGACGATATCGTGATCATGGATAATTTGCCGGCCCACAGGATCAGCGGCGTGCGCGAGGCCATCGAGAAGGTCGGGGCGCGGCTCCTGTTCCTGCCGCCATACTCGCCGGACTTCAACCCGATCGAGATGGCCTTCTCCAAGCTCAAGGCCCTGCTCAGAAAGGCCGCTGCCAGAACCGTCGACGAACTCTGGTCCGTTGTCGCCGATTGCCTCGCAGCGTTCACCGCCCAGGAATGCCGGCACTACTTCGAGGCAGCAGGATATGACCCGGATTAAGTCGAATCTGCTCTAGACCGCTTCGGGCCTGCAAAAGCATAAACCGTAAGAATTTCGGTTTTAGCGACCAGGGGGAGGATTATGACGAGGCGGTCCACAGCCCGTCACGTCTCGGGTTGCTGTGCCGCCTGAGGCGGAGCCTCGTCCCCAGTCGCCGGATCCGCAATCGGCTCCCTATCATGCTGGAATTGCGCGGCCCAGGGCAGCGGCTCCATCCACTCCTCCCGCCGACCAATCCAAAGCTCGTACTCCGGTGCGATATCGCCAGGCGCCTGATCAAGGCTCCCGAGCATGATCTCTGCTTCGTCGTCGCGGAGCGAGTACACTCGGCCGCCGCAGTACAAGCAGAAGCTTCGCCCTTCATAGGTGCCCACGGCACCCGCCCCCTCGAAGGCATCGCGCGGCCAGATCGCGAACGCCGAGTAGAACGAGCCGCCGGCCTTGCGGCAATCAAGGCAGTGGCAAATGCCCGCTCTGATCGGGTTGCCTTTCACGCGGAAACGCACAGTACCGCACTGGCAACCGCCCTCGCGAACCTGCGGCTCGGCCATCGGTTTTCTCCTCATTCAGCTTCACGCGGGCAGCGCAACTGGCGGCGCGGAGGTCGGCTTGAGTAAGCGCCAGAACCCAACACTGCGTCAAGGCGGACAGCGTGGCCGCGGGCCAGTCGCGCACGGCGCGGTGCCGACGCCGCAAGCGAGAAGGACTAGAGCAGGTCTGGCTTCCGCGGTCGGTACTCGAAGAGGCGGCCGTCGACGCGGGGATCATAGGCGAGTGGGACGTCGATACCGAAGAGAAGTTGCGAAAAGCGCTTCGCCGGTATCTATTGAATTTGTGAGATGATATGGCCTAGAGCGCAACATGTTGCGCTTGATATTTCGGGTCATGGTATCGATTCGCCATGCTTGAAACCCTGACCTCCCAAACCGAACTATCCTGGAGCGCCTTCTACGAGACGCTCCGCATCCCTGAGAAGCCAAAGGCCATCCGGGATGCCGACGAGGCCTTGCGTGCCGCGGCCGCCGCCCGCGCGCAGGGCCAGACTCGCCACATCGAGGCGGGGCAGCTCCTATCGCAGCAGAAGCTCGGGGAGGCGCCGGCGATCACCCAGACCGCCGTCGATGCAGTGGGCGCGGAACTGGCAACGCTAATCGAAGCCGAAAACGCAGCCCACGAGGTGAGCCGCAAAGCCCGCAAGGCTTATGCCGATACGGTTGTCGCCGATCTCGAGGAGCCGCTGAGGCGCTACCGCGACGCGATCGAGGGTCAGATCACGGCGCTGGAAGATCTGCTCGCCGTAGGAAGCGTCCTTCGCCGCGATGCCTCTGCTGCCGGCGTGCGACTGCCATCCAAATTACCCGAACTTTGTCCGACGCTCCTCGGGCAGCTGAAGACCATGCGCACCCTCATGGCGCGGGTCTGATCGGAGGACGTTATGCTACGCCGCAAGCCGCCAGAAACTACCCGCGCTGAACGAATGGCCAAGGAGCGGGCAGACATTCGCAAGCTGTCCGTCTTCATCACCCAGGGAGAAACTGAGGAAGCACGGCGCCGCGCTGCGCAGACAGTGCAGATGCTCAGGTTCGGGTTTATCCGTCGATACGGAGAGAGCCCGTGAGCATCGATCGAAAGCGTCTTGCCGACCTCGATGCCTCGATCGCTCGTCTGGGGAAGCTGAAGGAATCGAAGGAGGGGGAACTCCAAGCTGATTCCGCAAAGCATGCTCTCGACCAAAACATGGAACTGCAGGAGAGGCTGCGAAAGCAGATCAGTAGGATCGAGTCCGACCTCCACGAACTTCACGAACGCCGCTTCGCGACCGAAATGGGCGATGTGGCTGTCACCAAAACAGCCGCGACGCCTGCCCCGAGGTCTCCACGGCAATGGCAGATCAAAGCCGTTCCGCGGCCGCCATTCCCCGAACCTGGAGCAGAAGAAGCAGCAATCGACAGCGCGTGGAATGGCTATCTCGATCACCACGTCGCAGAGCTCCAGAAGCATTTCAAGAAGGCCGGCTTCGACCCTGACCGGACCCTTTCGGCCGAGATGATCTCCCACCTGCTTGGAGCGATCCACGGCATGATCCGCTGGCATCGAGATGCGTTTGCTGCGCTGAAGAAGCGGATCGAGGAGCTTGAAGCCGCGCCGGTCCGCTACCGCGGCGTCTGGCAGCGCAGCGACGACTACAGACGCGGCAATATCGTGACAGATGCAGGATTTGCCTGGCATGCCGTGAAGGACGTGCCACCCGGCGAGCGACCTGGCGTCTCTGACTGCTGGCAGCTGATGGTGAAGGCAGGGAAGGATGCACGGCTATGACGCACGACAACGATAACCGCGCGCCCACGATTGCCGCATTCACGATCGGGGGCAAATCGGACCAACCGCTGACGGCAGAGGCGCTCAAGATCACCATGCGCAACGCCATGGCGCGGTTCACTGAAGGCTTTGGCAGGCTGCCCGACGACGCAGAGGCCGACATGTTGTGGGCTTCTGTACAGCGCCACCACGGCGTGCCCGAACATCAGATCGAACCGGCATCGCAGAGGAGGCAGTGATGGCGAAGATCAAATCAGTCAGGCTCTCTATTTTCGACCAGGCCGGCCGTCACCCTCCTGCACGCCGGCATCCTTGGTCTCGTCTAGCAGGACCTCGGCAATGTCAGAGTGTGTGGCGTCAGCATCGGGATATGCCTCGTGCAGCTCCTTCGCTTTCGCATGGACGTCGACAGGCGAATGCTTCTCCTTCGCCCGCGCAACCGTATCAGCGATATCAACCGCCAATGGAAGGTTTGATGACATCGGGTTTCCTCCTCGGCACACCCCGCCGCGAGCTGCCAGAGATCAAGGAAATTAGCCTCTGTCCGCCGCGCGGCAAGAGGGGAGAAAGGAATGTTGGCGCTCAGTATAGAAACATGACGACCAGATACGCCACTCCGAAGCTGACCATCAGGGCCAAGGATATCGTCGACACATGCATGTCGGCAGAACGCGACTCCGATGCAGAAGGTTCGTCCCTCGGGGGGGTGGATCAAAACTTGATACGCCGGTCGGCCGCGGACCCGCGTCCCCGCCACGCGCATATTTTTTTCTCGTCGGTCGATTTTTCCAGCGATCTGGCACGGTTTTGAGGGCTGATCATGGCTAAACGCACCGCAAACCCGCAGGAAACCGCCATTCTTCCCGCTCCGACGTGGATGAATATGGTCCAGAAACGCGAATTTTCGGCCCTCGTGGCGCCCGAAATCGGGTGGAAAGGCTATTGCACAGAGGTCGAGCTGGAAGAGCTCGGCGATTATGTCGATCACCGGTCGCGCCTGGCCGGCTTGCGCAAACTGATGCGCTCGGCGCTGCGCAAACGAGATGCCGCCCTGGCGGTCTCACTCAATGGGCAGATCAATGCGACCGTCGACAAGGCGCATCGGCTGGCCGGAAATCTAAGCCTTCATGATCGGGAGAAAGCAGCGATGGAGAGCATCACATGAACCCCAACCCCACCTCGCTCACGGAAATCGCTGCCGGCGCACGCTCTGCCATGTTCCTCGGGACGGAGATTGCGTGGCGCCTGACGGACGTGCTCGTCGCCAAGGGCATCCTCACTAAGGGCGAAGCGAGATCGACCCTCTATGCGATTGCTGGTGGCATCAGAGACGATGCCGACGGCACTACCAGCACGGAATCAACCGAGGTATTGGCAAGACACCTCGAAGAAGCGGGAGACCGCTACAAAGCCTGATCGCGCCTGGCAAGCGCTTGGAACGTCGGATGACGTCCCGTCCCTTAGATGGAGCCTTTCATGTTTTCGTACTCAGCCGAATCCGTTTTCCGAGACTTTGAAACTGACGGTATTCTCTCTTCGGGCAAACACTATCCGAGGAAAGTGGAGATCCGATCGCTGGTTGGCGCGCTGGAATCAGCCGTAACAGCCTTCATTTCCAAGGGCGGGCTGCTTTACCCTAACAAGGCAGCGATGGACGCTGATCTGACACGTGGCCTCCATCAGATGGCGTGGGTGCTCGGGGATCCGGTAGTCGCGAACAACGGTGTCTATCGGAAGACCGGAGGGCCGGGCCTCGGCTCGTGGGTACGAACCGGCGATCTGCCCTACAGCTTCATCAAGGCTTCCAATGATGGGAGTGGCACCGCAAACGCCATTCAGGCAACAACTCCAATCCCTATTCCGGTCGCGGATGGTGGGTCTCTCATTGTGCTCAACATATTCGAGGACAACACCGCGTCTCCAGTGACCGTCTCCTTTAACGGCGATCCGCCGCTGACGATCAAGACCAATAGCGGGAACGATATCTCGATTGGGGGCGTGACTGCCGGAATGATCGTCGCCGGATATAAATCCGGGACGACGCTGCGTCTGATCTCAGACCAGGCCAGCGCAGCGATTCTGGCCCAAATCGAGGCTTTGGTCGAGGACGCCGAAGAAGCGGCTGTGGCGGCGCAGGCGGCTGCATCGTCGGTTCTGCTGACGGAATTCCCCACCAAGGCAGCGGCAGAGGCTTATGCACCTGCAATCGCTCCCGATATGCTTCGGCTTGCCGGCTATACGACGGCCGGCGATGGCGGCGGGGCTCTCTACAAAAGTGTCGGCTCCGAACCGTCGCACGCCGGCAAGTTCTCAATCACGCTTTCGGGCGGCGGGGTGGTCTGGTACTAGATTGCGGAAGCCGAAATCAATCCGATTGCGCTCGGAGCCGACCCAGCCGGGACGGTCAATGCCAATACGTGGACGGCCATGCAAGCGGTGCTTGAAATAGGCCGCCCGATGGTTCTTACGCGGGGAACCTACTATCTCTCAACCCATCTTAGGCCGGCCAACGGCTCCAAGGTCGTCATCCGGGGCGAGCACCGCGACCTGGTCACAATCAAGGGCGCGCTGAATGTCGTCGGGTTCTTCTGCGATGCTACCGGGAACATCGCTACTGATAACCGAGTGGCAAGCTTCGATATCGAAGGCATCACCTTCGATGGCGAGTGGGTGCGCAGCACGTTCCCGTACAATGGCATAGGAGACGGTGGCGCAACGCCGAAGATGCGAACGGCATTCGCCCTGCGCGGGTTGCTCGACGGATCGTCGCACTTGCGCATTGCCAAGTGTCGGTTCAAGAGCCTGAAAGGTCCGCACTTCCAGGTCTTCTATTTCAAAGGCTCGTGCAACGTTACCGAGAACATTTTCACCCGGACCAAAGACCCAGGCATTCTGTTCTGTGCCAATGGCGGCTTCAACGATAACCAGATCGAATTTTCGGCTGACAATGGTTTCTCGTTGTCGCGGTCAAACCAGAATTTCGAGGTGCGCGGCAACAATGTGTTCGGTTGCTTGACGGGCGGCCTATTCGTTGGCTCCGTCGATCTCGACAAGACACAAATTATCAAGGCGACGGAAACGGGCGGCGGTTACGGTGCCGGCCAGGTCATGGCCCTTTCGACGGTCACTGCCGGAACGTTCGACACTGATTTAATCGGCCAATTGATAACGCTCGTAGGCGCAGCGCCTACCGATATCGCAGTGATGGAGGTCATTAACGTCACCAGCGAGACCGCGGCGACGGCTCGTACGCTCATGATCGTCCCCGTGTCCTTGCGGAATGTTGATGCAACCAGCTGGTCGATCGGACCGGATACGGCGACGGTCGATTTCTCTGTCACAGAGAACACCGTGCGTTGCTCCGGCGCGTCGAACATTTACGGCACGTACGGCTGCAAGCGCGGCACAGTGGACAACAATACCTTCGTCGGCGCGGGTATCATCATCGACAGCGAAAAAAGCGCAATCGGAACAATCAACCGCTCTAGCCCTACGCTCAACTTGAAGACGGTGGGCGATGGTGCGAAGTTTGCCGCCGATGACTTCGTCGTCTTGGTTCCCAAGCTCGGCACCAAGACCCTTTCATTTCGCAAATACTAAGCATTGCCGGCGATGTCCTGACCTTGAAGGACAACGCGCAGGAGTTCATGACGGAATGCACCGTTTGGCGCGCGACACGGGGCAGCGGCAATGGGTGGGGTGTCCTGTTTACAGGCTGGTTCCGCGACCTTGCAACGGGCCTGTTTGAGTACGTCGAAGACGTGACGGTGACGAACAACAAGGTGCTGCAGTTCCAGACTGGCGGCATCCTGTTGGCAACTCGTCGGGTTCGGCTCGCTACTGCGCCGTGAAGAACAACAGCGTCCGTATCATCCATCCGCGTGTCGCCGCGGGTACGGCGTCGCTCATAGGCGTACAGATCGGTGAACACTCTATCGATATGCGAGCAGTCGGGAACCGTGTTGACGGCAACCAGATCCGTCTTACGACGGACCCAATGGTTACGGCGTCGCGCGGCGTGTTTGTTCCGTTTACGGACGGCAGCTCTAGCTCAAGCGTCCTGCTAGGTGAAAACGAGTTCGCTTCGTGTACACAGAACTATCGGATCACCGAAGCCGGCGTTGATATGACGGTGAAGTACGCGCCGCGCTCGCTGAACTCAGACAATTTCACCCGCGTGGCGGCGCCGATTGTTTTGGGCGCACGTCCGTTCCTGACGAAGACTCTGCCGGGCGGAGTTCTGACGATTGATCAGACCCTGGTCCGCATCGTCAACGCGACCGGAGCAACGCTCACAGTTTCAAGCGTTGCCATCGCGCTGGCCAGTATGGGTGTGAACACGCCGTTTATTGTCATCCAGAACAACTCTTCTGGTGCCGCCAACACTTTGACGCTGACGCATGCAGTCGGCGCTTTCTGGTGCCCTGGTGCTACGAACTATGTCGTTCCCCAACGCGGAGGAGTGATCTGCATTGTCGATCCCGATCCAGCATCGCCAACGCTGCAAATTCTTGGTCCGATTGCGTAAGTGGTAACGAGGCAGTTGTTGCGCTCTGGAGGTTGAGCCGGGCGCGCGCTCCTTGTGGGCAGCTCGGGTACAAGACCGGCGAGCGAACAGTTCTTCCGTGACGTGGTTTCCTGAACCGGCTTTTGCCGTGCCCAGCGAACCTTGTCGCATAGGTCTTGATGAGAAAAAAGGGCCGGCGTCCTTGTGGGATCTCGGAGGAGAGAGAGGCAGACGCCGGCCTGTGACCATATGGGGATATGGCAATGATCAGAGCATAGAACTGTGAGGCACTGAAGTCAGCTTGGCTAATTGGCGAGGGTCACTCCGTCGATTGCGCACTTGACCGCTTTATGCCCGGGTGCAGGTAAGCCGGTGGAGTTTTCATCCACGGCGCTTTGTCTCCGGTGATTGCCTCAATCGCGGTTACAATAGCTGCATTCAGGTCTGTTAGTGCCCGTGAATGGGTGCTCGACGGCGCAACGAGCTGGGCGCAGCACGCGCGGTGCAGATCGGTCGCCGCTTGCATGAAGCGCTCCATTTCCGGCTAGGTGAGGTGGGTAGGTTGCTGACGTCTGAACATGGCTATCTCCGAGGGTTCTCGTCGCACTAGGACATTATTCCTTCGTTTTGGGCGTGTCACAACCGCCGGCCCCGCGCACAACAATAAAATTTTAAGGAACCACCCGCACAGTACGGGGCTGTATCAGCACGTCGGTTGACGTAGGGGATTGGTCATGGGTCGCGCCAGGACGCGGATCATATCTATCGCCGGGCATATGAGCTGGCGGCTAGCGGCCTGCACCTGGAACCCATCACCATTGTTGCCACCCTTATAAGGGAAGGCTACCCGGAAGCCGACAAGATCCTCGACAACCCGCTGCTCCGGGCTGATTTGCGTCTAGTCTGCTCCCGCAACTGGCCGGGAACGCACGCTATCCGGGGCCGAGAACTGACGGTCAAGCCGGCACGCGAACAGGACAATCTCGCAGACGCGCCGGCGCTGCGGAAATTCCATCGGCCAAAGCAGTAAGAAAAGCCCGGCAGCGCAGGGGGAGTTCTGCCGGGCTTTTCTAGCCCAAGATCGCCGGAACGAGGTACGAACGCCGGGCAGCGGAACAAACTTGCCGCCATAACGACGATGCGCTGGCATGGTTAAGGGATTGCTAAAGGCACTTCGCAAATACCCAGATCTGATGATCGACAGGGAGGCCGCCCCGGCAACCACCGTTCACGGAGCCGGTATGTGAGGTAATCCACATACGCGCCATCCAATGCCAGCTAATATCCGATCAAACCTTTCCTCCCGAAGGTTCACCGCAGAGCCCCGACCGATAAGCCCCTTCTCGGTCGGGTCCTTTTCTTATCCTGTGGCCTTCGATGCGTCGAATCTTGCACGCTTGATTAGAAGCGCGCACGATCCTTGGCTCCGAACCCGGACAGGGAGAACAGGGATGAAGCGATTTCTTGCGCTCGCAGTAATTGCAGTGTTGGTGGTGTCCACTGGGTGCCAAACCGGTAGCAATTCAGGCGCGGTAGCCGCCTCGAATGCCTGCCTCCACTCACACTCCACCAGGATGGGATCGAGCGGCTACTGCTGATCGCGACCGGCTCTTCTCGCGCCAGAATGGGATTCGTGGCCCCTCAGTCGGCGCAGAACCGTCGCTTTTGTTTATCTATTGCGCCTAGCGTCGCTTTCATGCAAGGAATCGTCATTCTTAAGCACGAGATGCGAATTGCTTGCACGACCGCCTGCCGCCGATCCCCGCGTGAAATCCCTCTGCAGCGAATTCGACATCGAGATTATTCCGGCGCACATCTATCCCCTGCCTGGGCAAACTCGGGCGCCAGTGACAATCCGAAGGATCATCGATCGCCACGGCGAGGCGCATGCGAGGCTCGTGCTGTGCATCCTGGCCGAGGGCAGGGGCAACAACGCGCTGATTGACGAAACCAGCCTCTGGGCTATCTCCGATCTGCTGCTGGCCTGCCCGGACGTCGTCGAGGGCAGCACGTCGGATCTTCTCGACCTCTTCGACGGCATTCCCCTTGGCCCCTACATGGCAATCGCCAATGAACTATCCGGCCATGTCCATCAGCGGGCCGCGCTGGTCGGCATGCTCTATCTGCACGTTCGTCGCCTGCGCGAAACGTCCCTGACAGGCCGTGAGGCGGGGCGACACAAGATGGAGCGTGCCAACGCCAGCGAGATCGAGAAGGGCCGTGCGGCCATTCCGGAAGGGAGCCCATCGGACCGTCAAGGAGAAGATCGAGATCGGTCGCCATTTGATCGCCAAGAAGGCAGCGCTACCGTGGGGCCATTTCGGGCCGTGGCTGCGGGAATCGGGTCTCAGCCCTCACATGGCGCATCAGTGCATGGCGATGGCCAGGGGAGAGCGCCAGCAGGCAGAGCGCGAACCAGATCGATCTGCCTGAATACCAAGAGGCGGTCTGACGGGCCGCGAGGAAGTCACTGTGACCGCTCGATGGCAAATGTCGGCGCGTCGTCTCCTTCGCCGGCATGGAGGAATTCAACCAGCGTCGACATAAGCCGTTCGGCGACGATGCGGTTCATCGCCAATTCGATCTGACCGGTTTCGGTCTCAAGCTCCAGCAATCCAATCAGTGGGTCAGCCGAGAGCAGGGTAGCGTCGCTTGCAAGCAGTTTGGTGAAACCGCTTTTGCTGGGCTTACGTTTCATTGGTGCCATCGCGACCTTCGCCACCATGATTCAGGGACGACGAACTCGACGCCGCTTCTCGATATTCCATAGGAACCATTGCCAGACCACGTGCGCATATGAGCGTAGGAGCCGCATCCAGTCTCTCCTCCTAGTCGCCCCCGTTCGGCGAAGATGCCGAAATTAGGGTATGTTCGCAAGCTGATTGCCGACGCTCGGGGCGGCTCAGGCGGGCAAAGGCAGCGGAACTTAGCGACGCCTAAATTCCAATGCTCAGAATTAGCGATCGGTCAACGATTCCAGTCGTTTCATGAAGGAGCGCGGGGGCGTGTCCTTTTGGAGGAAGCCATGCAATCCGATTTTGCTGGCGCGCGCCTGTGTCTGGAAAAAGCCTTCCATCTTCTCGGCGGCAGTAATGTCGTGAGCGTCCAAGCGCGGGAGGCGATCGGCCTCCTGATCGCGGCGATGATGAGCGAGGAGGAAGGCCAAGCCGGGAAGCCGGAGACGTCGCTCCGGCCGGCGTCTGATCACTCGATCACCTTTGGCGCATGAAGCGTCCGCCCGCCGGCTACGTGCCACCCAGACGCGATCCTGTCGAGATTGACCGTGAGATGAAGGATTGGCTCAACAGGCGCCGTGCGGCCCGCGGAGAGCCGCTGCTGCCGCATATGCCGACTGGACAGGAGATGCCTAACCTGGCCCGCTGCTCCGAAAGGGGTGGCGGGCCTTTTTTGCGTTTGAGGCGGAACAAGCTGTTGCCTGGGCAGTTCCTTGAGTTCTCCAAGGTGGGTCCCAATACCATCCTTTGGAACTAGAAACCCGCCGCTGCATTAGGTAAGGCCTCCGGCGGGTTTCTTGCCTAGGCCTACCCCCGGACGATATTTTGGGAACCACATTTAACCATCGCGGTTTTCAGGTGGTCCAAGGTTCATTCCCTCGACGCACCTACCTTGGAAAGAAGGAAGCCCGCCGTTGCTCCCCAAACTCGCGGCGGGTTTCTTGCGTCGGGCGCTGGCGGGGGATGGCGGGTTTTGCATTTCAACCCCCGACTCTGCTCTTAATACTCCATCCTGGTCTGCCGGTGCACAAATGACCGCAGAAATCGCGATCTTGAACAAGACGGCTGTGGCTCTTGCTACAGATAGTGCCGTGACGATTTCCGCCGGACTCGATCACCAGAAGATATACGACACTGCCGACAAGCTGTTCGATCTAGGCGGCGCCACTCCCATTGGGCTCATGATCTACACCGGCATGCAGTCCATGCAAAGAGCCCGCCTCGTTAAGTCAGGCGGGCCCTTGTCCGCTTGATGTAACGGACAGTTACATTGCGTTCACCGCACGGCACAGATCGGTGAACTTGACGTCCGTGTTTGTCTCGCATGACGCCTTCAGGCTGGCCCTGTCGGCTTCAGTCAAGGCTTCATATGTGGTCCGGATCTCCGCTTCGGGGCGCATCGTGGCCATGGATTCGTCAGTATAAAACTGATGGATGTTGGGACCGGCGAGATAGTTCGAAGCGTCGCTTCCGCCGCCGCCCGGCTCGTTATCGGTTCCGCCTGCATCCGGTTGTGTCTGGGCGTACGCGGCTCCTGAGATGGCCAGAACCACGGAGAATGCTGTAGCTAGAAGAAGTTTCATGACGTTTCCTTCCCGTCTGGATTCGAGAGTCATTCGCTGACCGCGTCCAACAGCCGTGCCGGCGAAATGTTCCTAATTGCACTCCAAAACAGCTCGGACCGGACGTCAAAACTCCGGTAGAATTCGGCTCTAGCTAGTGTTCAGGTTGAGGCGGCAAGCAGTCGTCGTGCAGGGTCGAATGATCTGGCCCCAGCCTCTCCCGCAGCTTCTACTGCCACAATTCGCGCTGCCACCATAACCAGACGATCGATCTGGTGACCTGGTGCCAAAGCTGAAATGCTCAAAGTGCGGCGGCAAGAAGATCGGGCCTGATCAAGACGCCGCCTTCGACCACGGCCGGCTGGGTCAATCCCTACATCAAGTCGAAGGGTCAGTGAGGTGGTTCCCGCTCATGGATTCGAACCACGATTCACGCCGTCAAAGGGCGGTGTCCTACCGTTAGACGAAGCGGGAATGTGCAGCAGCGTCAGAGATCGGCTGCCCTGCATATCACATCGGAGAAGATCGAGCCGGTCTCGTTGAAGCTTTTTCAGATGTGCCAGCACTTGCTTGTCGGTCAGCGTGCACCGTGAGCCGACCATGCTGGAGCAGTTCCGGGCTGGCTTTCATCTTCTCCAGCGCCTTGTAGAGTTCGGCGGCGATCTCCAAGCCAACCAGGTGCGGGAAAGCCCGGCAAGAGGGCGGGGTTCCTGCCGGGCTCTCCTAGCTAGGCCAATACTGAGCCCGGACATTCCGGGCAGCGGAACAAACTTGCCCACCTTCGTAACGATGCCCCGACATGGTTAAGGAACCCTGAAAGAAGATATCCGGCGGGCGGTGTTGTTGCTGACGAGACCGGCGAACGTCTGACCAAATCTAATCGCCACCGCTTTCCTTGTCGCCTCCCCCCATCTCGACGCTTTATCTGCTCAAGTGCACCTGGAGGAAGACCGACGAAGAGCTCGTCGATATGCTTCGGACGAGTAATCATGTATTCGCAAATTATGTTGACCAAATTGAACAGCTTCTCAGCTGTCGCTCGGACGTCGTCCTCACTCATAGTGCCCGGATGAACGGCGTTATTGCCTGTCACGCGAACAATATCGAGGGCCTTTTGCACTTGTGGATCAAGGCCCTTTCTCACAAGGACGGCAATGTCTTCGTTGATATTTTTCCCGTCTTCACCCAGTTCCATGCACAAGTGCTGTATTGCCAGTCGAAGAAGTGCCGCAGCAGCTTTAGCAGAGTGGGGAAATACCTCAGCAGCCTCGAGGTAGTCCTTCCGCACCAACTCCGGCATATCTTCAGAGGGAAGCGGCGCCTCGAAGGTAGGCCGCCAGAGCATCCGTGTATGCAGCCATATCGCAAACTGACTGCATTCCCGGCATTGCGACAAGCTCAGATTCACGAGGTGGAAGTCGGGATATTTGTCGCCTTTCTCCGTGAACAGTAAGCCAGAGGCAAGCTTGCGATAATAAGCGGTTATTTCCCGAACCGTCTCGCGTTCCAATTTGGAGTTTTCTTCCATCATTTTGGTACTAGCTTCCGCCTCAGCAGCAGTCCAAACCCCTGAGGATTTGCTTTCTCGCAAATCGACGCTGAGCCAGGTTTGCGAGGTCAGAGTTCCGCAATGCGGGCAGCTAAACGCAGTTCCGGCCGTGCTAGAGCATCTTCAATGAACGCGGAGTCGGTTTGAGGATTCACGCGGTCGGGTTTGTCTGATTCACTGCTCTTGGTGATTTGCAGGAGGTTGTGATGACGAGGAGCCTTAGCGGCGACCTTCGCGGTCGGGTGATTGCTGCGATTGAAGACGGGGTTTCGACGCGGGAGGCGGCGCGGCGCTTTCGGATCGGGATCTCGACGGCGGGGGCCTGGCATCGCCGCTATCGCGAGACCGGCGAGATGCAAGCACGCAAGCAAGGCCAGCCGTCGCGCTCGAAGCTCGATACGCACGAGGCTTTCATTCTCGCCCTGATCGAGGATGCGCCGGACATCACGCTTGCCGAGATCGGGGAGCGCCTTGCCGCCGAACTCGGCGTGCGTGCGGCACCCTCGACGGTTTGGCTGTTCCTCGACCGGCGCGGCATCACGTTCAAAAAGACGGCGCACGCCTCAGAGCAGCAGCGCCCCGATGTCCTGCGCCGCCGCATTGCCTGGTTCGACGGTCAGCTCGACCTCGACCCCGAAAGACTGATCTTCATCGATGAGACCGCGGCGTCCACGAAAATGGCCCGGTTACGTGGCAGGGCGCCATGTGGCGAGCGATGCCGGGCGGCCGTTCCACACGGCCATTGGAAGACAACCACGTTCACCGCCGGTCTGCGGCTGGACGGCATGGCCGCGCCGATGCTGCTCGACGGCCCGATGAACGGTCCGGCGTTCCTGGCCTACGCCGAGCAAGTTCTCGCGCCCGAGCTTCGCCCCGACGATATCGTGATCATGGATAATTTGCCGGCCCACAGGATCAGCGGCGTGCGCGAGGCCATCGAGAAGGTCGGGGCGCGGCTCCTGTTCCTGCCGCCATACTCGCCGGACTTCAACCCGATCGAGATGGCCTTCTCCAAGCTCAAGGCCCTGCTCAGAAAGGCCGCTGCCAGAACCGTCGACGAACTCTGGTCCGTTGTCGCCGATTGCCTCGCAGCGTTCACCGCCCAGGAATGCCGGCACTACTTCGAGGCAGCAGGATATGACCCGGATTAAGTCGAATCTGCTCTAGGCGCAACATACTTGCCCCGGATGATCCCACCCATTCCCCCTCCTATGTCGCATCTATGTCGCGTGGATACGCCGAGTGTCGCAGGAAACCCTTGGAAATCAACGGTAGCTGTTTGCAACATGGCGCGACATGGCGCTTGAGAAAGTCAGAGCTAAATGCTTGAAAATGTTGGTGCCCAGAGGCGGAATGAAGAGAACTGCCTATGTGGCTGTTTCAGAATGCATTTTCGATGCGAAATGAGTCGCAAATACCAACATAAATACCAACAGAATTTTTCTGTGGATTGGTGCGGTTCCCAACTCGGTAAGCGTCCGTCTCGAAAGTTTTGGAGCGGTGGCTTTGAAGCAGCTCGCTGACAATGCCGTAGCTGGTGTCGCGGAGGTCACGCAGATGTTGGAATCGGGCGGCGCCACCCCTGGCGCCGCTCATTTTGGTCGACTAGCGCAGCGACCAGAACGCTACCCTGAGTTCATTGGTCAACAGCTCCGGCTGTTGGCGGTCTTCGCGGGTTGAGATTTGACTGGGTTCAGACGAGGTTTGTCTCGACGTCGATGTTGCCGCGGGTGGCCTTCGAGAACGGGCAGATTTCGTGGGCCGCATGGATGATTTCGTGCGCGACGTCGCGATCGATGCCCGGCACGCTGACGTTGAAGCGCGCCCGCAAGAAGTAGGAGCCGTCGTCGACGTTCAGGTCGATCTCGGCATCGACCTCGGCACCAGCCGGAAGCTTGATGTTTCTCTGGGAGGCGGCGTGTTCGCAGACCGCAGGCAGGCTGTACGCCTTGGTTGGGTAAAGGGCGTCGGCAACGAGAGGACGGAGCTGGGACTTCATGGCGTTTTATGCCCGCCGCAGCGTGGCAAGGCCGATCCAGTCGGCATCGCCGGGCCTTTTGACCTGCCAGTACTTCCAGCCATCGAGGCTCGGGCGACCACCACTTTTCGTGATGGCGACTGCCCCGGCCGCGGCGGACGGGCTGTTGAAACGCTGGCCCTCAACGACCCACGCCGAATTCTCGATCACGCCGCGATGCTCCCGCCCGCGATATTCCATACGCAGCTCGGTTCCGGCTGGAAGGCTGACTCCTTTGCCGGTCCAGGCACCGCCGTCCCGCTTCGCCCCGTTTGACCCTGCGCGAGGCTGCGTGGGCGCGCCGAGATGGAGCAGCCGCCGCAGAACGGCATTTGGCGTTTCCGCGAAGCTCGTGCGGCTGGTTTCAATCAGCTTGTGAACGTCAATGTCGATCTCGATGGTTCTCATCCCGGTCATGTTCAACTCCTCCGTTAATTTCTCCCTTATGGCTATTTCATAAGAAATATATTTTCAAGCAGTTGTTTCAGCTGACTTGAGAATCGCTTTTCGGTTAATGGGTGTTTGACGCATCGTTTTTCACGAACTAGAATCAATTTTCATGGATTCAGCGGACTCGGACCCAAATTCGATAGCAAGGTACGGTTTTCATGGCTGCGCCACAGCAGCATCAGTTTTCAGGGCCGGTGAACGTTTTTCAGGAAATACGCCTTCCTGAAACCGCGACGCCTGCCGGGTATAGCGCCCTGATCGGCGCCTACGGGCTCGCCGTGCCGTTGCCGCGGAAGCTTTCCGCCGCCGGCGAACATCACCGCATTACCGAGCGGGACGGCTGGCGCATCATGACACCCCGCCACGCGCCGCACCCGACGCTGGAAGGCCACCTGACCTTCGCCCTCAAATACGAAGGCCTCGACCTGGCCCTCATCAAGCGGTTATTCCAGGCGACTGGCCCCGCGCCGATCGAAGCGCTCGTTCGCGCAAGCCCGACCGGCAGCTACGCCCGGCGAATCTGGTTCTTATATGAATGGCTCACCGGAACGCGCCTCGATCTGCCCGATGCGGACGCCGGACGCTACGTTCCGGTCGTCGATCCCGAGCTGCAATGGGCGGCACCGGAAAGAACCGCCTCGCGCTACCGCGTGAAGGACAATCTGCCCGGCACCCCGGAATTCTGCCCGCTGGTCTTCCGCACCAGGACTCTTGACGAATTCATCGGCATGGAGCTGCCGCAGCGCGCGCAGGCGATCGTGGCCGATGTGCCGCGCGACCTTCTCGCACGGACCGCTGCTTTCCTTCTGCTCAAGGACTCGCGCTCAAGCTACGCGATCGAAGGCGAGCGCCCGCCGCAGGACCGCATCCAGCGCTGGGGCCGCGCCATCGGCGAAGCCGGCCGACAGCCGATCGATCGCGACGAGCTGCTGCGCCTGCAACGAATCGTGCTCGGCGATGCCCGTTTCGTCAGACTCGGTTTCCGCGATGAAGGCGGCTTCGTCGGCGAGCACGACCGCGACAGCCGCATGCCACTGCCCGACCATATCAGCGCGCGGCCCGAGGACCTCGCCTCCCTGATCGACGGCATGGTCGCCTTCGACGGCGGCCCGGCGCAAGGCCTGGACGCCGTGATCGCCGCCGCGATCCTTGCCTTCGGCTTCGTCTACATTCATCCGTTCGAGGACGGCAACGGCCGCATTCACCGCTACCTGATCCACCACGTGCTCGCGATGCGCGGCTTCAACCCGGCCGGCGTGGTGTTCCCCATCTCGGCCGCCATCCTGGATGAGATCGATGAGTACCGGCGGGTGCTGGAGAGCTATTCGCAGCGCCTGTTGCCGCTGATCGAATGGGAGTCGACGCCGCAATTCAACGTGCGCGTCCTGAATGACACCGGCGATTTCTACCGCTTCTTCGACGCAACGCCCCACGCCGAATTCCTTTACGCCTGCGTCCGCAGAACGATCGAACGGGATCTTCCGGAGGAAACCGCCTTCCTGCAGCGCTACGATCAGTTCCGGCAGAAGGTCGATTCCTTCATCGACATGCCCGAGCGATTGACCGATCTGCTCTTCCGCTTCTTGCAGCAGAACGGCGGCCGCCTCTCGAACCGCGCCCGCGAAAAGGAATTCGCGGCGCTGACGGATGCGGAGGCGGAACGCATCGAGGCAATCTATCGCGAGGTCTTCAGTAATGGCTGACGCGGGGGCGAGCGCCATCAACTATCCCGAATGGACGGAATATCGCAAAAAGAACGGTCTCGACCCGCTCGGCATGCAGAACAGCAGCGTCAGCCTGTATCAGACGCTCCTTCCTGGCATCAGTAACGTGACGCTGCGCATGCGCTACTACGGGCTCTATGCCTGGCTCTGCCGCACTTATGCGAAGACGGACGGGGACACGAACCCCGAATCGTGGAAGCGCTTCATTCGCCGGGCGGAAGCGCTCTTCGCCCTCATCGCCTGCCGGCATGGCAGCGAGGCCGACGTCGCCGGAATCGAATGGGCGCAGGAGGTTCTGAACGGTGCAACGGGCGAATTCATCGAATTCGCGGCGGCGGCCGAACCGGGGAGCGAGGAATCCAAGGATCACGAACTGCCGATTCCCAGCCCCTCCCTGGGCGATCCGCTCGCTCTCGTGTTCGAGGAGAGCGTCGGAGAGGCGGCGACCTTGTATCTGGAGGTCCTGCAGCGCGGCAGCGTAACGAAGGCAGAACTTGACCGCCTGCACCGTGTCTCCCCCCCGAGATCACGCTCGCAGGCAGGGAGCGCAGCCTCTACGAGGAGATACTTCTGAAGCCGGCCGACGTTGCCAATGCGGGATCGCGCTCGCGGCAGCACACCGTGCTGCTCGTCCTGACGATTGCAGCGCTGCTCGGCCGCGAACCCAAACCCGATGAAGTGCGCTGGATACTCTACGTGGGATGCGACCGCACCGGCCGCGGCCTAACGCCCGGCTCGCCCGAGCTCGAAGCGCAGTGCCAACTCTGGTGGGTGTACCACGCGAACCATCTTTGCCATATCGCCCTCGAAACCTTGCTGAAATTCACGCTCGACACTCTTGGCGAGCACCCTGCGGGCATCACGCTCGCCCGGTTGATCCCGCTTTGCGTTGACCGCATTCTGGAGTCTGCAGAGCACCCGCCAGTGCACTGGAGCGCGTTCCTCGATTCATTGCAGCCGGCTGCGAATGCCTATGCCGCAGATGAGGGGACCGAATGGGCATTGTGCGATGCCATTATAAGCGCGCGGGCCGCAGCGACGAGCGGGTATGCCGCCTGTCCGGTCAAAATGGGGTGCGCTCCAGACGGCTGTCGAAATTGGTCTTGTCTGCCAGGAAGCGCAGTTGACGAGTTCCCCAGGGTTGGCCAGTTGATGTGACGCGCCAAAGTGTTTCGACCGGGAAATTCTCTACCGATGGTCAACGTACAAACCTACATTGTTGAGATGAAAGATCTCGCGCATTTCCTGTGTCGTTAGCAGGTTCGTCTTTACGACAGCCCTCTCAAGCGCCGTGAGGAATTGTTCGTAGTAATTCCAGGATGAGCGATCCAACGGATGGAACTCCTCCCACCGCTTGATCGAAGAGATCAGCTCGTCCCGAAAATCGTCCCATTCGAAGTAACCCTCCTTGGCGAGCGCAAGTGCAAGCCCGAACGAAGTACGCTCCCATTCGGAACCAAAGCACAAGGTGCCGTTCGCCCGTGGCGGGCTATCGGCGCTACCCATCATCTCGGTGACCGCGAAATGTTCGAACTGAGTCAACATGGCAGGTCCTTAGGCAGTTTCGCGACGGCGACACCCATCATCGCCTCAGGCGTGACGAGAACCTCAAGTTCGGCCTCCGACAGGCCTTCCGTTCCTGCCGGTCGCTCCGGCACAACGAACCAGCGGATCTGGGCGCTCGAATCCCAGACCTTGACCTCGATGTCCTTGGAGATGGGCAGGCCGAATTCAGCGAGCACGGCGCGCGGTTCTCGCGCGGCCCGGCTGCGGAAGGTCGGATCCTTGTACCAGTAGGGTGGCAGGCCCAGCACCGGCCAGGGGTAGCAGGAGCAGAGCGTGCAGATAATCAGATTGTGAACGCCTGGAGCATTGGCGACGGCTCGCATGTGTTCGCCCTCGGCGCCGGCCATGCCCTCCGGCAGCGCGAGTTCAGCAATCGCCTTTGGCGTATCTGCGATCAATCTCTCCTGAAAGGCCGGATCGAGCCAGGCGCGGGCGACAATCTTGGCGCCGTTGAAGGGGCCCATTTTGGTCTCGAAGAACTCGAGCACTGTATCTACTGTTCGATCGGTAATGATACCCTTCTTGATGAGCAAGGCTTCGAGCGCCCGCACGCGGGCGGCGCTGTATGCTTCTCGGTCTTCGCGATATTTGAAACGTTCCGACATGTCGGTTTCCTCGATGATTGTGTTCAGGCAGTCTTCTCGACAATCGCATCATCGACCGCTGCGACGTAGCGAGCGTAGAGGTCGGCATAGAGGCTGAAGTTCGGCTCCGAATTCCCCGGCCAGAGATCTGCTGGGTCAAAGCGCACGCAGTAGACGGCCATGGCCGGGCCTACACCGTCGGGACCGGTGTCGCAGAGATAGGCGTAGGCTCCGGGATAGATGGTCTCGACAGTACCGATCTTGTTGCGCAGATAGCCCGGCAGGCGGGTGTGCTCCAGGCTGGGAACGTCGTTGATCCTGACGGCGTCGCCTGCAGAAAATTCGACTGTCACAATCACGTCGCACTTTGGGCTGTCGCCTTCGACGAGATACTGGACCACGCGGTTATCGATCGTCGTGTCGCCTGCGGCAGGCAGCGGTTTGAACGGATCCTGATAATAGTCTTCCGTCAGCGCATCGAGTTCCTCGGCCGTGATGTAGCCGTGTTCGATGAAGTAGCCGGAAATGCCGCTGAGCCATTTTTCGTAGTACCGGAACTTGAAGTAGTCGAAAGGATTCAGGCCTTCGGCTCCCTTGCGAAGGTCCGCCCATGTCCAGACGGTGTTGAACAAGGACGGCGTTGCCGGTAGCGGGAGTTGTGCGGACAGCGCCATCATAGCCGTGTGGATGCCAAAGATGCGGGCTTCCCACGGTTCGATGAAGACGCGGGTATCCGTGCTTACAGGACCAAGCCCTTCCAGTCCGCCAAGGTAATGCTGGAGTTTCATAAGGATTTTCCTTGTCTTAAAGAATGATCGTTCAGACGGTCTTTGGCCGCGATCCGAACAGGCTGGTGTCCAACTGCGGAGCGTAGCGAAAGACGATAGTCAGCGGCATTTCAGCCATCGCGACGAACGTGGGATGAGACAAAGCCGACGTCATCATCGTGGTGTCGGTTACAGCCGACGGGTTGACGAAAATGGCTGCAAACCGAGGGAGAACCGGCCCGAACTGAATAATGAGCAGTGTGATCGATGCGATTGCGATGCCCGTCCAGTTGGAGACGAGCGACTTCATCAGTCTCGTTTGTCGGCCGCCGCAGGCGAAAAACGACGCCCATGCGATGAAGGTCACCAAGATTGGAACAGGAAAATTGTTGCCGTGATGTAAGTGTCGATCGTGCCAAAAACGCCAAGGCCGATGATCGCGCCAATATGGGCCGCATGACGTCTTCTCCTTGTTTGTTATGAGGAAAGGGATCACGTGCCGAGGGCAGAGGCGGGGAGAACGCAAGCTTCGAGCCCGCGGCGAAGTTCGGCTTCGTCCAGATCGCGGCCGATGAAAACGACCGCGGTCTGGCGGGGATCTCCGATCCAGGGTTTTCCGGGTCGGCCTTCAAGCGTCATGTGGACGCCATGAAAAACATAGCGGCGCGCTTCGCCAGCGAAATTCACGATGCCCTTCATGCGCAAGATGTCGGCGCCTCTGGCCTGCACGAGGCGGTTCAGCCAGCCGCTGAAACCGGCCGGATCAAGCGGCTGGTTTTCCCGAAGCGCTATACAGGTGATCGACTGGTCGTGTTCATGCTCATGGTCCTCGAGGATCGATGGTTCGATCGAAAGGATGTTCTTGAGGTCGAATGCGCCAAGATCGAGAACGTCATCCATCGAAATCGCACAGGCTTCAGTGTTGACGATCCGAGCCAGCGGATTGAGCTGCCTGATCTTGTTTTCCGTCCGGAGGATATCGGCGTCTGTCACGAGATCGGTCTTATTGAGCAGAATGAGGTCAGCGAAGCCGATCTGCTCGACTGCCTCATCCTGCGTCAGCTGCTGCGCAACATGCTGTGCATCCACCACGGTGATGATCGCATCGAGCTCGACGCGTTGCGAGAGGACTTCATCAAGGATGAAGGATTGGATGACCGGGGCGGGATCGGCCAGACCGGAGGTCTCAATGACGATGCGATCGAAAGGGCGACCGGATTGCAGGATACCATGAAGCGCGTCGATCAGGTCATCCCTAACCGTGCAGCAAATGCAGCCGTTGTTCAGCTCGACGACATCATCTGTTGTCTCGACGACCAGCTTTCCGTCTATGCCGACCTCGCCATACTCGTTGACGATAACGGCTATGCGTTCGCCATCGCGTTCAGAGAGGAGGCGGTTAAGAAGCGTCGTCTTGCCCGAGCCGAGGAAGCCGGTCAGAATCGTTGCTTTAAGCTTCTTCATTTTCTTTCCCAAAGCTAAAGGCAACACTTAAATCAGCCCGATCTATCAGGATCAGGAGGATGATCCGTGTTGCAGTCGAAAATATCGCCGCTCGGAGGCGGTTGCTGACGATGATTCCTGGACGGAGGCGCTCTGCATTCAACGGGCCGAGCCAAATGGGGCCTGGCGCTCGAGGAGCCTTTGGCGAACCATCCGTCTGGCGTCTCGATCGGTTTTCGGTCGAGCGGCGTTCTCAAAAAAGCAAATCGCGGCGCCGCATACGCGACGCCGCGATGATCGATTACGTCTTGAGGTCGCGGCCGCGCGTCTCCGGCAGAAGGAAAGCGCCAACCACCGAAGTCAAACCGGCGATTGCGACGGTGTACCAGAGACCGCCGAAGATATTTCCGGTCGACAGCACGACGGCCGTTGCCACAAAGGGAGCAAATCCGCCGATCCAGCCATTGCCGAGCTGCAGCGCTACCGAAACGCCGCTATATCGGATCCGAACAGGAAAGAGTTCGACCAGAAGCGCCCCGAGCGGCCCGTACACCATGGTCGCCAGGAAGACCAGGCTGAAGAGGATGGTGACGACCATTGAACCGTTCGGCTGAACGGGCGTACCGGCTGCCGGCATCCCCTTTTCGGAGAGGCCCGCGAGGAGATCGCCCTCGCTAAAGGGCTTTGCCTCTTCGCTGTTGATCTGGAATCTGAGCGGCTGGTTGTCGTTTTTCACTGTATAGGGCACAGCCTTTGCAGTGAGCAGTGCCTTCACTTTCTGGCATTGCGTCGTCGTCTGCGGGCTGAACAATTGCCCAACGAAAGACTGATCGTGGCTGCAATCGTTGCCGACCAAAAGCACGGATGTCTTCGAGCGGAATTCCGCCAGCGCAGGGTTACCGTATGTCGCCAGCCCCTGAAACAGCGGCATGATCAGCAGTGCGGAGAGAGCGCATCCCGTTACGACGATCCATTTTCGACCAATCCTGTCGGAGAGCCAGCCGAAAAACAGGAAGAACGGCGTGCCGAGCGTTAGCGCGACCAGAAGGTAGAAGTTCGCCTGGTCATGCGTCATCTTAAGCGTGGTGGTCATGAAGTACAGGCTGTAGAAGTGGCCGGTGTACCAGACGACTGCCTGACCGGCGACGACACCGAAGATCGCAACCAGCACTAGGCGCAGGTTCTTGCCGTCCGCGAAGGTGTCGGCGATCGGATTTTTCGAGCCCTTGCCCTGCGCCTTCATCTCTTGGAAGACCGGCGATTCGTGCAGTTTGAGGCGGATATAGAGCGAGAGGACCAAGAGCAGGATCGATCCGATGAAGGGTATGCGCCAGCCCCAGCTCGCAAAATCTTCCGCCGATAGGGAAGCCCGGCACAGGACGATCACGATCAACGACAGGAACAGGCCGAGCGTTGCTGTGATCTGGATCCAGCTTGTTGTAAAACCTCGCCGATCGAAGTCAGAGTGCTCCGCCACATAGGTGACCGCACCACCGAACTCGCCGCCAACTGCCAGCCCCTGCAGCAGACGCAGTCCCACCAGCAAAGCAGGAGCCGCCCAGCCGATGGATTCGTAGGTCGGCAACAGTCCGATGGCCGCAGTGGCAAGGCCCATCAACAGCATCGTGACGAGGAAGGTTTTCTTTCGGCCGACAAGGTCACCGAGCCGGCCGAACACGATTGCCCCAAATGGGCGAAGCACAAAACCTGCCCCGAAGGTCGCGAGCGCTGCAAGCAAAGCCGCCGTCTCATTTCCCTGCGGGAAGAACAAGGTACTGAAGAAGGCGGCCAGCGAGCCGTAGATGAAAAAGTCGTACCATTCGAACACGGTCCCGAGTGCGGCTGCGAACACGGTACGTTTCGTGCTCACTCCCGGAGCGTCAGCTTGCGGGGAAACCGTTGACGTCATTTCATGAACAGACATGGCTAGCCTCCCCCTCAAACAGCTTGACGTGAAAGGCTTTCGCCTCCCACATGCGATAGACGGTCGTCGCAGGCATCAAGAAAGTCGGCAAGGACTCGATTGAATGCCCGTGGCTGCTCGAGCATGGGAAAGTGACCCGCATCGGAAATGACCTCAAGGCGGCTTCCCGGAATGCCCTCGGCGAGGCTGACGGATTCGCCTGGAGGGGTGATAATGTCTTCTTTTCCGACCACGACAAGCGTCGGCACAGAAATCTCACCAAGATGGTCGCGGCTGTCCGACGCGTTCAATGAGGCAATTGCTTCACGCGCCACGAATGCCGGTGTTTGCGCGACCTCTGTCTTGGCGAAATCGACGAGCTCGGAGTCTGCCGCACTTCCGAACGACCGTTCGATGACATTCTGGCTCGCCTGGACGATGCCAAGTTCATCGATCGCCTTGAGCACATTGTCGACGTTGACGTCTTCCCCAAGCCCATGGGGCGTGGCCCCGACGAGGACGAGCGCCCGCACACGCCGCGGATGAGCAAGGGTGAAACGTTGTGCCACCGTTCCTCCCATCGAAAGGCCGACCAGAATGGCCTCGTCGATATCGAGCGCCCGATAGACTTCCAGGACGTCGTCCGCGAAAGCTTCGACCGTGTAGTTGCGCCCTTCAGGTCTGGGCGAAACACCATGTCCCGGCAGGTTGATACGGATGACTTTGTGCCGGGTCGAGAAAGCGTCGACCTGCTCGCGCCAAAATTCCGAGGTGGTCGTAAATCCGTGTACGAATACGAGTGGCGAACCGGCGCCCGACACCCGGACGATCGTGTCGCGAATTTCAAGTGTTTCGATAAGCATCTTTCATGCTCCCCTTTGGGTTTTTTTTACATAGGAGATATCGCAAGGGGCGGGCCAGATCTGCGCATTCCAATAAATGCGTCACTTAACGCTTTGGAAATACACGACGATTTCGAAACTCGCTGCGCCTATCGGAATTTGCTTGCAGGCAGGTGCCTATGTACGATGTCTCTTTTTGTTGCGTGGCATGTATCACTAAAGAGACAGTATCTGTATGATCGCCTAACCTAGGCTCAACATGTCAGGCGAGTAAGATGACGCTTCCGGAATGGTTTGCAGGCTCCTCGGAAGAAGCCAACTTCCTACGTCTCGTTCTCGATCATGTGTCCGACTGCCTCGTTGCAGTCGACACGGAAGGGACGATTGTCCTGATCAATGAGCCCTACTGCCGCTTGCTCGGTGGTGAGGCCGATGATTTTCGGGGGCGACACATTACTGATGTTGTCGGGCCGCAGACCAAGCTGCACTTCGTTGCTCGAGGCATCGGCACCCATATCGGCTACCCGCTCGAGGTGCGAGGCCACAAATTGGTGACGAAGCAAGTGCCGGTGCAAAGGGATGGCAGGATTATTGGCGCCGTCGGCCTTGCCCTCTTCTCGGACTTTGACGCCTTGAAGAAGACCTATAGCCGCATATCGAAGGCGGAGCTTGCCATTCCGCCGAGCGAGAGGTCGTGGCAATCGAAGTTCGGAGTGGATGACATCATCGGAAAGGGCGCAACGATGGAAGCCTATCGGGACGCCCTCAATCTTGCGGCGGAATATGAATTGCCCGTGATGATTTCGGGCGAGACCGGTGCCGGTAAAGAGCTTGCGTCGCATGTGATCCACGCAATCTCGGACAGATGCACCGGCCCCTTCGTATGGGTCAACTGCGCTTCCATCCCGGGCGAGCTTATAGATGCCGAACTCTTCGGTTATGAAGGTGGTGCTTTTACGGGCGCACGGAGCCAGGGCAAGCCGGGCAAGTTCGAGCTTGCCGCGGGCGGCACGCTGTTCCTGGACGAGATCGGGGACATGCCGCTCGCACTGCAGGGCAGTTTGCTACGCGTTCTTCAGGCCGACGAGATCGTGCGCGTTGGGGGCACGAAGCCGGTCAACGTTGACGTCCGCATTATATGCGCCACCAACAAACCTCTTCTTGAGCTGGTTCAAGCCGGTCGCTTCCGTGAGGACCTCTACCACCGGCTGAATGTGCTGCCGATAAAAGTTCCTGCGTTGAGGGAAAGGGAAGATGTCTCCTATCTTGCTGAGCACGTCCTGACCCGCATCGCCAGCCGGCTTGGAAAGCCGGCGCCAAATCTGACGGCAGAAGATTACAAACTCCTGCTCGCTTACAGATGGCCGGGCAACGTTCGCGAGCTGGAAAACGCGCTAACGCGGATGATTGTGAATGGCAAGCTGTCCATCTCCTTGCAGGAAACTCCCTCGACAGCAGCTCACGTCAACACGGAGATTCCCCTCAAGAGTAGAGTACGGTTCGAGATGGATGCAGCACTTCGTACTGCTTTAGAACAGACCGGGGGGAACAAACGGCGTGCCGCCGAGATGCTCGGCATCAGCCGTGCGCAGCTTTACCGCCTGCTGAAGCACCAGAACTCGGAATAGCGGGGATTGCTGGGTACGAACGTGCTCGCACGCTGCGTCGCGGTGCCACTACCCAAACACTATCTCCCATTTTGGCTTTACCCGCTATCGGAAATCCAGAGCCCGCAGGAGATCTTCGATCACGTCCTCAGCATTCGCAAGTCCAACTGAGCATTGAATGACGTCGTCCAACAGCGTCACGAAGAGCCCGCTTCCCCCCATCGTTCGTGGAATCGCCAATCGCTACGGGTTGGTTCTCACCCGCGGCCGCTGCAGTTCCGCCACAGCCATCACGAAACGCAGTTCTTCATCCCCGCAGTTCATATAGGCATGCTTGTCCTCAGTACGGGCCAGAACCGATGAACCAGCTGCAACGACATGCTCGCTGTCGGCCAGTTTCAACGTGAGTACGCCTGACTCCACATTTAACAGCTCGAGTGTTCCCGGCGAATGCCCTGGCGATTCGAACATTTCTCCCGGAGAAAGAACCCTGCGCCAGAGCTCGATTTCATCAGGTGCGTGCGTTCCGACTAGAAGCGTCGCGCTGCCTCCCTTGCGGCCGCGCCAGAGCGTCGAGGCGTCTTCGGGTGGAACGATCCGCACCGGCACGCTCGCTGCCACCCCGACGAAATCCGCCACCGAAACACCCAAGGCGGTCGCTGCTCTGCAGTCGATTGCGATGCTGGGATTGGCTGTTCCCTTTTCGATCTCGACGAGCATGCCTTTGCTTACACCGGATTTTCGAGACAGTTCATCGAGCGTTAGCCCGCTTCGACGCCTGAAGGTCTTTAGATTTTGAGACACGGTCGCGCTGAGGCGTTCAACATCGCCGACCGCCTCGGTCGATATATATATTGACTTTCTTGTCCATGGGGACTCTTGGGAGAGGCTTGCGAGTTCACGCGCATGGGGAGAACCTGTCTGGGGATGTCCATCTTGCCAAGTTGGGCAGAGGCGTATAGCCGCTTCTGGGCAAAGCCGAACCGGACACCCTGCTCGGCTCGGGCTCTGAGAAGGCGGGTGGAAAAAGACGGCTGTCTTCCGTCGATCAATCCCCTCGTCGACCTCTACAATGCGGTGAGCCTGCGTTTTGCGGTGCCGGTTGGAGGCGAGAATTTCGATGCCTATGTCGGAAATCCACGGTTGTCGATCGCCGACGGAACGGAGGCCTTCGACACGGTTATGAACGGCGAGGCAATCATCGAACACCCCGCCAAGGGCGAGGTCATTTGGCGCGACGACGACGGGGTCACGTACCGCCGGTGGAACTGGCGGCAGGGTTCGCGTACGCGGTTGGAGGCGATCGGCGACATATCACCGCCGAAAGGGCGGATCTTACTTCATGCTTGGCTGGTGATCACGCGGTCGCCTCCTCCTTCGACCAGCGGAATTCGATGCCGTCGATCCAGATCCGATGCATGATCACAGCCAGTTTGCGGGCGGCGGCCACTCGGGCTTTCTTGCTGCCTATCCGGCGCGCCAGGCGCGCGCCCCACGCTTTCAGGGCAGACCATCTGGCGACCCGTGCCAACAGAGTGCCGATGAGCGGACAAAGCGTGCTGGATCATCCACCGCCGTGACGAAGCTGACGGCGGTCAAGCTAACGACGGCGCTACTCGCACCGCAACGCCATCCGCGCCGCAGCATCGCACCAATCACCGTCTCCAGAGTAATGTGCCCTGCTGTTGGTTTTGGGATGCACGCCTCAAACTTTCCACGATTGACCGCTCCGACCTCCGTAACCGCGCAGGATCCCAAGATGCTCAGTCAACGGACCAGTGCCTCGGGCTCGCTGGCGATCTTGACCTCGCGCACGATCCTTCCGGTCGTGTCCACCATGCCGACGCTGCTCTCTCCCAGCGAGGCATCGATTATCACGGAGTGTTCCATGGCCCAACTTAAACACCGCGAATTGGAAAGCGCTGGTGTTTCAATGTGTTGAGGGCGTGCGCAGGGTTGTTAGCACTACGAAGCGCTCGAGGGAGGGTTCCGAAGCCGGCTCAGGCAGCCTGTGCTTCGGCCACGTTCGGCGGCAAGGCGACGCCGGCCGCGCGGAAGACGTTGCCGATAGATCCAGTTGCCGGCGTGCGAACGGTGATCACCTTGCCGTCCTTCTCGATGACGCCGGTCTGTAGGCGGTCGAGTTCCCGCAGGACGTCGGCCCATTCGGGCTTGATGGCGGCCGCTTCGCAGCGCTTGTGCAATTCCTTGCGCAATACGAGGGCGATAAACGAACAGAACACATGGCCGCGGATGGCCTCGTCGGAGGAATGATAGATCGGCCGGGTGCGCATCAGCGCCTTTGCTGTGCGGAACAGCTCCTCCACCTGGAGGAGGTCGCGATATCGCAGGACGGCCTGCAGCGGCGTGATCCTGGCATTGGTGCGCAGCACGAAGATGCCGTCATACCTTGCCTCGTCAGCGATCTTGCCGGCATCGATCTCGAAAGCGCCGGGGCTCGTGCTGCGCAGATAGCGGCGGTAGGCCGAGTTGCCGACAAGCGCCTTGTCGCCCTTCTTCAGCTGGCGGTCGAGGCCCTCGACGATCGCGGCACGATCGGCACGGTCCTTGTCCGCCTCGGCTTCATTGCGGGCGACAATGTAGCGCCGTCTTTCGACGGTCACCTCCTTGACGAAGAGCTGCGTCTCGCCGGTGGCGCGTTCGATCAGCAAAGGCGTGAAGCGCTTGTCGTCCTCGAGCACGACACGGCGCACCAGGACGTCCGTCCTCTCGCGCACGCCGAGCACGTATTCCAGCCCGCGCTCCTCGAGCGCGGCCATCGTGGCAGCGGAAATCATGCCGCGGTCGGCGACGACGCAGACCCGGCCGATGCCGAAACGATGACGCAGCCGGTCGATGACCGGGATCAGCACGCTGACATCGGCGGTGTTGCCCGGCCACATCTCCGAGCAGACGGGTCGGCCCTCGCCGTCGATCACCACGCCGACGATCATCTGGTTGAGATCGGGCCGATGGTCCTTGGAATGGCCATGGGCGCCGAGCGTGGCGCCGCCGGCGCCTTCGAAGGAGAGCGAGGTGGTATCCATAAACACGACACTGAGGTCGGTGAAGAGATCCTTGCGCCTGGCGAACAGCGCCTCCTCGATCTCGTCCTTCACAGTGCGCGGCGAGAATGGCGTCGCATTGGCTTGGCGCGCCTCGGGCAGTTCCTCGCCGAGCCAGGCCATGGCCCGGTAGAAGTGATGCAAGGCAAGATCGTCGGCGCCGGGGATGTCGTAGTCGACGAGCCACTTCTCGCAGGCCCTGTCGGAGCCGGAGGCCATGATGCGGTGAAGCACGGCAGCAAACACGGCCCGTTCGACGGCAAACTCGAACTTCCGCTCCGTCAGCAGCCCTTCGATGACCGCCCGGCAACCGGTGTCCTCCCACAACCGGCCGAACAGCAGCGGTGCGCCAATGCGGCGGGTGTGCAGGCTTGTCGAACTTTGCTCGATGGCCTGCAAGACCATGGCCCGCTCAGCGTAGCGGCCAACTGAAGAGGCGAGCCGATCGAGATCACCCGAGGCCAGGACCGCCTCCTTGCGCCCGAGATTGCGGATGATCCGCTGCTTCATCCGCCCTTCCTCGCGCACGCTCTCGACGAGGTAGAGGTAGGTGTAGCCGCGGATGTTCTTCTCGCGCACGAACATGCAATCAGCATTACCAAAAACGGTGATTCGTCAAGCTCCGCGCTTCAAAGCAGGACATTATTTAGCATTACGCCTAAAAACCGCGCCTAGCTCCACCTCAACAAAAACAACGAGATAACGCAGAAAATGCGCCGGAATCTGCCGGCAACTGTTCAAGTCGGGCATGGCTGTTCCTCTCCTGATGCTTGGAGCCGATCGATCGGATTCTGTTTCAATACCATCATTCTGGGGACATCCACCTGACTATGCTCGCGAAGGCCGGCCCATATCTAGCGCCGGTTCAACAAGGATTTGCAGAACGCGGGGGTGAGCTTGCCGCGGTGGATCACGACGTTATCGTGACCGATTGCAGCCTGGGCGTTCTGCCACTGCCGATTGTGCCCGCGCTGTTCATTGGACTTGACGTGGCAAGCGGCGAAGGCTGAGTCATCTAGCATTGCCAACTGCCGGGCATGTACCGGCCGGTTCGTATGGATGTGCACCCACATCGGACTCGGCATTGCCCCATTGCGCAGCGCCTTGGGCTGCAGCCTGATCTCGAACAGCGACCCTGGCGTCCCCTTCAACGCGCGCGGTCGATCCGCAGGCGTCAACTCCTCGGCTGCCCGCAAGTGTTCAAGGTAGTTCTGCGAGGGAAAAGGGTAGGTCTTCATGCAATCGATGGAAATAGCGGCCTTTCCGCTGTCCAAAGACTTGGCCAGTCCCTGCGCCTCGGACAACATCAACTTGAGCCGGCCTGTTTTGTCGTGCGCTTCGCTCATTCGCGCAGGTGTGAGTAAGACGCGCTGACGAGGCTCCTCCAACGCAGCAAGACAGGCCTGCATTTCGGTGGCCTGCGCTTGCAAGCGCTTGACCACGGTGTCGAGAGCGTGTTCGGCGTCCTCCGGCTTCATCTGGCGCGCTCGCGAAATGATTCTTTGCTGACCAGCCAGATCGAACTGCAAAAGTTCGTCCAACCGCTCAAGTCGTGGCGTCAGGGCCTCGATGGACGGCGGGTCCTGCCAGATTGCCAAGTGTAAGCCCACCGCCGACGCACTCGCATGCGCCTCCTCCACGCTCACGAACATCTTCGTGCCCAGATCCGAGCGCACGAGAACCTTCGCTGCCGGCGCGGTGTCGCTGACCGCCGCAGCGGCTTGCGGTTCCGGCTGCCGCGCGGCCGAACTCCCAGCTCCAGCGGCCGGCTTGTGCTTGCCTTTCCCTTTCTTGCGCGCTGCGGCGCCGTCGATCATTGCGGCCTTGCTGGTAGGTTCGGTCGATATCGTAGCGCCAGCGTCGGCCGGCAGTGCAACAGGCTTTGGCTGCAGTTCCAGGAGGCGCATGACTTCGTGCGCAGTGATCCACGCGCCGTCCACGATCTGCCTCAAGGGCCCCAATGGGAGGTCGGCACCTATTTGGTGATCATTTAATTCGGCAACCACGGGGTGCAACGCCGACGCAAATTCCGAAAGCCGCTCCATGACTCCTTCCAGAACGGCGCAGTGCTCTGCGTCGAGTGGGCGCCCCTTGTTCTTCATCACAGCGTCGGCCGTCGAGACGAATGCCGGAAAAACGTCCATGATAAAGGCTCCCAGCAGACCCACTTGCCCGTTGTGACCGATGAGGATTTCCCTGACGGGTGCTTCAGACGTCCTCACCTGCGGGTCAATCTTGACCTGCGCGAGAGCGATCCGCGATTGCAGCTGCATTACCTTTGAATTGACTACCCAGCCGGTGTGCAGCCGCAGCGCGGCCTCTTCTTCCTGCCTCATCTCGGCTGTTGAACTTGGTAAGTTGGTAGTCGCGGCGCAGACGGACCGCATCCATTCGTAGCGCTGTACTTTCTTGTCCCACAGCTCCATGCGAGCCACATGATACTTCGCCAAACTCGGAGCAGATCGGCTCAGCTGGTCGGGGGTGGCATTGGATTGGACCATCCGGTGAAGGACTTTGGCCACACGCTCCCTGTCCTGTTCCACCTTTTCGAAAATCTTTTGAGCCACCATGTTGCAATCCTCCGCCCGACTGAGCGCGTCGTCGCGGAGTTGACGCACCTGATCGTCGGACAGAATGCTACGCGCCACAGGCCGGGGCAGGCTCGCGTAGTAGTCCAGAATTTTTGCGCCCGCATTGACGACCCGATCGATCTGGTCTTGCGCGTCCTCCAACGACTTTATGTTTTGCAGGCCCTTTTTCTGGGAAATGTCGAGTTCCTCAGCCAGCTCGTGCATTCGTCGCTTTGCCTCGTTGATCTCTTCGCTTGACAAGCAAATGGGGACTGCCACACCCGAAGTTGACGGCTGGCTGGCGACCGTCGCCAAAGCTTCACCCTCCGACAGTGAGGAAACACTGCGCCGCCGCGGACTAGCTGCACGTGGCGCGGCGGCTGCACGTGGCGCAGCAACCGGGATTCTATGTGGGCGAACGGAGGGGCCGGAAGATCTGCCGCCAAGGTCTTCATGGGCACCGCGCGCAGCCGAGGGTGACCCTTTACCTTGAGGCTCAGAGCGCATCCGCTCCAGGACGGAACCGAACGATTGGCTGCCTTCCCCGGACGCAACACTTGATTGCGAGCGCGGACTGCTCGATCCGGCTCCAGCACCCCCAATGTGCGATGTTCCAGATCTGCCAATGCCCGTCATGTTTCATCTCCGATATAGGCGAGAATCCGCTGCTTATTGTTTGGGCTGCTCAGCCGTAGCGCATCAGGGCTTTGGCGTGTCAGTGCTTCGCCCAGATGACCCGTGGCATGACGTTAACCAGCGGCATGTCTTCGTTGATCGTCACGGCCAGCCCGGAAAGCTGGTGAGGCGCGGCAGGTCTAGATAGACCGCTTGGCTGACGATTAACTGTCGAAGAGCTTTTCCCTGATGCGACAAACGGAATCCGATTGCCGGGGAGTGCGTTTCCGGATGCCATGGGTGATGAGTTCCGTAACCGGCACCACGACGTATCCGCGGGGCTCGGGCGGCGGCTCAAGATGGTCTGCAGGTTCATCACCAATACGCACGCGGCGACCAAAAACAGCGTTGCTTGCATTGGGACGAGCGGCATGTCCTCCGGCACCGGTAAGGGTGATTTCGAAATTGTCCTCGGCCGACATGATCGCTCCCGGACGGACTCAAACACGCCCACGGGGAGATCTTGCATGTTGTGGATGTCGTAGATCTCATCGAACGGGAAGCACTCCATCAACCGTTCGTCGAGCATTGAGAGCGCTCCTCGTCGCCCATTCTTCCGCAGGCTGGAAGATGACGAACGCATGCGTCGGCGGTTCCGGAATCTGGCGGAGAGCTTCGGTCAGATGTACGATGTAGCCCTGCATCACAAGTCCCGGGATGTGCTCGTAACCGAGCGGTGAGGTATCGAGCCGGTGATCCAGTTCTCAAAGCCCAGCGCGCTGGCGCCCTCGTCTGGCTTCGACCGGCCTTAGACTTTGCGGATGGCGCACGACGCGAGGGCTCCGCCAAAGGCTGCGTCAACAAAGCCATTGCTATTGCGTTCCAGCAGGACTATCGGAGCCCGCCAGTTCGGCATGGAGTAATCGCCCTTGGCCAATGATGACGGTGGCAGACCCGCTGATCCGCTACACCCGGCAGCCCAGGAATCGCCTGGCCGGCCCAATATCAAAATCTTGGTGCTTGGTGCGCTCGGCGTCGTGTACGGGGACATCGGCACCAGCCCGATTTATGCCCTTCGCGAAGCCTTGCGTGCATCGACGGGCGGAAATCAGGCAGGACGGGAGGAGGTTCTTGGCATCCTGTCGCTGATCGTCTGGGCGCTGACGATTATCGTCACCATCAAATATATCTTTTTCGTGCTTCGAGCCGACAACAGGGGGGAAGGCGGCACGCTGTCGCTGATGGCGCTTGCGCGACGTGGACTTCCCAAGCGCTCATCGACCGTGATCCTCTGGGTCGGAATGTGTGGCGCGGCGCTGTTTCTCGGCGACGCTGTCATCACACCGGCAATTTCGGTGCTCTCAGCCGTCGAGGGGCTTGAAATGGTAACGCCGGCCTTCGGCCCCTACGTCGTGCCGATCACGCTGATTATTCTGGCCGTGCTGTTTGCGGTACAGCGTTTTGGAACCGGCAGCGTTGCATCGGTATTCGGACCGGTCACCGCGTTGTGGTTTCTCGCGATCGGGCTTTCCGGACTGATGCACATCGCGGACGATCCGAGCGTTCTAGCGGCAATCAACCCGCTCTATATCGTATATTTTCTCAGCCATTCGCCTGGCACTGCTTTCGTGACCATTGGCGCGGTATTTCTTGCGGTGACAGGGGCTGAAGCGCTCTACGCTGATCTCGGTCATTTTGGCCGCAGGCCAATTGTGCTGGCCTGGTTAGTGATCGTATTTCCGTGCCTGCTGCTCAGCTATTTCGGGCAAGGCGCATTTGTTCTTTCCCGAGGCGGGACGATCGGACATCCATTCTTCGAGATGAATCACGGTTGGACGTTGGCGCCGATAGTGGCGCTGGCTACGGCAGCAACCGTGATTGCCAGCCAGGCGGTGATTTCCGGCGCTTATTCACTGGTGCGACAAGCCGTCCAGCTCAACATGCTTCCGCGCTTTGAAATCCAGCATACATCCGAAATGCAATCGGGGCAGATCTACCTGCCGCGCGTCAATCTGCTGCTCGCGTTGTCGGTGATGCTGCTGGTTGTCGGCTTCGGTGAGTCCAGCGCCCTCGCATCAGCCTACGGTATATCGGTCACCGGCAACATGGTTGTGACGACAATCCTGCTTTATGTCGCGATGAGGCGAATCTGGAGGTGGACGCTTCTGCCGGCGCTTGGGCTGACAGTCTTTTTCGGGGTCGTCGATGTCGGCTTCTTCCTGGCGAATATCGTGAAGGTGTGGCAGGGCGGCTGGGTGTCGATCCTTATTGCTGGTGCAGTTCTTGTCGTCATGATGACCTGGGTGCGCGGAACCCGCCTCCTCTTCGAGAAGTCCCGCAAGAGCGAAATCCCGCTCGATTTTCTCGCTGAGCAGATGACGGCCAACCCACCGCACCTTGTGCCCGGCACCGCCGTTTTCCTGACCAGCGATCGGATGAGCGCGCCGGCCGCGCTGATGCACAGCTTGAAGCATTACAAGGTGCTGCATGAGCAAAACGTTATTCTGTCAGCGGTGACGGCGCAGGACCCGACCGTTCCGGATAGTGAGCGGATCAAGATAACGCCGATCAACGATCTCTTTATGCGTGTGACGATGAGGTTCGGCTACATGGAGCAGCCGAACATCCCGAAGGCGATGGCGATCTGCCGTAAGCAGGGCTGGAAATTCGATATCATGTCGACCTCCTTCTTCTTGTCCCGGCGCTCGATCAAGGCCTCGGCCAATTCCGGTATGCCGCTCTGGCAAGATCGGCTGTTCATTGGGCTTGCCAGCACGGCTGCCGACGCAACGGAGTATTTCCAGATTCCAACCGGACGGGTCGTTGAGGTTGGTACCCAAGTTACCGTCTGAACTGCCGCTCCAGTGCACCACCTGCTGGAAGGCGGAGCAGGGCCAAAACGTCCGGAGGGGGATAGCTACCGTTTGGGACGCATGCCTGGAGGTTCGCAACGCGGCGAGCGGATCTGCGTACTGCATTGCGGCTGCACGCCCGCCGCGTGATCGCAGGGCACGTTATCATGATTACAATGGATTCCAATTCCTGCGGATCGTGCTCTGCATGACAATGTCCGGCACCCCCAAATCACAGCCGATTTAAGTCCCGGCCATCGGAACCGACAGCAGGGACTTGTGACCTATTTCGACCGGACCCACCAGAGCACCACGCCCTCGATTCCATCCCCGGCTGCCAGCCTCACGGCGACGTCGTCTGCCTCGTCTTCTGCCAGTCCACGGGTCTTCAACGCACTGCAGACAGCTTTGGGCCAGACACCGCTCGAGCGTTCGTGGTTTCGCGCGAGATTGAGGGTGAACGGCTGCCGTGGTTCGCCGCCTCTCCATTTGGCATGGATGCCTTGCGCTTCCATTTGGGTTTCAAACTCTTTCCGTGAAAACACCAACTCGATCTCGACGCCGACGGTATCGCCTGCCTGCACTCTTGCGGCGGCATCCACAGCGATATGGCAAGGCACTCCCCTTTGCCTGAGCGCCTGGGTCAACTCGGCGACAACGCGTCCATCGGCGATCCTGCCGTCCTTGTGACTGAGATCGTAATGCAAGCTAATGTCCTCTGTCCCTTTTGTCGCCGCGAGCCACGCGACAAAAAAGCCGCGAACTGCTCGCGCACGCGTTTCCAGTGATTCCTCGTTCATCGCAACTCGGCACGTTCGACGTCTCGCCGCCCTCAATCCCGTTCGCGGTCGCCTCTGCTTTGTCTTCAGGCCGCCCCCAGTGGTTCAGCGTTCCCCCGAACGGTCTTCGTGTACGGAGGCAGCGTGAGCGGCCGCGCACCGACTATGAAACGTTTTCGAGGTTTGCCGCCCCGTGCAGGTGACCCTGATTGCGAATTGCGCCATCTGAGCTTCCAGTCGGCCGCGCGGCAAACACGGGCTCACCTTGCAGACCAGGGCGGCCAATCGTTTTCTTCGGCGCTCTCGACACGGGTGCGATCGATCGCCGATGACTACTCAACGGCTTGGCGCGCCAAAATGACCGTCGGTAAAATTTGGGCGCTGTAAGTCCCCTGCATGAAGGACGACAGGTTTTAGCAGGCGTGATCTTTGCCTCGCGGAGTTGAAGCTGTCTCCACTCGGCGCGAGGCTACGAGAGAGTGGCACCGGCGAGCCCCAGCTTTTTCCTGAGGTCGGCGTTTTCTTTCCGGAGCCGGTCGGCGAGGAGCTTCTTCAAACGGGCGTTCTCTTCTTCAAGCTTCACCAGATCCTTGAGCTCATCGCTCTGTGTTGTCTGCCCGGCCGCCTTCTTCCACTGAGAGTAGGTCTGCCGCGATATTCCGGCTTTCTGAACAGCGGCTTTGATGGTCTGTCCCTGTCCGATCTGCTTTTCGATCTCCCCGAGCTTTTCGGCCCGCTCTTTCTCAGAGTAGATTTTCAGCGGTTTTCCGGCTGTAGGGGACGGGACCGCTTGGGATGAAGATGCCTGTGAAGCCGACTTGGGGGTTCTGGCTCGTACAGCACCTGCGCGCTGTGCGGGTCGCTTCCTCGTCTTCGGCGCCTTGGTATCAGGTGTCTGTTCCTGAACCGGCACCTCGGCTGTTGCCTGGTTTGCCTCGGTTCCCTTGAGGTTGGCCATGAGACGCTCCCTTCGATGTCAAACATCTATTCTCGCACGCAGCATCAAGAACTTCCGGACTTTGTCAACAGTGCCAAAAAAAACCGTGCGCCTCACTCGCTGTTCGACGCATGGATATACTATCCGGTGACTCCCCCACGACGCAGATCCGAGTCGCTTGTTCTTTTGCCTGCTTCGATATGGTGGGGCTCCTGAAAAGCCCCGCAATCCGACACGGAGTTAGGCAGGATGTGCACGACCTTAATCTCTGAGCTGCGAAACGGTCCGGGGTGTGCCCTTTCGGGATGCCTTTAATAGCAACGTCGTCGGTCGCCACTCCCGCGCACCTAACTACCTGCTATTCAGAAGGGCGATTGGCGTCTGCGTGGGCAGAGCGTCCCGACGAGCTCAAGCGTGGAAGGAGCAGCGCTCGGTGGACCGACAATGTTCAATATAACGCCAAGTTTAAGTGTTAAGATGCGCGGTGCTGAGACTAGGCGAGCCGCGCGCCCGGGCTGCGCAACCCGACCAACTCCGCCCGGCGAGCGCTCGCTGCCGGGAGCGCCGAAAACAGAACGTCTTGAGGCATTCTCGACAATATCCGCCGTCTTCTCGCCGGCCTCTTGCGCCTTCAGCATCTCGATGACGTTCCTGAAAACTGCGACGGTCGCATCGGTTCGTCTCGTGTTCGACGGACTCTAGTCTGGAGAAGGTTCAGGGTCTCAGGTCAGGGTCCCTGCCCAGCGACTGGACAGCCTGCACACGCGACACTCTTGGCGGCGGGAAAAGAGACGGAGCGGATGCGCCTACACCTGCACCTGCCCACCGCCCGAACGGGAAGCAGCGATCCACGGCATTACCGCCTCGGGGTCTTCCAGGATTCCGTGTCGCTTCGCAAAGCCGACAAAGGCATCGCGCCCCACGCCCATCGGCTTAACGCCATCATTTGCTTGGTAGCACGCGCGAAGGGCTGTTTCATGGATCAAACCGCGGCGGTCCTCCGGCCAGTCCTCCAGAAAGTCAATCGCGCCTGCGAGATCGACAATTTCCTGCACGAGGTGGGATCCATGCTTGACGAAGACAGGGCTGCTGAATGCCGTAACGTTCATTCGTTCCTCCAAATTGTCGAACGGTTCGGGTGTGTGAAGAGACCGCCGTTGGAACGGCGACCATTGCAGAATGTGTTGTCAGCCTGATGACGGTTCAAGATCGCACTGGCTGTCGAGATGATAGCTCCGCGCACCACACACTCGAGGCGCCGATACGGAGGTTTGCATCAGATCGCGAAGGGTACGGCAGCATGCGAGCAGAGCATAACCTGGGACATGAACGAAGAGGCCGCAAGGTCGGAACCTGCCCGTCGACGCGTGCTTGCTCGGATACCACCGCGGCGAGATGTAGGGGCCGCTCGGAACACAACGAGCACGTCATTTCGCTCCTGCCTTCTCGCTAGACGCGCTTGTTGCGTCCTAGGTAGCACCGCAACAAGGGATGTGATTTGCGTCGAGCTCGCTCTACTCACGCCCATCGGTCGGGTTGATCGGAGTCCCCGGGCACGCACCTGAATCTCCGCCTGCAGATGGCCGGTTGGGCGCTTCATCGGGCAGTGCCGGCCGGCAGTTGTTCCAGCACCTCGGCGATCTGCCGCTTGGCTGCGGCGGAGAGCCCAAGGATGGGCCGAGGAGGTTCCGGGCGGCAGATGTCGAGCAGTTCGGAAAGTGCATAGACGGTGCGCAGACTAGAGAACCGTCTGAAAAGACTCCAAAGCGGCGCCAGTTCGGCATCGAGGCGCCGTGCTTCCGCGGCATCGCGCTGCTGAGCGGCCCGGACGATCTTGAGGCAGATTGCGGGCAGGATGCCGCCGAGCACGCTGTACCATGTATCGGCGCCGGCGATCATGGCTTCGGTGGCGTTCCAGTCGCCGCTGTAGCCTATAGAGAAGCCTTTTGGCAGCGTTCTTCTCAGTCCGGCAAGATGGCCCCCGATATCCTCGGCCTTGTCGGTCGGGTTCTTGATCGCCGTAATTCCCGGCACCTCCGCAAGACGGCTGACAAGTGCCGACGAGAACCGGAAGTGCGTCGCTCCGGGATTGTCGTAGATGACAATCGGCAGTCCGCCTTCGCGCGCCACGGTCGAGAAATGTTCGAAGACCTCGTCGTCGGTGAGGGGAGTGTAGGAGATTGCCGCAAGCAGTCCCGCAGCAGCGCCGAGTGTCCTGGCGTCCTGCGCGAGCTTGACCGACTCGTCGGTGCGCAGCGCGCCGATGCCCACAACGATCGGCGCCCGTCCGCCGGTCTCTTCTAGGGCCGCGGCGAGAGCTCGCCGGCGTTCCTCGCGCGACAAATACATATAGGTGCCAGTGCTGCCAAGCAGGCCTATGGAATCGACATCGGCGGCGCAAAGCTTGGCAACCAGTGTGCGAAGGTCGTCGACGTCGACGCGGCCGTTCCGGTCGGACGGAGTGATCGGAAAAGCACAAAGCCCGCGCAGGAATGTCATGGCGTTGCTCCACGGCGTGCCGGTGGACGGGGAGTGGCTCGGAGCCGTGGCATCAGAGCGCCCTGAGATCGAACATCCTCTTCATTTCCAGTCCCAGTGACAGTCGGATGAGGTCCTCGGTCACGCCTTCGGGAAGATGCGCGTTCTTGCGTATCGCCTGGCGTGCGCGGTTCAGGCTCGCTGGATGGCAGATCAGGCTGTCGGCATCGCCGAGGCTTACTGTACGCGTTATCAGCTGCAATCGATCGATCATTGTCCTGGCCCCGTCGAATCCCACTACATCACCCGTCCCACGCTTTCTGCGCTCTCCGCGTTCCTGATCCTGCGCGGCCCTCAAGACGCGCAAGCCCGTTGGGAAGCTTGTACAGCGAATCTGCATCGCCAAGCAGCGCCCCGCCGTATCCCCATGTCCGGTTATGTACTTGGTCAGCGAGTGCAGGACAAGGTTGGCGCCGTCTTCCAGCGGGCGCTGCAGAGCCAGTAACGCAAAGTTGCTGTCGAACGCGACCTTCACGCCGCGAGCATGCGCCCGTTCGGCGATTGCCGCGATGTCGATAATTCGGCTGAGCGGGTTCACTGGGGTCTCGAAATACACCATGCGCGTCCGCTCCGTGAGGACTCGATCAAGGTTGTCGGAATTGGAGAGATCGACCGGGATGACCTTGGTGCCGAACCGCGGGAGCGCCTGTTGTGAACGACGAGTTCGCTGCATCGTTGGCCGCCACGCTCTCGAAGCCGTAGGTCGAGGTCAGGAAGACAGGTGGCTGGATCGCATTGGCGAAATCGGATGGATTGAATCCGTGAGGGGCGCGGGTGGCGAAACCGAGATCGGTTCCGGTCCGCGACTGATCTCTGGACAGGGCGTCAAAACTCCCGGAGGTGCTGCTCATCGCGGTCCTGTTCAGCTTGCAGAATGCGCGCACACTGCTCATGCGGAATCTCCAGTTTGCAAAAAAAGACATGGCCCAGTCTCAAGATCTCGCTTGTGCCGGTCCCCTACATGTCATGGGTGCGCGCCAGTCTATGAGGCGCTTCCGGACCAGGTCCTAGGCGGCGTCTATGAGGCCGGCGCGAAGTTACTATGAGCAACTCGCGGCGGAAGGCTCATCGAGGTTCGGCAAGGCATTCGTCCCCGGGTCGCACCACGGCTCCTGGATCGCCCTCCGACCAGCGCGCCGAAACGGGCCGGGTCCGTTCCGTCTTTCCGCCTACGGCGAGAGAGTGAACGCCAGCCCGCCCTGGCCGGATTACCTGCCCAACCCGGTGAAGATCGATTCCGGAATGGCGACCTGGCGCCATCCGTTCCCCGCGTTGAACCTGGAAGCGCGTCATGAACGCAGCATGGCGCATCGCCGCGGACGACTGGCCTATCATGATCCACGCGGGTCGCATCGCCTGTGCCAGGTGTTGCAGGGATATTCGCCCGGACCCTGAGCTGCGATGTCTCCAAGGCCCTTTCGCCGATGCTGCGCATCGGTTACCTCGTGTTCCGCCAATAGCAAGACCTCTTCGCAACGGCCAAGCAGCTTCTCGACAGGCATCTCCGGTTGCGGAGCAGGAGGCATTGGCCTCGCGCATCGAAACCGGCGGGTATGAAAGGCATGAGCGCCGCGTGCGCCGGCTGAATGGCGAGCGCCGAGAGACCCTACTGAACGCCTTCGAAACGCATTTGCAGGCAGCATCGTCACCGAAGCGCCGATGCCGGCTGCATGTCACCCGGCCGCTGGAGCAGCCCACGCGAATCCCCCAGGCGTCTAGTCCCGGACGCACCACCGCTATCTGAAGTCGCTTCCCGTCAGCCCTCGCGGGAGCCTAGTGCGATCGCAAGACCGCGTGGTCATGTCCAGCGGTTGCGCAAGAGCCGGCGGAGACGCTGTCGAACCAGACGGACGGTTCATGTATCCTCGACCCGTTCGAGTACGGCCATCGCAAACGAAACGGTCTTGTTGTTGGCAGCCGCATAGGAGTGTGGCTGGTCAGTGACCAGTCGCGCGGCTTCGCCGGCATGCAGGATGATGGTCTGGGTGCCGACGGTGACCTTGAGACTTCCGCGTCGGACGGATACAAGTTCGCGCGTGCCGCGGCTGTGAGCCTCCGACCGATGGACGTCGCCTGGTGCGATCGTCCAGGTCCACATCTCGAACATTCTCCGTCCCGAGCTTGATGCTTCCAGTTTGGCAGCGCTGCCCTGAGGGGTTCTCCAGAGTGTTGCAGGCTTGGTCCGTTCAATCGGATTGTCCGTGATCTCTTCCGAAGTCTCTCCCAGCAGATCGTTAACGGACAGCGAGAACGCGATGGCCAAGCGGCACAAGACGCCGATGCTCGGGTTGGCCTTGCCCTGCTCAATGGCCACGACGGTGCCCTTGGACAGACCTGCGCGCTTTGCGAGCGCGTCAAGACTCATGTTGCGCACCCGCCGCAGATGCTGAACCTTGGCCGAGAGCGCGGCTCCCAGCTCTCCCTCCGTTGCCTCGCCGGTCATTATATTGACTTTGCCTTTCGTATCTTATACGGTCACTATAATGACTGGCGCGGACGCTGCAACCAGCGTTCCATAACCGCAGGGACCACGAGGATGCTTCACAACTCATCGGACTGCTCCTGACGATCCTTCCATCCTCCTTCTCAACTCCAGCTAGGCAGGTGTGCTCCATGCAATTCGAAACCAAGGCGGTACATGCAGGTCGCGGCGTCGATTCCGCCACCGGCGCAGTCACGATCCCGTTCCATCCCAGTACGACGTTTGAGCGGAGCGCGGACGGCAATTATCCGTCGGGATATGAGTACATCCGGGACGCCAACCCCACACGTAATGCATTCGAGACAGCGATGGCCGCGCTGGAGGGTGGCCATGCCGCCGTCGCGTTCTCGTCCGGCATGGCCGCGATCACCGCTGTGTTCGAGGCGCATCCTAGCAAGGGCGACCGCATCGTCGTCCCGGAGGACATGTACTTCGGCATTCGCTCGCTGATCGAGGAAACCGATATCGGCCGCCGCTTCGATTTCGTCGCAATCGACATGCGAGACATGGAAGCCCTGCGCACCGCGGTCAACGCCGCGCCTACGGGCCTCGTTTGGATCGAGACCCCCTCGAACCCGCTCATCCGCATCGTGGATATCCGGGCGGCATCTGATATCGCACACGCGGCCGGTGCCTTTGCGGTGGTGGACAACACCTGGACGACGCCGGTACTTCAGCGCCCGTTCGAACTGGGGGCGGACGCCGTGGTGTATTCGGCGACAAAATATATCGGCGGCCATTCCGATCTCATGGCAGGTATCGTCGTCCTACCGGATGCTTCTTCGCTTGAACGCCCCTTGCGCATGATCCAGCGCCACAAGGGCAGTGTCGCCGCTCCCTTCGACTGCTGGCTTGCGCTTCGCGGGTTGCAGACCCTCCCGGTCCGCATGCGAGCGCATTGTGATGGTGCGCTGAAGGTGGCGGAAGCGCTGAGCAAACACCCGGCAGTCGAGAACGTTCTATTTCCCGGTCTGCGCGACGATCCCGGCCATGCATTGGCCCGACGGCAAATGTCCGGATATGGTGGCATGCTTTCCTTTATCGTCCGAGGCGGCGCGGAGGCAGCTATAGCGGTTGCCGGACGGCTCCAACTCGTGGTGCGGGCCACCAGTCTTGGTGGCACGCATTCGCTCATCGAACATCGGGCTTCTGTCGAAGGGCCAAAGTCGATGGCTCCGGCGGGGCTGCTGCGGATCTCGGTCGGGCTGGAGCATCCGCAGGACATCATTAACGACCTCTGCCAAGCCTTGGCCTTGGCCGAGTGATGCGAGACGCGGCGCAAACTATCAAGTGGACGACAGGCAAGCGGTGGAGCAACTGATCCGGCAGTGGTTCGTGAGCTGCCAGGCCTTCAGCCGACCGGCAAAAGTGCCCGAGCGCGGCGAGATGATTCATGGCGCGGATTCACGCCGATCGTCCCGTCGAAGTAATCGGCCGGGTACCGACGCAATTCTGAATGATGCGTCAATAAGCCAGATTTCCGGCCCGACTGACACCGGCCATGTTCCCGCTCGGGTTCCTTCCCGCTCCTCAGGCGGGCTACACGCGGGGCGACCCATTCAACTGATCCTCTGCGGACGCAGAAGCTTGTAAAAGGAATGAAAGAACGACATGGAACGCCGCAATTTGGTCAAGGGATTTATAGCATTGGGCGCATGCGCGATCTGCGCGCGGGCAGCTTTTGCCGACGAGGGCGTCCATTGGGCATATGAAGGTAAAGACGGTCCGGAGCACTGGGGCGCGCTCGATCGCGCGAATGCCGCGTGCTCGGCCGGCGCGCAGCAGTCGCCACTGAACTTGACGGGCGCCATCAAGGCGGATATCCCGCAAATCGGCATCGACTGGACGGCAGGCCATGGCACGGTCGTCAACAACGGCCACACAATCCAGATCAACGTGCCGGGAGGCAGCACGCTCACGCGAGGCGGCAAGACCTACGATTTGCTGCAATTTCATTTCCACGCGCCGAGCGAACATCTGGTGGAAGGCGAGACCTTCCCGATGGAGGTGCATTTCGTCCACAAGAATCGCGAAAGCGGTGCGTTCGGCGTGCTTGGCATCTTCCTGACACCGGGTGCCAAGAACGAGACTTTTGCAAGCCTGGCTGCGGTTTTTCCGGCCGAGTCGGGCGGCAAAGCCTTGGTCAAAAATGTCGATCCCAACAGCCTGCTGCCAGCCTCGCTGGGCTATTGGAGCTACGAGGGTTCGCTGACTACGCCGCCATGCTCGGAGATCGTCGACTGGATGGTGGCGCGTGAGCCGCTGCAGGTCGATGCATCCGACATCGACAAATTCACCGCCCTTTACCCAATGAATGCGCGGCCAGTGCTGGCGCCGAACCGCCGTTTCATACTGACCACGAGCTGACACACGGGTCTGCAGCGTTAAGCTGAGGGTCTTGGTGGACGATCAGGACACCAAGTACGGTTCGCGATGCAGCAGCAGCTGTTTCCACGGCATCGCGATCCGTATACATGTCACAGCTTGCCGCATTTTTTATTTGATGTCGCAGAGCAAAGGGCACTGTTTCACACCTCTGATGCGAACGTGATGACTAGTTGGGCGCAGGCTGCCAGCCGGCGCGTGGTCTGGTTTGTTCAACGGGTTGACGGGCCCTGAGATGCAGAAGGCGCCGGGCCTTGTGATCGGTCCGGATGTTTACGACTTGGACAGAGAGATAACGATGGCAATGGATACGAATAGGCAAGGCGCAAACGGCCGGCGCGACCAGTAGTCCTAATGCCGCTCGCGCCGGCCGGTGCGGATTTCCTGCCGGTCAGCCGCAAGGCCCAATAAATATCAAAACTCTCCAGTCGAAAAGCCCGTGGCACTCGCTCGGCTCGAACTTTCTTCAGCCAAGCGCTCTCCTCTTCCCGAGCGCCGACGGTTGACCCCTCGGCGCCGGCATGTGCCCACCGAACTTATGAAGTTGCGAGCAAATTCATGCGGCGCTCTATGGCGATCAGCTTGGTGCCAAGCTTTAACGCCGATACAGTCCCGAACGTGTGAGATACGCCTGACAGTCGGCTTCGGCAACCCCGGGCCGCGATCGACGGCAAGCGCCTCCCGCGCTTCATCGCGCGGGCAAAGCCTTCGAACAGCCGGTTCGCGGTGCCGCCGACGCTTGTGTCAATCGAAAAGTCGTATTCGTCATCGCCCGCGATTGATTGCACCCGCCGCTGGCTATTATCTGATGCGCGCTTCGCCCTGCGGACAGCAGACAGCGAAGCCTCCAAGCCCGCGAAAATCTCGCGACGGCGGCTCGATTCCGAGACCGGCCGCCACTTATGGGAGGTGATCCGTGCAGGTGTCTGACGTGGATCCGCCATCTGTCACCTACCGCATCCTTGCCATCGTCCTCTTTCAGCCGGCTGCGCCTTCCGGCCGCCGGATCCATTTTGACGATCCCGCTGGAGAATAGTTTCTCTTGAACATTGTAACGGTCTGCGCGTCTTCACCGTGTTTCAGCCTTTTGCCATGGCGTCCTGCCGTTTGCTGCCGCGCACGCGGCGAATGCCGACACTGCCGTGCAATGGCCTTAAATCGCTTCGCTTCACCTCACGGGAGGAAAGAAGCCGTCAAGTTGATCCTGTGGGGCAAACGTCACAGCGATAAGACAGAACGCAAAGTCTGGATAAATGCGTCCTGCCAACCAGCGAGCTCGTGGATGCCGCGCTCTCACACAAGCGACAGCTGTCTTTCAGCAAGGGCGGTCGCCAGCCCGACTTCGATTGTCTGCGCCGGCTCGCAACCATCGCCATTTGAGGTGCGAACAATTTGCCAGTCGTGCCACGGGATTTGGCCTTGTAAAGTGCCAGGTCGGCAGCCCTGAGAATCTGGGTGGGCTCGTCTGCATGCAATGGAGCGAGCGCGGTCCCGATTGTAACCTGGAGGCAATCTGATGGGTTTCCAGGCCGTAGGTGGTCGAGACCACCTGCCTTGTCCCGTTCGCGAAATCGATAGGTTCCGCCTCAGATGAAACCCTGTTTTGCATGACGACGAATTCGTCTCCGCCGAAGCGCGCGACAAAATCCTCTATTCCAACGCGGAGCCCAGCCTCTCGGCGATGGCTTTCAACACCGCGTCGTTGACCTGCTTGAACCTGTCCACATCGGCAAAGTGGACGGCAAATCCCTCGGCCTGCTGGCGCAACCGCTGCTCCAGCGCATCTGACAATGCAAGCGAGTTTGGTAGCTTAGTCAGGTGATCCGTGAAAGCCCTGTTGCTTGATGACGCTGTTGGCAAGGCGCAGCCGGTATGAAGTCGTGTAAGAGGAATACAGAAAAAATCGGCGCCAATATCGAGGTGATAAACAGTGCGGCAAACATCTGGTACCAAATGTTGGGAAAGTGCACCCCGATCGTAGCCCAAAGTCCGGCTGCCATCGCCACCGCCAGCAGCATCACGACGACAGACTGGACGACGGTCAGGCTGGCAGGTTCGGCATCCTCAGCGTTCATTCTGTGGGGCCGTTGTAAGAAGGCGCCCATCCCGCCGCGCCCATGAGAGACAGCGAGGGGGGTGGAACCGCAAACGACTGAAGGTAGCGCCCGACCGAGGCCATTGGTGGGGCAGGGGACATCAAAGTTCCTCGCACATCGAGCGACGGCCGAACCCTCAAGAACTCCGCGGCGGACGCGACCTCGTCAGGCCGGCCGAAACGAGCCGATGTCCTTGATCGTAGGATTCTTCGCGGCACGTGCAAACGGCAAATTGCTTCACAACCATTTCGGCATAGTTCGGCAGGCGGCACAAGCCGCCAAACTCAACGACGGTGGACCGCTCGCTTATGTCTCCAAGGTCGTCATGGCCGCTCGAGCCGGACTTCCCAAGACCTTTACCCCTGCGGGGACATCTCGCGTGACCACGCTGCCAGCGCCCACGATCGCATCATCGCCAATCGTGACGCCAGGGAGAATGATCGCTCCACCGCCGATCCAGACACGGCTGCCAATGCGGACAGGACGCCCGAACTGCAGCGCAGCCTGCCGCTGCTCGGGATCATCTGGATGAACGGCCGTGTAAATCTGCACGGAAGGCCCGATTGCCGTTCCATGGCCAATTACCACCTCTGCCACGTCAAGGATGACGCAGTTGAAGTTGACGTAGACGCTGGCTCCGATGCGGATGTTGAAGCCGTAGTCGCAGTAAAAGGGCGGACGGATAACCGCTCCCGGCCCAACCTCTGCTAGCCGTTCGGACAGGAGTGCATGCCACCGCTCGGCGGTTTGGCCCAATGTGTCGTTGTACCGCTTCAGCCAAGCCCCGGTGGCCAGAAGGTCAGCTTGGATCTCCGGATCCGCCGCATTATACGGCTCGCCTGCGAGCATCTTCTGTTTTTGACTGCGCTTCATGGTTCCTCGTCAGATCGTGTCCCGTGGGTAAGTGTAGGAATGCATAGTGGAGTGTGTCTTAGTATGCCGCGCCCCGGCTCAAGAACTGGGGAGGGTCGCGACCAGCTCCTGTTAAGCCTTCAAGCGCTCAAACGTCGCACATGAACCGGACCCAGGCGCCAGCGGATCTGCCCATCAGTCGGCAGTGTCCACGTCGAGATTGATTCCTTGCCGCGTTCGGTTTGCGTTTGATGATACTGTGGTAAGTAACCGGTGTATATGGGTTTCAGCGCCTGGGCGACGATCGCCCTACCCGTGTTCCCTCCGCCCATTTTCCATCCGGCCTATGCGCAGGGTCGTCCCGCAGACTGCACCGGGAACGTCGCGGAACGCTGCGACGATCTTGATCTCCAATGTCGGACAAGTAATGGTCAGCAAACTCGGCCATGATTTCGGGACGTCGTTCCGGTTGTCGGGAAGGGCCTAACGTTAATTTAGTGCCTCGCCCCTGGGAAAGAGACGAAAACAGTTTTTAGTTTTACGTCGGACCATTTTTTTCCGTTGCAGGGTACCCGGCATGAGCTGATGTCCAGAGCGACATGGCCTATCAACCGGTGATGACGGCGCTTCCGTCACACCTTTGTAGGGCGCCGAATGCCGTAAGCTTGGGCGGGCTGTCCTCGATCAGGATCGAATTGGCGACGATGGGGCTGGGGGCCAAAGGCCTACTAAACCGCCAACACTTGGCTAAATTAGTCCAGCCATTCGCCCTCAGTTGATATTCAGAGACGCTTGATCTCGATGCCGTATTTCCTCAGCATGTAGCCAATTTGGCGCGGCGTCAGTCCAAGCAGGCGAGCCGCCTTTGCCTGCACCCAGCCACAGCTTTCCATGGCCGCGATGACACGCTCGGGATCGGTCACCTTCGCACCAGTGAAAGGGGTTGCGCCGGCAGGAGCTAGAGGTGTCTGATAGCCCACGACAGGCGGGGCCGCAACGGCGGGCGAAGTAGCGGCCTGACCCGGCGGCGTGGACGTCTTCACTGGCCCCGGTACGGTCGGCCCAGGTTGCAGCACCATGTTGTCCGATCCGCTCCTCCACAGCCGCGCGGAAAGGCACTGGCCGTGAAAGCAGGCAAAGTCGTTACGGGTGATTGATGATCCCTGCGCCAAAACCGCCGTCCGGTTGACGCAGCTTTGGAGCTCGCGGATATTGCCGGGAAATTCGCAATTCATCAGACACTCAAGCGCATCCGCCTCGAAAACCAACGTACGGCCGTTCTCGTTGTTGAATTTCCTGAGGAAGTCAGCGGCGAGGAGCGGAATGTCGCCGCGCCTTTCACGTAACGGCGGCACCAGCAAGGGAATCACGCTGAGTCGATAATAGAGGTCGGAGCGGAATTCCTTTCGTTCAACCGCCTCTTCCAGGTTCTTGTTCGTGGCGGCAATCACGCGAACATTGACCTTGATGGTCTGGTTGCTGCCGACGCGCTCAAACTCCCCCTCCTGCAGCACACGCAGGAGTTTTGCCTGGAACGAGGCGGAGATCTCACCGATCTCGTCCAGAAACAACGTCCCCTTGTCGGCGACTTCAAAACGCCCCTTGCGTGAATTGATCGCACTGGTAAAGGCACCCTTCTCATGACCGAACAATTCGGATTCCAGGACTGTCTCGGGGAGAGCCGCGCAATTTAGCCTGATAAACGGCCGGTTAGCGCGTGGCGACAGGTCGTGAATGGCCTCGGCGATCCGCTCCTTCCCGGTACCGGATTCGCCCCGCAACAGAACCGGGAGGCTGCACTTGGCAACGACCGGGAGTTCCTCGAGCAGCGTGTTCAGCGCCGGGCTGTCGCCAACGATCCCCTTCACGTGAACCTTCTTACGCACCCGCGCGGGGGGCTCGGAGAATTGCTGTTGCAGCTGGTCCTTATCCGGCACCGCTCGCTCGCGATCGCAGGCAACCAGGCGATGCAGCTTCACTGTCTGCCCCACAATGTTCGCCACTATGGTAAGCAGCTGGACGTCAAAGTCGAGCGGGAACGTTGACCTGTCGTCAAGGATGCGATCGATGGCCAGCGTGCCCACCACATTCGCATCGACGCGAATGGGAACGCCGATGAAAGACACCCGTCTACCGTCGGAAGCCCCGAGCACGCCTATGTTGGTGGCACTGAAAGCGGGATGCACCGCTATATTCTCGGCGACGAGCGGCTTGCCCGTCGTCACAATCTCGTCGACTACCCTCTGCGCCAAGCCCCGCAGGTAGCGCTCATCGCAGCCTTCGTTCCGGCCTGCGCCTTCGGCACTGTCAAGTATGCTATCACTGTCGGGCAGAAAGATGATCCCGTGCCGCATCTGCACAAACGATCCTAGGAGATCGACCACTTTGGCCAACGTGACATCGAGCCGGGACGGAGCTGGATCGGTGAGAACTTTCGATATTTCGGAGATGACGGCAAGCGCGCTTTCGAGCGACAGCTCCATAGGGGCTGCGTCATTTGTCTCGGACTTTGCTACGTGCAGCACGACGGCGTCTCCCGGACACTTTGGTCGGATTCGCTGGTATTGTCTTGCATGTCATCCTCGCTCTCAAACCACGGAACCGATGCTCGCGGCATTTGCACCTGCGGCGCCGTCGGGCGGGTAGATTGTCTCGACCAGGCATTGGCACCGAAGTAGCGATTGACAGGCACCAGCACGAGCGTCTTCGCTCCGAGGGAGGACGTCAACCGCACTATCTTTCATTTGCGAAAGAAAACTCGGCGCTTATGATAGAGCCTTTCATTGCTCTCAAATATTTTCCGGCAGATAGATGTCGAACGGCAGAAATGTCTGCCCCGGCGGCTCCGCGGCCCCGGTCTTAATGGCCCGGGGCATCAGCGTCATTAGCTCCTGGCAAAGCCGGGGCAATGGCGTAGCGACCGCCATAGTTATGATGTCATCTGCGAGCGCCGCCCGCGACTCCGGCGTGATTTCATTCACGATCGCGACGAGACCCCGACCTTTGCCCTCCTCGCGGAGCGCCGAGATGGCGCCCTCCATACCCCCGCCAGCCACATAGAAGCCGACGAGATCCGGTTGCCGCTGCATGAGACTCAGCGTGGTTTCGTAAGTGATCTGCCGCAGCTCAAGGTTCACGACCGTATCGAGCACCTCGAAACCCGGCGCGTTCTCACGGAAATAGGAACGAAAACCGTTGTCGCGTAGCTCTTGCCCCTGGAACCGATGGCTGCCGACGAAGACTGCCACCTTGCCGGGCCGTGCGATTTTGGACAACATCCAAGCGGCTGTCCGTCCGACCTTGCGATTGTTGAGGCCGATATAACCCTCGCGCACGCCGGCGGCGAAGTCGGAAAGCAGCGAGAAAACCGGAATGCCTTTCGCCTTGAGCTCCTCGACCGCTGTCGTGATTTTCGGGTGGTCCGGCGCGACCATGGCGATTGCGTGGCAGCGTCCGCCAAGGTCCATGAGGAGATCGATCACATCTCCCGGCGCATTCGAGGGTGCAAATTCGATGCGTGGAATGCCGTGGAAAGACTGGGCCAAACTGACCGCCGCTTCGACCTCGCGCGCGAAATCTTGGTAGAAATGCTGTGCGGGTTTTCTCAAGATGAAGCCCAGCCGATATTGCGGCAGGTCACGCTGCAAGCGCTGCTTAATGAGGCCGGCAGCATGATACCCAATATCGTGGGCGGCCTTGAATACGCGTCGCGCAGTCTCCTCCCGCACCGGATGTCGGGCGTTCAAAACCCGATCGACAGTAGCCACGCTGACTCCGGCTTCTCGGGCAAGATCGGCAATTGTAGGACGCCTGGCCATGGTCCAATTCTGATAACGGTCACGAGGGAATGCAGAATTCTGCTCTGTCTGATGCGCCTGCGGGCTTGTTTCTCCCGCGATCCGGCGGAGAGGCGTATGAAGTGCTCGCCGGCTACTCCATCATCGCGAGGCTGATTGCCTGTCATTCAGCCAATCACCCCCGAGGAGGAAGCTCGCTAAGAAACCGATCGACAGCGCAATCAGCGCGGCGTCAAAGACAGTTCTCAAGTCCACCAGGCGGCAAGCGGTCGAGCAGCGCCCTTTACTCACGATATTTCATCGCAGGTTTCATTCTGCGCGATGCTCCTTCGCCGAGCCAGAATAAGCCTTGGCGATTCGGCAAGCTGACCCGGCCGGCAGAAGAACAGCTTCGCGTCGAGCGTCCGCGCCGATGTTGCCGAAGAAGCCGTCCTGTTTGCGGGGATGATCCGATCTGCGGCATTTCTGCTGCTCCTATCGATGCTGGGTGGAGGAAGCTTGTGTAGAAGGCTGCCTGCCTCCTGTTTGGGCGGGTGGCTGGGGTGGACAGTCGAGCCGGTGCTGCTGCCGGCGCTTACTCGTTGATAGACAACGCATTCGACGGACAGCACTCGGGCGCAACAGGCGGGTCGGTGTGCGTTTCATTTTTGTTTAGAGCGCCCTTACTTTTGCACCCCCCGAATTTAGCGCTTCTGATTTCATCGGCCCGCGAATCTCTCTTTCGAGCCCTGCGGGTTGAATGTGTCGTGTTTGTGAGCAGACCGGCGATTTTGACTCGGCGCGGCCCGCGATCAGTGGTTGGCCGGTCAATGTCTCGGCAAGCTGATGACCGCCGAAGGCGGCTTCCAACTGCGCTTGGTCCAATTCGCCTTCCCAGCGGGCTACGACGAGCGATGCCACCGCATTACCGATGAAATTCGTCAGCGCCCGGCATTCCGACATGAAGCGGTCGATGCCAAGGATCAGAGCCATGCCAGCAACCGGAACAGTCGGAACTACGGAGAGCGTAGCGGCCAGCGTGATGAAGCCGGCACCGGTGACGCCTGCTGCACCCTTCGAGGAAAGCATCGCGACAAGCAGCAAGAGGACCTGATCGCTAATTGATAGATCGGTATTCGTCGCCTGCGCGATGAAGAGGGCCGCGAGCGTCATATAGATATTGGTGCCGTCCAGATTGAAGGAGTATCCGGTCGGGATGACGAGACCCACGACCGAGCGCTTAGCGCCGGCCTTCTCCATTTTTTCCATCAGAGAGGGCAGCGCCGCCTCCGACGACGACGTTCCGAGGACCAGCAGCAGCTCTTCCTTTATGTAGCGAAGGAGAGAAAAGATCGAGAAGCCGTTGTAACGACATACCGCGCCGAGAACTCCGAACACGAAGAGGAAGGCTGTGAGATAGAACGTCCCGACCAGCATGGCGAGGTTGACCACCGAGCCGATGCCGTATTTGCCAATCGTGAAAGCCATTGCGCCGAAAGCGCCGACCGGCGCGGCCTTCATCAGGATGCTGACGAGCTTGAAAATGGGGGCGGTAAGCGCCTGTAGAAAGCTTGTGACCGGCTTGCCCTTCTCCCTGACCATCGCCAAGGCGATGCCGAACAGAACCGAGAAGAACAGGACCTGCAGAATGTCGCCTTCCGCGAAGGCGCCGACGATCGTAGATGGGATGACGCTCATCAGGAAGCCCGTCAGCGACTGCTCGTGGGCGTTGGCGGCATAGGTATTCACCGCCTGGATGTCGAGCGAGGCCGGATCGATGTTGAGGCCGGCGCCGGGCTGGACAATATTGGCGACAATGAGGCCCACGATAAGCGCGAGGGTCGAGAAGGTGACGAAATAGACCATTGCCTTGCCGGCAACCCGGCCGACCTTCTGGAGATCGTTCATGCCGGCAATGCCGGTCGCCACCGTCAGAAAAATAACAGGCGCGATGATCATCTTGACAAGCTGGATGAAGGCATCGCCGAGCGGCTTCAGGCTCTCGCCGATCTCGGGATAGAAATGGCCGAGCGCAATGCCGAGCAGTATTGCGGCAAGTACCTGCACGTAAAGCTGAGCATAAAGGGGTTTGCGGGGCGCAACGCTTGCGCTGTGGGCTTGTGGTGTCAACATGTATTTCTCTCCCTGACCGGATTGGGGGCGGGCTCTTCCTCGCTTTCCCGTTGCTTCTCCCGTCGCTGCGCTCCGGTCGGACGCTGCTGCGATGTTGATCGCAAGAGCCGTGCCAAACCAAAACCGAGGGTTATCGCCCCCGCCTCGGCCTTTTTTTGAAACGTGCGCAGCAAGATTGTGTGGTTTTCCGCACTAATCGCCTTTCTTTTTGGCGGAACCCCGCACTATGGTTCCTCAATGGTCGGTCAGAAGAATGCGATTGCAGAAGACAAGATTGGCAAAGGCACCTTCCAGCGCGTGCCATTGGTCTTCTCTGGCAGATCGGCGGTCAGTAGATCTCTCTGGCTTGTGGTTTTGCTTGCGCTGCTTGGTGCAGCTCTCGGTTTTGTCGTCCTTGCAACGGGCCGCATCGCCACCACCAGAGCCGAAGATGTCTTACGCGACCGTGCTCTTGCCGCGCTTCCCCTTGCAGCCGACAGTTTGAAAGGGGACGTCGAGAAGCAGAGAGTGATTCCGCTGGTCCTGGTACGCGACGGTGCAGTTCAGGAGATGCTTCGCAGTCCGAGCACTGCCATCAAAGCCGCGCTCGAAGACAAGCTTCGCGCCATTGGGCGCGACGCCGGCTCCTCTATGATCTACGTCATCAATCCTGAGGGCACAGCGGTTGCCGCGAGCAACGCCGGCGAACCGACCAGTTTTGTCGGAACCAATTACCGCTTTCGTCACTACTTCACTGAGGCGATGAAGAATGGTACGGCTATGCAATATGCGCTCGGCACGGTTAGCGCGCGGCCGGGGCTTTATCTGTCGAGCCGGGTCGATGGGCCGGAGGGGCCGCTCGGTGTGGTCGTGGTGAAGGTAGAGCTCAACCGGGTCGAGTCGAGCTGGCTGCGGACCCGCTTCTTAGTCTTCACGACCGATGAGCGCGACGTTGTCCTTGCCACGAGCGTGCCCAAATGGCGTTTTGCCGCTCTCTCACCGCTTTCCGAAGAAGAAATGGTAACCGCCCGCGATCGTCTACAGCTATCTGGCGCGCCTTTCGAGCCGGTGCCGCTTTCCCGCCCCGGCGGTAACCTGGTCACCGCAAGTCCTGCGAGTCGATCAGCCAGTTTCGTTGCGGTTTCGCAGGAAGTCGGCGAAGCGCTTCCGGGCTGGCGCCTGTACTTGCTCATTCCCGCTGACACCGAGATCTCCTCGGCGGCGATGACAGCACGCGTGACGACGCTGCTTGCCCTCGTTCTCATTGGATTCGTCGCTTTCGTCATTGTTCGACGGCGGCGGTCGATACGGCAGCGGCAAGATGCGCTTGTGTTCATGAATGCGGAACTGGAGCATCGCGTCAAGTTGCGAACTGCGGAGCTGCAGCGCTCGAACGAAGCGCTCGCCGGTGAGATCGGCGAGCGCGAGAACGCGGAGGCAAGAGTGCGCCGCCTGCGCGATGAACTCGCCCAGGCGAACCGCTTGTCAATACTGGGACAGATTGCGGCCGGGGTCGCCCACGAGATCAACCAGCCTGTGGCCGCGATCCGCACCTATGCCGAAAATGCCGCACAATTCCTTCAGAGCGGCCGGTCGCACGACACCGCCGAGAACCTGAAGTCGATCGTCGCCATGACAGACAGGATCGGGACGATCACCGAAACGCAAAGGTCCTTCTCCCGCCGCGCCAGCGGATCTGTGGAACCAATACCAGCGGAAGACGCGATCGATGGCGCCCTGTCGCTTCTTTCAGGCCGAATTCGCGATTCCGGGGTAACGATCGAACGAATGCGGATCGACCCATCTCCCATGGTTATGGCGAGCCGCATACGACTGGAACAGGTCCTCGTCAACCTTCTCCAGAACGCGCTTGACGCCCTGAAGGATCAACCAGAGCCCCGGGTCGAGATCGCGCTCGCCGAGAACAGGAAAATGGTCGCGATTTCCATTCGGGACAACGGCCCCGGCCTTGCCCCCGACATTCGCAGGAGCCTCTTCATGCCGTTCATCACCAACAAGGAAAAGGGCCTCGGTCTTGGTCTGGTCATTTCGGAAGAGATCGCATGTGAGCTCGGCGGCTCATTGCGGCTCGACAATGCGGGCCACGGGAAAGGGGCTTCCTTCACCGTCGAGCTGAGGCGCGCGGCATGAGCGCTGAAAAAGGGCCGGTCATTTTTGTTGACGATGACGAGGATCTGCTGCGAGCCGCCACGCAGATGCTGAAGCTTGCCTCCTTCTCCCCGAGCATTTGCGGTTCGGCCGAGGCCGCGCTCGCCAGAATCGACGAGAACTTCGATGGCCCCGTTGTGAGCGACATCCGCATGCCCGGGATGAACGGCCTTCAGCTCTTCGAGCGAGTAAAGGCGATTGACCCGGACATTCCGGTCGTCCTGATCACCGGGCATGGCGACGTCGAGCTGGCCGTTGCCGCCATCAAGGACGGCGCCTACGATTTTATCTTGAAGCCCTATGCGAGCGACCGCCTTTTAGCGACGCTGCATCGCGCTTCGGAAAAACGGCGCCTGGTCCTGGAAAACAGACGACTTAGGGATGCCGTCGTCCGATCCGCGGGCGATATGCCGCTCATCGGGGAGGGGCCGACTATGAGCCGGCTGCGCGAAACGCTCCGCCAGATCGCCGATACCAATGTGGACGTCCTCGTGGAAGGCGAGACGGGCACGGGCAAGGAGGTGGTTGCGGATCTGCTTCACCGCTGGAGCAGTCGACGTACGAATCCCTTCGTCGCGCTGAATTGTGGAGCGCTGCCGGAAAGCGTCATCGAAAGCGAACTATTCGGGCACGAGGCGGGCGCCTTTACAGGCGCCCAAAGGCGCAGGATCGGCCGCATCGAGCATTCGAATGGCGGGACTCTCTTTCTCGACGAAATCGAGTCGATGCCGCCTGCACTCCAGGCGAAGCTCCTGAGGGTGCTTGAGACCCGGCAGATCACGCCGCTCGGCACCAATGAAACCCGCAGCATCGATCTTCGTGTAGTCTCGGCTACGAAGGCCGATCTCGGTGATCCGGCCGCCCGCGGAGATTTTCGGGAAGACCTCTATTACCGGCTGAATGTCGTGACGCTCCGTATCCCGCCGCTTCGCGAACGGCGCGAAGATATCCCGATCCTATTTGGGCATTTCTTGGAACGCGCATCCAAACGCTTCGGCAGACCAGTCCCGGATATGAGCGCTGCCGTGCGCGGTCACCTAACGAGCCACCACTGGCCGGGCAATGTCCGTGAACTCGTGCATTTCGCCGATCGGATTGCATTGGGACTTGGAGAGGTGGGCGCGCTCGATGTACCCGATCGAGAGGAAGAAGCGGTGTCAAACCTCCCCTTGTCCGAAAAGGTCAGCCTTTATGAAGCGAGCGTCATCCGCGACGCGTTGCAGGAATGTGGCGGCGACGTGAAGCGGACGATCGAAATTCTGGGAGTTCCTCGCAAGACCTTCTACGATAAGCTGAACCGCCACAGGATAGACTCGGCCGATTATCGAAAGAATCGCGAGTCTTCGAAGCCTTGTTGACCTCGCAGATCCCGGAAAGACTGCGGTGACATGGGGCTGGTGGGCCCCATGAAGCGCGCCCATCTCGGCGCGCCTTGTGGAGGGCAACGGTCAGGATTTCGTCGCGACGTGAATGAAATCACGCCGGATTCGACATCAGCACTCTAGACGACGACGTCATGATGGCGCTCGCCATACCACTTCTCCGGCTTTGCCAGGAGCTGATGCCGCTGATGGCCTGGACTTTCGAGATCGCACACCGGGAGGCCCGGGGCAGACATTTCTGCCGTTCGAGATCTATGCCGGAAAAATACGAAACTGATGAAAGTCTATCATGAGCGCCAAGTTTCCTTTCGCAAATGAAAGAAAGTTCGATTGACTTTCCTCCCTCATTCCATGGCAGAAGCCGTCGGCTGCGAACGGGCCCCGCTTCATGGAAGGAAAACTATGCGCCAGGCATCGCCACGCATTGCACTCGAACACATGCTGGCTCCCCGACTTGACGTCAGAGAGTTTTTCGCGCTTGCCCGCGACCATGGCATGACAGAAGTCGACATCCGCAACGATTTTCGCAGCAATGCGGTTGAATGCGCGGTGCCGGCGGCGGATGTCCGGTCTGCCGCCGCCGAAGCGGGCGTCACGATTATCTCCGTCAACGCTTTGCACCGCTTCAATGAGTGGACTGCCGCACGCGAAGCCGAGGCGAGCAAGCTCGGCGATTATGCGGCGGCCTGCGGAGGCAAGGCGCTCGTGCTGGTGCCGGTCAATGACGGTTCGTGGTCCGCCAATGACGAGCGCCAGGGCAATCTCCGCGTCGCTTTGAAGGCGCTCAAGCCGATCCTCCAGTCGCGCGGTCTGATTGGTCTTATCGAGCCGCTGGGGTTCCACACCTGCTCGCTGCGATCGAAGAAGGAAGCGGCTAACGCCATTGCCGCGGTTGATGGTCAGTGCGCCTTCCGCCTCGTGCACGACACCTTCCACCACACGCTCGCCGGGGAGGGGTTCTTCTCCTGCGAGTTGACCGGTCTCGTGCACATTTCAGGCGTCAACGATCCGACATTCTGGATTCACCCGGATCGCGTCCTGGGAGGTTCTGACAATGGCAGCCAAATCCGGGCGCTGCTTGATGGCGGCTATGAGGGACCCTTCTCGTTCGAGTTAATCGGGGAAACTCACACGTTGGACGACCTCGCAGGCGCATTTTCCGCCAGCATTGGTCTCATCGAACACCGGCTATTGACGCGAGAACCCGGTAGAGGGCAGTGATGAGTAAGTCTAGGAGCGCTTGGAATCTTCCGTGGTTTCACACGGCAGTCATGCCGGACGCCTCGTGCAACATTACTTCCCGCATCCAGATGCTTGCCGGATCATTGTTGTGAAGGGTCGGCCATTGGACTGCCTCGGTGAATGCGGGAAGTGGCAGCGGAAGTTCGATGATCTGCAGGGGAAACGTATGTTCGAAGTGCTTGACCAGCCGGAAGGGCATGGTCGCTATACGATCTGTGCCTGATACCAAAGGCGGGATCATGCTGAAGGCCTGGACGACGACCTCGACACGTCTCTTAAGGCCATGCTCAAGCAAAAACCATTCCTCGATGCAGGGCTTCAGCAAACGCCCGAACTTGGCCACGACGTGCCTCATCGACATGTATCTTTCGAATGTAAGCTGCCGCGGCATCTGCGTGTTCTTCGGGCAGCCCACGCACACGAGCCTCTCGTCGAACAGCGTCAATCTTGGATGCGCGCCCGACAAGAACAATTCCGGAAGAATTAGAAAATCGACGTCACCGCGCCGGAGCAGCTCATCGGGGTTGTCGCCGAGAGGCAGCATTTCGAAGCTGACGGCGGGTGCTTCGCGTGCAACGCGCTCCACGACCTTTTCAAAAAAAACCAGTGTGACGAAATCGGAAAGAATAATCCTAAAGCGGCGATCGGATTGAGCCGGGTCAAACGGATCGCTAGAAATAATCGAGCACTGGATGTGCAGGAGCGCGTCGCGAACTGCCGGGGCGAGTGCTTGTGCGCGCGGTGTTAGAATACGCTCGCGGCCGCTCATGGCAAATAGTTCATCGCGGAAAAAATCGCGCAGCCGGGTGACCGCCGCACTCATGGCCGGCTGACTCAGGTTTATGCGGCGCGCCGCCTCTGTGAGGTTGCGCTCGGTCAGCAGTGCGTCGAGCACAACCAGAAGATTTAGATCAAGCCCTTTGAACCGCATGTCAGCTATCCAAAGCGTGGATGCCTTTCATCGAAACACACGATCTCTATCCTTCTTTCCGGAATCTTGCATGGACAAAAACACCTGACGCACCCCGATCACCCACTGCCTCTGTCGCGTGACGAGTGCGTTTAAAATAAGCCGAAATGAGAAATTTTCCTGACCTGCGATGGACGTTGTGCTGGGAAAATGAGTTGTAATTGGGAAGGCAACAGTGGCCACTAGGTCACGACCTAACCGATGCGGTCCCTCTTACAGCGTTGTGCACGCCACGGATTTCAACCGTGTTCCCGATTCTCCCGCTTGGCGGCGGGCACCTGGCAGCATCTGCGACCATATGCGAAATCGAGGGCGAGATTGCACATCTTTAAGGAGGGCGAACAAAGTAGAGGGGAGCGCCGAATGGAAGCCGAAGACACCGAAGCCGGGCGCTCCGACCTGGAACAGGCGGCGCTTTTCTTTCACAAGCACCCTACGCCCGGCAAACTGGAGATTCAGGCGACGAAACCGCTGGGAAATCAGCGCGACCTGGCGCTCGCCTATTCGCCGGGCGTCGCCGCCCCCTGCCTCGCGATAAGAGACGATCCGGCGACCGCCGCCGACTACACGGCGCGCGCCAATCTGGTGGCGGTGATATCCAACGGTTCGGCTGTGCTCGGCCTCGGCAATATCGGGCCGCTCGCCTCCAAGCCGGTGATGGAGGGCAAGGCGGTCCTGTTCAAGAAATTCGCCGGCATCGACGTCTTCGATATCGAGATCGACGCGCCGGAGATCGAGCGCATGGTCGAGACGGTGGCGGCGCTGGAGCCGACCTTCGGCGGCATCAACCTGGAGGACATCAAGGCGCCGGAATGCTTCGAGGTTGAGGAGCAGCTCAAGGCGCGGATGAAGATCCCGGTCTTCCACGACGACCAGCACGGCACGGCGATCATCGTGGCGGCCGCGGTGCTCAACGGGCTGGAATTCGCAGGCAAGAAGATCGAGGACATCAAGATCGTCACCTCGGGCGCGGGAGCGGCGGCGCTCGCCTGCCTCAATCTGCTCGTCCTGCTCGGCGCGAGGATCGAAAACATCTGGGTCACGGACCGTTTCGGCGTCGCCTACAAGGGCCGGCTCGACGAGATGGACCGCTGGAAAGACCCCTATGTGAAGGACACCGAGGCACGTACGCTGGCCGACGTGATTACCGGCGCTGACGTGTTCCTCGGCCTGTCCGCGGCGGGCGTGCTGAAACCCGAACTGCTGAAGCATATGGCGGAAAAGCCGCTGATCCTGGCTTTAGCCAACCCCAACCCCGAGATCATGCCGGATGAGGCCCGCGCGGCCAGGCCAGATGCGATGATCTGCACCGGCCGCTCCGATTTTCCCAACCAGGTCAACAACGTACTCTGCTTTCCCTACATCTTCCGCGGGGCGCTGGATTGCGGCGCGAGCGCGATAAACGAGCTGATGAAGATGGCGGCGGTGCGGGCCATCGCCGCATTGGCGCGGGAGGAACCGTCCGATGTCGCCGCGCGCGCATATTCCGGCGAGACGCCGACCTTCGGCCCGGATTTCCTGATCCCTTCGCCCTTCGACCCCCGGCTGATCCTGAGGATCGCGCCGGCGGTTGCGAAAGCCGCCTGCGAAACCGGCGTCGCCACGCGGCCGATCACCGATTTCCCTGCCTATATCGACCGGCTCAACCGCTTCGTCTTCCGCTCCGGCCTGGTGATGAAGCCGGTGTTCTCGACGGCCAAGACGGCAGCATCAAAGCGGGTAATCTATGCCGACGGCGAAGACGAGCGGGTTCTTCGCGCCGCCCAGGTGGTGATCGAGGAAGGCATCGCCGAGCCGATCCTGATCGGGCGGCCGCATGTCGTCGACGTGCGGCTGAAGCGCTACGGGCTGCGCATCAAGTCGGGAACGGATTTCGAACTGGTCAACCCGGAGGACGACCCGCGCTACCGCCACTATGTCGACCTCCTGATCGAATTGGGCGGCCGCCGCGGTGTGACGCAGGAAGCCGCACGCACCCTGGTGCGCACGAACACCACCGTGATCGCAGCGCTGGCGCTGAAGCGGGGCGACGCCCATGCGATGATCTGCGGGCTGGAAGGCCGGTTCGAGCGCCATTTGCGCAATGTCTCGCTGATCATCGGGCCGCGCGAGGGTGTTCGCGACCGCGATCTCTCGGCGCTTTCCATGCTGATCTCGACGCGTGGCGTCACCTTCTTCACTGATACCTATGTGACGGTCGATCCGACAGCGGAAGAGATCGCCGAAATGACCGTGCTGGCGGCCGAGGAAATCAGCCGCTTCGGCATCGAGCCTAAGGCGGCTCTGCTGTCGCATTCCAATTTCGGCTCGCGTGACTCCCCGAGCGCGCTGAAGATGCGGCAGGCGGCGGAGATCCTGAAGAAGATAGCGCCCGACCTGCAGAGCGACGGCGAAATGCATGCCGATTCGGCGCTGTCCGAATTGCTGCGCCAGCGCGTCTTTCCGCATTCGGCTCTGAAGGGCGAAGCCAATCTTCTGGTGTTTCCGAACCTCGATTCGGCCAATCTGGCAATGACCACGGTCAAGCAGATGATGGACGCGCTGCATGTCGGACCGATCCTGCTCGGCACCGACAAGCCGGCGCACATCCTGACGCCGTCGGTGACCTCGCGCGGCATCGTGAACATGACGGCGCTGGCGGTCGTCGAGGCATCGCAGAAGGCTGTCGCAACGCTGAGGACGGGTTGAACGCCCGGAAATTTGGCCAGACGCCGAAGAAACCGCTAACCTTCCGCAGCGGATTCGCGTAATTGGCGAACCGGCAATTCGGGAGGGGGATCGGCACGGGATGGCGGGCAGGCGAGCGAAAAGACAAGCCGTTGCGCTGGGAGCCATCGCACTCACGGTTGCGACCGCCGTGCCGGCTTTCGCCGACACCTGGCTCTGGCGTCAACTCGGAGTTGATCGCCGCAGCGGTCGCTGTGCCCTGCGCAACATGACGACGCACTCCTTCTCCGTTCTCGACGGTGAGCGAGGAGGTTGGGCAGCGAACGGCCTAGGTCAACGCCAGGCCATTTTGCTGTACTTCACGCACACGAACTCCCGCTCCTAGACCAAGGGCAGCCCCGAGCTGAATACATTAGAAGCGCGCGTGACGTCCTTGGCCTTGCGTGGAGTAGCCATGCGGGACGCCTCCTGCAACATTATCTCCCGCATCCAGATGCTTGCCGGATCATTGTTGTGAACGGCCGGCCATTGGACTGCCTCGGTGAATGCGGGAAGTTGCAGCGGAAGTTCGATGATCTGCAGGGGAAACGTATGTTCGAAATGCTTGACCAGCCGGGAGGGCATGGTCGCTATGCGATCTGTGCCTGATATCAAAGGCGGGATCATGCTGAAGGCCTGCACGGTGACCTCGACACGTGCCTTGAGGTCATGCTCACGCAAAAACCATTCCTTGGGCTTCCGCAAACGCTCGAACTTAACCGAAACGTGCTTCATTGACATATATTTCTCTACCGTAAGCTGCCGTGGCAACTGCTTGTTCCTGGCGCAGCCCACGCACACGAGCCTCTCGTCGAACAGCGACAATCTTGGATGCGCGCTCGACAAGAACCATTCCGGAACAATGACAAAATCGACGTCACCGCGCCGGAGGAGCTCATCGGGGCTGTCGTCGAGAGGCAGCATTTCGAAGCTGACGGCGGGTGCTTCGCGTGCAACGCGCTCCACGACCTTTTCAAAAAAAACCAGTGTGACGAAATCGGAAAGAATAATCCTAAAGCGGCGATCGGATTGAGCCGGGTTAAACGGATCGCTAGAAATAATCGAGCACTGGATGCACAGGAGCGCGTCGCGAACTGCCGGGGCGAGCGCTTGTGCGCGCGGTGTTAGAATACGCTCGCGGCCGCTCATCGCAAATAGTTCGTCGCGGAAAAAATCGCGCAGCCGGGCAACGGCCGCACTCATGGCCGGCTGACTCAGGTTGATGCGGCGCGCCGCCTCTGTGAGGTTGCGCTCGGTCAGCAGTGCGTCGAGCACAACCAGAAGATTTAGATCAAGCCCTTTGAACCGCATGTCAGTTATCCATAATGCGGATGCGTCAAATCGAAACAAACGATTTTACCGGTTTTGCAGAACGTCGCATAGGGACAATTCAAGGAAGCCCCTTAAGGAAGTTGTCGATGTTTGCGTTAGCTCCGAGGAGCATTTTTGCCCCCGCGTAGCATTTTCCGGTGCACGCCTTCCGGTGTTCGCCGAAGGTCAATCAAGCCGCATGTCCATTGCGGCTGGGTTCTTCGGTCCGCGCAAGCTACGTCGCGTCGGCTCGCTGCAACAAGCTCTTTCCTGCATAGGCGCTTACTTCAAGAAACAGCAATAAAGACGAGGTCCTTCCATGCGCTCTGACGTGCGGTGGCGGTTGTGCTGGGAAAATGAATTGCCGCCCACGCGCGTCCAGGACCTGCTCGTCTTCCTTATGCCGACTGGACGCCTGATGAGCGAGTGGCCTGCCGGCGCGCTGATTGATCGCAACGGTCCGGAGCTATGAAACATTCGGACTACATGCGCGGAGTGCAGAATGACTACGCTGATGCCACCGAAGATCGCAGCGTCTATTTGACGTTTGATGACGGTCCAAGTCCGCTTTGGACACCGGATATCCTCGATCTGCTGGCGCAACACCGGGTGCCGGCGACGTTCTTCGTCATCGGTGCCGGGGCCGAAGACAAGCCGGAACTCATCCGGCGAATTTTTGCAGAAGGGCACGAGGTAGCCAACCACACGATGACTCATCCGGACCTGTCCAGATGCGGATCCGCCGAAGTCGAACGTGAAATCCTCGAGGCGAACAGGGTCATCAGGATGGCGTGCCCCCAGGCCACGGTACGGCGAATGCGCGCGCCGTATGGGATTTGGACCGAAGAAGTGCTTACCACCTTAGCGAGCGCCGGACTGGCGGCTGTCCATTGGTCGGTAGATCCGCGAGACTGGTCTCGCCCCGGCCCAGACGCGATTGTCGATGCAGTGCTCGCCCGTATCGAGCCGGGCGCAATTGTGCTCTTGCACGATGGGTGTGCTCCCGACGAGTTGGGACCGGACACTCAAGCCAGTCTGCGTGACCAGACGGTCACGGCGCTGGCGCACCTGATTCCAGCATTGCATGACCGCGGATTTGTAATCCGCTCGCTTCCTGAACATCACTGAACAATCGAGATCCTATGAACCTGTTCGCTGCAATCAGTATCGTCGCCGTGTCGTGCTATGCACTGCTCTCGACTCTCTATAAGGGCATGCAGGCGATTTATGCTCGGCCAGCAAAAGCGGCACCGGCGTCGGACGACCTAGTCGGCTCCGGCCTCTGGCCGAGCGTGGATGTCATCGTCCCCTGCTACAATGAGGATCCGCGCACGCTCTCGGCGTGCCTCGCTTCCCTTGCACACCAGGAATACTACGGCAAATTGCGGGTGTATGTAGTTGATGACGGTTCTGGAAATCGCGAAGCGGTCGCGCCGGTACACGACAGCTATGCGGAGGACGCGCGATTTGAGTTCATTCTGCTCCCCGAGAATGTCGGCAAGCGCAAAGCGCAGATCGCCGCCATACGCCGCTCATCTGGAGATTTGGTGCTCAACGTCGACTCGGACACGACACTTGCGCCCGACGTTATCAGGAAACTTGCACTGAAGATGCAGGATTCAGGGATCGGCGCGGCCATGGGCCAGTTGACGGCAAGCAACCGGAGCGACACATGGCTGACTCGGTTGATCGATATGGAGTACTGGCTGGCTTGCAATGAGGAGCGTGCGGCACAGGCTCGCTTCGGTGCCGTCATGTGCTGTTGCGGCCCATGTGCCATGTACCGCCGGTCTTCGCTCCTTTCACTGCTAGCTCGGTACGAGACGCAGCTGTTTCGGGGGAAGCCAAGCGACTTCGGTGAGGACCGCCATCTTACGATCCTCATGCTGGAAGCAGGCTTTCGAACCGAGTACGTTCCGGACGCAATCGCGGCAACAGTCGTTCCCGATACGCTAGGGCCGTATCTGCGCCAACAACTCCGCTGGGCACGGAGCACTTTCCGGGATACGCTGCTTTTGCTTCGGCTACTGCCTGGCCTCGATCGCTATCTCACGTTGGACGTGATCGGCCAGAATCTCGGCCCGCTGCTTCTCACCCTGACGGTGGTAGCGGGACTCGCGCAGCTCGCACTCACAGGTACAGTGCCTTGGTCGGCATGCCTGATGATTGCAGCCATGACCATCATTCGATGCACCGTTGCAGCTTTTCGTGCTCGCCAACTTCGATTTCTCGCATTTTCTCTGCACACATTCATCAACATCTTTCTATTGCTGCCCTTGAAAGCCTATGCGTTGTGTACACTGAGCAATAGCGATTGGCTGTCGCGCAAGACCACCAGCCTACCCAACAGGGAGAAAAAGCAGGAGCAGGTCATCGCGAAACACACGATGGCCGGACCAAACGCTACGGGAAGCTCGGAAGTTGCCGACTCGATTCGCAGGACGAATCTGCCGCGCGATCCATCAAGGTTGGTTGAGTCTGGCAGCGCTTGCAGCGGCAAGTAATCGAAGCACGTTGGTAGCGGGCAAGTCGTGAGTCCAGGGAAGTAGCCGAAGGCGGTCCCTAGCGGCCCGACGCCAATCCGTTCGAGTTGGGGGCGACACACGCAAATGCTTCGGCTGTCGCTTTCGACGGGGCGTCACAAATGTGATTGCCTGCTCTGGACCAGAACGCCGTGAATGAATTGCCGGCAGGCCGATCGGCTTGTTTCAGCTTGAGATAGAACCATGTCCAAAGTAGCAGTCGACCTTACCGGCGTAAAAAAATCATTTGGCGACAAGCCCGTTGTGAACGGGCTGTCGTTCACCGTTGCGTCGGGGGAGTGCTTCGGCCTGCTGGGGCCGAACGGTGCGGGCAAGAGCACTATTGCGCGCATGCTCCTCGGCATGACGCCGCCCGACGCGGGTAAGATCACGGTTCTCGGGGTGCCAGTGCCGGCACAGAGTCGCTTGGCACGCAAGGGCATAGGCGTGGTTCCACAGTTCGACAACCTTGACCAGGAATTCACGGTACGCGAGAACCTGTTGGTGTTCGGGCGCTACTTCGGCATGAGCACCCGCAAGATCGAAGCGGTCATTCCATCGCTTCTCGAGTTCGCCCGGCTTGAGAGCAAGGAGCATGCACGTGTCGCCGAACTATCCGGCGGCATGAAGCGGCGTCTGACGCTAGCACGTGCGCTGATCAACGACCCGCAGCTACTCGTAATGGACGAGCCGACCACCGGCCTCGACCCGCACGCGCGCCACCTGATTTGGGAGCGCCTGCGTTTACTGCTGGCGCGCGGCAAGACGATCATCTTGACGACCCACTTTATGGAAGAGGCTGAGCGGTTGTGCGACAGGCTGTGCGTTCTCGAATATGGATGCAAAATCGCTGAAGGCAGCCCTCAAACCCTGATTGACGAACATATTGGGTGCCATGTGATCGAGATCTTCGGCGGCAATCCACAAGAGCTGGGTTCGTTGATTAGGCCATACGTTCAGCGCATCGAGGTGAGCGGCGAGACGCTATTTTGCTATGCGTCCGATCCGGAGCAGGTGCGGGTGCAGCTGCGCGGGCGCGCGGGTCTGCGTCTTCTGGAGCGTCCACCCAGTCTGGAGGACGTTTTCTTGCGGCTGACCGGACACGAGATGGAGAAGTGAACAATGGGTGAAAGCTTTGCGGCGGCTCTACCCGCTAACCCGTGGAACTGGATTGCGGTGTGGCGCCGCAACTATATGGCCTGGAAGAAGGTCGCACTTGCGTCACTGATCGGCAACCTCGCCGATCCTATGATCTATCTTTTCAGCCTCGGCACTGGCCTCGGAATAATGATAGGTCGCGTTGACGGTGCCTCGTACATTGCTTTTCTGGCAGCCGGCATGGTGGCGACAAGCGCGATGACCGCATCGACCTTTGAAACGATCTATGCTGTTTTCGCTCGCATGCACGATCAACGGACCTGGGAAGCAATCCTGCACACACAACTTACCCTTGGCGACCTGGTTCTCGGTGAATTGGCGTGGGCAGCCACCAAGGCCTTTCTGGCTGGTACAGCAATTACGATTGTTGCCGCCGCAGTTGGTTATTCAGCATGGTGGTCCGTCCTGTATGTGCTACCAGCCATCGCTCTCACTGGGTTCGCGTTTGCAAGCCTGGCCTTGATCGTCACGGCGCTTGCCCCTAGCTACCAGTATTTCATATTCTACCAGACGCTCGTCATCACACCCATGCTGTTCCTATCCGGCGCGGTCTTCCCGGTCACCCAATTGCCGGACACCTTTCAGCAGGTTGCGGGCTTTTTGCCGCTGGCGCATTCTATCGACCTTATTCGTCCGGTGATGCTTGGCCACCCGGTCGGCAACGTCGGGCTGCATATCGGCGCACTTTGCATCTACGCGGTATTGCCGTTTTTCATATCTGCGGCACTGTTCCGTCGGCGCCTGATGCGTTGATGCTACATACGAATACAAGAAGGAGACCCGCCACAAGCGGCGAGCGTGCTTGGCCTGGCGGCTGTGAGTTGGCGACAGCAGAACACGAAAGTTGGCGCACTCACGCGACTGGAGGCAGCTTTTGATGCAGGCACACGCCGCCGGTCTGCGCGACCAATCTCACGGTGCGGGTCTGATTGCATGAGCGCAGGTCAAAACCCGTCCGCGTCTCAACACATCATGGCCAGTCTTCTTGTGCTGGGCACCGCCCCTGAACGTCGAAACCACTATCAGTTGGAAACACATGCAATGACCCACACCACACCGACCGCTGAGCCTTTTGCAATCCTTGCTTTGCCAAGGACTGGGACGCACTATTTGGAAGTGTTGTTGAACGAGCATCCGAATGTAATCAGTAACGGTGAGTTGCTCAACGAGTACGACACTAACTGGCCCAATAAGGATCGTCTGCTACGCAGCAATCGCGAGCTCCTAGAGCTTGCCTACGTGCGCTATCCCACGCGGAGCGACAAGAAGGTGACGCATGTTGGCTGCAAGGTCAACGAACCTCAGTTTCACGATCATCCAGGCTTCTTTGCGGAACTGGCCCGTTGGCCAGGACTCAAGGTGATCCTCTTGGTTCGGAGAAACGTATTGGAATCGCTACGGTCGCTGGTGCAGGCAAGGCAAAGCGGTCAGTGGCTGAAGTTCAGTTCGGACAGGGATGAAGCTCCGCCGCCACAGGTCAGATTGTCAATCGCCGACTGCGAGGCATACTTCAAAACCGCCGACGATTTCCACGCTCGTGTTGCGCACTCCTTCGCACCGTCCAACTTGCTTGTAATTGAATACGAGAGCCTTCTTCAAGAACCCGCAGCATGTTTGGGAACAGTTTGGGATTTCCTGGGAGTTCCGACGCTTCAGCTGTCCGGTTGCGCCATCCTTCAGCGCCAGGAAGCGCGACCGCTCAACCAAACGGTACAGAATTTTGATGAACTGCGGCTTCACTTCGCAGACGGACCTTATGCGAGTTTTTTTGACGTCGCTGCCGTCTGACGGGCCCCTTGCAGCCAGTAGTGCGCTTGCTCCCAGCGCCACATTCCACGCTTTTCAGCGAATGCCAATATTGGCCTCAGACTGAGACACCCGACGAGCCCGCCACCCGGCCGAGATTGGCGATTGGTTGAGGCATTCTTGTTGAAGACCGCATGAAGGGCATGACCGCCACCGAGTTCCTCCCGCCCTGAGCGAGACGGAGGATCAAGAAACGTTCCCGCCGTCAAACCACCCTGACCCCATTGGTCATTTTACGCGTCCACTGGAGCGATTGCGCATGTTCATTCCCGTTCCCGAGAGCCACGGCAGATCGATAGCCAAGGCTGTCAGTTGGCGCATCACAGGCAGTCTCGATACGTTCGTGCTGAGCTGGCTCATAACCGGAAACGTCGTTTCCGCGGGATCCATCGCCACCGGTGAAGTCGTCACAAAGATCGTGCTGTACTATCTCCACGAGCGGGCATGGTCATTCATTCCCTTTGGCCGGCGCACCATATCGCCAGCTGAATGAACAGCACAACGACGATTGGCCCCCTTTCTCGGATGTCTTTCGTCGCGATGACAGAAGCCATGACCATACGGTTTGATAAAGCAGTGAACCAGCCATTCGGCGCTTGCAAGGTGCCGCTTCCGCGATGACTGGCAGAACGCTGGGTTAGAAAAGTGCCGACATGAATGTTTCTTTGACGCACCTGCAACGCCTTGAAGCCGAGGCCATCCATATTTTTCGCGAGGTGGCGGCGACGTTTGCGAAACCGGTGATGCTCTATTCGGTGGGCAAGGATTCGTCGGTCCTGCTGCATCTGGCGATGAAAGCCTTCTATCCGGCGAAGCCGCCGTTTCCATTCCTGCACGTCGACACGACCTGGAAATTCCGCGAGATGATCGAGTTTCGAGATCATATGGCCGAGAAGCTGGGCTTCGACCTTCTCGTCCACGTCAACGAAGACGGCGTGCGCGACGGCATCAATCCCTTCGACCATGGCTCGAATACCCATACCCATGTCATGAAGACGGTGGGTCTGCGCCAGGCGCTCGACAAATACGGTTTCGACGCGGCCTTTGGCGGTGCCCGCCGCGACGAGGAAAAGTCCCGCGCCAAGGAGCGCATCTTCTCGTTCCGCAATGCGCAGCATGTCTGGGATCCCAAGAACCAGCGTCCGGAAATGTGGAAGATCTACAACACAAGGATTTCGCCGGGTGAATCGATCCGCGTCTTCCCGCTCTCCAACTGGACCGAACTCGACATCTGGCAATACATATTGCGCGAGGACATCCCGATCGTGCCACTTTATTTCGCCAAGAAGCGGCCGGTGGTCGAGCGTGACGGCATGCTGATCATGCGCGACGACGACCGCATGAAGCTCCGGCCGGGCGAGGTCATCGAGAACCGCCTGGTCCGTTTCAGGACGCTCGGCTGCTATCCGCTGACCGGGGCGATCGATTCCGACGCCGACGATCTCGAAGGCATCGTCAATGAGATGCTGATTGCCCGAACCTCGGAACGCCAGGGCCGGCTGATCGACCGGGACGAGACCGGCTCGATGGAAAAAAAGAAGCGCGAAGGATATTTCTGAGAATGCGCCACCTATTGGCAGAAAATCTCGTCGCGGCCGATACCGTTCGCGAGTTCATCGCCGACCAGGAACAGAAGTCGCTGCTGCGCTTCCTGACCTGCGGTTCGGTCGACGACGGCAAGTCGACGCTGATCGGCCGGCTGCTGTCCGACACCAAGCAGATATTCGAGGACCAGCTGGCCACGCTGGAGCGCGATTCCAAGAAGCACGGCACGACCGGCGACGACATTGATTTCGCGTTGCTGGTGGATGGACTGGAGGCCGAGCGCGAGCAGGGCATCACCATCGACGTCGCATACCGTTTCTTCGCCACGCCCAAGCGCAAATTCATCGTGGCTGACACGCCCGGACACGAACAATATACCCGCAATATGGCGACGGGCGCTTCGACCGCCGATCTGGCCATCGTGCTGGTCGACGCCCGGCAGGGTGTGCTGCGCCAGACGCGCCGCCATTCGATCATCGCTTCGCTGCTCGGCATCCGCCACGTGGTGCTTGCGGTCAACAAGATCGACCTGGTCGGCTTCGACCGCGACGTATTTGCGAGGATTGTCGCCGACTACACGGAGTTCGCCAAGGATCTCGGCTTCTCGTCGATCGTGCCGATACCGATGTCGGCCCGTTTCGGCGACAATGTCTCCCGGCGCTCCACGCAAACGGGCTGGTATGCCGGCCCGACCCTTATCGACCACCTCGAAACGGTGGCGGTCGGCGAAGCGAGCGAACAGCCGTTCCGGTTTCCCGTGCAGTATGTAAACCGGCCGAATCTCGATTTCCGCGGCTTCGCAGGAACGGTCGCGTCGGGCTCGGTTGCGGAGGGCGACGTAGTTGTTGTCGCGAAATCCGGCAAGCAATCGCGGGTCAAGCGCATCGTTGCGCAGGGCCGCGATATCGAACGGGCGGTGGAAGGCCAGGCGGTCACCATAGTCCTGGAAGACGAGATCGAGGTTTCCCGCGGCAATCTTCTGGTTGCGCCCGAAGCACGGCCGCAGGTCGCCGACCAGTTCGCGGCCAACCTCGTCTGGTTCGATGAGCAGGCGCTTTTGCCCAGCCGCTCATACATACTGCGCACCGAGACCGACCAGGCGAGCGCAACCATTTCGGAATTGAAATACCGCCTCAATGTCAATGACTTCGCGCAGGAAGCTGCCAAATCGCTGGCGATGAACGAGGTCGGCGTCGTCAACATCTCTGCGCAGTCGCCGATCGCTTTCGACAGCTTCGCCGAAAATCGTACGACCGGCGCCTTCATCCTGATCGATCGCATCACCAATGCGACCGTCGGGGCCGGCATGATCCTGCATTCTCTGCGCCGCGCCGACAACATCCACTGGCAGTCGCTGGAAGTTACGAAGAGCGCCCGCGCCGCGGCCAAGCATCAGAAGCCGGGGGTGCTCTGGTTCACCGGGCTTTCGGGATCGGGCAAATCGACCATCGCCAATCTGCTCGAAAAGAAGCTGCACGCGAGCGGCCGTCACACCTACATGCTCGATGGCGACAATGTCCGCCACGGGCTGAACCGCGATCTCGGCTTCACCGACGAGGACCGTGTGGAAAACATCCGCCGCGTCGCCGAAGTGGCGCGGCTGATGGTGGATGCCGGCCTGATAGTGATCGTCTCCTTCATCTCGCCATTTCGCGCCGAGCGCCGTATGGCGCGCGAAATGATGGGCGAGGGCGAGTTCATCGAAGTGTTCGTCGACACGCCTTTCGAGGAATGCGCCGCGCGCGATCCGAAAGGGCTCTATGCGAAGGCGCTCGGCGGCGAGATCAAGAACTTCACCGGCGTGGATTCTCCCTACGAGCGGCCGGAAAATCCGGACGTAATACTGACGACGACCGGCAAATCGCCGGAAGAGACACTAGGTGCTCTCGAAGGATGGCTCCATGAACGTAGTCTTGTCTAACGAACTCTCGACGACGAAGGTTGATCCATTTGACGACAAAGCAATCGTCGGTCTGTTTGAAGGGCCGCGCCATGATGGCTATCTTCGACGCGGGGTTTATCCATCAGACGAAGGCGGACGCCTCGCCGGTGACCGAAGCGGACCGCGCCGCCGAGCGGGCGATCCTCGAACGGCTTCGCCTCGCATTGGCCGGCGTAACTTGCCCGGCGGGAGAGGAAATCGCTGGCGCGTAGTGCCGGTGCTGGAAGGCGATGCGATCCTGTTGATCGATCCGCTCGACGGCACCAAGGAATTCATCAACCGCAACAGCGACGGTCAATATCGCGCTGGTGCGCAATGGGATACTCGAAGTAGGCGTAGTTTATGCTGCGGCAAAGGGTGTGTTGTACTCCGGCCGTCCGGGCGAAGCGACCGAGGTATCAATTGCGCCGGATTGCCAGCCGGCGGCCGCCGCAAAATGTCCGTACGAAAGGCAGCCAAGCGGCGTACGATCGTCGCGAGCCGCTCCCGCCGCACTCCCGAGACCGACGAATTCATCGCCAAGGTCGAGGGCGCCGAGATCGTCCCAGTGGGGCCTTCGTTGAAGTTCTGCCTTTTGGCGAGCGGAGCGGCTGATCTTTATCCGCGCTTCGGTCGTACTATGGAATGGGATGCGGCCGCCGGCGATGCCGTGCTGCGGGCGGCCGGTGGACGAACCGTGCTTATCGAAGGCGGCCCGCTTCGCTACGGCAAACGCGGGCAACAGGACGAAGCGGACTTCGCCAACTCCTGGTTCATAGCAGACACGTCACCGGCTGCGACGGATCAAAAGGTCGCACTCTGGAGAATAGTTCATCCAATTAGTCGGAGTGAACAGACGCTCGTCTCTCCGGCAGAACCTCCTGCCGTCGCAGGATCTGGTCCGGTTCAACGATGCATTTGCAAACTGATCGGCCGGCACTGGCAACAAGGCTGCCTCCTGGAATAACCCGGGTCGGTTCGCTTGTGCAAAGCCGACGGTATAGAAGAGCGCACGAGGCGCCCTTCGTTTAGGCCGCCTTCGATTGTCAGAAGCGGTAGGTGAAACCTGTGCCAATTAGCCATGGATTGAGCTTGGCCTTGCCCGTCATGTCCGCGCCGGCCACCGTGACGTCGAACTCTGGCTCCAGGAAAAGCTTCTTCACGTCGAAGTTAAGGCCCCAGTGCTGGTCCAGCATGTAATCGAATCCGACCTGCAGCGCGCCACCGAACGTGTCCTTGACGTCGAGAGCATTGGCGCTGCCGGTATCCTGATTGTAGAACACCGTGTAGTTCACGCCGGCGCCGACATAAGGCTTGAAGGCGCCGAAGTCAGTTAAATGATACTGCAAGGTTAGCGTGGGCGGCAGCAGCCAAACCTTGCCGATCTCGCCCAGGTCGCCGATCGTTCCTTGGCCGACGATGTTGGCGTAGGTGGTGCCGAGTACGAGTTCGGCGGCGATGTTGTCCGTGAAGAAATAGGAGATATCCAGTTCCGGCGTCACGGTGTCCAAATAGGAAAGATCGGAGCCAGACACCGTATTGACGTGGCCCGAATCCTCAGTGATGACCCCCAACCCCCGCAGGCGGATCTGCCAAGGGTTTGGCGCTTCCGGCACCGGAGCTCCTGCCTGTGCGACGCTCGCGGCTTGCGCAGGTTCGGCCGCGCCGCCCTGTTGTCCCATCACGATGAGGACGACGGCCGTTATTGCGCCCCGCGCTACGCCCATTCGGTTTCTCGCCATGATATTCTCTCCTTGATTTTCAATACGATGCAACTGCACCATGCCGCGCGGTGGAGAGATGCCGGTTGATTTGAATCAATCGCTGAACATTTTCGCGGGGCGGAGCCCGCCAGGCCCGCGACTGGGCACTTGGACTTGATCGGAATCGGGTGAACCTCCATATTGGAACGGCCACCAGTTTTCAGTCGTGGCCTTCCATGGATGAGGCCGATCAGGCCGCCTGACATCCATTTTGAGTTTGCTGGGTTCGCCAGGCCGAGAGGAATCTTCGATCCTCAGGCGCTACCCTGGATTTATGGAGTTGCATATGAACGATTCGCGCATTCCCGAGACGGTCTTGAAGGCGATTTCAGAGGGGACGCATATCGTCCGGGCATATCGCGAGCACCTGGGCTACTCGATTGAGGACCTGGCAATAGCCTGCGGACTTGCCACTGAGGAGATCGAAAACATCGAGTCCGGCCTGAAATACAATAAGAGCTATCGTAACCGGATCGCCAGGTCACTGTCCTTGCCTGCCGGAACGTTCGACGAGTTGTCGGACGTCTCGGATGCTGCGTGATGCGCCAGCTAAGATTTGCAGCTATGTGATGATCTCATCCTGCTGGTGCTCAGCACTTCGCTAGAAGTGCTGGTCCTGAAGAGCGCAAGGCAATAGTTTTGCGGCGTCGGCCCAATAGAGCAAGTTCGACCGCAGATTTCTCCCATCTTGCTATCCGAAAGGGAATGATTTCTCGTGATTGGACCACCAGGGTGCAGGACGGTTGACACAAGCGGTCAATTTCGAAGGCGCATGCTCTCTGGACAGTTGCCGGCACCAACCTCAATCGTATCGATCAGTTTGCGCAACTACGGAGCGCACCCATGGACAGCGACAATTGGTTGAGTTCTACATGTGGATGAAGGATGGAAATCGCGCGTGGTGATGATCTCCTATGAGTTCCCCTCTTAACCACTGCCTGCCTCGTCATCGACGGCCGCAGCGTCCGGCAGCCCGCCTAAACGCGTCATCACCCACACCTCCCATGGATATATTGGCCACATGTCACGTCCGGGAGTCCACTTGACAGGAGGCGTCAAGTTCCCCCTCGGGGACATCGTCGAACGAGGCGTAGTTGAGGTTGTAGAGGCTGGAGTAAAGTCCGCGGGCAGCGATTAGCTGGTCGTGTTTGCCGGTCTCGATCACCTGGCCATTCTGAAGTACGATGATGCGGTCAGCGCCTCGGATGGTAGCGAGACGGTGGGCGATGACAAGCCCCGTGCGGCCCTCAAGAAGTTTGACCAGAGCCTTCTGGATCAGCATTTCCGTGTAGCTGTCGATGTTGGCGGTGGCCTCATCGAGGACGAGGATCTTGGCATCGGCGACGAGAGCACGGGCGAAACTGATAAGCTGGCGCTGACCGAGAGAAAGGTTGCCGCCGCGTTCGCCGAGTTCGGTATCGTACCCGTCGGCAAGGCTCATGATGAAGTCGTGGGCGCCGACGGCCTTGGCGGCCTCGATTACCTTGTCGCGCGTGGCTTCCGTCTTGTTGTAACGAATGTTCTCGAAGACAGTTCCGGTGAACAGGAACGGCTCCTGCAGCACCATGGCGACCTGGCGGCCGAGCGATTCCTGGGTGACATCGCGCACATCATGTCCGCCGACCAACACTTGGCCATGCTGAACATCATAGAAACGGTGGACGAGGGCCATCGCGCTCGATTTTCCAGAGCCCGTCGGCCCGACCAACGCAACCGTCTCGCCGGGATTGACGCAGAAGGAGACATTTTTCAGCACCGGACGGTTGGGATTGTAGCCGAAGGTGACGTTCCTGAACGCGACCGAGCCGTCCATCTCTGGCGACAGCGTGTTGGCATCCGGTTTGTCCGGGACATCGATCTTGACGTCGAGCACATCTGTCAGCCGCTTGCCGGAGGCCATGGCGCGCTGCATGATCGAATATTGCAGAGTGAGCGAGCGGATCGGATCAAAGAAGCGCTGAATGTAGAAAAGGTAGGCGACCAATGCGCCCACATCGATGCGGCCATTCAGTATGGAGCCGCCGACCACGATGACGACGGCCATGGCGAGGCCGGTGAGGCCATCGACGATCGGCACCATGACCTGTGCATATTTGGCAGCAATCAGGTGAGTCCTGAGGTTGGCATGGGCCTTGTCGTCATAAAGAAGGAAATTCACCTGCTGGCGGTCCATGGACTGGATGGTGCGCGCGCCGTTGATGGCTTCGGCCAGCGCGCCGTTGGCGACCGAATTCGTCTCGTGTGCAGCCATAAAAGCGTCGCGGGCACGCGGCAGCCAGACGATGCGGACGACAAACAGGACCGGCAGGACCGACAGCGTCACGAGGCCGAGGCGAAAGTCGAGCCATAGCATCACGAAAACGATGCCGAAGAGAAGCGCGATATCCGCAACGGAAAATAATGAGTTTTCGAGGAATTCCTGCATGGAATTGACGTCGCCTTGCAGGCGGGACATCAGGCGTCCGACCTCGGTCTTGTCCATGAAGGAGAGCGAAACCTTCTGCAGATGGCCGAACATGGCGCGGCGAATATCGAACAGGACATTCTCGGCCATTTTCCCCACCACCGTTTCCTGTGTGTAGCTGGCGGCGAAATTGATCAAAATCGCGAGAAGGAACACCGCAAGCAGGGCGGTGCTATCGATGCCCCCCGCAGTCAGGGCGTGGTCGATCGCGTAGCGGATGATCAGCGGGATGAGAAGCTGCGTGCCGGTGAAGATCAGCAATGCGGCAACCGAGACGACTACCATGGCCCGATAGGGACGCACGAAGGCCCAGATGCGCCGGATGGTGTTCTTGTCGAAAGCCCGGCCGAACGTCTCCTCCTCTATTCGGTGCGAGCCGACGACCGCCCGAGGAGGACGTCTGCCGTCGTTACACACGTCATTGCGTTCGGTTTCGGGTTCGCCGGCATGCCCCTGATCCATCAGCGCGCGCCCCTATACGCGATCATGATGTCATCATCCGGGCGCACCTGGAGATCGTATAAGGCCTTGTAGTATCCTCGCTTCGCCAAAAGCTCCTGATGGGTGCCGCGCTCAACTATCTCTCCGTTGTCGACGAAAAGGATCTGATCGGCGTGCATGAGCGAAGCCAGTCGGTGGGCGATGATGATCGTCACCCTATTCCTGGCGAACTGTCGTAACGCTGCACGGATGCGCTGCTCGGTGGCGACATCGATCGCGGCGGTTGAGTCGTCGAAAACGACGACCGACGGGAGCAGCATCATGCTGCGAGCAATAGTGAGACGCTGGCGCTGGCCGCCAGAGAGACAGACGCCGCGTTCGCCCACGACCGTTCCGTAGCCTGCTGGGAGGCCGACGATGTAGTTGTGCAGCTGGGCGGATTCGCTGGCGCGCTCGATTCGCTGTTGCTTCGCCCAAGGATCGCCATAAGCGATGTTGTTCTCAATCGTAGTGGTGAATAGGAATACATCCTGCTGTACGACCGCGACCGCCTTGCGAAGCGTCGCGAGGGTGACTTTGCGAATGTCCTGCCCATCCAGCGTGATGACGCCTCCGGTCACGTCATAAAAGCGCGGGATCAGGTGAGCCATCGTCGACTTGCCCGAACCCGGCGGACCGACGATCGCGATCGTCTCGCCCCTGCGCGCCTCAAAGTTGATGTTCTTCAGAATCAAGCGGTTTCCAGTGCCGGGATGGGCAAACGAGACATTGTGGAAGCGCAAAGTGCCTTCGCTGATCTCGAGGGGTATGGCGTCGGGGGCATCTCCGATCATGATTTCCTGGTCGAGCAGACCGAAGAGGCGCGAACCGCAAGTGGAAGCGCGGGCGAATGCATTGGCCATCACGCCGATCTGGCGGACGGGCATTTGCAGGATGGTCATGAAGGTCAGGAACATCGCAAGCGTTCCGACGCTGATCTCACCGGCGATGACCTTGTTGCCACCGACCCAGAGGACCAATCCCATGGCGAAAAAGAAGGACAAGGTCATAGCCGCCGTATTGGGCACGTAGACGTCAACGCGGTCGTGGGCGAGGTCGAGCGCGCTCTTGGAGACGCGGTCAAACTTCCCCATTTCATGAGCTTGTGCCGCAAAAGCCCGGACGACGCGGGTGCCCCCGAGATTTTCCTCCATCACGCGGCCTAGGGCCGAAAGCCGCTCCTGCAGGTCGAGCCAGGTGGCGCGCAACTTAAGCTGTGTGACCGACGAAAGCCAGGCGACGAAAGGCACGAAGCTCAGCGCGAGGAGACCGAGAAACAGGTCGGTGGAGATCATCAGGTAGGCGCCGATCCCGATCAGCATGGTGAGCAGCAGCGCGCGAACCAGGGCGGTGGAAAAATACATCCGCACGCCTTCGACATCGAGCATGCCGATGGTGATCAGATCGGCAGAATGTACCCGGTCGTGAAAGGAAAAGCTGAGGCGCTGGATCTTTTCGTAACAAGCGAGCCGCAGTTCGTACGCGACGTGATGCCCGACCGCTTCGGCAAAAAAATTCTGCGCCATTGTAAAAAGGCCGCGTAGCGTGCTGACGGCGAGCAGCAGGAGAGCCAAAATCCAGAGCGCTTGTTTTGCCGCAGCCCCCGTGACACCGCCCCCGATCGCGGTCTGGCTCTGGTCGACGGCCCACCCGAGAAGCTGGGGAATGAGCAGCTGGAGTATTGCCGCTACAATTGTCGAGCCGATAGCGAATGCGACCTTCCACGGGTGCCGCAAATTCATGCGCGTAATACGCAGCAGCATGTTCAAGCCCCGGCCCCAGCCGGCCGCTTCCACATGCGCGAGCGGATTTCGAGGCTCCGTCGCGCTGCCAATAAAATCGTTGCTCACGGGGTGTGTTCCAGACTGAATTTGGGCCTTCTGAGGCAAGCCGGACGGCCCCCGCCATCAAAGGCGCCCCACATGCCTAATCCTGGCCACCATCTGCAGCAGTGCCTGCTCCGACAAGCCGATCCGCGGCTTCACAAAGCGGCACGTCGATGACCGTGATTGCGCTCGCTGCAAGGAAACGGGCTTCGTTCTTGGTCAGTGTCGCTGCGTCGATTACCGCAAAATGTGGACCTCTGGACCGCTTCATGATCTGCCAGGCGTAAGTGCGCAGCATCTGATCATTGAAGCGACAGCCCACGAAGAAAAAGCCACGCTTAATACGCCGTTTCTTCACCACGTCAGGGATCGGCGTCTGGATATCGATTTCGGTTAGGACTTCGACATAGTCGGAATCCGCTACGAGGAAATTTGCGGCCGGCCAAATGCTGCCGTGAGGCGAGTAGAGAACTGTCTTCGCCGCTGATCCGGGTTCGAGTTCGCTTCCGGACAAGTCGTAGGTTTTCGTCCAGACGTCACCGATTTCGTTCGCCCGCGTGACGCCTTGTATCTCGACGACGTCCGTTCGGCCACGCTTTGCCAGGGCCGCGCGCATGACGCCATCGTACCAGCTGTCGACCACGAGGGAGAGCGGCAGCGTTGCGAGCCATGCGTGGAGGAGGGTCGGCGCTGCCGGCGGTGCGAATATCTCGGCCATCCAAGCTTGAAGTGTGCGGCGATGCCGGCGCTGTTCGATAAACTGCGCGACCGACCACATATTGGTACGAATCTTGGAAGGGGCTGGCGCCCTCGCGTTGAGCGCCGCGGCGACGGCTTCCGGGGTGCACGGTACAGGCGGTTCCGCGGAGCTGAGCCGCAAGAGCCCCGGACCGAGAAATGGGATCACCTTGTCGGCCGCGAGCGCTGCGTTCAGCAGCTCAAGCAACTCTTTGGCAAAATTGCCCCGGATGACGACGAGGTCGCGCCAATTCAGGATCGTGTTCATGTTCGCTCCCTCTCGCCGCGCTCTCGATGAACCCGCAGCATCAGTCCTCGTCGGAGATCTTTCTTGCCTCGACGGTGATCGGCAAACGCGTATCCCGCGGAAGCTCGGGCAGGACGAGTCGCCAGCCGTTCCTGAGCGTTACGGCCCCGCCCCACAAGTCTTCCTTCTCGATTTGGACGATCGGCTCCTCGAGATCCTTCTTCGGGACATACGCCGACAATCCAGCACCGGTCCTGCGGATCATTACTTTCATCTGGCAGCTCCTTCATTCGCAGTGCTTTCGGCACTGCAAGGAATCTCGGCTTTGTCGAGGCTCATCAATTCGCGCGCTCTCATGCCGACGACCGTGCCACGGTCGACCCATTCGACCGCATAGATGAAGAACTGCTGGAGAAAGGTGCCAACGTCGCGCACATAACCCTCGTCACCCTTCCGCACTAGGTTTTCGCCGATGTCTCTGCCAGGATAGGTGCCGTCGTTCTTTATGTGGCGTGTGGCACGGACCCGCTCACCGGGCATAAATCGTGGAGGCTTGCGTGTTTCCACCTCCTGTTCGCGTCGGAGCCACATGGCCGTTCCTTCCTTTCTCGAGGCTGCAGGTGTTGCAAAGGAGTTTTAGGCGGCCAGGACCGCGTCCGTAGCTGAATTGCACATCAGGCAGGAACGCAGGTCTTAGGCACGGGACATACCGAGGCGCATTGCTGCATATCGAAGACTCCCTGACATTCGGTGCACTTGTCCCGCTCGACCACGTAGCTCTCGCCCTTGAACTTGATCGCTCCGGAGGGACATTCGAACTCGCAGGCGCCACATTGGGTGCATTGAGATGCGATGATCTTAAAAGCCATTTTAACTCCTGGTTCGGTGGGGAAATGAGACGGCTCAGGCCGTCGCCGCCAGCGGCTGGACCCCAAACTCGGCGGCATAAAGGGCGCTGATTGCGGTCTCGATGTAGTCATGGCCATAAGCGTCGGTCGCTCCGATTCCAGCTTCCGCGAGCCGTTCCTTGGGGCAATCTCCGATCTTGGCGCACAGCACGACGTCTAGACCTTCAAGCGCAGCGATGATGCCGTCGAGAATGGCCTTTTCGCCCCAGCCGCCGAGGCAATACTGCTCGACCTTGCGATGCCCGACGAAGCTGATCCCCTTGGGCGAGGCCTCATAGACCTGGAATTCCTTGGCATGGCCGAAGTGTTCGTTAACACGCCCGCCGCCCTTAGTCGCCACCGCGACGAGAAGGGACTTGCACGAGCCCGCTGTCTTGAGCATTCCAAGCGCCTCTCTCCTGGCCGCCACGTGATCGCGACGCTCGTGCGCGACCACCTCCCGATAGGCCTCGCGCTTGGTGGCGTCGTAAGTGACCTCGCTAGGAATCCGGTCGAGTGTGAATTCCTGGCCACCATCCTCGCCGAGCAGGCCGACCGCGTCGGCCCGGCACTGCCGGCAATGGCGCATCAACTTGGCGCCGCCTTCGAGACGATCCTGAAGAGCCTTCAGCTCCATTGCAGTTGGGCCGCGCTGCCCGGTCACACCGTAGTGCGTACCGTGCGCCGGATCGGAAATCAGCGGCATGACGTTGTGCAGGAACGCGCCGCGCTCCCTGACCCATTCATTCACCTCGATCAGATGCTCGTCGTTCACTCCGGGGATCATCACCGAATTGATTTTGGTCAGGATGCCGCGCGCGGTCAGCATCTCCAGGCTCAACATCTGCCGCTCGTGCAGGATCCGGGCGGCTTCGATGCCGGCGTAGCGACGCTGGTCGTAAAAGATCCAGGGATAGATCTCTGCGCCGATTTCAGGATCGACCATGTTGATCGTGATCGTCACGTGGTCGACATTCATTTCGGCAAGCTCGGCGACATGGTCCGGCAGCGCGAGCCCGTTAGTGGAAATGCAGAACTTGATGTCGGGTATTTCTCTGGCGATTCGTTCGAACGTTGCCTTTGTCTTTTTCCAGTCGTAGCAGGCATCACCGGGTCCGGCGATGCCGAGTACGGAGAGCTGCGGCACTTCATTGGCGACCGTGATCACCTTGCGCAGCGCCTGGTCGGGGGTCAACTTTTCCGAAACGACTCCAGGCCGGCTTTCGTTGGCGCAGTCATATTTGCGGTTGCAGTAGTTGCACTGGATGTTGCAAGCCGGCGCGACTGCGACGTGCATGCGCGCAAAATAGTGGTGCGCTTCTTCTGAAAAGCAGGGGTGATCCTTGATCTTCTCCCAAACAACCGGATCCATGTCGTCCTGCTTTCCCGACAAGCCGCAGGATGAAGATGCGCAGCCACCCGATTGCGCGGTCGCCAGCAATTGGTCGGAGAATGTCGTGCTGGTCAGGCTCTGAAGCGAAACTATCGGTGCGGGCATCGAACGGCTCTGCTGCTGAGTGAACGTCGCAGTTCAAAGCGCAAGAGCTATGCCAACTCAAAGAGTGGGTTCTAGCTCACAAATTGGCTTTTCTTGTCGGATTCTGTCGGTATCGCGCCGACACAATTTTGTCGGGCTTCCGACAGTGGACAAGCGAACCGGGCCGCTAAGGACACACTGCGTTTGGGCAAGCAGAGTGTGAGGAACACTACTCAGACCCGACGTCTTAGGCACGCACTTAGAATCTCTTCACCTCGATGCCATGCCGACGCAGGGCGTAGCCGATTTGCCGCGGCGTAAGGCCGAGGATGCGAGCTGCCTTGGCCTGGACCCAGCCGGCCTTCTCCATCGCGTCAACCAGCCGGTCGCGTTCGGTCAGACGCGAGCCCGTTGCGGGCCAAGCAGGATCGTTGGGATCTTCGGCCTCGAGGGGCGATATCGGGCCTTGCGAGGCGCCGGTGCGCCTGGTCGGCGACCGCGATCCAACAGGCGTCATGCTGCCCCGTGTGAGCTCGCCGATGGCATTGCCGCCAGGCGAACGGTCGGCTCGTTTCCAGAGGAGCGAAGAGAGGCACTGGTTATTTTTGCAGGCGAAATCCGATGGCGTGATTGTCCTCGAACGCGCAAGTGTAGCCGTCCTTTGCACGCAGTTTTCAAGCTCGCGCACGTTGCCAGGGAAGTAGCATCGCGAGATCAGATCAAGCGCGGACGGCGCGAAGGCGAGCTCGCGATCGTTCTCCTTGTTGAATCGCTCGAGGAAGGCGTTGGCAAGTCGTGAAATATCGCCGGATCGTTCTCGCAGCGGAGGCAGGATGATCGGCACCACATTAATGCGGTAATAGAGGTCGGCCCTGAACTCCCCATTCACGACGGCCGTTTCGAGGTCCTTGTTGGTCGCGCATATGAGGCGGACGTCGACCTGTAGCGTCCTGGTGCCGCCGACTCGCTCCAGTTCGCCTTCCTGCAGGACGCGCAACAGCTTCGCTTGAAAGCCAGGCGAAATCTCGCCGATTTCGTCAAGCAGCAGCGTTCCGCCATTTGCCAGTTCAAAACGGCCGGCGCGCTGGGAGATAGCTCCGGTGAAGGCGCCCTTTTCATGCCCAAACAGCTCCGACTCCAGGACGCTTTCAGACAGTGCGGCGCAGTTTAATTTGACGAAAGACTTCTTCCCTCGACGTGAGAGCTTATGGATGGCTTGCGCGAAGAATTCTTTGCCCGTGCCGCTTTCGCCCCGCAGAAGCACGGTTGAATTTGTCCTTGCTACGACCGATACGGTTTCGAGTACCTGGTTGAGTGCGGGACTTTCCCCGATGATCCCGTCGATCTGGACATGCGATAGCCGGGAGGGGGCAGTCCTCTCCTCGTTCAGCGATTTGTCCGATCTCCATTGCTCGTCACTGCGCTGACGATCAGTACTCAGCATGCGATGGAGGCGGATGGTCCGTCCGACAAGGTTGGCGACCATGGTCAGGAACCGCATGTCCTCGTCGTAACGGGAGCCGGCGGCGCTGTTGTCGACACGGTCGATCGACAATATCCCAAGCATCTTTTGCTCGGCCGTTACGGGGACACCGATAAACGCAATTCGGCTGGTGCCGCCGCTTGAAGACGTTTGAAGATCGGCCTGAAACAGTTGGGACTTGCTGACATCCGCTATCACGAGTGGCGTCCTCGTAGCGACGATGTGGTCTACCACGGCCTGCGGTATTGCGCGGCGTGTGTCCGATTGAAGCGGGTGGGTGTTGCCGGCAATTGCGGTAATCTCCGGCTCTCCTTCAGCGGCCAGGACTACGATTGCTCCGTGACGCATTTGCAGAAACGAGGGGAGGATGTTCACGACATTGGCGAGCGTGACCTCCAGCTGGGCGGGGGCCGTTAGGACCTTCGATATCTCGTAGATTCCGCTAAGCGAGATGTCCGCTTGGGGTATGCTTTTGATGGGTGGTTCAGGTCGGTTGTCCCGAGGTCCTACTTCATGGAGCCGATCCCGCGGTATGTGAGCCATGGAAACACATCTCAAGGGTTGTCCAGGTGCTCCTCCCAAGCACCTTCTTGATAGTTCTGGCGATGTCGGTGTGACACATTGCTGAAGCAACTTGGAGTGCACCACGGTTCACGCTCTTGAACAGTGCGTGCGCCAGTCATCCGAACTTGAAGAGGACACCGAAGCCGCCGCGCGGATAGTTCCACTCGATCTCGCCACTGGGCTCACACAAGACCCGGCAGGTGCCGCACTCCATGCAGCCGTCGGCGGTGATCTCCACTTGGCCTTTGTCGTTCACCTCATAGCATTTCGCCGGGCACACGTGGGTCAGGGCGAGCAGGTTGGCGCTCGGCCTCTCGTGCGGTCGCACTTTGATATGCGGTCGGCCCGGATCGACCAGGTAGCGGTTCTGGAAAAGCTTGTCCTCGACGCGTAACTTCGTCACTGCGATGGTCATCCCGTCTCTCCCTTAGCGCCACGCGAATGCCAGGCGGAGCGCGTCACTGACCAGCCCCCAGCGCGAACGCGCCTTGATGAAGGCGGCCGTGGTCGCCTTTTCCTTTTCAATCTTCGGCGTGCCGTCGACACGCATGAAGTTCTGCGCGGCCTGCGATATCAGGCGCGGATAGGTCGTGAAGAAATTGCTGGAATTGGTGTGGAGCAAGGCGGGCATGTCTTTGTATTTCCTAAGGTCTTTGACTACAAAGGACTTGTCCAGCATGGCCTTGTAGAGGGTGAGGTTCCGTCTGATCATCGGGTCGTTGCGGCGCTTGACATGGACGATGGCCTCAGCCGCGATGCGGCCGGAGGTCATTGCTAGGTTTGAGCCCTCGCGGTGAACGGCGTTGTTCAATTGCGCGGCGTCACCGACCACGACCCAACCGTCGCCAAAGAGCTTCGGGATCGCCTTGTGGCCGCCTTCGGGAATGAGATGCGCGGCGTATTCCTTGACCTCAGAGCCGGCGATCAGCGGCCGGATCGAAGGGTGATTTTTAAAGGCATCGAGGAGGGCGTAAGGGCTCTCCATCGCGGCGGTGAAATCGGAGACCAGGCAGCCGATGCCCAATGAGATCGACTCCTTGTTGGTATAGAGGAAGCCTAGTCCGGCCATGCCGCGGGAGATCGTACCCACCGCTTCGATGACGCAGCCTTCATCGCCCTTGACGCCGAACCGCTGCTCAATGACCTCTTCGGGCAAGAAATGCATTTCCTTGACGGCGAGCGCCACGGTTTCGGGCTTCGGCATCTCGCGCAGGCCGGCCCGCGTGCCAAGCAGTCCGGAGACACCTTCTGCGAGAACGACCACGTCCGCATAGAGGACTCCGCCGGCCCGATCGGTGCGGACGCCGATCACCTTGCCGTTGGCATCACGGACGAGTTCCGTCGCGGTCGTTTCGCAAAGAACGGTCGCGCCGGCCTCGCGCACCTTGCGCGAAAACCACTTGTCGAACTGGGCGCGGATGATCGTGTAGCGGTTGGGCTTCGCCTCATTGAAGTCATCCGACCGATAGTGAATCCCCGTGTGGGACGTGTCGTCCATCACCCAAAGCCGTTGTTCAACCAGATGCCGCTCGAGCGGAGCATCATCCCGGAAATCCGGTATGATCTTCTCCAGCATGTTCGCGTACATGATGGCACCCTGGACATTCTTGGAACCCGGATATTCACCGCGCTCCAACTGCAACACCTTCAGGCCATGGGTCGCCAAGGTGTAAGCAGCTGCGTTCCCGGACATGCCGGCTCCGATGACGATGGCGTCGAATTCTTCCGCGATCATGTGTCTTCCTTAGCTCGCAAGCTTGTCGCGACTGTGCGGCGACAGCCGCCGGGTGAAGGCTTCCGTCAGTGCAGGCAGGAAGCGAATCGCATCGGTGACGATCCCGATGTGAGCGAAATCGAAAATCGGCGCGTTGGGATCGGTATTGATGGCCACGATGAGATCGGCCCCCTCGACGCCAACCCGGTGCTGGATGGCGCCGGAAATCCCGGCCGCGATGTAGAGCTTGGGCCGGATGGTCTTGCCAGTTTGCCCGATCTGCCGATCAGCCGGCATCCAGCCCTTCTGGACCAGCGGGCGCGAACAGCCATGTTCGGCGCCAATCGTTCGCGCGAGATTCTTCACGAGCTGCAGGTTCTCCGCCGCGCCGAGGCCAAGGCCTCCCGCAACCACGACGTCGGCATAGGCGAGATTTGCCTCTGCCGACTGGCTATCCGGAAGGAAACTGAGGACTTTGGTGACGATCTCGTCCTCGGCTAGAGATACTTTGTGCTGGATGACACGCCCGACCGGCTTATCCGCCCGCTGCGGCATGGGCATGACCCTGGGTCGCACGGTCGCCATCTGCGGCCGGTAGTTGAGCGTATAGATCGTGCATAACAAGGAGCCGCCGAAAGTCGGACGGGTAGCGGCGAGCGAACCGTCGGCATCCACGTCGAGTTCGGTGCAGTCGGCCGTGAGCCCGGTCTGCAAGGTCGTCGCCACGGAGCCGGCAAGATCCCTGCCGAGCGTGGTCGCACCCAGAAGTAGGATCTCGGGTTTGTGGGTATCGACCAGATCCGTCATCGCCTTGGTGAACGGCTCGTTCCGATAGTCGGCGAGCAGCGGTGCTTCGACGATGTAGACAAGGTCGGCGCCATAAGCGAAGGCCTCGGCAACGGCATACCAGGTGGCTTCTCCCGGCGGTCCGAGCACGACGCTCGCAAGCTGGACGCCGAGCTTGTCGGCCAACTTGCGTCCTTCGCCGAGCAGTTCGAACGATACAGGATGGACCTGGCCGCGTTCAAGTTCGATGAAGACCCAGACGTGCCGGTAGTCTTTGAACCGCTCGGGCAGCTCCTTCTTTATGCCGGCACGGCCGGCGGCAGGGCGAGGTGGGTTCGCGGTCGACATTGTCTGCTCCTGGCGTCACGCGCCGTTGTTGAAGGCGAGTTCATGTTCCAGCGCAGGCTGGCGAGCGAGGATTGCAGCGATGAGTTCCTCAGCGACATCGCGCAACGTCTTCTCGGCGGTGTCGATTTGCGCCGCCTTTTCCGCCCGCGGGGTAGGGGCGAAAACGCGTTTGACTACCGTCGGCGAGCCGCGCAGGCCGCATTTGGTGAGGTCCTCTATGCCGGCTTCGGCCGCATTCCACTTCAGGACATGGCTGCGCGCCGCGCCCATGGCATCTTGGAGCGAGCCCCGCCGGATCTCGTTGGTGCCCTCCAGCATGGTGATGAGGCAAGGGAGCCTGCTCTTCAGCACCTGCGTGCCGCCTTCAGAGCGGCGCTCGACCTGGATCTCGCGCGCAGCGAAATCAATGGAGGCGATCTTCGCCACATAGGTGAGTTGCAGGAGATCGAGGCGCTGGGCGATGCCGGGCCCGACCTGGGCGGTGTCGCCATCGATCGTCTGCTTGCCGGTGAAGACGATGTCTGGCGTGCCGAACGTCTCGCCAATCTTCGCGATTGCCTGGGAAAGAGCGAAGGAGGTTGCCAGCGTATCGGAGCCGGCAAAATAGCGGTCGGTCAAGAGCACCGCGCGGTCGGCGCCGTAACCGAGCGCCTTGCGCAGCGCGTCCTCCGCCATGGGCGGACCCATGCTGAGCACGGTGACCTCGCCACCATGAGCGTCACGCAGTTTGAGTGCTTCTTCGAGGGCGAACAGGTCGTAAGGGTTGATGATGGTCGGCACACCTTGGCGCATGATCGTGTTCGTCACCGGATGGACGCGTATTTGTGCCGAGTCTGGCACCTGCTTGATGCAGATTACGATGTGCATTGGCGGTTCCCTACGCTCCTATCCGGATGCGGGCTTGGCAGTTCATCTCCTTCGTGCATTATCTGTGCCAACATTGTGGCCTCCGCTACTGCTAGAAATTCGGTTGGTTGCTTCTGAAAGCTTTGTCTCAATGACCGGATTTGTCGGCTTGCCGACACTGTCGCGTTGCAACGCTTCCCGACATTGTCGCGTCGCAACCGCGTCGCGCTCATTCACTCCCGAACCGCTTCAGAACGGACTCGAACGGGACGAAGGTGCGGCCCGGCGTGGCAGGTTTGTGCGGATCGTGGTCTTTGAGAACCTTGAACACCCGGTGCGTGAGCGGAGAGGAGGTCGCGAACTCCTCGTAGGCGCGTTGCAGCGTCGCGCGCACGCGCGCAGCGATCACCAGGTCGGGCAGACCGGAGAAATCTTCTTCGGCAAGATATTGGCCAACGCGCTTCATGATGTGGAGCCGCGAGACATTGAGCACCTTCGGGTCATAGGTGACACCAAGGACTGTGAAGAACTCCTCCGCAGCCGACAGGCCTTTCAGCCGCGCGAGGATGCCTGTGACATCGATGGGACGGCCGTCAGCAGAACAACTCATTGCATTCTCCCTGGTCGGAAACTGGTAGTGTCGGGCTGTTCGTCGCTCGGCTGACCTGCAGCCGCGAAATTCACGGTTCGAGGCAATGAATCGCGAGATGCCCGTTCATCTGCTGCCAGGCATAAATCTGATTGAAGGTCTTCGGCACCTCGCTCAGCTGGCCCAGAACCGCGAAAGCCACGCAGCCTCTCCACGATTGCGGGCAGGACCTCGAGCACACGGTCGGCGTCCGCTTCGCCGTTGTAGCGCGACAAGGAGAAGCGGACTGCCGCGTGTGCCACCTTCATCGCCCTCAGCACATGGCTCGGCTCCAGTGAACCGGAGGTGCAGGCTGAGCCGGAGGAACAGGCGATGCCCACGCGGCTGAGGAGTAGTGGGATTGCATCGCCTTCGTTGTATTCGAAGACGATGTTTGCGGTGTTCGGCAACCGCTCCAGCGGATGGCCAGTGACGAAGGTGTTTGGAATGCGCCGGAGGATGCCCTTCTCCAGGCGATCGCGGAGCGACTTTACCCGTGTGTTCTGGTCATCCATGAATTTCAAGGCCAGTTCGGCTGCCATGCCGAGCCCGACTATGCCGGGCGTATTCTCGGTGCCCGCACGACGATCATGCTCTTGGTGACCCCCCTTGATCAGCGAGCGGAAGGGCACGCCACGTTTTACATAAAGTGCGCCGATCCCCTTCGGGCCGTGCAGCTTATGGCCGGAGAGCGACAGCATGTCGATTGCCGTCGATTTCAGGTCCATCGGAAGCTTACCGACCGCCTGCACAGCATCGGTATGGAAAAGGGCGCCAACTTCCTTGGCTAACTCAGCAAGCCTGGCCACGGGGAAGATCGTACCAGTCTCGTTGTTCGCCCACATGATCGAGACGATCGCCACGTGTGAGGTGAGAGCTGCCCTGTAGGCGTCGACGTCGAGCCCGCCACGGCGATCCACCGGGATCCTATGCACCTTGACGCCCCGTGTCTCCTCAAGATACGCGCAGAGCGTCAGCACTGCCGGATGCTCGACTGCGGAAGTCACGATCTCTGTTCGGTCAGGCATCACCTCGAGCGCCGAAACAATCGCTGCATTGTCGCTTTCCGTCCCGCCCGAGGTGAAGGTGATCTCACTGTCGAGCTCCGCGCCGATCAGTTCTGACAACTGCAGGCGCGCCTTTCTCACCGCCTTAGCGACGGAGGTCCCAAGACCATGCAGCGACGAAGGGTTGCCGAATTGATCCGTAAAGAACGGCAACATTGCTTGAACGACCTCGGGATCGACTCTTGTCGTTGCGTTGTTGTCCAGATTGATAAGCCTCATGGGTGCGATCCTCAGTTGACCGGAATGACGCCAAGCGCGAGGCCGGTCGGCTCATCGAGGCCTCTGGCGCATGCCGTTGATGGTGACGGAGCGAGCTGGAGCCGGCGCAGGCGCCCGACAGCTTGACGTAGACCTGGTCGTCCTCCTCATCGACCAGTTCGCAGTCGCCGCCGTCAGCCCGCAGGTAAGAACCCGCGACAGGGTTTTCGCTCGGTCGAGTTTGCACAGGCGCTGTGGCGTGTGGCAGGCGGGCGCTGACGGCGGGCGAGCCGCCATTGCAGCGTCGCAGTTTGGCGGCCGGCAGCTTCGGGTGCCGCTGGCAATTGAACTGTTTCGGGTGGCGACGATCTCCACATCCTGCCGCAAGCGATCGCCGGCTCCAAAATCGACTTTCGACCTTGGCTTGTTCTTGAGGGCGTGGACGTCTGTTGTGCCGGCGGTACAAGCCTCCGCTGCCGTGATGAGGCATTCGGCGGCCATCGCACTCGCACAAGCACTTGCTCGATTGCTTCGAAGCATGCGAGCCACCCGCAGCCGGCCCTTGTGTAGCGCGTGACCTGCTCGATAGTGGTGTGCCTGTCCATACGACGGCCCGCTCGATCATCCCTTGATCGACACCGAAGCATTCGCGGGCGAGGGCGCGTTGCTCGTGATCGCCGCCCCACTGCTCGCTATAATGGTTGGCGATGGCAGGTTGCAGCGTTTCATAACTCATCACTCCGCAATGCGTCCTCTTCGGCGGCAGGCAACCGAGACTGTCCGCAATGCTATGATTGATGATGGGGAACGCTCTATCGGCACTTTTGCCGAGGACGAGTCCAGTAAGCGCCGACGAGGAGGCAATCGCGGAGCCGCGGCCGAAGGTCTGGAACTTCGCGTCCGTGATCCTTTCCGTCACCGGATCGATGCTCATCATAAACTTAAGCGGATACTCCCAGGCGATGGCGCCATCCTCACCGGCTGTATTGGCTCTCTCCAGAACGCTGACACTCTTCGGATTGAGGAAGCACTCGTCGGCCTTGTCGCCGCAGCCCCACATGGCCCTTCTCCCAGTCTCAGGCGATCAGCCGAAGGACTTGCCGCAGCCGCATTTCTCTCGCGCGTTGGGGTTGTCGAAGACAAAGCCGGAGGATTCGAGCCCCGTGACGAAGTCGACGGTCATGCCGGTGACATGGGGTTTGGAGCCTGCGTCCACGAACACCTTCACCCCATCTGTCTCGAGGATCGTATCGCCCTCGCGCGAGACGCTCTCCAGGCCCATCAGGTATTTGAAGCCGGCGCAGCCGCCGGTCTCGACTATGATGCGAAAGCCTTCCGCCGGCTCGCCGGCGCGGGAAAGAGCTGTCTTGACGGCGGCAACAGCGTTATCGGTGAGCGTAATCATGGTTCGATTTCTCTTCAGTCCGTGACGTGGTTGCCGACCACCGAGCATGGAACGTGCCAAAGCAAGAAAACCGTTTTGAAACAACACATGGCCATAACACTGCTATGATTCTTGTAGGCCATTGCTGGGAAGACGTCGGATAGCCGACACATACTGTCGGGTTTGTCGAGTCCGCCACACTGGGGCGTTCGGCCTGGTTCTGCTGCACTCTCACGTAAACCACTGACGGCTATGCAGAAGATTTTTTCTGCGCTTGCTTCCGCGCAGTTGGCACGACTTTTGAAGTTCCCTTTGGCGAGGCGGCAAGAGTAACGGACCGATCTCATGCCGTGGGTGAACTTGCGATCGATGCAACGAGAGAGGGAAAGCAACATGTCAGGTCTGGGTCAGATCCGCTTTCTATGGCAAGCACCGCCTGTGGAATCCGAATGCCCGATCGGCCGATTCGCGTCGACACCCACAGTCGCTCACCTCCGCCAGCGGCGATCGACCGACCTGAATCAGTTCGACCGACAGGTGCCTGTCAGCCTTTTTGCGTCCGCCGTTCAGGACAGCGCGACCGGCGCGTTCCGAGCGGGTGCCGACGGCGATGCGCGCGCTCTCCAGCAACTCTCTGTTCCTGGGCGAGCACGAGATCGGGATCGAGCAGCGCGGCGCGGTCTGCGGCTGAAGATCGCCCGGTAGGCAACTGATGCTCGACACGTAGATGAAAGCAGGGGCAAGACATGGACCAGCGCGAGAAACCCTCGCCGGACGAAATCCGGCGGGCACGGCAAGCCAATCCGATAATACGCGAGCGCGATCTCGCCGCCCAACTGGGCATTTCGGAAGCGGAACTGGTTGCGGCCGATTGCGGTCTCAGTTCCTTGCGCATCGAGCCGCGCGTCAACGATCTGCTGACCGGCCTCGAAGCGGTTGGCGAGGTGATGGCGCTGACCAGCAATGAAAGCGCTGTGCACGAGAAGATCGGCGTCTACGACAAGGTGCTAACCGGCGACCAGCATGCCCTGGTGCTCGGCGAGGACATCGACCTGCGCATCTTCCCGAAAGCGTGGGCGCATGGCTTTGCCGTCGAGAAGCGCGACGGCGGCGACATCCGCCGCAGCCTGCAATTCTTCGATGCCGCCGGCGAGGCGGTGCACAAGGTGCATCTCAGGTCGGCCTCCAACCTCTATGCCTATCAAAAGCTGGTGGCGGAGCTCGAATCCTCGAACCAGGAGCCGGTCGTGTCGGTCAAGGCGAGCGTAGCGGACCGGCACGCAGAGGTTCCGGACCAGGCCGCTACGGCCGACGACCTACGCGAACACTGGAGCGGGCTGACCGACGTGCATCAGTTCTTCGACATGCTGAAAACGCTTAATCTCAGCCGCTGCCAGGCGATGCGCATGGTCGGCCAGGATTTCGCCTGGCCGCTCGACAAGGATGCCGTTGGCGCCATGTTCGAACACGCGGTCGAAGCTGAGATGCCGATCATGTGCTTTGTCGGCAATCGGGGCTGCATCCAGATCCATTCCGGTCCCATCAAGTCGCTCAAGCCGATCGGGCCGTGGATCAATGTGCTCGACGAGAAATTCCACCTGCATCTCAGGACCCACCACATCCGCGAGGTCTGGGCCGTGCGCAAGCCCACCGGGGACGGTCACGTTACGTCAATCGAAGCTTATGGCGCCGACGGCAATACGATCATCCAGTTCTTCGGCACGCGCAAGGAAGACGAACGCGAGCGCGGCGACTGGCGCTTCCTGGCCGAGAACCTGCCGCGTATCCCAATCCCGACCGCAGCGTGAGGTATAAATCCATGAGTGTTGCTTTCCGTTTCCGCTCGGCGCTCGCGCCAATCCTCGTGTTCCTGCTGACCGCCGCTTTGCCTGCTGTGGCCAATGAAGGCGTAGCTGTCTTTTCCGATCCGTCGCGGATTGCCTCGACCGGCGGCTCCATCACCGAGGTCGTCCATGCGCTTGGCGAGGAAAGCGATCGCCTCGCTCGCGGTTCGACGAGCCACCCGAAAGCCGCGCTGAAGCTGCCCACCGCGGGCTACATGCGTCAGCCATCGCCGGAGGATGCTCTGCCGGTCAATCCATCGGTGGTCCTCGCCCTGTATGGCAGCGGACCGAAGAATGCTGTCGCCGTGCCGAAGAAATCGAACGTGTCATTCATCGAGGCGCTCCAGCATTCCAGCCATGAAGGCATGCTCGGAAAAGTCCGCGTCGTCGGCCAAGGGCTCGGCGTGAAAGCCAAGGCCGAAACGTTGGCGGCCGAGATGGATTTGAAGCAGAAGCCAGCCGGGAAGCAGACCTCATCGATCAAGGAACGCAAACGCATCCCGTTCGCGCTGTCGACAAAGGGCGGTAAAATTCTTGCACTTGGCACCAGCACGGCTCGCGACGGCATTAAGCTGCCGCTATGCCAGCGACCGCGGGTTGAAGATAAAGAGCCATGTCCACCATGGTGCCCGATCCCGCTCATCGCGCCGGCTGTTCTGAAGCACTGGTTCGGCGCCCCAACTGAGCCAGGACGGCCATGTCTGCTGGAAACGGCCACACAGCAGGGTTTGTCCTTCGAGAGATGCGAGACGTGCCGATCGCCAGCTTGGCCGCACGGTCACCGGTACGGCACAGCGACGGAAAGCGGACAGGCCCTGTTAACAGACGGTTGGCGTGCATATGCTCGAAAATTCGTTGGCAAAGGGGATTAGAAGAATGCCTTGCCCATGGCATCACATTTCCTATGGTCTGCGGCCGAAACGCAGCGTTTACCGTGCAACTCGCTTCGTGAGGATGCAGCTTCAGGATGGCGCTGGCGCGAAGCGTGTTCAGCAGCTGCAGGAGAAGTCGCAGAAATGGAGAATTCACGATGAGCGCTTTCGTCACACGCGACGGCTCCACATGGATGCCGCAATATCTGAATGCTATCGATGGCGCTACTTGCATTGGCTGCGGCCGCTGTTTCAAGGTCTGCTCGCGCGAGGTCATGCACCTTTACGGCATCGATGACGCGGGCGAAGTCCTCGGCGCCTGCGACGGCGATGACGACGACGACTTCGATGGCGAGCTCAATCGCATGATCATGGTCGTCGACAATTCCGGCCGCTGTATCGGCTGTGGAGCCTGCGCCCGCGTGTGCCCAAAGAACTGTCAGACCCATGTCGCTGCCGACGAGATTGCTGCCTGATCTGCCAGACATCCAGCGAGAACGGCACCATGTTCGCCCATCACCATAGCTGTCTCAGCCTCGGGCAATCGCCACCTGTGGACCTGGAGATGAGATTCGACCAGCATGTGCTTGCTTGTGTCCTCTCACGTGCCCTCGAGGAGGTCGAGGCCGGCGAGGCGACTGCGACTGAGGCAATGGGCCTGTCGCGCGCAGAGCTGCAGGATGTCCTGACCCGCCGGTTCCCCGCTATATCTGCCAACGCCTTCTGCCTGGAAAAGGTGAGCGATCCCGAGCCGGATCTGGACGAAGAACTTCTGCGCGGCCTGCTGCTCGCTCATGCCCGGCCGGGGGAGGAGGCGAGCGCCAGGTTCGCCAAGATCATTGCCCGGCGTGCCTTGCGCAATGACCATCTCTGGCAGGACCTTGGCCTTTTCAATCGGGCCGAACTCAGCCGCTTGCTTGCCACGCATTTCCCAACACTGGCGGCCGGCAACACCAAAAATATGAAGTGGAAGAAGTACATTTATCGCAAGCTCTGCGAGGCCGAAGGTTTTTTGCTATGCACCGCGCCCAGTTGCGGTGAATGCAATGACTTCGAAAGCTGCTTCGGCCCGGAGGAAGGGGAAAGTCGCCTTGCACGGGTCAAGAGCGCGATCGACTAGATAAAGAGTGACATTCGCCAGCGGTAAAGGCCGGCAAGGCTGAGACGATCATGCTTCGCTCGTGCATCCGCCATACAAGGTCCGGCGACTTACAGAGGCATCAAGGCGTAAGACTCTTCGCAGTCGATTCAGATACATGGGCCAGCTGAGAATGATGCTGACAGAAGCTGACGACGAGCTCACAGGCAGGTTTACCGAGCTTAGAGAGCAGCCCTTTGCGCGCCTAAATCCAGCCCCTACCTTGGTCAAGCTATTTTCGGTTCTAGTCCCTATGATTGCTGGGCCTGAGGGTGGCCCGTCATCCGATATGCAACGGTACGAGGGTTAAGCCGGCTGGCCGGCGCAGAGCCTCATGCATAGGAGACGGGACACCCTCAGGCCCAGCAATCATAGGGACTAGCCCCGGCGCAACCGCCGTAGTAGCCCGAGTCGCGGACATAATCATCGGCCTGCCGCCCGTCCAGCAAGGCGCTGCTGAGCCTGCGCCGCAGCCGTTGATTAACCTACTCGGCGGTGATATCGATCGCTTCATTCCGAAGGAGGTGCGGCGGCCGGCGACCCAGGAGAATAGTTCAATTGAGACAATCTGCGGCGCGACTGACGATCGGGTCGCAGCCAACAATCCACGTATCGGCCGCATTATGCCGGCCGGCTGCACAGGCTGGCTGATCGACGGTGGCCGGCTGCTGACTGCCGGTCATTGCACCGGCAGGACTATGCAGACAGTTGAGTTCAATGTTCCGGCCTCGCTGGCGAACGGAGTGACCGTATCGCCGCCGGTGCGGGACCAGTATCGGGTGATCGCCCGCTCGGTCGTCAAACAGAACGCCGGTGTCGGCAATGATTGGGCGATTTTTCGCGGCACTGCCGAACTCTGAGACGGGCCTCCTGCCCGCAGCCGCGCAGGGCGCGACCTTCCAGCTTTCCAACACGGAGAACCCAGCCATCGTCCGGATCACCGGGTTCGGCTTGGACAGCCCGGGGCCGAATTTCGGTGCTGGGGGCCAGCGCGACGCGACCAACCAGACTCAGCAGACCCACGTCGGCGCTCTCAGCGGCAACACCGGCGGCGCCAATTCGGGGAAGCTTCAATACAGCACCGATACCAAACGCGGCAATTCGGGCAGCCCGGTCATCGTCGAGGCGGAAACGTGGCAATCGGAATCCACACAAACGGCGGCTGTACAACGAGCAGTGGAACCAATGTCGGGACGAGCTTCCGCAACCAAGCTCTTTGGACGGCGATTGGAAATGGCATGTGAAAAACGGACGGGCGAGATGCTTGGCCTCATCCCAAGGCGATGCCAACGGCGATCGGAGATCCACACGCGGCTGTTGCTCGCGTCGATAGGCACGTTCTAACATACAGCAAGTCGCTGACCTTCGCGCAATGCTTTCAGGCTATTGTCAGTTCTGGCCGCTATACAAGTTCCGTTCGACCTGACGATCGCGAAACGGGATGCGATGGCGGACAATTCACAAACGAGCACAAGGAAATCCTTACATGAGATCCTCACCGAAAGAGACCGCCACCGCGACCGTCCCGATTCATCGAGTGCATCCCCCGTCTTTCTGGAAGGGGATGATCCTTGCTGCGACCGTGATCGTCCTCGTACCGAGTAGTCAGGTTTCGGCTGAGGACAAGGGGGCATGCTTTTTTAATATGAATGGGCAGTTTGAGTGCGCGGATACAGGACTTAAACCGCACAAAGATTGGGGAGGATACCAAATATGTGCCTATTATCGCGGGGAAATATCTAACGAATGCATGCAAATAATAAGACGGTGGCGACCGGGAGAGTCGCCGCGAGAATCCACAGCGCCGAGCTTTGAGAGCAGTCGTTGACGAGGTCAGGAGCCCGGTAAGACCCGCGACAGCCGGGCAAACCGTTCACCACATACATCCAGTCCCTATGATTGCTGGGCCTGAGGGTGGCCCGTCATCCGATATGCAACGGTACGAGGGTTAAGCCGGCTGGCCGGCGCAGAGCCTCATGCATAGGAGACGGGCCACCCTCAGGCCCAGCAATCATAGGGACTAGCTCAACCGGAATTCCCCAAACGAATGATCCGCCCAATAAGCACTCAGTAGATCTTTGGGACACATATACGGTAGCGGTCATGAGCAGATCGACGACGCAAAGTTCGCGCCACATCCACCCGGCGACCTTCTGGCGGCCGGCGGTTGATTTTACGCCCTGGCGTGGCGTCTTTGTTGCTCATGCCGACCAGTTGGTCAGCTGGTCAACAGTTCACAATACCGTCGGTCCATGAACTGATGGACAATCTGCTCGGCTATTTCGGGCGGGATACCCAGTTTAGTTCCGTCTGATCTTTGGCGGGACATTCAGCTATCATCTGCTCCACCACGCCGATTTCAATGAGCGGATGGCCTCGGAGATCACCGAGAGTTTGCTGGATCAGCGTCTTTCCCTTTTCCCCACGTTCGGCCGAGTTGAACGGCACCGAGCGGCGCCGTCATGGTGCCACCCCCAAGTGGTCACGAGCTTGGGTGGCCCTGTACTCACCGCAAAGGTAGGCGTGCAGCGCGGTTAGACAAGCATTCGCGCTCTTGACATCCCGCTGGCGCTGCAGGTTAATCGTAAGATCGGCAAGCTTATAGATAGGATTGCGCACGTGCATCAGGTCTGTGATGGTCTGGTCTCGGTCGGCAGTTTGCATCTTCGGACGCTTGGTGTCGTGCCTCAGGTTCCGCCTGATCACGTCCTCGTTGGTATTGAGCCAGATCGAGACCGCTTTCTCGCCGACATGATGCCGAATTTCCTCGTTCATGAACGCCCCACCACCGGTTGCGAGCACCGATGGCCATTGTTCGAGCGACTGCCTGATCTCATTCACCTCAAGATTCCTGAAATGCGCCTCGCCATCCTCAGCGAAAATCTTAGCTATGGACTTGCCGGTCTTCGCCTCGATTTCCCTATCGGAATCGACAAACCTCAGCCCTAGTTGTTTGGCGAGTGCACGGCCCAAACTGGATTTCCCGGCGCCCTTCATGCCGACGAGCACGATCGATCGCGCGTCCAGGGCGCCAAGAATCTCTGTTGCGAGCGGGGAGTGCTCCGTGCGTCGTGGCGGGGCCACTTGCAACCGACGAGCTAGGCTGGCACCAACTGTGCTATCCGCGTCGGCTTCCCAGTGGGGAATCCCTATTGCCCCGTCGGGGATGACAACCTTGTTGCAGGCCTGTCGCACGCGCTCCAAGAGTTGCTCGGCTATGGACTTATCCAGGGGCTCACGGCTCTCTCGCTGCAGCTCCTGCAGCTTCTGCAGCTCCTTGTACGCGTCGTGATTGTCGATCTTGGCCTTGTAGCTGTCTGCCGTGTGGAACTCCACCTCGAAGCGGTAGCCGCCCGGCGTGGCGAGCACGGTCTTGATGCCGACGAAGGTCGCCGATCGCGTCCTGAACCAGTTGGTCGTGCTGACCTCGGCATAGCCGCTCTCGTCGAAGGCCAGAATGGCTTTCTTGAAGGCACGGGTAAAATCCCTATCAGGGAGTTGGAAGACGTGTCGTACAGCGTTGCTGATCAGCTGGGCGCCGGCCTCAAACGAGGCCTCCATGCCGATGAGCTGGTCGGTCATCGAGCTTTCCGATCTCAAGCGCTGAGCGAGATGGGGCATCTCCACCTTGATATCGGCTCTCCTGAGTGCCTCGGCAACCGAGATTGCCGTCGGGGTGATGTCCTTCTCTTCGGCTTGGGCGCGGGAGGCCTCCATTTGGGCGCGCTGTACGGCCTCATCGCGAGTCAATGTCATCGTCGTGGCGGAATCATCGGCAGAAAGCCCTCGAGCCGAGGGTTGAGGCAGAATGCCTCGTTCCGTAGCAAGTTTGATCGAGGCTTGCATGACTGAAGCCGCCAGTGTCGGGTTATCCTTAAGATCATGCAATGTCGCTTCGACATCGAACCGACCCTGGCTGAGGGTAGCCGCAAGGCTCTTGCTGTAAGGCACCGATTTCAAGCCTGGTGTTTGTTGAAGCAGGCGCTGAAGGTGCCTGCTCTTGAACAGAAAGAGGTGGGCCCCAGTGTCGGATTTATAGGCGTCAGTTCCGACCTTGATGCCGAGGCTCAGGAGATTGTTTGCACTTCGGACGAGGTCGTGTGGATTGTATCCGTCCGGTCGCGGGTCAATACGCGCAGGGTAACGGTCGACGAGAAGCTGAATGCGGTCGCGTGGCTGAGCCATTGCCGAATAGGTCTCCGCCAGTTCCGGGAACAGCTCGCAGAGCGGTTGGCTCATGGCGAGCGGTGCCTCGCTCACGCCGGCGATGGTTTCGGGCAGGAGTTGTTCGGGCAGGAGTTGCTCATCCAGCCTCGCGGCCCACGCCTCGAGCTCGGCGAGGAGCAACTCGGCCATCTCGCGTGCGACCGGATGGTCTGCCAGCTCGATCTCGTGCCGCGCCTTCTCGAGTTTGTCCTGGACGTCCGCAGCACTGACCTGTTCCTGCTCCAACAGGCCTCGGATGTCTCGCTTGAGCTCTTGGTGAAGACCTTCGTAGGTGCCGAAGATGGCACGCTCGGCAAACCACTGTCGGCCTTCGTGGGATTGAGCCAAAAAGTTTCGCTGCAGGCCGGTATAGATTTCTAGAACATTGCGCGTGGCGGAGAGGATCTGGCTGGCGCGTCCGAACTTGTAGCGACCGTCCTCAATCGCCGGGGTATGCGACTTTGGCGGCTTGAGCGAGCGCAGTCCGCGAGCTTGCTCCTCTTGATCGAATTGCCTGACATGCTCATAAAGCTGCGGCCGGTCGCCGAGGATGACGACGGTGTCGCCGTCGAAGTCGCCGTCAAGCTTTTTCTGCTCACCCGTGGGGACGGCAACCAGCGAACCCGGGGCAAACACCTCGGTCGCCTGCAGGATGCCGAGGCACTCGAGCGGCGTGTTCACCTTGACGCGGTCCTTGCTCGAGGTCCAGTTCGAATGGCACTTGACGTCCTCGGCAGACATCACCAGCCCACGGTCGGCGTAGGCGGCCGGCCACATCTTATCCGGCACAACGATCAGAATGCCTTTGGCAAAAAAGGTCGGATCGTCGGCCGCCAGTTGCGTCCCCGACTTCTGGGCGACATTGAAGCTGTATTGGATGGCCGTGCAGTTGTCGAGAAACACAGCGGTGGGGTCCGCCTCGACCGCCGACTTGACTCGCTCGGCGGCAAATGGGCGCAGGTTCGGCTTGTCATAGGGCGAGCGTCCGATCAGCACCCCGCTCGTCCCCGTCAACGTCTCGCTCTTGAGCGTCGGCACATGGAGACACTCATCACTGGAGGGTATGGCAACCGCGAGGGGGCCGTCCATATGTCCGGCGGTCACGGTGCGAAACAGATCTTCAGCCGACAGCTCTTGCCCTTGTCGGCTCTCGAGCCAGGTCATGGCTTTCTCTTGCGCCTCGTCCGCCACCGGCCCGCTGCGCGGATAGTGTTGCAGCGCCGATGCAGGAACGGACGATCTCCGTCCCTCAGCAAAGGCAGGCACCCTGTCAGGACCTTCCTGCTCCCCGGCGCGACGAACAGCCGGCATACGCTCGGCCAGCGAGGCCCTGATGAAGCCGCAGCCGTCATGCGGTCGCAAGGCGATCGGGCCTGCCGGCCCAGTTAGCCTGAAGGGATGCTCCTGGTTGGAGGGGCGATCCGGCAGCAGCGACAGTTTGAAGGCGCCCTCCAGCGCGTAGTCATGAACCCCCAGGCCCTTGATTGCCGGCGGCGCGGCAAAACCCCTGCGCTGAGTGTAATAATAGGCCTCCTTGAAAGGGGCCCAGGCACGCGACAGCTGCTCGAAGGCCGTGCCCGGTGCGGTATCGGCATAGGGAATCGCTAGCAGCTTTCCCCCGGAAGGCTTTGCTGGCTCGCCTGGAGCACGGGCCGCAATCTGAGACACGGTCAATCGCGGGGGCTTTAGCTTGCTGCCGCCGAACAGGTCCATGCGGTATGGCACACCGTTGACGTTCACCGTACGCGCCAGCATGAAGGCGCTCGGGGTTCCTGGTAGCTGCACCGCGACGACCGGCAAAGCTCCCGAGGTCAGGCGATGAAAAATCGAATACCGTCTCTCCGGCTCCGTGGCCAATTGCCGGCCGTGCATGTCCACCACCGGCAACTGCATCAGTCCCGCCTCACCCTGTGGCGGTCTGGGCTCGTGATCCATGGTTCGCAAGACCTGATGCACGTCGAAAACCGACGCAGGATGTTGGGCCTGGATCGCCGCCGCATCCTGCTCCATGAATAAGTCCAGCGCATCCACTGGACTGTCCGCCTCGATCTGCGCGATCAGGTTCCAGCTCATGCTGGAAAGGTCGCTTTCAATGAGCCCGCGCGTGCTGTCCAGGATCTCCTTGGTCTTGCGCTCCAGCGCTTGCTGCCTCACCCGCAAATCGGACCTCTTGGCCTCGACGTACGGTGACCTGAACAATCTCTCCAGGACCGAACGGGCTTTGAGCGTCTGATAGATCGATAAAGCGGGGCAGCGGCTCGCAACCGGTCCACGGGTCCGCTCCGCATCGCTTGCGTTCAGATGCGCCTCGATCTTCTGCTCGACCACGGGTTGGAGGTCGTTGAGCAGATTGAGGGCCTGCCTGCGGTGCCAGCGCAGCGGCTTCTGCGGGCTGCGAGCCAGCGGCAGCAGAGCTGCACACAGATTGCCAATGGTTTCCAAGTTGTTGTGGGTCGCAAAATCAGGGGCTTGACGCAATTCCGAGAGGCGATTCAAACCTGTCGGTGCGAGCAAACCGAGATCATCAGACAGCCGAGCCTGACCCAATGCCTTGAAAACTGTTGTGACCTGCAGAACGTCAGCCTGCGCGAGGCGATCATTATCATAGTGTAGATAGTGGGCGAGCTTGTGCAACCGATCCTTCGGCAGAGCGGCGTCCGCAATGTCCCCATTGTCCTCTGCCCTCATGATCATTCGCGACAAAGCATTGGCGAGCATACTCAGCTGATGCGTGGTGAACACACCGAATCGATGCTCTCGAGCACCCAGTCTACGCGCGACGTCCATCGTGGCCTGCCGGCACGCCGCCTCTTCCGGCCACTTCATGAACCCGTGCATCAGGATCGCCACGCTCTGCGGAGTGAAATCGGAGAGCTGGCGCTGACGCGCTTCCCCGGCGATTGCGATCGCGGCTTTGCGACAGTCCTCCCCGTCCGGCCACTTGCTGAAGCCGTTCAACAGGTTTGTCAGTCCCTGCGCAGTGAAATCAGAGAGATCGGCGCGGCGAAGGACCTCACCTCCGATCGCAAACGTGGCGTCGCGACAGTTCGGCGATTGCGGCCATTTGCCGAAGCCGTTCACCAGGTTAGCGAAGTCTTGGTGGATAAAATCAGAGAGTCGGTCGCCGCGGCGACTGACCTCGTTCGCGATTGCGACCGTGGCGTCGCGACAGTCCGGGACCTCCGGCCACTTGCTTAAACCGTTCACCAGATTTGCAAGCTCCTGCGGATCGAGCTCAGAGAGCCAGGAGCCGCGGCGAAGGACCTCATGCGCGATCGTGATCGTGGCATGCTGAGACGCCGCCTCATCTGGCCACTTGCTAAAACCGTTCACCAGGTTCTCTAGCTCCTGCGAAGTAAAAGCAGGGAGCCAGAAGTCACGGCCAAGAACCTCCCGTCCGATTGCGACAGTGGCGTCGCGACAGCCCGTCGCTTCCGGCCATTTGCTGAAGCCATTCACCAGGTTAGCCAGAGCTTGGTGGCTAAAATCAGAGAGCCGGGCGCCGCGGCGAAGGACCTCATTGGCGATTGCGACCGTGGCGTCGCGACAGTCCAGCGCTTCCGGCCATTTGCTGAAACCGTTCACCATGTTCGCGAGGCCCTGCGGAGCAAAGTCAAAGAGCTGGCGGCGACTGACCTCGTTGGCGATTGCGACCGTGGCGCCGCGACATGCCGGCGCTTCGCGCCACTTGCTGAGACCATTCACCAGGTTAGCCAGGTGCCGGTGAGTAACGTCACAGAGTCGGGCGCCGCGGCGAAGAACCTCACTGGCTATCGCGATTGTGGCTTGCGTAGGCGCCTCCTCCGCCGGCCACTTGCTGAATCCGTTCACCAGGTTCCCCAAGTCCTGGTCATTGAAGTCAGAGAGCCCCAACTCGCCGTGCGCGGCGCGGCGAGTGACTTCAGCGGCGATCGCGACTGTGGCCTGGCGAGACGCCGCCTCTTGCGGCCATTTGCTAAAACCGTTCACCAATGTCGCCAGTTCCTGCTGAGTAAGATGAGAGAACTGGTCATCGCGGAGAATGACCTCACCGGCGATGGCGACCACAGCGTCGCGACAGTCCGCCTGTTGTGGCCACTTGCTGAAACCGTTCACCAGGTTCACCAAGCCCTGGTGATTGAAAGCAGAGAGGTGGGCACGGCGGCAAATGACCTCACTTGCGATCGCGACTGTGGCGTGATGACAGTCCGCATCGTCCGGGCTTTTGCCGAACCCGTTCACTAGGTTCGCCAGATCCTGCGCAGTAAAATGGGAGAGCCCTTCCTCGCCGGCGCGGCGAGAGAGTTCTGTGGCGATTTTGACTGTGGCTTGGCGATGGACCATCCCTTCCGGCCATTTGCTAAAACCGTTCACCAAGTTCGCCAGGGCTTGTTGACCAAAACAACAGAGCCCGAACCCGTCGAGAGCGGCGCGGCGACCGACCTCATTTGCAATCGCTCCTGTGACTTGGCGGGACCACTCCTCCACTGGCCACTTGCTGAAACCGTTCACAAAGGCCGCCAGCTCGTGGGCATTGAAATCAGCGAGCCAAGCACGGGGGCCACGACGAAGGACCTCATTGGCGATAGCGGCGGCCGCTTCGCGAGACGCCGGCTTTCCCGGCCATTTGCTGAAACCGTTCACTAGGCTCGCCAGTCCCTGGCGAGTGAATTCAAAAAGCCGGGCACGGCGGTTGCGGTGCAGTACCTCTTCCGCGATCGCAAGTGTGGCTTGGTAACAGGCCTCCTTTTGGGGGCACTTGCCGAAACCGTTCACCAAGTTCGCCAAGCCCTGGTGATTAAAAGCAGAAAGCTCGCTACGGCGGCGAAGGACTTCACTGGCAATCGTTTCGGTGGCTTGGCGCGACCACTCTTCCGGCCACTTGCTGAAACCGTTCACAAGGATCGTCAGCTGCTCCTCCCCAAAGTGAGAGAGCCGGAAACGGCGGTCGATGCGGCGACGGACCTCACTGGCGATCGCTTTTGTGCCGTCACGAGTTTCCGACCGCTGCGTCCATTTGCTGAAACCGTTCACCAGCAACGACAGACTTTGATTATCCAGCGCCCCAAGTGCCCTGTCCTCATCGCAGCAAAATTCGGCGATTCTGATCGTTCCATTTAGGCATGGTCTCGACTGCGGATGCCGACCAAATGATGCCGAAAAGAGGGAAAGGGCTTTTGGGTCCAATTCGCGCATTAACGCACCGGGAAGCTGCGACACCCGAGCTGCCATCGCATCGCAAGCTTCGAAACCTTCCGGACCTCCGGCCTCACGACTCACCGCATTGCATGCGGTGGCGTAGCCCCATGATTTCCCGCGGCGGATATCGTCCTCGAAGCATGGGATGAATTGAGTTTTGAACTGGGCGGCGGCCTTTCGCACGAAGTCTGCATGGACCTCGTCGCCCGCCCGCCGCAGCCGTTTGTCATGCTCCACCACTGCACATGAGAACCGCACGACGTCACGGGCGAAACAAATGGCGTGAAGTGCGTCATTAGATTGTTCTTCTGAGATAGCGCTTCGCACGCTCTGCATGGCGACATTGTCCAGGTGCCGCCTTTTTGGTCTGCGATCCAGGCCCGATACGGACTGCCTGCGCGAGGAAGTAGCACTTTGTTGTGAACTCCTAGACTGATCGGCATTGCGGACCTCTGCATCGGAATGCGACGAACTTTCTTCCCGATTTGTCGCGCCCAGATGCGGCAAGTCGCCAAAACCGGGCTGGCCGTCACGCGTATTAGCGGAGGGATCGGCTGACGTGCGGCGCCGGACATCGCTGGCCGAAGGTAGCCTTTCAGAGGAGGACGCTCCCAACCATCGATCTTCAGAGCGCAAGCCCTGGACGAGAGAATCGAACGTCGAGCCTTCTTGTCTACCGCCATAATCCGATCCAGCACCGTGCGTGCCTGATCCGATGGGCGCGTCCAAACGCTGGTCAACTCTCGTCATAATCCATCTCCCATCCAGGCGAGAATGCGCCGATTACAACGCCTGGCACACACGGTGCCGCCGCGGCGGCACCGACCGCGTTGCTTCACAACGCGGCGAGCCGAGGCAGGCTGGGGCATCGGTTTTCGGGCAGCGCTGCGGCCACAGCCTTCCAGCCCGGGATCAAGGGGTGATCCAGTCCCAACCTCGAGCACGCCCCAGCATCGCGTCCGTCTCGATAGTCGCGGCGGCATCCTCGCGCAGGCCCAAGCACTATTGGTTCGCGCCCGACATCCCCCGGCTGCTCCCTATGGACGGGAAGTAAAGGCCAGCGAGGGGTTGGCGCTGGTCCATGCCCGATCGGAAGCCGATACGGAATAGGTGGCAGCCGCGATCCAGTCGGCCTGTACGATCGGCGTGCGCAGGATCTCGCCGCGCGGCTGATGCGATTGTATCTTTCACGGCTTTGCACTGAGAGCCTCTTTTGTCAGGCGGTCCAGGTTTCGCGCTTCGGCCCGAGCAGGAATACGGTCAGGGCGGCTGCGAACGTGGTAACCGCGCTGTACGCAAAGGCACTGGCAACGCCGGCATGATCCACCAGCAGTCCACCGAACATCGCGCCGGCTGCGATGGCCACCTGGAAGGTCGCGGCCATAAGCACACCGGCGCCTTCGGCATGCTCGGGAGCCGCGCGTAGCACCATCCACGTCTGCAATCCCACCGGCACAGCGCCGAAGGAAAAGCCCCATACGGCGATCGCAATCGCCGAGGCCGAGGCCGATGCTCCCATCGTCAGCAGCGAGACAGCGGCTATCGCTATGAGCAGGGGCGCGAGGGCCGCGACTGTCTTGAGGCTGTGCTTGGCCAGGAATCCGCCTGCGAAATTGCCGAAAAAGCCGCCGATGCCAGAGGCGAGCAACACGAGCGGGATCGTTTCGATTTCGAGCGCGGGAACCTTCTCGAGGAAGGCGCGGATATAGGTGAAGCCGGCGAAGTGCCCGGAAGCGACCAGCAGGACGACCAACAGAGCGACTTTGATCATCGGATTCTTGGCCGCATCCAGCAGACTGCGGAAGCTGGCCACTCCGACCGGAGGCAGCCTCGGAAGGGTTATGAGTTGCATCAGCAGTGCAACGGCGCCGACGACTGCAGCGATTATGAAGACGGCTCGCCATCCCCACATGTCGCCGATGTAGGCGCCGAATGGAGGCGCGCAAACGTTAGCGACGGAAACGCCGGTAAGGATGATCGACAGGGCGCGCGGCAGGAGGTGACTTGGAACGAGCCGCCTCGCCAGCGCTGCCGAAACCGACCAGAAGCCTCCGAGCGCAATGCCGAGCACGACGCGTCCGGTCAGGAGAACCGGCAGAGACCATGCGACCGCCGACACAACATTCGACAGGGTCAGCAGCAGCGTCATCGCGCAGATGACGGTCCTGCGGTCCAGGCGCTTGGTGATGATGGCCATGGTCGGGGCCGAAATCGCCGCGGCGACCGCGGTCGCAGTCAGCGCCTGTCCAGCCTCACCCTCGGTGATGCCCAGACCATGCACAAGCGGCATCAGCACACTGGCAGGCAGAAACTCTGCCGTCACCAGCCCGAAGGTGCCCATGGCAAGCGAAATGACCGCACCCCATGCGGGATCGGAGCGTTGATCGGGCTTTTCTGGGCCGTGCAGAACAGCGTCCATGACACCTGTCGCGTGTTGGGTCACGAATAGGGACTCCAGTTTGGATGCGCTGCGACGTGGGGCGGCTGCCGTGACCCATTTTAGCGCCACATGCGCCTTTCCCGGCGGCGATGCACGGAGGAGGGGATGTTCATCGCTTCGCGGTATTTTGTGACGGTGCGGCGTCCAATATTGATGCCGGTTTGCTTCAGCTTTCCGACGATGTCATCGTCGGAAAGCACGTCATCGGCCGATTCTGCGGCGATTATCCCCTTGATCCGATGGCGGACAGCTTCAGCGGAGTGCGCGTCGCCGCCTTGGGAGGAGGCGATCGCGACAGTGAAAAAATACTTCAGTTCGAACACCCCGCGCGGGGTACGCATGTACTTGTTCGACGTCACCCGGCTTACCGTCGACTCGTGCATGCCGATCGCGTCAGCGACAGTCCTGAGATTGAGGGGCCGCAAGTGAGCGACGCCATGTTCCAAAAAGGCATCCTGGTGGCGGACGATTTCAGTCGCAACCTTAAGGATCGTCTTGGCGCGGTGATCGAGGCTGCGGATTAGCCAATTCGCGTTTTCGAAGCATTCGCTGACAAATGTCTGATCTTTCGAATCCTCGGAGGAAAGGCGTGAGATTTCGGCACAATAGGTTTGGTTGATCAGCACCTTGGGCAGTGTGTCTGGACTAAGCTCAATTTGCCATCCACCTTCGGGGGAGGGCGTGACCCAGACGTCGGGTATGATGGTTTCCTGCTTTACCGATTGGAATCGGTTTCCAGGCTTGGGATCGAGCGCCCGGATTTCTTGCCACATATCGCGAAGGTCGTCTTCATCGACGCCGCAAAGCTGCTTCAAAGCCTGAAAATCGCGTCGCGCAAGCATCTTGAGGTTGGCGACCAAGGCTTCCATCGCTGGGTCGAACCGGTCTTTCTGGCGCAACTGTATCTCGAGGCATTCGCTGAGGGTTCGCGCAAAAATTCCCGGTGGATCGAACTGCTGCAAGGTTCCGAGAACCCGCTCCACGTCAGCCTCCCGGACGTTCAGGCTGCCGGCCAGCTCCAAAAGGTCTACCTGAAGATAGCCAGTGTCTTCCAGATGAGCGGCAAGCTCGCCAGCAATCAGCCGCTCCTGCGGTGTGAATGCAGTGAGGGCTATCTGACGAGCGACATCATCGTGCAATGTTTCGGTGGGTGCGGGAAAATTGTCGACGGCCGGGCTATCACCCGCCGGATTGTTCGTCGTGTTGCGCGTTGATTTCCCTTGGCTGAGCCGGTCCGGCGATCCGGCGGGCATGCGTCCATCAACGTCATTCCCGCGTGTGCCGATTTGCGGACTGTCCCCCAAAGTCGACCAGTCGTCGCCAGAAGCCTCGCCATCGTTTGGCGCCAGCTCCAAAAGCGGGTTTTTCGCGAGTTCCTGTTCCACGTATTGATGCAATTCGGCATGCGCCAATTGCAGCAAGCGGATCGACTCAATGAGTTGAGGCGACGCGACCATAGATAGTTTCTGGCGCTGAAGCAGGCTTGCTGAGGGATGCATGGTTAGCGCGAAATCCTGTCGAGGGGCTCTGGGGACTATGAGATGTTGACTCCTCTTAAACGCGCCGCATTTGCACGGCTTGATGCGACGCGCTTTAGAGTGTGTTTTTGCAGGTCATTGTCCCATTACCGCCGGACAGTTTTGGGCGACATGACCTAGATCATGCGGCGGCCCTCAGCGCTTCAAGAATGTTCTGGGGGGACGAGACGCCATAGGGGTCGGTCTCGCAATTGTCGGAGAAACCTTCCTCCTCGAACCACCGCTCCACCACGCCATTGTTGATCAGAGCGGCGTAGCGCCAGGAGCGCATGCCGAAGCCGAGATTATCCTTGGCGACCAGCATGCCCATCTTGCGCGTGAACTCGCCTGAGCCGTCGGGAAGGAGCTTGACCTTCTGCAGCCCCAAGGCCTTCCCCCACGCATTCATGACGAAGGCATCGTTGACGGAGACGCAGTAGATCGCTTCAAATCCGAACTTCTCAAACTCGTCATAGAGCTCTTCGAAGTTGGGCACTTGGTAAGTCGAGCAGGTCGGGGTGAAGGCGCCTGGCAGCGAGAACAGTATGACGCGCTTACCGGCAAAGTAGTCGTCAGAGGTCTTTTCTTCCCACCGGTATGGATTTGGCCCCTGGACCGAATCATCGCGAACACGCGTGAGAAAGGTGACGAAGGGAACCTTCTTTTCAACGGTCATCAATATTGCTCCTCTAGATGAACCTGGTGCGGCCTCTCGGTCGGCTGACACAACACCGAGCTGGGCCGGCATGCCGGTATTAAGCGAGGCCTTGGCCGCCACCGACTTTCCAGTCTGGTTGTGTGGGGACGTGTCGGCTCCTGGTCTCGTCACCCCAACGAGATCGACAGGTGGCATCCGTTTCCGCCGCCAAGCCAGTCGCTTCACGGGCTCCGCTCGGCCTCGGACCAGCCAAGCGCAAGGAAGGCAACGGAATGTGGATGATGAGACCGAGTCCCAATGTTCAGTTGGAATCGGCGCGGTATCCGGTCGTATAGAGCTTCGCGCATCAGCCATGGTTTGGTTGCTTCCTCCTGCTTTGATAGGCTCTAACCATGGGGAGCAAGCGCCATGCCAAGTCACTTGAAGGCGCCATCGGGCTGGTTTTCAGAGACGCTTTTGCAGGAAGCCCGTGCCTTCGCCGAGATCGAGCGCGCTGCACAAGTCGCTCGGTCACTTGCTATATGGTCGGGGTAATCAGCACGTCCGCATCGGCACGGGACAGACGAAAACCCGAATGCAGACGGGCCGAGCCGAGGCATTGGCCACATCGGCAGGAACTGCAGTGACCGCGCAAGGCTTTGCCTCTGGCGTGTTCTTGTAGTCGCGGGTAGGGCAATCTGCGAAGACAGCGCTGTCGCAGCATCTCCGGTCGCGGCCTGTCGTGACTCCCCTGCCGAAAAGGTCTTTTACACCTTCCAGCTCTTCAGCAAGCGCACCGGTCCGGACGCGGCGAGGATCGAGTTCGGCTCGGGTCACAGTGTTTGCGTAATGAGATCCCTTCATACGCACTCCCGTGCGTGTCTGAACGCAAACGTTCTCGTGTCCGAAGCTGGACAACAATGTCGCAAGCCCGACCAAAAGTCGCCAAGGCCGGGCCGCCGGTAACGGGCAAGTGGTGCAAAGGCAAACCGTGCGGCAATCGGTACGCAACTTGCTCGGGTAATTTGGTCGGGGCGGACGTCAGCAGTCCTTCATGGAGCTCAGCGGTGATGGCCAATCTGACCAACTCGAACAAGCGGCGGAGCTTATGAACCAAGGACGACATCGAAACCCTGCTGCTTGAGTTCGCGACCGATCTCATCCGCGCTTGCGCGCAGGTGGCCTGCACCGCGTGGCAGAGTCTCAAGGCGCCTGAGCCGGAACATACTCATGCTGATCGTCGACTTGGTGACCAGGGGTAGATCTCAATCGAGCATGAATGCATGTCGTTCAGGCGCATGAATGCATGTCGTTCAGGAGGAGCCAAAATGGCGATCAACCCGGTTCCAGATCATGTGCCCCCCGAAATGGTGAGGGAATTCAGCCTGTTTACCTCGCCAGGCATGGCACCGACCCCCAATGGGGACCCGCACGCAGCTGTCGCCTGCGTCCATGCCGGGCCGCCGATCTTTTATTCCTCCTTCAACACGCGCGATGGCCGGGGCACCTGGGTCATCACTCGCGCCAGAGATCAGCGCAGGGTGCTGCAGGATGCCGAAACCTTTTCCAGCCATCGCAGCATCTTCGCCTCCGCGCTGGGCGAAAACTGGCCGATGATTCCGCTTGAACTCGATCCACCGGCCCATAGCGTCTTTCGCTCACTGCTCAATCCGCTGCTTTCGCCCAAGCGGGTGAGGCTGATGGAAGCGGCTGTCCGCGAGCGGGCGATCGCGCTGGTTGAGAGGATCGCCGCATCGGGCACAAGCTGCGACGTGATGAAGGATTTTGCCTTTCCTTTTACGGTCAATATCTTCCTTCGCTTTCTGGGATTGCCGGATCACCGACTCGATACATTCGTCGGCTGGGCAAACGATCTGCTTCATGGCGACAATGTGAAACGACCGGCTGCGGCCCGGACAATCGTCGCGTTCATCGACGAACTTGCAGCCGTTCGCCGCAAAGAACCGGCCGACGATTTCATGACCTTCGTCGTGCAGGCACAGGTCGAGGGCCGTCGGCTGACCGACGAGGAGGTCCGTGGCATCGGCGTGCTTCTGTTCGTCGCGGGGCTCGACACAGTTGCAGCCGCGATCGGCTTTGACTTGGCCTACCTCGCGCGCAACCCAAAAGACCAGCAATGGCTTCGGAGCGAACCGGACCGGATCGTGCTTGCCGCCGAAGAATTGCTGCGCGCCTATCCGACCGTGCAACTGATCCGCGTGGCGAAGAAAGACATCGACTTCGAAGGCGCCCCGATCCGTAAGGGGGATTATGTTTCCTGTGCCACGATGATTGCCAATCGTGACCCGGCGGAGTTCGAATCCCCCAACACGATCGATCTGGCGCGACCGGACAACCGCCACGCCGCCTTCGGCTATGGTCCTCACCGCTGCCTTGGCTCGCACCTTGCCCGGCGGGAGATCGTCATTGGCCTGGAGGAGTGGCTGGCGCGCATCCCGTCCTTCCGGATCAAGCAAGGTACGGCTCCCATTACCTCTGGCGGCCATGTGTTCGGGATCGAAAATCTGATCCTGGACTGGTCCTGACCAAGGCCGCCCCGAGCCGCATAAAGAGAATGGAGGCAGCGCTATGCGCATCATAGTCCACAATGCCAAATGCCAGGGTCACGCGCGATGCTGGGCGCAAGCGCCGCACATCTTCGTGCTTGATGACGAGGGTTACATCCTGCCCGGCGACATTGAGGTTCCGGAGCGGGAGCAACCGCTTGCGTCACGAGGCGCGCGATCCTGCCCCGAAGGTGCGCTGGAAATCGACCCTACGCCCGCTGCGCCGGTTGAATCGGGCGTCCTTCAACCGAGAGACGGACGAGTTTAGTTGGGGTGGAGTGGCGCCGACGCACACTGGAACAGTCGGCGCGCAGCCTCCGTCCTATCACCGCCCTCGTCCTACTGCGAAGGGGGCATCTGCGGCATCGAAGTGTCTCCCCAGGATCCACAGGCGGATGGCGCAGTCCGCGAACCCCCTCTTTTCAACCTCAGAACTGACGACGGAGACGATGGACAAGGTAAGGACAAAAATAGCCGAACTCCTCGACCGTGAGGCGATCCGCGATTGCCTCTATCGGTACTGCCGTGGGATAGACCGCGCGGACGAGGCGGCGCTGCGCAGCTCGTACTGGCCCGACGCGCATGACAATCACGGGCCCTATTGCGGCTTGGCAGAGGGCTTCATCCAGTTCGCGCTCGGTGTCTTCAAGGCCGGACCGCGCAACATCCATCAGATCACGAATATCCTGATCGAATTCACCAGCCCAGTGGAGGCCGCGGTCGAGAGCTATTTCAACGCGTTGCAACGTGGACCGGACAAGGACGGAGAAGTACGCCAGGTGCTCCTTTGCGGCCGTTATTGCGACCTGTTTCAGAAGAGGGAAGGGGAGTGGCGGATTGCCAAACGGACGGTCGTCTACGATTGGCTTGAGGAGCAGATCCCGCCAGCGGTCCCTGAGGCAGAACGGTTCGGTCTGCGGCAACCCATAGGAGCACCGCATCCGGATGACCTGATCTACGCGCTCGGCAAGCGCCGCATTCCTTCTCACCACGATGTTTTCAGAGGTTCCCAACTGGAGAGCCGCAGCGGCAGTAAAGACGAAAATCTATGACAACTTTGCAACGCCACAGGACTCCCGGCGAATGCCTGATCGGTGAAGGTGCGGCAGATAGCATTGCGTTTCAGCCGCGCGACGGCGTGACCGCGGCAGCGGCCTGCTCTGTCGCCACGGGCCCGCCGACGATGCTGTTGTGCATCGATTTGCGGTACCTCGGCAGAACCGCTCATGAAGGCCATCGCCTTTCATCGAAGGGTCCATCACCAGCTTCGACCGCCAATTCGAGAGTTGGCCCGCTGCCGGTGCGCGCGAGGTTCGTCGGGGGCCGCAACTGGCCCTCACCAGGACGTGCGGCTTTGCCGCGACAGATCATTCCGCCGCTGGCCGTCCATGGGGTTGGACCGCTGCTCGCCGCGGAGAAGTTCTTATGAAGCACGCCGGGCGCATCGTCATCGTCACAGGCGCTGCGGGCGGGATCGGCCGTGCCATGGTCGATATTTTCGCCGGAGATGGACAAGCCGTTGTTGCGGTGGACCTTCCGGGCAGCGGCGTGGTTGAACTGGCCCATGGGCTCGGCTATCCGCATCTCGGCCTCGAATGCGATCTCTCGCGACAAGAGGATATCCTCGCGCTTTACGACCGAGTCGAAGCACAGTTTGCGCAAATCGGCGTCCTCGTTAACAACGCGGCGGTCGGACCCACCATGGGCGCGGCTGTCGGCACCAGTGCCGACCCCTTCCAACGCGGCCTGGCAGCACCTGCGCGCGCGAGGCGATCAAGGCGATGTGCCCCGGCGGCGTGATCGTCAATCTCGGGCCGATCAACAACGTTCTGCCCCTAACGCCGCGCCATGCCTACCGTGCCGCAAAGGTGGGGATGGACATCATGACCCGGTGCATGGCGGCCGAACTCGGGCCGGTCGGCATTCGGACGGCACCCGTCGCTGCCGGCTACATCCGCACGCCTGGCGTTGCTCAGTTGGCGAAGGCCGGCCGTATTGACTCGACAGCGATCGGACGGCGAATCCCGATGGGCAGGATGGGACAGCCGGAGGACGTCGCTGATGCAGTGTTCTTCCTTGCTTCGTCTGAGGCTTCATACGTCAACGGCTCGATCCTCTACTTGGACGGCGGCTGGACCTTGGTCAGTAATGCGGAAATGCAAGCGAACTCATGAGGAATGTTTGGCGCAGGCCACGGGTTGGATGTCGAGCATTCGTCAGGCGACGGGCTGCGGCTTCATCGAAGCCGGGGAGGGGGCCTCCGGCTCCGGCAGAGTGAGGCGCAGGTGCGGCCGGCGATCGAAAATGTCGTCTTCGGCGATGACGCCTCCCCGGAGTCGACGCAGTTCCAAGTGTTCCGGCGCGGCCTTGCGGGCGTTTTGCCGCAAGACCACGCCGTCGCCAAGCGCCGGATCGACACCGCGGCCAACCCAATCTGTGCTCATGCCGAGCACTCCCTTGATCGGCCAATGCCCTGTGCAAAGAAGGAAGCAGCATGGAATTCGCGACCTTCACCCTGGCCGCCCAGCGCGGCTATCATCAATCGTCCGACAGCGTCATCCGCAATTCCATCGAACAGGCTCTCGTTTCGGAGCAGGCTGGCTTCAACACCGCGTGGTTCGCCGAGCACCACTTCAACAATTACAGCCTGATTCCGTCACCCTTGATGATGGTGGCGCACTGCGCCGGCGTGACGAGCACCATTCGCCTCGGCACCGCCGTGTGCGTGCTGCCTCTTTGTCAACCACAGCGCCTGCTTTCCGAAATCGGCTTTGCCGACATCGTTGCGGACGGCCGTCTCGAGCTCGGCGTCGGCTTGGGATACCAGCAGTTCGAGTTCGAGCGCTTCGGTGTCAATGTCGATGAGGCGCCGGCAATCTTTTCGGAATACTTGGACATCCTTCTGAAGGGCCTCAACCAAGACATCTTCGAACACGACGGCCACTATGAGAAGATACCCTCGACGGCGATTTCGGTCCGCACCATCCAGAAGCCGACCCCGCCCATCTGGATGGCCGGCGGATCCGCGCGGATCGGCCGGGCCTATCGTGAGGGGCACAACTGTTTTATCACAGCACTCCACAATGGCTTGGATGCCTTGAGCGCCCTGCGCCAATCGATCGATACGGCGGCGGCGGCTGAGGGTAAAAAGGTCACGGACGCCAAGATCTCGCTTCTGCGCTGCTGCTATGCGAGCGACGACGAGGCGGAGATCAACAGCTATCTCGACAATGCCCGTTTCCAGCGCCGGTTATCTGATCACTACATCAGCGCCGCCAGCAGAGCCAGGATGGCTACCTGTTGGAGGAAACGCCGACGCAGCAGGATCTGTCGTTCAAGGCCACGCGCGACAACCTGCCGATCGGCAGCGTGAACCGCGTGATTGATCGGCTGTTGGAAGAGATTGATGTCTTGAAACCTGACCAGATCGCAATTCAGACCCAATTGGGGGATTTCGACCAGAAGACGATGTTGCGCCAGATCGAGCTCTGGGGAGACACGATCATCCCGGCCGTCAACAAGTCTCTCGGACACGAGAAGGCTGGGAGCTTGCAAGTCCGAAACAAGTCGAATTGAGCTAGAGCACCATTAGATTGGCGCTGTTCGGCATTGGGCAGTTCTGGCCACGCGGAACTGCTGATCGCCAAAGGAAAGGCCCACGAAGATGACCGATTACAATTCCCTCCAAGGACGGATTATCGCCTTGGAACTGTTGGTTCGCCGCGTACTCGCATTGGTCCTTTCGGACACGCTAGGTACAGCTGAAGAGTTTGCCCCAATGCGGCGCAGCTTTATCGCATCGCTCCAAAATGTCGAACGCGCTTTTGGAGACGAGGAAGACGAAATCTGGGAAGGCGCAATGGTCGCGCTAGAGCAGCACCTTGACGAGATAGAGACCAGTTTGCGTAAGGCTTTATCGTAACTCGTTCGCCTTTGTTCGCTGTCCCTTCCAAAGGCAGCCGCACTTGGCGTGCTTTCCGGTTTTGGTTTTGCGTCAGTTTTGCTTTTTTGGCGGCGCATGCTGAAGGCGCGGCGGCATATTCAGGAAGCGCTATGCCAATCCGTCGCGGGCGCTTGTCGGCCTTACACTCGTCATTGTCTTTGGGCTTTTCGAATGGAAGAGACCTTCTCCGAAAAGCATAATTGAAGCTTCGCGCGGAAAGAAAACGGCCCTCGCAGACTCACTGTCCATACCGGTTGGCACATCCAGCCAGCCGCATAGGGCATTTCCAATGTTTGCCCAACTCATCATGGCATGACCAAATGCGGGGCGGATGCGCTCCAAGGCTTCGGCTGTGGGGCGTAGCGTCGTCGCGGCCTCGTCAGGTGCTGCAGGGCGACGCTGCAGACGAAGCGCCACAGTGACCCTGCGGCAGCATGATGAACTGCTCATTTGCTTCTTCGCATTCAAGGTTGAGGAAACTTGAAACAGGACATGTCGACATCGCGACAAGCATTCTAAACGACCGTCCGGCTCGAACGGCGAGCTGTGTAGGGCGCATGTAGAGTCGACCGTGACCCCCCTCGTCAATCAATGCATATGCAGAAATCGGCAGATGCCTTGGCCCGGTTGAGCGCCAGCTCGTGCTCAATCTGCGAACCGCGCGGATCAATAGAAGCGGGGTTAGCGCTCACCAGGAACCCGTAGAGCTGCCGCGCCGCGCGGCGGCGCAACCAGATCCCCTTTCTGATGAGGAGATTGAGAGGTCTCCTCTCGCTGACTATTCGGTCCTGGTGGACCAGCAGAGCAAAGCCCCGGCCTCGTCCCGCGAGACCGTAAAAAGCGAGGGCGCTGTTGCTCTGGATTGGTTGGCTCGCAAGTGAGCCGCGCCGCCCGGCTCTACGGCCCTTGATGATGAGAGCGGGCCGGCCGGCGCTCCCGGTTGTGTGCGTCAAGTTCAGCAAATTGGGCGGCCATGAAGCTGGTCACGCGGCTTGGCGAAGAGCGAGCTTCTTGTGCTCGCGCAGATCGTCCATGTTGATATATCGGTTGGCCTCCATCCAGTTTTCGTGGGTTTCGACGGCGAGCGCGCGCACCAGACGCAGGCAGCTCTCGGTATTGGGGAAGATGCGCACGACATAGGTGCGCCGGCGGATCTCCTCGTTGAGGCGCTCCAGCATGTTCGTGCTCTTCAAGTGCTTGTGGTGCTGGCGCGGCAGCCGGAAGAAGGTCAGCGTCTGCTCGATGTTCTCCTCGGCCCAGGCGGTGAGCCGGGGATAGCGCGCCGCCCATTTGGCCAGCCACGCGGCGAGGTCGACCTTGGCTTCGGCAAGGTCGCGCCGGTCGTAGAGCCATCTGAGCTCTTGCAGGCAGTCGTCGCCGTGCTTTCTCGGCAGGTGATCGAGGGCGTTCCTGAGGAAGTGCACGTAGGGCCTGTTGAAGAAGTCTCCTCCTACTGATTCAATCGAGAAGTCGTTGATTCTCTGGAGGGGTTCGCGATGCTGGGACGCAAGGAGCGCGATCAGCTTGAGCTATTCATGACTGGCTCGCTGCGGCAGCTTGTTCCTGATGATCATATACTCGCGCGGGTCGATCGTGTGTTGGATCTGTCCTGGCTGCGCGAGGAGGTGGCGAACCTCTACTGTACCGACAATGGCCGCCCGGGCATTGATCCTGAGGTTGCGGTCCGGCTGATGCTCGCCGGTTTCCTGCTTGGAATTGTGCATGACCGCCGGCTGATGCGGGAGGCGCAGGTCAACATCGCGATCCGGTGGTTTGTCGGCTACGGCCTCCATGAAGCATTGCCCGATCATTCTTCGTTGACGAGAATCCGCCAGCGCTGGGGTGAAGAAAGGTTCCAGCGGATCTTTGAGCGCACTGTACAAGCCTGTATCGACGCCAAAATCGCTAAGGGCGAAGTCATTCATGTCGATGCTTCGCTAATTCGCGCCGACGTGAGCTGGGATAGCTTGGCGGTGCGCCATCTTGAGGCGGTGAGCGCGGCGAACGCAGATGCGGAGGCAGCGATCAGAAAAAGCCGCAAGACAGGAAAGTTCAAGAAGGTCTGCATCACCGATCCGGATGCCAGCATGGCGACAAACGCCCGCAATCGCCGTCTGGAGCCCGCTTACAAACAGCATACCATCGTCGATGATTTGCGCGGGGTGGTTCTCGATGTTGCCGTGACGACCGGGGAGATCAACGAGGGGCAGATAATTGTCGAACGGATCGATGCCGCTATGGAGGCGACCGGGCTACCTGTTAGCACCGTCACTGCCGATGCCGGCTATGCCTACGCGAAAGTGTTCGGAGCGTTCGAGCGTCGCGGCATAGATGCATTGATCCCGGCCAAGGCAGAGCCGATCCGTAGCCCGGTCCCGCTTCGACGCTTCCGCTACGATGCCAAGCACGACATACTGAAGTGTCCGCGGGGAAAGATCCTGCGTCCGACTAGGCCAGTGAAGCACGGCCGCTTCTTCTATTCGCGCTCCAGTGAGTGCGCCGGTTGCGACCTGGCCTCCCTGTGCCTTTCCAAGGGGCGCGTCAACAAAGCGGTCGTTGTGGGTGATGACTATCCCGCACTGTTGAGAGCGCGCAGGCGTCGAGAGCGATGGTCGGAGGAGGATCAACGTCTCTACCAACGCCACCGGTGGCGCTCGGAAGGCTTCCATGGCGAGGCGAAGAACTGGCACGGCCTCGCTCGAGCGATCCGACGGGGCCTCGGCAACATGAAAATCCAAGCCTACCTCATCGCAGCGGCGGTGAACCTGAAGCGGCTGGCAGCCGCTTTGTTTGACCGATTCCTGGGATTGTTGCTGTTGATGCGCCCTCTGAAGCTCGTTGACGAGACCTGACGAGGGCATCCGGCAGTTCTGACATCAAAACCGCCGTTGTCTCGGATCAAATGTGGGAAACCCGGCTTTCTCAACAGCCCCACGTAACAGCGCTGCCAGGCGGCTTCCGGGACGACCTCGCCGATCGCCGCGACGAGGCCGGCATGGTCGTCGGAGACCACCAGTTCGACACCCTTGAGGCCGCGTGCCTTGAGCGCGACGAGGAAGTCCTTCCAGGCCGACCGGCTCTCGCGGCCGGCCATGTCGACGGCCAGGATCTGGCGCCGCCCGTCCCAGTCGATGCCGACGGCGATCAGCACGGCCTGGCTCATCACCACGCCAGCCTCGCGCACCTTCTCGTAGCGGGCGTCGAGGATGAGATAGGGAAAGGGCTCGTGAAGCGGGCGCTCGGCAAATGCCTTGAGGCTTTCGTCCAGCCGCTTGTTGATGGCCGAGATCGCCGAGGCCGAGAAGGCATGGCCGCACAGTTCCTCGGTGATGGCCTTGACCTTCCTCGTCGACACACCCTGCACATACATCTCCGCCAAGGTCGCCACCAAGGCCCGCTCCGAACGCTGATAGCGCTCGAATAATTCGGTGGAGAAGTGGCCGGAGCGGTCCTGCGGCACGCGCAATTCCAGCTTGCCGACCCGGGTGATCAGCGTGCGTCCGTAATGGCCCGAGCGATAGCCGAGCCGCTCCGGCGTGCGCTCGCCCTTCGACGCGCCAAGCGCCTCATCCATCTCGGCTTCGAGCACTTCCTGCAGCACCGCGCGGATCACCTCGCGCAGCCCATCCGGGCTCTGAAGCAGAATGTCTTTGACGGCGGCGCTGGCGGACTTACCTTCTGTCTTGGTCATGGTGGCGTTCCTCGCGAGGGAATCAGGTGACGTTGAACATCACCAGCCTGCCATGACCGCCCCTCCTAGCGAATTTGCAGAACTCTCAGCACACTACCGCGCTCCCCGCCTCAGCCCTTGTTCGATGTCGGCCGCAGGCCATGAGAACTGTCGAGCCGGAGGCGAGAGACGGTGCCCCTCGTCCCGGCACTTCTCGGTCGCTGCGGCCCATAGCGGCCAGTCACCCGCAGGACGAAGAGAGTGGAACCGGCGCAGCCGCCTGACGACCGCGAGCACCGTAGCGTTGAACGAATCTTCGAAGGAGAAATTAGCTATCTTATGAAGGAGCATTCGAGGAATCCGCTGTATGCATTGGCGTTGCTGCCGTGCAATGGGCGCTAGCTCTATCTTGGACGACCCTTTGGCGAAGCCTCTCCATATGCATCCGCCCGGACGTGCGGCCAGCAAGCTTCGCATGCTGGGATCTTTTTCGCGCGCCGCGATGCCAACGGATATGCCGTGTTTGGCGGTGACGCGCCAACACGCGATGCTGCAGTGCAACCACGCTGCCTGGCAGCAGGAAATCACTGGCGTGAAGGCGATTGCCGAATTTCGAAACATTCGGCCGCGAAGTTGAAATCGCCGCCGCACATATTTGGCCGGCGGCGATTTCGCACTGGTTTAAGTGTCTGCTATCTCCGCATTCTGATCCGTATTGGACTGGGCAGAAAGCCTTCACCATCGAGCCAGTCCCTCACGATCAGCTCTGTCAAATGGACAACTGACCTGTGTTGCGACTTAGCAGTTTTGGGTGCTTCCTTGATCGGCGGTTCTAGATGAAGCCGAGCGGCATACGCTTCGCGGCCACGACTTCACCTCCACAGGAAAGGTATGGCCAAGATCGCGGTCACAATCAGCGCCAGAACTAGCCAACCGATGACAGGCGATCGCGAGAGTGGTCTATCGGGCCCGTGCCCTTCTTTATTGAGTTCGTTCATTCTTAGGATTCCTACTGGATGCACGTATGCGACTAGCTTGCGAGAGCAGAAGTCGGTGTCGATTTGGCGGAAATCACCCTGCGCGGGTTATCACGCGACCGGAGGGCCCTTGCCAAAAATCCGGCTACGACACTCCGGGGGTATGCCTTTGAGAGTGGGCAGCTGTTGACTTGATGTGCCAGTTGCGGAACTCGCAACGCAGCGTTCGCAGGGAGACAAAGATCTTGCCCGCCGCCGTCAACCTCCACAGACTGCCGGCTCTCCGTCGGGGCGAAACAGACGCAACTGCTTTCCGTTTTGGCATAGCGGATCGGGAGGTCGGCCGAACGAACCGACACTGTTTTTTGCTGGCCTTGAAGGAAGAGGTCGCTCATGCTTACACGTGGCGCATACAGAGCAGCTATTGCGGCGACAAGCACGCAAAGAACGCGTAGTGCTGGCCCTCGCAGCAAAGCTGTCAGCGGGCCTTTTGATGCGACACTTACTTCAGCACTCGTGCTCTCGCTGCTGCAACGACCAACCCATCGGACGGACGCCAATCCTGCGATTCTATTCGGACCTAAAAAAGGTTACAAGTCGGGTTCTGACTTTCGCTGGCTTTGGTAATGGCATGCCCTGGCAGTTGCCGCATTGCGCCCCATCGCGCTTGATCCACGCAGCATGGACAGCCGCGCCGACACGGTCGTGGTCATCGGCTTTCTTCTCAATCGTGGTGATCTTCCCGCCTTCAACGGCAGAAAGCCCGCGGCGTGCTGCACGAGCAGGTGGCCTCGCTATCCAGATGCACCGTGCAGGCGCCACAGAGCGCCGCGCCACAGCCGAATTTGGTGCCGCTTATTCCGAGCGTATCGCGCAGGACCAAAAGAATCGGAGCTTCGGGGTCCACGTCAATCTCGTGCTCTCGACCGTTGATATTCGGTGAGATCGTGCCTGGTAAGTTCCCCTGCCTTGTTTCCACCCAAACAGGCTGCGAGCTGCCTGGAGCTTCTCGGCCGCCTGAGACGCTGGTGATATGGTGGCTGGCGCTAACCGTAGCTCGCCAGGCAATCCCGGGTCAGCCAGATCGATTTGCATGGCCTTGGAAAGGTGGCTTGTGAATGCACCCCAGTCGGGCATGAGATTATGTGCTGATTCTGCGCAATTGCGGGCACTCGGCGATATGCCGCCGCTCTCATTGATCTTGGAGAGGTGAACGCGAAGATGATCTCGCTGCGCGAACGCGAGCAGCTGCTGCAAAAGCGCCTCGAAGAGGCTAGGGCAAAAGCCGACCAGGCCCGGCAGTCACGTGAGGAGGCATACACGCGGCACGTAAGGCATGGCCCGAGGTTAGCAAATTCGAGGATCTCGTTCGGGCCCTGCGCACCAACACCCTGGAGGAGAAGCGCGCAGCGGATTTGGAATTCGATGATTTCGCCCAAGGGCGGAACAGTTTGGGCAGGGAGCAAGACGATAATCTGTCGGAGAACCTGCATCGGATGTGGAGCGGCCATTCGTTTTCATGAATGGCATATACAGAATTCAGATCCAGAATCTTCGATGCCTCGAATCAGCCGAAACAGTGCAGGCGCAGTTGCACTGCAGCAAGATCTCGGCCGTGGCAGTACCAACATCCACACCGCTGACCCAGCAGGTAAGATTCATCCTCCCTCGCACGGAAAGGCTCAGATCAATGTTGATCATAAAAGTGGAACGCCGTTTGCTGGAGTGATCTTGGATGAGACGATCCGACACATGGGGCTTTTCGCCCACCACAAACCACAGGTTCGCGCCCGATGGGTCATAATGCTAGTCGCTCCGAAGAGGTGAATCATGAGGGACATTGACGTGCGTGGTAAGGCGCCCATGCCGATATTAAGCGCCTTCGAAAGTGATGTTACGGACGATTGTCCAGCCGGGCCGGTTGTTGGCGTGGAAGGACCCGGCCAATCATCCTGTCCTGTGGTGGAGCAGACGCACTCTGAGCCTCAAGCGTCAAGCATTTCCTCCTCTCTCGCCAGGCAGCACACCAGCAGTGTCCTTCCTCCACCATTGGAGCTACTCGCTGACGTTGCCGACAGGCTCAGCCCGATCGATCTGCTGAGCCTGCGGCAGCCGCCTCATCATGTGCATGATGCCGCCCAGCAATCGTTTGAAGCAAGGCGCGCGAGGGCTATCCAGGTTCGGACCATCTGGAACGGGTTGATCCGATACGACCTCGACGATCCCTTTGCCGCGCTGATGGATCGCGTCGTGATCCAGTCACTCGCGCCGAATTTCGATTGCCTCACCAGAGCACAGCAGGGCTACCTCGTCGCGTTTGTCGAGAGGCTTGCGCCGCAGGAGCGCAACTCGGTCCTGGAGGATATCGGAGCGGACTTCACAGGACTTGCGCCCGAGCTCCAGCAGCGTCTTGTTGCGCTGGTCGAGGGATTGGAGGACGCCGAGCATCGCGGCTTGGCCATGGAGGGCCTGGGAGCCGGCGTAGCAAGGGCTGCACCCGAGCTCCAGGAGCGTCTCGTCGCCATCGCCGAGGGACTTGATGACCTCGATCGCGCTTCGGCCCTATGGGGCCTCGGAGCGAACTTGGCAGGGCTTGCGCCCGAGCTCCAGCGGCGTCTCATCGCTCTCGCCGAGGGAGTTGAGGGAGCCGAGGGTCGCGTCTTGGTCCTACGAGGCCTTAGAGTAGCAGGGGTTGCTCCCGAGCTCCAGGAACGTCTCTTCGTCCTCGCCGACAGCATTGACGAGCCCCAGTATCGCGCCTGGGCGCTTGAGGCGTTCGGTGCGGGCGTGGCGAGGCTTGCGCCCGCCCTTCAGCACCGTCTTGTCCTCCTCGCTGAGGGCCTCGTACGGCAAGCAGATCGCGCTTCGGTCCTGAGGAGTCTCGGAGTGGGCGTGGGAGGGCTTGAGCCGGACCTCCAACGGCGTCTCCTGGCGATTGCGGAGGGACTCCGTTGGAGCGCAGATCGCGCCGCAGCTCTCGAGGCCTTCGGAGCCGGTGTGGCAAGGCTTGCCCCCGAGCTCCAGTGGCGTCTCGTCACCCTCGCCGAGGGGCTCGTATTGCGCACAGCCCGCATCTCGGCCCTGAGGGGCCTCGGAGCCGGCGTGGCAGGACTCGAGCGCGGGCTCCAACGGCGTCTCGTCGCCATTGCCGAGGGGCTCGTAGCGCCCGCAGATCGCGCCTCGGCTCTGGAGGGCCTCGGAGCGAACTTGGCTGGGTTTGCGCCCGAGCTCCAGGAGCATCTTGTCGCCCTCGCCGCGCGGCTCCCGCCGGTACATCGCGCCGCGGCACTGAGGGGCATCGGAGCCGGCGTAGCAGCGCTCGCGCCGGAGCTCCAGGAGCGTCTCCTCGACCTCGCCGAGCGGCTTGATCAGTCCGCAGATCGCGCCTCGGCCCTGGAGGGCCTAGCAGCCGGCGTGGCTGAGCTTGCGCCCGAGCTCCAGGAGCGTCTCGTCGCCATCGCCGAGCGGGTTGACCAGTCCGCAGATCGCACCTCGGCGCTGGAGGGCCTCGGAGCGGGCGTGGCAGGGTTTTCCGCCGAGCTCCAGGAGCGTGTCGTCGCACTTGCCGAGGGGCTCGCCGAGCCTGCAGATCGCGTTTCGGCTCTTCGAGCCCTCCGGACAGGCAACGCAGGGTTTTCGCCCGAGCTACAACGGCGCATAGTTGCCCTTGCGAACGGGTTTGCCGAGCCGGCACATCGGGCGCGCGCCCTGGCAGGCCTTTTGCTGGGTCTGCCGCAAACTCTGAGTAGGCCGTGAACTGGGATTCTTAACCGTCTATCAAGCAGCGAAGACTTCTTGCTTGCTCGGCAAGGGTTTCGATCGGCTCGTAGATGATCAACAGTTTCGGCCGCGACAGGGTTGTCAGCTTTTTCTAGCGAACGTCGTGAGGGCCTTGAAGGGCCATTCCATACTGCGGTCCTCCGATCGACTTGTTCTCGCCAGCTTGCCAACTGGATCTGCCGAGGGCGCATCTTCATTTCGCTGATTATCAAAGGTCTTCACCTCATTTGGTCAGGTAATTCGCACTCCAAGCAGATTGAACTGTTCCCCTTCGCCATGTGGCAGGCTTTCCCTGCCGCGGACTACTACGGGAACTCCGCCAGCATGATGGACATCAGGGTCAACTCCCTTGCGACGCGGAACATCGTGGGCATTCCATCATGCCTTCCCTCGTTCATATGCTGGACATTCCACGCACTGGGGAGGTTGCCGGTCGCAGTCCTTGTCCTTGCGTCCCGCAAGTCGATGCCGCTGCCATGGTCTGGCTGTGTTCTTCCCATGGCTCCCTGCAGGCGACCTACATGTACGCCCACATTCGGATGCCGCCGACATACGTCTCCGGCGACCTCATCAGCATTTCGCCTGTTAAGCCGTGTAGGCGAAGGCGACATTTCAGCCCTCGGATGCGGATTAACCGTAAGCGCTCATTTCCCGGCACGTTGACGGCCCTTGCAACAACTGATCGCTTCCGGACGGACGCGTCGGGGTCAGGCTGCGGCGGCTTTGGCGAAGTTGAAGGGCAGGAGATCGTCGATAGCTGCGTTCTGGGGGCGCTGAGGCAGTTCGGCGAGGACGTGGCGCAGCCACGCCAACGGTTCGACGCCACAGGCGCGGCAGGTCAGCACCAAGCTGTAGACGATGGCGCTGGCCCTGGCTCCGTCGACGGTATCGCTGAACAGCCAACTTTTCCGGCCAGTGGCAAAAATCCTGATGTCGCGCTCCAGGAGATTATTGTCGATCGGCATGCTGCCGTCCCCGGTGTAGCGCGTCAGGTAGTCCCACTGGTTCAGTGTGTAGGACACGGCATCACCGAGCTTGCTGTCCGGCAAGACCTTCGGGGCGATTTGGTCGAGCCATAGCTTGAGAGCATTGAGGATGGGGACACTATGTTGCTGGCGGAAGCGGCGAATGCAGCCGGCCTGCGTTTCACCCTTGTCCGGTTTTTCGTTCCGCGCCTGCCGTTCAACCCGATAGAGCTGTTCGAAGAACCGGAGCGCCTGTTCCGGCGGCCCGCCACCCTTCTTTCTCGCTTTGAGTGCGTCGACGAAGCGCCGCCTGGAATAGGCCATGCATCCGAGATGGGTTGTCCCCGCCAGCGTGCGCCAGGCGGTGTAGCCATCACTCATCAATACCCCTCGGTAATCGCCGAGGAAGGCCTGCGGGTGTATCTGGCCGCGGCCCGGCTGATAATCGAGCAGCACGATCGGCTCGTCACTGTCCTCGCCGCTCCGGTAGGCCCACATATACGATATGTCGGTGGCCGGCCTGTCCTTTTCCTTCAGCACCTGGACCGTCGTCTCGTCACCATGGATGAGGGGCTGCGATCTGAGCCGCAGCTTCAGCGCGTCATAGATGCGGGAGAGATGTTTTTCGCTCGAGCCGATCACCCAGTGGCCCAGAGCGCCTCGGCTGACAGCAACGCCGGCACGCTCGAATGCCTGCGCCAGACGGTAGAGCGGTGTTCCGTCGACATACTTATGAACGAGCGCAAAGGCCAGCGTCGAGGCCGTAGCGATGCTGCCCGGCAAGGGTTGTGCGGGCATCGGCGCGATCACGACCGGCGTGTTGATCCCGGTGCGGTCGCAATGACGGCACGCATATTTGAACCGCACGTTCTGCAGAACCTTCGCCTTCACCTCGATATGAAGTTGCTCGGTAACGGTCTCGCCCATGCGATGCATCTGGTGACGGCAGCAAGGACAAGCCTTCTGATCTTCGGGCAGGTCATACTCGACACGCTCGCGCGGCAGGTTTTCCGGCAAGGCCTTGCGGCCGCGTTTCTTTCCTGTCGCCCCTTCACTCGCTGGCAAGCCCGTGTCCGGCAGGACAACGACATCGCCATCTTCGCTGTCGGCGTCGTCCTCATCCGCGGCCTGTTCGGCTTCATTGAAGAGGCGATCGATGCGCTTTTCGCTCTTCGGCGCAAAACGATGCAGCCGTGCAAGCGCCAGCTCTTCCTCGAGTTTGACGACCCGTTCGGAGAGCTGGCGGTTCTGCGCCTGCAGCGCAGCAATGCGCGCCGTCAACTCTTCGACAGTCGGTTCGCCGGGTCGATTCATCAGATTCTTGAATCGAAAGCATACCGCCGCGTCAACCGCTCAATTCGGGAGCCGTCAGCCTGCGACCTGATATTGCCGCACCGGATGGCGGACCATCGCATCAATATCGATGCCGTCGAGGATCCAATGCAATTGCTCGGTCGTAAGCATGACCACCGTTGCCTCGCGCCGCGGCCATCGGAACTTGTCCTCGGTCAGCCGCTTCAGGACCAGCACAAAGCCAGATCGGTCGAAGAACAGGAGCTTGATCCGGTCGCGACGGCGATTGCAGAACGCAAAAACCGCCGCAGCAAACGGATCGAGCGCCATCGTCTCCTGGACCAAAACCGCAAGGCTGTTGATGCCGGCCCGGAAGTCGATCGGCTCGCGGTGCAGGTAGACTTGGAGATCAGCGCCCAATCTGAACATGACCCAGTGCTCCGATGGTCGCCGTCAATGCATCCACATCACCGCATTCCAGCGTCAACTTCACGCCGTTCGGCAATGACGCGCTCACCTTAGCCGGAGAGAAAAAAGGCGTAGTCCTTTTCGAGGCCGACCCACGCACTTCATCACAGGTCGCCGGCATACTACTCTGTCGCGACAAGGCCCGATCGCCAGCGCTTTCAATCTGAACCGCGATGAACGCCGGTGGTGACGGCGGCGGGAGGGACTGGATCTCCGCGCGCTTCTTTATCCATTTCCGAAGAAGGTTCGCATTGACCCCATGTTCGAGCGCAAGCCTCGATACCGACACGCCAGGCTCAAGGCAGGCCGCGACAAGAAGGTCCTTCGATGCCGGATCATATCGGCGCCGTCCGTTCCGGCCGACAAGCCTCACCCGCAGTTTCTGCTCATCTTCTTCCATCGCTTGGTGTCCACCTATTTTGGTGGACACCTCATGCATCAGAGCACTCAACAGCAACAGGTGCGGGGAAATTCGCGTTTACGATTAACCGGTTCGTGTTCCTCAACCTTCCAGTGCTACAGCCTCGGGAACCATCTCGGCGTAACGGCTTCGCCTCAATTCCCTTTACCTGCGGGCTACGTCACCCTGCCAGTTGACGACAGGTCACCGCCGCTTGGGCTCATGCCCCCTCACAGCAGGGAGCAGGGCATTCTTCAAATCCTCCTTTCTCAATGCATTCCAGTCATATGCACCCCGGACCATCCGGGACGAGGCGCACCGTAAGTGAAGTCGGAGAGCCAGAGCATGTTCGGCCTCGGCGCATGGAACTGGCGATTGACATGGTCCCGAGGACATGGTGCCGCCTTGTCGCTAACTGTGGTGCGGATCGGCTTGCCGCGGATGATGCCTTCGAGGCCCATGGCCTTCATCAGGCGGGCAACCGTGCAGCGGGCGACATCGAAGCCCTCGCGCTGCAACTGCCGCCAGACCTTGCGAACGCCGTAGACGCGAAAGTTCGCCTCGAACACGCGTCGGACCTCATCCTTCAAAGCCTCATCCCGCTTTGCCCGAGCCGACAGCCGGGAGGGATCGATACGCTTGGCGACATGGTCTTGGTAGGTCGACGGGGCGATCGGCAATACCTTGCAGATCGGCTCGACCCCATGCGCCTCGCGGTGATCATCGATGAACGCGATCATGGCTTGAACCGGCGGTCGAGCTCCGCCTGGGCAAAATACGCGCTCGCCTTGCGCAGGATCTCGTTGGCCTGCCGAAGCTCGCGGTTCTCGCGTTCCAAAGCCTTCAGCTTCGTCGCCACATCCGTAGGCACACCGGCAAGCACGCCGCTGTCGCGCTCGGCCTTCTTCACCCACTCATGCAGCGTCTGCGCCGTGCAGCCGATCTTGGCGGCGATGGACGAAACCGCCGCCCACCGCGAGGCATGCTCGCCTTCGTGATCCAGAACCAGCCGAACCGCGCGGGTTCGGACCTCGGGAGAGAAATGAAGCGCCGGCCGATCTCGATCTATCTCGCACCGAATATCACCAACATTACTCTGTTGCGCCCTCTCCTGACGCTGTTCGTGCAACAGACTATGGACATACTGACGCTTGAGCACGATCCCAATTCCCTGCCCGTCTATTTCCTTCTCGACGAGTTTCGCCAGCTCAAGAGGATGGACGAAATCATGACGAAGCTGCCCTACGTGGCCGGCTACAAAATCAAACTCGCCTTCATCATCCAGGACCTCAAAAATCTCGATGAAATCGATGGCGAAACGTCGCGTCATTCGCTCCTTGGAAATTGCGGCTATCAGCTCGTCCTTGGTGCGAATGATCAGGCGACGGCGGAATATGCGTCGCGTGCCCTTGGTAAGGCACCATCCGCTATCAATCGGAATCGCGCACTATCGAGCTAGTCGGCCTGCCTCGCCGCACGAAAGTCGAGCAGATTCGCGAACGGGATCTAATGATGCCGCAGGAAATCCGGCAGATGCCGGAAAGAAAGATGATCCTGCTCGTCGAAGGCCAACGGCCCATTTTCGGCGACAAGCGACGGTTTTTTGAAACGCAGCCGTTCAAATCGGCTGAAGCATTTTCGCAGGCCCATACGCCGGAAGTCCCGCAGATCGAATATTTGCCGGTCAAGCCAGTGCCGGCCACGACACCGGAATATGCCCGCGCCGGCCATGCTCATGAAGAGGCGAACATTCCAGCTATAGCGGCGGGGGAAGTGAAACCAGCGGCGCCCGCGTCTGTCGCATCGGCCGCGAACGTGCACGAGAAAGAACCGGAAGCGAAAGCATCGTCGCCGTCCGCAAGTAGCCGCACCGTTAACCCTATGGCGCTGCGCTCGAAACCAAAGTCGGTAAAGAGAGCTTCCCGCGCGGACATTGAAAGCTCGAAACAGGACGTCGCGGCGATCGAGAACAAGATCAAATCAGTCGAGGAGGCCCTGAAGCCTAGCGCGGAGCGACTGAAGGAATCAGTGGCGCGGAAGGTCGAAAAGCTTGGCGACAAATCTCCGACGAAACGCCGAAATCATCTTGATATCTTTTCGGCAACGGTCGCCGATCCGATCGACATTGGCCTGACGACTGAAGTCTGAATAGCAAGAGGGCCGCTATCAGCCGCCCTCTCTCATTCACGCTCGCTTTAACTGGCGATATAAGCGGCCGTTTCGCTGCCCCAATTCACGGCAGAAAGATACCAGCCTATGACCGTCTCATGGGCTACCTGTAAGGCTCCGAGAAAAATACGAAGCCAAGCACCTTCCCGAATCCTTCGTCGCCCTTGGGATCGTTGCTCTGGATTACGAAGTCCTGCCGATGATTGTTCAACATGATGGTCGCCTAACGTTCCCGATCGTCGTGGCGGAAGTGTCCGGGTGCTTTCAGGCTGCTGTCAGCTGAAGGTGGCAGAAGGGCCGTCATTGGAACAACCGGTCAAAGGCCAGCTATGAACGCCATCCTGATCTCGGCACTTTCTATTCATGTGACCACCGTCGGCGCTGCATTGGCCGGCGGCAAATTAGACGTTGCGAACGCCGAGTGGCAACCCCGCCAAGCGGTACTGAGCAATCTTGACGCGGACCAAGGCAGATACGTCCGATCAAGACCGATGCCCGGCGCGTCCGACAGCATCGAATGGAACGGGCGCAGCTTCGAGATGGCGGCTGCCGTGGCAGCCGCGCCCGTCGATCAGGATAGCGAGTCTCCAGCAAGACCACGCGATGGTATGAGCTGGTTCGATGCGTTGCTGTGCCAAGTGTTTTGCGATGCGGCGCACTTCGTGCGTGCGACCAGCGATCAGGGCTCGGGTGGGCTGGTGCCCCGCCGTTTTCATGCAGCGCGTGAAACGTGTTCACAGGGGCTTTCGAAGCACCCATTCCTGAGGTCATCGCCGGTTTTGGAGATCATGCCAAATGGCGACAAAAAGCTCTAAGTACGAAATACCACCATTGATGGCTTCCCCGAGTTCAGCGATTGAGCATGTCTATGCCGAACTGAAGAGCGCTTTGATGTCCGGGGAATTTTCGCCCGGGCAGCCGCTGCGTCTCAAGGAACTGGCTGTCGCATTCGGCACCAGCCACATGCCGATCCGCGAGTCGCTCAACCGTCTCAGCGGCATCGACATACTCGAACGGGCGCCGCGTCGGTCCGCGCGCGTTCCAATGATCACTGCTGAAGGCCTACGCGATCTTCTGGAAGTGCGCCTTCTGAATGAACGGCAGGCCATAGTCTGGGGGGCGAAGAAATCTGCCGGGAAGAGCCTGAACTATATCAGAGAAATCAATGTCAAGATGGATCTGCTCAATCTGGAGAAGAACGTTGACGTGAAAAAGTATCTGAAGCTGAACCAACTATTCCATTTTGCCGTTTACAACCTCTCTCAAAACAAAATCTTGATGAACACGATCGAGGCGCATTGGCTTCAGGCGGGCCCGGTCCTCAGCCTAAGGCGAAAGGAACCAAATTTTTTTCCGGGCCAGCATAATCATCGCGAAATCATCGACCAGTTGGAGAAGGGCAACGGCTTGGCTGCCGCCGACGCCCTCGAGCGCAACATCATGGAAGCGCATGAGCAGATTTTTGCGATTCTTGACAAGTCCGACCTGAAAGATCGTGCGGGAACTCTCGTCCCTGCCTAGCTAGCAACGCGGAATCGTGCCTCGGGATGGCAACAAGCGGCCACCTGATAGACAAGTACTTCACCGAGTGGTTGTGGCGCAGCCACAAAGACCAATACATCTTCCTTATGCCTTCGAAACCGGCGGCGAGCTGCCCAGAGGAATTGACTGTGTAACTTGCCGCAGAGCCAAGCTATTTAGCAATGTCCTCGCATTATGAGTGAAAACATGCAGAGTTTAAAAAAGGCCGCAGGCCCTTCAGATCGGACCGCTGCCGCGTCCGTGCTTTGGTATGCATCCGAATTGCCTCGTCGTACTGCTGTCATTTTCGGAACAGAAGCGATCAACTACATGGATTTGTGGCTGCGAGCCTGTGAGATAGCTCGCGCCCTAAAAACTGGACGTGAAGCGGGTTTGGACCGCGTGGCCCTTCATTTTCCCATCGGCATTGACCGGATCGCGGCGATCCTCGGCTGTCAAATCCTAGGTGTTTCCTATGTTCCTGTGGAACCAAATCTTCCACCGAGTCGCATTCGCGAGATGCTTGCGCAAGCGGATCCGAGCGTGCTCCTCAGTTCATCGGCCATCTATTCGGCGATCCTCGAGGATGTTTCGTCGTGCTCGGCGGTGATGGTCGAGGAAGTTGGAGTGGGCGCAGCCGATGGTGGATCGTTGAACCGAGATTTGGCGCTGCCGCCGAAGTCCGGTGGCTACGTTATCTTTACCTCGGGTTCGACTGGCAAGCCGAAGGCAGTCGACATGGGAGGAGCAGCACTTCAAAACCTTGTGGACTGGCAGATCGAACTTTCGACCCTGTCAGACAATGCGGCAACGGCTCAGTTCGCCCCCATTTCGTTTGATGTATCGTTTCAGGAGATATTCTCTACGCTCTGTTCTGGTGGCCGTATCGTCATCCTAACGAATGAACAGCGGATCGACCCCGATTTGCTTTCGGACGAGATACAGCGTGCCCGGGTGGAACGATTGTTCCTGCCATTTATCGCTCTCCAACAATTGGCGTCGAATTGTGTGGAGCGCAATCTGTTTCCCAACAGTCTACGGGAGATCCACACCGCCGGCGAACAACTCGTGGTCTCTTCCGCTTTGCGCGAGTTTTTCAGCAAGCTCCCCGAGTGTCGGCTCTTCAATCAGTACGGTCCCTCCGAGACACACGTCGTCACCTGTCACGAGCTTGATAGCAATCCAGCCGAATGGCCAAGGTTACCGCCTATCGGTCGGCCTCTGCCGAATGTCGAACTCTTTATTTTAGGTGAAGATGCCCGACCGGTGAGGTCAGGAGAGGTGGGAGAGCTGTATATTGGTGGCGTTTGCCTCGCGCAGGGTTATTTCCAGGACAAGGAGCGAACAGAGGAACGGTTCGTGACTATTGATATTAACGGCACGCCAACGAGATTGTATCGGACCGGCGATTTTGCGACGTCAGATGAACATGGTTGTTTTTTCTTCTGTGGTCGCCGTGATCACCAAGTCAAGATCGACGGCTATAGGGTTGAACTTGGGGAAATTGAGAGCGTTATAGCGGATCACCCAGACGTAGCCGAAGTCGCCGTGGTTTTCGAGCGTGATGCAAATGGAACGGGACGACTGATCGCCTGCCTAACGAGCAAAGATGGGGCGCCAACCGACTGTCTCGAGACAGTAGTTCGCGCCCATGTCCGTGAGATGCTCCCTGGCTACATGGCGCCGGACCGTGTCCAGATCATCGGCGCGATGCCTAAAACGGCGAGTGGCAAGGTCGATCGCAAATCAATCGCCGAAATGGTGTGTGCCGAAAAGGTCAAGACCTCGGCACCGCCTGTCCAGAAGCCAGGTGCCACTACGAGCGGATCGGTGAAGAACAGCGATCTGTGCGGCGCGATCACCTCTCACTGGCGGGAGCTCCTGGATCATCCCTCGCTCTCGGATTCGGATAACGTGTTCGATTTTGGCGCGCGTTCGATCATGGTCCCTGAGCTTCAACGCCGCCTTCGCTGCCAATTCGGGATTAACATGCCCGCGATCTTGGTCTTCCGGCATCCTTCGCCGAGGGCGCTTGCAGACCTTTTATCGCGAAGATCGGCGAAGGGCGATGCATTGAACACGACGTTGGCTGGTCTCGCAAACCGGCGTGTGTCGACCAAAAGACGCGCTTCTCCCCGCTGATCCTGCGCACCGAAGACCCACTCCAGCAGATCAGATTAACCGCTCCGGAAGCCAAAGAGCAGAAAAACCGGAGCAGCGACGAGGTAAAAATGAACGGCCCCATTCACAGAGCTGCCCCCATAGCGATTATTGGCATGGCCTGCCGGTTCCCCGATGCTGATACGCCCAAGGCGTTCTGGGAAAACATTGTTGCCGGACGCGAGAGCGTTCGTCAGTTGTCGGATGTTGAACTCGCCGGCGCGGGCGTCGAGCCCGAGGAGTGGGAAGCGGACGACTATATCCGCCGCGGCGCCCCACTTAAGGGCCTCGGCTACTTCGACGCTGACTTCTTCAGCATCACGCCTCGTGAGGCGGCTCTCCTCGATCCGCAGCACCGACTATTCCTGGAAAACATTTGGCACGCCATCGAAGATGCTGGCTACGCCGTCCGTTCGACCGAGATGACGACGGGCATTTATGCCGGCTCCGGCCCGAACAGCTATTTCGCCAGATGCGTAGCCGGCTTGCACGATTTCAGTAAGGAAGGCATGCTCGACACCATGTCCGGCTTCCAGGCCATGCTGGGAAACGACAAGGATTACCTGGCGACTCGGGCGGCCCATCGCCTCAACCTCATCGGTCCCGCCATCAACGTCCAAACAGCGTGTTCAACCTCACTCGTAAGTCTCCATCTGGCCTGCAGCGGTCTGCAGAACGGCGAATGCGACCTGGCGCTGGCGGGCGGTGTCACGGCAATCATTCCCGACGGTGCGGGCTATCGCTATCAAGAGGGCATGATCTTGTCCCGCGACGGGCACTGCCGTCCGTTCGATGCCGAGGCCAGCGGCACGGTGTTTTCGAGTGGCGTCGGCGTGCTTGCGCTTCGACGTCTCGGTGACGCGCTTGCCGATGGTGACACCATCCACGCTGTTATTCGCGGGTCGGCGATCAACAATGATGGAAACGACAAGATCAGCTTCTCGGCGCCGAGCATCGAGGGCCAATCGAGCGTCGTCGCAAGAGCACTCATGAACAGTTCGCTCGCGCCGGAAACGATCTCCTACCTGGAGACGCACGGAACGGGCACGAAACTGGGTGATCCGATCGAGATCGAAGCCCTCAGCGAAGTCTTCGCCGGTTTGCCGGCGGACGTCGCGCCGATTACTCTTGGTTCGGTGAAGGCCAATATCGGCCATACGATTGCCGCTTCCGGCGTCGCCGGTGTTATTAAGACGGTCATGGCACTGAAGTCGCGAACCTTGCCGCCGGCGGTCAATTTCAAGACGCCCAATCCGGAGATCGATTTCGATCGCCTTCCCTTCGCCGTGCCGGCGAGCGCTGTGCCCTGGGCGTCCCAGGGTCCGCGGCGCGCGGGCATCAGTTCGTTCGGCGTGGGCGGAACGAATGCCCATGTCATTTTGGAGGAAGCACCGAGCGAGAGGAACGGTTCATCTCAGCCGGGCGATGCGCCGCACCACCCGGACGTGCCTCGTACGCTGAACATTTCGGCACGCACGCCACAGGCCTTGGGCGCCATGGCCAAGAGTTTTGCCTTGCGACTCGATACGGCACAGCCCAACGAGCGCGACGCCATCTGCTTTACCGCGAACACCGCCCGCCGCGCTTTTGAGTTTCGGAGTTTCGCGACCGGTCGGACAACCAGGGGATTGGCCGAGAGTCTTCGCGCAAGCGATTATGCCCACGTCGATGTCTCCAAACACGTGATTCCCGCCGCCCTGTTCACCGGACAGGGCGGCCAGGGCGAAGCTATGGGGCGCGGACTCTACGAGAGCGATCCGATCTTCCGCGAAGCCTTCGACGCCTGTGACGCGGTGGTCGCACGGCTTCGCAAACACGGATTGGGCGACATCCTTTACGGCGACGGGACGCTCGCCCATTTCGTTCACGATACGGAATATACCCAACCCGCCCTGTTCGCGATCGAACTCGCACTCGCCCGAGTTCTCGAGGCTAGGGGCTTCGTCCCAGAGATCGTCATGGGCCACAGCATCGGAGAATACGTGGCGGCCCATCTTGCCGGCGTGTTCTCACTCGAGGACGGGCTGAAGCTGATCACCAAGCGCGGGGAACTGATGGGTCGGCTTCCGCGCAATGGCGGTATGGTCGTCCTGACGGCTGATCCGGACACAGCCCATCAGATGATCCGAAACGCCGAAGTCAAGCTCGCCATCGCGGCCGAGAACGGACCAGCCAGTACGGTTGTCGCGGGCGAGACGGACGCACTTGAAACGCTGATCAAGGTCGCCAAGGAAAAAGGCGTCCGCACGACGCAGTTGAAGGTCTCGCACGCCTTTCATTCCCATCTCATGGATCCGATCCTCGAACAGTTTGAGGCGTTCGCGAGCACCCTCGATTTTTCCAAGCCAGACGGCCGACTGATCAGTGCTAAGACGGGTAAGATCGCCGGTGAGGAAGTCGCTGATGCGCGCTACTGGACCGACCACGTTCGCCAGCCCGTCCTGTTCCATCGGGGCATAATGACGGCAAAGGAAATTGGGGCGAATCTCTTCGTTGAAATCGGACCGCACCCGGTCCTCACGCCGATGGCGCAGGCGGCCCTAGATGGCATTGCCTCGCCCTCGCAATTCGTCTCGAGCCTCAATCGCACCCGCAATGACGCAGAGGTTCTCGCCGAGACGGCGGGCCGCCTTTTCGTCGCCGGCCTTCCGATCGATACGCTCACCGATCTGCCGGATAATGAACGCCGGCTCGTCGATCTTCCGCTCTATCCCTTCGAGCGTCAGCATCACTGGATCGGCACGAAAGCGAGCGACCGGCTGGCATGGCACTGCCGCCGCGAATGGCACGTGGAAAAGCAGTCGGCGCCGCAACTGCCGAAAGACAAGGCCCTCTGGATTATCTTGGGCAATCCCCTCGGTCTCGCCGGACGTTTGGCTCAGGCGATCGAGGCGAAGCGCGAAGGGCCCAGACAGACAGCGGTCGTTCTTTCAAATGTCGAAACAGGTCTATGTGGCGGTGTGCTCGACGAGTGTGTCGCGGGGATGATCGTCACCCCTGAGAGGGCGGAAGGCGCGTCAAGTGGACAGATCGTCGAGGCGGCGCACAGCCACGCCGCCACCCTCATGCAGTTCGTCCAGACGGTTCAGGCAGCCAACAGGCATGGCAATCTGACGAAAGCGAAGATTTGGGTCGTCGGCCAGTCCGGCCATACCGTGCCGCATACAGACACACCAATTCCGGACGCCGCTCGTCCAGCCTCACTGGTCAGCGCCTCACTGCATGGCATGGCGATGGTGCTCGCGAGCGAAGATCCCGATCTGTGGGGGGGTGACATCGACCTTGGCGCGGAGCCGAGTGACGCAGAGATCGCGGTCGCGATTGGCATTCTTTTCGGTGGCTCTGGGTTGGAGACCGCCTACGCCGTGCGCGGCGAGGAACGCTACGTCCTGCGCCTAAGCGAAAGCGGCGATGTCGGTACGGATTGCGCGGTCGATCCGCAGAAGATCTATCTCGTCACCGGCGGGCTTGGCGCTCTCGGATCCCTAATGGCCGAATGGCTGATCAATCGCGGTGCGCGCCGCCTCGTGCTTCTCAACAGGGACGTCGCGGACGGCGCCAAAAAGGAACGGCTCGAAGCCCTGCGCCGTTCAGGCGCTGAGATCGCGGCGCATGCAGTTGACATCGCCGACCAGGTCGGAGTCGAGCGAATCCTGGGCGATCTCTCGGAGGCGGGCCATCAACTCGGCGGGATCATCCACACCGCCGGCATCGTTCAGGACGCCACGCTCGGATCGATCGAGGAGGCGAGCGAACTCGAACGCGCACTCCGCGCCAAGCTCCAGGGTACGCTCGTTCTCGACAATGCGAGCCGTCGCTTCTCACCCGACTTCTTCGTCTGCTTCTCCTCGGTTAGCGCGCTTCTCGGTATGAAGGGCCAAGCGGCTTACGTGGCGGCCAATGCCGCCATGAACCGCATCGTCGAGGGCCGCAACGCCGAGGGTCTGCCAGGTGTCAGCATCGAGTGGGGTCCGTGGGCGGAAACCGGGATGGCATCCGGACTCGACGAGCGCCTGCGCAAGCGCCTGACCGATTTCGGCCTGCTCGCGATCCGCAACCGGGAGGCGATCGAGCGGCTGGAGGGCCTGTTCGCCTCAACTGGCACGCTCACCGCAGCGCCGATCCTGTGGCGACGTTTCGCCAAGAAGCAGTACGGGGACACGCCGGCTTGGCTCACGTCTCTGTCGAATGTGCAGAAGAATCCGCAGGCTGCCAATGACGACGAGGCGACGGATCCACTTGCGCGGCGCTTCGGCTCGGTCGCGCCGAGCGAACGCGGTCAGGCGATCGAAAGCTTCCTGCGCGGAGAAGTCGCCCGTGTGCTCGGCATCGCCGATCCGGACAGGCTGCGGATGGACGAAGCACTCAACCAGATGGGATTCGACTCCTTGGCTACAATTGAGTTCCGCAACGAGCTCGCCAAGACCGGCATCAAGGTTTCACTTCAGAACCTCGTGATGGGTGCCTCTATCGCGGAGATCGCGGTCTATACTGAGACACAGGTGACCGCCGCTCTCGGGGGCGTTGCGGATGGCGAGGCGGTACCGACCGCGCCGGTCGCCGCCGCCAGCGCCCAGGGCTACGACAAGAGCGCGGTGATCATTCCGCGTCCGAAGCCTGACGCGCCGATCCGCCTGGTCGGCTTTCCCTATGCCGGCGGCGGCCCGCTCGTATTCCAGCGCTGGATCGACAAGATGCCGGATCACATAGAGTTCGGCATCCTGCAGATGCCAGGCCGCAGCGCGCGCCTGGAAGAGGGCTTCTGGATGCGGATGGAGGACATGGTCGATGGCATCGTGCCGGAGATGCTGCCCTTCCTTAAGGAAAAACCCTTCGCCTTCCTCGGGTTTTGCTATGGCGGCGTCCAGGCCTTCGAGGTTGCCCAGCGGGTGCGCCGCGATCACGGGATGGAGCCGGAACACTTCTTCGTGGCCGGTGGTCGCTCGCCACAGATTTACAATGACGACCAGTTCGCCATCGACGTCCAGCAGTTCAATCACGAGACCGGCAAGTCTGAACACGAACTCGACGAGAGCGAGTTCGTCGAGATGCTAAAGGAGGTAAATTTCGCCAACAACAAGGCGCTGTTCGAAGATCCCGAAATGCGCGCGATGATGCTTCCAATTATCCAAGCGGACTACGAGACCAACAACGCCTACCGCTACGGTTCCCATCCTCCGCTCGACGCCCCAATCACCGCGATAGGAGGCCGCATCGACCCCTATGTTACGGGCGACCACATTATCGGCTGGAAAGAGCATACCACGAAGCAGTTCAAGGCGCATTTTTGCGCCGGCGATCACTTTTTCATGGAACACCAGATCGAACTCCTTACGCGCATCGTTATCGAAGACCTTCAGCCCGTCGTCCAGCGGTTGGCCGCCGGGGGAGAGCGCCAGCAGGCGGGATGACCTGACCACCGGTTTCGAGCTAAGACAGATGCTTCCCCATGCTCGCCTCGGCCGAAAACATCGTCATCGGCTATGAGCCAGGAAACAGCTACGGTGATTGGGGAGCTTGCTTCTGGCAAACGTCGAGAAATGGCAAGCTGGTTTGCGTCGGCGGCGTCGGCACAGGGTTCAATGCGCGGACCGGTGCAGAGATGATGCGCCGGCTCCAAGCCATTCAGGCGGAAGATACGCCGATCTCCTGGTCTCAAATTGAACGGAGCGGTTTGGGCCCAGCCTGAGATCATTGTCGACATAGAATACCGGGGTTGGACCCAGGACCACCAACTCCGGCATTCATCGTTCAAGGGAATTCGCGAAGACCGGTCGGTCTGCGAATTTCTTTGAGCTCCGCCCGGTGAAGGCTGGCGGTCATCTGCCATGGGCGGAACCGACGTCAGCCGGGCGCATATCCGTCGTTCAAAAGTGTCGCTGGCATTCAGTGAGGCGCGCGCCGGCTAGCTCGAGGAGCGCGTAGGCTATCTCTTGCTCGGTCCAGCCGTATTCCGCTGCACGCTCAGCCAATTCGTGGAAGGCCGGTTCCAAGGCGAGCTGGCATTGAAGGCCGCGATCCCGATGGTCGGCTGGGCAGCTTGGTTCCACGATCGCAACGCTTGATCGCTTCATTGCAGCCATGGGCTCTCGCCCCTCTCCTCTTGCCACACGAGGCGCGCTAGATAGCTCACGTGTTGTTGTTGGTGGGCGCGCCGGCAACCGCTTCATCGATTGAGGCATGGTTTTTGTAGCCGAAGGCGGGAACGGCAATATCGCGCTGCTTCGTCTTTCCCTCCCCATCGGCCTTGGCCTTCGAGAACTTCACCGTCCAGCGCGCGTCGCGGTCCTTCTGTCGCAGTTTGGCTGGTTTGTTCTTCCATTCCTCCGGCACCTTGTCCGCCTTGATGTCGGCCTTTTCAGCATCGGAATTGCGCTGCTTCGGCGCCGCCACGATGGTGGCATCGACGATCTGGCCACCCATGGCCAGGTAGCCAGCCTTCGTGAGGTGCTTGTCAAAGCGGGCGAACAGGTTCTCCACCGCGCGGGCCTGCGTGAGGTGCTCCCTAAACAACCAGATCGTCTTGGCATCCGGCACCTTGTCGCCGAGCCCCAGCCCGAGAAAGCGCATGAAGGACAGCCGGTCCTGAATCTGGAATTCGGCCTGGTCGTCAGACAGCCCATAAAGCGCCTGCAGAACCAGGACCTTGAACATCATCACCGGATCGTACGGCGGTCGGCCACCCTTGGCGCCATCGGAGCGCTTCAGCGCCTTGGCCACCGGCTTGCGGAATACATCCCACGGAACCACTGCATTCAGCTTCTCCAGCGGATCACCCGCTTCGCTCAGCCGCACATAGCGCTCATCAATGTCCCAGAACCCTGCCTGTCCCCGCATCGCCTGCCTCCGCAAATCAATGCCAGGATTCAATCAAAATCGCGGTCCAAAGGCGAGGGTTTTTAGAGATGTCCGGTTGCGTAATGTGGCTTTGGTAGAGATGTGGCGTCGGCCGCCGCGGGCCAGAGACGGCAGGCCGGTATGGATGCCGAGCGCCACATCTCTACCGAAGCTACATTATGCATCAAATGTGTTCGAGCACATTTAATGCGGGAATTCCGCTCGTCCGGATCTGTGCGGGGGGGGGCCCAGCATGGGCATCCCTACCGCGATAGCTGCCTGCCCTGCTACGCGGCAAACAATAGCTCCGCGCGAGTGACGACGGCTGCACCTAGTTCGCTCGATTCACGTCGTTGGAGATTAAACCGAACCGAGACGCAGCTCTCCACCGCAGCAGTCTCACCATTGGACGAATTCGTCATGACGTGCCGAATCGTGACCGAACTTCTCCCAATTTTTGTGACCGAAGACCGGATTTTGAGAATGGTTCCTGCGCTCACCTCCGCGCGAAAATCGGTCTCGGTCCTGACGTCTGCCCATCCAAGGGAGCCTTGGCGGTCATCAACATCTAAGAACCGCAAGACGACCAATGTAGCGTCGTCGAACATGGCCGCGTAAAATCGGCGGTTCATATGACCAAACTCGTCGCACATCCATGGCTGCGCGACGGCAATAAAAATATCTATCTCGTTAATCAAAATATTCCTCCCTACGGAATTGTCGTATCGTCAGGATAACCCGGCTTGGCCATTCACTCTGACACCGCTGAATTAGTCATGGGCAGCGAGGATGCTAGCTTCACTTTGAATCGCGCCCACTCACCTTTTCGGACTACCCGCTCTGAGTTACCCGAGAAGCAATGCCCAACCGAAACAGCGGCAGGTATCGCGTGAAAGGAGGCTGGCGAGTCCTAATGAGCGACGACGGGCATCGGAATGCCTGAGCCCCAACTCGCCCGACGCCGAGGGTCACTCGCTACCAGCGTCGATCCATATCATCCCACCGCCAAGCACCGTCCCTCGCAACGCGCGGGTCGTTTTATAATTCTGCCATATGCGTTCGTCCTTCTGGAGATCAACGCATAACCCAGGAATTGCGGTCCAAGTGTTACGGTGCGCTCGATCTAGAGCTGTGCGCTTTCTGTATTTTTGTAGACAAAGCTGTCGCGATAGCATCCCCAGCTTCCTGCAGGTCGGCGACTAGGTTCTGAACAGCTGTGGCGCTGTCGCCCAATCTCACGGCGGCAATTATTTTTGCGTGATGCCGATGCCCGGAGAACGACATTGGAGTCGCCTTCAACAGGCTCAACAAAGGCCCATAACGCATCCAAAGCAATTCAATCAGGTTCACAAGTTCAGGATTTCCGCATCGTTCATACAGCGAAAAATGAAACTTGTGATTCAGTTGCAGATACGCCCGCGTCCCTAATGCGCCACGCTCCGCTTCAGTGTCCATGCGGGTATTTATCTGGGCCAGCTGATCGGCAAGCCCGTTCTCGCCGCGCTCGATTGTCATCGCCACCGCTTTGCCTTCAAGATCTGTTCGAAGGGTAAGCAGATTGCGAAGACGCTCAACGCTCGCTTCGGGAATGAAGGGAGTTCGCCTCGTCTCGGCCTGCAGCGCGCGAGCCATGACAAGTCTATTGAGGGCCTCTCGAACCGGCATGTGGCTTGTGCCGAATGCGGTGGCCAGGTCATCGAGCTTCAGCTTCTGACCAGGTGCAAACTCGGCCATCATGATTGAACGAGTTAGCTCTGCATAAACATGTTCCAAATCTGAGTTTCTTGGCCGCGGCCGAAGCACCTGAAACTTGGTCCCTGGCATTTTCACTCCTGATCTCCATGACACGGATGTGAGCATAACGCTAATAATATGTTTGATCAACGATCAAAAATGGTTAGGTGCCGTGCCTTTGATCTCTCGTGAAAAACAGGATTGACACAAGTTATTTAATAAGCAATTCTTTGATCAACGATCAAAAAAAGGGGAACTGGAATGTGGAAAGTTGGTATTGATGTAGGAGGGACTTTCACGGACCTCTTCGCGGTCAACAGGGCGACCGGCGAAGAGCGAACCGGTAAAGTTCTGACGACCCCTGAGGAAAGGTCCCGCGGTGTCTTGAGCGCCATCGCAAATGCCGGCATCGCACCGAATGAAATTGAGCTGCTTGTCCACGGCACTACGACGGCGACCAACGCGCTGATCGAGCGCACCTTCCCGGATGCTGCGATGATCACGACGGAAGGCTTTCGCGACGTGCTCGAAATCGGCCGAATGCACCGCGAACATCTTTATCGGCCCTATCAAACCAAGCCTGAGCCTCTGATCCGTCGTCGGCATCGCTACACGATCAACGAAAGAACCAATGCGTTGGGGAAGGTTGAGAAGGAAATTGATGGTGCAGAGCTTCAGCCCATTGTCGAGGCCATCGCAGCGGCAGGCATCAAGTCCGTGGCTATCTGCTTGATCAACTCCTACGCGAACCCGGCAAACGAGCGTAAGGTCGCAGAAATCATCACGGCGGCGTTGCCCGGCGTGCGGGCAGTTCCCTCCGCGGATGTCAAGCCGGTGTTCCGAGAGCACACGCGCTTCACGCTGGCTTCGGTTAGAGCTACGATCCTACCGGTGATGGCCGACTATTTCGAGCGTCTTGAGGCCCGGCTCCGTGAAGCGGAATTTACCGGCAATCTCATGATCCTGAAGAGCAATGGCGGGATGATGTCCGTCAACCAGGCTCGTCTCCGTGTCGAGGAACTGGTGGAGTCGGGGCCTGCGGGCGGCGTCGGATATGCGTCCGAGATAGCGCACACTGCGAGCTCGGTGAACATCATTCATACCGACATGGGCGGAACGAGCTTCGACGCGTCCATCGTCGAGGATGGCCAAGGCCTCATCACCCGCGAATATGAAATAGAGTTCGACATTCCGGTCGCAGTGCCGATGCTTGATATCCGCTCAATCGGCGCCGGTGGGGGGTCGATCGGCTGGATTGACAGCGGTGGCTCACTCCGCGTCGGCCCCATGTCCGCAAGTTCGGTTCCCGGGCCTGCCTGCTATGGGCGAGGTGGAACGCGGCCGACGATCACGGACGCAAATCTGGTGCTCGGCAGGATTAGCCCAGACCTTTCGGGTAAATTCAAGCTGGACGTGGTAGCGGCTCGCGCAGCCGTAGAGACCGTTTCGTCTCAGTTGAAACTTAGCATCGAGGAATGTGCCGAAGGCATGCTGCGGATCGCGACTGAGGCTATGGCACAAGCCGTCAAGCTTGTCCTTGCGTCTCGCGGCCGAGATCCTCGCGATTTCGCGCTTGCGAGTTTTGGCGGAGCAGGACCGCTGCACACGTGCGCAGTCGCCGAGGCGCTCGGCACGCCGACGGTCATCGTCCCCAGATACTCCGGTGTTGCCTCTGCTTATGGAGCGCTGCGACTGGCAATCAAGCACGACGAAGAAGTTTTCTACTACGCCCCGCTCGTCGCCAAGGAGCTCGATGAAATCGGCCTCCGCTTGAAGAACCTGGGTGATGCAGCCGTCGAAGCCCTTCTTGGGCAGGGCGCCAGCGCAGACGGCGTGCAGGTTAGCTTCGTGATGCGCATGCGGTATGCGGGTCAGACTTTCGAAGTGGACGTCGTGCAGGACCGGGGTGCTATCGAGCGACGCGACCTTGATCGCCTGGCTGAGGCCTTCCACGGTGCGCACAAGAGAGAGTTCGGTGTCCGGTCGGACGATTTCCCCGTGGAGATTGTCGCACTGGCAGTGACGGCGGAAGCGCCATCACCCGCTGGCATTCTGCAATCTAGTACGAGTTCCGCGATCGGCTCGCCACGTCAGGCTGAACGCAAGGTCTGGTTTGGCGGCTGGACCGACAGCCTGGTTCACGACGCCGCCGGCGCGGTCGAGGTCAGCGGCCCCGCTCTCATTGAAGATCCGCACACCAGCATCGTCATTCCACCGGGTTGGGTGGCACGCTTTGACTACGCCCGCAACTGCATTTTGGAGAGGTCATAATGGTTACCTCAATCGACCCAATCACGTTCGAAGTGCTTCGCAACACGTTCGAGCATGTTTGCCGCCGCATGACGGTGATTCTGCAGAAGTCATCCTTCTCGCCGATCCTTTCGGAAAATCTCGACTTTTCGAACGCGATCTATGACCCCGCGCTGCGTCTGGTCGGTCAGACTGCAAACTGCCCCGTTCATCTGGCGGCGATGCATTTCAGCGTCCAGGCCGTGGCGCGGAAGTTCGGCATCGAGACGCTTCGGCCGGGTGATGTGGTGGTGCTGAATGACCCCTATGACGGCGGCACCCACATCAACGATGTGACGCTGACCATGCCTGTCTTTTATGAAGACATGCTTATCGGTTTCGCGGTAAGCCGCGGTCACTGGATGGATCTTGGGGGGGGCGGGCCTGGTGGCCAGGGCTTCGGGACGCACGTCGCCGGTGAAGGGCTTCGGCTTCCCCCACTGAAGCTCTATCGCAACTATGAGGTCGATCCGGACCTTCTCGAAATCCTGCTGCGAAACACGCGCACGCCGCATTACATCCGCGGCGACCTGCAAGCCCACATGGGCGCTCTGCTGGCTGCCGAGGATGAACTCCAGGCTACCGCGCGCAAATACGGCCGCGCGACCCTGCTCCAGGGAATGGACGACATGATCCGCTACACCGAACGAATCGTTCGCGCAGAAATCGAAAAGATACCGGATGGTGTCTACGAAGGCGCCGACTACGCGGATTCCGATGGCATCACCGATGCCAAGGTCTGGGCGCGCGTCAAGCTGACGGTATCGGGCTCAAACCTGCACGTTGATTTCGCGGGCAGCGATCCCCAGGTTGCCGGTGCGATCAATTCGCCGTTCGCGAACACAACCGCCGCCGTGTACACTGCTTTGCAGTTCTTCCTGGCGCCTGACGCTCCGCCGAATGCCGGCATGTTTGCGCCAATCACATTGAGCCTTCCGGATGACTGCTGGCTGAATGCGCGCTGGCCCGCTCCCGTCGTCGGCTGCACCACGGTAACCTCCGGCAAAGTGCAGAGCGCGATCTGGCAGGCGATGGCAAAGGCCATTCCCGATCTTGCGATCGCTCCTACATGCGCTGATGCAAACTGGTTCGTTGCCGCGGTTCGCGGTCCCGGTGGGCGCATCGATGTCTTCTCGGACATCCCGGCGGGCGGCTGGGGCGGAACGCCGTACAATGACGGGATGAATGTGACTCTGGATCCGTTGGGCAACTGCACCAACATGCCAGCGGAAGCGGCCGAGTTGCTTTACCCAGTCGTCGTCGAAGCCTTCGACCTTCGCCAGGATTCCGGCGGCCCGGGCGAGAACCGGGGCGGTCTGGGCGCGCGGTTCAAGTTCCGCTTTCTCAATGGCGGCGAGCTTTCGATCGAGACATCCAGAACCATCGAGGGAAGCCCTGGCGTAAACGGCGGCAGCATGAGTCCCGTTCAGGTGCTGGTGCAGGAATATGGCGATGGGCGCCGCGAGATCATCGGTGGCCCGAGGCCGGATGGCACCTGGCGCTCTCCGCTTCTGTCATCCCACAAATTCGGGCCGAACGAAGCATTCGAATTCCTGTCCACAGGTGGCGGCGGCTGGGGCGTTGCGCGCTCCCGAAATCCTGAGCGTGTCCGCGAAGACGTGATCGACGGCTACATTTCGGCGGAAGCCGCACGCCGGGACTACGGCGTGGCGATCGACCCCAAAACTCTTGAAATTCTTTCAGACGAAACCTCCAAGCTGAGACAACAAGCATGAACAACGAAATCTTTATCACCTGTGCCGTTACCGGCGCCGGGGCGGGCCCCAAGAAGAACCCGCATGTCCCCGTGACTCCAGAGCAGATCGCGGCCGACGTCTTGGCCGTTGCCGAAGCCGGAGCCGCGATCGCGCATGTCCATGTTCGCGATCCGGAGACGACGGACGGAAGTCGCGATGTCAAACTCTATGCAGAAGTGCTTGAGCGCGTTCGTGACCGCAACAAGGACATCATCGTCAACATGACGGCGGGCATGGGCGGCGACCTCGTTCTCGACGCCGAGTATCCGACCAAGGCCGTCGTTGGCACAGATCTCGTCAACCAGAAAACCCGGCTCCTCCACGTCGAGGCGCTGCGGCCCAACATCTGCACGCTCGACTGCGGCTCATACAACGTCGGTGAAGGCAATCTGGTCTACATTTCCACGCCCGAGCAAATTCGCGAAGGTGCGGCTTTGATCCGGGGTTACGGTGTAAAACCCGAGCTCGAGGTATTCGACCTCGGCCACCTTGACTTCGTCATGAAGCTCATCGGCGAAGGCGCGTTCGCCGAGCCTGCAATGATCCAATTTTGCCTGGGCGTGAATTGGGGCGCTCCGGCCACCACGACGGCAATGAAGGCCATGGCGGACGCAGCCCGCGGCGCCGACGTTGTCTGGTCCGCCTTCGGCGTTGGCCGCATGCAGATGCCGATGGTCGCCCAGGCCGTTCTGCTTGGTGGGAACGTGCGTGTCGGTCTCGAAGACAATATCTGGCTCGACCGGGGTGTTCCGGCGACGAATGTCGTGCTTGTGCAGCGTGCGCGCGAAATCGTCGAACGCATGGGTGTGCGGATTATGTCATCCGCCGCGACCCGCGATCGCCTTGGATTGGGAGCAGCAGCATGAGCCCTCTCTCTGGCAAGCGCGCGATCATCACTGCCGGTGCCAGCGGTATTGGCAGGGTCGTCGCGAAGAAAATGATTGAAGCCGGTGCGCGGGTCGCAGTCTGTGACATTGATCCCGCTTCGGTTAGCTCGTTCTCCTCGGATTATCCCGAAGCCACTGCAGTCGTATGCGATGTGGCTGACCCCGCCAGCGTTCCGGCCGCTCTCCAGTCGATGCTCGCGGGATTGGGTGGCGGAGTGGACATCCTCTTCAACAATGCCGGCATTGCCGGTCCGACGGCTGCGATCGAGGACGTCTCGCCCGAGGACTGGGCGCGAACGGTCGATGTCAATCTCACCGCCCAGTTCTTGTTCATTCGCGGTGTGATGGCCGGGATGAAGACACAGCGGTCGGGGGTGATCCTCAACATGTCCTCGGCGGCAGGACGATTGGGCATGCCGATGAGGACGCCTTACGCGGCAGCCAAGTGGGCCGTGATCGGCCTTACCCAATCGCTCGCGATGGAGGTCGGCCAGTTCGGCATCCGCGTGAACGCAATCCTTCCCGGCTCAGTCCGTGGGCCGCGCATGGAGCGAGTGATGTCCGCCCGAGCAGAACTTACCGGACGCCCGCTCGCCGAAATCGAGGCCGAGGAAGTGGCGACGATATCACTGGGTCGAATGATCGAACCTGAGGAAATTGCGGATCTGGCGGTTTTCGTCGCGTCCGATGCAGGCAGATCAATCTCGGGGCAGTCATTGGGTGTGTGCGGTAACACCGAGATACTCAGGTAGAAAAATTGGGGAACTTCAACACAGGGAGAAGTGAAATGAACGTGCTTACAAGACTGCTGATTGCCGGCGTACTTGCCGGTGGTGCTCTAGGAACTTCGGCGGCCGCCGAAGATACGATCAAAGTTGGAGTGGTCCAGCCACAGGCAGGCGAGTGCGCTCAATGGGGCGTTCCGATTACTCGCGGTGTTCAGATTTGGGCAGAAGAATTCAACGCGAACGGCGGTATCGCCGACGCAACGGGCAAGAAGCATAAGATCGAGGTAACTGGCTACGACAACAATTGCTACACAGCCGGTGATGAGCTGAACGCTTTCCGCCGTGCAATTCTCGATGACAAGGTGAAATTCATTCTCCAGACCTTTACACCTGCCTCACGCCAGGCCGTCGCCGAGATCACCACCGAAAACAAGGTTCTGACAACAAGCTATGGTGCCGGCTATCTCGGCCCGAAGTACCCGTTCCTCATCGGTTCGGTCACCGGCTCACCGGCGTCATACATGTTTCTTGTCAGCCATCTCCTGGAGAGCCGGCCGGAGATCAAGCGTGTCGCAATCGTAACGGCCGACCACTCTTTCGGCCAGGCGGCGCTTGCCTATTACAAGGCAGGCCTCGCTCCCTACCTGGATCGCGTCGAGATCGTTTACTCGCAGCCCTACGATCCGGCATCAACGTCGGACATGCTCGGCCTGGCCACGCCGGTAATTGCATCCAATCCCGACCTTATCGTCGAGCTGGGCTTCACACCTGGACAGCAGGCCCTGTTCGTCGAATCGACGGAGCAGTTGGGCTACAAGGGTCTCTACGGCAGCGAAGGCTGGACCATGGGCCTGGTAACGGAACGTGTCCCGGCTGCAGAAGTAGCTGGCCGGATCTTCAGCGCTTATGTCGTCGATGCTTCCGAGCCGAACTTCAGCCCGCGCGTGTCGGCGTTCTATAAGACCTACGTCGAGAAGTTCGACGAGAAGGAATGGTCGGCGCTCGCGTCGGTCGCCTACGCAGCGATGACAACCATCGAGGCGGGGATACAGAAGTCCTCAGATCCCACCGGCGCAGGCGTGCGCGACGCGCTCTTCGCAAGCGATACCGTGGATCAGCCGCTTTTCGGACCTTCGCGCTGGGGTGGATCGGAAATCTTCGGTGCCAACAACTGGCTGATGACTCCACTCCCGGTCTACGTGACGGACGACAAGGGTGGTGTAAAGGTTACCGCCGTCGTTGATGTGGCTGCCTGGTGGAACGCTCACAAAGACGCAGCACTGCCAGCACTCTCTGAAGGCGGTCAAGTCTCGGCAAAGTGAGGCTTATCGGCATAGGTGGCCGCGGACGTGCCGCGGCTACTCCGACCTCTCTCAGGTGATTGACCCGATGCAAATCTTACTGAATTGCCTATCGCTCACGTCCTTTTACCTTTGCTTCGCCCTCGGTCTGGCATTGGTTTTCGGCGTGATGCGGATCATTAATTTCGCCCATGGCGAATTCTTCATGATCGGCGCATACGCAACATATCTCTGTATTTCGACTCTCTCACCCCAGCTGGGTGGTCCAGTCGCATGGGCCATCGGTGCAATCGTGGCGGCGGCGGTGACCGGGCTGCTCGGCCTGGTGCTACACAGAATTATGGTCGTGCCACTCGGCGACAAGCCTTTGGCGATTTTCATATCAACGCTTGCGTTGTCGTATGTCATTCAGACGATTGTCTTTCAAATCTTTGGGCCCGTTGGTCTTTCGATCGCCCCGCCGATGCGAGGCGTCGTGAACTTCGGCGGCGCCATTCTTCCGGCATCGAGACTCGTCGTCATTGGGGTGGCCGCTGTGCTAGCAGCCGGTCTGTGGGTATTTCTTATGAGGTCCGAGGCAGGCCGGCGCATTCGCGCTGTGGCTCAAAATCCGCGTGGCGCCCTCTTGCAAGGTATCCGAACCGAGAAGGTGGGCCGACTTACGCTCATCCTCGGATCGTCGATCGCGGGCATATGCGGTGCGGCCATGGGTCCCATCAGCCAGATCTCTCCCTTCATGGGCGCGGGTGCGCTATGGAAGGCGTTCATCATCATCATCGTTGGCGGTATTGGCAACATCTGGGGCGCGGTTGCTGCCGCTGCTATTTTCGGTGTCCTCGATACCCTCATGTCTCAGTTCGGTGCCGGACGTTTTCTCGCTCTCACAAGCGCGGCCGTCATGCTGTTCGTCCTGAGTGTTAAGCCATCTGGCCTGTTCGGGGAGAAGGAATAATGAGTGCGTTCCGACGCGATTTAATGACCGTGTGCGCACTGGGCGCCGCGCTTGTCGTCGGCGGCTTCGTCGGCAGTAACTATATGCTTGGTGTATTCGTGCTTTTCGGCATGACTTCCATCCTGGTTCTGTCGTATCGCACCATCACGACAATGGGAGGTTGGTCGTTCGCTCATATCGCCATCATGGGGATCGGCGGCTACTCCGTTGCAATCCTTTCGAAGCCGCCATTCGACCTGCCGGTGCTGGTGGCAATAGTCGCAGGAGGATTGTTCGCGGCGTTATTTGCAGCGCTGCTGTCCTACCCCGTGCTTCAGACCCGCCAATATTACTTCTTCCTGTCGACCTTTGCGGCGGGAGAGGCGCTGCGCCAATGCTTCATTCAGTTCCGGGAAATCACTGGCGGCACATCGGGCATCGCCTTTATCGAGCGGCCTGAAATCCTGCCTAATCCGTCGTCGACGCTGGAGTTCCTATGCTTGGTGGCCGCTGTGCTGGTCTTGTTGGGCATCTTCTACGCGTCACTGGATGCCTCCGACGCCGGTTTGAAGATCAAGGCTGTCGGCGAGGACGAGGCACTATCGTCGTCGATCGGGATCGATGCCTGGGCGTTGCGCGCCTTGGCGTTCATACTTGGCTCATTCGGCGCCGGAATAGCGGGAGGTTTGTTCGCCACTTACAACGGCATCGTCTCGCCATCGGACATAAATGCGATGCTGATGTTCAAGGTCGTCGCGGCCTGTGTGATCGGTGGCACGACCCGCTTTTCCGGTCCAATTCTCGGACTGCTGTTTCTTACGCTGATCGAAGAAATCTTCAGATTTGTCCCTGAATTCGTCCCGATGATCTGGGGCGTATTTGTCATCATCGCAATACTCTTCGGACAATGGGCGCGTGGCCGCCTCATGGTCTGGAGGATTAAAAATGCTTGAGATCAATAATTTAAGCAAGATCTTCGGCAGCTTGAAAGCGGTAGATGGAGTGTCGCTCAAGCTCGGACGGGGCGAAATCCGCGGCCTTATCGGGCCGAATGGTTCGGGCAAATCGACGACGATGAATCTAATAAGCGGAAGCTTGAAACCTTCTGCCGGTGACGTCAGCCTGGACGGTGTTCGCGTCGAAGGTTTCCCCTCGCATCGTGTTGCCAGGCTGGGCCTGGTTCGAACATTTCAGCTTACGAGGGTCTACACTTCAGGAACCCTGCTTGAAGCCGTAGCGCTCGGCGTCCGAGCTGCGCAGGGGTCAGCGTGGAACCCTAAGAGATGGATACCGACCGGAGAGACCGCGAAGATCAATATTGCTGCGTTCGAGGCACTGGAGCGGATGGGGCTTGCATCACGCGCCAATGAACCTGCTGGAAACCTTCCAGGTGGTTTGAGGCGCGTACTAAGCATCGCAACCGCGCTGGCGGCCCGCCCTCGAATACTGCTCCTGGACGAACCGTTGGCAGGGCTGCATGCAACCGAAAAGGCAGAAGTCTCGACACGGGTTGAACAACTGCGAGCAGATGGAATCTCGATTTTGCTCGTCGAGCACGACATGAAATCGGTGATGCGTCTGTGTGACAGGATCACCGTTTTGAATTTTGGCCGCGTCATTGCGGAAGGAAAGCCTGAGGAAATCGGACGTCATCCTGAAGTGATCAAGGCGTATCTTGGTCAGAAGAGGAATAGTGATGCTTGAGGCGAAAGATCTCGTACTCGAATATGGCGGCGTCCGCGCGCTCAATGGGATGAGCTTTACGGCCAGCACTGGGGAAGTGACTGCAGTTGTCGGCAGCAACGGCGCGGGAAAGACGACCCTGATGAATGCTATCTGCGGTCTCGTTAAACTTGCTTCCGGCGAGATCCGGTTGGACGGTGCAAGGCTCAATGGGCTCGCCCCGGATGAGATCGTGCGAAAAGGCGTCTCGCTAGTGCCCGAGGGACGCGAGCTTTTTCCGAAACTGTCGGTCCTGGAGAACCTGTTGCTTGGCGCGACCGTTCGGCCTGATCCCGCAATGCGGCGCAAGACGCTGGAGCGGATTTTTGAACTCTTTCCTGTGCTCGCCAACCGTCAAAAACAACAAGCCGGTAGAATGAGCGGCGGTGAACAGCAGATGCTGGCTTTCGGCCGCGCCCTGATGGCCCAGCCGAAAATGCTTCTGCTTGATGAGCCGTCTATTGGACTCGCCCCTAAGGTCGAAGAGCAGCTCATCTCGGCCATCAGCGACTATTCGCGCGAAAACGGGATCGGTGTGTTGATCGTCGAACAGAACGCCATGCTTGTGCTTGAGTATGCACAACATGCCTATGTCGTTGAGCAGGGGCGCGTTGCATTGTGCGGGCCAGCAGCAGAGATAAGGGACGACCCTGCAGTCATAGCATCCTATCTAGGCTAGCTCTCCCGAGATGCAGGATTTGTTTCGATGCCGCTATGCGCACTCATCGCGGCCCAACTAGCCTCTCTTCCTCTTAACGGGTTGGCGCATCAGGGCGCTCCGGCGTTGCCGGGACGCGGGTTGATCTGTTCGGTTGAACACCGAGAAGGCACCTGGTCGCACTAAGGCTAAATCTGTTGTGCTCGGCGCCTGCTATCGCATCGGTCTGGCATCTGCCCCCCGGCCGCCAAAATGTTTGATTCAAGGAACTCGTCGATGATCGACTCACCCTTATTTCAGCCCGGCGCAGACCAGATTCACACGTGCGCAATCACGAGATTTCGCGAATTCTGCGCGTGCACCTACAAGGCCGATCTACCCGACCATGATGCCTTTCAACAATGGTCAATCGATGAACGCGGGACTTTCTGGTCTGCCGTCTGGGATTATTGTGGCGTGATTGGACAGCCCGGGCCGCGCGATCTCATCAACGGCGACGTCATGCTCGACGCTCGCTTCTTTCCCGACGCCAGCCTAAACTTCGCTGAAAACCTCCTGATCAAGCATGGTCCCGAGGATGCGCTGATCTTCCGCGGCGAGGACAAGGTCAGTTACCGCTGGAGCTGGGATCAGCTCCATTCCACCGTCTCAAAGCTGCAGCAGGCATTCCGCGCGATGGGGCTGGGCAGGGGCGACCGCATATCGGCGATGATGCCGAACATACCGGAGACCATTGCCTGCATGCTGGCCGCCGCATCGATCGGCACCATCTGGTCGTCCTGCTCGCCTGATTTCGGCGAACAGGGCGTGCTTGACCGCTTCGGCCAGATCGAGCCCAAGCTTTTCATCACCTGCGACGCTTATTGGTACAATGGCAAGCTGCAGGACGTCTCCGACGAGGTCCGGAACGTCGCACCCAAGCTCGGCTGCGCCGTCATGGTAGTGGGTTACGCCGGCGACGCCGAAGCGCTGGCCGCATCGCTCGCCGATGGCCGCACCATGGATGCCGCGACCATCCCCTTCACCGCGAGGCCCGTGGAATACGAGCAACTGCCGTTCGGCCACCCACTCTATATCCTCTTCTCCTCCGGCACGACCGGTGTCCCGAAATGCATCGTCCATTCAGCCGGCGGCACGCTGTTGCAGCATCTGAAGGAGCACCGCTTCCATTCCGGTGTCGGCGATGGCGACAAGCTGTTCTACTTCACCACCGCCGGCTGGATGATGTGGAACTGGTTGGCCTCGGGGCTGGCGAGCGGCGCAACACTTTGCCTGTTCGACGGCTCGCCGTTCGCGCCCACGGGCAACGTGCTGTGGGACTATGCAGCGGAAGAGAAATTCGCCGTCTTCGGCACCTCCGCCAAATATATCGATGCCATCCGCAAAGGCGGCATCGAACCCTTAAAGACACATGACCTCTCCGAGCTTCACCACATCACCTCCACCGGCTCGCCGCTTTCGCAGGAAGGTTTTTCATTCGTTTATGAAGGCATCAAGCCGGACGTCCAGTTCGCCTCGATTTCCGGCGGCACCGACATCCTCTCCTGCTTCGTGCTCGGCAATCCGGTTAAACCGGTATGGCGCGGTGAGATTCAGGGCCCAGGACTCGGCCTGGCGGTCGATGTCTGGGACGACGAGGGCAAGCCGGTGCGTCGGGAGAGGGGCGAGCTGGTCTGCACCCGCGCCTTCCCCTCGATGCCGGTGGGCTTCTGGAACGACAAGGAAGGCGCGAAATACCGCGCGGCGTATTTCGAGCGTTTCGACAATGTCTGGTGGCAGGGCGATTTCGCCGAATGGACCGAACATGACGGCCTGATCATCCACGGCCGCTCGGATGCCACACTCAATCCCGGAGGCGTCCGTATCGGCACCGCAGAGATCTACAACCAGGTCGAACAGCTCGATGAAGTCGCGGAAGCCATCTGCATCGGCCAAGACTGGGAGGACGATGTCCGGGTGATCCTCTTTGTCCGCCTCGCACCCGGGCTAGAGTTGGACGCCAATCTCGAAAAGAAGATTAAGACGAAGATCCGCACCGGCGCCTCGCCGCGGCATGTGCCGGCCAAGATCATAGAGGTCGCCGACATCCCGCGCACCAAGTCTGGCAAGATCGTCGAACTCGCCGTCCGCGAGGTCGTGCATGGCAGACCGGTGAAGAACAAGGAAGCGCTCGCCAATCCGGAAGCGCTGGAGCTCTTTGCGATCGCGAAAGCACTTCTCGCCCAGTAGACCATTATACTGTAATACTACTCACTTCGATAAGTCCTGCAGCCGAAGAACATCAGCAAAGCTTTCTTTGGCAGGAATACGCAGTCCGTGAGTTTTTCCGACAGTTTAGCAGAGTACTCGCTTTTTTCCGTCCAAATGGTGAGAATGTCTAACCCGACTTGAACAGTTGCCGGCAGATTCCGGCGCATTTTCTGCGTTATCTCGTTGTTTTTGTTGAGGTGGAGCTAGGCGCGGTTTTTAGGCGTAATGCTAAATAATGTCCTGCTTTGAAGCGCGGAGCTTGACGAATCACCGTTTTTGGTAATGCTGATTGCATGTTCGTGCGCGAGAAGAACATCCGCGGCTACACCTACCTCTACCTCGTCGAGAGCGTGCGCGAGGAAGGGCGGATGAAGCAGCGGATCATCCGCAATCTCGGGCGCAAGGAGGCGGTCCTGGCCTCGGGTGATCTCGATCGGCTCGCCTCTTCAGTTGGCCGCTACGCTGAGCGGGCCATGGTCTTGCAGGCCATCGAGCAAAGTTCGACAAGCCTGCACACCCGCCGCATTGGCGCACCGCTGCTGTTCGGCCGGTTGTGGGAGGACACCGGTTGCCGGGCGGTCATCGAAGGGCTGCTGACGGAGCGGAAGTTCGAGTTTGCCGTCGAACGGGCCGTGTTTGCTGCCGTGCTTCACCGCATCATGGCCTCCGGCTCCGACAGGGCCTGCGAGAAGTGGCTCGTCGACTACGACATCCCCGGCGCCGACGATCTTGCCTTGCATCACTTCTACCGGGCCATGGCCTGGCTCGGCGAGGAACTGCCCGAGGCGCGCCAAGCCAATGCGACGCCATTCTCGCCGCGCACTGTGAAGGACGAGATCGAGGAAGCGCTGTTCGCCAGGCGCAAGGATCTCTTCACCGACCTCAGTGTCGTGTTTATGGATACCACCTCGCTCTCCTTCGAAGGCGCCGGCGGCGCCACGCTCGGCGCCCATGGCCATTCCAAGGACCATCGGCCCGATCTCAACCAGATGATCGTCGGCGTGGTGATCGACGGCGAGGGCCGACCCGTCTGCTCGGAGATGTGGCCGGGCAACACCGCCGATGTCAGCGTGCTGATCCCGGTCATCGACCGGCTGCGTCATCGTTTCGGCATCGGCCGGGTCTGCGTCGTCGCCGACCGCGGCATGATTTCCGCTGCCACGATGGCCGCGCTCGAGGAGCGCGGGCTGGAATACGTGCTCGGCGTGCGCGAGAGGACGGACGTCCTGGTGCGCCGTGTCGTGCTCGAGGACGACAAGCGCTTCACGCCTTTGCTGATCGAACGCGCCACCGGCGAGACGCAGCTCTTCGTCAAGGAGGTGACCGTCGAAGGACGGCGCTACATTGTCGCCCGCAATGAAGCCGAGGCGGACAAGGACCGTGCCGATCGTGCCGCGATCGTCGAGGGCCTCGACCGCCAGCTGAAGAAGGGCGACAAGGCGCTTGTCGGCAACTCGGCCTACCGCCGCTATCTGCGCAGCACGAGCCCCGGCGCTTTCGAGATCGATGCCGGCAAGATCGCTGACGAGGCAAGGTATGACGGCATCTTCGTGCTGCGCACCAATGCCAGGATCACGCCGCTGCAGGCCGTCCTGCGATATCGCGACCTCCTCCAGGTGGAGGAGCTGTTCCGCACAGCAAAGGCGCTGATGCGCACCCGGCCGATCTATCATTCCTCCGACGAGGCCATCCGCGGCCATGTGTTCTGTTCGTTTATCGCCCTCGTATTGCGCAAGGAATTGCACAAGCGCTGCGAAGCGGCCGCCATCAAGCCCGAATGGGCCGACGTCCTGCGGGAACTCGACCGCCTACAGACCGGCGTCATCGAGAAGGACGGCAAGGTGATCACCGTTCGCACGCCGGCAACTGGATCTATCGGCAACGTCTTCCGCGCGGCCGGCGTCGCCTTGCCGCCGAACGTGGCCGAAGCACAGGCTGCCTGAGCCGGCTTCGGAACCCTCCCTCGAGCGCTTCGTAGTGCTAACAACCCTGCGCACGCCCTCAACACATTGAAACACCAGCGCTTTCCAATTCGCGGTGTTTAAGTTGGGTCTAAGAGCCTGAATTAAAAAAGAATGTTTTGATCTCAAGCTCTTGCGAGCCTGCGTGTAAGCTCGACTTTGTACGTTCTTGGTCAGGTCCAGGTCCAGAAAAGGCTGTTGGTTGCGATGTGGCTGAGCGCCTGATCGAGGGGCAGGACACAGCCGCCCATATCGTCGATGTCTTCCCATTTTCGGCGGTGTGACCAGTAGGCGATCCTGACCTCATCGCCTCTGCCGGTCGGCTTGAGACGGGCGATCGGCGCCTCGGTTGCCAGCAGGTACAGGTGGTAGGCACCTTTGTCCTGGTAGCAGCCAACGCCGCCACCATTGGCCTCGTCGAACGCTTCGATGCGCAGGGCCACGTCGTCCTTTTCCATTGTGCAGTCATAGCTGCCGCGGGCCCGGGCAGGCCTGATTCACTTCGCCGCAGGGTCATTGCCTTGCAACATGTGCTGGCCGGGATTCGAAGCATGGGATGCTGCACCATCCCAGCGCCGCTGTCGGCGATGCCGTTCCCCAGATCCTGCGCCAGTGGCTTCAAGCGTTGCGCACCTGCTTCACAGCGCCCAGTTGGGAACATGTCCTTGTTCTGGTCATGGGAGCTTTGCTGGCGCCGGGCAAGCGGACCGTCAGTTCCTGCCTACGCATGACCGGCCGAGCCGAGGCCGCCAACTTTGCAAGCTACCACCAGATCCTCAACCGAGCCTGCTGGAGTCCCCGCAGCATTGCCAGGCGATTGCTGGGCCTTGTGATCGAACGGCTCGTGCCGGATGGCCTCATCGTCATTGGCATGGACGACACCATCGAACGACGATGGGGACGCCGGATCAGCGCACGGGGCATCTACCGGGACCCAGTGCGCTCCAGCCATGGCCATTTCGTCAAAGCCAGTGGCCTGCGCTGGTTGAGCTTCATGGTGCTGACCCCGGTGCCATGGACGAGCCTGGTAAAGGCCTTGCCGGTCTTGACCCTGCTTGCTCCGTCCGAGCGATCCGACCATCAACGCGGGCGGCGCCACAAGCTGCTGACCGACTGGGCGCGGCAGGGCGCACTGCAACTCTGTCGCTGGCTGCCGGGGCGCCGCATCATCTTCGTGGGCGACAGCAGCTTTGCCGTCCATGAACTTGCCCATGCCATCACTGCCAGGGCAACGCTCATCAGCCGGCTGCGACTGGATGCCAGCCTGTTTGCGCCGCCGTCGAAGCGGACCACGCGCACCGTCGGTCGGCCAGCGCAAAAAGGTCCAGCGCTACCAAAGCTCAAGACACTCCTGTCCAACCCCGCCACGACCTGGGCCAGGATCATCGTGTCCGCCTGGTATGGCCATGTCGAAGGCAAGACGCTCGAGATCACGTCTGATACCGCCTTGTGGTACAGGCCCGGTACCCCGGTAATGCCGATCCGCTGGGTGCTGGTCCGGGATCCCGATGGCAAACGCGCCCCTCAAGCCTTCTTCAGCACGGACATCGCCCTCGAGCCCGCCGAAATCATCGCCCTGTTCGTCCGCCGCTGGCAAATCGAGGTCACGTTCGCTGAGACCCGTGCCCACCTTGGCGTTGAGACCCAGCGGCAATGGTCCGACAAGGCCATTGCACGAACCACCCCGGCATTGCTCGGGCTCTACAGCTTCATATCGCTATGGGCCTGCGATCTGCTCACCGGCAATACCACCCCATACGCCGCAGCGTGGTACCGAAAACCCAGCCTGACGTTCAGCGACGCCATCGGCGCCGTCCGCCTCGCAATCTGGATCGGCGAAATTAATCAACACTCCCCGCCAAACCGGGAGCGACAAAATATCCCGCAAGAGCGCATCCTGCGAATGGCGCAAGCCCTGTGCTTTGCCACCTAACGTACAAAGTCGAAATAAGAGACCGTTCTGAAAATCGGCTGGCTGTGGGTTCCGTCTGAGGCTTGGTTGTGATTCATGTGTCCCGCCCGCTTCCACCTCAAAGCCCCCGTGACATTGGCTGACGCCATGCCGGTCCACACATCAGGTTCGGGAAGCGACGGGATGACCGGTTCACCATCTCCTGCCATTTATTGCAATTGCGGGGTGGGACCTCCTTTTCCCTTTTGGCTTCGTATATCGGGTGCCGCTTCGCTTCAGCCTACTTTCACTGGCAGCGCCGGTTCGTAATCCGTGCCGCCCGAGAGCATGGCCCACACGATTCGTGCATTCTTGTTGGCAAGCGCAACGGCTGCGACGTTGGGATGCCGCCGTTGCCGCATCTTGCCGAGCCAGTGGCTTCGCGGATCCTGCTTGCCGCCAGCCCGGCTTAAAGCGGCGCGAGCGCCATGAATCATCAGTGTGCGCAAATACCCATCGCCACATTTGCTGATGCCGAACAGGCGGGTGCGCCCTCCACTGGATCGCGGCTTCGGCACCAGGCCAAGCCAGGCCGCGAACTGACGGCCGTTCTTGAAGCAGCTTCTATCGCCAACCGCGGCGATCAATGCTGTTGCCGTCACAGGGCTGATGCCTTCGATCTTCCCGAGCCGCTGGCACTGTCGCTGGTACGGAAGATTTCCCTTATCCGCCGGTCATAGGTTGCAATGCGAGCATCGAGCTCGGCCAACTCCGCCTGCAATTCCCTCATGAGCTCTCTGATCATCTCGCTGAGGCCGTCATTGTCGTTCCCCACGATGAAGGCAAGGCCGCGCCGCAACTGCGCGATGTCACGAGCAATGACAATCCCATGCTCGGACAGAAGACCGCGAACCTGGTTGACGAGCCTGACTCGGTCGGCGACCAGACGTCGGCGAATGCGATGGACGGCTTGCACCGCAAGTTGATCGGCTGATTTCGGTGGCACGAAGCGCATCGACGGCCGACCGACCGCTTCGCAGATGGCTTCCGCATCGTTCCGGTCGTTCTTGTTCGACTTGACGTATGGCGTCACGAACTGAGGGCTGATCAGCCGCACCTGATGACCAAGATCGGTGAGCACGCGAGCCCAATAGTGCGCCCCGTTCGAAGCCTCCATGCCGACCAGACACGCCGGCAAATTGGCGAAGAAGCGGGCCACCGCATCGCGACGCAGCCTCTGTCGCACAACGACTTTCCCGTGCTTGTCGATGCCGTGAATCTCGAAGAATTTTCGCCAAATCCAGACCTATCCGAACGACCTGCATGATATCCTCCTTCATCGCAGTTGACGTTCGAGATTCCACCTCGCCGCGAGGGCGGGGTCCATACCATTGCCCCCGTTGAGCAAGAAGATTCTGACAATGGCAATACTGAAGCGGTCAGGTTCATTCATGTGTTCGGCCCGTTTTTGTGCGGCCTCAGGCCGCTGGCCATGATGGTGTCGATGGATCGGGCCCTCATCAAGCTGCCGCGCTGCGCTGCGCGTTGAATCACTCAGGTTCTCCCGATCCCCGGCTTGACCGGATCTGCATCACTGATGCGTTCTCTCCTGCCCAAACTGGATGTCATTTCGCGCGACCGTCGTCACCCTCGAGCCATTGAAGGCGTCGCGCGGTAGTTTTCCTCACGCGCCATCACCGCCCAGGCGATCCGCGCTACCTCGTTGGCGACAGCGACTGTGACCAGCCGTGCCGGCTTACGGTCGAGCAAACGCCCAGGTGCTGACGATCGTCGCTTTTCGCCGCGTGTACCGGATGACCGCCGTGGCGCCGACGACGAGGAGATGCCGTAAATAGCGATCTCCCATCTTCGAGATTCCTCCCATTCTGTCTTTGCCATCGGAGGAATGGTTGTTTTGGAATAAGGCCGAGCCAAGCAGCGAATTGACGACCGGAGCGGAAGACCTTTGCGTCGACGACGGTGGCAGCGAGAGCGGTCGCCGTGATGAACCCGATTCCGGGAATGGTTGAGAGCCGCCGGCAGACCTGGTTCGTGCGATACCACGCCAGAAGCTCGATCTCGATCTTCCGGGTTTGCGCGCCAAGCCCCTCGATCGTTCGGGCGAGGAGGATAAGAACCGTCGCGCCATTGCGGGGAGCGGCCCATGGCCCTTGTCGAGACCTTCGCTTAAACCACGGACATGGGCCCGGCCCTTCGGTGCGACGACGCCATACTCTGTCAGATGCGCCCGCATCGCGCTGATTTGCGCTGTGCGCTGCCGAACCAAGAGGTGGTGAGCCCGATGAAGAATGCTCTGGGCATCCGCCGATTTGACAGCCACGAACCGCATTGTCGGTCGCGTCACCGCCTCGCAGATCGCTTCCGCATCGTTCTTGTTGCGCTTGACGTAGGCCTTTGACGGTCTCTTAGCGTACGATTTTGAGCAGCTCTTGCTCTGACCCGTCTGAGAGTCCTCTCTGATTGGGGTCTTTGAAGTCAAGCTGCTCCTGTTCTTTTCCGGATCGTATCGTCCGCGGGTCACGCGCTTCTCTTCGCGGTCGGCGCTGGGCCGCCGCATGATGGGTTCAGGAGAGCAAGGCGTCTCAATCTGTTTCACGACCTTTGAAGGCTGAGGCTCCAAGGTTCGGGACTCTCACCGAGATCGCCTTGCCCATCGTCCCCACGGACGATCCGGCATCACCCTTGCGGGCGAATATGTGTTTCTTCCTCCTCCAGGTCTTGTCTCATTTCATGCCGCCGCTGCGAAGACCGGTTGTGTGCGCGTAGCGGAACTCGGTCGCTTCGATCCACGTACGATGCAGGATAACGGCAAGCTTGCGGGCGACAGCGACCCGGGCTCGCGCCATACCGCGCCGCTTGGCCACGTTCATGCCCCAGGCTCTGAGGCTCGACCATTTCTTGCTGCGTACGAGTAGCGTATGGGCCGCTTCATAGAGGGCCGTGCGGGCGAGTTCGTCGCCGCATCGGCTGACCTTGCCCTGGATGTCGGTCTCGCCCGACTGGTAGCGCGCCGGGGTCAGGCCGAGATGCGCGCCCACATTTCTCGAACGCCTGAACCGGTCCGGCCGGTCGATCGTGGCCCGGAATGCGAGTGCGGTGATGGGGCCTGGTCCCACGTCATAATGCCCATCTCGCTACGCTATTGAAAGACAAGGGTCTTCTGATCCGAATCTGATGATGGCGGCCCCTTGGAGCACGACTTGATCCGCTCGATCAGATGCGAATCTTCGATATTTCCTCGTTTGAGAACCCAAGGTGCGCCCATGCAATATTACTGGGCAGGGATGATGCCGGCGCGAATCTGGCGAAGGACCGTCGCAGGGCTCAGATTGAGCATGCTGGCGGCTTCAGTCAACGTGACTTCGTCGCGCTCGGCCCATTCGCCATCCCTGTAGACCGCGATGTCGTGCGTATTGCGGAAGCCCCGCACACGCGACTGTGTCCATCCATTCGATCGACCTATCCGCTTTCCCATCCGGTTGAGCATGCCGGCAATGGCCTTGTCAGGCATCATTCGTGCGCAGGCGCGGATCAACTCCACCGTCTCAGGCTCGACGCACCACCGCGTCTGACCTCGCCGGTTCTTTCTCACCGTCAGGCTGGTGTGATCGCCACCCTGCCAATGCAACAACAAATGAACCTCGTCACCCTCGACCTGTGCCACGATCTCGCGCAACACGACCCGGACGATACGCTTGCGCGTGACGGAAGTGGCCGCCGGATGATGCCAGGCAGCCTCCAAATCGGCCCCCATTTGCAATAGACGCTGGCGCTCCTCGACGCCCAAAGCTGCCGGCCGCTGTCGCAGCAGGGCCTCCAATTCTTCATCGAGAGCGCGTACGCTCGCGAGGGCGCCATTCCACCGTCGCTCAAGTTCGCCAGCTACCAGACGATTGTCGGGGTCGACCGTGTCATACTGTCGGTGCGCCCTGGTTGCGTCATATCGCGCCTGTTCGAGCGCCAACTCGATCTGGCGCTGTTTTTCGCCAGACTGGTGCTCGCACTGCGTGATCGCTTGGATGGCCGCTTCAACGCCGAGCGGCTGCAGCAACCGCACGATCTCGACACCCACCGCTTCGTCGACGCGCAGTGCGCCGAACGAGATACAGGGATCACCGCCAGGGTTGCTTCGGGTGGCGTCACACTTATAGCGGCCGACATCGCCCTTGGTGCCGTTGTAGCTGACGAGCAGGCGGCGGCCGCAATGGCCGCAACGCAGCAGGCCCGCGAGCAAAGCCTCCCCCTTGCGCACCGGCCCGCGCACCATCATGCCCTTGCCGTTGGCATTGTCAGCGATCAGCCGTTGGTTCCTTTCAAACTCCGCCCAGGACAAATAGCCTTCGTGATGGTCAACGAGCAAGACAGCCCAATCTGAACGATCTTTGCGACGGCCGCGCACGATTCGCTTGCGGCCGTTTTCGATTATCGTCCGACTTCCGGTTCGGCCAAAGGCGTAAGCGCCGGCATAAACAGGATTGGTGAGAAGATTGCTCACCGTCGCATAGACCGGAAGCTTCCACAGCACCTGCCGTTGTCCGGAGTTCCTGGAGTTGAGGTACGGCAGCGCGATCTGGTCGCTTCGAAGCGACAAGAACACCTGGCGGATGCTTTGCATTTCGGCAAAGCGGGTGAAGACCAACCCGATCGCCTCTCGCACACGCAGGTCTGGATCCATTTCGATCTTGTCGCGGCCCATTTTCATATAGCCGACAGCTACCGTGAAGAAGAGCTCGCCCCGTCGTGCTTTCTGCTTCAAGGCTTCCATCGAACGGGCCCGCAGGAGCGACAGTTCGAGTTCGCTCATCGTCCCTTTCATGCCCAGCAACAACCGATCGTTTGGATGGCGTGGTTCATAGATTCCATCCTCATCGACAATCACCGTGCCAACCAGTCCGCAAAATTCGATCAGCGTGTGCCAGTCGCGTCCATTGCGCGCCAGACGCGACACTTCGATCGCAAAAACGGCACCGACGCGGCCTTCGCAGATCGCTGCCAACAGCTTCTCGAAGCCCGGACGACTGACGCCCGACCCCGAGCGGCCAGGTCGTCGTCGATGACTGTCACATCCGTCCAGCCAAGAGCATGGGCACGGTCGGCAAGTCCATATTGACGCCGCCGGCTCTCATGATTGTTGGCAAGCTGATCGACGGTGGATTGCCGAATGTAGATGAAGGCGCCGCGCGCCAGGTGGTCAGACGTGATCTTCATCGCCGGCCTCCGTCACTGCGGGGACGCTGAGTGTTTCCGACAGCAGCGCGCTCACCAGTGGCAATAGCTTCGTCCGCTCGGACGCTGCTACCAGTACCGGTGGGGTCTTGGGCACGAAGAGATCGAATTGGCGGTGACAGGGTTGCCGTTGCTTCATGCATGTCTCCTCCTTCGTGACGGGAATCGTCACGCAGCAAGGTTAGACAGGCATCGAGCTCAAGACGAAGTTCGTGCAGATACGCCAGCGGCAGACGGGGATGCTCCGTCATCATCATCGCCTCCGCTTGATCTTCCGTCATCCAGATCGGCAGATGCGCCAGGGTGCCGTCTGGCTGGCGGATGGTCAGACTGACCTCGTCACCACGACGATTGCGCCCGGCAACAGTAACCGTTTCCCCGTAACGGGGATGGAATCGGTAACGGATAATCGTCTCGCCCGACTGATAGCGGGTATTATGAAGCTGTTGCCCCAACACCGGGAACGCTCATCAGCCGCCGACAGACCTTTTCCTTGCGAACGAGATCGAGAACCTGCTTCGTCAGGCGGGCGAACTCTGCGAGCATGGTGCCGAGGATCGTCAGTAGCGGCTCGACCAGCGGCATGACGACCGGGTCTGCGCCAGCCACGTCGCGCACGCGATCGGCGAAGGCGGTTCGCGACGGCTTGCCCAGCTTGAGGCCGGCCTCCCGCAGGATCGCCCGCACCACGTTCTCGATGGTCCGCATTTCGTTCAGCACCGTGCGGCGGGCAACAAGCAGGGAGCGCCACAGACGGCATTGCCGGCTCTTCACATGCACCTGCCGATACCACCCGGTGCGCATGATCTGCGCCAATGCGCGGACATCATTGCGATCGGTCTTGTTGGGCATCGTCTTCATCGCCGCATTGGCGGCCCGCGTCTCGATGCAGATCGCAGGCCAGCCTTCGCCGCGCAGTTCGTTATGAAGCCAGGCCGTCAGCGAACACGCTTCCAGACCCATCCGGTCCAGTGGCAGATCGACTTCCCGCAAGGCGGCCGAAAGCGCCTGCGGCTCGCTCGCCGCACGCGTTTCCTTCACGATCCGGCCGGTTTCGTTGACCACACAGATCGCGGTCTCTTCCAAAGATACGTCAAGTCCGGCAAAATACTTCATGGCTGCTCCTTCCCGATGTTTGTGGCGCTCCAAAGCGACCACGTTTTAACATCCCGACAGGAGCAGCCGCCCACTTTCGGCTCGGCCGAGACCCCAATCACCCCATCTGTTTTGAAAATCAGGGATGGGCATTTCGTCGGATCATGTTTCCACCCATGGCGACGAGGATCATGGCGTGAGAGACGTCGATGCGCTTTTCATAATCGCGCACGAGGCGTCGCCAGCGCGTCATCCATCCGAAGGTACGCTCGACGACCCAGCGGCGGGGCAGGACCTGGAAGCCCTTCTGGTCGTCGGATCGACGGATGATCTCGACCACGAAGTCGAGATAGGCGGCTTTGTCCATGAGCTTCAGCCGGTCATAGGCGCTGTCGGCGAACAGATGTTTCACCCAGGGCCAACGCCTGCGGATGCCGTCGAGAATGGCCTGAGCTCCGGCGCTGTCGGAGATGTCGGCGGTGGTCAGGTTGACCATCAAGAGCCGCCCGTCGGTATCGACGGCAATGTGTCGCTTGCGGCCGACAATCTTCTTGCCGGCGTCGTAACCCCTTGTTTCAGCTTGCGGAGCCTTGACCGACTGGCTGTCGATCACGCCAGCCGTGGGACTGGCCTCGCGCCCAGCCCGCTCGCGATCCAGCATCAGCGCCACGTCGTGGATGGTTTGGAACAGAAAGCGCCGCGCCAACTCGCGGAACCAGCCGTAGACCGTCTGCCACGGCCCGAAATGGATCGGCAGCATCCGCCAACCGCAACCGGAACGGACCAGGTAGCGCACGGCGTTGATCACCTCCCGGAATTCAACCTCGCGCGGACGCCCGCGACGCCCGGGCTTGGGCATTAGCGGAGCGATCTGCTCCCATTCCTCGTCCGTCAAATCGGATGGGGGCGCTTGGTCTTCTTGGCGATCTGGGCCATTCGCCCGCGGCTCTGCTCGGTCCACATCCAGAGCTTGAATCATAAATCGCTTCACCGCAAAACCCCACCCCCTCGATTTTCCAAACGGCGTCTTAATGAATTCGTTTAAATTAACAGAACTGAAACTCGTTCCCTGAAAATATCATGATAAAAATGGCGACATGGGTTAAGGGCAGAGGCGACAGAATATGACCGTTTTTGCCGATCTCGAATTTGCCACTCTATCTGCTCGTTCACGTGGATTTTTCACCGATGTTGGGTTACATGATCCCGGCATTCACAATGCGATCTTGGTACGCGGCAGGTTTGATCTCAAAAGCTATTCGGAGGACCTGTTTAACGTGCTGGCGTTACACTGCCCTGCCAGTCTGTCTGCAGCGGTGGCCATACGCCGTGCTGAGTTTTTAGCCGGGCGAGCGATGGCACACGCGGCATTGCGTGCGCTGGGTCAAGCCGCTGCTGAGATTCCAATCGGCCCCGGCGGGGCTCCACTCTGGCCTTCGTCTTCCGCTGGTTCGATAACCCATACGCGTGGGCATTGCGCTTGTTTCGCCATCGCCAATGGGAACTGGCGGGCAGGTGTCGACGTTGAGGCGCTGGCCAGCGGTCATGCTCTGGATGCGATCCTAAACATGACCATCAACGAGGATGAGCGTGCCTTGATCGCTCGACAAGTGGTCCTCGCTCCAGACCGGCTGGCGAGCCTAGTTTTTTCGGCCAAAGAAACACTCTTCAAAGCGCTCTATCCTGTGGCAAGGCGCTTTTTTGGATTCGACTGTGCAGAGTTGCGAACGACGCCTAGAAACGGGCAACTACGACTGCATCTAACACAAACTATTTGTCCCGAATTGATCGAGGGTCAGCACTATGACATTCGCTTTAGCATCGCTGCTGGCCATGTGTTGACTTGGTTGGCAGTAACACACCAGCATACGTCAATGTAGCGGCACCAGCTGATACATTGTTAAGACTCCCGAAGCTTCGGAATCAGGGCGCTGGAATTCGAAGGCAAGACTCTTACCTTATTGGCAGAACCTGACGGTACGCTGAACCGCCGTGGCGGTCGTGTCCCACTGGCGTAGATGCTATGGGGCGAGCGGCGAGGGTGTGGCATCCTTCGGCGCTGTTGGATCCACCATCAGAATGAGGCACCCGATGTCGCATTCTTTTGACGCGAGCCGGTCCCTTACCGTACGCATACGGGCGAGGCCGCCTTGCGGGCTGATGCGTTTGGCTGCTGACTGTCAAAATGGATAGCAATATTGACAGTCATGTCGTGACGCGGATGGAGATCGTGGAAACGGGCCGGCGACGGCGTTGGCCGGTCGCGACGAAGCTTCGGATCGTAGAGGAAAGCTATTGCGGGCCTCGACTTGTTTCAGCCACAGCGCGTCGGCACGATTGAGACGCCCATAGCGAGTGCGGCTGGCCGGATGGAAGTGGTGAGCCTGAACGGGCGCCGGACGAAACCTCCGACCGATTCACCCCCAAGGCGGAGCGTTGATGTTGAGGCGCTGCTGCGGCTCATGCGGGGCCTGGAAACGCTGCGATGATCCCGGTTCCGACGGGGGTGCGGGTGTGGTTGGCGACGGGACACACCGACATGCGCTGCGGTTGTCCGAGCCTTGCTCTACGGGTGCAGGAGATCTTGAAGAAGGATCCGCTGAGCGGTCATATTTTTTGCTTTCGCGGTAAAAGAGGTGATCTCCTGAAGATCATTTGGCATGATGGGCAAGGATCGTGCCTGTTCACGAGGCGTCTTGAGCGTGGCCGCTACATCTGGCCCTCTCTGGCGGACGGAAGCGTTACGATATCGACGGCGCAGTTGAGCTATCTCCTGTCCGGGATCGATTGGCGCAACCCTCAGGAAACCTGGCGTCCGACGCGGGTCGGCTAGCATTTACCTTTTGAAATTGCAGGCAAAGTCTGATTCACTGGCTTCGTGACGTTGAAGCCGCACGATCTTCCCTTGGACCTCGCGAGTGCCCCTGGCGGCGCTGCAGGCCGAGCGCGAGGCGAGGCTGCGGGCCGAGGCGGTGGCCGCTACCGCGCAAGCGAAACTGTCGGACACCGAAGCGCTGATCGCGCATCTTCAACTCATGATCGAGAAGCTGAAGCGCGAGAAATACGGCCAGCGTTCCGAACGCACGGCACGGCTGATCGAGCAGATGGAACTTCAGCTCGAAGATCTCGTGACCGCGGCAAGCGAGGATGAGGTTGCCGCGGCGGCCGCGGCGGCGAAGGCACAGAGCGTGCGCCTTCACGCGCAAGCGGCCGGTACGCAAGCCCTGGCCGGAGGACATCGAGCGCGAACGTGTCATCATTGCTCCTCCCACCGTTTGCATCTGTTGCGGCGGATCGCGGCTGTCGAAGCTGGGCGAGGACGTGACCGAGACGCTGGAAGAGATCCCGCGCCGCTTCAAGCTGATCGAGACGGTGCGAGAGAAGTTCACCTGCCGCGATTGCGGTAAGGTCAGCCAGCCCCCGGCGCCGTTCCACGCCACGCCGCGGGGCTTCATCGGTCCGAAGCTGCTGGCGATGATCCTGTTCGACAAGTTCGGCATGCACGTTCCCCTCAACCGCCAGAGCACGCGCTTCAAGGCCGAGGGGATCGATCTGCCGCTGTCGACATTGGCCGACCAGGTCGGCCATGGAACCTTTGCCGTCATGCCGCTCTTCCGCCTAATCGAGAACCATGTGCTCGCTGCCGAGCGCCTTCATGGCGACGACACCACCATCCGCATCCTGGCGAAGGGCAAGTGCGTGACCGGGCGGATCTGGACCTATCTGCGCGATGACCGCCCCTTCGCCGGACCTGCGCCGCCGGCGGCGGTCTATTACGCCTCGAGCGACCGACGCGGCGAGCACCCGCAGAAGCATCTGACCGCCTTCGCCGGCATCCTTCAGTGCGACTGTTACAGTGGCTTCGAGCCGCTGTGCGACCCGCAGCTGAAGGAACAACCGATCACGCCGGCGTTTTGCTTCGCCCATGCGCGGCGCGGCTTCTTCGAGCTGGCCGATATCGCGAAAAATGCCCGGGACGGCAAGAGGGCAAGCCGGTCTCCCCGATCGCGCTGGAGGCGGTCAGGAGGCTCGACCCACTGTTCGAAATCGAGCGGACCATCAATGGCCGGAGCGCTGACGAGCGGCGGGCCGTACGCCAGGAGAGGAACAAACCACTTCTCGACGACATGCGCGCATGGTTGCTCCGCGAGCGCGAAACCCTCTCGCGCTCGTCCGAGGTCCTGAAGCCGATCAACTACATGCTCAGGCGCTGGGCCGACTTCGCCCGCTTCCTCGATGACGGCAGGATCTGCCTCAGCAACAACGCCGCCGAAAGAGCGTTGCGGGGCATCGCAATGCACGGTTCATACTACACCTCCTCTTCAAATGCCCGGAAACAGGGACTTTTGGTTTTCCATTTTGATGCGACACGGGCCTCGGTGACGCGGAAACTGGGTTACTTCGTCCTTTTCCAGGTCCGCCGCTCGTATTTGATGCGGCGCATCAGGAACAACCTGCTCGGTCGGAAGCACCCCTTCCTTGATCAACCGGCGGACACGATGGGCAGAAACACCAAGCTTTTTAGCGGCTTCGGTGAGCGTAAGCCATTCTCCGTTCTTCTCGGCTGATCGATAGCCGTGGATTTTATGAACCGTCCGCAGCGCCCCGACACGGCGCGCTGTCCAAGTCTTCCCTTGTCCGGTTTGCATTCCCATCCGGTTGAGGGTGGCGGCAATGTCCGCGTCGGACCAACGGGTCGCCATGGATCTCATGACTGCAAGGGCAGCTTCCGGTGTACTCTGGCCATGTTCGCCGGTTTGCGGATTCGGAGCTGGGAATGTTGGCCACCTTTCCAGTGGATCGTCAAAAGGACTTCGCGCTTCTCTTCATCAACATCAGCGATGATATCGGACACAAGAGCGCGAAGGAGTTGCTGACGGCAACGCATATCGACATTAGGCGCGCGCCAGGTGGTCTCCAAGTCGGTGGCAATGCCGGCGAAATCGGGAGTTGGGGTTGCATGTTCGACTTGTCGGGCTTGGGTTAGAGCCGCTTCGCACGTTTCCACGCGCCTGAGCGCTGCTTCCCAGCTCTTCTCAAGCTGAGCAGCGATCAGCCGGTTATCAGGGTCGCAAGCGGCATAGCGACGTTCCGCGAGAGATGCCTCGTAGCGCGCTTGCTGCAAGTCCAGCTCCATCATGCGGTGCCGTTCTTCCAGATTATCCCGATGCATTCGGTCAGCTTCCATCGCCGCCTCGATCGCCATGGGCGTTACGGCCCTCAGTATCTCCTTGCCGATCGCAGGGTCGATGCGGGAAGCGCCAAAAGTCATGCATCGCGGTTTAGCCAACATCTGGTTGATACGTTCGCAGCGGTAATAAGGGTGACCTGGAGGGCGTCCCGAATAGACAACGCCCAACCGTCTTCCACACGGCCGCAGGTGAGCAGGCCTGCGAGCAACGCTCGACCTCCACGACCGGACTTGATTCCGCCTTTTTGACCAAAGGCATTGACGGCGATAAGGCGCTGGTTTCTTTCAAACTCATCCCAATCGATATAGCCTTCATGATGATCCTGGAGCAGCACGTCCCACGTTGCGAAAGCTTGCTGTGTCCGTAGCTTTTACGAGCCCGGCCATCGACAATCTCTGTTCGCTTCTCACTTTTACCATAGACGTAGACCCCGGCGTAGAACGGGTTCTTGAGAATCGAAATAACGCTTCGATAGCGGACCGGCACCCAACCGAAGGACACCGTTTTGCGCCCGTCAGAAGGGCGGGGAAAATGGAAATTATCAGCGGTGAGCGAAATCAGGACCTGACGGGCGCTGCCAAGCTCGCGAAAACGCGAAAAAATCAGGCGGATCGCTTCCTGTACCCGCAAATCGGGATCAAACCCGAGCCCATAGTCGCGGTGCCAGATATAGCCGATCGGAACGCTCAGGCGCAGTTCTCCCCGCCGCGCTTTGGCGCGGGCCGCGTCAAGCATGCGCGTTCGCAAGATGCCAAGCTCGAACTCGCTGATGCTGCCCTTCATGCCCAATAACAATCGATCGTTAGGACGACAAGGATCGTACACCCCGTCGAGATCGATGACGCGCGCTTCAACCAAGCCGCACAGTTCGAGGAGATGGTGCCAATGTCGGCCATTACGGGAAAGGCGCGATGCGTCGAGGCAGAGCACTGCACCGATTTTGCCCGTGCACAGGCCGCTCACCAATCGTTCGAAACCAGGGCGGTCAACAGCGCCGCTGGCGGTACGACCAAGGTCATCGTCGATCACATCGACATCGCGGAAGCCCCAGCGACGCGCAACATCGACAAGCTCATATTGCCTCCTCTGGCTCTCAAGGTTGTTCTGGACCTGACCTGGAGTCGACTGTCGAACGTAGGCCACAGCCTTGCGCTTCAGCACCGTGGCGGGAAGGAGATTATTGCTCGTCATCGCTCGCCTCCTTCGCCGCGACGCCGGCCGCGGCCATCAGAAGGGTTGCCAGCCTGGCGACAACGGCGCTCCTTTCCGCATCGCTCAGGCCCCGCATCTGCGGTGTATCGAACGGTATGCTTAGTTGCTGGATCGGCATTGGCAATGTCGCGGGTGGTGGTAATGCCTTCATGGCGCGGCTCCTGGATGGCTGTGAGTCCATCCGTCGAAGTTTGCCTGAAACCGCGCTCGGTAAGCAGCCTATGAAGTTCTATGAGGCTCGTCACCGCAACGCGCGGTTCGCCCATCTCCATGCCGGCGCACAACGCCCGGTCCAGCATCCATTCTGCAACCTGAATGACTTCGCCCGGCCGAACCTCTACCCGCACGATCGCACCACTGGCCCGATCCTCGCGACCTTCGTGCCGAAAACAACCACCGCAAAATGGATGCCATCGATAATGAAACTCTACCATCTGCCCGACATGGGCAGAATGAACCCGCGATGGCTCTGGGACGGCGCAACTGGACCTTCGCCGGTTCCCAGCGCGGCGCCGACCGCGCCGCCGTCATGCTCACCCTCATCACCACGGCACGCCTCAACGACGTCGACCCCAAAGCCTGGCTCGCCGACGCCTTGGCTCGCATCGCCGATCTTCCCGCGTCGCGTCTGCACGAGTTGCTGCCCTGGGAATGGCAGCGCCTGCGCCAGGCCGACGAGCAGCAAGCCGACTGACCTTCACGTAGCGCCATCATAGAGCTCGCCGCGCCCTCGCGCGCGCAACAATCATGCGGCCTTCGTCGTATGCGTACGGTCAAGCGGCGAAAATGGCGAACTGTTCGGCCAGGGATGGACTCGGATTAAAGGCGTACCTCGCCTGTCGCTTGCGCATCATGTGGGCCATTTCGATGCCGGATAGAATGATGCCGGCGGCGAGGGAACGACTTGAAGCCGAGCATCGGCCGTATACGGCGCTTGATCCGTCGATGGTCCTGCTCAATGCGATTGTTGAGGTACTGGCTTTGCCGGATCCGGATCGGATTCAGCCGGCGCCGGGAACGATCCTGCAAGCGATTTGTAGCGACGCAGGAAACGATTGCCTCCAGGTTGGTCTGGCTCCCATCGATGACGACGCGCTCGGGCCGGCCATGACGGTCCAGCGCCTTTCCGAGGACGCGCTTGGCCGACGGCAGGTCACGTTGCGCGCTGAAATAGAATTCGACGGTGTCGCCGACGCTGTCGATGACGCGATAGAGATACATCGACTGGCCGCGGACCTTGATGTAAGTTTCGTCGACATACCATTTGGCTGTCACGCTACGCTTGCGCCGGTTGAAGCGCTCCAGCAACAGGGGCGAGAAACGAACGGTCCAGCGGTGGATGGTCGTGTGATCGACGGCAATGCCGCGCTCGGCCATCATCTCCTCAAGATCGCGCAGACTGAGATTGCAGGCCAGGTACCAGCGCACGCACAGCAGGATCACTGATCGGTCGAACTGGACGGCCTTTGAACATCGCAACCTCCGAAAATGATCGAGGGTTCCTTGTCACAACGCCGGTAAAAGTTGCAACACATCCGTCCGGCCCGGGTAAGGGGTAGCACCCGCCCATCCGGCCACACTGATCGGGGGTCAACGTGACATCCCCCGGCCTTCAGGCGTCTTGAGCATTGTGGATGAGATAAACTTGTCTGCTTTGGCCAAGCAACACGTCGGAGTTCGGTGTTAGCTTCACCTCGGCGGTGTAGTGCTCACCGTTAATCTCGAATTGTGCCCGCTGCTCCTGGTTGCGCTGGGCCGGTAGGAACCCGCGTTGCCCCAATTCACGAATCATTTCATCCCGCATTGGTTGGCCGCCATTGTCATACAGGCGGTGGTCCCACAACGGGCCAACGAGATATCCGATATCTCGATCTGGGCGGAGAACCGACGGGGACGCCCTGGCAGACGCCTGCACCGACCCGCTAGAGGGCTTTCCGACGCAACATTCTCCAACCGCTTTCCCAACTGCTGACCTCACGCGCGACCACAGTGAACCGCCTCTGCTATGCAGGCCGGACCGCGGCGGCACCCGCATCGACCCGCCGATGTCAGGGCTCCGGATCGCTCCATGGTCATCTGCGGGCGTCGCATGAGGCGGAATGAGCTGTAAGTTGCCTGGGTGCTGTTCTTGCACGGCAGTGTACTCCTGCATCGAAGCTGCCATGCTGAATTGGTCGATCGAATTGAGTTTCAAACCACTCTCCTTTGAACACGGACTTTTTCGTAGGGATGTGTTGCAACTTTTACCAGCGTTGGGACAAGGAACCTTCGCAGGTGCGGCCGTGATAGGACGGCACCACCCACTGCGTGGAAAAGCAGATCGCCGAAACCCGCGCGTCGGTCAACGTCGCGGCGATGTGCCGCTCCGGCTCGACCGCGTTGCTGCGGGTCAAATCAGGACCCGCAGCAACCGTTCCATAGGTTTACTTGGGGTGCGGGTCCTACCAATCGAGGTCCCAGCACGGCCGTTTTCCAGGGTGGTCAAGGAAACATGGGTGGGGATCGTACCCGTAGGTGCGGGCCGGAGCAGGGGCGGTGTCGTCACCAGGGCCAGCGCGGTCGCGGCAAGTATCGTGCGCAGCCAGTCAGACCAAAATTTCGTCGAGGGCTTCGGGAAGCCCGCGGCGGCGGTATCTGTTGGTGAGGTCATCGTACTTCTTCCGCTTGGTTTGTCACGTGCTCGTGGATGGTCCGGCGTCGTTTGCCATAAGGTCTGCTAGTTCATAGGGTCTCCGAATTGGTTTTCCAATAACAACCCTTCTGACAGCCCTAGCTGACAGCAGCCTGAAGCTACCGGCGATTTGCGCGATGGCGATCCTGCGGGTTTGGTTGCAACGACTGAATTGGGACGTAGGGAGGATTGGTGCGCTGCTGGTCAGGCGGCGAGAATGGCGAACTGTTGGGCCAGGGATGGACTCCTATTAAAGGCGTACCTCGCCTGTCGCTTGCGCATCATGTGACCATTTCGATGCCGGACAGAATGATGCCGGCGGTGAGGGACGACTTGAAGCCGAGCATGATCGAGGGTTTTTTGTCACAACGCCGGCAAAAGCTGCAACACATCCCGGAATGACCGGCTTGTAGCGATTGATGTTGTTTGCCAGTCGCCTCTGGTTCTCCATGAACTCCTCCAGCCGATATAACCAGGATGGGCAGCCTGAAGGCAAACCTCCCAGTCGGCGATGGGGATCTTGGTCGTCCTTCGGGCGATAAACGCCATGGCGAATCCGCCCGCCTTCCACCCGCCTGCGGCCATAGACATACGCCCCGGCGTAGGCAAGATTTTCGAGAATGCTGAGAACCCGTGAACTGTCGGCCTGGCGCCACATGACAGGACCGAGGAGTGAGCGAACAGGCAGTGGCAGATCGTTCTTTCGCAGGTAGCGCATCACGGCCCGTGCACTGTGAAGCTCGCGGAATTTGGCGAAGACCAGGCTGAGCCTCGCCTGCACCTACTCATCGTGATTGAGAATTGATCTGGGTCCGAGCGGCCATGCGCCAGTCCGGCGGGAACGGGAAGGCGTAGCTCACCACGCGCCGCCTTCTGACGTTCGCCCTGATGGAGGCGCTGCCAGATCTGGTGCAGTTCCGCCTCGCTCATGATGCCGGACAAACCGAGCAGCAGGCGGTCATGGTAAGCGCAGGGATCGTAGAGAAGTTCGCCATCGGCAATGATGACGCCGAAGAGCGAGCACAAATCGAGGAGTTGATGCCAATTGCGGTTGTTGCGCGCTAGCCGGGAGGCATCGAAGCTGATGACGAGACCGGCGTTCCCCAGTCCGATCTCTGCAATCAGCTTCTTGAAGCCGACCCGCTCAACGGTCCCGGCTCCGGATTTGCCAAGATCTTCATCGATGACATGCTCGCGTTCATGCGGCCAGCCAAGAGCGACCGCGCGATCGACGAGGCGGTATTGCAGTTCCGTGCTTTCCTGATGATGCCGCACCTGGTTCACGGAGGACTGGCGGACGTAAATGTATGCGAGCTTGCCGCGATGCGCAGCAGTGACGCACTCGTCCGGTCTATTCGACGCTCTCAACATGCCGATCCGCCGCTGTCGGCGCGCCCATCGATCGCATCCGCAAGAGAAGCCGCGCGAAGCCCTGCGCGCGATCTGCTTATGCCTCTCCACGGGCAAGTTGAGCCAAAGACTCGGCAGAGTGATGATACTCGGGTTCGGAACTTTGGTGGTGGGGGTCTGGGACGCGACACGATAAAGATTCGACTGGATGTTCATCGCGAATCACCTCCTTGATAGGGGAGGCAAACGTGCTGTTCAAATGGTGCAGCAATGTGAGCAGCGTTCGCACGTTGATGCGGGCCAACGCTTTCGAAGCGCCTTGTTCTTCCGGTGACGCCGCTGCAAGGTCGGTCACCGAGCGCCGAATTGAACGGCGGCGTCCGTCAGATAGTCGAACAACAACGAAAGCCGGACCGCGCGCAGAACGGGACGACACGAGCTCCAGACGCTGACCCGCTAGGCCGTGACGCGGGCCGATGATCGTCAAATGAGACACCACCCCGTCGAGAATGACGGCAGCCTCTGATGTTTGGTTCGGCAATCAGGTCATGCCATTTGGCCACCGGGGCCTGGGCGGTGATGATGGTGGATTTGCGCCGATAGCGTTCCTCGACGATTTCGAACAGGTGGAAGCGCTGCTGGTCGGTGAGGCTGTGGGTCCCGAAGTCGTCGAGAATGAGCAATTGGACGCGGGTGCGCTTGTCGATGAGGCGGGGAAAGCGGCCATCGAGGCGGGCGAGCGCCAGGTCCTCGAACAGGCGCGGCACGCGCACATAGAGCACGGAATGATCGAGCCTTGCGGCCTGGCGGCCGAAGGCGCAGGCCAACCGTTCGCCCTGGGCACGCGCTTGGTCGCTTTGCTGGCCGACGTTGGGCGCCCCGAGGCACGGGTTCGATCAGAGAAAAGGTTCGGCGCGATGCTGCACGATTGCGACAATACGATCCCGAATAAGATCCCCGTTGGGAGCCGCCTCCAGCGGTATGGCGACATGGGGAGCCGAGTCTAATGTCCGACGAGCGCAGTTTGCCATCATTTGCGCGGCACGGGAAACTGGCAGTTCGATCGTCCGCGCAAGCGTGAGAAAATCATCGGGGGTCAAACGGTCGTCCTTGCCATTGAGCTTTAACGCCATCGCGGTCGTGTTGGAGGCCCGGGAAAAGCCGGGTGGTTACCGCGTCGTAGACGGGGGCGAACCGGATTTGCGTGAAGCCATCGGCGCCGTCCTCGGCAATTTTGAGCAGAGCCAAGTTCTTCAGATGCATGTCGCCATCGGCGATCAGCCAGGCAAAGACAGCACGTTGGAACAGGATTTCTACGTCGGCAACGGGATCGGTGGACAAGGCGCGCAAGCCGCGCGCCATTCGCTCCACGGTGCCATCGTATTTGCGGGCCGCCGGGAGCTCGAGGACCGAGCAGAAATCCTCTAGCGCAAGTCGCCGGATGTCGTTGTCGGAACGGCGAATGTCGAACCGTTCGATTAGTAGGGCAGGTGGCATCTGCTCGGGCATGCGCACGAGGGCCGCCTCCGGAACATCGAACGCGGCCTCGCGCGCGAGCATCAGACAAATCCATTCCACGATGGGCAGGTCGTCGAAACCGCTCGTCCCGGCAGGCTTCAGGACATGGGTGAAAGGCTCAGTGATTGCTGGAACCAGATCACCGTCCTGCTTGAGGCACATCGGCGCCTTGATCTGGACGCCGGACAGCCGCGGTGTGTTTGCGTCCGCGAACAGGCGCGCAAGATTATCCTGGAAGGTATCCTCGGGGGAACGTCGGGTCGGCCCTTTGTATTGGCCAGTGAAGAGTCCGCCAGCCTGGAAGTGAGCAAGACGCCCTTGCAGAACATCCTGCGGGACAGTTGCCAAGTCGACGGACCCGTCGACGATCGTTATGTTGGACATGTAGCGACGGCTCGTCCGGAGTGTTTCCCGTTCATCGCGATCATCGAGAACGTGTGCTAGCCAGCCTTCCGGAAGGAGCGACTCGATAAAAGGGGGGAGGCTGCCTGGGCGGATCGAGCGGATCAATGGCGGCTGTCGACCTTCGACCGGCGTCCAGCGCCATTCCACACCATCATGGATCAGTCGGCCGACACGTTCACCGTGCCAAGCTACGACGAGATCAATTTGCGCCTTGTTGACGGGTGCCTGGGCCGGTCGAGCCGCGTTGAGAAAGGCTTCTGCGGCTGCGGCCTCGCGAGTCCATCGGTTGGCCCGCGCCAGCGCCCAAATAGCATCGGCCGCAGAGCGTGCATTTCCGTACTCTTCGATCAACCGATCTGCGATGCTTCGGCGCATAGCAGGGTCGATTGCACTTGCGTGTTCGCTTCGTAGACGGAAAGCTTCCAGAAAACGCTGTGCCGGGTGATGAGGCCGTTATATGGAACTCGCCCATGTCGTCGCCAACGATGACCGGTACCGTCGAGGGGTTGTCAGGTGCCTGGTTCTGTATGATTTCGAGCCCCCGGATTCGGCTTCGCTGGTTGCGACGCCCACTTAGGAAGAGTCGGCCGTCAACTGTAGGCGCGAGCTGGAACGCACTCGGGCCCGACAAAAAGGCGTGGGGATAAAGGTAGGCAGCGATGCGGACGGCGTGGTCCATCACCGTCTTGTCTACGTCATCGTTGGCGTCAACATAGACGCCGCGGAGCAAGCTCACGAGCGTGCCCGCCTGCGCAGCCATATAGGCTCGGTGCCTGTCGAGATGTTCACCGACTAGATGGAGCGACATGACTTTCCCGTTTTTCAGATGCGCGAAAGTTATATCGGATTCGCCCGTCTGTCAGCGAAAATGTTCCCGATAAGCCGTCAAAGGTCTATAATCACCTACAATCTCCTTTTTCGAGGAGGCAGTTTGCGAATATTCGCGATTCGTGTCATAAAAGAGTGGAAAAGAGAAAGATCACATCGCCCACTCCATTCCCGCCGACGTGCTCAAACATGTTAGAGACGCCAGTGGCATGAGCCAAGCGACTCTCGCACGCGCGATGGGCACTGTTCCCAGCGTGCTCTCCAAATTGGAGAAGGCAGACGAGGTCGAGCCGGAAATTGCCGAACGCTACTTGGCCGCGATCGGCACCCAGACCGCAACCGAGTGAGCGAACACTATGCGCGAAACTGGTTGCGCGCAAAGCCACCGTCCTTCCTGCATCCCGACCGAGAAGCGCTTTGGACTATCGATAGGGCCGCCCGAGACCTCCTCGCCTTCCAGGAACAAATGACGGACCCGATCCTGCGCGGACCGATCGATCTGCTTCGGAATGAACTTCAGATAACGGAAGCCTATCTGGACCGTCGTGACCACATTATGGCCTGGGTAGGGGACATCGGCGTCGGAAAGACCATGGCGCTCACCTATGCAGTTGGTCTCCTGGTTGGCGATGGCCGCAGCGGACGCCGGCCTGCGTTCCCAGTGGGGCCTGGGCGTACTACGGTTTGCGAAACGGCCATACGCGTCGCACCTACATTTGGTGTTCTTGTTGATACCGTCACGGAGGAGGAGGTCGTTCGACTGACGAAACAATTGGTCGCCAGTCTCGTGCCTGGTGCGAGTAGCGGCGGGCTGTCAGCCGAACTAGGCCGTCTGATCCGCAATATGGCTGGCATGAAGCCGGTCAGTCACATGGAAAATGATGAGCCAATTACCAAGGACCCAATTGTTGACCTTCTGAAAGAGGGCCTTGGTATCGACGAGGTTACCGATCGAATTGTGGGCGGAATGAGTCTGGCCGCTCGAAAGGAACGCCAGATGATCCTTCCGGAGGGGCGAGAGGATGGCCTGCTTTGGGTGTCAAATCTGGTATCGGCGATCAATAACGGTGCGGAGCCGCGCTTCAGTATCCCTCGACGCATCACCGTCCTGATGCCCTCGAACAATCTTAGTGCTGATGGTCAGACCCTGTCCGTCATCGATACTCGCGGCGTTGAAGGCGTAACCCAGCGTCCTGATATCACCATGTACGCAGAGGATTCTCGGACTCTCCTAGTACTCTGCACCAAATTTGCAGATGCCCCGAATACGACCGTCCAACGTCATCTTCAGGAATCGCAAGACGCGGCATCCGATGCAGCTGAGCGCCATCGACAATGCATCCTTGTCTTGCCGCGCGGCGACGAAGCCCTTGAAACGCCCGGCCTTGACGGTCCCGTTATCTCCCGTCAGCAGGGCTACAGCCTTCGACGCAAGGAGATTGAACAGGCTCTGGCGAATGCGGGCCTACCGCCGACGCCGGTTTACTTCTTCGATGCAAAAAACGACAGCAAGATCTGGACGGCTCTTCGCGGTCAAATCGCCCACATGCGGGCTGCCTATGCCACTCGCGGCGTGAATGCGGCAGACGGCGTTCGAAACATGATCGAGAATGTCGATGTCGTTCGCACAACCGAAGCACGTCGGGACATGGAGCAGGATTTGGCGCGCGTCCTGCACGCGGTCAGCGACCTTCCAGAAACAGTGCGACCTGCCTACCAGAACCTCATCGACCAGCTTGCGGTGGGGCATCACAGTTCAATTGCCGCCTCGATCTATCGTCGAGGCGATTGGGAGAATTTCCAGGTTGACCACATCTTGGGTACCGGTGTCCGGGTCGATGCCAATTTGCGTTCGCAAGCTCTTGTGCAACGTATCGAGCACAAGCTGATGGATCTCGAAAGCAATGAAGATCTTGAAGCGATCGGCCAGAATCTAAGGGCACTTCGTGCGCGGCTAGGCGAGAGCCGACAAGAGTTTCTGGCGGCTGCGCGCACTATCGGCCGCGACGCCTATGGTGAACTGTTGTCGGACGCGGATATCTGGACACGAACGGCGGAGCGTTACGGTGTAGGGTCTGGGGACATCATTTCAGCTGGGCCAGAGCGGTGTCTAGCCGGAAATCGGCAACCCTGATGCGCTCGCGGCTGCCGTCGTAGGCCGTCTCAACAGCTTCGCCGAGAGGAGTCTTGTCGAGGAGTTCGCACACACGGTCGATGGGTGACATGCCGCCCAGCGCGGTGTGCGGCCGGTGCCAATTCCAGTGATGCTGCCACTCAGATAGCTTCGCCTCGATCTCCGGATCCTTCGGATTAACCGTGTCCCAGAATTCTTCCCGATCAGCGCGGTGCGTCCGCTCGATCTTGCCGTTCAGATGGGGCGACCGGGGCGGGATCGGCCGAAACTTGATGGCCCAATCCATCAAGCGCTGCTGAACCGCCTCGGCGAAGAATTCACGACCGCGATCGGTTTGGATCCGCTGGATCGGAAACGGCATCTCCTCGATGACCCGCTCCAGAAAGTCGAGGGTGTTGGCGCCCGTGGCGCGGCTGTAGACGCCGAGCACCTTGTAGCGGCTGCAATCGTCGATCGCGGTATACTGATAGACGCCTGGCCTGATCTTGCAGACGTCCATTTGGACACGGTCTCCGGGGATGGGGCGGCTGTAGCGTCGTTCGCCCTTGCGCCACCGTCGCGGCCGCTTCAGCACCTGCTCGCCATGGCGGACGAGCGTCCGATGGATGGTGTCGAGTGACAGCGTCAGGTCGTGCTGCCGGATCAGCTCGTTGCGCAGTTGCTTGACCCCGAGCCGCCGCTCTCGGCGCAGCAATAGGATAAGTGCTTCCTGGTCGGCAAAGACCTTCTGGGTCGCCAGACGATGTGGGCGTCGGCTGTGATCGACAAGGCCAGCCTCGCCATCCGCTTGGTAGCGGCGCCACCACTTGCGCAGGGTGGGTCGGGAGATGCCGCAGCGGCGGCACACCAGTCCGGCATCCCCGGTCTTGGCATAAAGCTCGACCCACGCGAGACGTGCCTTTGTCAGATCCATAGCTTTCCTCGCCTCTTAAGCTGTGGACCTGTGGACAGCGCTCCTGCGCTGCCCACAGGTCCACAGCAGCAACAGGATCAGCATCGCATCGCAGAGGCTCATCTGACGATCGGAAAGTTGAAACGATGTCGTCGGACCTCACAGTTACGGTCAAGGGGCCGGGTACAAACGCGACATCACGGCCGCGTGGCGCAATTGGTTCGAAACAACCGAGGGCGTGCGCCAGACGGCCGCAAAGGTTAGCGAGCGCCTTCAAGATGCCTGGAGCGTCTGGTTACTCGAACCACTCATGCGCGCGACGAGAGTTCAGCCTGACGGCGAGCCTAACGGAGACTAGCTGCCCAACTTCATGCTGACAACCAAACGCCGAATTGGCAAAACGCGTGACTAGCTGGCGCTGTCACCTGAAGAATCATCGAAAAGCAGCTGTTTGCGGCCGTCCACGGGCTCGCCCCCAAGGATGTGGCGTTTCACAAGTTCATACACACGTCTCACATACTCGACTTTGTCCTTCGACAGCGGGCCTTTTTCCGCATGGTGCGTTACGATGCGTGCCTTGTTGACTTTGCCAATCCGACGGACGAGCGTCGCCTTGGCATCCTGACCGTAGAAATTGTAGCGATTCTTGAAAAGCTCCCAATTGCTGTCATGAAGGACAATGCCAAGATAGTCGATTAGATACAGATAGCGCCAGCGCTCGTGCTCGCCATTGTCATTGTTATAGTTCTTGTCGGCTTCAATCCGAATTGCCTTTGGGACGCCGGATGGCCACCACGCACTTTCTCCTCACCAAACTTGGCCTTCAGGGTGCAGGCGGCCGGCGTGCTGGGGGCAGCGACGGTGTCCACCGAGGCGGTTGTCGCGCATTTCGAGATCGTCATCCGCCAGTTGGCCGTCGCCTGCCGCGTAGCCGTTGCGGTAGAGGTCGCGAGGCCCGCAATATGGTCAGCGTCCCGAGAGAAACTATAGCCCGTGCAGAACCCTTAGCGACGGGCCGCTGCATGCATGCACGCGGAGAGTTCGCCGAGATCGAACGGCTTGACCAGATCATCGTCGGAACCTGCGTTGAGCCCCTCGATGCCATTCGAGATCTGATAGCGGGCCGTCAGGATGATGACCGGAGTCGCCATTCTGCCACTTACGCATCTCCCGCAGGTAGTCGATATCGTTGCCGTCTGGCAGGTTAAGTTTGAGCAGGACAAGCTCGTAGGCGGCCACAGCTCCAGCTGCGTAATCCCGCGCTTCGGACAGGCTCTTGGCCCAGTCGACCGCGTGGCCACCCGCCGCCACATGTTCGCGCACAGCACTGCCAAGGGCCTTGTCTTCAATGAGCAGCATTCGCATCAGGTATCCCGGCTTCCAGTTCGAGGGCAAGACTCTTCCCTTATTGACAGACCCTGACACCACGCTGAACCGCCGTCGCGCAAAATCGCCGGAAGCTTTCAGGTTGCCGTCAGCTTCGGTTGGCAGAAGGGCAGTTATTGGAATAACCCAATAGAGGCCGTTATGCAGACCGTCCCGATCTCAGCAGTTTTTCTAACGTGACCACCGTCGGCGCTGCACTGGCCGGCAGGAAATGCGACGTGCCGATCGCCGAATGCAACTCCGCGAAGCGCCACAGACGCCCGGTCATCGTCCGCGGAAAGATGTCATTGCGGGCGCAAAAGCCCACAGAGATCGCGGTGCCGCGGGCGATCTGATGTCTCCCAGAATCCCTATAAGCAACTTTTGTGTCGAGGAGGACAGTATGTGGTATAAGACGGTGATGGTGGTCGCCCTGGCCGCAGTCTGCACAGGCTGCATGACGGCGGAAGACCTCCGTGCCGCGGACGAAGCGGAATGCCGGTACTACGGCTTCGTCGGGAAGAACGATGCCTTCGCCGAATGTCTGCAGCGCATCGATCTCGCGCGCCGCGCGGACCTGAGAAGCGCGTCGGATTTCGATCCTTGGGACCGGCCGGTGATGTATCGTCGGGTCATCATCCGGCCACGTCCCATTGTGATATTTCCCTGATTTTCTTGTACGGAAGCTAACATGGCTTTCGCTCCTCCCGTAGGGTGAGCAGCGTCGTAGACGCTAAGCTGAAATCTCGTCCATCCCGCCCGTCTCGCAGCCGCTTCAGGGGAGGGGACTTTCTAGAGCCCGGACGCCTTGGTGAAGACGCGGAACCAATCACGCCGCCGCTGATATTTGCCGGTCATCTCGGTCGAGGCGTGGCCGAGCTGCTTCTGGACGTAGCGCTCGTCGACTTACGCCGAAGAGGCAAGGCCGGCCTGCAGTGAGTGGCGGGAAACTTCTTCTCTCATCCGCCCTCCGAAAGGTCGTCGCGGACGCCAGCAGCCAAGAATTCTTCGCGGTCGACTTGGCAGAGTCGTCTGCTCGTCGTCTGGACGGACGTTTCCCGAACGGCTCCACGCTCCAGATCGGCGGTATGGCCGGCACTGATGTATAGAGCGGGAGCGGCAAAAAAAAATGCCGCCAGCCGTTCGACCACTTTCTCCAATGGTGCTGATCCGGGACATCCCCTCCCGTTGCACATCGTAAGCAATCCCTCCGAGCATTAGGGACAAGGATAACCCTTGGCACAGGAAATGCTAATTTTCGCATTTGGGTCCATTCAGCAATTCGAGGGTCACACCTCCGCCGCATCCGCAGAAAACTGAGTAGCCAGAAAAGGACGCAGAGATGTCTGTCGAAAAAGTGGACACGCTTGTCGTTGGCGGCGGCCAAGCGGGAGTGGCAATTAGCGAGCACCTGAACAACTGCGGGGTGCCTCATCTCATCCTTGAACGCGCCCGGATTGCCGAACGCTGGCGCTCGCAGCGGTGGGACTCCCTGGTTGCCAATGGCCCGGCCTGGCATGACCGGTTCCCGGGCATGGAGTTTCCGCGGACCGGCCGCGATGACTTTGCCGCCAAGGAGGAGGTCGCCGACTATTTTGTGGCTTATGCAAAGCAGATCAATGCGCCGATCCGCTGCGGCGTGGAGGTCAAGCTCGTGCAAAGAAATGTCGGGCGGCCCGGATTCCGCGTCGAGACGTCGGACCGTGTGATCGAAGCCAACAGCATCGTCGCCGCGACCGGACCTTTCCAGATACCAGTCATTCCGCCCGTCGTCCCTCGGGATGCGGGCATGCTCCAAATCCACTCCAGCGCGTACCGCAACCCTGAGCAACTGCCGAAAGGCGCGGTGCTGGTGGTTGGTGCGGGATCCTCGGCCGTGCAGATCGCGGACGAACTCCAGCGCGCTGGCAAGCGCGTCTACCTCTCGGTCGGCCCTCACGATCGCCCGCCGCGGGCCTATCGCGGGCGCGACTGCTGCTGGTGGCTGGGCGTCCTCGGAAAGTGGGAGGCCGAGGCCCCGGGACTCGGCACCGAACACGTCACGATCGCGGTGAGCGGCGCGCGCGGCGGTGAGACGATCGATTTCCGTCGTTTGGCCGCACAGGGGATTACCCTGGTTGGTATGACCAACGCGTACCAGGACGGCGTGATGAGCTTCGCGCCCGATCTGGCGAAAAACATTGCCCGCGGCGACGCCAGCCTGATGTCGCTGCTGGATGAAGCCGACGCCTATGTCGCTTCCAACGGGCTCGATCTTACGGAAGAGCCCGCGGCCCGCAGGATCAACCCGGATCCGGAATGCATGAGTGATCCGATCCTTGAGCTCGACGTGGCCGAGGCCGAGCTATCGGCAATCATCTGGGCGACAGGCTTTGCAGTCGACTACAGCTGGCTGAAGGTCGATGCTTTCGACGAGAAGGGCCGGCCAAGACACCAGCGCGGCGTCTCGACCGAGCCGGGAATCTATTTCCTGGGTCTGCCTTGGCAGTCGCGAAGAGGGTCCAGCTTCATCTGGGGCGTCTGGCACGCCACTGTCACAAGAGGCATCGGGCGCAATCTACCTCTGTTCAAACGTCAAGGCTATCCCATGCAACTACGCCACCTCCGCTATTTCGTGAGCATCGTCGATGCTGGGAGCTTCTGCCGGGCGGCGGCCACCATTCATGTGGCCCAGCCAGCCCTCAGCCAACAGATCGCTGGCCTTGAAGCCAGGCTCGGCGCCACCCTGCTGCACCGCAGCGCACGCGGCGTTTGCCCCACCGAAGTGGGAAAGGCCTTCTATCGGGAGGCCGTCTTCATCTTGCAGCGGCTAGAGCGACTGCCCGGCATCGTTCGCTCCACGGAGGGAGAACCAGAAGGCCTTGTCGGGCTTGGCATGTCTTCGACGCTCGCCGCCTCCCTCGCCGGCCCCTTGGTGGGGGCCTGCAGGACGGCACTCCCCAAAGTGACCCTGAGCTTGGTTACCGGTGACTTTCTCCGCATCAGGCCGCTCATGGAATCGCACGGGCTTGACGTTTGCATGGTCTTCGAGGACACACCCACCCATGGTGTTTGCCGCAAACCGCTGTTCCGCCAGCGCCTCTATCTGATCCGGCCTGTCAACGCAGAAAATGCCGCAACTACCGTGTCCCTGGAGAATCTGGCGGCAATTCCCCTTGTGCTGCCAGCGCAGCCGCATACGATCCGCGACGCGCTGGACCGGGCGTTTGGAGTGGCCGGAGTGATACCCAACTGCGTGGCGGAGGTCGACACGTTCTGCAGCATGCTCTCCTTAGTTAAAGCGGGCGTAGCAAGTGGGATCGTTCCAAAGGGGGATTTCTCGGACATTCCAGGCTACGAAGGTCTGAGGCCCGTCGCGATCGATCCGCCGATTCATCTGACGGCATGTCTCATGTCATCCGCCCACATGCCGCTCACCTCCGCCGCCGAGGCAGCAAGTGCCCTGGTCGCCGCGCAGGTAGAAAAGAGCTTTGGTGAAGCGCTGCCCGCCGGATGGGAGCGCGTCCCGATTTAGCAGAGAGGCGAGCACTCCAAGCGGCATGTCTTTGGGCGACGTTTTTACGGCGATCGAGCGATTTCGCCACAAACCAGCGGAGCTGGTACAATTATGGCCTGCGAGCGCTGTCCGTCCCATTGGGGAGCGTTATGTGGTTGCCGCCCGTAATGCAAGATTGCGGCCTTGTCGACGTGCGCGTCTTTCTGTCAGGCCTTCATGCCGCGCGCATTGCGCCGGGCAAACAGCCATTGCCCGCCTTGGTCAAGCATCAGGAGACGCGTGAAGTCGCCAGCAGCGGCGGCAGCGCCAACACATGGCGGTCCTCGCCGCCCTTGCTCGGCCCGATGCCAATTGACCATCTGGCCGCTATCGATTTCTGTCACTGCATACGCGCCGCCCGCGGCGCGTATGCCCACCGCGTACGTGGCATCAGAGCGAGCGTGTTTCTCGCCGCGTTCACTGCTTTGAAAAAGCCGATCACCTCGTAGGCGCTCCACACGACCCGCAATTTGCGCGGCGTCCGGGGGCGTATCGATCCGCTCAGTCAGATCAGATCGACCCAGTGTCACGCCAAGAATTGCAGGGCCCGAAGGGTCTGGTTCACGGTGCCGCGCGAGGCCCCACCAAGTGGAGCCAATAGTGCGCATCTGGAGGATTCCTAGGCGACGCGTCGGCGAGAAGCGGTGGCGCTCCTGCCGGCCAAAGCTTCTGCCGTCGCTCGGCACGATTTTTTTGACGCTACTGGCTATAGGAGGCCACTCAGGATGGATGTTTGTCAGATCTCATTCATAAGAAGTGGAGATGAACCAATATCGACACGATATTTGCTTCTGGCCCGCGTTGAGTAGATTGGATGTAAACGACAGCTCGAACACTTGAGCGGATGCCCCTCCCCGGGAGTGGCGTGATTTCGGGATAGCCGTCACCATGAGGCGAGTGATTTCATGGGGAACACGAACGGCTTGCATCGAAGATCGTGTCACTAGGCAGCTTGCCGAGTTCAGAGATTGCTGAGGAGTTCTTTGACTCATGTGTTCGGGCTATGCTGTTTCATTGCGACTGTCGTCCGCACCGTTGGTCGCCGGCTCGAGGGTACTCGCTGGTTGGTATGCTGAGATGGCGGCTGTCACAAATAGTGTCTGTTCCACCCCACCTGCGGGGCGGGTTACCCCGCCGCAGGCCACCTTGGGGACGACGGGCGGTTGTCGCAAACGCTCAACGAGCAGAATTACAAACAATGCGAGTCACTTGAAGACGCACCCCGCAAGGGTTTCGGCAGCCACGAGCTTGAGGCGCACGGATGAAGCATTCAGGCGCCGGCCCGTCAAAAAGCTCCATTTCCCTTGGCGGCTCAACCGACCGTCTCACAGGACCGAGCCAGTTCTTCACTGCGGAGCCGAGAGGGGCGCGTGATCGATCTGCCTTGCTATAGTTCGCGAGAGGCCGCCACCATTTCGCGTCTTGCAACCCGCTTGCCGGCCGCTTTCAGCCTCGCTGGTATCGACGTGGCAGCTGTCATGCCCGATTCGACATCACCGCGTGTTCCGGCGAATTGCCGCCGGTTTACGGTACGCTTACACGGCCACGACCTCCGCATTGTGATCGACCCGACTCTCCTTCCGTCCAGAGCGGTGACGCGCTGGCCAGACATCACGGCGCTGCCACTGGACCACGGCTTGCAGGAAATTCTGTTCGACATCGTGCTACGCGATGTAGCGATTGAGGTGGAACAATGGTGCGGTCAGCGGCCCATCTGGTCTTCTTCCGAGATCACCCAAGTGCTGCCCTACGCCATTGGGCTTGTTCGCTTGGATGGTCCAGACAAACTGCTTGGCCTGGTAGAATTCGATGCCGGCGGACTCGACTGGATCACCAGCTGCTGCTGCGATGCGCTGCCGGTCGTGTGCGCGTTCCTCGACGATCTGGCCTTCTCTCTCGATCTAAGGGCCGCTCGCGTGAGCCTTACTTTGGCGGAACTACAGGCACTCGCGCCGGGCGACGTCATCCTGCTCGACGCCTCACCGGTTGCTCGCGACGGCGCGATGACCGTTTTGATGTGCCTCTGTGGCACTTCACGATTCCGCGTCTCGATCATGGATGCCCGCCTTGCGGTTGTTTCAGCAGTGGACCACATGATGGACAAATCAGACTCTCTCCCTCCGGAAACCTTCGACAGCATCGACCTACCGGTCGATGTGGAGGTCGGACAGCTGACCATGTCGCTCAAGCAGCTTCGTGAACTCGCTGTGGGCCAGGTATTGGATCTCGGTTTCGACGCTACGACCAATATCACTTTGCGAGTCAATGGCCAGGTGGTCGCTGCAGGCGAGTTGGTGCGCATCGCCGATCGGACAGGTGTGCGTGTCCTAGACCTACGCCTACCACGCGCCGAGTCATGAACACCGGGTTGCCTGATCCCGTTGCGATGATCGCCCTGCTCGGCGCGATCGCTGTTGTCCCCTTCCTTGCGATCACCGTCACGTCATACGTCAAGCTCGTGGTCGTGTTCGGGCTCATCCGAAATGCCCTGGGCGTTCAGAACATTCCGCCGAACATGGCAATGAATGCGATCGCCATCCTGCTCTCCGTATATATCATGCAGCCAGCGGCCAACAAGGCATATGAAGCAGTGAGCCACAAGGAGATCGCGTTCGAAGATCTCCGTGGGCTCGTCGAAACCATACCGCTAGCCATAGAGCCCTTTCGCGATTTTCTCCTAAAGAACACGTCGCAACAGGAACGACAATTCTTTGCCAATGCCACCCGTGAACTGTGGAACGAACAGGACGCCAATGCGGTAACCGACAGCGATGTTTTGATTTTGGTCCCTGCATTCATAACGTCCGAGTTAGCGGACGCGTTCAAGATAGGTTTTCTGCTGTTCCTGCCCTTCATCGTCATCGACCTCGTCATTTCGAATATACTTCTGGCGATGGGTATGATGATGGTTTCGCCAATGACGATCTCCCTGCCCTTCAAGCTGTTCTTGTTCGTCGCTGTGAACGGATGGCAGCGCCTGATCCACGGCTTGGTCTTGTCCTATGCGGGACCATCATGATGAGCACCGCTACTCTGGCCAATATGGCCGTCGACGCCCTGAAACTGACTGTGGTTCTGTCGATGCCAACGATCCTCGTCGCGGCGGGGGTCGGGCTGGTCGTAAGCTTGGTGCAGGCCCTGACCCAAGTTCAAGATCAGACACTTCCGTTCGCCGTGAAACTGATATGCGTGAGCTTGGTTTTGATGACAACCGGGAGCTGGATCGGTCGGGAGCTGTACCAGTATACGCTAAACGTCTTCAGCAATATCGGAGCCATATAAGGTCTGTCTCGTGTCGCTACTTGATCCTTCTGCCTTGCACAGTGCCCTTGTCGTCTTTGCGCTCGCGACGACGCGTACGACGGGCATGATGCTGATTATACCCATTCTGGGGCGCGGCATTGTGACCGGACTGGCGCGGAACGGCGCGATCACGGCATTGAGCGTCCCGGTGATGGCGCATGCTTGGGCAACGAGGCCTGCGAACCTCGGTACCTGGGATCTGAACTCGATCCTGGGCCTGGGGCTGAAGGAACTCTTGGTTGGTCTCGTACTCGGCATGCCAATTGCCGCAACCCTCTGGGGCGTTGAGGCGGCGGGCACCTTCATTGACAACCAGAGGGGCGCCGCGATGGTGAGCCTCTTGAATCCGGCGAGCGGCAATCAGGTCTCGCCGCTTGGAACGCTATTCGCCCAGCTCTTCGTCACATGGCTATTTGCCACTGGCGGCTTTTCCGCATTGATTGAAGCGCTCTATCGCTCCCATGAGATCTGGCCCCTGTGGAGCTTGCAGCCTGCATTCGGTCCTGCATTCGCCACGGGGGTTCTGCATCTCGCAAATCTCGTCATGCTACTGACTTTACTTCTCGCCGGTCCAGCCATCGTTGTTATGTTCCTCAGCGAAATGGGTCTGGCGCTGATCGGCCGCTTTGCACCGCAACTGCAGGTCTTCTTTATCGCCATGTCGGTCAAGAGTGCGATGGCCCTTCTGGTTTTAGTTCTTTCGCTCACGATCATTCTGGCCGAGGCCGATAAACACGTGCCATCACCGGCCGCAATATTCAACCTCATCACCACGTGGTTGTCATGAGCGCCGAAAAGACCCGAAAGCCTACTCCCAAAAGGCTGCGCGACCTGCGCAGGCAGGGGCAGGTGCCGCAGAGCAGTGAAGTCGTTTCCGCGGCACTGACCATCGCATTCTTCTCTCTGTTCTACGCCTCCCTTTCCGGCATGATAGATCGGCTCGAGGCGATGATCCTGCTACCTGTACCGCTTCTCGAAGGTGATCTCCTGAGTGTCACTCAAAAGCTCCTGCAGTCCTATGTTGCCGAACTGCAGCGTATGCTCGCGCCCTTCATCGGCATCGTTCTGGTAATCGGCGCGGGCGCCAACATCGTACAGAATGGCCCAATGTTCACGCCCGAGGCGGCCTCGCCAGCGCTGAAGAAGCTCAGTCCCAGTGAGAACGTCAAGAGGATCGTCTCGCTGAGGAATTTCGTTGAATTGGGCAAATCGATCGGCAAGATTTTGATACTCGTCTCGGTTCTGCTGCTGGCGCTGCGCGAAGGGATGCATGCGCTCGTCTGGACGCCGAGTTGCGGCTTATCTTGCCTAAGGGCGGTAACAGGTAACCTGTTGCTCGTTATCGCCATCTATGCCGGATTGAGTTTTCTTACGGTGGCAATTGCGGACCTTGCTTTCCAGCGTCGGCATTTCACGAAGAAAAACATGATGTCGAAGGATGAGACGAAGCGAGAATACAAGGAGAATAACGGTGGCCCACTGGTAATTGCAAGACGCAAACGACTGCATATGGAGTTGCTCGTCAAAGGCATGACCAGCCGGTCGCGCAGGGGGCCGTCTTGATCACAATCCGATGTATCTTGCGTGGCGATTTATCACGTTCGGAAGCGTGCGCCCTTCCCTCGTGATCAGAGCCATCGGTCTCGATCTCGCGCAGCATCTGATCCACGCTGTTGGCCATCCTATTCCGGTGATGCGAAACAATCCGCTGGGGCACGCGCTCCTGAAGGTCGGTGTAGTACACGAAGATATTCCGTCACTTCTACTCGAACGTACATAACTTCCTCGTCCACACCGTAACACTGCAGCGAACGTCCTGGATCGTTCGTATTGTTTAATATTTCATCTCGCGCAATATGCGAAATTGCTTGCAACTCCGGACCACGTCTTGAGCCCCATATCCAGCCTGTATGCGCTCATATCGGATTTATATTTGCCATCCATGTCATCAGCTTATAGCAACATATCGACTGACATTCCTTTTGGCGCGCCCGAAAGGGCGCAGCCCGCTGACACAGTTCGCTTCGATGTGTGCTGCCGAGAGGTGGCTTCGACAGGAGCGAGCACGGAAGTCTCAATGGTGGGAAACATGCGGATCCACCTAGCCGCGGAACGGCAAGTCGGGCCGCGAGGAAGCCCCTACCCCGGCAATCTGCAGTGCGCTGCCGCCGGGACCCAGAAGGATAAACGTTGGCGGGACGCTCAAGCGATCCGCCGTATGACCGTACGGAGCCGAAGTGATGTCTGATAGGACAGTATTCGAAACGGCCCCTTCGCGCCTTTATTCTGATCGGATGGCGATCGAGCCGGTCCCGGTGCAGGTGGGCTCATGGCGCGGTGAAGCTGTTCGCCTGGCGGGGCCTACACACGCGACTCTCTTGGAACAGGCAAGGGAAGAGCGCACTTTCGGTTTTTCCGAAGCGATCGAGTCAAGGGCGCTGACTGAGCGCAAAATCTCGAAGGAGCGCGTAGCGCCGCCGCTTGGCGCGGTCCCCGGGATTGATGCCTATTTCGCACGTCTCCCGAATTTCGACCGTACCGAGTTGCCGGGGCTGTTGCGCGATATCCGCAGCGACGATTCTGCCTTGCAGGACATACTCCGAAAGGCCCGCCAGCGGTTCGCTGACCCCTCTTATGCCTATGCGGCACTCGATCTGGCGGCGCGAGAGTTGCGGCGCGAGGGCCTCGACCAGCTTGCCGCACGGACGGATGGTGCCAAGGCCCAACTCATGGCCAAGGAGGGAGTGGCTGTTCGTGCCGGCCTCAATATTTCCGTGGCGGCGTCTGAAGAAGCGGCGGGTGATCAGATGCTCGCTGCAGAACTGCGTGATTTCTATCGGGCCACGGTCTCCCATGATCCAGGACCGCTTCGGCTTTATAGGGAGATTCTCAGCAAGTCTGGAGTTGAGAGCTTTGCACGGCATGTCGCCTTTCTTACGCGTGCGCTCGGCGATGATATCGCTTCGGCTGGCCCGTCGGTCGAGCCTGCTCGGCTATGGGAGATCCTTAGCGGATTATCGGCGCTGCGAGTGCTGGATACCGTGCACGAGTGCTGCCAGAAGATGGTCGAACGGATACGGCGGCGAAATACCATCGACATCACAGCTACGGGCGTGATGTGGCAGTTGTTGCCACTGGTGGAGGATGCGGTTCCTGGACCGTCGAAGTTCATTTCCATTCCTGAACGGTTAGGAATTCCTCCCGCTCACCTTGCTATGCAGATTGCCGTACTGCGCGACTCTCGAGAACTTCTCGCGATGATTCCGGTCGGAGTCTACCGCGACTTGGAGGCAAGAGAATTGGCGTTGCGGGCAATAGAGGAAGCGATGGACATCCGCATTGAACAGGAAGAGAGTGCATGAGCGCGCACGCTTCTATTCGGGCTTTTTGCACGGCGATGGGACTTCCACCGCAGGCGCCTCCTTTAACGCTGCGTTTTGAACGATCGGGCAATCTCCACATGGAGTGTCGCGATGGCTCTGTCGTAATGTACTTAACGCGCGCCATGCCACTTCACCGCAAGGGGATCGCCGCGGCAGCTCTCAAAGCGGTACACCCGGATCGTAGGCTGCCGCACATGGTGAACGTCGCCTTTTATGGCGAGGCGCTGCTGGTCCTGCTCATCAGCATGGCTGAGAACCGCGTTGATCTTCCAACTCTAGAAACCGCGGCGCAGGTTCTCGTACGGCTCGTCGACGAAATTGATGCCGCAGCGCGGTGACCTATGATTCGCATCGCTTCCGGCAGCTTGAATCATTCTGCTCCGATCGTCTCTGGATTGGCGGAACCGCGGCGAACAGGCCTCGTAGCCGATGCTCGGTCGGTTTTGCAATTTGATCTGCTATACGACGCCCCCACCGTTGATGACATGATGATGATCGCCTTCGCGCCTCCGATCGCGAATCCCAGAATCCTCGAGTCGCCGAGATACGCAGCGGCGCTCACGGCCGCACATGCATCGCTGGCCGATCTGGCTGCGCAAGCGGGAGATCCAGATCGTGCCGTGCTGTGCGATGCGCTCTCGGTACTCGATCGGGCGCAATGCGATCGTGTTCTTTTCGACAACGCCTGCCGTGCTTTGATGCGAGGATAAGCTGATGACGGAACCGTTTATCAGTCCCGACAAGCGCGATGCGCTATCGGTGCTAGCGTATTTCTATATCAAGTTTGGCCTTCTTGACGATGCAGCCAAGCTCCTACTCGCCCTCGAGCATCTCGACTCCGCATGGGGTTGGGCACGACATGCACGCTGTCTGGCATTGCTGCGAGCGGGAGACTGCGAGGAGGCCGCTGCCGAGGCGGGTCGGCTTCTTCTGCACGCGCTCAACGATGAGGAGCGAGTCCGGATATTGCAGGTACGGGTCAAGGCTTATTGGAAACTCGGTCTCAGATCCGAGGCGAGAGCCTGTCAGCGAATGGTCACAATACTGCTGACACAGGCGGCCGTGCCGAGTGCGTCGCAGGGAAGGACGGCGTGAATTTTCTCAGCAAGGTCCTGGCGGTTGCGACTGGCCGGAACGACATTATTCTGGCGGGGCTATTGGTTGCGATCATCTTTATGATGATCATTCCGCTGCCGGCCGTCCTGATGGATGTGCTGCAGGCCATCAATCTTGGGATTTCCGCGCTCCTGCTGATGGTGGCGGTCTATATTAAGTCACCCCTCGCGTTCGTCTCCTTCCCCTCGGTGCTTTTGCTGACGACGCTCTTTCGGTTGTCCCTCGGTATCGCTGCGACACGCATGATCTTACTGCACTCAGACGCCGGCCAGATCATCAAGACTTTCGGCGATTTCGTGGTGGCTGGGAACCTCGTGGTGGGCGCGGTTACTTTCTTGATCATCACCATCGTGCAGTTCGTGGTCATCACGAAGGGGTCCGAGCGCGTGGCTGAAGTCGCCGCACGGTTCTCGCTGGATGCGATGCCGGGCAAGCAAATGAGCATAGACGGCGACCTGCGTGCCGGCGCGATCGATATTCAAGAAGCTCGTCGGCGCCGCATCGCCATCGAGCGCGAGAGCCAACTGTACGCCGCGATGGACGGTGCAATGAAGTTCGTCAAAGGTGACGCAATCGCAGGCTTGATCAGCATCTTTGTGAACATCATAGGCGGCATTGCGATCGGTGCCCTGCAAAAGGGCATGGGCTTATACGAAGCGCTCGAGATTTACACCATCCTGACCATCGGCGACGGGCTTGTCGGTCAGATCCCGGCTCTCTTCACCTCAATAACGGCAGGATTTATCGTCACGAGGATAAGCGACAGGGATAAGGGCTCAGATCTCGGCAGTGAGATCGGAGACGAAGTCAAAGCCCAGCCACGTGCCCTGATCGCAGGATCCGTCATCCTAATTCTGTTCTCTTTAGTACCTGGCTTTCCTTCGGCAATTTTCGTGATATTGGCAGTATTGGCTGGAGGCGGTGGCTGGCTATTGCGGCGCAGCCCGCTTTCAGCGCCGTCGACTTCCTACTCGGTCGCCGGCGTCAGGGCGCCGCCGGTGACGGCGTCGAACGGGCCGGCTGAACGAAGCGGCGTGGGCTACGATGCCATCACGCTCACGGTTCCTCTGATGCTCGACATTGGTCGAGACGTTCAGAGCATCGTCCGGCCAGACTGGCTGAACAAGGAGTTGGCCGCCGTGCGGCAGGCGCTCCTTCTCGATCTCGGCGTCCCCTTTCCAGGCATCAATCTGCGTGTCAGCGACAGCAACAAGGATGGCGCGTACACGATCATGGTAAATGAAATTCCATGTGGCGAAGGATTGTTGCGGGCGCAGCACCTTCTGGCTCGTGATATCCCCGAGAACCTCGACCTCATGGGCATTCCGTATGTTCTCGATAAGGCCTTCCTGCCTCAGATCGAGACCACGTGGGTGGACATCACACATCGCGAGTCGTTGCAAGCCGCCAGTATCCCATTTTTTGAACCGGTTCAGATCCTCAGCTACCACATTGGTCATGTCCTGCGTCGGCAAGCAGATGAGTTTATCGGAATCCAGGAAACAAAAGTTCTGCTGAATCAAGTGGAAGGATCTTTCCCGGAACTGGCAAAAGAGGTGCTGCGGACCGTTCCTCTGCAGACGATTTCTGAGGTCTTGAAGCGGCTGGTTTCCGAGGAGGTCTCGCTGCGCAACATGCGCGCTATCCTCACCGCGCTGGTCGAATGGGGACCGAAGGAAAAAGACACAGTTCTCCTCACTGAGCACGTGCGCTGTGCGTTAAAAAGGCAAATCTGTTTCCGGCATTCTGTCGGCAGGACCGTGTTGCCAGCCTACATACTTACGCCGGAAGTGGAAGACACGGTGCGCAATGCCATTCGGCAGACTTCCGCGGGCAGTTATCTCGCCCTCGACCCTGGCACCACGCGGCAAATCATCGATAAGGTGCGGGACACGATAGGCAATGTCGGCCAGCAACCGCACATGCCTGTGCTACTGACCTCTATCGACATCCGCCGATACTTGCGCAAGATCCTTGAAGTCGATCTCTACGGGCTACCCGTGCTCTCCTATCAGGAACTTGTCCCCGATATCTCCGTACAGCCGCTGGCAAGGATATCGCTGTCATGAGAGATACGGCCATGAAATACGCTAGTCTGGCTGGCGATGATGCCAAGCTGATCCTACGTGTGCTGTCCGGTTCCAACCGGGATGCAGAGACCCCGCTCGAGGAAGGCGTATGGCTGATCGGTGCCAGTGATACCGATGACCTCACCTTCGCTGATCCCGAATTGGCTGCCACACATCTTCGCATTACCGTCGAGGCGGGACACATCCACGTTATTGCGCTCGCACCGGGGGTGCGCATCGGGACCAAAGACCTCCCGGTAGGCAATTTGACGGTGCTCGATCTGTTAACACCGGTACAGGTCGGGCGGACGATTTTTGGGATCGGGCCGGCCGGGAGCAGCTTTCCCGAGGTGGATTCCATAGGAAACAGGGAACCGGACACTTCCGCGCCGCCAGCCACTCGCGAACCGGCGTCGGCCTTGATCGGCCGACAGATACATCTCGTGGCAGGCTCGATTCCGCGGCGGTTACGGCTAGGGACGATAGCTTGCACTCTCCTGATCATGCCCGTCGTCGTGTTTTGGGCCGCCCTAGGGCGAGTTCCCCCCTCCGCCTCACATGCGTCTCCGGCCACTGACCCGATGGGGAACGTGCGACAAATCATTCGCGAATTAAATGTCGTTGAACACGTCAAGATTACCTCGGTTGATGACAAGGTGGTCATCGAAGGAGACTTCCGAGCTGGAGTCGATGCTGAACTACGAGCAGCCCTGAACAACGCCGGCTTTGAGGCGGAAGTGATATCCAAACCACCGACCACTCTATCGGATTCGCAGCTCATCGATCTCGTCACGACGGTGATAAGCGGCTTCGGAATCGAGGGCAGCGTCCGCGTGATCGGCGCCGGGGAGATCGCGATAACAGGATATGGGCCAGGCGATGCGACGGTCGAAGCAGCGCTTCATCGCCTGCGGCAGGATGTTCCGGGGCTAACCGAAATTGAAAACGCGATCGTGACACCCGACGGCGCTCGCGTTTTTCTAGAGACGGCGATCACGGCCCGATTGCGGCGCTCCATTCACATCTTGACGAAGGCGGACGGCGTGTTCGTTTCGGGGGCTCTGGCTCCGATTGATTTTGAAGATTGGCAGAAGGTCGCTTCTCGCTTTCAGGAGAGGTTCGCACCCTACATCCCGCTCGAGACGCAGTTCACGCCGGTCATATTGCCGGCGCCCAGAGGAGTACACCTTGGCCGAACGCCATTCATCGTCGTTGAGAATGGAACGCGCCTGAAGATCGGCGACAGTCTCGAGAGCTTGGGCCAGATCGTCGACATAGACCGAGGCGGAATTTCTGTGCGCATCGGCGGGGATGACATGCATGTCCCTTATCCGAGCAAGCCGAAATGGACGGTGGAGGAGGAAAAGGGGTGAGCGAAGCCATGGCTATGTTTGACTTGCAGAGACAGCTGCTAACGGATTTCGATGGCGCAAAGAGATCCGCCCTAGAGAGGGAATTCGATACCTGCCGGCAATTGTTGAAACGTGAAATGGATGCTGGCGTTTCGAGACAGGAATTCGAAGTTTTGGCGGCCATAGCGGACGCAATAGGCGCGGCGACAGAGGTGATCAATAATATGGATGGTGCATCGTGATACCGAGATACCGCCACCTTGGAGATAATTATGTCCCCTATTTCTGGCCATAACCTTACCGTCAGCAGTATCAGTAGCAGCCTCGGTAGTGCCACTGTTGAGGCAGAAAGAGATCTTAAAAGTCTTATGGCATCGATGGAACCGGACAACCCGGCCGATCTTATTAGAGTTCAATCCCTCGCTCAGCAATGGAACCTGAGCCTGAGTTTGGAGTCCGGTATCATCAAGTTGCTTTACGACGCCCTGAAGGGAGTGTCCCAGAAAATAAGCTGAACATTCGATTGCACGACGTTGCCACCTTCCAACTTCTCTGGCCTGGCTTGCAGCAGTACTTTGTTGATGCGGTCGCAGGTCGCGCCCGGAGTGCCGCTGATCGTCTTGTGCTAGACGCTGAGCGACATTCCGGACCATCCCACAGCACGGGGGCGGAAGAGGATGTTTCGGCCGAGCCGACGCGTTCGTCAAAGATGGCCGGTCCCCCGCAGCGCGGCCGCAAGGGTCGCCAGCGGGACCACGAGCGTCAGCGGGCGATCCATGAGCGGCTCGGCGCCGAAGCCGGCATACCATCGGGCGGCGCGCGCGCTCTTGGCCTCGATGATCATGAGCAGGCCGCCAACTTCCTCGGAGAGACGAATGCATCGCAGCGCTGCAGCGAGCAGAAGCTGCCCGCCAAGCCCCCTCACGATCCCGCAGTAGTCAAGGACCTGTACCACCCGCAGGTGGCCACTAGGCAATACCTGCCCATCGCGCACTTCAAAATTCAACGAGCAAGGCAACGGGTTCGAAGACTGCTCTGGCCTCGGGGATTCGTTCACATGCGCCAACGCCGTCGCCTGCATCAACCATGCCCGCCTGATGAGCGGTCAACAACGTCTCTTGAAGGAAGAGGTCATTGTGATCACATCCTGCCTTAATGCCGTGTACGACGACACCAGCTCGATCCGGCATACGCTTCACGAAGTGGCGCGGGGCTGCTTTGCGGGCGCTGGTTACACGATCGAGGATGCGGATGAGTTCTACACGGATGTCTGTCGGAAGGCGGCGGAAGAGTTCTACGGTGGCAGGGATCTCGTCGAAGCAGGTTGAGCTGCTCCGTCGCAACTGATCAATAACCATTCGCGTGTCATGGCGCTTCCGAAAGCCCTATGGATTCAGGCCCGAACGCTCGACTGCCGAAGCCATCGAGCGGTGCTTCATCACTTTGGCCAAGCCGCGCTTCGCCAGAGTGGATTTTGGAAGCTACTTTAGTCACTCCTGGCTTCTGGAGCACGATGGACAGGGCGGTCCTACAAAAGTTGCTTCCCGGATTTATCGATGAGGGAACTCTGTTTGAGACGTCGGCGGCATAGGGGATTGTCTCGCCGGTGATCGCAAACATGGCCTTGGATGGGCTGACGGCGATACCAGGAGGTCGGAGCGATCACCGCGGCATCCGTCATGTTTAGAGGTTTCCACTTGATCGGACAGTTGGCGTCTGAGAAACGTCCGGTTTGCATGTCCGATGGGATCATGCGCGCGGCGCCCTCGGCGAGATCATCGCAGGTGCCCTAACAAGGTCCGACGGAAAGGGAACCAGGGGCGGATTTCACAGGCGCGAGCGAATCTCATCCTCCACCGATCGCAAAGAGAAAAGCGTTATTTTATACCCAATGCTGTTGAAGCTCTTCTGCGATTGCCTCAAGATGGTCTCCGAAATCTCGAAAGTCCATGCTTCCAACAGATCGGTTTGATCGCACGATTCGGATCGGCACGGGCACCATATACCCGACCCTCAGGAGCTGTCCCGGTGGGCGCAAGAGCCATGGCTCAGCGGCGATCAAGACATCGGTTTTCGGAATGACCGGCGACGTTTCGTCTCAACGACTATGCAGGTCGGGTCGTCGGCCGTGTTTGTCGCCTTGAACACGGCCGTTTGCTTCGGTTTTGGTTTGTGTGGCGCTTCAGGCTCTGCCCTTGGCTCCGGCGTTTGCTTGGTCTCTTGCTTGTCCTTGCGGGCGCGAAGCAAAGCCGTGGCGGTCGCCGCGTCTGCATCCGAGACCTCGCCGGCCGGCTTGCCATCGAGATCGACCCGAGCGGCACCGGCATCCAGTCTCGCCAAGTATTTGGCCATCCTGGTATAAGCGAGCAGGGCTCGTCTCACTTCATCATCAGACAGTTCGCCCTCAAGCACCCGAATGTCATGATGGATGCCGATCTTGAGCGGCCTGGGCGCTTTCGGATTGAATGCCGCAGGCCACTTTGCCGATAGATGACGGAAAAGCTGCGCGGGGGATTTACCTCGTCTAGCGGTCGACATGATCAAGCCTTTCGTTTCCCAAATCGGACCTCGTAGCACGCATATATGCAATGATTATGGAAAAGAGGTATTCGTCCCACATGCAAAGCAGCGGGCGCTCGCGTCTTCCGATTCAGGCAGACGAAGGGCCTGGTGCAGCGAGCAGCATCCGGTAGCAATCACGCCGAGCCGCCCCCGGTCGAGTTCATAACCATGACAGTAGGGTCAAAAGCGGAAAACAGCCCCTCAACCGTCGACAGCGGATCTGAAACGCGCGCCGTGAGTGCTTAAACGGCGACAACACTCGACTACACGGCGACGATGCCCTTTGACATGGCCATCCTCAAAAAAGCCCGACATCATGGTAGTTTGAGACGGTTTCTTAATAAGAAGGGGGAGAGTGTAGTAACTCGCCTGGCAGCCAATTCGCTTTAAGGCCAAATCGGCTCGTTGCCCACAGGCAGTTGATTTCTGGCGCGGCATGCGCCGTCTTGAACCGCCATCAGGCTGACGACACATTCTGCGATGGTCGCCGACGGTCCCACCGGGGTTTCTGCACACGCTGTTTGACAATTTGGAGGAGCGAATGATCGCCCCGGCGTTCAGCAGCCCGGTATTCGTCAAGCACGGGTCCTACCTCGTGCAGGAGATTGCCGATCTCGCAGGCGCGATCGAGTTTCTGGAGGACTGGTCGGAGAAACGCCGCGGTATGATCCATGAAACAGCCCTCCGCTTGTGCTACCAAGCAAACGACGGCCGTAAGCCGGTGGGCGTGGTCCGCGATGCCTTTGTAGGCTTCGCGAAGCGAGCCGGAATCCTCGAAGACCCCGAAGCGGTAATGCCGTGGATCGCTGCTTCCAGTTCGGGCGGTGGACAGGTGCAGGCTCGTTTCGACGATCCGCCTCTTTTGCCGCTGCCAAGAGTCCCGCGCTACCTGGGTGCCCTGTTGTGCAGAAGCCGGTCGCAAAGTCAGAGTGATGACTCGAATTGCCGGACCCGCCGCCGCCGTGGCGCGGTCGCAAAGAAGCAGGAAATTCGCGCGAACCAAACGCAGGTCCGACCCGCGCAGTCCCGAAATGGCTCATGCGATGCTTCCGACGCCAATCGCCAAGAATTCGGGATTGAGCGGGTCACAGCAAACCGATATTCGGCCGCCCAAAGGTTAATTGTGGAGCATGCGGAAGCGGGTGCTGGGTCATGCACTGGAAGTACTGACCGATTACACAAATCGCAGAGACAAAAAGTCAGTCTGGCAGCCGTGAATTTGATGATCGGCTCGTCGAAAGCAAAAGCGTGCAGCACGAAGATCCTCATCCGTCCGGTCCAACGACGCTTGCCCCGCTTCGCAACCCGGCATTTCGCTCAATCTGGACGGCCACACAGATATCCAGCCTGGGGTGGCTCGTACAAACGGTTGCCATCAGCTGGCTGATGGCCACCATTTCGGCTTCCGACCTCATGGTCGCACTCGTTCAGGCCGCATCCACATTGCCGGTGTTCTTCCTCTCAATTCTCGCTGGAGCCATCGCCGACAACTTCAGCCGCCGATGGGTGATGTTTGCGGGACACTGCCTGATTGCATTGGCATCAACGACGTTGATGATTTCGGTGGGGCTGGGATTCGTCCATCCCTGGCTGATACTCGGACTGGGTTTCCTGGCCGGCTGCGGCTTCGCTTTGAATGATCCGGCCTGGCATGCTTCTGTTGGCGATATCCTTGATAAGCGCGACATTCCGGCTGCGGTGACGCTTATGTCTGTCGGATACAACATTGTGCGCAGCCTCGGTCCGGCTCTGGGTGGCGTGATCCTGGCCTTCTCTGGCCCGTTGGCGGCTTTCGCCATGGCCGCGCTGAGTGATCTGGTCCCTCTAGGCGCAATATGGCGCACCAATTGGAAAGTCCGCTCTTCGCCTCTCCCCCGTGAGAGAATGATGACGGCAATTCATGACGGAGTTCGCTTCACGGCGATGTCCCTGGAGATCAGGGCGGCAATCGCCCGCGCAACCCTTTTCGGGTTGGCCAGCATTGCGATCCTCGCGCTGCTCCCTCTCGTCGTCCGGGATCAGCTGAAGAGCGGGCCCATCGTCTACGGCATTTTATTGGCCGGCTTCGGCGCCGGGGCCTTCGTCGCGGGAATGAGCAACGGCTTCCTAAGGCGGATCACGTCTCAGAACAGGCTGGTGGCGTTCGCCTCTGTCGCTTGTGCAGCGTGTTGCCTTTGCCTTGCACTAACATCGTCGGTCCCCGTGGCGGCAGTCGCGCTAGCCTTGGGCGGCGCGGGTTGGCTTGTCACCTGGACCGGCATTGACGTGGCGGTGCAACTGGCAAGCCCACGGTGGGTCGTCGGCCGCACACTGTCGATCTACTACGCCTTGAGCGCTGGCGGTATGGCTGCCGGCAGCTGGATTTGGGGTTCCGTCGCGCAGAATTACTCCCTGACCTGGGCGTTGGAGGGCGCCGCAGGGGTTCTGTTGCTGGTTGCAGCAACGGGAATGGTGTTGGGGATACGTCCGTGGGAAGAAACGGATCAGGAAAGTTCGGATTATCTCGCACCGGAGATAGCACTCGATCTGAAGCCAAGGAGTGGCCCGATCGTTGCCAAAGTCGACTATTCCATATCCGAAAAGAATACCGACGCCTTTCTCGCCTGCATGCGTGCAAAGCGCCACGCTCTTAGCCGCGCCGGTGCTCGAAACTGGACGCTCCAGCGCAACCTCCAAACGCCTTCACTTTGGACAGAGACATTTCGCACGCCAACCTGGATGGACTTTCTTCGCCTGAATCATCGGCTCACGGCAGCGGACAAGGAAGCAGCCCAGCAGCTTCTCGTCTTGCATGATGGAGAGCTTTCTCCACACACCGTACTTTCGATCGAGCGGACGACCGAGGCAGTTCGTACACGTGCGTCAACAATCAATTCTCGTCCACCGAGGTGACGTCATGATGAAGCTGCCAAACCGAAGAGCACGCACGATCACCCTTGGGCTTCCAGAGCACAAGGTTCGCGCTCATGTCTCCTGTGCAGGAACCGATCTGTACCACACTGCTATCTTATACGGCTTTTGCTTGAGGAATGTCGCCCTGCATTTGGCTTGCCTATCTCCCCCCTTCGAGCGCACAGGAGATTGCAGGTTGGGACGGGTTCTGATGAGCGACGCGAGCTGCAGCGGATCGAGGTTCTGTCGAGGGCTAGTGAGCGAAGAATGACCAGCGCCACGGCTGCGTGTTTGCTCGGCGTCTCGGCCAGACAAGTCCAGCGGCTACTGAAGACGTTTCAGTTTAAAGACGCGCCGGTTCTTCGCCACAAGGCACGTGGCCGTCCTCCAACAACCGCATTCTTGATGGCGTTCGCGACTTTGCGCTGGAGCTGGTTCGGGTACAGAAGTGCGACTATTGTGGAGCGGCTCCGTTGGCTGGCCGAAAAACAGCGTGACAGCGAACGACGCATGGTCCCAAGTTGAACCGCGGCAGCCGGTCTGACGCAATTCGGCCGGGCGATCGATGAGCTCAACATTGTCATCATCGCGCCAACCTCCCACAGGCGAAGGGACGCGTTGAGCACGCCAACCAGACGCTGCAGGACCGGCTTGTGAAGGGGCTGCGCGCTGCGCGGCATCGACACGAACAAGGCGGCCAATGCCCTGCGGCTGAGTTCATGGCGACTTCAATGCGCGTCCTGCCAAGGAGCCACGCAACCCGAAGGACATGCACTGTCGCTTCGCCGATCACGAGAACCTGGGCGGGCCTGTGGCGCAAGGAGGTCCGCGTTATGTTTTGCGTCCAGGGAGCCACGGCGCCTTGATCGGCTGATGAACACCGTCCGCTCGCGCGCGAGCGGCTTAGGTGGTCATCCATGTTCCCCGGTAAGGTCGGGTTTTCCAACCTGATATCGAAAAGAACCACCGATGACCGACCACTGAAGCAGCGCACCTCGTAGAGAAGACCTCGACCCTAAAATTCGGGATTTGATGAACGGCACTGCTGCGGCGGCTCTTCGTTCAGCTCAAGCGGCGCCGGCAAATTTCCGAAATGGGTGGGCGGTCATTCATCCTGTTCGAGCGGGAAGGCTCGGTGCAGCGCCCTTCCACTAAGAGTCGCCTAGCGGCCGGCTCCCTTCCCTACCCGCCACGCTCCGACTCCTCTGCTCGTTGCGACCCTGCCTGACTGTCAAGGGAAGCCTGCCGCGGCGACCACCATCATCTTCAGGCCGTCGCCAGCTTCCGCTCGATTCCAACGCTCTCAAGTGCCCACGGCCAGTTCGAAGCGCGTCCTATCCCCTGCACGGCAGCATGCTCAATCCTTGTCGCACGAGCAAGATATTGGCCTACCGGCAATCGCTTCGTGATCGTTGCTGTCCAGTGTCCGACAATATCGCACACGCACCGTTGCAGAGTCGCATCCATCACAAGGGTTTTCTCATTTGGCACGGCACGTGCGCGGCCATCTGCAAACACGCACGGGCCAAGGAGAAGATGTTCCATGATCACCTCACCGAAAGCTACCGTCGCCGCGGGTGTCTCAGGTATGTCCAAGGGTGACGCTCGAGTGAGGCCCGGCAACATGAATGCGGTTGCTCATCCGGCTCGGCGCTGCCCGCCGCTCCACCTTCTCCCACGACGATCGGGCGACACGGGGAAGAAGCGCCTTCAAAGTGAGGAACAAATCGCTTTGCCCCGAAACTCGCCTCCGGTCCCGCCCCCGCCGCCGTCAATGAAACTTCAGCCTGGCTGGCTTCGCAGGACGCTTGCTGCGACCGCGCTCGCCTTGGTGGCGAGCACTCCGGTTCTGGCCGCCACCGATGACGGCAAGGTGACGCACTTCCTGCTCGACAACGGCATGGAGGTGGTCGTCGTCCCCGATCACCGCGCGCCGATCGTCACCCATATGGTGTGGTACAAGGTGGGCAGCGCCGACGAGCCGCTGGGCAAATCAGGCATTGCCCATTTCTTCGAACATCTGATGTTCAAGGCGACGACCGACCACGCCGCAGGCGACCTCGGCCGCGCCGTCTCTGCCATCGGTGGCTGGAGCAATGCCTTTACCTCCAACGACTATACCGCCTATTTCGAGACGGTGGCGCCTTCAGCGTTGGAGCAGATGATGCGCTTCGAGGCCGATCGCATGTTCAACCTCGTCCTCACCGATGATGATATCGAGACCGAGCGCGACGTGGTCCTGGAGGAGCGCCGTTCGAGCGTCGACAACGATCCGCAGGCGGTGCTGCAAGAGGAAATCGACGCCACCTTGTGGCGGAACCATCCCTACCGCATCCCGGTCATCGGCTGGATGCACGAGATGGAGAAGCTGAACCGGACCGATGCCCTCACCTTCTACGGTTTATATACGCCCAAGAATGCCGTGCTGGTGGTGACCGGCGATGTCGAGCCGGAGACGGTGAAGGCGCTCGCCGAAAAGACCTATGGTAGATTCCCCCGCGGACCGAACCTGTCGCCGCGCATCCGCCCGGCCGAGCCGGAGCAGAATACCAGGCGCACGGTGACGCTGGCCGACGCGCGTGTTTCGGCGCCCGGCTTTTCCACGCATTGGGTGGTGCCGTCCTATAACACGGCCGAGCCCGGCGAGGCTGAGGCACTCGACCTCCTGGCGGAGATCCTCGGCCGCGGCAATCGCAGCCGCCTCTACCAACAACTGGTGGTGAAACAGGGCCTTGCCGCCGAGGCCGGCGCGTATTTCGAGGGCACCACGCTGGATGCCACCGCCTTCACCATCTACGGCTCGCCGCGCGGCGATGCCAAGCTCGCCGATCTGGAAGCGGCGGCCGACGCGGAGATCGCCCGCATCATCAAGGACGGTGTGACCGATGACGAGCTGGAAAAGGCCAAGAACCGCTATGTCCGCTCGCTGATCTTCGCCCGCGACGAGCAGCTCTACATGGCCATTTTGTATGGCTCCGCGCTTGCCACCGGCGGCAGCGTGCAGGACGTCCAGGAACGGCCGGACCGCATCCGCAAGGTCACCGCCGACCAGGTGAAGGCCGTCGCCGCCCGCTATCTCGAGCTCGACCATTCGACCACCGGCTATCTCTTGCCCAAAACGGAGAAGTGAGATGATGACGAACCAACATCGCGGCGCCTTTGCATGCGCTTTGCCCTCTCCCGTTGTGGGAGAAGGGAGGCCCAAGCGCCACGCCACTCCGTTGGCGACCCTTGTCTTCGCCATTCTCTTCCTCATCCCGACGGCGCTCACCGCCCATGCTGCGATGACTATCCAGGAGGTGAAATCTGAAAAGGGCATCACCGCCTGGCTGGTGGAGGACCATACGGTGCCGATCATCACCATCCAGTTCGCCTTCGACGGCGGCGCCACGCAGGATCCGGCCGGCCAGGAGGGGCTCGCCAATCTGATGACCGGTCTGTTCGCCGAGGGCGCCGGCGATCTCGACAGCGACGCCTTCCAGGTGAAGCTCGAAGATACGGGCGTCGAGATGAGCTTCGAGGCGCAGCGCGATGGCATTTATGGCTCGATGCGCATGCTATCCGAACAGCAGGACGCCGCTTTGGATCTGCTTCGGCTCGCGGTCAACAGGCCGCGCTTCGACCAGGCGCCGATCGACCGCACCCGCGCCCAGGTGCTGACCGGCATCATCGCCAATGAGCGCGACCCCGAGGCGATCGCCAAGCGCAAATGGCTGCGCGCGATCTATGGCGCACATCCTTATTCGCGGCCGGACGAAGGCACCAAAGAGAGCCTCGCCGCCATCACACCGGCCGATCTCAGGGCCTTCCACGAGGCCATTTTTGCCCGCGACGGCCTGCATGTGGCGGTGGTCGGCGACATTGATGCCAAGACGCTGGGCAGAAAGCTCGACCAGCTGTTCGGCGATTTGCCTCAGAAGCAGACCCTCGCCCCCGTCGCCGATGTCGATCCCAAGCTCGGCCAGCAGGTGGCGGTCGACTACGACCTGCCGCAGACGTCGCTGAAGCTCGCCTTTCCTGGCGTCAAGCGCAGCGCGCCGGACTTCTACGCCGCGGTGCTGCTGAACCAAATCCTCGGCAACTCGGCCTTCACGTCGCGCCTGTGGGACGAGGTGCGCGAAAAGCGCGGCCTTGCCTATGGCGCCTATTCCCGCCTGGTCGACCACCAGCATTCCAACGTGCTCGTCGTCAAGACGGCCACGCGCTCCGACTGTGCCGCCGAGACGCTCAAGCTGGTGCGCGAGGTGGTGAAGGAGATGGCGGACGAGGGTCCGACCGAGGCCGAGCTCGAGGCGAGCAAGAAATATGTGATCGGCGCCTATGCCATCCTCAATCTAGGTTCCTCCCGTTCGATGGCAGCCACGCTCGTCGATTTGCAGCTCGACAAGCTTGGCATCGACTATATTCAGCGCCGCGCCGCCCTCATCAATCAGGTGACGCTCGACGAGGTCAAGGCAGCGGCGAGGAAGCTGCTTTCGACCGAGCCCGCCATTATGGTCGTCGGCCCGCCGCTGGGGGGCAAAGGATGAAGGCCAGAACCGCATTTCGTTCCCTTCCTCCCCTCGTGAGAGCTTTGCAGGGGAGAAGTCCGATCGGTGGGCTAATGAGGCCCTCGAAGCGGTTTCAGCTGCGTTGCCGGTTCAAGCGAGCGATTCCCCGGATGTCCAAAAAGCGCTGTTAACCAAATTTTTTAAACCCGCCAGTTCTTATTCGCGAGACAACTGAAGGCGTGAGGTGATCGATGGGTGAATCAAACATAAGCGCTTTTCCGCTGCATCGTCGGCGGAAATTGATCGAATCTATCGCCCGGGTTCTGGAATCCAAGAACGGGGAGGACGCGAATGCCTTCTGGCGCAGCACCGTCAAGGCAATTCTCGTCCAACTGACCGAATCAGGAATTGCACCGGGGCTCGCCGAGCAGGAGGTTAGAATGCTTCTCCGTGCTGTCTTAGGCGATATAGCCACCCGATCTGCGAAACGCGCACAATAGCATCGCGCACGAGGACGGGTTGCCGCATGGAGAACCCCGGGACTTTGCTCAGACGCCCATCCGGCATTGAGAAAATACGCGGAGCCGTTGCGGACCCGGAACCCACTATCTTCGCGAATGATCCAGTAGAGCGGCGCGTCCTTCCGAGCCAGGCTGCCACGATCGCTCGTGCTTCTTCTTCCGTCATGTTGGGGGGCAGCACCGTCATTGCCTCGCACGCCCTTCAGTGGTGGGTTGCATGAACTGACAGCTACAGGGGCCTACCAGAATTCAGAAGCAAGGCATGGTTTTCACGGCTGCTCCGCAGCAGCAGCATCAATTTTCGGGCCGGTGGACGCTTTTCAGGAAATACGCCTTCCTGAATCCGCGGCTCTCGCCGGCTACAGCGCGCTAATCGACGCCTATGGCTTGCCGTACCCCTGCCGCGCACTCTCTCCGCAACGGCGAGCATCACCGCATCACCAGCGGGACGGCTGGCGCGGGTAGTGTGCTGAGAGTTCTGCAAATTCGCTAGGAGGGGCGGTCATGGCAGGCTGGTGATGTTCAACGTCACCTGATTCCCTCGCGAGGAACGCCACCATGACCAAGACAGAAGGTAAGTCCGCCAGCGCCGCCGTCAAAGACATTCTGCTTCAGAGCCCGGATGGGCTGCGCGAGGTGATCCGCGCGGTGCTGCAGGAAGTGCTCGAAGCCGAGATGGATGAGGCGCTTGGCGCGTCGAAGGGCGAGCGCACGCCGGAGCGGCTCGGCTATCGCTCGGGCCATTACGGACGCACGCTGATCACCCGGGTCGGCAAGCTGGAATTGCGCGTGCCGCAGGACCGCTCCGGCCACTTCTCCACCGAATTATTCGAGCGCTATCAGCGTTCGGAGCGGGCCTTGGTGGCGACCTTGGCGGAGATGTATGTGCAGGGTGTGTCGACGAGGAAGGTCAAGGCCATCACCGAGGAACTGTGCGGCCATGCCTTCTCGGCCTCGGCGATCTCGGCCATCAACAAGCGGCTGGACGAAAGCCTCAAGGCATTTGCCGAGCGCCCGCTTCACGAGCCCTTTCCCTATCTCATCCTCGACGCCCGCTACGAGAAGGTGCGCGAGGCTGGCGTGGTGATGAGCCAGGCCGTGCTGATCGCCGTCGGCATCGACTGGGACGGGCGGCGCCAGATCCTGGCCGTCGACATGGCCGGCCGCGAGAGCCGGTCGGCCTGGAAGGACTTCCTCGTCGCGCTCAAGGCACGCGGCCTCAAGGGTGTCGAACTGGTGGTCTCCGACGACCATGCCGGCCTCGTCGCGGCGATCGGCGAGGTCGTCCCGGAAGCCGCCTGGCAGCGCTGTTACGTGGGGCTGTTGAAGAAGTCTCCTCCTGCTGATTCAATTGAGAAATCGTTGATTCTCTGGAGGGTTCGCGATGCTGGGACGGAAGGAGCGCGATCAGCTTGAGCTATTCATGACTGGCTCGCTGCGGCAGCTTGTTCCTGATGATCATATACTCGCGCGGGTCGACCGTGTGCTGGATCTGTCCTGGCTGCGCGACGAGGTGGCGAACCTCTACTGCACCGACAATGGCCGCCCGGGCATTGATCCTGAGGTTGCGGTCCGGCTGATGCTCGCAGGTTTCCTTCTTGGAATTGTGCATGACCGCCGGCTGATGCGGGAGGCGCAGGTCAACATCGCGATCCGGTGGTTTGTCGGCTACGGCCTCCATGAAGCATTGCCCGATCATTCTTCTTTGACGAGAATCCGCCAGCGCTGGGGTGAAGAACGGTTCCAGCGGATTTTTGAGCGCACTGTACAAGCCTGTATCGACGCCAAAATCGCCAAGGGCGAAGTCATTCATGTCGATGCTTCGCTAATCCGCGCCGACGTCAGCTGGGATAGCTTGGCGGTGCGCCATCTTGAGGCGGTGAGCGCGGCGAATGCAGATGCGGAGGCAGCGATCAGAAAAAGCCGCAAGACAGGAAAGTTCAAAAAAGTCTGCATCACGGATCCGGATGCCAGCATGGCGACAAACGCCCGCAACCGCCGTCTGGAGCCCGCCTACAAACAGCATACCATCGTCGATGATCTGCGCGGGGTGGTTCTCGATGTTGCCGTGACCACCGGGGAGATCAACGAGGGACAGATGATCGTCGAACGGATCGAAGCCGCCATGGAGTCGACCGGGTTATCTGTTAGCACCGTCACTGCCGATGCCGGCTATGCCTACGCGAAAGTGTTCGGAGCGTTCGAGCGTCGCGGCATTGATGCGTTGATCCCGGCCAAGGCAGAGCCGATCCGTAGCCCGGTCCCGCTTCGCCGCTTCCGCTACGATGCCAAGCACGACATACTGAAGTGTCCGCGGGGAAAGATCCTACGTCCGACTAGGCCGGTGAAGCACGGCCGCTTCTTCTATTCGCGCTCCAGTGAGTGCGCCGGTTGCGACCTTGCCTCCCTGTGTCTTTCCAAGGGGCGCGTCAACAAAGCGGTTGTTGTGGGTGACGATTATCCCGCGCTGTTGAGAGCGCGCAGGCGTCGAGAGCGATGGTCGGAGGAGGATCAACGTCTCTACCAACGCCACCGGTGGCGCTCGGAAGGCTTCCATGGCGAGGCGAAGAACTGGCACGGCCTGGCCCGAGCGATCCGACGGGGTCTCGCCAATATGAAGATCCAAGCCTACCTCACCGCAGCGGCGGTGAACCTGAAGCGGCTGGCTGCCGCTTTGTTTGACCGATTCCTGGGATTGTTGCTGTTGATGCGCCCTCTGAAGCTCGTTGACGAGACCTGACGAGGGCATCCGGCAGTTCTGACATCAAAACCGCCGTTGTCTCGGATCAAATGTGGGAAACCCGGCTTTCTCAACAGCCCCTACGTGCACTTCCTCAGGAACGCCCTCGATCACCTGCCGAGAAAGCACGGCGACGACTGCCTGCAAGAGCTCAGATGGCTCTACGACCGGCGCGACCTTGCCGAAGCCAAGGTCGACCTCGCCGCGTGGCTGGCCAAATGGGCGGCGCGCTATCCCCGGCTCACCGCCTGGGCCGAGGAGAACATCGAGCAGACGCTGACCTTCTTCCGGCTGCCGCGCCAGCACCACAAGCACTTGAAGAGCACGAACATGCTGGAGCGCCTCAACGAGGAGATCCGCCGGCGCACCTATGTCGTGCGCATCTTCCCCAATACCGAGAGCTGCCTGCGTCTGGTGCGCGCGCTCGCCGTCGAAACCCACGAAAACTGGATGGAGGCCAACCGATATATCAACATGGACGATCTGCGCGAGCACAAGAAGCTCGCTCTTCGCCAAGCCGCGTGACCAGCTTCATGGCCGCCCAATTTGCTGAACTTGACGCACACAACCCTGGCGCGCTATGACGCCTCGGCACGCGCCGCATCCAATCCTTAACGGCCACCTGACCTTCGCTCTCAAGTATGAAGACTGGACCTTGCAATCCTCAAGCGGCTGTTTCTGGCGACCGGAACCGCATCGAAGCGCTGTTCGCGAAAGTCCGACCGGCAGCTACGGCCGCCGGATCTGGTTTCTCTATGAGTGGCTGACGGACACACGCCTCTACCCCGCCGACGCGGCCACCGTACGCTATGTTCCTGTTGTGGACCTCGAGCTGCAATGGGCGGCGCAGGATAAGACCGCTGCGCGCTACGGCGTGTAGGATAACCTGCCCGGCACGCCGAATTTCTGCCCGCTCGTGGTCCGCACCAGATCCTTGAAGAGTTCATCGGCCTCGACCTGCCTAGGGGCGCACAGGCGATCGTTGCGGACTTGCCGCGCGACCTGCTTGCGCGGACGGTCACCTTCCTCCTGCTCAAGGACTCGCGATCAAGCTCTGCGATAGAGGGCGAGCGTCCACCGCAGGACCGTATCCGGCGCTGGGGCCGCGCCATCGGCGCGGCCGGCCGTCAGCCGCTTGATCGCGATGAGCTGCTTCGCCAGCAAAGGATCGTGCTCGGCGATGCCCGATTCGTGAAGCTCGGCTTTCGACAGGAGGGTGGGTTCATAGGCGAGCATGACCGAAGCGAGCGGACGTTATGCGAGATGAACAAGCCCGTACAGCTTGGCTGACGGCGTGCGCCCACCGGGCTGAACGGTCCGGCCGCCGCGCGTGACAACCGCCTGGCAGAGATCATTGTCGAGCTTCTGCTCGGGATAGGTATTCTTGGTGTTGAAGGTGCGAATCCGCGTGTGCGCCATCTTGGTCTCCACAGGTCGGGCTCGCAGCGGTCGTCAGCTTTGGTCAGGCGTCAACTGGTTCGCGCTCCGCGGCAGCATGGTAGGCTAGATATTTTCGCTGCGTCGAAATGCGGTCGGCCACGTGCTTGGCATCAGCACCATTCGTGTTTTCAAATGGGCCGAACCGCCATTTTGCCTCTGATGTTGATGGGCTCTGAATCACCAGCGAGCTGCTGGTTTGCAATCGGCGGCAACATTCATCGCGATATGATTTGATCGGCGCGCTCCAGGCGCGCAAATAAAGAGTGAAATTCTCTCGAATGCGCTTTCTTGCCCGGCTCGTCTCGCCGCCAGCTTCTACAACTGGTCAAGGGAAAGGCCCGGCAATCAATCCGCAGCGACAACGAGCGGCGGGCGCTCTTCGTCTTCTATGGGGACGGCGTACTCGTACTTCCTCGAACTTGCGGCAATGCCCTGGCAGCGCGCGTCCGATCACGAGCAGAGGGTTCGAACTCCGGCGGTCCAAGACTGTGAACGACCCTAATTCGTCTCGCATGACTATCGCTGCTATCGCATCGCGCTTGGGCATCACGATGCATATTGAGAACTGGTACACCTGCAACCCACCTTCTTCGTGCTGCGACAAAGCACGCTGCAAGATCCGGGCCATGTTGCGCAGCGGAACATAAGTGTCGTTTTTGGTGAGCGTTTGTTGCCTTTCCAACAGATTGGCGGACTGTCGACATTCGGCATGTCTGCTTTCGAGCAAACGAACAGACCACATGTGCAGCGGACAGGGCATTTGCCGAGGGCCCGCCACTTACCCTTCAGATCGGTTCCAGTGAGCACGCCGCGACGAGGCCTTCGGCTTCGGCTTTTGCGCAGTACCTGCCGGGAAGGCGAAAAATGGCTAAGATCGCCCGGTAGGCCCAGAAGCGGTGGAACCTTTCCCTCACGCGAAGAGGCTCTGACGCTGGTTCATCGCGAGGTGCCGGCAGACCGATCACCGCTGCCATCCGGAGCGGCGATCGAAGGGGTCTATTTGGTTCGTCGCAGGCTTGCCGCGCATGCCGGATCGAACGGAAATGGAGCGATGGGACATGTCTTCTCCGTGAAATAGCAAGCCTAGAGTCAACGCCCGCACCGCTGGCTGGGCAGGTAAGTTCCATCTCCCTCTGCGCGGAAGGGCTCAGATCAATATCGGTCGTTCAAGCGGCACGTCATTTGCAGGGAACCATCTTGATGACGAAGGATCCGACACAACAGGCTGATGCAAAATGCAGGTTGTTTCTAGCGGTTTGAAACTGACAACAGTGCACAGCCGACAGATCGCCGAAGCCGCTGCGCGACAATCACGATGATCTCATTCAGTTTGTCGCTCCATAGGAGCTGAAATCATGAGGAGCATTGACGAGCGTGGCACGGCCCCCATCTCAGTGATTAACGCCATCGAAGGTAATATCACGGACGATTCTCCCGCTGGACCGGTTGGTGGCGTCGAGGATTCCGGGCAATCGTTCTGTTCTATGCTGAAGCGCGCGCGCTCTGAGCCTCATGCATCAAGCGTTTCCTCCACTCTCAGAATGCAGCACACCAGTGTCCATCATCTGGGGCCGGAGCTGCTCGGTAGGATTGCTGAGCGGCTCAGCCCGGCCGATCTGCTGAGTATGTCGCAGACAAATCACCAGCTGCGTTTCGACACCTGGCTATCGCCGGCGTCTCGAGAAAGGCGTCAAAGGGCTATTCGGGTTCAGGCCATCTGGGCGAGGTTGACGGGTCACGAGCCCGGCGCGGATCGCTTTGCCGCGCGCATGGTGCCCAGCACGATTCAATCACTCGCGCCCAACTTCAATTGCCTCCCCCGGGCAGACCAGGAGAGCCTCGTCGCGTTAGTCCTGAGGCTTGGCGACCCCGCTGCGCGCAACTCGATCTTGAGGGATATCGGACCGGACTTGGCAGGACTCGAGCCCGATCTCCAGGAGCGTCTCGTCCTCCTCGCCGAAGGACTTGACCAGCGCTGGGAGCGCGCCTCCGCCGTTCGGGCCCTCGGACCAGGCGTGGCAGGGCTTGCCCCCGACCTTCAGCAGCGTCTCGTGGCCCTGGCAGAGGGGCTCGACCGGGCCGGAGATTGCGCCTTGGCCCTGAAGGGCCTCGGAGCGGCAGTGGCAGGGCTTGATCGCGGACTCCAGCAGCGTCTCGTTAGCCTCGCCCAGGTGCTCGAGGACCAAGAGGATCGCGCCTCGGCCGTGCAGGGTCTCGGAGCGGGCGTGGCAGGGCTTCGTCGCGAGCTCCAGCAGCGTCTCGTTAGCCTTGCCCAAGGGCTTGAGTTCCAAGAGGATCGCGCCTCGGCCGTGCAGGGTCTCGGAGCGGGCGTGGCAGGGCTTGCGGCCGATCTCCAGGAGCGTCTTGTCAGAATCTGTGAGGGGCTTGCGGACCGAGAGCATCGCGCTGCGGCCGTGGACGGTTTCGGAGCGGGCGTGGCAAGGCTTGCGGCCGATCTCCAGGAGCGTCTTGTGGAACTCGTCGAAGGGCTTGATCATGAGCATCGCGCGCTCGTCCTCCACGGCCTCGGCACAGGCGTGGGAGGGCTTGCGCGGGACCTCCAGGAGCGACTTGTCAAGCTCGCCGAAGGGCTTGAACAAGTGCATCGCGCCTTCGCCCTCCAAGGCCTCGGCACAGGCGTGGGAGGGCTTGCGCTGGATCTCCAGGAGCGTCTTGTCAGGCTCGCCGAAGGGCTTGACCAAGCGCATAGCGCCTTCGCCCTCCGAGGCCTTGGCACAGGCGTGGGAGGGCTAACGCTGGATCTCCAGGACCGTCTTGTCAAACTCGCCGAGGGTCTTGAGGACCAAGAGCATCGCGGCACGGCTTTATCTGGGCTCGGAGCTGGCGTCGCGGGGCTTGCGCGGGATCTCCAGTGCCGTCTCGTGCGCCTCGCGGAGGAACTCGACCAACCCGCAGATCGCGTCGCGGCGCTACAGGGCTTCGGAAAGGGGCTGGCAGGGCTTGAGCGGGACCTCCAACTGCGTCTCGTCGTTCTGGCCGATCGCATTGAGAACGCTCATCGCGCCGATGCTCTCGTCGCCCTTGGAAGAGGCGTGCCGGCGCTTAAGTTCGAGCTACGAGGGCGCATCGCTGCCCTTGCCGACGAACTCGCCGAGCCGGACCATCGGGCCCGCGCCTTGGCAGCATTGTTGCCTAGGCGGTAAGGGAGATTACGGCTTGCGGAGCGTCTTCAACCGTGTGTGGAATGCGTTGAAGCCGATCGCAGCTGGATCAGACCTGCGGGCGACAATGTGGCCCCTTACGGATATTTGTTGGACGGTGTTTTCCGGATGTCCCTACGTCCCGTTGGCTCAACGGCTGCCAACTGGTCTCGCTTGCTTCAGTCTCCGGAATGACCCCTCTCAACGTCTTTACGAGCGATGCCACCGCCAGGGCAGGGCAGCGCAGCCGAGACCAACCACAGAATCGCTATCGGGGATTTCGCGGAATCGCGATCCGCCGATTGCTGACGACGAATGGCCGCTGCAGATACGATGCAGGTTCACCGACAGATTATCGTCTTGCTCCCTGCCCAAACTGTTCCGCCCCTGGGCGAAATCATCCAATTCCAAATCCGCTGCGCGCTTCTCCTCCAGGGTGGCGTTGGTGCGCAGGGCCCGAACGAGATCCTCGAATTTGCTAACCTCGCGCCACCCCTCACGTGCCGCGCTGTATGCCTCCTCACGTGACTGCCGGGCCAGGTCGGCTTTTGCCCTAGCCTCTTCGAGACGCTTTTGCAGCAGCTGCTCGTGTGCGCGCAGCGAGATCATCTTCGCGTTCACCTCTTCAAGATCAATGAGAGCGGCGGCTTCCCCGATCAATGGATCGAATAGCGCGGCTTCGCGACGGGTGAGCTCTTCGCGCCATCCATGAAGATCGGTCAAGGCGGTTCCGACAGCCGCGACAGCATTGTCGAGAGCGGCACGCCGCAGGCGCAGCTCATCTTCGGCCCGGCGGCGCCTCATTTCCTTCAATTCGAGAAGGCGATCTACGGCTTTGCGTATCATGCCAGACACGCGGCAAGCCCATCGAGCATTGCGTCGAAGCCGATCTGCTCCTTCGTCGACTGCCGCAAGAACGTTCGTATGTGGTCCATCCTTGCGATCGCTGCATCGGCGAGCGGATCGGCTCCTTCCCTGTACTCGCCGACGCGTACCAACAGTTCCACCTCCTGGTATTTGGCCATCAGTTGCCGCAGCCTGCCAGCCAACCGCTCATGGTCCGAGGACACGATAGCGCTCATGACGCGGCTGACGCTCGCCAGAATGTCGATAGCGGGATAGTGGTTCGACATCGCCAAGGCGCGTGAGAGCACGATATGACCATCAAGGATGGACCGGGTTTCATCGGCCACCGGTTCGGCCATGTCATCGCCCTCCACGAGCACGGTGTAGAAGGCCGTTATGGATCCCCGGTGGTCGTTCCCAGCGCGTTCCATAAGCCGCGGCAGTGAAGCGAAAACCGATGGCGGGAAACCACGCCGTGTCGGCGGCTCGCCGGCCGCGAGACCAATCTCCCTCAGCGCACGCGCGAAACGGGTCACTGAATCCATGAGAAGGAGCACACGCTGTCCTTGGTCGCGGTACCATTCGGCGATCGCCGTGGCGACATAGGCCGCTTTGGCCCGCTCCGTTGCGGAGCGGTCGGAACTGGCAACGACCAAAACCGCTCTCGATCGCGCTTTTGCGCCGACACTGTGTTGGATTAGTTCCTGCACCTCCCGACCACGCTCGCCGATCAGAGCTATCACGATCACGTCGACCGCTGCGCCACGCAGCAGCATCGACATCAAGGTACTCTTGCCCCCGCCTGCAGCGGCAAAAATGCCTATGCGCTGTCCCTCGCCGCACGTTAGAAGACCATCGATCGCCCGTATGCCGACAGGAAGAACCTTGTCGATGATAGGACGGGTTAAGGGATCCGGTGCGTCCCGGTAGACAGGCACGCGGGATTCCGGAAGCAAGGGCCCCTTGGTGGACGCGTCCAAAGGTCGGCCGAAACCGTCGAGTACGCGCCCGAGCAGGTTCCAGCCGGTCGGCACCATGAGTGGCTTTCCCGTTGGGATCACTTCAGTGAGCGTGGAGAGGCCCTGCATTTCGCCGAGCGGTGTCAGAATGGCGACATCGCACTGCACGCCGACGACTTCCGCCGACAATTCGAAGTCGTTCTCTGGATTGCGGAGAGTGCAAAGGTCGCCAATGCGGGCACCCGGCGCCATGGCACGGATTACCGTTCCAACCACGTGGAGGACACGGCCGCGGACGCGCATCGTCGACGTCTGTGCAACTGTCCTTTTTGCGCGCTGGAAAAAACGATCGATGTTTTCGTGCTCGGGGCGTTCGTCGGCTCGGCTGACTCGGACATCGCTCATGCTTTTGAAACATTCCAATTGTTTGGCTTTGCACAGACTGATAGGCCGTTACGCAGGCCACTTTCGATCGCGGCAAGCTGGCTATCGATCGTGGCGTCGACCAGTCCAGCAGCGGTCTCGAGAATGCATCCGGCATCATTTACGCGCGCGTCGCCAATCAGGTCGACGACCGCGCGCGATGTCGCCGTCGGGAGAATATCTTCTAACCTGTTGCGGACTGCCTCGAGGAGCGACGGTGCCACACGTAGCCGGACGAGGGAGCTGTGGCCCGCAAACTTCAGACCGCGCATCGCGATCTGCACCGCCGCCTCCACCGGCTCGACGGTGTCGATGATCCGGCGCGCGATCTGCAGACCCATATCGATGATCTGCTCCTCATTTTGCGCCATAATCCGCACAGACTCCGTAGCGATGGCGGTCAAACGGGCTTCGATTGCCGCTTGTGCAGCAGCCATTCCCGCCTCTTTGGCCCTCGCCTCGATCGCTCGGGCGGATGCGCGCGCCGCTTCGATGAGCGCACAGGCTTCGCGCCGTGCCTGCATAAGCACTTGCTCGGCGTCCACCAGTGCCTGTGCACTCCCGGCCGGCAAGATTCGCCCAGGGCCGAGGATACCGGCCGATGCAGGTGTCAGCTGAACCAGTGCGACCATGTCGGCATCTTCTTACGGACAAGGCGCCGCATCGCATGAAATGCGTCCTCGCCAGCATTGTCGTCACCACAGTTCTCAACCGCCGTCGCCCAGATTGGCGCGGGACGGCGCAAGCCTAGCCGAGTCCGCAGCATTTGCGGAATGCCACCAATCGCCAGACCGAACATCGCCGCGCCGCATTGAAGCAAAGCGCCGGGCGCGGACGGAATATCGGAAGCACCAAGCGCCGACATCAGTTTGGTAGTCGGTCGCGGTAAAAGTGCGGCTTGCGAAGCGAATGCGACGGCTTCTTCACCGAGGGCCGCGCGAACCGCCGAGATATCGGTCGTCCGAAGAAGTCCTGCAATGCCGGGTGCACCCACCCAGGCGCCGGCCAGGCGCATGAGGCGCTCGGCGTCCGGGGCGGGGAGGAACGCGAGCCGGCTTCGTGGCGCGGCACCGGCGGAAATGATGGCCGACGGTTCATCAGTTTGGCCACGAAGGAGCCAACGTCCAAGCTTAACACGCGTGAACGGATCCGTCAGAACCTCATCCAGCGGCATCCATTCGGGCCAACCATGCGCCATTGTGAAATCGAGATCAGCGGCAGGATCGGCAATGCAGCACATCACGGCTCTCGCCCACGGTGCTGCAAGCCATTCATCCGACAATGCTGTCCCGGCGATCACTGCTGAGTTGGTCAATTTCGGTCTAATCTCATTGAGCCGCTATGGCGGACGTCTGACGGTGGCGACGCCATAGCAGGAATCCGAGGACTCCATTGCCGAACAGCAATGCCGTTATGCCGCATACCAGTCCGATCACTAGATGGGCGGCGCCGCCGTCTTCCGTCGTGACGACGGCTGTTCTATCGACGGAACGCAGTAAAGGCTTGTCCTGAGTTGCCTCTACGAGCACGACGGAGACCCTTTCATAGGATAGGCCTTCCAAGCTGTTTGCGACGAGCTCCTTGATTTTCGGTACCATCCGATCGACGGTAGTGCCGGGTGCGTAACGGACAAGGACGGCAGCGCTCGACGGCAAGGACGGGTGTCGATCATCACTCGTCTCTTCGGGTGACAACACCACATGGACCCGTGCATCGAGCACGCCATCGAAGATTGACAGGGTCCGCGACAGCTCCTGTGTGATGCCATAAATGTAGCGCACACGCTCTTCTGTTGGCGATGAGATCATGCTCTCTTTCTTGAAAAGACTGCCCATATCGGCGTAAAGGTCGTGAGGCAGTCCGGCGCCGTTCAACAGTTCCATGGCAGTGGGAACATCCTTGATATCTATCGACAATGAGGCATTGCCGCTGTTGTCCGTCCTTTTTTCGGCATAGATGCCTTGGCTCATGAGCAGTGCGAGCATCTCGTTCGCTTCGTGCGCCGGAAGGTCGCGGTACAGCTCGAGCTTCGATCCGCAGCTCCCCAGCGTCAACATCAAGAGGAGTGTCGCCAGCCACTTCAATACGAACGTCACACCCGTCCACCAGGCGAGATCATTGGTTTTTCAGGAAAGTATCCAGGCCTTGCGTGGCCTTGCCCACCACCTTGGCCAAGAGGTCGCACTGTAGGGACAAAGCTGACATCGCGAGCTGCGCATTCAGCCAATCGCCTGAGTGGATTTCTTCCATACCCGCCGTGCTGCGAGCGGCTTCGACGGCGAGGGTAAAGCTGGCGCTTAGTTTCTCCATGCTGCTGAGGATGGCATCTCCCGGTGTTCGCGCGACGCCAGAGCCAGGCGCCACCTCGGTCGACTGGGCGGTCGCAACGGTCGCTGACCTGTCGTGCTGTGGCGGCAAGTCAGGGCGATTGAATTCGGCGCGAAAGGCGTCCAGGGATTCAGTCGATATTTCCGACACAAATGCAGTGTCCGTTGGCAAAACGGACGTCAGCGCCGCTGGGCTGATGCCGTTCACGTTCATCAAATGTCCCTCTCCACAGAATGTCCGGTCGAGCTCTTGCCAATAGCGGCGACGAGTCCATCGACATCGGGATCTCCACCCGGAACCCGCCTGAGTACGGCATCGCACTCGCTGAGCCGTCCGGAAAGATGGAGAGCCAGCGCGCTGAACGCCAACCCATATGCGTCGTTGGTTTCAGAAAGGGGACGGAGCTGCTCCAACGCTGCCTCGATATCTCCCACAGTCAGATCTGCAACGGCGTAAGCGATAACGGCCTCCCTGCTGCCCGGCGCAAGAGCGTTAAGTCCTTTCGCAATTCGCCTGGCCCGCACGACGTCGTTCGAAATGCAAGCCAAGAATGCCACTTCGGCAAGACTGCGCCGCAAGCCGCCCCCCATTTCAGTGCGACTCTCCGATGGCGAACCAGACATCGTATATCGAATTTCCTTCTCTGGCCGAGTCGCGCGCCATCGTCCGGTGACCACGCATCTGCCTGCAGTTTCTTCAAATCGCTCCCGCCACGACCGGCATTCGCGTCATATTTCTCACTGCCAATCTTGCTCAATAGAAAAGTCATGCGCAAATACAAACGCGATATGCCTCCATACTTTCTGCATATGTGCACCGAACGGGAGAGCATGTTTGCCATCTTCATTTCAGCTGGCCGTTCAGATCCCATAGCACCTGCGGATGTATACATATCCAGTTGATATTGGTCGCTCTGTTTTATTTTCGGTAGTGGGTAAATCATTCCAGTGGGCCTGGCGGTCAACGGCCTGGGAACTGGGGCGCAGACGCCATCAAGCCATTGCGGGTAATGCTCTCGCCTTGACGAAGAAAGGAAAGCGAGCGTGACGCCAGTATCGGCAGACGATGTAGTGTCAGTGGCTTTGGGGTGCTTGTTGGAGAACTCAGATCGTCCTTCCACCTCCTCCGTGGCTGTGAAGCGCATTGAGCTCGCTGTCGACAGTGTTGGCATCGTCTTGGAGGCGACAGGCGTACGATCGGTGCGATTAACCAGCACGATTGCAAAGACAGTGCCGGACAATGAACTGGAGATCCGTGAATTGCTCGCAGAGAACCTGCTCCACTGTGCTTCTGACCAGGTGGCGCTCTTTGCCGATCAAGGCGGTGCTCTGCTGATTTGGGCTGACATTGCTAACGTCGATGGCGATCGGGCGATTGTAAGGAAACAAATCGTGTCATTTTGCAATGCGGCGATCTATTGGAATGGAATCTGCAGCCGCCATCGCAGCATCAACCAGTCGCCGCTCTCCACGGATCAAAACTTCGCGCGCGAGCCCGATGCTAATTGCCGGAACGCTTGCGGTTCCACGGGTGGAAGTATGGGTGGCAAAGATCTCGATGGTACAATGGTGAGTGCGCAGCAAACGATCGCGCAGGTCGAGAATCTCTTGAGAAAGAGTCGGGAACAGCTCGACCGGCGAGCTGAGCTCTTGGGCGACTATACCATGACCGGCGATGCTATTTCCGCATTTGTTGAGGCTCAAGACGCGAGTTTTCGGCAAGCCTACGCATCTGAGCGGCAGGCGTTGCTGAGGGACAGCATGACTCTCACTTCCAGTCGGCAGCCAGTACGTGCGCCGCGCGTCAAACCAATGCGGCAAAGGGTCTAAGGCGGTGATGCAGAAGGTAGAGGAGCTAGCAAGGGGCGGTGACGAAGAGGACATTACTGAGGCTGGACGGCTGGCGCGGCTTGCCGAAGAGATCATCACAGGGCGTACGGATTTGGCAGCTGTCGTTGGGATCACGGATGACGAACTCGAGGCAGTCTACGCGCTCGGCCATCGTTTCTATTCTTCTGGTCGATATAGCGAGGCGCTGATCTTCTTTCGCTTTCTATGCATGCACCGGTACACGGACCCGAGATTTTGGTTCGGATTCGCTGCTGCCAGTCAAATGTCGGGCGATTCGGCAAATGCCGTGCGTGCATATGGACTGGCTGCGCTGCTGAACGAGGAGGATCCGCAGATTCCGCTTCGCGCTGCGAAATGCCTCATCGAGCTCGATCAGCGTGCGGCTGCTGTGAGCGCGCTTGAGAGCGTACTGGAGCTTAGCGGTGGAAAGCCCGAGCATAAAGATTTCGCTGAGCGCGCGTCGCTGATGCTGCGGCGGCTCAGGCCCGAAGGAGGCCGCAGTGCATAAGGTGAGCATGACGGAACCGATCGGTGGAATGCGACTTAAAGCCAGGGTGCTAACCCAGGTGGACGCACCCACCCGCAATTTTCCGGTTGGTTTCAGCAAATCGGGCGCTGAACTTGCGCTGCCGCCGGTGTCTGTCGGCGCTCCGGCGTCGGATGCGGCGCCAACGCTGTCCCCGCCACGGGACTTTGATGCGATGGAACTGGCCACGAACTTGCTAGCGCTCAAGATAAAGATGGCCGATGCCCAGGCTGCCGCGGGTATGGAGGATGTGCGGCATCGGGGTGAACTGCAGAAGCAGCAGAACGAGAAAATCGCCCGAAACATTATCGAAGCGGCGGAGAAATTGAGGCAAGCGAAGAAGAGTTCGAGCGCCATGAGGATATTTGGGTGGATTGCGGTCGCGCTGTCGGTGGCAGCGGCAGTGGTCTCCGGCGGGATTTTCGCCTTGTCGGCTGCAGCAGTGGCAGTGGCGGTGGGGACCCTGACCGAGACAGGGGTGATCGAAAAGATGACGCAGGCCATTGCGAAGAGCCTAGTCGAAGACCTGGGGATGGCACAGGGTCGGGCCGAGATTTGCGCCACTGTCATTACGGGTTTCATCATCCTTGCTCCTTCGCTGGCAAGCTTGGGAGGTGCCGGTTTCGTGTCTGGTGGGTGGAATGCGGTGACGAGCATTGCCACAAAGATCACAAGCCAGGGCGATAAAGTGGCGAAGATTGCTATGGCAAGTCAGCACCTTGCGAGAGCGGCCCGGTGGAGCGAAGGTACTGCCACGGCAGCCGAGTTCTTCGCTGGGCTCACCAGCGGAATCATCAAGAAGCAGGCGACGGACGTCCGGGCGGAGACGCTGGATATCAGGAAATTCCTCGCCAAGCTGGCCCAACTTCAAGAGGACGAAAGCGCGCGCATCGAGGAATTGGTCCTCGGCATCAAGACCATGACGCGAAGAGTTGTCGATGCCATCGAGGAGCAGAGTCGATCCGCATCAACCGTCATACGGCATGTCGGCTGACGACCGATCATAGCTGTTCAGGGCTATCAGAACGCTAGGAGAGTATGCGTGCTACACACTGCAAACGACATTCGCGGCCCTCGTCTGCCGGGCCGCGATTTGGCTGAACATTGGCCCTTTTTGCCTATGGCCGCGACGTCTAGTGGTATGGGCGTGAGGTTCGGCGAACTGATAACAACACCGGCCGATCTCTTCAAGTTGGCATCGGCCGGTTCGCCAATGCTCGGAGACGTCTTCGTCCAAAACAAAGGTGCCGAAACCGCTCTGGGAGCACGGCTCGCCTCAGTCGATATATATGCGGTTGGTGCATTGCTGCACAGCCTCAGTCTGAAGTTCCGGGAATCTGCGAGATTGGACCGGCAGGCCGCGCGTGACTGCGATATTGCGGCACAGGAAGCTGCTGCCAAGTCGCTTCGCGCTTCTGGGGTGTGTGAGCTGGTCGGCACCCTCCTAACCTCGGCCTTCAGTATAACCGGTGCGGGCGTCAGTATTATGGGCGCGAGCAAAGCACAGACCCTCTTCGATGCGAAGCTCAGCGGTTTGAACGAAACGGGTTTTCGGGCTCATGCGAAGCCGGCCGCAGAGCCATCCCCGAAGGCTATACAGCCGCCCGAACCGAAGCTGGGCCCAGAGCCATTCGCGGGGGGCAGCCAGCCGCCCGAACCGAAGCTGGTCCCAGAGCCATTCGCCGAGGGCAGCCAGCCGCCCGAACCGAAGCTGGTCCCAGAGCCCTACGCGGGGGGCAGCCAGCCGCCCGAACCGAAGCTGGTCCCAGAGCCATTCCCGGGGGGCAGCCAGCCACCCTCCGCTGACATGACTAGGATCTACGGAGCCCAGCAAGTCGCCCACCAGACGACCTTGATCTGGAGCGGCATCGCCACCGGCATGACAGAGGTCGGTAAGATCGCTGGTGCCGGCTCCAAAATGGGGGCGACCAATGAGCAGGAGAAAAAGGCAAAGCTGGAAGCGGAGGGCACCATGATGCGCTCTCGCGCCGACGACGAGAGCGAATTCAAATCGGCCTATGAAAAGATGATCCAGGATGTTCTGGCAAAGCTTTCCGAGATGAGAGCCGCGGAAGCTGAGACGAGGAGCAGGATCGCCAACATGGGATGAGAGCACAAGCTAAATCTGAACAGGAAAGGCCAGGAAATGCCAAACGTGAGCTTCCAAACTCAATTTTTTCCCATTGCATCCAATATTCCTGGCGGTGGGGGCGACATGACTGCGTTGGCACTGCTACTCCAGACAGACCGTTATAATAATCTCCAGGATCAAGTTAGAGGCGAATTCGATGACATGCAGAAGCGGAACGATTGGCTGAAGACAGCGAACTCCGCTCTGGCCGCGCTACGCGCCAACCGGCCCGCTAACGACAAGGCAATAGCAGAGTATGGCACGTTTTTGGACGCGCAGGGCAACACCCAGAACGTCCATAAGTGGATGCTCGCGCAGAACATTCCTATCGAGCAGCTCAAGGGCGATACCGCCGGTGTTCAGTCGGAGTTCGATGCCGCCGCCTCCAATCTCAAGGCGCGCATCGATACCACGAATAACGAGTCGCAGATGGCGCTGATTCGCCTCCAGTCGCTGATGGACAAGTTAAATCATTGTGTTGAACTCGCCAGCAACCTGTTGTCCAAGGATGGAAAAGCCAAGGAGAACATTATCGGAAACATCAGGTAAATATTCGCGGCCTAGGCGATCAACCTGTCCCCTAGCATATGTAGTTTGTCCAAGTTAAGGGGTAAAAGGATGGCCGTCCTAGGCAGAAACCCTGCATTACTCTATTTCCATTGTTTGCTATTACTTCTAGGTGGATGCGCCGGCCCTGGTATGATTGACGAGCGCGGGGTCTTGCTGAACGCGCCGCCCTTTGTCCCGTCTGGCTCCGCGTCTTTGCGAGAACGTAGCGAACCGCAGACTAACGGCTTTGAAGTGCTGGGGCTGAGGCAAGCGCAGCCAGTGGCAGCCACAGGGGAACGGAAGTTGCCGGTGGTGTCGGATAGCAGGCGGGTGAGCCTTGATTATGCGAATGCCGACATACGCCAGGTGGTGCAGGATATCGTGGTTGACGTAATGAGCATGCCCGTGGTCATCGATCCTGGCGTTGGAGGAAAAATGTCCCTTCATACAGCCCGCCAGGTGCCCGTGAGTGAGGTGCCACGGCTTCTGGACAAAGCTCTTGCGTCGCACGGCTATGGACTGGCTGCGGGTGATCAAGGAGTGCGGGTGGGGCGCTTGGCTGACCTGGCGGGCGGCATGCAGAGCAGCGTTCAAATTATTCCGGTGCGGTATGTTGATCCGGTTGAGGTCATCGGCGTAATCCGACCGAACTTGCTGGAGAGTGTGCATCTCACGCTAGCGCCCGGAGGGAGAGGCATTGTTGTCAGTGGCCCGCCCGGATCCGTGAGCTCTGTGCGCGAACTGGTCGACCTGTTTGATACCGACGCCATGCTTCACAAGTCATTCGCGCTGTATCCGCTGTCTCAAGCGAGTCCGGCCGAAATTGAGCGAGAACTCAGCTTGTTGTTTGCGCAAAATGGTCAAGAGAGGGGGCTTGTCCGATTTGCGGCGCTCGAGCGACTGAATGGTATCCTTGTTGTGGCAGAAGATCCTGCAGCTCTCAAGCAAGTCCGCCAGGCGATCGCTAAACTGGATACCGCGTCGGAGGCGACGGCAAACATTCACGTGCGTCCACTGCTCTACCGGCGGGCTTCGGAAGCGGCGCATGTGCTGGCGCAAACGTTGGGCGCAGAGGCGCCCAGTGCTGTCTCGCCTGCAGAGCCCGCGGGAAAGTTCGGCAACCTATCGCTGGGAAGTGACGTATCCAATCGAGCCAGCCTGCCTGTCAATGTGCCAGGCCGGCCGGCCGAAAAGCCAGATGCGACTGTCTCAAGGTCGCACCCAGTGGACCAAATCGTAATGTCAGCGAACCACCTTGGCCTCTCGGCGCCGGTGCGGATCCAGGCGGACCCAGGACAGAACGCCCTCGTAGTACTCGCAGCACCGCACGACTACAAAATCGTGGAGGCCGCGATCCGTCAACTCGATGTCAAGCCTCGACAGGTTCTCATCCAAGCCATCGTCGCCGAGGTGCGCCTGAATAATCGTCTGCGCTACGGCGTGGACTATCTTCTCTCCACCAAGGGCGTGGGCGCAGTTCCAGATGGTCTGTCGTATGTGTTTCCCAACACGAACGCCAACACTGTGTTGCATGGGCTAAGCGAGCTTGGGGAGGTCAAGGTTGTATCCGCGCCGCGCATTCTTGCGGTCGACAACCAAACCGCCACGATCCAGGTGGGCGATCAGGTCCCGATCCTCGTCCGATCATCGCAATCTACCGCAAGCGCCAATTCACCCATCGTGAACGATGTCGAAATGCGCGACACAGGGGTGATCTTGGCTGTTACGCCCAGAATTGGTGCCGGTGGGAGTATCACCCTCGACACGTTTCAGGAGGTCAGCACCGGCATCAGGAACACGCTTACAAATGTTCAATCCCCGGTGATTTCGGTGCGCCGCCTCCAGAGTACCGTATCGATGCGAAACGGCGACACGATCGCTATCGGCGGATTGATGCAAGATAGCACCACCCAAGCCAATTCTGGGGTTCCTGTGCTGAAGGACATTCCGCTTTTAGGGGGACTGTTCCGCAACACGGAATATGCCAAGGAACGGACCGAGCTGTTGATATTGCTCAACCCCCGCGTGATTGACACTGACGCCGACGCAAGCGCGTTGACCGAGGAGCTGCGTGAAAAATTCGAGTCGCTGGCCCCCGACCTGGGCCGACGGCTCACGCCGTCAGCTCAGCCGCAACGGCCGGTCTCAAGACGACAGTGAAATTGGAGCAACTGACCAACCGGCGGTGGCTTTTCTCATTGGCTCGGCAGCTGGATTGGGTCGCGGATCGTTAATGGTAGCCTACTCAGCTGCGTAAGCGTAGAGGAGGCCCCATCTGGCGGTGCTTGAAGGGATGAGCCAGACATAGAGACGCCGAAACGATGAGGGCCTCACGGTGTCAACTTCTATGTCTGTGCCTATGAACGATGCTAGAAATTTCCATGTCATCGACGCGGTCCCTGACCGCCTCAAGGTTAGCCCGCCGCGATCACACCGGCGGTGGTCAGAGGAAGCAAAGGCACGTCTGATCGAGGCATCGCTGGCGCCGGGAGCGAATGTTTCGGCCATTGCGCGGGAAGCTGGGCTGGCGCCTTCGCAGCTGTTCGGCTGGCGGCGCAAGGCCTTGAAGGGCGACGCGGAGAACCGGCGTGGGGGTGAAGGCCGGTTGGGCTTTGTCGAAATTGCCACGACGGCCGCGCAGATTGAGATCGAGGTCGGCGGAATGATCATTCGCGCCGGCGCCGACATCGGCCAAGACCAATTGGTCAAGATCATCCGGGCAGTGAAGTCGGCATGATTCCGGCGGGCGTGAAGGTTCTCCTCGCCAGCCATCCCGTCGATTTTAGAAAAGGACCCGATGGCCTGCACAACGGCGACAACTCAGGCTTCGTCTGCGAGCGGGGCTGACTTCTTCAACAGCCTGCTAGTCTTACTGTGTCATAAACTTTGTTAACGATTGATTGCGAGAATGGAGATTCAAGCTTCAAATGGAGGGAGCGATGGATCTCCAGGACGGAATCGAAACGAGTGAATCGCGTTTTGCGGCCTATGTCGAGACGCTGGCCTCGGCATTGGGTCATGCTGACCGGGTGGCGCCGCTGAAGGCCTATTGCACCGGGCTGCTTTTGCCGGGCGAGCGCAAGAGCGTCGAGCCGATGGCGGCGCGGGTGGAGCCTGGGCGTGTTCAGGCGGCACACCAGTCGCTGCATCACTTCGTGGCGAAAGCGGATTGGTCGGACGATGCCGTACTTGGCGTCGTGCGGGCGCAGGCTCTGGCGGCGCTTGAGCGTCAGGGGCCGATCCGCGCCTGGATCGTCGACGACACCGGCTTTCCCAAGAAGGGGAAGCATTCGGTCGGCGTGGCGCGGCAGTATTGCGGCCAGCTCGGCAAGCAGGACAACTGCCAGGTCGCGGTCAGTCTGTCGGTTGCCACCGAACAGGCGAGCCTGCCGGTCGCCTATCAGCTCTATCTGCCGGAAAGCTGGGCGAACGACCCTGATCGGCGCGCCAAGGCAGGTGTGCCGGAGGATGTCATCTTCCGCACCAAACCCGAAATCGCCCTCGCGCAGATCCGGGCGGCGCTGGATGCCGGCGTCTCGCGGAGCGTTGTGCTGGCCGATGCCGGTTACGGTAACGACACCTCCTTCCGCACCGGGCTGACGGAGATGGGCTTGACCTATGTCGTCGGCGTCCAGTCCTCGATCCGCTTGTGGCCGCCGGACACGCAACCGCTGCCACCCAAGCCATGGAGCGGACGCGGCCGCCCGCCCTCGCTCGTCCGGCGCCAGCCCGGGCACGCGCCGGTTTCCGCCAAGGAACTGGCGCAAACCCTGCCCGAGGACGCCTGGGGCCGCGTCACCTGGCGCGAGGGCTCCAAGGCGCCGCTCGCCTCGCGCTTTGCCGCCATCCGCGTCCGGCCGGCGCATCGCGATTACTGGCGCTCCGCGCCACGAGCCGAGGAATGGTTCCTGATCGAGTGGCCGCACGACGAGGTCGAGCCGACCAAGTACTGGCTCTCGACCTTGCCGGAAAATACCGGGCTCGCCGACCTCGTCGATCAGGCCAAGCTGAGGTGGCGGATCGAACGGGATTATCAGGAGCTCAAGCAGGAGATCGGCCTTGGCCATTATGAAGGCCGAGGTTGGCGCGGCTTCCATCATCACGCCACGCTCGCGATCGCCGCCTACGGATTCCTGGTCTCCGAACGGAGTCTGATTCCCCCCTCAGCCCCACGCTCCAGGCCGTTCCTCAAGGCACCTGCGCTATCCGAAGATTATCGACCCCGTGGCGCCGCCGCTCCGTCCCGAACGCCACGTCGGCAATTCCATCGCCACCATCCGGATTAGACTCGCCCGCGCCTTGGCGCGGCGGCTGCCACGATGTCCATGCTGCCAAAACAGGTTTATGACACAGTAAGACTAGCAATGTTGCTACCAAAATTGTATTCAGAAAGACCACGCTACCGGCATTAGTATCGTTCGTCTCATTCGGCGGCCAAGCGCGCCTGCCGCGATGATGTCGCGCGTGGGGCTCGGCTTCACATTGGGACGTTGTTGATGATGGCCGTCATACTACTTGAATTGGTAGAGGATTCGGTGAAAACGATTTCCGGTCCAACGACCACGTCGGGGTGGGTGTCGAGCAGGACACGGAGCAGACTGGTGCCGGAGCGATTTCGCTGCCGAGCAGGATAGGGTTAGAGGGCAGGGCGAGAGGAGGGGACACGTCTTTGTCCATGCCCCCCGCTTACTAGGAGAGGTTTGGAACTTTCGTCTCCTCAGCACGAGACTTTAGGCGACGCCACATCGCTCTGAATCTCAACTTCCGTCAATTTGAAAGTTTCGTTTGAAGTTTTGAGGCATTGCGCAAAATCCTGGTTTGTCATGCCAAGTCCGCACGTGATCGACAAGCGGGAGCCAGATGGATCATTTGTTCAGCGCCAGGTATCGTCCTCGCCTACAGGCGTTGAAGTCATTTCTAGCCTAGATTTCACCTCCTGAATGGTCATCGCAGCTTGGGTGGTCAGCGCCGTCAGGATGAGAAGAAAAATGGCTAGGAGCGCCTGCAGGACGAGGACGAAAATGGCGGAGAGAAAGGTCGCCAGCGGGTGGCGAGGCCCGCGGCCATCCCTTCTGCCAAAAGCGGAGAGGGCAAGCCGCGCGCAAAGGACCCAGCGATGTTGGTCCCCATCACTTCAATTCTCCGTCTTGGGGCAAGAGATAACCAGTGATCGGATGCTCGGGCACGAGATAGCGGGCGGCGACGGCCTTCACCTGGTCGGCGGTGATCTTGCGGATGCGGTCCGGCCGTTCCTCAACATCTCCTACGCTGCCGCCGGTGGCAAGCGTGGAGGCATACATGCCGGCCATGTAGGCCGGGTCGTGGCGGGCGGGGATCATCGAGCGGACATAGCGGTCCTTGGCCTTGTCCAGTTCGTCATCGGTCACGCCGTCCTTGACAATGCGGGCGATCTCGGCCTGGGCCGCCGCCGCCAGATCGGCGAGCTTGGCATCGCCGCGCGGCGAGCCGTAGATGGTGAAGCTGGTGGCGTCCAGCATGGTGCCATGGAATTTGACGCCAGCGTCGGCGGCGATGCCCTGTTTCACCACCAGCGCCTGGTGAAGGCGGCTGTGATTGCCGCGGCCGAGGATCTCAGCCAGGAGGTCGAGCGCCTCGGCCTCGCCGGGCTCGGCCGTGTTGTAGGAGGGCACCACCCAATGCGTGGAAAAGCTGGGCACTGAAACGCGGGGATCACTCCGCGTCACCGTACGCCTGGTGTTCTGCTCCGGCTCGACCGGGCGGATGCGGGGGAAATCAGGGCCCGCCGCGAGCTTGCCATAAGTCTTCTCGGCCATAGCCTTCACACTCTCCGGCTCGAGATCGCCGGTCACCACCAGCACGGCGTTGTTGGGCCGATAATATCGGTCGTAAAAGTCGATAGCGTCGTTCCAGGTCAGCCTCTCCATCTCCTGCATCCAGCCGATGACCGGGATGCGGTAGGGCTGGTTCCGCCACAGCGTCGCGTCGATTTCCTCTTCCAGAACCGCCTGCGGATCGTTGTCGACGCGCGAACGGCGCTCCTCCAGGATTACGTCGCGCTCGGTTTCGATATCATCTTCGGTGAGGACGAGGTTGAACATGCGATCGGCCTCGAAGCTCATCATCTGCTCCAACGCAGAAGGCGCCACCGTCGCAAGGAAGGCGGTGTAGTCGTAAGACGTGAAAGCATGGTTCGAGCCGCCGACGGAAGAGACGGCACAGTCAAACCCGCCTGCGGCGTGGTTGGTTGTCGCTGCCTTGAGCATCAGATGCTCCACCAGATTGGCAAGGCCAGATTTGCCCGGCGGGTCATCGGCGCTGCCCCCCTTGTACAACACCATGTGGGTGACGGTCGGCGCGAGGTGATCGGGCACGACGACCACCTCCATGCCGTTGTCGAGCACGAAATCCGTCACTTTGCCGTCATCGGTGGCGGCCAGAGCCGGAGTGGTCGTCACGAAGGCCAGCGCGGTCGCAAGAAGGGTCCCCGTCAGCCAGCCAAACCGAAGTTTCATCGACGGCTGTGGTGACGGAGCGAGAGGCAATGTCCGAAGCGAAGTGAGTTGTTCCTCAGTTTGAAGGCGCTGCGGCCCAGTCGCACCCGATCGTCGGAGAAGGTGGATGGGCGGGCAGCGCCGAACCGATTGAGCAACCGTCTTGATATTGCCGGGCCTCACTCGAGCCTCACCCCTGGATGGGTCCGGGAGACCCACGGCGGTAGCTTTTGGTGAGCGGTTCATGCGAAATCTTCTCCTTGGTCTGTCACGTGTTTGCGGATGACGCGCATGTACCGCGGCAATGAGAAACCGTTTAAAGGCAATGTGATAGATTTGGCTCTGCTGCGTCGCGAATCCGACATTGTCGGACGTTGGGCAGGGCCGGACCGGAAACGCGTGCGGCTTGGGAAAGCGTCACAGTGCGATGTACCGCTCCGGCTCGACCGGGTTGCTGCGGGTCAAATTAGGACCCGCAGCAACCCTTTCCATAGGACTACTCGGCCCGCGGGTCCTTCGGATCCAGACAGATCACAAGGGGATAATAGCGAGCATCACATTCGACCGAATGCTCGTCCATAGGGTCATCCCAAGGAACCAAGCACTCCCGGCCGAAGCAGGAGCGGTCATCACCAGGGCCAGCGCGGTTTGCCTCGTTCGCCACCATTCGGCTTGTCGGGGTCGGGCCAACCCAGACATTTGGGATCACATTCGTCCGAACATTTGGGATCATGGGGATAACATGAGCCCCGATGCTCGTCCGCAAGGTCCCAGGCACTCCCGGCCGAAGCAGGAACGGTCATCACCAGGGCCAGCGCGGTCGCAGCAAGCATCGCGTGCGGCCAGTCAGACCGAAATTTCGTCGAGGACTTCTGGAAGCCCGCGGCGGCAGTGTCATTTGATGGCGTAATCATCGTACGTCTTCCTCTTGGTTTGTCATGTGTCCGTAGTAGGTGATCGGGCATTGGTCGCCATTCGGCTTGGCCGGCCGGCGCGGATCCGGACAGATCAAAAAGGGATCATAGTGAGCATCACGTTCGACCGAATGCTCGTCCATAGGGTCGCCAGCGTTCCCAAGGTACCAAGCACTCCCGGCCGAAGCAGGAACGGTCATCACCACGGCCAGCGCGGTCGCAGCAAGCATCGCGTGCGGCCAGTCAGACCGAAATTTCGTCGAGGACTTCTGGATGCCGGCGGCGGCAGTGTCATTTGATGGCGTGATCATCGTACGTCTTCCTCTTGGTTTGTCACGTGTTCGTGGATGATCCGGCCTCGTTCGCCATTCGGCGATTGGGCACGTCGGACGGTAGTCATAAGGTCTCCTAGTTCATAAGGTCTCCTGATTGGTGTTCCAATAACAACCCTTCTGACAGCCCTAGCTGACAGCAGCCTGAAGTTATCGGCGATTTGCGCGATGGCGATCCTGCGCGACGTCAGTTCCTGTCAATAAGAGAAGAATTTTGCTCTCGACCTGCGAGCTTGGCACACTCGATGCGAGTTCTGCTCATGAATACGACAAGGCCACGTATCATTGAGCTGGCGAAGAGCGTCGGGCGGAGAGAACGGAACAACGTATGGATGCCTATGAGAAAGGCCGTTTCAGTACAACGCGATACTTACAGCACCGGCTCTCATGTCCGACATAGTCGAAGATTCGACAAAACGAGTGCAGGCGTACCGCCAGCTTGCCCAGCAAATACGGATAGATCTTGTACCCGTCGCCGGCTTCGAAGTGCGCGGCTTGCGGTAGAGCGCCTCGATACCCATGCGCTTCATCAAGGTGCGCACATGCGGCGACCCGTCTCATAGCCTTCGCGCTTCAAAAGCTTCTGTAACATACGGCTGCCCGCGAAAGGGTAATCCAGATGCAATTGGTCGATGCGCCGCACCTGAGGGGCGTTGTCACGGAAGCTTCTTGTGAGGAGGCCCTGCGGTAGACGCCAACTGCGCTCGCTTGGTGCGGAAGACTTAAAGGATGCCGCAGACCGGTTATGTGGCGCGCCACATGATCTTTACGCGCTCGCTTACTGGGAAGGGCTGACCAAGTTCCTGGAGGACGCTCGCTCGGAGCTGGACACCAACCCCCGTCGAAAACGCCGTCAAGCCGGTGGCTCTGACGAGACAAAATGCGCTCTTTGCTTGGGCATGAGGTGGGACCGAAAATTGGGTGCTGCAGGGCTTTATCGTGGGTTCCTGCATCTTGCAGCTTGCGCAGCACATAACTCCGCTGACGGCCGTGCGCAGGGCGGTTTTGCGGTCGGCCGATGCTGATGAGCCTGCTCAGCGAGCGAGCCAGGTCCGGCGACTCGCGGACAGGTTGATGCACGCGTAGGGAAGATGTTCAATTTGGAAAGCTGGCCTGTGGGCCGGGCGGCCGGCTTGGATCCGCGCCAGAGAAAAGGGCGGCATCGCTGCCGCCCTTCCGGGATGGTTGAGATGCGTGGACCTTAGAAATCCATGCCGCCCATGCCGCCCATGCCGCCGCCGGGCATACCGCCCGGCATGCCGCCAGCGGACTCCTTCTTCGGAGACTCGGCGATCATGGCTTCGGTGGTGACCAGGAGGCCGGCGACCGAGGCCGCGTCCTGGAGAGCCGTGCGCACGACCTTCATCGGATCGACGATGCCCATGGCGATCATGTCGCCATACTCACCGGTCTGAGCGTTGAAGCCGAAGGTCACACCCTGGTTGTCGAGGATCTTGCCGGCGACGATCGAGGCCTCGGCCCCGGCGTTGGCGGCGATCTGACGGGCCGGCGCCTGCAGTGCGCGGCGTACGATGGCGATGCCCGCGGTCTGGTCAGCATTGGCGCCTTCGGCCTTGATGGCGAGTGAAGCGCGCAGCAGCGCGACGCCGCCGCCAGCGACAATGCCTTCTTCAACGGCCGCACGCGTCGCGTTCAGCGCGTCGTCGACGCGGTCCTTCTTCTCCTTGACCTCGACTTCGGTCGCACCGCCGACGCGGATGACGGCAACGCCGCCGGCCAGCTTGGCGAGACGCTCCTGCAGCTTCTCCTTGTCGTAGTCCGAGGTGGTCTCCTCGATCTGCTGCTTGATCTGGGCGACGCGGCCCTGGATCTCGGCCTTCTTGCCGGCGCCGTCGACGATGGTGGTGTTCTCCTTGGAGATCGACACCTTCTTGGCGCGGCCGAGCATGTTGAGGCCGACATTCTCAAGCTTGATGCCGAGGTCCTCGGAGATGACCTGACCGCCGGTCAGGACCGCGATGTCTTCCAGCATGGCCTTGCGGCGATCGCCGAAGCCCGGAGCCTTGACAGCGGCGATCTTCAGGCCGCCGCGCAGCTTGTTGACGACCAGCGTGGCGAGAGCCTCGCCTTCGACGTCTTCGGAGATGATGAGGAGCGGCTTGGAGGTCTGGACGACAGCCTCGAGGATCGGCAGCATCGCCTGCAGGTTCGAGAGCTTCTTCTCGTGCAGCAGGATGTAGGCGTCTTCGAGATCGGCAACCATCTTGTCAGGGTTGGTGACGAAGTAGGGGCTGAGATAACCACGGTCGAACTGCATGCCTTCGACGACCTCGAGCTCTGTCTCGGCGGTCTTGGCTTCCTCGACGGTGATGACGCCTTCATTGCCGACTTTCTGCATCGCCTTGGCGATCATCTTGCCGACCGACTCGTCGCCATTGCCGGCGATGGTGCCGACTTGGGCAACCTCTTCCGAGGTCTTGATCTTCGTGGCGTTCTTGTTGAGGTGGGCGACGACCTCGGTCACGGCGAGGTCGATGCCGCGCTTCAGGTCCATCGGGTTCATGCCGGCGGCAACGGCCTTGTGGCCTTCCTGCACGATCGCCTGGGCGAGAACCGTGGCGGTCGTGGTGCCGTCGCCGGCGATGTCGTTAGTCTTCGAAGCGACTTCGCGGACCATCTGCGCGCCCATGTTCTCGAACTTGTCCTCAAGCTCGATTTCCTTGGCGACGGTGACGCCGTCCTTGGTGATGCGCGGTGCGCCGAACGACTTGTCGATGACGACGTTGCGGCCCTTGGGGCCGAGCGTCACCTTCACCGCGTCGGCGAGGATGTTGACGCCGCGCAGCATGCGCTCGCGGGCGTCACGGGAAAATTTTACGTCTTTAGCAGCCATTGTAAGCTCCTGTCAGGGGTTCGGGATCGAACCCACAGATTCAAGATTCAGTTGACGGTGAGGCCGATATTCAGCCGATGATGCCCATAATGTCGGATTCCTTCATGATCAGAAGGTCTTCGCCATTGAGCTTCACTTCGGTGCCGGACCACTTGCCGAACAGGATGCGGTCGCCAGCCTTGACGTCGAGCGGAACAAGCTTGCCCGCCTCGTCGCGCGCGCCGGAGCCGACGGCGATGATCTCGCCTTCCTGCGGCTTTTCCTTTGCGGTATCGGGGATGATGATCCCGCCAGCGGTCTTCGCTTCGGATTCGACGCGGCGAACGACCACGCGGTCGTGCAGCGGCCGGAATTTCGACTTTGCCATTTTTGGATGTCCCTGGTGCGGATGTTGAACGGTTCTCCGTTGTCGGAGCGTGCAAGTGTTAACGTGGCGCAGAGATAGACGGTCGGCTGCGTCCCCGTCCTCCCCACCTGTGGGAGCAGGTGGATCGATGGGCCGCGCCGAGCTGGTTGACATGTTGCCAAGCCTTACTCCAGCGCTATCTTTGGACGGGTACGGGAGACCCGCGGCGGCGGCGTGTTTTGGTTAGGTGAGGGGACGTCTACTCCTTGGTCGGTCACGTGTTTGCGGATGACGGCGAGGTTGGGCTGGACGCATAGACCAGCCTATTTGCACAACCACGCCAGGGAAATGGAGGAACTGGTCAGTAACCCATTCCGACTATCGCCTCTTCTTATTTGCCTGCCGCTTTGACTCTTTGGGAGAATCCTTCCTGCGGAGCCGCACAGAGAGCGCCATAGCAGACCTTCTCACCCTTGTAGTTCGCCAAGGCCTGCAGCAAATCCGGTAAAAGGTGCTGTCTCAGTACGTCAGAGATAGGCTCCGGGCCATCCAGCGACTTCAATGCCAGCTCAATCAACTCGATCGCGCGATCATTGTTGCCGCTCTCATGACAATACCAGGCGACCGCCGGATAAGCCCAGAACTTACGGCCTTCGCCTTGCGGGGGATTCCGTGCCAGGATGTGTTCGGACAGCTCTTTGCCCATCGCCAAGCGCTCAGCAGACGGAAAGTGCGAATGGTCAAAGTTCGGCTGAAAGAGTTGATCTAGCGCCGCTATCATCCAATTCTCGGCGTGTTTGTCGATCGCGTCGCGAACGAATTGGCGCATGACGGGCAAGCCGGCCCGCATGTCGCGCATTCTGTGAAGCAACAGATTCAGATGTGTCGAGCGGAAATTGAGGTTGTCGGGCAACAAGGCAATGCCTTCCTCGACTGCCGAGAGCGCCGTCTTCCAATCCTCGGTCTGCATCGCCGGCCGAAGTTTGTCGTATATGGGCTTGGTCAGCGCTTGTTCGCGCGCTATGGTTTCGCCTTGGGCGATCCGGTCGTGATCGGCAGCTTTTGCTTGATCGCTGGTGCGCCAGCTGCCGTTAAGCACTTTCGGCAAAACCTCATCGAGTTCCGTCGGATGACCGATGAAGGCGATATGACCGTCCCGGTCGACCACGAACGAGGTCGGAATCCCGACAGAAAAGCTGGGCTCCATCCAAAGCTTGGCCATTTCGCCTGTGGAGTCGAACGCGATCCGATAGTTCAGATTCGAGAACTTTTCGGTCAACCAAGCGTCCAGCTTGCTTCGTCCCTCATCGGCCGTTGGAGCGTCCTCAGAAGCCGCGACCCCGACAATCTCAACGCCGCTCTCCCTGTATTTCTCCTGCAACTGTATCAGATGCGGCATCCCGTCCACACATGGTCCGCACCAAGTCGCCCAAAATTCGACGATGTACACTTTGCCTGGCTGAAAGCTCGTGAGGGGCTCGCCACGCAGCCAGGTTTCCACTTGAATCGAAGGAGCCGGGGACTCCATCTGTAACGCCGCCAATGTTGATCTCCATAGCTTGCTTTCCGCGCGAGGTTGTTCCCGCTCGGAGACGGCACACGGGTTCAGGGGAGAGAGCATCGCTCGTCTTGCCCCATTGTGTGCAGTCATCCTCACCTGGAGCAAATGCCATGCCAACTCGCTCAGCGCGCAGTAAGCGTATGAATTTGCTTTGAAAAACCTCCGCAGCGGCCAACATGGCCGGTTGTAATGAACCTGATACTTTTGCAAATGATTTGTTCTGAATCTGACATTTTGTCTGCCGCTGTCAGGTTTTGGACACGCACCGCCCGTGCTTCGCGCCGCCAGACAAGCGTGGCCCATCCGCACGGTCCCGCAGCGCCAAGGCCACAGGGGCGCGTGCGGCACGCAGCCTCTGCCCGGTCTTGCCGAGGCCGTTCGTTTCAGTGACATTAGTGGGTTGGCTCGCCGCTAACAGTTGCGGGGGCAGCGCCGGCATCGCACCGGTTTGATAGCGGGGGAGGAGACGGCCGACACCTATGAAGCGGAGCCGAAGACGCTCTACGCGGCGGCCTTGGCCGCCGCCAAGTGCTTGCGGATCGGAATACGCACCGACACGATGGTGCCGACTCCTTCGGTCGAGCGAATCTTCAGCGCGCCGCCATGCAGCTCGGCGAGCGACTTGGAAATCGCCAGGCCTAGTCCGGAGCCGGTGTGGCTCTTGGAGAACTGGTTCTCCACCTGTTCGAACGGCCGGCCGAGCTTGCTCAACGCGTCCTTGGGAATGCCGCAGCCGGTGTCCTCGATCGTCAGCCTCAGCGCGCCCGAGACGTTGCGCGCCCGCACCGAAATGTGACCGCCCTGGCCGGTGAACTTCACCGCGTTCGACAGAAGGTTGATGACGATCTGCTTGATCGCACGCCGGTCGGCGACGATCGTCATCGATTCGGCGATCTGGGTCTCGACGGTAATGGACTTTTCCGCCGCCTGCAGCGAGATGACGCGCACGGTCTCGCGGATCAGCGGACAGAGGTCGATCTCCTCGCGCTCCATCGAGAATTGCCCGGCCTCGATCTTCGACATGTCGAGTATGTCGTTGATGACGCCGAGCAGATATTTGCCGCTGCCGGCGATGTCGCTGGCATATTCCTCATAGCGATCGGAGCCGAGCGGCCCGAACAGGCCGGATTCCATCAGCTCCGAGAAGCCGATAATGGCGTTGAGCGGGGTGCGCAGCTCGTGGGACATATTGGCCAGGAACTCGGACTTGGCGCGATTGGCGGCTTCGGCTCGCTCGGTCTCGCGCATGTATTTATGGTTGAGCTCGACAAGTTCGCGCGCCCGCTCCTCCTCGGCCCTCCGAGCGAGGCTCAGATCGTGGATGGTGGCCATCAGCCGCCGTTCGCTGTCGACCAGCTTTTCCTGATGTTGCTTGATGAGCGTGATGTCGGAGCCGACCGACACCGTGCCGCCGTCGCGCGTCTTCAATTCGTTGACCTGCAGCCAGCGGCCGTCGGCCAATTGCCGCTCATAGGTCGCGCCGCCTCTCGGCCCGTTGGCATTGGCCAGCCGACGCTCGGACGCGAAGGCGACCATCCGCTCTTCCAGAGCCTGTCGGGAAATGCCCGGCATGACGTCGCGATCCGACAGGCAGTTGTCCTGCTGGTACTTGCTGTTGCACATCACGAGCCGCTGCTTCGAATCCCACAAGACGAAGGATTCGTTGATATTCTCGATCGCCGTTCTGAGCCGCATGTCGGCGGCTTCGGAGCGCAGCGCCAGATGCCGCTGTTCGGTCACGTCGACGGCAATGCCGATCAGCTGGATTTCCGGCGCTTCCGGATCGATTACCTGCGCCCGCGCGCGCACCCATACCCAGCGGCCGTCGGCGTGGCGCATGCGGAACACCTGGTCGATATGGTCGATTTCGCGCGCCACGATGCGGTTGGCGAGCTCGAACAGGTCGCCGTCATCTTCGTGGATGATCTCGTCGACCTCGCCGAAAGACAGCATGGTGTCGCAGGGCTTGTAGCCGAGCATGTCGTACATGGAGCGCGACCAGTACATCTTGCCGCGCACCATGTCCCAGTCCCAAAGCCCGCAGCGGCCCCGCACCAGCGCAAGGTCGATGCGCTGATGTGCTTCGAGATAGATGCGGTCAGCCGCCTGAGCGCGGGCTGCCTGCGTGAAATAGGCGTAGAGGATGATTATCAGCACGCTTGCGGTCAGGACGAACAGCGTCACGTTCAGAGACACCGTCTTGCGCCATTCGGCAAACACGGCGTCGCGCTGGATCAGCGCCGCGGCGGCGCCCTTGCGATCCGCGGTGAGGTCGAGGGCTGCATACCAGTCGCGGCCGTCGATGCGCACTTCCATGATCCCGGCGCGCTCGCCGAAGATGAAAAGTGGCTGCCCGCCGACCATGATGGCGTCCAGCATCTTGCCTTCCCACCCGGTCGATTCAGGGGTCACGGCGGTGATCCGGAATGCTCCGTCGGTCAGCGCCAGCACGTGCCGGTTTCCCATCGCGCCATGCTGGACGGTGCGTTCGAGCAGATCGCGGCTCGCAGCCTGGTCGAGTTCGCCGCCCGCGGCGGTCACCATCATGGAATTGACGAGTTCGCCCGCGGCGAGGCTTAGGACGGCCTTGGCGTTGCGCTCGATCTCTTCCTGCCAAGCCATCAGTGAAAGAAAACGCGCTGCCGCGACGACGAGCAGGAAGATGACGATCAGGGCAGGAATGGACCGACGCAACAGAGGCTCCGCGGCCAGAAGCCGCCTGTAGGCTGGTTCGGCGATGATGCGGGCATTGCCGGCCAGGGTATTACCCTTGCGCCGGACAAAATCAGTACCGCCGGGCGCGCCCCACGCGTCCGTCTTCGCCATCAACAGGCTCCCCAAGACTTTTTCATTGACGATCCGGCAACACCGCACATCCGAATCTGCCTTAAAGAATCAGAGGTGATTCGGCTTGTCCAGTGGCGCGTGCAAAAGAATTTCGGTGCGTCCTTCGAGGCTTCCCTTCGACAGCTCGACAAGCTCGCGGCTCAGGGCCGCACCTCAGGTGAACTTGAAGGCGCCAGCTTACGAGAAGGGCAGCCGTGGCAAATCGCAGTCTCGGAAAGATCACACAACACGCTGCGAGCACGGAAGGCTCGCACCACGGCACACGCCCTCCTTGCCGCTCCGCGATCGCGGAGCGGGTTAGTCCAACGGCCAATGTGTTGTGCGGCAATTTCAGTCGTTTCTGCGAGCTTTACCGGGCCGGGCGGCCAATCTGTCGGTGACTATGCGGAGAACCATGGCGCCGGGGAAACTGTTCGCCGACTATGCCGGCGACGTGCTGCCGGTGGTGATTTGACCGGGGGACCGGCAAGACACGGGCGGCACACATGTTTGTCGCGCTGCTGGGCGCTTCGAGCCTGTCTTTCCTCCGACAGCTTACGGCGAGCATCGGCCGAAACAGCTGGCGAACTTCGCCAAGGCCTGGACATAAGAGCGATGCTTGGTCGGCGACCGATTCGGATAAATGATCATGTACCTGTCTACCGCCGCCGCGTCAGCGGCCTTCTTCAACCTCAAGAATCCACACGATCTGGTGTAGCCGCGTCAAGCGCGAGCACGCCCACTGTGGCAGGTGGACGGATTCGCTTGGCCGCGGCGCGACTGCGCTGTCTACTGCATGATCGATCGTTCAGGGACGCTTCCTGCACGGTCTGCACTGATCGTCGGTGGCAGAACCCAATGTCTGTCCATTGCGCGCTTCAGCGCGGCGTCCAACTCGGCGGTCCGGTACGAAGGCATTTGCGCCTCGTTGATCCCAGCCGAAGCCGAGATATCGGAAGTGGTCCGCCGGCACCGTGACCCGGCTTTTGTCCAATTCCCGAACGAAGTCCGCCGACCAATCGTGGATCGTATATGCTTCAATTTCATCCATCATTGGCCGCCAGCGTTGGATGCGCTCTTCGCGCGGCATGTTGGCCGCTCTGGAAATCGCGATCGCGATCTCGTCGGGGCGGTTCGGATCCACCAGCAGCGCTTCGTTGTGGTTGAAGTCTTCGGCCGCACCGGCAAACTTCGACAGCACCAAAACGCCGGGATCTTCCGGATCTTGCGCTGCGACATATTCTTTCGCTACCAGATTCATGCCGTCACGCAGGGGCGTTACGACGCGAATATGCGCGGCGCGATAGAGACCGGCCAGCTGAGCCTAGCTGAAAACATCATTCTCGTAGAGGATCGGCCGCCACTCGTCCGTGCCATGCTCGTCATTGACACGTTTGACCAGGCTCTCAACGTTGCGTTTATAACTTTTATAGACTTCGATTTCCGTGCGGGAGGGGTTGGCGATCTGCAGGAGCACGATGCTGTGCGGCTCGGCTGCCAAGACCTGATCGAAGGCTTCGACACGGGCGTCGATACCCTTCGTGTAGTCGAGCCGGTCGACCCCGATTGCAAGCTTCGCGCCATTGAGTTTCTTGTGCAAGGACGAGATGTAGGCATCCTGTTTCGCAATCGACATCGCGGCATTTTGTGCGAACTGCTTTGGATCGATACCGATCGGAAATTTTTGACATCGCGTTCGGCCGCTCTCCGAGATCACAATGCCATCCTTGCTCTCCAGTCCCAGATGAGAATGGAGATAGGCAAGGAAGTTATCCAAGTCCCAGTTGGTCTGAAACCCGAGTAGATCGTAGCTGAGTATCGATTTTATGAGTTCACGGTGGTTAGCCCATCTTATGCACGACGGAGCGTCTGAGAGGTTGGCGGATGTAGCGTAAGCGATTGATTTGGCGTAGGATTCGGTTGTCTAAGCCAGCCCTGCCACCGCATCTCGCGAGCCACACCCGCCATGACCGATGATACGTTGTTGCCGCTCTCATTTCCAGCCGTTGGACGCAAGAAGATCACAGCTGCGTTTGACGGCGGACGCATCACCTCGGATGGTGGCGTCATGCTTTTGGCCGCGGCCGAGCGACGCCTGCAACTGGCCGACAGGCTGGCCGCTGCGATCCACAATCCGCGCGACCCACAGCGGGTAACGCACGCCATGGCCGACATTCTGCGCGCCCGCATCTTCGCCATCGCCTGCGGCTATGAAGATGCCAACGATCTCGACCGGCTGCGCACCGACCCGGCCTTCAAGCTCGCCTGCGGGCGGCTGCCCGACAGCGGGATTGATCTGTGCTCGCAGCCGACCCTGCTCGCGCCTGGAGAACCTGCCCGACCTGCGTACCGTCATCCGGCTCGGCTGGGTGCTGGTCGATCTGTGGCTGTCGAGCTATGCCGCGCCGCCCAAAAGCGTGACGCTCGACATCGACGACACGGTTGATGTCGTTCACGGCCATCAGCAGCTCTCGCTTTTTCAACGCCCATATGTGGAACGGCCCTTTAGGCAAGTGCATTTTTCAGACGGCTGATCACGCGGGAACGGTGCGGTCATATGTTCGGCCTTTCAGCGTGGTCATGTAACCGCTGGCCTCGATGAAGTCCGCGATGCGAGTGGCTGATCATTACGGCGCGCTGTGTGCGCATCGGGCGTTCCGGCCTCTCTCGCCTCGGGATTTCGTCCCATGGAATCATCGTCTGTTTCGTGCACCTCGCCTCTGCCGGCTACTGCGCCGGTCAGCTCGTCCGGGTCGTTTTTCGGCTCAAGCGCTTGCCACGCTGCTCGCCTCCCTCAGACCCCGATATGTCCCGCCCTTGTTCAGCAGCGCCCAGATAATCCGCGCCATCTTGTTGGCGAGCGCGACAGCGACGACCTTGAACGGCCGTCGCGCCAGAAGCGCGGCAAGCCATTTCGGCGCCTTGTCGTTGCCCCGCGCGTATCGCAGGACGGTCGTCGCGCCGAGCACCAGCAGGGTACGAAGCTCCGGGTTGCCCATCTTCGATATACCTCCCAGCCGCTCCTTGCCCCCGCTCGAATGAGATTTAGGCGTTAATCCGAGCCAGGCCGCAAAGTGCCGCCCGGACTTGAACCCGCCGGGATCCGCAACAAGCGCCTTGATGGTTGCAGCAGTGATGGCGCCAACACCCGGTATCGTAGCCAGTCGTCGCATATCCTCGTCTCGTTTTGCCTCGGCAACGATTTCCCGCTCGATCTTGTCGACCTGCTTCTTCAGCGCCTCGATCTGATCGGCGAGGGCCGACAGGGCGAAGCGAGCCGCCTTCGGCAAGCGGGCGTCGGTCTCGTCGCGCACGATCTCGATCAGGCCAGCACTCTTCGCCGTGCCTATCCCGGCGACGATGCCCAATTCCGACAGATGCGCACGAACAGCATTGATTGCCTGTGTTTGCTGGCGGACCAGAAGCCCACGCGTCTTCAACACCATCGCGGCAGCCTGCTGTTCGGCCGATTTGATCTGAACGAAGCGCATGGTCTTGCGGGTCACCGCCTCGCTGATCGCCTCAGCGTCGGCCGCATCTGTCTTGCCGCGTTTCACAAACGGTTTGACATAGGCCGGCGGGATCAACCGCACTTCATGACCAAGTGCCGCGATCTCGCGCGCCCAGTAATGTGCGCCCCCGCAGGCCTCGATGCCGACCAGACACGTTGGCTGCTTCCCGAAGAACCGCAGCACCTCGGCACGGCGGAGCTTCCGGCTTACGATTGGAGTCCCCTCGACGTCAGCGCCGTGGATCTGAAAAACTTGCTTGGCCAAATCCAGCCCGATAGTGGTAATATGCTTCACGGAACGGCTCCTATTTTGTGGCGTTGAACAAACGACCACGTTTTAGCACTCTGATGCTGCGGTAGCGGGCCGTTCCACCTCATCATTACGACGAGCGCTGCTTCCTGCCGATCCACATCTATGACGCCGCGACCGGACGTCCGGTCGCCATGATCCTGCGTCCTGGCAAGACCCCGACGGGCAAGGAGATCCGCGGGCATCTGCGCCGGCTTGTCCGGCGCATCCGCGCCCGCTGGCCGGCCACCCGCATCCTGGTCCGCGGCGACGGCCACTATGGCCGGGCCGAGGTCATGGCCTGGTGCGAGAACAATGCGCTCGACTACCTCTTCGGATTGCCCGGCAACAAGGTTCTCCAGCGTCTCGTCGATGAAGCCGCCGACGACATCCGCACCCGGCGCGCGCTCGAGCAAAAGCCGGTGCTGCGCGGCTATGCCGAGACCCGATACAAGGCGAAATCCTGGAAGACGCAACGTCGCGTCTGCGCCCGCATCGAGGCAACCATCCGCGGCCTCGACATCCGCTTCGTCGTCACCAATCTCGACAAAGGCTCCGCCGCGCATGTCTACGATGTGCTCTACTGCGCCCGCGGCCAGGCCGAAAACCTGATCAAGATGCACAAGAGCCAGCTTGCCTCCGACCGCACCAGCTGCCGCTCACCGATTGCCAACCAGGTGCGCCTCGTCCTGCACACCGCCGCATACTGGCTGATGCTCACCCTGCGCGAGGCGGTGCCCACAACCGATCATCTCAGCAACGCCGAGTTCGCCACGCTGCGGCTCAAGCTCCTCAAGCTCGGCGCCCGCGTCATCGAAACCGTCTCGCGCATCCGCCTCGCCTTCGCCGCCGCCTGTCCCGAGGCCAGCCTGTTCCGACAAATAGCTCTCACGCTGCAGCCCGCAGGACCATGAGCGCCGGGGCATCAAAGCCCCGCCCAAACCCAAACCTTGACCCTCCAGCGCGTTCCAAAGTCCAGTCTCAACTGCGGTGAAAAAGACGCCTCACACCTGCATGACCGAACGCTCAGCGGTGCTCGAACCACAAGGCTCATGAATAGGACGGGTTAGGTACCCGCTCCATAATCTCAGGTGCTGGCCATGGCGTATGTATGAAGAAGCCGATCGGCCGGTTGAGGCCGAACTTATGTATATCAACGCCAGAAGGAGGAAATGATAATCATGAACCCAGAATGCGTCCCGATCCCTCAAATCGAATGCCGCGCGCGCCATGAAGGCGCTGACCTCGCGATAGCTTTCATAATGCTCTTCCGAGCCCGAGATCCGGTCACGCAGCGAGTGCAACGCTGGCCATAGCGTCGAGTTCGCAAAACCCCGGTAGTAACCAGGAAAGTGCGCGGCGGGCAGGTCGAGCGTCGCGATATGACCTTCGCCCTGCTGCGCGAGGTCCAAGGGGCCCTCATTGCCAGCGCCTAATTTGCCCGAGGACCCAATCCAGACGGCACCGGAACGTTCCACGACGGGTTCGAGGGCCGCGGCTAACCCGCCCGTCTTGGGTTGATCGGGGTCAAAAGTCGCAACGCGGTTCGAAATGACGACAAGCTTTGGCTGCTGGGTTGCCTCACCGGTATGGTCAATTTGCAGGGCAGAGCCAAGACAAGGGGAAGGATATGCACTGGAGTCTTGCGTACACTGCTGTGCTGCATCGCGCAGATGCTGGTCAAACGCTGCGTGTTGCATGGCTGAGGCTGCCGCGTGCACAGTGTTATTGATTCTGTCCATTTTCAATCTCCGCCGTAAGCGCCTTGCCGATCCCCTGTGCGACTTGGCCTGATGCTTTGCGAAACTTCCAGGGCATGAGCTACTCGATTCGGCTTTGAGGATGGCCGTCGACATGAGCCTGCAGGAGACCAGTGGCGGTGGGCGGACAGGGGCTACTATGGCAACGTTGATTGCCACCGCCAGAATCAATCGGGTCGATCCCAAGCCTGGCTTATCAAACCCTCGAGCGCATGGCCAACCGCCGACCCAACAGCGACATCGACGCCACGGAACTACCAGAGCTGAACGGCCGGAGCCGCCGGCTTACAACAAAGACAACTGATGCCGCTGTTGTGACTTGGCTTGTCGCGCTACGATGCTGAACTCGCGCTGCCGCCCGTGACCATTGCGGAGATACCTTTCGGTATGCAGAAGATCCAGCTTGATGAGCGTGCTAATCGAATAGAGCAGGGACTTTCTAGCCGGCGACGTCGACTTGCCGAAACGCGCGTCGGTCAGCGTCACGGTGCGATGTTCTGCTCCGGCTCGACCGGGTTGCTGCGGGTCAAATCAGGACCCGCAGCAACCTTCCATGGCTTACTCGGGCTGCAGATACCGCACGCACCGAATATACAACTCCTCAGCAGACACACTCTTAGATTGCCTAAGTACGCATTCGCGGACGGCGGCGCTGCGGTCGTCGTTGGGGGCGGCCGGAGCTGGAGCGGTCATCACCAGGGCCAGCGCGGTCGCAGCAAGCATCGTGCGCGGCCAGTCAGACCGAAATTTCGTCGAGGGCTTCCGGAGGCCCGCGGCGGCAGTATCGTTTGATGGGGTAACCATTTTACGTCTTCCTTTTGGTTCATTACATTCTTGCGGATGATCCGGCGTCGTTTGCCATTCGGCGATCGGGCACGTCGGACGGTATTCATAAGGTCTGCTAGTTCATAAGGTCTCCTGGTTGGTTGTTCCAATAACAACCCTTCTGACAGCCCTAGCTGACAGCAGCCTGAAGCTGCCGGCGATTTGCGCGGCGATCCTGCGTGGGGTCAGTTCCTGTCGATAAGAGAAATGTTGCCATCGACCTCCGGGCTCAGCACTTGATGAGAGACAAGGCCAAAGGTTGTTGATCTGTTGATCTGGCGAAGAGCGTCGGGCGAGAGAACGTACAACGCGATACTTATAGCACCGGCTCTCATGTACGACATAGTCGAAGATCGATATGACGAGTGCAGGTGTAAGCGCCTGATGCTTCGATGAGGCCGCGGCATACTGGTCCGCGCCATGGATTCGGATGGGCTCACGCCTTCGGTGACGTCACGGCCGAACAGAGCCTCGCGTTCGCCGGCGGCAAGGTGCTCATCGTCGAAGATTTGCCGTCGCCAAGGATGTACTTGTCGGCGAGGCAGCTTTCGACGTGGGCATCGCTACCAACGCGAAGGTCGCCCTGTCCTGTACCGGCCAGTTTAGGGCGACTGAGCGACAACGGCATCAGGGCAGATCTAACAGTTAGATGTTGATGGCAGACCGGCGCCTCATCGCGAGGTCACTGCCCTGACGCGGTTCTTGCTGGCACCGCACCGGAGCACGAAGTCATCAGATGCGCCTCCAGCTGCAGTGCGTGGCTCACATGAAAACTGCGTTCACCTCCGAGCCCTTTGGCTCCGCGCAGGGTTGTGTGCGTCAAGTTCAGCAAATTGGGCGGCCCGGAAGCTGGTATGCGGCTTGGCGAAGAGCGAGCTTCTTGTGCTCGCGCAGATCGTCCATGTTGATGTAACGGTTGGCCTCCATCCAGTTTTCGTTGGTTTCGACGGCGAGCGCGCGCACCAGACGCAGGCAGCTCTCGGTATTGGGGAAGATGCGCACGACATAGGTGCGCCGGCGGATCTCCTCGTTGAGGCGCTCCAGCATGTTCGTGCTCTTCAAGTGCTTGTGGTGCTGGCGCGGCAGCCGGAAGAAGGTCAGCGTCTGCTCGATGTTCTCCTCGACCCAGGCGGTGAGCCGGGGATAGCGCGCCGCCCATTTGGCCAGCCACGCGGCGAGGTCGACCTTGGCTTCGGCAAGGTCGCGCCGGTCGTAGAGCCATCTGAGCTCTTGCAGGCAGTCGTCGCCGTGCTTTCTCGGCAGGTGATCGAGGGCGTTCCTGAGGAAGTGCACGTACGTAACAGCGCTGCCAGGCGGCTTCCGGGACGACCTCGCCGATCGCCGCGACGAGGCCGGCATGGTCGTCGGAGACCACCAGTTCGACACCCTTGAGGCCGCGTGCCTTGAGCGCGACGAGGAAGTCCTTCCAGGCCGACCGGCTCTCGCGGCCGGCCATGTCGACGGCCAGGATCTGGCGCCGCCCGTCCCAGTCGATGCCGACGGCGATCAGCACGGCCTGGCTCATCACCACGCCAGCCTCGCGCACCTTCTCGTAGCGGGCGTCGAGGATGAGATAGGGAAAGGGCTCGTGAAGCGGGCGCTCGGCAAATGCCTTGAGGCTTTCGTCCAGCCGCTTGTTGATGGCCGAGATCGCCGAGGCCGAGAAGGCATGGCCGCACAGTTCCTCGGTGATGGCCTTGACCTTCCTCGTCGACACACCCTGCACATACATCTCCGCCAAGGTCGCCACCAAGGCCCGCTCCGAACGCTGATAGCGCTCGAATAATTCGGTGGAGAAGTGGCCGGAGCGGTCCTGCGGCACGCGCAATTCCAGCTTGCCGACCCGGGTGATCAGCGTGCGTCCGTAATGGCCCGAGCGATAGCCGAGCCGCTCCGGCGTGCGCTCGCCCTTCGACGCGCCAAGCGCCTCATCCATCTCGGCTTCGAGCACTTCCTGCAGCACCGCGCGGATCACCTCGCGCAGCCCATCCGGGCTCTGAAGCAGAATGTCTTTGACGGCGGCGCTGGCGGACTTACCTTCTGTCTTGGTCATGGTGGCGTTCCTCGCGAGGGAATCAGGTGACGTTGAACATCACCAGCCTGCCATGACCGCCCCTCCTAGCGAATTTGCAGAACTCTCAGCACACTACCGCGCAGGTCGAACGCACAACAGCCTGCCGCCAGGAGCGTCTGTCCGTCAAATGCAATCGGCGTCATCCATCGACAGAGACACACGAGGCATCCTGATGAAGCTTGGCGATTTATGCTGTCTGCGCGCAGCGCGGGTCAGGCCTCGCTGAGTCGTATAAGTCAGCGGCGACGAAGCCGCTCGCGGGTAAGCCCTCTGAAGGGCTGAAGCGAGCGAGCGGCGTGGCGGTGCCATCAATATTCCCCGGTAACGATCCGTGTCGCTTCCCTCGAACTGCCCCGGAGATGGTGGCGGCAATTGCCGCCGCTGTCCTGGCATCGAAAAGGTCCACATGACGCGTAGGCAACAGGCGAGATACGCCTTCAATCGGAACCCATCCTTGAAACAGTTCGCCATTCTCGTGCCTGACCAGCAGCGCACAATGTTCCATACGCCCAACTTAGTTGTTGCAATAAACCAAAGTCATTCAGGGAATCGAATAATCGCCTCAAAACCATCCTCGCGACCGCGGGCAGGGGAGGCGAATTCAAGACGGGCACCCATCCGCTCGATAAACATATTAGCGATGTGGAGACCAAGGCCTGAGCCCGCCGCTGGCGTCGCACCACGCCAAAATCGCTTTGTTAAATTTTCAAGATCTGAGGGGGGCACTGCCGGTCCCGCGTTTGCGATGGCGATGGTTCCGTCACTACGGACGGAGATTGTTATTGGAGCGTCGGGCAGTCCATGTGTGAGCGCGTTCTCTATCAGGTTACGAAGGGGGAAAGCAAACGCATCGACGGCCACTTTGCGCATCAACGCGGGGCAGCCGTCGACGTCGAGGATTAGCCGTCCGGCATATTCCGACTTTCGCCCGAAGTCCTCAACGAACAGCCGGACCGCCGGGACGAGATCGATTGCGTGGTCTACGATGCCGATATTTGATGCGGCCCGCGCGAATTGAAGCAGGTTCTCGATGCGATGGGCGAGGCTCGACAGCAATTCCTCGATGCCGTGCGCCCGCGCTTTCGCCGCACCCTGGGGAAGCACGGCCACTAACCTCTGCGTCTGGGCGAGCGCGCCTGCGACTGGCGTGCGCAGTTCATGTGCACAAATTGCGGCGAACTCGCTTTCGTCATCGTAGGCCGTCCGCAGACGTTCGAGTAGGCGGTTGAAGGAGGCGGCGGTGGTGTCCAATTCAACCGGGAGATCGATGATTCCTATCGGTGAGAGATTGCCGCCGTCGCGCAATCCGATCTCCCGCCGCAATACTTCGATGGGCGCCAGCGACCGCCGGGTCACGACCCAGATGACAGCCACATTAAAGGGCATGAGCAGGGGGATCGAAACGAAGAGAGAAAAGGAAAGGGTATCTTTCATCCAGGTGAGATACTCGTCGCCCCCGGGCGGACGGTTGCCGCGATGCGCGCCGATGGCGGGGAGTGCTTATGGCGACGCGCCACGGCATGAATGCGCGCGGAGAGTTCGCCAAGATCGAACGGCTTGATCAGATAGTCGTCGGCTCCCACGTTGAGCACGTAGATGCGATCCGAGACCTGATCGCGAGCTGTCAGGATGATGACCGGCGTCGAATCAAACCGCTTGGTCATCTCCCGCAGGTAGTCTACGCCGCTGCCGTCTGGCAGGCGAATGTCGAGCAGGATAAGCTTGTAGGTCACCGAAGCTGTGAAGTCCCGCGCTTGGGACAGGGTCTTGGCCCAGTCGACCGCGTGGCCACCAGCCGCCACATGTTCGCGAACAGCACTGCCAATGGCCTGGTCGTCTTCAATGAGCAGCATTCGCATTCGGTGTTCCGATCTTCCAGGTCGAGCGTGAGACTCTTGCCTTATTGGTGGAACCTGAAGCTAAGCTGAACCGCCGTGGCGAAAAATATCCGGGGGCTTTCAGGTTGCTGTCAGTTGCAGGTGCCAGAAAGGGCGTGATTCGAACAACCGATTAGAGGCCCATTATGAACGCCGTCTTGATCTCGGCAGTTTTTCTCAATGTGACCGCCGTCGTCCCTGCACTGCCAAGCTGGAAATATGATGTGCCGATCGCCGGATGGCAATCCCGCGAAGCGCGAGGATCTCGTTCGCGCCATTGAACATTGCATGTATGCGCGCCACCAACCGTGCGTCGCTTATCAGGAAACCGTCACCGGAATGCGGCCAAAGCAAAAGCGCAAAAGTCGCAAATGCACCGAAAGCAGCGTTTTTCGGGCCATCCTTATCTTCGGTCCCATGGCGTTAGCCCTGGGCCTGCTTCTGCTAATTATCTCGGAAAGGGACAACAAATGCTCGGCCGCTGCTTCGCCACCGTGGTCATCTCTCGGTATCCGCGCTCGCGATCATGTTTTTCGCGCTGGGTGCAGCCTCTCAAAATAAGCTCCTGCCGGAGCCAATCTCGTTCGAGTCGGTCGACTAGAGGCAATGGCGCCTCCGTCGCACGGCACAGCAGAAACAATTTGTTCTGAAAGAGGAGGTGAGTGTGCTGAAGAGTAAGACAAGAGCGCTTGTCTGCGGCTTGGGGATCGCCCCGGTGGTGTTTGCCATCGCATCGGCGACCGGCGCTTTCGAACACAAAACGCGCGATCCTGTCCCCACGGAACGTGTGGTACTCGGCTCAGTCGAAGAGACCGTCCTTGTGAACGGCGTTTTAGAACCTCTCCGTATGGTTGACGTCGGCGCCGAAGGATCGGGCCAATTGAAGGCACTGCATGTAAAACTGGGCCAAACGATCAAGGCTGGCGACTTGATCGCCGAAATTGACGCTCCGAAACGGCAGTACGAACTACTTACTGCCCAAGCCAATCTCGCCACCGCCAACGCGAGCCGCAAGGCAGCCGGAATACGACTGAAAGCGGCCGAAGTGGTCTTCCGGAGAAAGAAGACTCTGAGCGCGAACAAGGCAGTATCGACCGCCGAGCTGGAGAAAGCGCAAGCGGATGTTTTTGAGGAGGAGGCGCGCGTCGAGGAGCTGGAAGCGCAGATCGCTGAGAAGACGATCGTCGTGCAGCAAGCTCGCGCAGCCCTGGACAATACGAAGGTCAGCGCGCCCATGGACGGCGTCGTTGTTGATGTGGTGACTAAAGAAGGTGAGATGCTGAACAGAGATCGGGCGCCGACGATCGTGGTTCTTGCGCAGCTCGACGTCATGCAGGTGAAGCTGAAGATATCCGAAATCGACATCGCCCGTGTAAAGCCGGGCCAAAATGTCCGCTTCACAATCCCGGGCACTCGAGCCACTCGTTCAGGCGCACTGGAACAGATCGCGCCCGCGCCTCCAGGGATTGCGTCCAGCACTGGGTCCAATACAGATACGGAAACCAGGGCCCAGCCGATCTATTACAACGGTTTCTTTGCCACCCCGAACCCGGAAGGGCGGCTTCGGCCGATGATGACCACAACGGTTACGGTCATTTTAGGCCACGCCCAAAACGTACCCCTCGTGGCATGGTCGGCTCTGACTGAGAACGATGCGCAAGGTCGCTACCGTGTGCAGGTTCGCACGCCAACCGGCGAACTCTCGGAGCGCCTAGTCACAATAGGTCTGACTGACAAGATCAAGACGCAGGTGCTCGATGGCCTCTCTGTTGGTGACGAAGTCGTCATCCCTGCCGACCAAGTCGCGGTGATGAAATGAGCGCACTCCTCGAAATCGAGAACGTTTCGCGGGTTTTTCATGCCGGAGACGAGACGATTATGGCGCTGGCGGGCGTCGGCCTTTCCATTGCGAGTGGCGAACTAGTGGCGATTGTTGGCGCAAGCGGTTCGGGAAAAACGACGCTTATGAACATCCTAGGCTGCTTGGATCAGCCGACTTCTGGTGACTATCGCGTCGGCGGCCGCAGCGTTGCCGGCTTGACCGCGGACGACCTTGCGGAGTTGAGACGGGAACACTTCGGCTTCATCTTCCAACACTATCATCTTCTCGGAACGCTGAACGCGGCCGAGAACGTGGCGATGCCTGCAGTGTATGCCGGCCTCGACGCCGGCTCGCGCCGGGAAAGATCGACATCTCTTCTGCGCAGACTGGATCTCGGTGATCGTCTCAACCACCATCCGAACCAGCTGTCCGGAGGCCAGCAACAGAGGGTCTCAATTGCCCGCGCTTTGATGAACGGCGGCCGCATCATACTCGCCGACGAGCCGACGGGGGCGCTAGATAGCAAGAGCGGCGAAATTGTGATCGATATCCTGAAGGAACTTCATGCCGAGGGTCATACGATCATCATCGTGACTCACGACCTGGCGATCGCAAGTCACGCTGACCGCATTATCGAAATCCGGGAGGGGGTAATCCTCTCCGATCGCCGGACTCGCGACCGGAACACCGATGGGCCGCTGACGTTCCACGAAAGCAGGCCGGTCGGTGCGCTCTCGGCCTTCTGGCGCCGCCTCGTGGAAGCCTTGCCGATGGCGATACGATCTATGGCCGCCGATCGCATGCGTACCTTCCTCACAATGCTCAGCATCATTATCGGCATAGCGGCGGTCGTGGCGGTCGTCGGTATCGGTGAGGGCGCACGTCAGAAGCTGCTAAGCCAGCTGGAAGGATTTGGACCCAATAGCATGATGATCTATCCCCGGCGCGATGTCGAGGACGCCGCTTCGAGCAGCACGACCCTGGTCGTCTCGGATGCTGACGCGCTTGCCGACCAACCCTACATCGACAGCGTAACCCCGGTGGTCTCGACATCCGCAGCAATTCGCTTTGGACGCATCTACGGCGAGGCGACCGTCACCGGCGCCGGCCAGGATTATCTTCGGATCAACGCGCTCAAGCTGCTAAAAGGCTCATTCTTTTCACCCGAGGCCATCTCTGAGCGCCGCCAGGAAGCGGTGATTGACGACAGGACGGCCGCACATCTCTTTCCTAACGGCGAATCGCCACTCGGCAAGATCTTCCTGATCGAGCAGGTTCCCGTCGTAATTATCGGCGTTTTTGCGCAAGCACCGGGATTACGGTTTCTCCGTATGGAGGTCATACTTCCTTATACGGCCATGAATGGCAGACTGCAGGATGCCGGAACGAGTCTTGACTCGCTGGCGGTACGGGTCGCCGATTCTGTCGACACGACCGTCGCCGAGCGCGCCGTCACCGGCCTGGTGACTCGTCGGCACGGCACAAAGGACTTCTCAGTTGTCAACATCGACCATGCGCGTAAGACGGCGGAGCGCGCATCTCAGACAATGTGGCAGCTGATCTCCTCCGTGGCTGTGATCTCGCTGGTTGTCGGAGGCATTGGTGTCATGAACATCATGCTGGTCTCCATCACGGAACGCACCCACGAGATCGGCTTGCGCATGGCCGTGGGAGCGCGCCGCATCGACATCATGTTTCAGTTCCTGATTGAAGCCATCACAATCTGCATAGCCGGTTCAATTCTCGGCGTGGCACTGGCGCTCGGCGCCGCATCCGTGGTCGGCGGACCGGGCAGCGAGTTCCCGATCATCATCTCCGTCAATGCGATTGCCGCTGCCTGCCTAGTTGCGTTCTGGACCGGCCTGACCTTCGGCTTCCTTCCCGCCCTCAAGGCTGCTCGCCTGAATCCCGTAGACGCGCTGTCAAGAAACTGAAAAATGACGCTCGTTAGACTGATCTTACCTTGTCCCCCTTGTCTTGCTGCGCCGGTTGCACCAGCCTGTCAAGTACACGTCCTGGCCTCGAACTCCTTGCGGAGACCACCCGCTGGTCGGCCGCTGCGGTAGCAGGTGCTGTCCAGGCCAGCGCAGACCTTTGCGGGCTGGCGTTCGGTATCCCAATCTCGACAAGCTGTCGAGAAAAACGAGGATGTCCTCTCGCGGCTGCTTGCGCTGATCACTTCCCTCCCTAGCACTTTGCATTCGCATGACCTTCGGCTTCCTCCCCCGTAACGCCTCGCGTCTTGATCACATAGACGCGTTCTCAAAGAGACTGAAAATGAAGCTCGTCAGACTGATCGTACCCGGTTCCGTTGTCTTGCTCGCAGGTTGCAGCCTGTCGAGCACATATCTTCGTCCCGAACTCCCAGCCGGGCCACGCTGGTCGACCCCTGGAGCCGCGGCGGCTGTGCAGGTCAGCGCAGACCGCTGGTGGACGGCGTTCGGCGATCCCAATCTCGACAAGCTTGTCGACGAGATCACCCGCAGAGACAACAATGTCCTACTCGCGGCCGCTGGCGCTCATCGTGCCCGACTGCACGCCGATATCGCCGCAAATACTTTGTTCCCCAAGCTGAACGGCGGCATCAGCATACACAAGGACGGAAAGGCGACCACATCGGCGTCGACTTCTACTGGGGTGTCCTATGAGATCGATCTGTGGGGCAAGCTGTCAGCACAGAGGGACAAGGCGGACTTTGAGGCCCAAGCGACAGCGGAAGATTACGAAGCTGCGCGCCTGGTCGCTATCGGCAAAACCGTTGAGACGTACTTCAGGATCGCGTACGCCAATCAGTTGCTCGCGTCAGCGCAAACCAGCCTTGCTGAAGCCAAGCAGACTCGGGCGCTTGTGCGCACCCAGATGGCGGCCGGTGCGGTCTCCGACCTAGAACTCAGGCTGGCCGAGCAGAAGGTCGAGCAGCACGCAGCGACGGTTTCGCAGATGAAGCAGGCACGCCTTGTCCTACGGAACTCCCTTATTGTGCTCTTGAATGGAGAACCCAATCCTGTTCCAGAGCCGCAGCGCCTGCCAAGTAAGAAGCTGCCCCAACTCCAGGCTGGTCTGCCGGCCGACCTGCTCGCCCGTCGCCCAGACTTGCGAGCCGCAGAGGCAAGGCTGCGTGCCACACTGAAAGGCGTTGACGCAACTCGGGCCAGTTTCTATCCGGGGATTTCGCTCACCGGCAGTCTCAGCACCAGCAGCCCGCAATTGCTCGCGTTCATCACCAATCCCGCCGCGGCATTAGGTGCAAGCGTTGCTTTGTCATTCCTCAACCTCAAGGACATGAAGCTGAGTATCGCGGTCTCCAGGGCTGAGTTTGACGAAGCGGTCCTGAATTTTCGCACCACCTTGCTCACGGCCTTCTCCGAAGTTCGCACTGCACTCGGTGCTCGGGCCGACTATGCCGAACAGGTTCAACGCCGCCGCAATGTGCTAGCGGCCGCGAAGGAGATTGAGCAGCTGGAAGAGGCTCGTTACCGGTCGGGTGACATCAGCTTCAGCAGTTGGCTTGCGGCCCAGGAGGGCCGCCGCGCAGCAGAGACAGCGCTGGGCGGTATCCGCCTCGAGCAGTTGCTCAATGAATCGAAGCTGTACCGTATCCTGGGCGGCAGTGCCGCCACGACCGGACCGGACCGCCAGAGAACCGCGGCGGAGCCAACGTCTGCCCCCTAAAACCTGGCATTGCGCCCAAGCCGACATTCATGATCACGGCAGCGGACGGCTTGCAGCCAGACCCCTCGCAAACGACATCCCGTTGCCTGAGATAGCCGGCAAGGGCCGCCAGACGCTCGCAAGCTTGTCCAGCGTCACATGCTGCCCCTGCGAGTAGGCATACGGTTTGTCTCGTCGAGAGATACATCCACCAGGGTGGTACTTCACAATTGCGTCTGCTCGGCTTGCAGAGCCACACCTCAGCTCCCCATCGAGGAGCGGTCCTACAATTCACATACTCAGAGATCGCTCGCTGTACTACACGGTCTGCGAAGCGCTGAAGCAGATGCTTTAGATGCCGGCCATGCAGATGTATTTCATTTCGAAGTAGTCCTCGAGCCGGTTGTGTGCGTCAAGTTCAGCAAATTGGGCGGCCATGAAGCTGGTCACGCGGCTTGGCGAAGAGCGAGCTTCTTGTGCTCGCGCAGATCGTCCATGTTGATGTAACGGTTGGCCTCCATCCAGTTTTCGTTGGTTTCGACGGCGAGCGCGCGCACCAGACGCAGGCAGCTCTCGGTATTGGGGAAGATGCGCACGACATAGGTGCGCCGGCGGATCTCCTCGTTGAGGCGCTCCAGCATGTTCGTGCTCTTCAAGTGCTTGTGGTGCTGGCGCGGCAGCCGGAAGAAGGTCAGCGTCTGCTCGATGTTCTCCTCGGCCCAGGCGGTGAGCCGGGGATAGCGCGCCGCCCATTTGGCCAGCCACGCGGCGAGGTCGACCTTGGCTTCGGCAAGGTCGCGCCGGTCGTAGAGCCATCTGAGCTCTTGCAGGCAGTCGTCGCCGTGCTTTCTCGGCAGGTGATCGAGGGCGTTCCTGAGGAAGTGCACGTAGGGGCTGTTGAAGAAGTCTCCTCCTGCTGATTCAATTGAGAAATCGTTGATTCTCTGGAGGGTTCGCGATGCTGGGACGGAAGGAGCGCGATCAGCTTGAGCTATTCATGACTGGCTCGCTGCGGCAGCTTGTTCCTGATGATCATATACTCGCGCGGGTCGACCGTGTGCTGGATCTGTCCTGGCTGCGCGACGAGGTGGCGAACCTCTACTGCACCGACAATGGCCGCCCGGGCATTGATCCTGAGGTTGCGGTCCGGCTGATGCTCGCAGGTTTCCTTCTTGGAATTGTGCATGACCGCCGGCTGATGCGGGAGGCGCAGGTCAACATCGCGATCCGGTGGTTTGTCGGCTACGGCCTCCATGAAGCATTGCCCGATCATTCTTCTTTGACGAGAATCCGCCAGCGCTGGGGTGAAGAACGGTTCCAGCGGATTTTTGAGCGCACTGTACAAGCCTGTATCGACGCCAAAATCGCCAAGGGCGAAGTCATTCATGTCGATGCTTCGCTAATCCGCGCCGACGTCAGCTGGGATAGCTTGGCGGTGCGCCATCTTGAGGCGGTGAGCGCGGCGAATGCAGATGCGGAGGCAGCGATCAGAAAAAGCCGCAAGACAGGAAAGTTCAAAAAAGTCTGCATCACGGATCCGGATGCCAGCATGGCGACAAACGCCCGCAACCGCCGTCTGGAGCCCGCCTACAAACAGCATACCATCGTCGATGATCTGCGCGGGGTGGTTCTCGATGTTGCCGTGACCACCGGGGAGATCAACGAGGGACAGATGATCGTCGAACGGATCGAAGCCGCCATGGAGTCGACCGGGTTATCTGTTAGCACCGTCACTGCCGATGCCGGCTATGCCTACGCGAAAGTGTTCGGAGCGTTCGAGCGTCGCGGCATTGATGCGTTGATCCCGGCCAAGGCAGAGCCGATCCGTAGCCCGGTCCCGCTTCGCCGCTTCCGCTACGATGCCAAGCACGACATACTGAAGTGTCCGCGGGGAAAGATCCTACGTCCGACTAGGCCGGTGAAGCACGGCCGCTTCTTCTATTCGCGCTCCAGTGAGTGCGCCGGTTGCGACCTTGCCTCCCTGTGTCTTTCCAAGGGGCGCGTCAACAAAGCGGTTGTTGTGGGTGACGATTATCCCGCGCTGTTGAGAGCGCGCAGGCGTCGAGAGCGATGGTCGGAGGAGGATCAACGTCTCTACCAACGCCACCGGTGGCGCTCGGAAGGCTTCCATGGCGAGGCGAAGAACTGGCACGGCCTGGCCCGAGCGATCCGACGGGGTCTCGCCAATATGAAGATCCAAGCCTACCTCACCGCAGCGGCGGTGAACCTGAAGCGGCTGGCTGCCGCTTTGTTTGACCGATTCCTGGGATTGTTGCTGTTGATGCGCCCTCTGAAGCTCGTTGACGAGACCTGACGAGGGCATCCGGCAGTTCTGACATCAAAACCGCCGTTGTCTCGGATCAAATGTGGGAAACCCGGCTTTCTCAACAGCCCCACGTAACAGCGCTGCCAGGCGGCTTCCGGGACGACCTCGCCGATCGCCGCGACGAGGCCGGCATGGTCGTCGGAGACCACCAGTTCGACACCCTTGAGGCCGCGTGCCTTGAGCGCGACGAGGAAGTCCTTCCAGGCCGACCGGCTCTCGCGGCCGGCCATGTCGACGGCCAGGATCTGGCGCCGCCCGTCCCAGTCGATGCCGACGGCGATCAGCACGGCCTGGCTCATCACCACGCCAGCCTCGCGCACCTTCTCGTAGCGGGCGTCGAGGATGAGATAGGGAAAGGGCTCGTGAAGCGGGCGCTCGGCAAATGCCTTGAGGCTTTCGTCCAGCCGCTTGTTGATGGCCGAGATCGCCGAGGCCGAGAAGGCATGGCCGCACAGTTCCTCGGTGATGGCCTTGACCTTCCTCGTCGACACACCCTGCACATACATCTCCGCCAAGGTCGCCACCAAGGCCCGCTCCGAACGCTGATAGCGCTCGAATAATTCGGTGGAGAAGTGGCCGGAGCGGTCCTGCGGCACGCGCAATTCCAGCTTGCCGACCCGGGTGATCAGCGTGCGTCCGTAATGGCCCGAGCGATAGCCGAGCCGCTCCGGCGTGCGCTCGCCCTTCGACGCGCCAAGCGCCTCATCCATCTCGGCTTCGAGCACTTCCTGCAGCACCGCGCGGATCACCTCGCGCAGCCCATCCGGGCTCTGAAGCAGAATGTCTTTGACGGCGGCGCTGGCGGACTTACCTTCTGTCTTGGTCATGGTGGCGTTCCTCGCGAGGGAATCAGGTGACGTTGAACATCACCAGCCTGCCATGACCGCCCCTCCTAGCGAATTTGCAGAACTCTCAGCACACTACCCTCGAGCCCGTGGCGGGAACCCTCTCGCCCGATGCCGGATTGCTTCATCCCGCCGAAAGGCGCAGCCTCCGAGGACATGCGTCCCGTGTTGATGCCCACCATGCCATATTCCAACGCCTCCGCCACACGCCAGACACGCTTCAGGTTTGAGGCGTAAAAATAGACGGCGAGGCCGTAGATCGTGTCGTTGGCCTCACGCACAACCTGATCCGAATCGTCGAAGCGAATGATCGGTGCCACCGGTCCAAATGTCTCCTCTTGCGCGACGGTCATCTCCCTTGAGATACCCGTGAGGACGGTCGGCTGGAAAAAGTACCTTCCTTGCCGATGCGATTGCCTCCGCACTGGACGGTACCGCCTTTCTGGACGGCATCGGCGATATGGGATTCGATCTTGACCAGAGCATGCCTGTCGATCAGCGGTCCGATAGCCACGCCTGGATCGAAGCCGTCACCGACCGAAAGGTGGCGGACTTTCTCCACGAATTTGTCGACGAACTCATCGTGAACGCTCGACTGGACATACAGGCGGTTTGCGGAAACGCAGGTCTGCCCGGCATTGCGGAACTTCGCCTGGATCGCACCGTCAACTGCAGCATCAACGTCGGCATCGTCGAAGACGATGAACGGCGCATTGCCGCCGAGTTCAAGGCTGACCTTCTTGATCTGGTCCGAGCACCGGCGCATCAGCAGCCGGCCGATCTCGGTCGAGCCGGTGAAACTGATCTTGCGGACCTTGGGATTGGAACAGAGCTCGCCGCCGACCGCATCGCCTTCGGAAGCATAGATCAGGTTGACGACGCCTTCGGGAAAGCCAGCCTGATGGGCGAGGGCGAACATTGCGCCAGCCACCAGCGGCGTCTGCTCAGCAGGCTTGAGCACGATCGTGCAGCCGGCCGCCAGAGCCGGCGAGATCTTGCGCGCCACCATCGAGGCTGGGAAGTTCCATGGCGTGATCGTGCCGACGACGCCGATCGGCTGCTTGATCACCATCATGCGACGGTCTATCGACGGTGCGGAGATCGTCTCGCCATAGATGCGATTGGCCTCTTCGGCGTACCATTGCAGGTACGCGGCCGCATGCGAAACCTCGGACCTGGCTTCGGCGAGCGGCTTGCCCATTTCCGCTGTAAGAATCGCAGCGAGATCGCCGGCGTGGTCGACGATCAACTGATGCCATCGCCACAGAACGTCCCTGCACTCTCGGGCGGCCGCCATCCAGGCAGCGACCACCGTGCCCAACCAAAGGGAAAAAATGCTATGAATTCATTTCGTCGATGACTGGCGGTTCTCATTCGGTGACAACCGAACAATGGACATCGGCTTCCCACCTCAACTGAGTACATACTGGCGGCCTGCGCCTAGTAGCTGAGGGAAACCCCGATCGGCGTCGCTCCCACCGAAGGGAGGCTGGGATGATGCGGAAGCGGACCACGGTCCGGCGAATCGGCCGCCTGAACCGGCAAATGCAGGCCCGCGAAACCGTTCCGCGGGCCTTTAGACAAATCCCATTCAACACCGAAACCGGATTTCGCTCACCGCGAAAGCTCTCACGAGGGGAGGAAGGGAACGAAATGCGGTTCTGGCCTTCATCCTTTGCCCCCCAGCGGCGGGCCGACGACCATAATGGCGGGCTCGGTCGAAAGCAGCTTCCTCGCCGCTGCCTTGACCTCGTCGAGCGTCACCTGATTGATGAGGGCGGCGCGGCGCTGAATATAGTCGATGCCAAGCTTGTCGAGCTGCAAATCGACGAGCGTGGCTGCCATCGAACGGGAGGAACCTAGATTGAGGATGGCATAGGCGCCGATCACATATTTCTTGCTCGCCTCGAGCTCGGCCTCGGTCGGACCCTCGTCCGCCATCTCCTTCACCACCTCGCGCACCAGCTTGAGCGTCTCGGCGGCACAGTCGGAGCGCGTGGCCGTCTTGACGACGAGCACGTTGGAATGCTGGTGGTCGACCAGGCGGGAATAGGCGCCATAGGCAAGGCCGCGCTTTTCGCGCACCTCGTCCCACAGGCGCGACGTGAAGGCCGAGTTGCCGAGGATTTGGTTCAGCAGCACCGCGGCGTAGAAGTCCGGCGCGCTGCGCTTGACGCCAGGAAAGGCGAGCTTCAGCGACGTCTGCGGCAGGTCGTAGTCGACCGCCACCTGCTGGCCGAGCTTGGGATCGACATCGGCGACGGGGGCGAGGGTCTGCTTCTGAGGCAAATCGCCGAACAGCTGGTCGAGCTTTCTGCCCAGCGTCTTGGCATCAATGTCGCCGACCACCGCCACATGCAGGCCGTCGCGGGCAAAAATGGCCTCGTGGAAGGCCCTGAGATCGGCCGGTGTGATGGCGGCGAGGCTCTCTTTGGTGCCTTCGTCCGGCCGCGAATAAGGATGTGCGCCATAGATCGCGCGCAGCCATTTGCGCTTGGCGATCGCCTCGGGGTCGCGCTCATTGGCGATGATGCCGGTCAGCACCTGGGCGCGGGTGCGGTCGATCGGCGCCTGGTCGAAGCGCGGCCTGTTGACCGCGAGCCGAAGCAGATCCAAAGCGGCGTCCTGCTGTTCGGATAGCATGCGCATCGAGCCATAAATGCCATCGCGCTGCGCCTCGAAGCTCATCTCGACGCCCGTATCTTCGAGCTTCACCTGGAAGGCGTCGCTGTCGAGATCGCCGGCGCCCTCGGCGAACAGACCGGTCATCAGATTGGCGAGCCCCTCCTGGCCGGCCGGATCCTGCGTGGCGCCGCCGTCGAAGGCGAACTGGATGGTGATGATCGGCACCGTATGGTCCTCCACCAGCCAGGCGGTGATGCCCTTTTCAGATTTCACCTCCTGGATAGTCATCGCAGCATGGGCGGTGAGCGCCGTCGGGATGAGGAAGAGAATGGCGAAGACAAGGGTCGCCAACGGAGTGGCGTGGCGCTTGGGCCTCCCTTCTCCCACAACGGGAGAGGGCAAAGCGCATGCAAAGGCGCCGCGATGTTGGTTCGTCATCATCTCACTTCTCCGTTTTGGGCAAGAGATAGCCGGTGGTCGAATGGTCGGGCACGATAGTGGCGGGCCTTGCTCGTGCTGAAGAGGACGGAGCGCGCTGCCGCGGAGCGGCTAGCACGCGTCGTGGGACTTGAGAGCGATGGAATTGACTGGGGGTCTTCCGTCTTGATTGACCGGATCTCCCGTCCGTCAGCTCCAAACTTGGTCTGTGGCGCTTCTCAGGTTGCTATTCGGCCATCGGAATGTCGCATTTTTCGCCGGCCAGTGCAGCGCCGGCCACCTGCAGAAAAAGTGCGAGGTCCGGACGGTCTTCATAAGGTGTCTCTGTTGGGTTGTTCCACTAGCTGCCTTTGTGGCAGCCGTAGCTGAAGGCAACCTGAAAGCTTCCGGCGATTTGCGCGACGGTGGCGTCAAGGTTCCGTCATAAGGGAAGGTTTTTGCCTCCGATCTGGAAGTTCGGCACACCTGACGCGACTACAGTTCGTTGCCGACGACAAGCCCCTTGCCCCGGTATAACGGGGCTACACCCATCTCCGATTCTGAAAACCGGCTCCGGGATCGGTCACGGCGGTTGCTGAAGGGTCCGGCAGAGCCAATATCTTAACAGCCGGATCGAGCAGAATCACCGGCGCATCAAGCGCAATTCACAACCTGCTCCGCGTCATGCTCGCTACTTGCATTGCAGAAGGCAAGCGAGATACGCCTTCAATCGGAACCCATCCTTGAAACAGTTCGCCATTCTCGTGCCTGACCAGCAGCGCACAATGTTCCATACGCCCAACTTAGTTGTTGCAATAAACCAAAGTCATTCAGGGAATCGAATAATCGCCTCAAAACCATCCTCGCGACCGCGGGCAGGGGAGGCGAATTCAAGACGGGCACCCATCCGCTCGATAAACATATTAGCGATGTGGAGACCAAGGCCTGAGCCCGCCGCTGGCGTCGCACCACGCCAAAATCGCTTTGTTAAATTTTCAAGATCTGAGGGGGGCACTGCCGGTCCCGCGTTTGCGATGGCGATGGTTCCGTCACTACGGACGGAGATCGTTATTGGAGCGTCGGGCAGTCCATGTGTGAGCGCGTTCTCTATCAGGTTACGAAGGGGGAAAGCAAACGCATCGACGTCCACTTTGCGCATCAACGCGGGGCAGCCGTCGACGTCGAGGATTAGCCGTCCGGCATAATGCGGTTTTTTCCTGAAGTCCTCAATTTCTAGCTGAACCGTTCGGACAAGATCGATGGCCTGGTCTGCGATGCCGATCCCCGATTCGGCCCGCGCGAGTTGAAGCAGTTTTTCGACAAAGCAGCTAAGGCTCAACAGCGATCTCTCGACACCGCGCGCACGCATTTTCGCCGAGCCCTGGGGAAGTTCGGCCACTAACCTCTGCATCTGAGCGAATGCACCTGCGATCGGCGTTCGCAGTTCATGTGCACTGTTTGTGGCGAACTCGCGTTCGGCCTCGAGGGTCGTCCGCAGACGTTCAAGCAGCCGATCGACGGAGGCCGCGATGGGGGCCAATTCTGCCGGGAGGCCGCTTGAGCCCATCAGTGAGAGATTGCCGCCGTCGCGCAATCCGATCTCCCGCCGCAATACTTCGATCGGCGCCAGTGACCGCCGGAACACAATCCACGAGAGGGTTACGCTAAAGGGCAGGAAGACGAGTATCGGAAGGAAGAGTGAAACTGCGGCGTCCATGATTGCCTTATGGCGGATAGAGAGCGGTTGTGCCATGTGAAGAGTGTTGCCGTCGTCCATCTTCAGTGTATACCAGCGGTCAGTAGCGGTGTACGAAAACCCTTCAGGCAATGGAGCGGAAGGGAACGGCGGATTTTCCGGCGAATAGATGAGCACCTTCCCGTCACGGTTGCGAACCTGATACCACATAGTCCAATTGTTTTCGAAACTGGGCGCATGGCCAGGTACGCCAGCAATGTAGTCAGAGTTCGGTTCCCCATTCAGAACATCAATCAGCGTCGGCTCCAGGGACTTGGCATGTAGCTCCAGTAGGTTATCGGAGAGTACGTTGACAACTTCGTACAGCTTCAGCGCAGCAATGGTGGGAGCGAAAACCCAAACCAGGAGCGTTGCGCCGCCCAGCCCCATTATCAGTCTGCGCGTCAGGCTGGGCGGGTTCGTCATTTGTCCACGAACCTGTACCCGATGCCACGCTCGGTCGCTATTCGGTCCGCGCCGATCTTCTTGCGGAGCCGACTGACATAGACCTCCACCGTGTTGCTCGCGAACCGCGAATTGCAATCATAGAGCGCGTCCTCGATTTTCCTCTGCGAAACTACCATTCCGGGCCGGCATAGAAGGCAGTCGAGCACCGCCCATTCGCGTGCAGTCAACCTGACCTCCCGCCCGTCGCGGTAGAGGCGTCGCTCGGCCGAATGTATGGTTAACGTCCCGAAAGACAATCTAGGCTCCGGGGAGTGCTTATGGCGACGCGCCACGGCATGAATGCGCGCGGAGAGTTCGCCAAGATCGAACGGCTTGATCAGATAGTCGTCGGCTCCCACGTTGAGCACGTAGATGCGATCCGAGACCTGATCGCGAGCTGTCAGGATGATGACCGGCGTCGAATCAAACCGCTTGGTCATCTCCCGCAGGTAGTCTACGCCGCTGCCGTCTGGCAGGCGAATGTCGAGCAGGATAAGCTTGTAGGTCACCGAAGCTGTGAAGTCCCGCGCTTGGGACAGGGTCTTGGCCCAGTCGACCGCGTGGCCACCAGCCGCCACATGTTCGCGAACAGCACTGCCAATGGCCTGGTCGTCTTCAATGAGCAGCATTCGCATTCGGTGTTCCGATCTTCCAGGTCGAGCGTGAGACTCTTGCCTTATTGGTGGAACCTGAAGCTAAGCTGAACCGCCGTGGCGAAAAATATCCGGGGGCTTTCAGGTTGCTGTCAGTTGCAGGTGCCAGAAAGGGCGTGATTCGAACAACCGATTAGTCTTACAGTAACAAGTTTAGTTAACGATTGATTGCCAGACTGGCAATTCGTGCTTCATGTGGAGGGAGCTATGAATCTCCAGGACGGAACCGAAACAAGTGAATCGCGTTTTGCGGCCTATGTCGAGACGCTTTCGTCGGCATTGGATCGTGCCGATCAGGTTGCGCCCGCCAGATATCCCGCGGGGCAGTGCAGGGACGACGGTGGTCACATTGAGAAAAAGTGACGTTGATCAGCGGGAATGGATTGGTGGCGTGGGAAGCGTTGATGTCACGATGTCAGCCCATAACCTCGCAATGTTCGCGGCACGCCGCGTCCACCACGTCATCGACCCCGTCGAGGATCTCGGCTGGCATCTTGTTTTCAAGCCAGCCATTCGCCGAAACGAACCACAGCGCCCTTTGCCGGGTTGAAAGCTCGGCCGGGAGCGCCTGCAGGATCTGCTTGATCGCAGGGTGCGGTTTGCCATCCCGGAAATGGAAGGCCGGACAATATTCCGCGGTGCTGGACGGAGAGATTTCGGCCGATTTCTTCCACCGGGCCGCAGTGGCTTAGGGTTCTTTGTCCGCAACCCTGATTGCGCGCCGATCTCGGTGCTGGTCAGTTGCGGTACTTCGGCAATGAACCAATCGCGCTATTCCAAATTGTCAGCTGCTATGGCGCCACGAACGGACGCCAGGAAGGCGGCCAGCTTGCCGATGGCAACCTCAAGCCTATTTTCCTCAAGATTGCCGCTGACGCGACAACGGCCTGGAGGAAGAGCGGATTGCGGCCGTCCGCCCTCGCGCAGTGGTGCCGCGTCTGGAGCGCAACCAATCAGAGTTTTTCTTTGTCGAAGCCACGGCGTGCCTCGACCACGCTGGCGTGGTTGTCCTCGGCCCACTGAAACAGGTGCTTCATCGCCGCGTGGATCGAACGCCCTGAGTCGGTCAATGAATATTCGACGCTCGGCGGCGTCGTCGGGAAAACGTCGCGATGCACGTAACGGTCGCGCTGCAGGTCGCGGAGAGTCTGTGTCAGCATGCGTTGCGAGATATCCGGAACCAGCCGCCGTAGTTGGCCGAACCTGTAGGGTTGCTCGGCTAGTGCCATAAGTAACAGCCCGCTCCATCTGCCCGACACGTTCTGCACCACATCGCGGATCGGGCAGTTGGCGATGCTGCCATTCGCCGAGCGGCTGCTTGATCACCGTCATGCGGCGGTCGATCGGCGCCTGGTCAAAGCGCGGCCTGTTGACCGCCAGCCGAAGCAGATCCAAAGCGGCGTCCTGCTGTTCGGATAGCATGCGCATCGAGCCATAAATGCCATCGCGCTGCGCCTCGAAGCTCATCTCGACGCCCGTATCCTCGAGCTTCACCTGGAAGGCGTCGCTGTCGAGATCGCCGGCGCCCTCGGCGAACAGACCGGTCATCAGATTGGCGAGCCCCTCCTGGCCGGCCGGATCCTGCGTGGCGCCGCCGTCGAAGGCGAACTGGATGGTGATGATCGGCACCGTATGGTCCTCCACCAGCCAGGCGTCGATGCCTTTTTCAGATTTCACGTCCTGGATGCTTAGGCGTTGAGCGCCGGCAGGATGAGGAACGAAACGGCGAGGAGAAGGGTCGCAAGCGGGGTGGCCAGGCCGGCGCTCCCCCGTGCCACAAGGGGAGAGGGCAAGTCGGGTGCAAAGGCGCCGCGATGTTGGTTCGTCATCATCTCACTTCTCCGTTTTTGGCAAGAGATAGCCGGTGGTCGAATGGTCGAGCTCGAGATAGCGGGCGGCGACGGCCTTCACCTGGTCGGCTGTGACCTTGCGGATGCGGTCCGGCCATTCCTGGACGTCCTGCACGGTGCCGCCGGTGGCGAGCGTGGAGCCAAACAAATTGGCCACATGGTACTGCTCGTCGCGGGCGAAGATTTGGGAGCGGACACAGCGGTTCTTGGCCTTTTCCAGCTCGTCATCGGTCACACCGTCCTTGACGATGCGGGCGATCACTGCATGGGCCGCCGCCTCCAGATCGGCGAGCTTGGCATCGCCGCGCGGCGAGCCGTAGATGGTGAAGGCGGTGGCATCCAGCGTGGTGCCCTCGAAATACGCGCCGGCCTCGGCGGCAAGGCCCTGTTTCACCACCAGTTGTTGGTAGAGGCGGCTGCGATTGCCGCGGCCGAGGATCTCCGCCAGGAGGTCGAGTGCCTCGGCCTCACCGGGCTCGGCCGTGTTATAGGACGGCACCACCCAATGCGTGGAAAAGCCGGGCACCGAAACGCGCGCGTCGGCCAGCGTCACCGTGCGCCTGGTATTCTGCTCCGGCTCGGCCGGGCGGATGCGCGGCGACAGGTTCGGTCCGCGGGGGAATCTACCATAGGTCTTCTCGGCCAGCGCCTTCACCGTCTCCGGCTCGACATCGCCGGCCACCACCAGCACGGCGTTGTTGGGCCGATAATATAGTTCGTAGAAGTTGAAGGCGTCGGTCCGGTTCAGCTTCTCCATCTCGTGCATCCAGCCGATGACCGGGATGCGGTAGGGATGGTTCCGCCACAGCGTCGCGTCGATTTCCTCTTGCAGCACCGCCTGCGGATCGTTGTCGACGCTCGAACGGCGCTCCTCCAGGACCACGTCGCGCTCGGTCTCGATATCATCATCGGTGAGGACGAGGTTGAACATGCGATCGGCCTCGAAGCGCATCATCTGCTCCAACGCTGAAGGCGCCACCGTCTCGAAATAGGCGGTATAGTCGTTGGAGGTAAAGGCATTGCTCCAGCCACCGATGGCAGAGACGGCGCGGCCGAGGTCGCCTGCGGCGTGGTCGGTCGTCGCCTTGAACATCAGATGTTCGAAGAAATGGGCAATGCCTGATTTGCCCAGCGGCTCGTCGGCGCTGCCCACCTTGTACCACACCATATGGGTGACGATCGGCGCGCGGTGATCGGGGACGACGACCACCTCCATGCCGTTGTCAAGCAGGAAGTGCGTCACCTTGCCGTCATCGGTGGCGGCCAGAACCGGAGTGCTCGCCACCAAGGCGAGCGAGGTCGCAGCAAGCGTCCTGCGAAGCCAGCCAGGCTGAAGTTTCATTGACGGTGGCGGGGGCGGGGCGAAAGTCATTGGCGGGCAGCGCCGAGCCGGGTGATCAACCGTTTTTACGCTGCTAAGGCTCATTTGAGCGTGATCTTTGGACGAGTCCGGCAGATCGGCGGCGGCGGTCAGGTTCAGAAAACGTGCTGAGGTCGGGACGACGGTCTTCATAAAGGCCCTCTGTTGGCTGTGCTCCAATTGGCTGCCCTTGTGGCAGCCGTAGCTGACAGCGGCCTGAAAGCGCCGGCGATTTTTGCGCGACCGGGATTCAGCGTAGCGTCATCTTCCGTCAACTCACCCTAGAGGTGGCTCGGCAAAATTGGACAGGGTGATAAGTGGAATTTCTGCCTGAGATCGGGATGAGTGCCGGAACAGGAGAATCACGAATGAGCAGACGACCACGCCGGAACCACAGCCCGGGGACGCCACATGCAGCCCCGCTGCCGCCGACGAGCAGCCGAGGCCCATGTCGAAAGCCGCACCCTTGATCCCCAGCGCGTTCTGGATCTCGATGCCGATCGCCGGATAGGGCCGCTGGTGATGCGAGGCCGCGCAGATCACGAGGTCGATGTCTTCGGGGCCAAGCCCCGCATCGTCGAGCGCCCGCCGCGCCGATGCCACGCCGAACTCCGCCATCACCGACAATTCGTCGTCGCCGCGCGGCGGGATGCGCGGCGTCATCCGCTCGGGATCGAGAATCCCGTCCAGCACCAGCACGTGGCGCTTCTTCACCCCCGACGCATAGACGATGAAATCGGTGTCCGATTTCGCCAGCTTCTCTTCGCCGGTGATCTCGCGGCGCGCGTTCTCCGCGTCCATCCAGATGTTGAAGCTGTCGACGAGTTCCTCATTGGTGATCGAGGCCTCGGGGATGACGACGCCGACGCCGCTGATGATGACGCGATGCATGCTGCTGAACGATCCCCGTGCGGTTGCCGCGACCCTGCGCGTTTCAATTAGATAGTGGACGGCGTTGGCTTGAGGGCTTTGGAAAGACACGGCCGCCAATCACCTGGGCTTCGCCCGCGTCTCTCTGCCCTCCGGCGAGCAGTCTCTCGTGTTCACGCAAGGAGCGCTGCGCGGCTGGTCCGATCATGCCAGCGAGACCCTCGAACAGCCAAGGCACGAAGAGCGCGTAGCGCACGAGTATGCAGGACCGACGTGCCGGGAAAAAAGCGGCCGACGTAACGCTGGTGGATTGTCAGCAAACCTATCTCGTCGCGCACGCCCTGGACTGTTCGTCCATCTGTGCCTTCGCGCGGGCGAGCGCCTCGCATCGAAGCGTAAACCTCCGCTCGTTTACTTCCCAGCCTCTACACCAGTTCCGACTTTAGCTTTACGCCAGAGAGGTGGTGCCGGTTTCTGAGACAGGGGCATAAGGTGGATCGACCGATGAAAAGGACGATCCAGTATGAAGACACGCAGACGGTTTGCGGCCGCGTTCAAGGCCAAGGTGGCGCTTGAGGCGATCCGCGGCGAGCGGACGATTTCGGAGTTGGCGACGAAGCACCAGCTTCACCCGAACCAGATCACCCAGTGGAAACGGCAGGCCATCGACAGGCTGGCCAAGGTGTTCGATGACAAGGCCTCCGACGCGCAGGTCGACCGGGAAGCCGAGGTGACGAAACTGCACGCCAAGATTGGTCAACTCGTTGTCGAGCGAGATTTTTTGGCCAAGGCCTTCGATCGCTGAGCCTGGATCGGAGGAGAATGATGATTGATCCCGATCACAACCGGCTCTCAATCCGCCGCCAGTGCGAACTGGTCTCGATCTCACGGGCGTCGTTCTATCGTCAGCCCGCTGGCGAGCCGACCGAAAACCTGGAATTGATGCGCCTCATTGACGAGGCCTTCATGGAAACGCCCTGGTATGGCTCGCGGCAGATGGCGCGGCATCTGCGTCGCCAGGGCTGGTGCGTCGGCCGCAAGCGGGTCCGCCGGCTCATGCGCAAGATCGGTCTGTCGCCGATCTACCAGGCTCCGAAGACCAGCGAGCCGCATCCGCAGCACCGCATCTATCCCTACCTGCTGCGGCATCTGAGCATCGAGAGGCCGGACCAGGTCTGGTGCGCCGACGTGACCTACAGTGCGCCTCGTCCCGGATGGTCCGGGGTGCATATGACTGGAATGCATTGAGAAAGGAGGATTTGAAGAATGCCCTGCTCCCTGCTGTGAGGGGGCATGAGCCCAAGCGGCGGTGACCTGTCGTCAACTGGCAGGGTGACGTAGCCCGCAGGTAAAGGGAATTGAGGCGAAGCCGTTACGCCGAGATGGTTCCCGAGGCTGTAGCACTGGAAGGTTGAGGAACACGAACCGGTTAATCCGCATCCGAGGGCTGAAATGTCGCCTTCGCCTACACGGCTTAACAGGCGAAATGCTGATGAGGTCGCCGGAGACGTATGTCGGCGGCATCCGAATGTGGGCGTACATGTAGGTCGCCTGCAGGGAGCCATGGGAAGAACACAGCCAGACCATGGCAGCGGCATCGACTTGCGGGACGCAAGGACAAGGACTGCGACCGGCAACCTCCCCAGTGCGTGGAATGTCCAGCATATGAACGAGGGAAGGCATGATGGAATGCCCACGATGTTCCGCGTCGCAAGGGAGTTGACCCTGATGTCCATCATGCTGGCGGAGTTCCCGTAGTAGTCCGCGGCAGGGAAAGCCTGCCACATGGCGAAGGGGAACAGTTCAATCTGCTTGGAGTGCGAATTACCTGACCAAATGAGGTGAAGACCTTTGATAATCAGCGAAATGCAGCACAAGCTCGCAACATGGGCTGAAAGCGATCCGAACCGGCGGTTCGATCGTCTTCTTCGGCTCATTGCCGATCGGGAATGGCTTGCCGAGGCCGCCCGGATCGTTCTGGCGTCAAGTGGCGCCCAGACGCCGGGCATTGACGGAATGGATAAGCAACGCATGCAGGCCGGGCTGGATCGCCATCTGGCCGACCTGCGGATGAACCTGCTGAAGGGCACCTATCGCCCGAAGCCGGTCAAGCGGATCTATATCCCTAAAGCCAATGGCAAGCTACGACCACTGGGTATACCGACCCTGACAGACCGCATTGTCCAGCGCGCCATGCTGATGGCCATGGAGCCGATCTGGGAAAGCGACTTCCATCGCCTGTCCTATGGCTTCCGGCCGGAACGCAGCGTGCACCATGCCGTTCGTACCGTGAAGATACAGCTACAGGATGGCGGCGGCACGAAGGGCCGCTGGATCATCGAAGGTGATCTGGCAAGCTACTTCGACACCGTTCATCACCGGTTGCTTCTTCGATGCGTGCGACGACGGGTGCAGGACGGACGGTTTGTCGATCTACTCTGGCGAATCCTGAAGGCAGGCCACCTCGATCGTGGTCTGTTTATGGCGTCCAGCGAGGGTGTTCCGCAAGGCGGCGTGCTGTCGCCGCTCCTGTCCAACATCATGCTTCACGAGTTTGATGCGTGGCTGGAGGCGAAATATCTGAACCGGAAAGCCCGCAAGGATCGCTGGGCATGGAACTTTGGCATTCAGCAGGGACGCCCCATAACGGGTCGAGAGAACCGGCAATGGAAACCTGCGATTGCCTATTGTCGCTATGCCGATGACTTCGTTGTCATCGTCAAAGGGACGAAGGTCCATGCCGAGGAAATCCGCGAGGAATGCCGGGCCTTTCTGGAAGACCGCCTGAAGCTGACGTTGAATATGGAAAAGACCCATATCACCCACGTCGATGACGGGTTCGTCTTTCTGGGGCATCGGATCATTCGCAAGCGAGGGTCGGGCGGACGAATGTCCGTCGTCACGACGATACCCAAGGAAAAGGCCAAGGCGTTTGTTCGCAAACTGACCGAGACCCTTTCCGGCAAATCATGATGTTGGCAAGGTCGACATGGTGGACCGCCTGAACCGCCAACTGGCGGGATGGGCGGCCTTCTACAAGTTGTGAGGTCCGACGACATCGTTTCAACTTTCCGATCGTCAGATGAGCCTCTGCGATGCGATGCTGATCCTGTTGCTGCTGTGGACCTGTGGGCAGCGCAGGAGCGCTGTCCACAGGTCCACAGCTTAAGAGGCGAGGAAAGCTATGGATCTGACAAAGGCACGTCTCGCGTGGGTCGAGCTTTATGCCAAGACCGGGGATGCCGGACTGGTGTGCCGCCGCTGCGGCATCTCCCGACCCACCCTGCGCAAGTGGTGGCGCCGCTACCAAGCGGATGGCGAGGCTGGCCTTGTCGATCACAGCCGACGCCCACATCGTCTGGCGACCCAGAAGGTCTTTGCCGACCAGGAAGCACTTATCCTATTGCTGCGCCGAGAGCGGCGGCTCGGGGTCAAGCAACTGCGCAACGAGCTGATCCGGCAGCACGACCTGACGCTGTCACTCGACACCATCCATCGGACGCTCGTCCGCCATGGCGAGCAGGTGCTGAAGCGGCCGCGACGGTGGCGCAAGGGCGAACGACGCTACAGCCGCCCCATCCCCGGAGACCGTGTCCAAATGGACGTCTGCAAGATCAGGCCAGGCGTCTATCAGTATACCGCGATCGACGATTGCAGCCGCTACAAGGTGCTCGGCGTCTACAGCCGCGCCACGGGCGCCAACACCCTCGACTTTCTGGAGCGGGTCATCGAGGAGATGCCGTTTCCGATCCAGCGGATCCAAACCGATCGCGGTCGTGAATTCTTCGCCGAGGCGGTTCAGCAGCGCTTGATGGATTGGGCCATCAAGTTTCGGCCGATCCCGCCCCGGTCGCCCCATCTGAACGGCAAGATCGAGCGGACGCACCGCGCTGATCGGGAAGAATTCTGGGACACGGTTAATCCGAAGGATCCGGAGATCGAGGCGAAGCTATCTGAGTGGCAGCATCACTGGAATTGGCACCGGCCGCACACCGCGCTGGGCGGCATGTCACCCATCGACCGTGTGTGCGAACTCCTCGACAAGACTCCTCTCGGCGAAGCTGTTGAGACGGCCTACGACGGCAGCCGCGAGCGCATCAGGGTTGCCGATTTCCGGCTAGACACCGCTCTGGCCCAGCTGAAATGATGTCCCCAGACCCTACATACAAGTTCACCGACTTCACAGCACGCACCTTCCGGCACATCGACCATGTCGTGTTCTGGAAACTGGCGCATTGGCTGGCGCGAAAATATCGGTCACGCATCAAACCATTGATGCGGAGCTGGTATCGAGCGCCGGATGCGGGCAAGGCAAAAACCTGGCTCGTCTACGGACGAAGTGAACGCGGAAACCGTGTCGGCAAAGCGCTGCGCCGAATGGTATCGAGTCCCAAGGCGCAGTTCCGATGGCGGAACCCGGAGATCAATCCATACATCTTCCGGATCGAATCTCGCAGCACCGTCACCTCAAACTATCATGATGTTGCTATGGCCATGGGCCAAGATTGAATAGAGGCCCGTATGCGCTGAAAGGTGCACGTACGGTTCGGGGAGGAGAAGCGCAGCAGCGCTTCTTACTCCACTCCCGATGCGGCGCGGCTTCCTCTATCTCGTCGCCATCATGGACTGGTTCAGCCGCAAGGTGCTGGCCTGGCGGCTATCGAACACCATGGATGCCGACTTCTGCGTCGCCGCTCTCGAAGAAGCGATCGCCCGTCATGGCAGGCCCGACATCTTCAACACCGATCAGGGAAGCCAGTTCACCAGCTTCGCCTTCACAACGACGCTCAAGGACGCCGGCATCCGTATCTCCATGGACGGGCGCGGCCGCTGGATGGACAACGTCTTCATCGAGAGGTTGTGGCGCAGCCTCAAATACGAGTGCGTGTTCCTCAGCGCATTCGAGACGGGAAGCGAAGCCCGCAACGGCATCGGTTCATGGATCGACTACTACAACCGGCGACGCCCGCACTCGACCTTCGACGGCAGAACACCCGACGAGGCCTATGCTATCGCGGACATGACGGAGCAACTGGCGGCGTAAAAACAAACCCGATCCACCTTAGCCAAGCCGCCAAACTGTCTCGCAAGGCGGGTCCACCTCTCTGTCGCCTGTGTCCATGCCGGGCCGCCGATCTTTTATTCCCCCTTCAACACGCGCGATGGCCGGGGCACCTGGGTCATCACTCGCGCCAGAGATCAGCGCAGGATGCTGCAGGATGCCGAAACCTTTTCCAGCCATCGCAGCATCTTCGCCTCCGCGCTGGGCGAAAACTGGCCGATGATTCCGCTTGAACTCGATCCACCGGCCCATAGCGTGTTTCGCTCGCTGCTCAATCCGCTGCTTTCGCCCAAGGGCGGCTGTCCGCGAGCGGGCAATCACTCTGACTGAGTGGATCGCCGCATCGGGCACAAGCTGCGACGTCATGAAGGATTTTGCCTTTCCTTTCGCGGTCAACATCGTCCTTCGCTTTCTGGGACTACCGGATCACCGACTCGATACATTTGTCGGCTGGGCGAACGATCTGCTCCACGGCGACAATGTGAAACGACCAGCTGCGGCCCGTACTATTGTGGCGTTCATCGACGAACTTGCAGCCGTTCGACGCAAAGAACCGGCCGACGATTTCATGACCTTCGTCGTGCAAGCACAGGTCGAGGGCCGCCGGCTGACCCACGAGGAGGTCCGTGGGATCGGCGTACTTCTGTTCGTCGCCGGACTCGACACAGTTGCAGCCGCGATAGGGTTCGACTTGGCCTATCTCGCGCGCAACCCAAAGGACCAGCAATGGCTGCGGAGCGAACCGGACCGGATCGTGGTTGCCGCCGAAGAATTATTGCGCGCCTATCCGACCGTGCAAATGATTCGCGTGGCGAAGAAAGACATAGACTTCGAAGGCGCCCCGATCCGTAAGGGGGATTATGTTTCCTGTGCCACGATGATTGCCAATCGTGACCCGGCGGAGTTCGAATCCCCCAACACGATCGATCTGGCGCGACCGGACAACCGCCACGCCGCCTTCGGCTATGGTCCTCACCGCTGCCTTGGCTCGCACCTTGCCCGGCGGGAGATCGTTATCGGTCTCGAGGAGTGGCTGGCGCGCATCCCGTCCTTCCGGATCAAGGAAGGCACGGCTCCCATTACCTCTGGCGGCCATGTGTTCGGGATCGAAAATCTGATCCTGGACTGGTCCTGACCAAGGCCGCCCCGAGCCGCATAAAGAGAATGGAGGCAGCGCTATGCGCATCATCGTCCACAATCCCAAATGCCAGGGTCACGCGCGCTGCTGGGCGCAAGCGCCGCACATTTTCGTGCTTGATGATGAGGGCTACATCCTACCCGGTGACCTTGAGATTTCGGTTGGGAAGCAACCGCTTGCGTCACGAGGCGCGCGATCCTGCCCCGAACGTGCGCTGGAAATCGACCCTACACCCGCTCCGCGGGCGAAATCGGGCGTCCTCAACCCGAAAGTCGGACGAGTTTAGTTGGGGTGGAGCGATGGCGCCGCGTGCTGGAAGGCCGGAGCGCAGCCTCTGTCCTACCAGCGTGCTCGTCCTACTGCGAAGGGGGCATCTGCGGCATCGAAGTGTCTCCCCAGGATCCACAGGCGGATGGCGCAGTCCACGAACCCGGCGGATGCAGCCGGGTGGCGTCATCGTCAACCTCGCCTCGCCGGCGGGCGCAGTTGGCAATCCCAAGCACAACGCCTACGCAACCACGAGAGCGGGCCTGATCTCGTTGACCAAGTTGCTTGCCCACGAGTGGGCTCCTCGCGGGATCCGCGTGACGGCAGCAGCGCCGGGCTACGTGCACACGCCGATGGTCGCGGAATTGGAACGCGCGGGCAAACTGGACCTCGAGGCGGTGCGCCGCCGCGTGCCGATGGGGCGCATGGCGCGACCCGACGAGATTGCCCGGGCCGTGCGTTTTCTGGCCAGCACTCAGGCGCGTTACATCACCGGATCCGTACTGGCCGTCGACGGCGGCTGGATATCATTCAACCGGCCGGGAGATGCGCACCCGCCGGTGCACGGAACGCCTCCAGCCGAACTCGCCCGTTCGGCCGAACGTACCGATGCGCGAATCGTGCTCGTCATGGGTGGCGCAAACGGCATAGGCGCGGCCCTCGTGCGCCGCTTTGGCGCGAACGGCGATACCGTCGTGATTGCTGATAGACATGGCGCTGCAGCGGCAGAGCTTGCTGGATTTCTCGACGGCAAGCACCTGGCGACATCCGTGGACCTGGCCGTCGAAAATGAGGTAGTGGCGCTGTTCGAGGAGCTGCGGGGGCGCCACGGTCGCATCGATGTCCTCGTCAACAGTGCTGCTCTGCCTGACACTTTCGTGCCGCGGATCGAACCACTGCCAGATCAGATCGAACGGGTCCTGGATATTAATCTCACCTACGCACGCGAGGATCAAAGCGATGTGCCCCGGCGGCGTGATCGTCAATCTCGGGCCGATCAACAACGTTCTGCCGTTCACGCCGCGCCATGCCGACCGTGCCGCGAAGGTGGCGATGGACACGCTGACCCGCTGCATGGCGGCCGAACTCGGGCCGGTCGGCATTCGGACCGCAACCGTCGCTGCTGGCTACATTCGCACGCCTAACGTTGCTCAGTTGGCCCAGGACGGCCGCATTGACGCGACGGCGATCAGGCGGCGCATCCCGATGGGCCGGATGGGACAGCCGGAGGATGTCGCTGATGCAGTGTTCTTCCTCGCTTCGTCTAATGCTTCATACGTCAACGGCTCGATCCTATACGTGGACGGCGGCTGGACCTTGGTCAGTGATGCGACGCCAACGAACTCGATGACGAATGTATAGCGGAGGCTGCGGGTTGGTTGTCGACCGTTCGTCAGGCGACGGGCTGCGGCTCATCGAAATCAAAGAGTCGAGAGCCTTACCGGCGGGCCGATCCAGACGGCCAAGGTCACGCCTGTCGAGCTCGCCTCCCCTATCTCGACGAAGCGCTAGCGTCAGCCGGCGCGCAAGCGCGTGGTCAAGAAGAGCCCGGCCCGCGCGTTGAGCACCTGCGCCGGGCGGCGGGCTAACCAAAAGCCCAGGGAGGGCCCAAAGTAGCATTGATCTGTTTGCATATCATTATTGTCGACAACGATACGCGAGCAGATCATCAAAGTCTTGACTTGGGCCGCTGGTCGAGGCACGTTTGCGTAACATCGTGCATTGCAATGATACTTATAGGGATCATGAGGAACTCAGAATCAGAAGTTCTGCGTGAAATCGGCGGCCTTTTTAGGCAAGCGAGGCTGGCCAGTGCCATGACGCAGGAGCAGGTCGCTGATTTGGCGGGTATATCCCGTCCCCGCTACCGCGACATTGAAAAGGGAACCGCAGCAGCGCGTGCGACGACGCTGATGAATGTCGCTCGCGCGCTCGGTCTGGAAATGATGCTGGTTCCGCAATTTATGGTCCCCGCTGTCCAGGCTCTATTGCGTCCGCACGACGATGACGATCGACCTGCCTTTGTTTCTCAACCTGACGATGACGATCATGGCTCCCGTCTTCCGCGCACCTAAGGCGATCCCGTCGCTGGACGTGCTCCTGAACGCACTGAAGGTCGGCACAATCGTTAGGACGCCCGGCGATTTTAATGCATTCAATTTCGATGAGGCTTACCGCGCTACCGGCGGCTTTCCAGTTTTCAGCCTGTCGTTCCGGGCAGCGACGGGAGGGTTGCGAAAAGATTCGAAGCCTCTGGCGGGCGCGTTGCCCGCTTTCTTCGCGAACCTCCTGCCCGAGGAGAAATTGCGCGAGGCGATGGAAAAGCACCACCAAGGCAATGTGCGCCCAGGCAATGATTTCGATCTCTTGGCGGCGCTGGGCGCCGATCTGCCGGGAGCCGTACGCGCATTGCCCAGTGACGGCGCAATTGCGGTGCCGCAGGATGCTTCAAAGGATGAGCCCAAGGCTCGGTTCTCACTTGCCGGTGTGCAGATGAAGCTGTCAGTCATGAAGGACACTGGAAAGGGCGGCGGCCTGACCTTGCCGATGGACGACGAGCAAGGCCGCTACATCGCCAAGTTCCCTTCGGCGCTGTTTCCGAGCGTTTCCGAGAACGAATTCGCCAACCTAGCGCTAGCTGCAGCAATCGGCATGGAGGTGCCTGAATGCGAACTGGTCGAGAAGTCCGATTTTGAGGGCATTCCCGAGGAATTCAACACGCTGTCGGAGGGCAAGGTCCTTCTCGTCAAACGTTTCGATCGCGGGACCGATGGGGACAGGATTCACATTGAGGATTTCGCTCAGGTCTTCGGTGTCTATCCCTCGCGCAAATACGAGGGCGCTGCTTACCATGACATCGCCTCGGCTCTTGGCATGGCCGTCTCGCCTACGGCGGCGCTCGAATTCGTCCGCCGCTTGGCGCTGACTGTCATCACCGGCAATGGCGACATGCACCTGAAGAACTGGTCGTTGATCTATCCCGGAAACGGCTACAAGCCGGCGCTTTCACCAATCTACGACCTACTGTCGACCGTGCCATATCTTCCCGCGGACGCCATGGCGCTGTCGCTTGGAGGGGAGCGCTCGTTCAAGGCGCTAGCAGCACCGCGATGGAAAGCATTTGCGAACCGTGCAAAGCTTCCGGAGCCGGCGGTCTTGAAGGCAGTGGTCGAGACCGTCGAACTCGTCAACGAGCACTGGTGGCATCTGCCTGAGCGCGACGTTGTCGCGAAAAAAGTGCTCGAGCGGATCGACGAGCATGTGAAGGCAATGACGCCGATACTGAACTCCTGCGCCCAGAAGTGAGCCGAGCCCTCTTGGCTTGACGATATGGCGGAATGATCGCCGGCACCGGTGGTCCAGCGGCAACCGCGTATCGTCCAGTCGTCTCAACAGGCGCATTGTCGGCCTCACCAACAAGACGTCAAGAAGCAACAAGTCGAAATTGATGAATGTGACTGCTGCGACTAAAGTTCTGCGGCCCGAGTTCGCCTTGCGCTGATTTTCGATGCTTCGCTTTGATCGGCGCGAGGTGCATTGGCCGCTCCTCGGCCATGCCTAGTTCGCTGTTCGCTCGATGCGAGGCTGGGCACGACGAGTGCCCGACAAATTTGCCTGGCCGCTGAGCTGCCGGGCACTCAAGCACCGCCGCGTGACATGAAGCTTTTGCAGGCTTGGACGTATCTCTCGCCAGTTCGCGGTCTGCGTGATCAGCGTGCGAACATGGAAAGATCGTGAAGGAGGCCCAGGTTCCGAGTGAACCGGAGGCACTCCACGACTTCCTTCAAGCCTTGGGTAACGAGATAGAAGTGATCGGATTGGAGGCTGGCGGCCGCTGTCACAATGGTCGCATCGGCGATTAAAGAGTGCCGGGCGCGCAGGCGGCAGTTCGAACGGGATGAACGCATCGACGTTCTCTGCGCCTGCGGTTATGCTCTCGTATTAGCCCCGTTGTTCGCTTCGGCATTTCATGACGCTTCGTTCGGATCGACGCGAGCCAACAACGACAGCAGTCCTTGGCGACCTTATCTGGGGACGACGTCCTTACTAGCGCCGAATCTTAGTGAAGAAATCGTTCTTAGGGCGAGTGCCTTAATAGATCTTCGCCTGCTGTCTGCCCGCTCAAAAGGATGCGGCAGCGCTATAACACGGTGCGACCGTGTTCGGACTGCAGACCCCCGGCACCAGATGCAATCCTGTGGCCGGCTCGCAAACCCGGACCAGCTTCGCCGGCCACCCAGCCGAAGCGCAAAGACCAAGCACGGATCACCTGATTGGGGGCGGGCCAGTTGTATCCGGCGCCGTCAATAGCGGTCGCAAGGAATGGAATCCGCCACCGTGTGTCGTCTTTGTCGGGTCCGCTACACACGGCTTGCTTAGCCAGTCTCTTGTTGCCTCGGATTAAGCACCGAAAACCTTCAATAAATTTCTTCTTCGACTCCCTCAGCCAAATGGCACGCGTCTTGAACCCCTTAGGTGCGAGGCGGCGAGAGCTGCCGGCCGGCATTCATGTCGCGGGCAGCCGCGAATGGAACAAAAGAAGGAAAGCTACATGTCAGGTCTGCGTCAGATCGCATTCTACGGCAAGGGGGGCATCGGCAAGTCGACGACGTCCCAAAACACGCTCGCCGCCCTTGTCGACCTCGGGCAAAGGATCCTCATAGTCGGCTGCGACCCCAAAGCCGACTCCACCCGCCTGATCCTTAACGCGAAGGCGCAGGATACGGTCCTCCACCTTGCGGCACAGGAAGGTTCGGTGGAGGATCTCGAACTCCAGGACGTGCTCAAGGTCGGCTACAAAGGCATCAAGTGTGTGGAATCCGGCGGGCCCGAGCCGGGGGTCGGCTGCGCCGGCCGCGGCGTCATCACCTCCATCAATTTCCTGGAGGAGAACGGCGCCTATGACGATGTCGACTATGTCTCCTACGACGTGCTTGGGGACGTAGTGTGCGGCGGCTTCGCGATGCCGATCCGCGAGAACAAGGCCCAGGAAATCTACATCGTCATGTCCGGCGAGATGATGGCACTCTATGCCGCCAACAACATCGCCAAGGGCATCCTTAAATATGCCCATTCGGGCGGCGTGCGTCTCGGCGGCCTGATCTGCAACGAGCGCCAAACCGACCGCGAGCTTGACCTGGCCGAAGCCCTGGCTTCCCGGCTCAATTCCAAGCTCATCCACTTCGTGCCGCGCGACAACATCGTCCAGCACGCCGAGCTCAGGAAGATGTCAGTGATCCAGTATGCGCCGGACTCCAAGCAGGCGGGGGAATACCGCGCGCTGGCCGAGAAGATCCATGCCAATTCGGGCCAGGGCACCATCCCCACCCCGATCACCATGGAGGAGCTGGAGGACATGCTGCTCGACTTCGGCATCATGAAGACCGACGAGCAGATGCTTGCCGAGCTCCAGGCCAAGGAAGTGGCGAAGGCGGCGGCCCAGTAACCGCCGCTGCCAATACGTGGCGCCGCCCTCACCGGGCGGCGCGCTTTACGAGAACCGCGTCTCGTCGGTGAGGCGTCACTCAACAACCTGGAAAGGGGTCCCATGAGCCTGGAATACGAGAACGACGGCGCTCTCCATGCGAAGCTTATCGAGGAGGTGCTCTCGCAATATCCAGACAAGGCGGCGAAGCGCCGCAAGAAGCACCTCAGCGTCGCAAAGAGCGGGGACGAGGCTGGCGAGGAGAACGAGGTCCTTTCCGAATGCGACGTCAAATCGAACATCAAGTCCATTCCGGGCGTGATGACGATCCGCGGTTGCGCCTATGCCGGCTCAAAGGGCGTGGTATGGGGGCCGGTCAAGGATATGGTCCACATCTCGCACGGCCCGGTCGGCTGCGGGCAATACTCCTGGTCGCAGCGCCGCAACTACTACGTCGGGATGACCGGCATCGACACGTTCGTGACAATGCAGTTCACTTCCGACTTCCAGGAGAAGGACATTGTTTTCGGCGGCGACAAAAAGCTGGAACAGATCATCGACGAGATCGAGGAACTGTTTCCGCTGAACAAGGGCCTCACCGTGCAATCCGAATGCCCGATCGGCCTGATTGGCGACGACACCGAAGCAGTTTCCCGCAACAAGGCCAAAGAGCACGGAAAGACGATCGTGCCGGTGCGTTGCGAGGGCTTCCGCGGCGTCTCGCAATCGCTCGGCCACCACATCGCCAACGACGCGATCCGCGACTGGGTATTCGAGAACAAGGAGGTCGAGTTCGAGGCCGGCCCTTACGACGTCAACGTCATCGGCGACTACAATATCGGCGGCGACGCCTGGGCCTCGCGCATCCTGCTGGAGGAAGTGGGGCTGCGCGTGGTCGCCAACTGGTCGGGCGACGCTACGCTCGCCGAGATAGAGCGCGCGCCGAAGGCCAAGCTCAATCTCATCCATTGCTACCGGTCGATGAACTACATCTGCCGGCACATGGAGGAAAAATACGGCATACCCTGGATGGAATACAACTTCTTCGGCCCCTCCCAGATCGAAGCCTCTCTGCGCAAGATAGCTCAGCATTTTGGGCCTGAAATCGAGGAGAAGACCGAAAAGGTCATCGCCAAGTACAGACCCTTTGTTGACGCGGTCAATGCCAAGTACCGGCCGCGCCTCGAAGGCAAGACGGTGATGCTCTACGTTGGCGGCTTGCGCCCCCGTCACGTCATCACGGCCTACGAGGACCTTGGCATGGCGATCGTCGGCACCGGCTACGAGTTCGGCCACAATGACGACTATCAGCGCACCGGCCATTACGTGAAGAACGGTACGCTGATCTACGATGACGTGACCGGTTACGAGTTGGAGAAATTCATCGAGGGGGTTCGCCCCGATCTCGTCGGCTCCGGCATCAAGGAGAAGTACCCGGTGCAGAAGATGGGCATCCCGTTCCGTCAGATGCACTCCTGGGACTATTCCGGCCCGTATCACGGCTATGACGGCTTCGCCATCTTCGCGCGCGACATGGATCTGGCCATCAACAATCCGGTCTGGGCCCTCTACGATGCCCCCTGGAAGAAGGCCGCACCGCCGGCGGCGATCGCCGCCGAATGAGAAGCTGGCCTCTCCGCCCAGGCGGGGAGGCCGATGAGCGCCCGCGGCCCTATGCCCGCGGCAGTCCCTTCAACGTCTCGATGTCCCTGTGCCGCCGGAGTGCGCCGCAGCTGGAAAAAGGTGACCACCAATGCCGCAGTCGGCCGAAAAAGTTCTTGACCATGCCCCCCTGTTCCGCGAGCCGGAATACAGGCAGATGCTTGCCGAGAAGAAGATCAATTTCGAATGCCCGCATCCGGACCAGGTCGTTACGGATCAGCGCGAATTCACCAAGAGCTGGGATTACCGCAAAAAAAACCTCGCCCGCCAAGCGCTGGTCGTGAACCCCGCCAAGGCCTGCCAGCCGCTCGGCGCCGTGTTCGCCGCCGCCGGCTTCGAGCGGACGATGTCTTTCGTCCACGGCAGCCAGGGCTGTGTGGCCTATTACCGCTCGCACCTGTCGCGCCATTTCAAGGAGCCGTCCTCGGCGGTCTCCTCGTCAATGACCGAGGACGCGGCGGTGTTCGGCGGCCTCAAGAATATGATCGACGGGCTCGCCAACACCTACAGCCTCTACGACCCGAAGATGATCGCGGTCTCGACCACCTGCATGGCGGAGGTGATCGGCGACGACCTGCACAGCTTCATCGAGAACGCCAGGGAGGAAGGCTCCGTGCCGCACGACTTCGACGTGCCCTTCGCCCACACTCCGGCCTTCGTCGGCAGCCATGTCGACGGCTATGACAGCATGGTCAAGGGCGTCCTGGAGCATTTCTGGAACGGCAAGGAGCGCGTCGAGGCCGCAGCCAACATCAACATCATCCCTGGCTTCGACGGCTTCTGCGTCGGCAACAATCGCGAGCTCAAGCGCCTGCTCGACCTGATGGACGTGTCCTACACCTTCATCCAGGACGCCTCCGACCAGTACGACACGCCGTCGGACGGCGAGTACCGGATGTATGACGGCGGCACCAGGATCGAGGACGTAAAGGCGGCGCTGGATGCCGAGGTCACGATCTCGCTGCAGCACTACAACACCCGCAAGACGCTGGAATATTGCAGGGAAGTCGGGCAGGCGACCGCGTCATTCCATTACCCGCTCGGTATCCAGGCGACCGACGAATTCCTGATGAAGGTTTCGGAGATCTGCGGCAGGGAGATTCCGGAGGAGATCCGTCTCGAGCGCGGCCGCCTGGTCGACGCCATGGCCGACAGCCAGTCCTGGCTGCACGGAAAGAAATACGCGATCTACGGCGATCCGGACTTCGTCTACGCCATGGCCCGCTTCATCATGGAGACCGGCGGCGAGCCGACCCACTGCCTGGCCACCAACGGCACCAGTGCCTGGCAAGCCGAGATGAAGGAACTGCTCGCCTCCTCGCCCTTCGGCAAGGATGCGCAGGTCTGGGCGGGCAAGGACCTGTGGGCGTTGCGCTCGCTGCTGTTCACCGAGCCGGTGGATCTCCTGATCGGCAATTCCTACGGCAAGTATCTGGAACGCGACACTGGCACTCCGCTGATCCGGTTGATGTTCCCGATCTTCGACCGGCACCATCATCACCGCTTCCCGCTTATGGGCTACCAAGGCGGCCTGCGCGTGCTGACGACGATCCTCGACAAGATCTTCGACACGCTCGATCGCGAGACGGGCGAGACGGGCGTGACGGACTTTTCATACGACCTCACCCGCTGAGAGCGGGCGGCTGGCTTCCCACCGGAGCCGGCCGCTTTTCGACGGAGACCGGCAATGTCCTCGCTCAATGCCAAAATCCAGCACGTCTTCAACGAGCCTGCCTGCGAGAAGAACCAGGGCAAGGACGCCAAGGCGCGCAGGAAGGGCTGCTCGAAGCCGCTCACCCCGGGCGCGGCGGCCGGAGGCTGTGCGTTCGACGGCGCCAAGATCGTGCTGCAGCCGATCACAGACGTCGCGCATCTGATCCATGCGCCGCTCGCCTGCGAGGGCAATTCCTGGGACAATCGCGGCACGGCGTCGTCCGGGCCAACGCTGTGGCGCACAAGCTTCACGACCGACCTCACCGAACTCGACGTGGTAATGGGGCAGGGGGAGCGGAAGCTTTTCAAAGCCATCCGCGAGATCAAGGAGGCCTATGCGCCGCCGGCGATCTTCGTCTATTCGACCTGCGTGACGGCGCTGATCGGCGACGATATAGAGGCAGTGTGCAAGCGGGCGAGGGAAAAATTCGGCTTGCCGGTGGTGCCGATCAATGCGCCGGGCTTCGTCGGCTCCAAAAACCTCGGCAACAAACTCGCCGGCGAGGCGTTGCTCGATCACGTCATCGGCACGGTGGAGCCCGACGATTCCGGCCCCTACGACATCAACATCCTTGGCGAATTCAACCTGTCCGGTGAGTTCTGGCTGGTGAAGCCGCTCCTTGATCGGCTCGGCATCCGGGTGCGCGCCTGCATTCCGGGCGACGCTCGCTACCTCGACGTTGCCTCATCGCACCGCGCTCGGGCGGCTATGATGGTGTGCTCGACCGCGCTCATCAATCTCGCCCGCAAGATGGAGGAGCGCTGGGACGTCCCTTTCTTCGAGGGCTCCTTCTACGGCATCACCGACACCTCGGAGGCGCTACGTCAGCTCGCAGGGCTACTCGTGGAGAAGGGCGCCGATCCGGAACTGCTCGACCGAACGGAGGCGTTGATCGCGGAAGAGGAGGCGATCGCGTGGAAGAGCCTCGCGGCCTATCGGCCGCGGCTGCAAGGCAAGCGCGTGCTGCTCAACACAGGCGGTGTGAAGTCATGGTCGGTCGTCCACGCGCTGGTGGAGACCGGCATGGAGATCGTCGGCACCTCAGTCAAGAAATCGACGCTCGAAGACAAGGAGCGCATCAAGCAGATACTCAAGGACGAGAACCATATGTTCGACTCGATGGCGCCGCGCGAGCTTTACGCCATGCTCTCAGAACACAAGGCCGACATCATGCTGTCGGGCGGGCGCACGCAGTTCATCGCGCTGAAGGCCAAGATGCCCTGGCTCGATATCAACCAGGAGCGGCAGCACCCTTATGCCGGCTATGACGGCATGGTGGCACTCGTGCGCCAGATCGACCTCGCCATTCACAACCCGATCTGGCGCCAGGTGCGGGAGCCGGCGCCATGGGATTGCGAACTGCCAAGCACGAAGTGCGAGACCGGGGCTGTGCACGCTTTCAAGAAACTCGTCGGCACGATGGACGCCGACTTAGGCGGGTGTTGAGGCCGATGGTCCGCATCCTTTCCCAGACCAAATCGGCGGCGGTCAATCCGCTGAAGTCGTCGCAGCCGCTCGGTGCGGCCTTCGCCTTTCTCGGCGTCGAGGGTGCTGTGCCGCTGTTCCACGGCAGCCAAGGCTGCACCAGCTTGGCGCTCGTGCTCTTCGTGCGGCACTTCAAGGAGACGATCCCCTTGCAGACCACGGCGATGGACGAAGTGGCGACGATCCTTGGCGGGGCGGACCATCTGGAAGAGGCGATCCTCAACCTTAAGACCCGCACAAAGCCAAAGCTGATCGGGGTCTGCACGACCGCGCTGGTGGAAACCCGTGGCGAAGATTGCGCAGGCGAGATCGCCGCCATCAAGCTGAAGCGGGCGGAAGAACTCGCGGGTACGGAGGTGGTGCTGGCCAGCACGCCGGATTTCGACGGCGCGATCGAAGAGGGCTGGGCCAAGGCTGTCACTGCGATGATCGAAGGGATTACACGGCCCGGCGTGCGGGCGCGGAAGCCAAAGAAGAAGCAGAAGAAAAAAATTGCGATCCTGCCCGACTGGAATTTCACTGTGGCTGATCTCGAGCATTTGCGTGAGATGGTGGAAGCCTTTGGGCTCGAACCGGTGATCCTGCCGGACGTCTCCGGCTCGCTCGACGGCACGGTGCCCGACGGCTGGGTCCCGACCACCTATGGCGGCACCAGCATCGACGATATTCGTGAGCTTGGCACGGCGGTGCAATGCATCGCCGTCGGCGAGCATATGCGTCGCCCAGCGGAGGTGCTGCACAGGCTGACCGGCGTGCCTTACGTGCTGTTCCAGTCGCTGACTGGGTTGAAGAGCGTCGACCGGTTCGTCTCGCTGCTCACGGTGATTTCGGGCGCGGCGGCGCCGGCGAAGGTGCGCCGTCAGCGGGCGCAATTGCAGGACGCTTTGCTCGACGGACATTTTCATTTCGGCGGCAAGAAAATTGCCATCGCTGCCGAACCGGACCAGCTCTACCAGCTCGCGAGCTTCTTCAACGGCATGGGCTCCGAAATTGCGGCGGCCGTCACCACGACCGACAGGTCGAAAATTCTCCAGAAAGTGCCGGCACAATCGATCCAGGTCGGCGATCTCGGCGATCTCGAACGTCTTGCCGCCAGCGCTGATCTTCTCGTCACCCATTCGCACGGACGCCAGGCGGCCGAGCGCCTTGGCATTCCGCTCATGCGCGTCGGCTTCCCGGTCTTTGACCGGCTGGGCAGCCAGCACAAGCTCACAATCCTTTATCAGGGGACCCGCGACCTGATCTTCGAGGTGGCCAACATCTTCGAAGCCAGCCAGCACGCGCCGACGCCTGATCTCCTAGATCCATTCAGTAACCGAGAAACGCCAGATGAGCTCCGTTCGTCGCCTCTCGCTCGTCACTGACGAGGTTCACGCACCGACGCCAGGACCGCAAGCCGGCGCATTGCGCATAGCAATCGCCACGCAAGACCTGGAGGGCCTCAATGCGCATTTCGGGTCGGCCAGGCGCTTTGCCGTCTATGACGTGACGCGTGACGATTCGAAGTTCGTGGAAGCCGTGGCCTTCGACGACGTTTCCGATGAGAGTGGGAAGCATCGGACCGAGGGCGATGATCGCATCACGCCCAAGGTGGAGGCGTTGAAGGACTGTCACCTCCTGTTTTGTTTGGCAATTGGCGGGCCTTCGGCAGCCAAACTCGTTTCGGCGAGAATCCTTCCGATCAAAGTGCCGCAGCCTGAATCCATCGAAGACGTACTATCGCGCACTCAGGCGATGCTCAGGAAGGCTCCTCCGCCATGGCTGCGCAAGCTGCTGGCGGAAACAGGCGCCGCCGGAAAGAAACGATCGTTCGAGGACGAGGGCTGAAATGAGGAGAAGACGAATGTCTGATGCCACAGTTACTTCCGCTGTCAACGAGAACGAGGCGGCCCTCGCCACCCCGTTCGTCAAATGCCTCGTGAGGCTGATCCGTGCTCAGGATTCATACGGATCATGGGAAGGCAAACCAGATGCCGAGCTTCTCGCCGACTTCATCATCACCAAGGAACAGCGGCGTGCGATCCCGATCATTGGCGATCCCGATCCGGACGTGCTGTGGAGGCTCGAGATCTTTTACGCCGCCGTCGGGCTTGCGATCGAGGAGCGATGCGGCCTGATGGCATCGCCGATTATCAAGCTGAGTCCTGAGGGCTTCGGGCGCGTGGTTTTCACGGCAGGACGGTTGGTCGTTCTGTCGAAGACCTTGCGCGACGTTCACCGGTTCGGCTTCGAGACATTCCAGCAGCTCGCCGAGGCCGATACGAAACTGGTCGACGCTGCGATCGCAGCCATCGAAGCCTATCCCGAAGTCGCACGAGCGTGATGGAACCGGGCCTCGGGAAAGGAGATCATGTCAGACCTTGAAGCGCTGCAACGGAAGGTCCGCAAACTTCAGTCGCACGCGGGAGCTGCGAAGATGGAACTGCACGACCTCGCCGAGGACCTTCCAGTCAACTGGACCGAGATCAAGGCAGTCGCCGGGAAAACATTCGACATTTTTGCCGAGTTGGACGCTGCAAGGAGAGAGCTCGCTGCATTGGAGGATTCACTATGAGCGGCTTCGTGACCCGCGACGCCTCCGGATGGAGCCCGGAATATGCGACCGCTCCCAATGCGAAGACCTGCATCGGTTGCGGCCGCTGCTTCAAGATCTGTTGGCGCGAGGTCATGGACCTTCACGGGATGGATGATGCGGGTGAATCCTCGGCGCTCTGCGCCGGCGAGGGCGACGACTTCGACGGCGCATTCAATCAACCGACGCGGCCGATGCCGAATTTTCGTTTTGACGCAAGGCAGTGCTGATGAAGCCACTGGTCCTGATCTGTTCGCAAGATCCGGAGTTCTATCTGGTCCACAGCCACATCCTCGAGGTGGATGGCTTCACGATTGAACTGGCCGGCGGCGTGGAGGAGGCGCTTGCATTGGCCAATGAACGGGAGCCTAAGGCCGTGGTGCTGGACTGCCAGCCGGCAAGCGCGACAGGGTCGACCATCTGTGCCCAGCTCAAAGGGGAGCCCCGGACCGGCGGCCTGCCCGTTATTGCCCTGATCGCGCCCGGCGCCGAGGACCAGCATTTCGATCTCTTGAAGGCAGGCATCGACGAGAGCTTTGTGCGGCCAATCGCACCAGCGAAGCTGCTCGACTATCTACGGGCGAAGCTGGCGCTGGCGAAGCCGGGTTCAAACGGGATTGCAAACGGCAGCTGGCTCTGCTGTGGCGGCCTTGAGATGAAGGTCGATGCCCACCGAGTCCGCGGTAACGGCCACGAGATACACCTCGGACCGATCGAGTTCAAACTGCTGCGGCTTTTGCTCGAGACTCCCGGCAAGGTCTTCAGACGAGACGAGTTGATCGCCGCGGCCTGGCCGGAAAATATCCACATCGGGGAACGCACGGTCGATGTCCATATCAGTCGGATCAGAAAGGCGCTGAAGAGGGCCTCGCCCGGCAGCGTCATTCGGACCATCAGGTCGGCCGGCTACTCGCTCGAGGAGCCGGACGCCGAACCGGAGGCTGAATTGGTAACCGATACCACCTCCCCATCTCCGTCGTGCTGAGCGCGAGACCAGCGGGCTTCGAACGCGCTTGCAGCCCGACATACTCAGAAAGAAGCAGTCAGATGCCTTTCAAAACTGTGCTCAGTGTGACGGGAGCTGACCACTCCGATCAGGACGTCAGACTAGTTGCCAATCTGTGTGCCGAGATCGGCGCACATCTTTCCGTACTGATTATGTCGCCTCCGCCGCTCCTCATGTGGCCGCGGCCGCTATGCGATTGCATCCCCGCGTGGCCTGAACAACGCGCATTGGACAGACTGGAAAAACGGTCCTGGCAAATCGGGAGACTTTCACAGGACATGGACAGACTGGAAAAACAGTCCTGGCAAATCGAGCGATTTTCAAACGACATGGCCAGACTGCAAAAACGGTCTAGGGAAGTCCGGACTCTGTTGAGAGGCATGCGGCTTTCTTATGACGTCGATACCGACTATGGCGATCAGGCCAACATCGGTGACGTGGTGCGACAGCGGGCGCTCTGCGCCGACCTCACAATCGTCGGCCCTGCATTTCTCAACGATGATGATCTCGGACGTCGTGTCATCGACGGCAGCTTGTTCGAAACAGGAAAACCGGTGCTTCTTGTTGCGCCGAAGGGCGCTGAGGCGACTCTGAGGCCACGGCGCGTGCTGGTCGGCTGGAATTCGCGAGTCCAGGCGTCCCGGGCGGTTCGCGAAGCGCTGGATCTCCTATCCGGTGCGGAGGAAGTTCGTCTCGCAGTACTCGATCCGGAGGCGAGCTGCAACGGAAACGGCCTCGAGCCAGAAGCCGGCATCGTTGCCTATCTCGCTCGGCACGGTGTTCGGGTGGCGATCGACCGGTTGCCGAGTGCCGGCCAACCGGTGGCCACGGTACTCGCGCAGCACGCGGTCGACACGTCTGCCGACATGATAGTCATGGGCGCCTATGGCCGCCGCCGAGTGCGTGATCGGATCTTCGGTGGCGTGACGAGATGGATCGTTAAGAAGCCGCCATTGCCGCTGTTTTTGGCTCTGTGACTGGTACCGGAGTAGTGCCGATGCTGTTCGAAGCTCTGCCCCCTGGTCGCCTATCCTGATGCCAATTGGGAGAAAGTCGCAGCAAACGCGCAAATTCGCGGAGCTCTTCGGAGCCAATCTGCACGCACGCGCACTCGCCGTGGCGCACTCAATCGCATGATCATGATCGTCGATCAAGGGGCCGCTGCGAACGCTGGGGGGCTGCGCCCGCGTCTGCCCAAAGAGCTGCCAGACCATCGGCGGCGACAGGATCGCTGCATTGAACTGATGAGACACAACGAGGAGAACGGCGTTGCCCTTTAGAATTTTTTGTGGCGTCCTGGGGCTGGTCCTGTGCGCCAACGCTCTAACGGTCTACTTCATCTTACATTCCATCCGCGCGGCAACCTTCACAACGCTGGCTTGTGCGCTGTTTTTTCAGGTCGCCTATTTCGGAAGCGTGCTCTTGCTGGTCTGGCGGTCTGGCAACTCGGGCAGAGCTGGCCAAAAGGCTCGGCATTGCGGCAGTTGCGGGGAGGTTCGGCACGAATCGTCAGATCATAATAAAAAGGGTGAGGAATGAATCCTCAGATGGACTCCCGCTTTGTCGACGCGTGGCATACCGCGGCTTCCCTTAAGGGGGCCATGACAAGATCATTGCTCAGTTTTACGCTACTTTGGACGAAGCTTGAACACCGGGCTGATCGTTGAAGCGATACCGTGCTTGGCATGGTCGAGGCGACTGCATTCCGGTCGTTTCAATGCCGAGGGAGATGGATGTTTTCGGTCCCTTAGACATTGGTGGCCTATCGCAGCACGCCGGCTTCGGGTTGTTTCGTCTCGATGACGAACGAGGTGCTAGAAATATAACGGGCTCTTCTGGGACGTCGAAGAGCGCAGCTGGCCTCGAATCAAGCGCGGTATTAGGAGGACGTCCATAGCTGCTTTCAACCCAATCACGTATCGCTGGAGAGACCATGCTGGGAAAATTCGAACGCTACCCGCTCACCTTTGGACCCACGCCTATCGAGAGGCTCGATCGCCTCGGCAAGCATCTAGGGGGAAAGGTGGAAATCTACGCCAAGCGCGAGGACTGCAACTCTGGTCTCGCCTTCGGCGGCAACAAGCTCCGCAAGCTCGAGTACATCGTCCCCGATGCGATCGCGTCGAATGCCGATACGCTTGTGTCCATTGGCGGCGTGCAGTCCAACCACACGCGGATGGTCGCCGCGGTCGCCGCCAAGATTGGCATGAAATGCCTCCTGGTCCAGGAGAGCTGGGTACCACATGAGGATGCCGTCTATGACCGGGTCGGCAATATTCTCTTAAGTCGCATCATGGGAGCAGAGGTGCGCCTGGTCGACGAGGGCTTCGATATCAGCATCCGCCCCAGTTGGGAACAGGCGCTCGATGAGGTCAAGTCAAGGGGCGGCAGACCCTATGCAATACCAGCTGGAGCTTCCGTTCACAAATATGGCGGTCTCGGCTATGTGGGGTTCGCGGAGGAGGTGCGCGCGCAGGAGAAGCAGCTTGGGTTTGCTTTTGACTACATCGTGGTCTGCACGGTCACGGGTTCAACGCATGCCGGCATGCTCGTCGGGTTCGCCAAGGAAGGCCGACAGCGCACCGTGATCGGTATCGATGCTTCCGCCACCCCAGCCCAAACTAAGGCGCAGGTGCTAAACATTGCCCAGCATACTGCGAAGCTCGTGGATCTTGGCACGGAAATCGTCGAGGAGGACGTGGTGTTGTTGGAGGAGTACGCGGGCCCGAGTTATGGTGTTCCGTCCGAGGAAACGAAGGCGGCCATCCGCCTGTGCGCGCGGCTCGAGGGTATGATTACTGATCCCGTCTACGAAGGCAAATCGATGCAAGCGATGGTCGACCTGGTTCAGAAAGGCTTCTTTCCAGAGGGATCGAGGGTCCTTTACGCGCACCTCGGCGGGGCGCCGGCGATCAACGGCTACAGCTACACCTTTCGTAACGGCTGACGCTCGACAGATTGCAACGTCCCTGCCGTGCCGGCGATGCGCTCGAGATTCGGGTGAGTGGAATTTTCGCAGATCGACGGTGGAAAGGACTCCAGCAGCTGCCGTCGGATATACGTCAACTCACGCTCTTTCCGGTGGGCGAGGTGAAGCGGTCACTTGCTCAATCAGAGGCAATTTAATCCATGTCATACGCGGTCAAGGAGATATTCTACACGCTTCAAGGTGAAGGGCGTAATGCTGGGCGGGCTGCCGTATTCTGTCGTTTCGCTGGATGTAACTTATGGTCGGGGCGTGAAGCTGACCGCGCTACGGCAATCTGCAGGTTTTGCGACACCGATTTTGTTGGTATGGACGGCGCCGGCGGCGGACGCTTTGCGACCGCGCGGGAGCTTGCATCTGCCGTTGAGCAGGCTTGGCATGGGGCCGGGGCAGGGGAGCGTCTAGTCGTCCTCACTGGAGGGGAACCGCTTCTGCAGGTAGACGAAGACCTCATAAAAGCTCTACACGACGTGGCATTCGAAATCGCTGTGGAGACCAACGGTACCATTCACCCGCCGACTGGCATCACCTGGCTTTGTGTCAGTCCGAAGGCCGGCGCACCGCTCGCAGTCACGGTCGGGGACGAACTTAAGCTTGTCTATCCTCAGCCTGGTGCGGAGCCCGAGCTTTTTGAAGGCCTCGCATTCAAGCACCTTTTACTTCAGCCGATGGACGGGCCCGAACGCGAGGCGAATACGGCGGCCGCCGTCGCCTATTGCCTTGCCAACCCACGCTGGCGACTGACTCTTCAAACTCACAAATTTCTTGGGATCCCATGAAAATTACACAAGCTTTCACGTTCGAGGCAGCACACCGCCTTCCGCGGGTGCCGGAAACCCATCGCTGCCATCGAATGCATGGCCACTCGTACCGTGTGGAACTTCGTCTCGAGGGGCCAGTGGATCCGGAGACGGGCTTTGTTGTCGATTTTTTTGACGTGGAAGCTGCTTTCGGCCCCCTTTTGCAGCGTCTGGACCATCACTGTCTGAATGACATCGAGGGCCTCGAAAATCCCACCGCCGAAAATATCGCAATCTGGCTCTGGGACCGAATCAAGCCGATCCTGCCGCAAATTGCGTCGGTGACAGTCTACGAGACCCCCCAATGCTGGGCTGAATATGAAGGGTGAGACGATGCTCCAGGATTCGGAGACTGCGCTCGTTCTCTTCTCCGGCGGCCAAGATTCAACCACCTGCTTGGCTTGGGCTCTCGACAAATTCGAGCGCGTCGAGACGATCGGCTTTGACTACGGGCAGCGGCATCGGATCGAACTTGAGGTTCGGCCGCGTGTGCTCGATCGAATGCGGAGGGACTTTCCGGGTTGGAGCAGTCGACTCGGCGAGGATCACCTCATCGACATAGCGGTGCTTGCGCAGGTGAGCGAAACTGCGCTTACCCGCGGTGTAGAGATCGCGATGCAGGAGAACGAACTCCCGAATACGTTCGTGCCTGGCCGCAATCTTCTCTTCTTAATCTTCGCTGCCGCGGTCGCGTATCGTCGGGGCGCGAAGCATCTGGTCGTCGGCGTCTGCGAGACGGATTACTCAGGCTACCCCGATTGCCGAGACGACACCATCAAGGCGATGCAACTCGCCTTGAACCTCGGGATGGAGACACGCTTTGTCATCCACACTCCGTTGATGTGGATCGACAAGGCGCAGACCTGGGCGCTGGCGGAGCGCCTGGGGAGCGAGACACTTGTTCACCTCATCTGCGAGGAAACCCACACCTGCTACAAGGGCGACCGCAAGCACCGCCATGCCTGGGGTTTCGGTTGCGGAGACTGCCCAGCGTGCAAATTACGCGCTCGAGGATGGGAGCGATTCTGCTCCTCTCCAGCGAGCGCGCAGCGCAACCGATCCGCGCCTGTGCCGCCGTGCGCGCCGGCACGCTCAATCTGACCAGCTGACGATCGAGGTCACCGCTGCAGCGAAGGATACAGTCCCTGGCGAATGGTTCGGCTGATGGAGACAGCCGAAGGCGGTCGCCCTCGCTGTCGCAAGATCGTCGGTCGTGCGTCCTGCCTTTGCTTTTCCGGCGGTCAACCTTACGGCGTTCCTGGCGGGCTGCGGAACCATCGCCGGAGATTGGCACGAGCGGTCTCAATCGCGCCGAACGGCGCGCTTTTGTGTTCGCCGACGGATCGAGGCCCCTGTCTTCAGTTGGCAGCTTGCACTGGAGCGCGCCGAATGGCTGGAACATCGGACATCGCTCGACATCATTGCCTCGCGCGTCGACCTGACCCGTCGGGCCATTCTTCGCGGACTCTCTCAGGCGTGATGCAGCCGTATTCTGGTGTCCACGCCGGTGCGGATACGTCTTGCCAATCATGGCGAAGCAGGTGTCCTCATCGTCGGCGCCGCCGCCTTTCGATCTGACGGCGCTGCCATGCCCTGCAACGATCCTGCTTCGGTCGGCGGCGGCCAACATGTTCTGTCGCGGCGTGCCGACCAGCACGTCCAACTCGGTGGGTTCGGGCGTGAAGGTACTCAGCCCATCCCCCTCCATTTCGACGCAGTTGAAACACCGCCTCTGAGCTTTGGTAGAATGCCTCAACCGTCTGACGGCGCACGGGCGGTTGCCAAAGAGCCTCTCTCCGCCGGAAGCGCGTGGCCGACTGTTCGTCGGCGCTCGACGGTTCGCTTGCGCTTGCAAATGACAAACTCAGCAGGACGAGTGTTCAGACCTTTTATGTGGGTTGATGCTGACCAATGATGACACTGGTCAGTCCCATACGAACGGCAGCGCATCTTGATCGCCTTCGAATCCTGGGCTGCCTTTGCGTGCATACGGACCTAACTGTCTGCGATCTAGCGGAGATTTTGGGTCTGAGTCGCAAGCAAATGTGCGACACGTCCTGTTCAGCCGTGTCAGGTTAGAGACGGCATGTTCGAAAGCCGACGCTGAGGCGCGAGTATTCCATCGATGGGGCCACGCCGTTGCACATTGTTTTCCCGTCTTTCAAGCAAAAACCGCAAAAAGTCTTTGATGGCACGTCGATTGCAACACTGCAAAGGACCCGCGCGACCACGGCGGTCTCCTAGTTGTCCCCGCAGGAGTTCAGATGAAACTTCCTCGATTGGTCCAAATCGATTGCCATAGACGCTGCACAGTTGAGTGCGTTCCCGCCGCTTCGTCCATGTCGACTGAGAGCCACCGAATCAAGACCGCTGATCGAAATTGCACTGCTTGCCCCAAGCACAAGTCTGCGATGTAGCGCGAACGCAACTCCTATCGCGCCTTGCATTCCCACGAAAGCCAACGGAGTCCTAAAGAAATGAACGTGCCGAGCTATTCCGAGGCCCTGGAACTTGCGATCGACCGCTCGTACGACATCAATTTGGACATGTTGAGGGCGCGAAATTTGCTCCTTGACACGTACAACGACTATCTCGTCGGCACATATCCTCCTCTCAAGGCAATGGGGGATCTCGATGCCAAGCGGCTGCTGGCTCGGGTTGCGTCGTCAGTCGACCTCTATTTCCACATTCCCTTCTGTAACCAGTATTGCACCTTTTGCCACTTCGGCAAGGAAATCAATCCGTCTCCATCCCGAGTGGAGCAATATTTAGCGGCGTTAAATAAAGAGATGATGTGGTCAGACGCGGCGCTTAAGGGCAAAGTTATTGAGACCGCCTTTTTTGGAGGTGGCACCCCATCATTTTTAACCAAGCCTCAACTAAAGACGCTTTTTAACATTATTAACCAGCGATTTGATTTATCAATGTCAGAAGTAAGTTTCGAATTGCATCCCTCTCTTGTAAAGAATGTAGATGCTGCGGATCGCCTTTCGACAGTCCTTGAAGGTGGCGCAAATCGCTTCGTCCTCGGCGTTCAAACTCTAGATCCGAAAATCTTGCGCATATTGAATCGCGGGCACGGCGTAGACGAGGTGACACAAATTGTAAAATTGCTAAATGAGATGGACGTCGGGAATCTATCCCTCGATCTTATGTACGGCCTGCCCGAGCAAACGTTCCGAAGCTGGTACGACTCACTTGTCGGCTTATTGGATATGGGAATAGAGAAGTTCAACATATTCCCGTTGATGTTTAAATCGACAGACCCCATCGCCCGCCAATTAGCCAGAGGACGATATCAATTCGCTGGTTCGAAGGAGCGGATGATAATGCATTTTATGGCGGAACACATCCTCACCGCGCTCGGCTATCGGCACGGGCCGATTTTCTATTGGACTAAGAAGTTACAGCCGCACTCCGTTCAACAGTGCCGTAAATACGATTCCTGGAACGACAATAATCTTGTCCCGTTTGGGGTTAGCGGATTTGGCTACATGAGTCAGTGCCAGTTCTATAACGAAGCAAACTTGGATCGCTATCTATCCAGAGTTGAGGCGGGCGAAAAACCAGTTTGGAAAGGTGTAGTACTGTCGGAAGATGATCTAATGCGCAGAACAATAATGTTTGCCTTGCGAAGCAGCGGAGTGTTGCTATCTCGCTTCGAGCATGAATTTGGGATCTCCATAGAAAAGTACTTTGGCCGAGAGATTAACACCCTAGTGGAAGCGGGACTTGTCAGCATTTCAGAGGATGGCGTTCTTTCGTTAACTGCAGCCGGCATTATCAATTCGGGTGCTGTATCGCTGCTATTTTTTTCGGACAATGTGCTTGATCGGGTCGCGTACAACGATAGCAGGATAACAGACAAACGAACTGACCTGATCGAAAAACACGATTACTCGCCCGCGGGAAGATACGGGTCAAGTGAAGAAATGCAAGCTGTCTTTCGGTGAAGTCTGGGGGCTCGTCAATGGTCGCTAAGTCGCCCTTTTCTGTCCCGGACCAGACGTCCCATCGGGCGCAGGGGATTTTTTCTCATCTGACCGACAGCATCGATTGCCGGCAGCGAATACGCCCGCTCGGGAATGTTAGCGATTTTGTCGCCGACCAACTCCCGCACCATATCGCGGAGATCAAAGGTAGTGAACGGCCAGATGAAACGGTCAAGGCGCTTGGGCATAGCATTAACACGATGATAGCGGGAACGGACTGTGAGGCGCACCTACTGAATCTGTCGCAGTCCGAGTTTGGAGTGGCTAAGACAGACATCCAGTATCTCGTCAATTGTGCTTATCAGATGTCCGCGATTGCGGGCCTTCATCCCGTCGATGCCGAGTTAACGGTAGGAGAGCCGCTTAGGCGAATTGCACGCTTGAGCCGCCAGCGGCAGCCTAGCATTGATGTTCTCTCCTATGAAGATATGATCCTTACCAATCCGCTGGAGAGCGATCCACGAGTATATTGCCTCGGCTCAGCCGGCGTCGAGGAGCGAGATTTTTGTCTGGGTCATCAACTCATTGAGAGCGACTTACAGTCGGCAATGGACGCTCTACTTGAATTGCGTGACGCGGTGGGCGCGGATGCGGACCAGTGTCTTGCGCTGTGCGTGAAGTCCCTGGAGTCGGCGAATTATGTACTGGAGCGCTTTTATGAACATTTATCGCCTGATCTATTCGGCGAGTTTCGCATGTTCTACGGAAAAAACCCTTACAAGGATAGGCTTGGCCCAAGCGGTCGTTTCTCTGCCCGGATCGTGGCGGTCTCGGTGCTACTGATCGGTGAAGAACTCTTCCACCAGAAACCACAATTTTATAGGGATGTGTATCGGCTGTCAGAGTACTATCCGCAGGCATGCATTCACGAGGTATTCCGCTGGTTGTCACCAGACAAGGGGAGCGCGCGGCTCCAGCCAAGCTGGCTGGAAGGGGCAGCGGACTTTCCCAAGCTTGCAACCATTTCGCCCGTCCTGGAGCGCCACGGCAGTGACATCAGAAACCTGCGAGCGGCCTGTGTTTGTGCGCTGGATCGGTTTACCCGGATGCACCGCAGGACGGCATTGAAATATACGATTGAACCGGGTCGTCCAATCGTCGGAGTTGAGGCGGCGGAGAGTGTTGAGGCGGTACTTTCACAGCGGCTTTTAACGGCAGTGCATCAAAGCTAACTGCGGTACCTGCCGAACTAAAAACGTATCATGATGCCACGGACAGCGTCCGAAACCAGAAAGGTGATGGTCGATGTCTCAAGACGAAGTGATCTTTCGTCGGTTCGAGACAGGGGATGCCGATGATGTATGGCACCTGCACAGACGCGCATCTGAGACTGTTGGTGTGTGTGGTCCGCAAGGGGTGTGGGAGGATGATTTACGCAATGTCGGAAAGGTATACATTGCGTCAGGCGGAGATTTCGTAGTTGGGCATATTGGTCCCCAGCTCGTTGCTATGGGTGGATTGAAACCTGTTGACGATGATGTCGCAGAGCTGAAACGTATGCGGGTCCATCCCGCCTTTCAACGGCGAGGGCTTGGAAGGAGGATTCTTAGTGAAATGGAATCGCGAGCCGTTGCTCTGGGATTCAAGTGGATAGCGCTTGACACGACTACCGTCCAAGTAGGGGCTCAAAGAGTTTATGAGACCGCTGGCTATATTCGCTGCGCGGAAGGGATGTTGCACGGATATGCAGTGATCTTCTACAAGAAGCGGCTCACCGGCCAGGATGACTGTTGAAATTCTGCCGAGAAGTGACCCGAGAGTTTCACCGAGAACCGACCCACCATTTGTACGTTTTGAGTTTCAGGTTGAGGTCAAGTTTTGGCACCATGTTTTTAGCTTCGTAGGCGGTGCTGTGTCTTTTGAGTAGCCGGCCGATCGTTACTGCGGTGATTTTGCTTTTATGCGCGCGACGAGCTCTTCGTCCGACAAAACTGTCGAACTGTCGAGGAAGTCGTCCCACTCGTGATCGAAAGACGAGCATGGGCGAGCATTTGTCTCAACTCGTCAATCCCATTGTCAGTGAGAGCGGTGATTGCCTCATTCGTGCCATCGTAGACGCTGATGATACCGCCCTAGGAGAGTTTGTCGTCGTTGCTGACGATCGCCTGAAGGACCGAAGGAGCGAAGGAGCGAAGGAGCGAAGGAGCGAAGGAGCTCAGGATCTTCTCCAAGCTTATTCGCGACGTGGTCTATGGTGAAGACGTAGGTGATGGTAGCCATCAGGCGGCCTTGGCCATCAAAGCAAAATCACCGCTACGGCACCGCTGGTCACCCTTCGACCTGGTTGGCGAGTTGCGTCAATCGCCCGGTGCGGAGCCATGCGGTGCACATGAGTTTCCCGTCTTTCAAGCAAGGCCCGAAAAAAAAGTTTTCGGTGGCACGTTCAGCATCGCTGAAATCTGCGAGCGCGATGGCGCACCCCACCAGTCGCACAAATTGAGATAGCCGAGATCGCTTGCGCTGTCACCGAATCCGATCGCTGGCCGATCTCCAGACTCCGAGCGGATTTTCCTCAAGAGGAACTCTACTGCTCGGCGCTTTGAAACCGGCGGGGGAATGAGCGCGAAGTTGTTTCCGTTGTGATGGCGTATCCAACCCGCATCGTCGAACTCAAATTTCAGTTCCGCCAGCCTATTGCCATCACCGTTGATTTCTTTGAAGACGGCATATGTGGCCATATCCATTTCTTCAACGATCCACGAACGAACGGACATTTTGCCAGCCTCGGCTCCTTGCCGACCTATTTCAAGTACCTTGTTCAGTGCCTCCCTGTGAGGGATCAGTTCTTTAGAAATGACATCGTGCCATTCCTTCAGATGCGCACCGTCCGGTTTAAGGATGACAGCGCCGTTGGCTACAATTGCATAGCTGTTGAACGCGATCTTGACGTTCCCGTAGGCCGTGGTGCCACGTGCCGTGACGGGAATGACTTGTGACGTACTCAGCAGCCAATCGATCATCGCAACCTGCCGCGGGGTCATCATGGAATGATGTCCGTTCGAGGAGATCGCAGCTAGAGCCAGTTTGTCCTGGCTGCCTTTCGGACACTTTGCCCGCGTCTGGAACAATGTGTCATCCAGATCGGCAAACACGACTGGCTGCATGGCGGGATCTGCGGATTCGACGGGTTGATCAGGCATTGCACTCGATCCGCGATACATATTTGGAATCGGTTTCTTCAACGTGGAGAGATCCCAGGCAGATGAGTTTGGTTATGCGTTCATATCTATGCCAACCGCCTTTCGTCAAAGCGATGGTCAGCCCTGTTATAATCAAGATAGACATCTGTTTACTAACAAGAGTTGCCGTCACGACGGTCGATCAGCAAACCGGATGAATCGAAACGCCGAGCCCAAGCTCGATCCTGGTTGAATCGGATCGGAAATTTGGATCAAAGGCAATATAATCAAGTTTTCTAAACCTTCTTTATTATAGTAATGGCGCGATATGGCTGGAGTTTTGTCGGGTCGACCTGGAAAGGGATATTCTTCTCCCGGATCAGATGCCGCAGCGCTGCCAGTTCAGCGTCTTCAACGGAAGACAGGAATACAATTTGAGGCATGCGGCGCAGAATTGCCCTCGTGGCTTCCGCAATCCCTGGCTTGATCCGATTGATATTCTCGACGGCAAACTCTGCAGCAATTCGATTTATTGCCTCCCGCGATCGTCTCTGATTGCTTGACCGGTCGTTGTCCGTCCACCGCGCGGGCTCATGATTTTGGCCTAGCGCGGCGACGGCATGGGTCCATACATTGTCCACGAAAGCAGCTGAGATATCGTGGGACATCAAGTGATCCCATCTGACTGTACCGTGAAAATCTTCCGGACCTGTGACCTCCTCGTTCAGTATCGAACGGCTGATCAGCCCGGACACGGTGCTTCCGAGTATTCCCGATGGAATGAGCCAGTCTTCGCCCGAGGCCGCAAGCCACGCGCGGCCACAGGGGTCAGACAGAACCACCAGCTTTGGCGGCTGTGCAGAAAATGAATGGAAGCTCCGTTCCAGCTCAGTGGAAATAGCGCCTTTGCCGGTCCAGCCGTCAACAAACAGCAGACCTTCAATGGGCCGCCGCTCAATGATATGGCGCATTGCATTGCTGTCAATCCCGCGGTCCCGGATGATCGAAATGCCAAAGTGTTCGACGTCCTTTCCCATGCGCGACAACGCACGCTTGAGGAGAACACCCAAAGGCACCCCGGCCCGAACGAAGCTCGCCAACGTGATCGGGCCTTGAATTTGATTTGAGATAGACCGCGCGAGAGCTGCCACCTCGCGTCCCATTCTCTCAGCGCCAGCTGACATCGCTTCATAGAATATCGCCATGTAGCCGGTTTCGGGCGCGCTTTCGAGCGAAATCATTTCCGAATAATGGCGTAGGCCGGACTGTATCGCCGCTTCCTTCAATGCGAGGTCGGTTGGCTCCAAATTTACGAGCTTCAAAAGGAACCTGACATCCGTGGTGCGATACGTGCCCGAAATGAATTCACTTTCAGCCTTCAACAAAGTCCTCCCTTCCTCCGCCTCTTACCGGAGCTTGGAGCTCTGGCGTATGACTGCAACTCCAAATGCATGGTTGTATGACGATTAATTCTTGGTGAAAATGACTTACTGCGGAATTACTACGGTTGCCGGTGCCAAGAACTCTGTAAGTATAGGACTTATCGTCTCTTTATTCGTCTCGGAGCAAAGGAGGACCTTGGCGTAGTCTGACGGCTCAACATTGTACAGATAATTTAACACATGGCCGCCGTAATTGTCCTCAAATGCAATTTTTTTTACAATCGTATGACCCACCGAAATCGGCGATCGGGTAACGGATGAGTAGTGGACGTCAGCACCTTCCATCTCCAATTTTTCCGCGAGCAGGAACGGCTGCCAAACATACTCTCCTGTACCAAGAACAAGGGTCGCACCCGACGCTGCCGCCGCAGCCTGCAGTTGGTGGCTGTGCCGGGAGACACCCAGCCGCGCCCAGTCGAAACGCTTGTCGGGCGAAGTGACTCTGCCCCTTTTTGTCTTAACTGTTGGCACTTCCGGCGCGTCGATGTTCAGACCGTTTGCATCCCAGCGATACCGCCCGGATAGAATTGATGCGCGCTCCACGTTGGCTGCGATCATCTGTTCGGCAGCACCATCTGACCAATCGGTGAGGGTAACGAGTACCGTATTGCGAAGATTCGACCTGATGCTGGCAGGCAGAGCTGCGAACAAATTGCCAAATGTTTTTCCGGTCGACGCCTCATCGTCAATCAATACAAGTGTTTGGGCGTCCTTGACCCTCGAGACCAGACTTGGCGCGAGCGGCCAGTGTAAGAGATGGCTCGTGGCGTGACTGTGCTCCTCCTCGAAACCGCACATTAGGGGCAACCCAAGTGCATGTCTGGTAGTGCAAATATAAGCGGTATCGTCCCGGTCATTTTGTTCTGAATATTGTTGATGTACGCCCGCACCCAGCCCGACAGCAGTTTCGGCCATTCCTATGAACAGGATTGGCCCTTCGAGATCGGGTGAAATTTGGTCGGCCAGAAGTTTGTACGTCTTTCGCATCACGGAAGGCCGCACGGGAATGTGACGTCCGAGCACCTTGGAAACGAACAGGAATGACCGTTTGGGATTGATGCGCTCCGCGAACCCGAACATTGCATCGGGGGGTATTAGGCTGCGATCGACTTCAACCGATATGGTTCCGCGGGCGAGTTCGGCAGAAAGGTATTTTTGTAAGGGCATTGTTGAAAAACGTCCACCCGAGTAGCTAATGATTTGGCTCCGTTGTCGCGGGAACCTTCTTGTGAGCAGGCGCTGAGGTAGACGCAGGTTCATGCATACCAGCTACAAACTCCAGCGCTTTACCGCCGAGATTGTCCCTGCGGGTGGCTTTATTGCCGGTTCGATTTGAGCCTGCGGGTGTCGAGGAATCTGAGCGCGGGACATCGTCGTCTGGGAAACGATCCGCCGGTGGAGAACAAGCTCGGCCCCGGCTACGTTCGACGCGCACAAGCGGCCAGCTCGAATAATGTTGGCACCTACACGAACCCCTCATCACCTCCTCGGCAAGAAAATTTGGTTATGGCGGGCTGTCGAGCAAGACAGACACGTTCTCGGCGGGATCGTCCAGAGCCGCCACAAATCATCAAGGCCGCCAGGCGGTTGCTCACCAGCGCCCTGGCGCCAAAGCACGTTCCCGTGGAGCGGCGAAACGGCAGGTCGGAGCACCGCGCCCATAGGGCATCAATAACAGAGCCGAGAATTCCCACGCGCCCGCTGCGAAAAGGTCAATTCAGTGCTCTGGCCGATTGCCATCGTCACCTCCGTTGGTTGGGGTAAAGCCGTCACAACGGCTTCCCAAAATTGATGCAAGTGACGTGCCATCCTGAGGACTTTGCTGCGCGCCGATACTCAAGTTGGGCCGCGCACCTTGGCATCGCGCTCTTCCTTCTTTTTGCTTTGAGGGCTGCGAACGAAATGCAAAACGTTTCACGATGGCGCGTTTGTTCGATAGTCGACAGTTTGGATCAATAGCGACAGTTTGTTTGCATAGGATCGACACACCATATGGCCGGCACCGGTCGGCCGCCTCAGTGTGTCAAGCGAAATCACGGAGTGGCACCGGCGCGCGTGCTGCCGCCCGAGCCGCCTCGACGAGCGTGCCGCGGGCATGTCCACGGCCCTATTTCCTGAGCCGCCGTTGGTAATCGAGCCCTGGCCCGCACTGCCTGACGCTGGGAGCAAAGCTCACAAGGTGGCTGGTCGAGCGGGACACGTTGCCGCCGATCGTGCCCTTCGTCGCCAACCGCCACAGTCATGTCGACACCGGCGACAGTCATCAGCCGTTTTACGCCGCAAGATCGCGCTCGATGGAGTGCACCCCGTTTGACCGGACAGGTGGCGGGCTGCATTAAGCACCAGCGGCCTTTGCCCTGAACTCGCGCGGCGAGAGGAAGCGCAAGCCGGAGTGCGGGTGGATTTCATTGTAATCGTCGAACCATTTCGGCAGCAAGGCCAGGACGGTTTCGGCGTCTGGCAGAATGACGTTGCGGGCGTAATCACGCTTCAGGGTTTTGACGAAGGCCTCGGAGATGCCATTGCTCTGCGGCGAGCGGACAGGGGTGAAGGCCAGTCGCAAGCCCAGCGCCGCCGCGGTAGTCGCCGTTTCCCGAGTGATGTAGGCGCTACCGTTGTCGGACAGCCATTCCACCGGATGCGGCGTCCTGGCGTCGCCGAAGCGCTGCTCGACGGCCTCGACCATCAGATCGCGCACCATCTCGCCCGAGACGCCGGCATGGGCGACGGCCGACCAGGCGATGATCTCACGGTCACAGGCATCGATGACGAACAGCACCCGCACGATCTCGCCGTTGCGGCATTTGAGTTCGAGATGATCCGAGCACCAGCGGATGTTGGAACGCAGGGCAATGACGACGCCGTCATGGGTGCGGGCCGGGCGATAGGCGGTATGGCGCGTCAGCACGAGACCGTTAACCTGCATGATGCGCAGCACCCGCTTGGCGTTGACAGGCGGCAGGTCCTGAATGCGCCTCTCGCGGTTGAGCAGAGCCGTGATGCGGCGATAGCCATAGGTCGGCCGTTGATCGACCAGCCTGCGAATTGCGGGCAGCACGGCCACATCTTCAGCCTTGGTGTAGGGCTTACGCGTCGCCGGGCTTTCGAGAGGGCGTTTCTTAGCCTGCTCGACGAGGTTGGAGCGGGAGACGCCGAGCGTGTCAGCGACCATCTTCACCGCGAACCGTCCTGGTCGAATGAGGCGAGCCGCAACGCTGGCTTTTTGGGGGCGACGAGATCGAGCGCCTCCTTGAGGATCTCGACCTCCATGGTCTTCTTGCCCAGCATGCGCTCCAGATCGCGCACACGTTTCTCGAGTTCGCGCACACGACCTGCGCCAACAACATCGTCGTCGGCCTGAACGGCGGTCGCACCGCCTTCGAGCATACGGCGCTTCCAGGCAAAGAGCTGGCTAGGCGCAATGCCGGCACGGCGTGCCACATAGGACACCGACATACCGGGCTGCATGGCCTCTTCGACGAGGCGCACTTTTTCGGCTGTCGTCCAGCGCCGTCGGCGCTGGACCGAAGTGATCACTTCAACACGAGGCGAAGGAGAGAACGGATCAGAAGTCATAGTCATAATCATAGGCGTATGCCTATGCCTTATCGGCTATGCCACCTGTCCGGTCAAAACAGGGTGCGCTCCACTCGATGACTGGGCAGGAGCTGTTGTCACGGTAACTTCTAGTGAAGAGGCCTGCGGTAGATGCCGACTGCGCTCGCTCGCACGGAAGACGTGAACAATGCCGCAGACCGGTTATGTGGCGCGCGCAATCTGCGAACCCCTGCAATCAGGTGCTTCAGATGCCGCCCATGCAAAGGTTGCGAGATCTTCTGTTGGTAGTCCGCTCAGCCGGATGTCATCGTCGGATCTTCATCGCCCGCGTTAGGCATCACTGGTTACTCCGGGGCCAGTTCCGCGCACGAGACTCATAGAGTCACAGCCGTCTGCGAGTTCCAGGCAGGTCTGCAAAACTTCGCTGTGCCTGAATGCCTTCGAGGAGCATTGCCCACCTGTGGTAGTTCCAGTTCGTCTCCGGTAAGGCCAGCGCCAATGATCCGTCCCTTCCAGGTCCAGTTTGACGGGCCTCGACAATCGAATTCGACCCGGTCGATTAATCTCCAGCTTCTACACCACTTGCGACTTTAGCTCTACGCCAGCGACGTCGATCAAATGGGAACATAACATAGTCGCGCACGGTGAGCGGCTCGGGCTGGTCTCGGAGGCCAACTTCCGGCCACTCGTTCTTTTTTGGCCAGTATGCCGTTCGAAAAATCGTGTCCCAGATAGTTGTAAAGAACCCGTAGTTTCGGTGCCGGTGATTCGGTTCCAACGAGTGGTGAATGCGATGGAACTTATTGTCGCCAATGATATATCGAAACGGTCCAAGGTTGATGCGGGTGCTAGAGTGTGAAAGATGGGCCTGAAAAGTAATCAGCGTCATGGCAACAGCGGGCACTACGCCAGATTCGAAGTGGAACAGCGCGAGTGGTAGTGCCACTAACCCTGCGTAAACGATTGGCTCGGAAATGTGATGATGGCAATTCCATGCCGTCAGTTCGCGGATCGAGTGGTGAGTAGCGTGCAAGCGCCAGAGGAATGGAACAGCATGCTGAGCGCGGTGCATCCAGTAGTAGAAGAAGTCGCCGGCAATCGCGACCAAAACGCCTGAAAGGACGGCCAATCCATTATTAATGATTGCGTTATCAGAGTGAAGCAACGCTCCGAAATCGATCGTTACGAACGGCTTTATCCCTAACCAGCCCAAGCTCAAAGCGTAGAAGTGCCAGATAAAGGCACCGCATCCTAGGCGAATTATCCAATTTCGAACGCCGCGAACGTATGAGGCAAAACTGTATCGATAAGCCGGAAAGAGTAGCTCGAGCGCGGCGCAAACGGTTGCGAAGATTACAACCAGCTTAAACGATTCCACGAAAATCTTGGTTATCTGGTTAACATCGAGAACGTGCATTTGTTTGCTCCGAATCGTTCAAAAGCTCCAACCTCAGGTCGGAGTGACTCCCATGAACGCAGTCGTCTTCGCCACGAGGGCGAGACCAATGTTGTTAGTCTCCAGCGTAGCCCTAAACTCGAGTCGGCATCCGGACCGATATCCGCGCAGAAATCACGAATTGCGCAGCGGCGCACTGCAGGGATGTGCTATGCAGAATTTTCATAAATCGGTAAAATTAGTTGTTTGGATAACGCCCATCCATGTCCCAAATGGTTGGAGGAGCCCACTATGCGCCATGCTGGCGAAAACCAGATGAAGCGACGGCCGGGTGAGCGACGCGCCGGGCCGAAGCTCGAGCTTGTACTCTCGCGACCGATCGTCTCGCCGGCATGATCCAGGAGATGCCAAAGGTCTACAAGCAGGTGCCCTCAACGTCATCAGCGAGCTCGGCCTGCGCAAATTGACGGCAGCGAACTTATTGGGCGTGGAGGTGATTGAGACTGGGCTCGTCTGGACGCGCGGCCTCCATTTGAAGGAGCGCGAACGAATAGATGACTGACAAGGCAAGATTATTAATCATTTTGTGCCATCGACAGGCGCGGCGGATTATGACGGAAATACTTGCGAGAAGCGCCGCCATGATTCATCCTGCTGAGGATAAATTCTTCGCCCGAAATCGCCCGCATGGCTTCATGCCACGCTGCCCGGCACCGCCGCGGCCGCGTCGATCGTTCCGGCGAATTGGTTGCACCCGTTCCCGACGCGCAAAGCCTTGCCGTAGAGGGTTTTGAGGACGTCGCGATCGCAGCCGGCGCCGCCATCGGCGCTCTCACCATCGTCATGACGAGTGGCTGGAGGGCCGGATGCGCCGTGGTCCAAGGGGGCGGTAACCATCTGAACGTCGGCATGAGCACATTGTGGCAGCCAGACGAGACCTTCTTCGATCTGCATACGCGACAAGGAAGTAGCCACCGCAATGCCGGCGCACATCGCTGGAACGCAGGTCGCCGACGCCAATGTCCCGGAGAGGGTGAAGACGCAAAAGCAGATCCTGCGCGTCTTGTCCGAAGGCCAAATGAGGCGCTCGAAGCTAGCCGCCTGGATGGCGGTTCCGGCCCGCACCTATGCCGATCGCGGCGGCTTTCCGGACCGCTGACCAGTGGGCCGAGGCCGCGCCGCTGTTTGCGCCGCCAACCGCTGAATGAGCGGACAGGGCAGGGCGGCGGGGATTCCGCCGCCGGTCCCGCCGCCCGTCGCCGAGTTGACTGTGCGGGTATTCGCCAGCAGAGAGTGCTGGGATCCGCGCAAGCGCGGCGCGCGAGGCCCTTATGAATCCCCGAACGTGCGCGTTTGTCGACGCTGTTGCAATTGGCACGGATTTTGCATAAAGGCCCTTGGAGCGTTCGACCGGAGCGCAGCGACGGGAGATGCCCGGGAGGGGGAACCCACCATGATCCGGTCAGGAGACAGTAAGTTGCTACTTGTGACCTGCAAACCGCCGCGCGAGCCCCGCGGCCCGCAAGCCCTCTTTGGCGTCAAAAAAGGCCAGCCGTTGCTGCCCTGCCGTTCACTGTTGATTGGACCTGACCCATGCCTGAACAAAAAACCCGCCTTATCGGTATTTTAGTCCTGGCCCTTGCCGGGATTGTAGCGCAACATCCGGTTGTCAAAAACTACCTGCACCATTGGAAACCGGGTTTAAAATTCGCCGCAAAGGCGGCGCTCGCCGCCCGCAAACAGGGAAAATTCGAGGCGCTTCATCACGGCCTTTTGGCTGCTCGCGGTCAGCACAGCGAATCGTCCGTCTTGACTATCGCACGACAGGTGGGCCTCGACGTTGAGAGGCTCAAGCAGGACATGGAAGATCCCGCCATCGAAGACGCCCTCAAGCGCACTCGCGCGCTCGCCAAGGAGCTGTACATCACCGGCACGCCGGCCTTGGTTCTCGGCGACGAAGTGATCGCAGGGGTGCCCGCGATTCCCACGCTGGAGCGCTTAATCGCCAAAGCGCGGGAAAGCTAAGCGTCGATACCGCGCCGGATCACCAACGTCGGCATTTTTGACAGTGGTGACGGCCGGTGCAATCCCGATCTCCGGCGATGAGTGCCGCGTCTCGCGCCGGGCCAAATCGCTTGTATGGCCCGGCAACGCGGTAGTGGGCGCGCACCACGCCGTTCCATCGGCAGCGTGCAGTCGCGCATTCAGCGGCGCTTTCCTCAACCTCGTCGAATCGCACAGCTCGGCACCCGTTCGGCGGCGTTGGTGTTCCCGTCCTTCTGCCAGCGTTTTTTCACCGAAAGCCTCGCCAACGGGAAAGGCATGAAGCGCGCCGGACGCGTGCTTCAGATCGCGGCCGGCGTGACGATGATCGTCATGGGTTTTCGCCTACTGGGGATACTACAAGTCCTCATTGTCAGCAGAATCGGTCGACGCGCTACGCCGTCGGCGCCAAGCTCGCCACGCGCTGGACAGCATGGCCCTTGGCGTGCTGACAACCCGCGGCCGTTGCAAGACGTCCCGGCCGGATAGGCGAAAATGGCGTTGGCCGCCATCCCATGCACCTCCAGCATTTCATTCAGGGCCGAGGCCTCGGTCGGCTCATTGAGGATCACGGCAGCCGGTTGCTGCTTGTCAGCTTGGCGTTTCCCTGGCCAAGCTGCCATGCCGTGAGCCCGACACCTCATTGATCGAGTGGTTGAGGCTGGCGCCGGTGTCCGGAATTGAAAGCCCTGATATCGATTGCGCGGCAGGCGACCCCGTTGATCGCCGGCGAACGCATGCGTGGGCGGGGGCACCACATCGGCAAAGGCATGCCGCCAGCCAAGCCATCCCTTGTGGCTTGCCATGCCGCCCAAGATCGAATTCGCTACCGGCATGAAGTCGCAGGCGTGAGGGTTCAAAGGAGGCAAGCCCGTCGCTCAGCTCATAGCCTAGCCAAAGACCCGCGCCGTGCGGGTCGTAGGCGGCCGCCGTCCCTTCGGATATGGCCCAGAAGATCGGGGCCAGGCGATTTGGCAAGCCGGGCGGGGTTTTGCGCCGTTCACATCAAAACTCGTCCGCCCGGCCAATTCTGTTCCCCACATCAAACCTGACGGTCAGCCGCAAACGGTATACCAGCTGTCGAATCGGCGTGGAGCCACACAGAGACCGCCGTAACAAACCTTCTCACCCTTGTAGTTGGCCAGAGCCTGTAGCAACTCCGGCAAAAGGTGCTGTTTAACTGCGTTCGCGTCAGGGTCCGGACCGTCCAGCGACTTCAGTGCCAGCTCGATCAACTCGATCGCCCGATCTTTGTTGCCGCTCTCATGATAGTACCGAGCGACGGCCGGATAAGAGAACTTAAGGCCTTCGCCTTGCGGGGGATTCAGTGCCAGGATGTGTTCGGACAGCTGTTTGCCCATCGCCAACCGCTCAGCAGACGGAAAGTGCGAACCGCCAAAGTTCGGATGGAAGAGTTGATCTAGCGCCGCAATCATCCAATCCTCGGAGTTTCTGTTGATCGCGTCGCGAACGAATTGGCGCATGACGGGCAAGCCGGCCTGCATGTCGCGCATTTTGTTAAGCAACAGATTCACATGAGACCGGCGAAAACCGAGCTTGTCCGGCAACAAGGCGATGCCTTCTTCGATCGCCGAGAGCGCCGTCTTCCAATCCTTTTTCTCCACCGCCGCCCTATATCTATCATCGATCGGCTTCTTCAGCGCTTGTTCGCGCGCTATGGGTTCGTCTTCCGCAATCCGCTTCGTATCGGCGGCTTTCGCTTGCTCGCTGGTGCGCCAGCTGCCGCCAAGCACTTTCGGCAAAATGTCATCGAGTTGCGTCGGAGAACCGATAAAGGCGATGTGGCCGTCTCGATCGACCACGAACGAGGTCGGAATCCCGACAGAAAAGCTGGGCTCCATCCAAAGCTTGTCCATTTCGCCTGTTGAGTCGAACGCGATCCGATAATTCAGGTTCGGGAACTTTTCGGTCAACCACGCGTCCAACTTGCTTCGGGCCTCATCGGCCGTTGGAGCGTTTTCAGAAGCCGCGACTCCGACGATCTCGACCCCGCTGTCCCTGTACTTCTCCTGCAGCTGCATCAGATGCGGCATCCCGTCCACACATGGTCCGCACCACGTTGCCCAAAATTCGACGATATACACTTTGCCGGGCTCGAAGCTCGTGAGGGGCTCGCCACGCAGCCAGTTCTCGACCATAATCGAAGGCGCCGGGGACTCGATCTGCAGTACCATGTTGCGCTCCAAAGTTTGCTTTCTGCGCGAGTTTGTTCCCGCTCAGAGACAGCACACGGGTTCAGGGGAGAGAGAGCGTCGCTCGTCTGCCCCCATCGCGTGCAGTCAGCAACAAATGTGCAATAGCCGTGCCAGCGCGCTCAGCGCCAGTAGCGCCTGATTGCTTGGAAAAACCTCCGCAGTGCCCAGATGGCCGGTCGTAATGAACCTGACACTTTTGCCAATCCTTGTTCCGAACCTGACATTTTGTCTGCCCTCTGTCAGCTTTTGGACATTCATCGCCCGTGCTTCGCGCCGGAGGCTGAGGAGCGATTAGCGACGGCCTTGTGGAAACGCTTCCCGGCCAGGCCGCAGTTTTTCAAGCGACACGGGAAGATTGGCAGCTGTTGGGCACCGCCGTGTCTCGCGGACACGATCCGTCGGTGTTCGGGAGTGCGTACTTCCAGACGGCGGAATCCGGGCCATCTGGCTGGGGAAATGGCCTACCTCCAGAATCGATACGGCAAGCGCCCGGTTTACGTTTCGCGAATTGACAATTCCTCGCTCGAGGATCTTGAACGCGTCATGCCGACAGGCCCGATCTTCATCCATGGCGGCGGCAATTTCGGCGACATCTGGGGTGCGCATCATGAGTTTCCGCGAGCGCGTGCTCGAGCGCTTCCCCGAGCGTCAAGTTATCCAGTTTCTTTCATCCCGCCATCAATGAGAAACTCAAGCAGCTTGCCGGGACGGCGACGTTCATCGATCCGTTGCGGCTATGCGAGGGGATCATGTGTCCATATCGCGAGCAAGGCTTGTACTTATACACCGGCGGCGGCAAACCCAAGGAGGCCTTGGGCAAGCCCGGCCGGCCGAACACTTGGCCGATATGGTCAATTTCCCGCGCGACGATGCGGTTGGCGAGCTCGAACAGGTCACCGTCGTCTTCGTGGATGATCTCGTCGACCTCGCCGAAGGACAGCATGGTGTCGCAACGCCGGTAGCCGAGCATGTCATCCATGGTGCGCGACCAATACCTCTTGCCGCGCACCATGTCCCAGTCCCACGGGCCGCAGCGCCCGCGCGCAAGCGCAAGGTCGATGCGCCGAGGGCATCGAGGCGGGCCGCATCCGAAGGACGAAGCGAGTGCAAGGGACCGAACTCAGCGTGTTTGATTTCCCGCAAAAAGCTGGGCGTCCGTTGGGCAAAATGGGGCTATATCCGAGATGAAGGGTTGCTGCCTAACAAGTGAGATGGCAAGGAGGGCGTGTCTTAGCATTTCACCTTCCCCAACGGCACTCGGCCGTACATATGTAAAGCAAAATAGTAAGAGGAAACCGATGCGGCCGATCACCCGTCCTATCCTGTGCGCGCTCGCTATCCTTGTTGGTGGACAACACGCCCATGCTCGAGAGCTAACGTGCCAGGGCTCGTCACCGCTGGAGCCAACGATTTCTTTTGGAGAGAAAATCGTGGATGGCGAGCCGACCACGATCGAATAGCATCCTTGGCAGGTCTTACTCCTTACTGGGATTAACGGGGATGTCTTCTGCGGTGGATCGGCGATCGGAAAGCGATGGATCGTCACAGCGGCGCACTGTTTGGCGGATCAAAACACACGTCGAGGTCAAGGTAGGCGCTGCAGATTACGATGGTGGCGTTTCGTTAGAGGTAAAGAATTTCGTTGTTCACCCAGACTATAACCCGGAGACATGTGAACATGACGTGGCGCTGGTGCTGGTGGACAATACGCAACCCGCAGCGGTCATCCCCCTTGCTACCGCCAGTACGCAAATTGCTATTGGCGAGAACCTTACTGTGACGGGTTGGGGAGACACGTTAGAAGGTGCAAATGAACGATCAGACCAGCTCCTAAAGGGCACCGTTCCGTACGTAGTCAACGAGACGTGCAATGGTCCGGAGTCATATAATGGGGAGGTCCTTCCTGGGATGATCTGCGCCGGAAGCGCCAGCGGCGGGACCGATGCTTGCCCAGGGGACAGTGGAGGTCCTCTGACCAAAGGCAATAACCCAGATAACGCCATCTTGGTTGGAATTGTATCCAGTGGGAAGGGTTGCGGACGGCGCCTGAAGTACGGTGTATATACGCGCGTGTCGTCTGAGCGCGAGTGGATCATGAAGGTGATGTCAAAATTCGGTGACTGAGGCGGCGAGTCGGGGATGCGTGCAGGATGGAAATTTCACGCTGCTGCGTCTATCCGGCATCAAACATGTCCTCCGTGATCCGGATGCGCGGCGGCTGGAGGCGGCCCTGGTGCAGCAGCCATCGGTGACCGCGTCATCTTGGCGAGAGCTTCAGACCAAGGAAACCGTCAAGGCGGTCGCCCAATAACCCCTCCTGCCGCCGCGAGGCGCGGCCTTGAGCTGGCGCGCCTTTCAAAGAACGGCGCCTCCTCACCGAGGCGTCACCCGAACCTTAAAAAGGGATCCTATGAGCCTGGAATACGAGAATGACTGCGCTCTCCATGCAATTAATTTCCAGCCTCTGCACCACTTCCGACTTTAGCTCTACGCCAGCGACGTCGATCAAATGGGAACATAACATAGTCGCGCACGGTGAGCGGCTCGGGCTGGTCTCGGAGGCCAACTTCCGGCCACTCGTTCTTTTTTGGCCAGTATGCCGTTCGAAAAATCGTGTCCCAGATAGTTGTAAAGGACCCGTAGTTTCGGTGCCAGTGATGCGGTTCAAACGAGTGGTGAATGCGATGGAACTTATTGTCGCCAATGATATATCGAAACGGTCCAAGATTGATGCGGGTGCTAGAGTGTAAAAGATGGGTCTGAAAAGTAATCAGCGTCATGGCAACAGCGGGCACTACGCCAGATTCGAAGTGGAACAGCGCGAGTGGTAGTGCCACTAACCCTGCGTAAACGATTGGCTCGGAAATGTGATGATGGCAATTCCATGCCGTCAGTTCGCGGATCGAGTGGTGAGTAGCGTGCAAGCGCCAGAGGAATGGAACAGCATGCTGAGCGCGGTGCATCCAGTAGTAGAAGAAGTCGCCGGCAATCGCGACCAAAACGCCTGAAAGGACGGCCAATCCATTATTAATGATTGCGTTATCAGAGTGAAGCAACGCTCCGAAATCGATCGTTACGAACGGCTTTATCCCTAACCAGCCCAAGCTCAAAGCGTAGAAGTGCCAGATAAAGGCACCGCATCCTAGGCGAATTATCCAATTTCGAACGCCGCGAACGTATGAGGCAAAACTGTATCGATAAGCCGGAAAGAGTAGCTCGAGCGCGGCGCAAACGGTTGCGAAGATTACAACCAGCTTAAACGATTCCACGAAAATCTTGGTTATCTGGTTAACATCGAGAACGTGCATTTGTTTGCTCCGAATCGTTCAAAAGCTCCAACCTCAGGTCGGAGTGACTCCCATGAACGCAGTCGTCTTCGCCACGAGGGCGAGACCAATGTTGTTAGTCTCCAGCGTAGCCCTAAACTCGAGTCGGCATCCGGACCGATATCCGCGCAGAAATCACGAATTGCGCAGCGGCGCACTGCAGGGATGTGCTATGCAGAATTTTCATAAATCGGTAAAATTAGTTGTTTGGATAACGCCCATCCATGTCCCAAATGGTTGGAGGAGCCCACTATGCGCCATGCTGGCGAAAACCAGATGAAGCGACGGCCGGGTGAGCGACGCGCCGGGCCGAAGCTCGAGCTTGTACTCTCGCGACCGATCGTCTCGCCGGCATGATCCAGGAGATGCCAAAGGTCTACAAGCAGGTGCCCTCAACGTCATCAGCGAGCTCGGCCTGCGCAAATTGACTGCAGCGAACTTATTGGGCGTGGAGGTGATTGAGACTGGACTCGTCTGGACGCGCGGCCTCCATTTGAAGGAGCGCGAACGAATAGATGACTGACAAGGCGCGGCGGTTAGTGGGTAAAACCGTTGCTAAAAGCGCCGCCATGTTCATCCTGTGATGGATGATTCTCCGTCTCAGGCCCGCTCCCCGCAACCATAGCACACTTGCCGTCACCGCGGTCGCCGCGATGGTCACTGTACCTACGTGGCTGCGACGCGCCGTTCCCGATGCGCAAGGCCCTGCCGGACAACACGTTGAAGACATCGCGCTCGTAGCCGGCACCGCCATCGGTGCCCTCGATGCGGTGGTCCGCCGGCAGGAGCGATGGGCGGGCGCCTGGCGACAGCGGCTGGCGTTTTCGGCGGCGGCTGTGACGGCAAAACAGGCGGGGCGCGTCGAGGATGAGGCGGCCTTGCGCGACGCCGTGCTGCTCAGGCGACCGGGAGACGACGTCGGCCCTACCGGATGAATACTGTTCGCTTGGCGCCTGGCGGACAGCGCGGCCTGCAGAAGCGTTTGCTGACGGCGGCAAGCGTCGCCACGATGCTGGAGGATCTGGGCCATGCTCGCGACGATGAGACTGCGGGTGATCTAGCCGGAGACCTTGGACAGCTCGCCGTCAGCGCTGGAACGGTCGAGATGCTGACCGGTGCGTTGGTGGCCATGGAACGATATGGCTTCGGGCGCGTCGCCGGATCTTGGCTTACCGACGCTCTGTTGGCGCAGCGGCTGGGCTCGGAACATGTGGTGCCGCTGCTGGGGACAGGGACTGCTCAGGGGCAAATTGCTCTCGGTCGCGTCGTTCTGAAACCGGCTCAGCGGCAAGCATAGAGTCGGAACCGATCGGGCGAGCGCTTGCTCGGTGCGCAGGCGCGTGCTGCGCTGCGTGGCATCGATCTGTCTGTCGAGCTGGGCCGGCGCGCCGATCGGCTGCTAGCGATGATACCGAAACTGCCGCCCGGGCATCGGAGCTTGTCTCGAAAGGCTCTTATCCGACGACGCAATCGTGGCTTCGGAAAAAATCGCGGGGATGAGCGATCGCAGTCTGCGCCGGCTGTTCGACAGGCTGGTCGAGCTCGGTGCCGTGCGTGAACTGTCCGGTCGGCCGACCTTCCGCATCTATGGACTGTGGGAGCGATAGTGGAGGTGGGGCGCGCGAACAGTGAAGGGGGGACCAGGCGACGGTCGTTCAAATAACCATTTGTTCGACCGCGAGCTGGATCATCTGCCGCCGGACGCGCGCTGGCGCGAATGGATGCACCGCGTCGAGGCGACGGTCTTTGCGGAGAGCGAGCCGGTGACACGTAGTGTACTCCCACGGGTCGTTGGAGCCATTTGCAATCTCGATCTCCTCATCGACGACATTTGCGAGGAGCTGGGCGGCCGCCCCCATGACCTCGTCTCCGTCGCCGGCGGCTGGAAGCATCTGACGCGGCCAGCCTATGCGGACGCCGTCCGCAGTGCATTTGGCACAGCCGCCGGCGGGAGGCGTGCGAAAGACCTGACGCAGTCCGAAGTGCTGGTTCTGATGTGCATCGCCTACTTCCAGCCGATCACGTGTGGAGACTTGTCGTCGATTTTCGGCAAGGAAGTTTCGCGCGACCTGATCGGCCATCTGTGCGGCGCCGGCCTGATCGCTTCCGGGCCGCGAAGCCCGATGCGCGGCGCGACGCTGTAGAACACCTGCAACAACATGGCCCGCAGCAATTCCTCCGGCGCAAGGATGGGGCGACCGCCTTTGGCACTGCAGGCGTACATGCCGGAAAACCAGCGCTTCATTGACCATCAGCCCCACCTTGGCGCGAATGATCTACTGATCCTTGGTCATGTCGGTGTCCTTTCGAACGCCGAGGCCGGGCGCTGCGAGCCCTGACCACTCCGCGCCCGGCCTCGGCTTAAGCTTCAGCCTGTGACACCGTCTGTCAGATTAAGTTTAAACTTTTACAGATTCGCCGATGGCAACAAGCGCGCCTGACGCAACGCCGCCAGATCGGCCGAGCCGGTGCAGAAGCAGGCGACAGCCAACTGGCGGATGACGATCTCGAAATGCGCGACAACCGCCTCGGTGGACACCGTCGCCGCGCGCAGCACGCCGGCCGCCTGCCCGGCGATGTCCGCGCCCAGGCGGATGGCCTTGGCCACGTCGACGCCGTCGCGGATCCCGCCCGACGCGATCAGCTTCACCGTTGGCAGCGCCCGACGTACCGCCTGCACGCTGGCCGGGGTCGGAATTCCCCAATCGGCGAACGCCATCGCCACTGCTCGGTCGGCGGGATCGCGGGCGCGCTCGCCCTCCACCGCGGCCCAACTGGTGCCGCCGGCGCCGGCGACATCGATCACCGCCACGCCCTCCTCGACGAGCGCACGGGCCACCGAGGCGGACAGGCCCGACCCCACTTCCTTGGCCACGATCGGCACGCCCATGCTGCGCGCGGCGCGAGCGATCTGCGCCAGGATGCCGCGCCAGTCGCGGTCGCCCTCCGGCTGTACCGCTTCCTGCAGCGGATTGAGATGGACGATGAGTCCATCGGCCTCCAGCGCATCCACCGCCCGGCGCGCCAGGTCCAGGCCGTCGGCCTCGCGCAGTTGCGCGGCGCCGATATTGGCCAGCAAGGGAATGTCTGGGGCCAGGCGGCGCAGCGCGCGCGTCAGCCCCTGAGGGTTGCGCGATTGCAGGCTCACGCGCTGCGAACCGACGCACATGGCGATCCCCAAAGCTTGCGCTGCCTCGCTCAGATGTCGGTTGATGGCCTCGGCGCGTGGCATGCCGCCGGTCATGGAGCTGATCAGCAGCGGCGCGCGCATGGTCTTGCCCAGCAGCGAGGCCCGCAGGTCGATCTGCGTCAGGTCCAACTCGGGCAATGCGCAGTGTTCGAAACGGATGTACTCCCAGCCGGCGGCGACCGTGGCCGGCGCCGCGCGCCGATCCAGCACGATGTCCAGATGGTCGTCCTTGCGCCGGCTCAGGGCGGTGTCGCTCATGCTCGCTCCATCCGTCGCATCGGGTGACGGCGTTGCGTCGGATCGGACCGACGGCAGCCTGCGCACGCCGCCGCCTCCCGCGCGTTCAGGCCGGCGCACGCTGGTCTGCCCCCGCAGCGTCGCTGCGGTAGCGGCTGGTCGAGGTCTGGTAGTATTGCGCGCGGATGGCCGCCATGGCCTCGACCAACGGTCCCCACGGCGCGGGAAAGCGTTCTTCCGCCATCACCCGGTGCAGCATGCGCGTATGGCCGGCCAGCTCGTCGTTGAGGAACTCCACCACAGGCATAGCCGGATAGCACTGCAGCAGCAGGATCGCCGCGTTGCCGGCCTCGCCAGCCAACCTGTCCTTGTCGCGTCCATGCAGATCGTTCTGCAGGCGCCCTATCGCGGAGATGAGCCGCAGGACGTGGCGAAACGCCGGACGCGCGCGCAAGGTCGCCATGTCCAGCCCCCACAGCAACGATAGGCAACAGAACACGTTCGCGTAGGCGATCGACTCGATGCCGTTGTGCAGATACTCGGCGTAGGACCAGCGTTCCGCCCCTGCCGCCTGCGCGTGTCCGGCGCGCAACGCCGCGCAGTAGCACCGGGTATCGTCGAGAAGCTGAGTGTAGTCGCGACGATCGTAGGCGAGCGCGGCCAGCGAAGCGCGCAGCACAGCGCAGCCCTCGAATCCGGGGAGCGCGCACGGCACGCCCTGCCCCAGCGCCTGCTCCACTGCGGCGAGCTGCTCCGGCGCGATCAGGCCACGGTCGTTGCAATCGTCGAGCCAGAACAGCAGCGCCAGTTCGCGATAGAACGCCACGATCAGCGTTTCGTCCTGCGGATCGCGGCCGGTGCGGGCGCTGGTGTCGCGCAGGCTCGGGTGGATGTGCTGCAGGATGTACTGGCCGCCCCGGACCGCTTCCACCGCATGCTCGTCGGCGAACCCGGTCAAGGAACGCCCCCACTCCAGCACCTGCTGCAGCGCGCGTTCGGTCTGGATCATGGCGCCGCTCCTGCTCCCTCGACCACGAGGCGCCGCCCCCAACCAAGCGCCAGCCACAATCCGGCGAGTTCGGCCACGCGCACGACCCGGGTGGGGCAATACAGTTCCTTGCCGATCCACAGCGGCGTCTGTGGCAATGCATGCGCCGCATGGCGGGCGAGCATCCACTTCAGCGCACGCGCCACCGCCTGCGCGATGCGCCGGCGCCCTGTCGGCTCTTCGCCCCCGTCCATCACGTGCAATGCGAACAGCGCATAGGCGGTTTCCTCGAATGTGGACGCGCGACCGGCACCCCAGCCGCCGTCGTCGCGCTGCGCCTGCAGCAGTGCCGCCAGCGCGCGCTGGTCGCGCCACTGCGGCTTGCCTTGCGCAAGTGCAGCGACCGCATGCGCGGTGGGATACAGCCACGAAACGTGCCATTTTTCGTTGTCCCATAGACCGTGCGGGTTTCGATTGGCCTCGACGTAGGCGCTGGTGCCGGCGGTGGGCTTCCCCAACAGTCGCAACGCATGCAGGGCGTGGATGTTGGTCGACACCGAGGCATTGCGCTCGCCGGGGAAGGTGACGAACAGTTCGCCGATCTCGAAATGGCGCAACGCATCGACCGCCGGGTCGCGGCCTGCAAGGCGCAGGACGCACAGCGCAACGGCGGTGTCGTCCGCATCGGCTGCGAAGTGCAAGGCCGGGCCCAGACCGCGCACGCCCAGGCGGGCGTCGAGCTGCGCGACGATCCCGCGCACCGCCGCAGCGAGCGCGGGATGCGCGAACAGCCCGGCCAGATGCAGGGTGTACAGCGACCAGCATGGCTCGAACACATTGATCGGCCAGACGTTGGGAACGACACCTTCGATGCCGCTGCACGTCGCCCGCGATGCCGCCTGCAGATACGCGTCGGCGCGCCCGACCTGCGGCATGCCCCCCTGTGTCACGGCGTGCGCACGCCACGCGGCGGTGGCCGCCGGACTGATGCCGATGCTGCCGTCGTCATCCGGGCATGCGGTGGTCGGCGACGTCCCCCAGGCTTCCCAGGAGTGCAGCAACGGATGGCCGCTCGGCAACGTCGCCACCGCCCCCAGCTTGACCATGCACGCTTGCCGCAACGGCAACAACGCCGGGTGGCGCGGAAACGCCACGCCGCCTAGGAAGGATGCGGCCTCGCCGCACAATTGCGGCAGGATCAGCTCCGCGCCGATCGGCGCGTCTTCCGGCACCGCATGCGCGTAGGGATCGGGCTGGCGCTCGAGGAATCGGGTTGCAGCCTCGATTGCGCCGGCAGCGCCGGGAAGAGGATCGGCACGCTGCAATGCCAGCAAAGCCGCCCAAGTGGGCGCATGGCGGAACAGCGGGAAGTCCGCGCTTCCCCATCCGCCATCGGCCTGTTGCTGCGCGATGAGCCACGCGTATGCGTCCTGCCGACCGGTGACGTTGCCGTGGAACTGCAGAGCTCGCGCCGTGTCGTAGACAGACGGACCGACGCTGCCGCCGTCGCTCATCTCGCTCAGCAGGTGGCGCAATTCGGAAAGGATCTGTTCGGACAGCGCGTTCACGCGGGACGTTCCTTCTGCAGACGGTTGACGAGAACCAGGATCGGGCAGACGCCGGTCCGCCGCATAGGGTTGCCCGTAGCGCGCTGCGTGCGCCGTGGCCGTGCTTGCCAATTGCTGCGATCGGCGCCGCGGACTGGACACAGTGCAGCAACATGCACCGCTGCCGCCGGCCGATCGCAGCGGCACAGGGGCGACTCCATGCGGACAGGCGCGCTCATGCGCATGGCGCGTTCTTGAACAGATACGCCTTGGCCCGCTGCAGCATCTGCGCCAACCGTTCCGCACGCGGCCCCAGCGGGGTGATGGCCTCCCCGGCGTCGCGCAACAGATCCAGCGCGAACTGGCGCGCTTCCTGCAGCCCCATGACCGACGCGCAGGTCGGCTTCTGCGCGGCCGCGTCCTTGCCGGGAGTCTTGCCCAGCGTCGCGGTATCCGCTGTCGCGTCGAGAATGTCGTCGACCACCTGCAGCGCCAGGCCGAAACAGGCGCTGTAGCGATCGAGCGCACAGTACAGCGCAGCGTGCGCGGCATCCTCCACGATGGCGCATAGCGCGCCCATGCGAACGGACGCGCGCACTAGCGCTCCGCTCTTCATCCGGTGCATCGCCACGATCCTGTCCAGCTCCACGTGCTTTCCGACCAGCGACAGATCCATGGCCTGCCCGCCTGCGGCACCCTCGGCGGACACCGCCTGCGCCAGTTCGCGCACGAGCGCGATACGGTTGTCGCCCGGCGCATCCAGGCTCGCCAGGGTTAGGAAGGCGTGCGCCTGCAGCGCATCGCCGACCAGGATCGCAGTGGCTTCGCCGAACTTGACGTGCACGGTCGGAAGGCCGCGGCGAAGCACGTCGTCATCCATCGCGGGCAGGTCGTCGTGGACCAGGGTACAGGCGTGCATCATCTCGATGGCGGCGCCGACGTCGTCGAGCATGTGCGCCGGCGTGTCGACTAGTGCGCCGGCAGCCAGACAGAGCAAGGCGCGGGTGCGCTTCCCGCCATGCAAGGTGGCGTAGCGCATCGCCGCCATCAGCTCGGTCTCACCGTCCTCTTCGGCGCAGAGAAGACGCGCCAGCGCCTGTTCGACCCGCTTTGCGCCGTCCTGCATCCAGATCTCCGGCAGCAGCCTGCCGGATGCGCCGCCCGCCTGCGCGCCCAATCCGCCTAGCGCAAAAACGCCAGTTCGGTCGTCGTGTAGCGTGGAACCGGTCTGCATGTTGTTCATGTCCTTGTACCTGACAGGAGACGGCCACGGCGAGCGGCGAGCCGCCGCGGTGTTGCCCGGCGTCGCGCCGAGCGCGCGCCGAGTGCAGCAATGCTGCGCGTCGCGGCGCCGCTGCCTCGCCACACGGGGCATGCGATGTCAGCTCATGAGAATCCGATGCGGATTGCCATGGACGGATGTGCGGTCGGATAATAGCGCCGGCCTTTATCGACGCCGCTCAGCAACCGCGGCCGCACCCCGGCCTTGTGCATGGTCAGCGCCAAGGCGATGCAGAACTGCACCATTTCCAGCCATACCAGGTGGTAGCCGATGCAGACGTGTGGCCCGGTACCGAACTGCAGCATGTCCACCGGCCGGATCGGCTCCGTGCGTTGCAGCCACCGCGCCAGGCGGAACTGATCAGGCGCCTCGTGCAGCAGTGCCGAGGTCGAGAAATGCAGCAGCGGGATGCACAGATGGGTGCCCGCGCGAATCCGCCGTTGGCCGAGTTGCAGTTCGTGCAGCGCGCGACGCGGCAGGAGCGTGGTCGCCGGATACATGCGAAGCGTCTCGCGGAACAGCGCCTCGGCGACCGGGCACTGCGCCAGGTCCGCGTGCCGGGTCGGCACCGCGCCCACGCGTTGCGCCTCCTCGACCAGGGCGTCCCACAGCACAGGCTGCCGCGCCAGCTCAATCACCATCCAGGCCATCGTCGAGGCGGTGGTGTCATGACCGCCAAGCAGCAGCAAGCGGATATTGGCGACCAGGACGTCATCGGAGAGCGCATCGTCGCTGCGATCGAAGGCGCTCACCATGTCGTTGATCAACCCGGTGCGCGCGGCATGAGCGCGCGCGTCGCGCACGAACTGGCGCAACTGCGCGTCGATCCAGTCGCGGGCGGCGCGGCCGCGCCGCAAGGGCAGTCCGGGCAGGTCGACTCGGGGCGCGACGATCAATTGCAGCAATTGCCGGTACTTGCGATGCCATCCCGGCAGGTCCTGCGCGGGGATTCCCATGAGGCTGAAGATGAGCTTGAGCATCAGGTCGCCGGTTTCGCGCAGGATGGTTACGTCGCCGCGGTCGCGCCACGACTGCACCCGCGCCCGGATGATGGGCGCGAACAGGTCGCCGATGCCGGCCTGGGTCAGCCCTCTGGGCAGGAACGCCGCCTTGATCGCGTCGCGCGCCTGCCGATGCGCGCCACCGTCCTGGGCGACCAACGTTCCGGCAAGCAATTCGGGTGCCATATCTTCCATCAACGCCGAGGACACGTCCTTGTGCCGGAGCAGTGCGAACGCATCCGGATCCACGCAGGTCATCAGGTGTCCGGCAGGGCCGAAATCCAGCCAGAAGTGGCTGCCCAGCGTCCGCTCAGCGCGCCGCAGCAGGCGCGGCAAGTCGCAGACGATGGCGGGAAGATGCCCGACCAGGGGGAAAGCGCCGGGCACGACCGGGATATCGTCCCGCAGCCGGTGCCGACGGTCCAGCGGGTTTAGCAGCATGACCATCAGCAGCGCGCCGCTTTGGTGGTGTCGCCGGCAGCCCGCGGGGCGCGGCTGTTGCCCCCGTCGGCGTACGTCGGCACATGCGCCAGCATGCCGCCGTCGATGCACACGACCTGGCCGGTGATCAACGCAGCCTCGTCGGAGAGCAGGAACGCCACCAGCGCAGCCACGTCCTCGGGGCGGCCGACGCGCGGCAGGAGCTGGTGCCGCCGCAGATGCCGTTGCATACACTCGTCCAGCTTGGCGAGGAGACGCTCGGTCATGATGAGTCCCGGCGCAACCGCGTTGCAGCGGATCTGCGCATGACCGTACTGGGTGGCGAGCGAGGCCGACAGCATGTTCATCGCCGCCTTCGACGCGGCGTAGGACGTCAGCGCGGTATCACCGCTGAGCCCCTGGCACGACGACATGTTGACGATCGCGCCACCGCCGCGGGCGATCATCCGTGGGATGGCCTGCCGGCAGCAGAGAAGCGTGCCGCGCAGATTGGTCGCCATGGTCTGATCCCAGACCGCCAGGTCCAGGTCGAGAATCGCGCGGTCGAGCGGGGTCAGATGCATGGCGCTCGCGTTGTTCACCAGCAGGTCGACCCCACCGAAGTGCCGCTCCGCCGTCTCGAACAGCGCTGCCACCGCCTGCGCATCGGCGATGTCCATGGCCAGGGCCAGCGCGTGGCCCGCTTCGGCCGCGATCTGCGCGGTGCAGGCGATCGCCGTCGAGCCATCAATGTCGGCCACCACCACTCTGCCGCCCTCCCGCGCGATGGCGAGGGCGCATGCCCTGCCGATGCCGGCGCCGGCACCGGTCACCACGGCCACCTTGCCTTCAAACCGTCCCATCGTGTCCTCCTGGATCGCGTTGGTCTTTCGCGGCATGCCGCTCGGCCTCCGCCGGAGAAGGCGCAGGGTCGGCGCTGGCGCGCCCGTCATCGTCAGCGTCGCTTTCGATGACCCGAATGGCGGCGACCGGGCACTGGTTGGCCGCGAGCCGCACGGCGGCGTGCAGCGCCTGCGGGACCCTCGCCACGCACACTTCGGCCACGCCGTCCAGTTCGCGCTGGCGAAAGGTGCCCGGCAGCGTCAGCACGCACTGCCCGGTGGTTCCGCACAGATCCTGGTCGATCACGACGCGCATCTCAGCCCTTCTGCGCATGCAGCCGCACCGGCAGCGCGCGGAACGTCCTAAGGAACGCGGAGGGCTCCCGGGTCGGCTGCTCGGCCAATGCCAGCGTGGGGAAGCGCGCCTGGATCCGCGGCAGGCTCTCGGCCAACTGCACCCGGGCCAGTTGCGCACCGAGGCAGAAGTGGATGCCGTGGCCGAAGCTCAGCATGATCTTCCCGTCGGTCGACATGCCAGGACTGGTGCCGTAGAACCGCGCGGGATCGAAGCGGTCGGGATCGGCGAAGGCGTCCGGGTCGCGATTGCCGGCCGCGATCAGCACGCGCACATCCGCGTTCTTCGGGATCACCACGCCGCCCAGTTCGATGTCGCGCTGGGCGATACGCGGAATGGAGCTGAACATGGCGGGCGCGTCGCAGCGCAGGACTTCTTCGACGAATGCCTCCACCCCCAAGGCGTCTCCCTGCAGCCAGCGTCGCTGTTCGGGATATGCCAGCATCGCCAGGACCGCATGGTCGATGGTAGCGGCAGTGGTGGCGAAGCCGCCCAGCAGCATGCCCCACAGCATGCTGATCAACTCCGCATCTGACAGCGTGTCGGCATCGTCATCGTGTGCGCCGACCAGCTTCGACACGATGTCCTGGCGGGGATCGGTGCGCTTGCGCTGTATGAGGTCGCCGAAGTAGGCCTGCACCCTGGCGCTGGCCGCGTCCGCCGCGGCGAGCTGGGGATCGCTGGCGTGCGGGCTCAGGCCTTCCAGAATGGCGCCGATGCCGGCGGCGAGCCCGAACGTGTCGTCCTGGGGCATGCCGAACAGTTCGGCGAAGACCAGCATAGGCAAGGCCAGCGCGAATTCCCGATGCAGGTCCACCGCCTCCCCGCGCTCCAGCGCGGGCGCCATGGCGTCCAGGCGCGCTGCGACGATGCGCGCGATGCTCGGCCGCAGGTTGTCGATCTGGCGCATGGTGAAATCGCGCGAGATCAGCCGGCGCAGACGCGTATGCGTCGGTGGTTCCTTCATCGCTAGCGTGGACGCCAGCAGATTGAGCGACAGGCTGGTCGCCGCACGCGGGAAATAGCGCGCCAGTTCGCCCGGCGCCGGTCCCCGAAACGCATCGCCCGTGGCCTTCAGCGCCCAGTAGATGTCGGCGTGGCGGCTCAACAGAAAGAGGCCCGACGCCGCGCGATGCACCGGATCGTGCTCGCGCAACCACCGCATGAACGGATACGGGTCGTGGATGCACGCTGGCGACGCCAGTTCGGCGAAGGCGTCCCGGCATGCTGCCGTGGTTTTTTGCATGTCCATCTTGGTTACCTGTTGGCTGGCTGATCTGACCGGCGCGCCAGGCGCGCCGGCAAATTGCGGAGAAGATCGCGATTCCTGGCGGCGTCCGCGCATCACCAGAGCACCGGGAACTCCTCGAACCCGCCAGTGATGATCTCCTTGCGCAACTTCAGTTCTTCGGGCGCCACGGCCAGGCGCAGCGCGGGAAAGCGCTGGAAGATCGAACCGAACACCACTTTGAGTTCCAGCCTGGCCAGCGCCACGCCGATGCAGTAGTGCGGCCCGTAGGAGAACGCCAGGTGCGGGTTTTTGTCGCGTCCGATGTCGAAGATTTCCGGGTCGTCGAAATGGCGCGGATCGAACGACGTCGCCGGCAGGCCGACCAGCACCTTGCTCTCCGCGGGAATATTCACGCCCGCGATGGTCACGTCGGTCCTCGGATAGCGCATGATGCCGTCCCAGCCCGCGCCCGGCGGGTACATGCGCAGAATTTCCTCCACCGCCTTCTCCACCAGAGATGGATCGTCAACCAGGCGGTCGCGCTGTTGCGGATGGCGGAACATGGCCAGCAGGCCGAATTCGATCTGCGCGACGGTGCTCTCGTGCCCCGCCACCAGCATGCCCGCCGCCAAGCCGATCGCCTCTTCCTCGGTCGCATTGCCTTGATCGACCGCCGCGAGCAGATCCGTTAGCAGATTGTCGCCCGGATCCTGGCGCTTGTCCCGCATCTTGCCGCGAATGTAGGCGCGCAGTTCTTCCCAGGCCAGGCGCGATGCGCTGCGCGGGCCGCTTTCATGCTGGTGCGTCATCACCTCGTCAGACAGCCCGGCGAAAAAGGCGTGATCCTCGTAGAGCACGCCCATCAGCGCGCTGATGACCATGGCCGGAAGCGGAAAGGTGAGATGGCGCCGCAGGTCGGCGGGCTGGGGCTGGGCCGCCAGCGTCTCGAACAACTGCGCGGCGATCGCCTCGACCTGCTGCGCGAGCAGCTTCACCCTGCGGTTGCTGAAGGCAGGCGCCACGATCGTGCGTAACCGGGCATGCTCGCCCCCCTCGTGCGAGACCAGCCACCCCGGCGAACCGAGAATCACCGAATCCGGGGTGAATGCCGCCGGCGGCATTCCCGCGGGCCGGAACGCCGCGTCTGACAGCACCGCCTTGGCCTCGTCGTAGCCTGTCACCCACCAGCCTTCGTGCCCGGACGGGAAGCGCACGCGGTGGATCGGACCGTTGGCGCGTAGCGCCAACATCTCGGGCGAGGGTTCGATGTGATCGACGCGCCACATCGGCAGCGTCGGCAAGGGTTGTTCGGACATGGTGGCACTTCACTCTCTAAGCGATCGAAGGGCGGAAGGTGACCGGGGTCGGCTGCTGCCATCGTCTCTGAACGGTTCAATAATCGTGCCAACCTGGCGAATCGAGCCGGCGACAGAAGTTTATGCTTGCTGTTCAGCCCTTTAGCGTGCGGCAAACAACGGATCGGCTCACCAAGCCTGTGGCGCGGACCTGACAAACCCGACAAAAGTGTCGCGAAGCCGCCATTTTTGCAGGGATGGCGGACCCAAAGAGATCCACTGAAACCGGCGCGGGAACTCAGCGACAGCGGATTGATCTGATCAGCACGCCGCGGCACCGCCGGTGACGGTCTCCCCGGATGTCAAAGCCAAGGCTTGAACCCTGCGATAATCTGTGGTGCGAGGCAGACGCTCATCCCCGTCGCTGATGTCGATCCCAAGCTCGGCCAACAGGTGGAGGTCCACTACGACCTGCCGCAGACCTCGCTGCAGCTCGCCTTTCCTGGCGTCGGATGCGTATTTCAAGCGATCGTGAGCACGGATTTCACGGGATGATGAGCAACGATTTCAGACGATCGTGAGCAACGATTTCAGGTGATCTGAGCACCTTTTCGGAGGTGCGGAATGCTTCGGCCGACAACTCAACCGGTCTACAGGATGCCTCGTTCAAAACGAGGAAGCCTGATGCCAACCCAGAGATTGTCGATGCGCCGGATCAGAGAAGTTTTACGTTTAAGGCATGTCCAGAGCCTGACCGAACGCGTCATCGCGCACACGCTCGGGGGTAAGCAACGGCAACCACAGAAGTTTCTCAATTCGCCCGACAAGCGTGCGTGCCCGAGAGCGGAGCTCGTATCGGCAGGACTTCGGGCACAGCATCAGCCCAAACTCTGATCCCCAGATTCGTGGACTGCCGCAGCGAACCGCATCGGACCCGTTCGATCCGCATCGCCCCGCAACATATCCGCGCCAGTCTTGGCGCCACCCACTCATATTCTGAGTGTTGCGAGCGCGGTCGCTAGGCGCTGCACACCGCGCTTGATCTCGCGAACGGACCGCAAGCAGCCTTGTCCTGGTGTCTTTGGCCGGTTCGATTTTTTCGGCGGTGACAAGGGTGTGTTGACGTTCCTGAATTCTCTCCATCGTTCATCCCTCCCGTTCGGCGAAGGATGGCGCCGGAGGCGGTATGCCTCCGGCGCGTCGTGCGTCACGCGTTGCTGATTGCTATTCGCTTCACCTTGGACTGCGCGTTCTGGCTCTTCGGCAGCGTCACGTTGAGAACGCCGTTCTTGAAAGACGCGTTGACTTTGTCCTTCTCGACATCATAGCCGATCGGAATACGGCGCTCGAACTGGCCGTAGAAGCGCTCCGAGAAGTGGCGATCCTTGTCTTCCGTTTCGGAGCGTTTTTCGCCGCGCAGCGTCAGCATGTCGTCGTCGAGCAGGACCTCCATGTCCTTCTCCTCCAGACCCGGGACTTCGGCGGTCACGTGGATGTCCTTGTCGGTCTCGGAAATCTCCACGCTCGGCCAGCCGCGGCTGAATGGGAAAGTCTGCCCGAACGAAGGAAGACGGGAATCGAAGCCCCGGAAAACGTCGTCGAACAGCCTGTTCACCTCGCGGTGCAGCGCCAGGAACGGGTCCTGGTCGCTGTCGCGATAAACGCTCGGAGCCTGGTTGTTGCTGAGGCCATTACGGCCCCAGGGGATGAGTTCACGCATGTTCATGGTCGTTTCTCCTCATGTTCCAACTGACATCAGCCGGCACCGGGCGGCACCCAGTGCCTCCTTTCAGCGAGGCAGGTCGGTCAGGCCGCCTTCGTGCCGGATTCAATCTGCTGCGGCTCGGGCTTGGTCTGGCCCTTGCCGATCTCGATCCGCCGCGGCTTCATCTCTTCGGGAATCTCCCGCTTCAGATCGATGCTGAGCAGGCCTTTCGACAGGCTCGCTCCCGCGACCTTGACATGGTCGGCCAGCTCAAAGCGACGCTCGAACGCCCGCTCGCCGATGCCGCGGTAGAGGTACTGGCCTTCATCGTCCTCGCCAGGTTTCGATCCGCTCACAATGAGCATGTTGGGCTGGTGAGTGATCGTCAGCTCGTCCTGAGAAAAGCCGGCCACCGCCATGGTGATGCGGTATTCATCCTCACCGGTCTTGGCGATGTCGTAAGGCGGCCAATTGTCGATCGTGGTCACACGGCTCGCATTCTCAAGCATGTCGAAGATGCGGTCGAAGCCGATGCTCGACCGGAACAGGGGAGTGAAATCGAGGTTTGTCCTCATAGCCATATCCTCCTTTGAGCAACATGGATACGAGAAGGCGCCAAGAAGCCTTGACGCCTCCTGAGTTTATGCCGGCCCCTTTCGGCGACAGGCGATTATCGATTTAGAAACAGTGCGTTGCGTGTTCAAGAGGGCGGCCTAGGAAAAATTTCAAGCAAGGCCGGCTGAACTGGATTCAACGATCCGAACCCGATCGAGGCCTGGCGTCGGCAAAATTGGCCGGCAGGGTGGCGGCCAAACGAGCACTGGCTGGCGTCAAGGGTCTTGAAGCTCGGCCTTGCTCAATCCATCTCACTTTTGGGCGCCGCAATGGCGCCGATTGCTTGCTCGAAAAGACCATCAAAAATGGAGGAAGTGATGAATGACGTACGGTTTCCCGAACCGGTCGTGCTGGAGTTTGCAACCGGCAAACGGCAGGTCGCAACCAGCTTCGAAGCAATTGAATGCCTGCGCCAGCAGTGGCCGGAATGGGCGCGCGGCCGCAGCTGGCGATCGGCTCACCGCGCCTGCCGCGATGCGCTTGACGGATGGCGCAATCCAACAGACGCCCGCAGGACCTTCTTGAAAGCGGCGAGGCAGGCGGGCCTCCTTGCCAGCGATCCTCGTTCCTCGCCGCCGCGAAGAAAGTCGCGTTCGGTCAAAATGTTTGGGTGTACACCCCAAGCCGGCTCAATGGAGGGCGATGATGGCGTCCACCGCACGCCATTCAGACGGCCTGATCAGCCGTTGATGGCCGATGCACGCCGCGCGCAGCGTGCCTTCGAGTTTGCGCTCCCAATAATCGAAAAAGCCGATCAGTTCGGGGATTGCGGAGCCAGGTCATAATCCCGCCAGACAAGAGCCATCCTGGAAAGAGCTGCCGCAGGCCCGGATGGCCGGTTGATAATGGATTTCGGCGGACGCTGCGGCATCGAACCGTGTTGAAAAATCCGCGCTAAGAGCGGATAATGGAGCATGGTTCACGATCAACGCTCCGCGCTGTCAACTCATATCGCCGGCCTGCTCTCAGCAGGACAGGTGGTCTTTACGAGCGAACACGCGGAACAGGCTCTTGCCGTCGGACGCGGCGCATTTCTCGATGCGGCGGAGCGCCTTCAACGCCGCAAGGCGCTGATCAGGCCCCGGCAAGGGTTCTACGTCGCGGTGCCCCCACAGTTCGCCACCTGGGGTGCGCCGCCGCCCTCATGGTACATCGATGCCCTCATGCAACACGAACAGCAACCCTATTATATTGGCCTGCTGAAGGCGGCCGAGCTTCACGGGGCTACGCACCAGGCCGTGATGGAATTCCAGCTCGTCACTCCCAAGCGCATGCCGAAAATCAAGGCCGGCCGCAATCTGATCGTCTTCTATTACCGCAAAGACATTGCAGCCGTGGAAGCCGGAATCCAGGACCGAAAAACGGATACGGGCAAGATGAAAATATCCTCACCCGCCCTCACGGCCCTGGACCTGTTGCGCTATCCGCAGGCAGCGGGCGGAATCGACAATGTCGCGACGGTCCTCGTTGACCTTGGCGAAAAGATCGATCCTTCTGAGCTCGCCGCGCTGTCCGATGCGGCTGAGCGGCCCGTCGTCCAACGTCTCGGTCATCTGCTGGAGCGGCTGGGGCACGGGGGGCGCGCCGATCCGATGCACACGGCGCTGATGGCGCGCGGCGCGGCGCCGTGGACGGAACTCGACCGGGATGAGGCGCGCGATCCGGATTTCACGCCTGCCCCGCAGGAGCACGACGACCGTTGGCGTGTCGTCGTACGCCGCAGACCGGAGGTCGATGAATGATCCCCGCTCAGAACATCGTCGCCTGGGGCAATATCGTTCCGTGGACCGATCAGCGTCAGGTCGAGCAGGACCTCCTCATAAGCCGCGCGCGCTCATTGACATCTTCAATGACGATCTCCTATCTGCGGAACTGCGTTTTCGCGGCGGCACGGCACTGAATAAGTTGCATTTCCCCGAACCGCTGCGCTATTCGGAAGACATAGATCTCGTTCGAACGACCGCAGGTCCGGTCGGACCGATGCTGGATCGGTTGCGGGATGTTCTCGAGCCATGGCTTGGGCGAGCGCAATTGGATCAAAGCTCGGTTGCTCCCAAATTTCGTTTCCGTGTCGAGTCGGAGGACGGAAGTGACGTTCCCCATCCGTCTCAAGGTCGAAATCAACACGCGCGAAATCGAAGCTTACGATCCGCCGCAAGCTCTAGCGCTTCGGATAGACAACCCTTGGTTTGCCGGAGAGGCCCCAATTCCAACCTTCTCTCGCGAGGAAATGCTCGCCACCAAGCTGCGGGCTCTCCTGCAGCGCGACAAGGGACGTGATCTCTATGACCTTTCCCATGCCCTATTTGTGTTTGATGGGCTTGATGTTGCTCGGGTCACTGAACTGTTCGGCCGGTATCTTCAGCTTGCCGGCCAATCGATATCCCGGGCCCAGGCCGAGGAGCGAATGTTTGCCAAGCTAGCAAATCCGCGGCTGTTGACGGATATGCGGCCATTGCTGCCGGCGGCGCAGTCGAAGGCTTTGTCGGAAGACGCTACCAATGATGCCTTCGAGCGCGTATTCGAGGGACTGATTGCAAAAATCGCTGGCGACACTTGGGTCCGCACCGAGGAGATGAAAGAAAGGTTTCGGCTGACGGGTTCGTCCGCTCAAAACTTCCCATAGCATCGTCAGGAAATGGGTGGGCCGTCGCACAGTCCTTGATGATCGTGTGATCGAGCGTGTCCGGAAAAATGTTACATTCTTCGGACATCTTCCCCGTGACCCTGAGTGTTAACGGGCACCCAGTTGGAAGGCGCGCGGAGGGCTAGTAAACCGCTACGAAACGAGCTCTATCCAGCTCCGAATAACCCTGTTGGCCATATCAGCGACCGCGAGTTCGAGAACGGCGGCAAGAGTTTCAATTGTCGGCAACACCCCGCCCGGGTGATCGGCGCTCCGACAACGTCGACAAATGGCTCATCCGTCTCAGTTAATATGCGATCTATGGGCAGTTGAGCAACGATCTCGCGCCCGCGCGATTTTGTAGCATCGCCTGGCTCACCGAGAAATAACAGCCTGCCTGCGCCGCGCGCCGAGCTTCGGCGCGTGCCACTGAACCAGTGAAGAACCACTTTGCCCCGGTCGCGTGGCAGGCATTCCTCGGCTAGATCGAGTACGCCGCTAGCGGTTCTGACACTGTGAACCGAGAGGATCTTGCCCTCACTTGCGGCGCTCCTTCTGATGATGGATCCAACAGCGCCGAAGAATGCCACACCGTCGCCGCTCGCCCCATAGCATCTACCTCATGGGACACGACGGACTATATCGCCTAAGACAGCACGGAGAAGCGTTCTAACTTCCTGTTCGGCGAGCCCCGGCGCAATCCCTGATTCGGACAGTTGGACGAGAATTGTCTTGACGGTGCTGCGCCAGAAGGCATTTGCGTCCTCCCCGTTCTTGGATTCCAGGACCCGGGCGATAGATTCGATCAATTTCCGCCGACGATGCAGCGGAAAAGCGCTTGTGTTTGATTCACCCATAGACCGCCTATTGCCTTCAGTCTCGCGAATAACCCGTCGCGGGTTAAAAAATTCGTTAACAGCGCCTTTTTAGGACATCCGGGGGAACGCTCGCCTAAACCGGCTGACGCATCGCAGGGCCGCTGAAACCGCTCCGGGGGCCTCATTAGCTCACCGAACCGGAATTTCGCTCCCCGCGAAAAGGGTCCCGAATACGGGTCCTGGGCTTATCCTTCGCCTCCCACCGGCGGGCCGACAACCATAATGGCGGGCTCGGCCGAAAGCAGCTTCTTGGCTGCTGCCTTGACCTGGTCGAGCGTCACCTGACTGATAAGGGCAGCGCGGCGCTGGATGTAGTCGATGCCGAGCCTGTCGAGCTGCCACTCGATGAGCGTGGCTGCAATCGTGATGGAGGAGCCCAGTTTGCGGATGGCATAGCCGCCGATCAGACATTTCTTGCTCGCCTCGAGCTCGGCCTCGGTCGGACCTTCTTCCGCCATCTCCTTCACTACCTTGCGCACCAGATTCAGCGTCCCGGCCGCCCTGTCCGAACGCGTCGCCGTCCCAACCTGCAGCGCGCTGGAATGCCGGTGGTCGACCAAGCTGGAATAGGCGAAATAGGTCAAGCCGCGCTCGCGCACCTCCTGCCACAGGCGCGACGTGAAGGGCGAGCCGCCGAGGATTTCATTCAGCAGCTCCGCGGCGTAGAAATCTGGCGCGCTGCGCTTCACCCCGGGATAAGCCAAGCGCAGCAACGTCTCCGGCAGGTCGTAGTCGACTGTCACCTGCTGGCCGAACTTCGGATCGACATCGGCGACGGGGGCGCGCGACTGCTTCTGAGGCAAATCGCCGAACAGCTGGTCGAGCTTTTTACGCAGCGTCTTCGCATCGATGTCGCCGACCACCGCCACATGCAGGCCGTCGAGGGCAAAAGTGGCCTTGTGGAAGGAGCTGAGATCGGCCGGTGTGATGCCAGCGAGGCTCTCTTTAGTGCCCTCGGCCGGCCTCGAATAGGGATGCGTGCCGTAGATCGCGCGCAGCCATTTGCGCTCGGCGATCGCCTCGGGGTCGCGCTCTTTGGCGATGATGCCGGAAAGGATCTGGGCGCGGATGCGGTCGATCGGCTCCCGGTCGAAGCGCGGCCTGTTGACCGCGAGCCGAAGCAAATCGAAAGCGGCGTCCTGCTGTTCGGACAGCATGCGCATCGAGCCATAAATGCCGTCGCGCTGCGCCTTAAAGCTCATCTCGGCGCCGGCATCGTCTAGCTTCACCTGGAAGGCATCGCTGTCGAGATCGCCGGCGCCCTCGGCCAACAGGGCGCTCATCAGATTGGCGAGGCCCTCCTTGCCGGCCGGGTCCTGCGTGGTGCCGCCGTCGAAGACGAAGCGAATGGCAGTGATCGGCGTCGTGTGGTCCTCCACCAGCCAGGCGTCGATGCCTTTTTCAGATTTAACGTCCTGGATGTTCAGGCGTTTAGCGCCGGCAAGATGAGGAACGACATCGCGAGGAGAAGGGTCGCCAGCGGCGTGGCGAGGCGCGCTGCCCTCCCTTCTCCAAGGAGAGCGCGCCTGCGCGAAGACGCCATCGCGTTGGTTCGTCATCACATCAAATTCTCCGTCGGGCAAGAGATAGCCGGTAGTCGAATGGTCGAGCGCGAGATAGCGGGCGACGACCGCCTTCACCTGATCGGCGGTGACCTTGCGGATGCGGTCCGGCCATTCCTCGACGTCCTGCACGGTGCCGCCGGTGGCGAGCATCCGGCCATACAGCTTAGCCATGAGATCCTGCCTGTCGCGGGCGAAGATCATCGAGCGGACAGAGCGAATCTTCGCCCGCTCAAGCTCGTCATCGGTCACCCCGTCCTTGACGATGCGGGCGATCACTGCATGGGCCGCCGCCTCCAGATCGGCGAGCTTGGCATCGCCGCGCGGCGAGCCGTAGATGGTGAGCCTGGTGGCATCGAGCATGGTGCCCTGGAAATGAGCGCCGGCTTTGGCGGCGAGGCCCTGTTCCACCACCAACTGCTGATAGAGCCGGCTGCGGTTGCCGCCGCCGAGAATTTCGGCCAGGAGGTCCAGCGCCTCGGCCTCACCGGGCTCGGCCGTCCGATAGGACGGCACCACCCAATGGGTGGAAAAGCTGGGCACCGAAACGCGTACGTCGCTAAGCGTCACCGTGCGCCTGGTGTTCTGCTCCGGCTCGACCGGGCGGGTGCGCGGCGGTAAATCAGGACCCGGCGCGAGCTTGCCATAGGTCTTCTCGGCCAGCTCCTTCACCGTCTCCGGCTCGACATCGCCGGCCACCACCAGCACGGCGTTGTTGGGCCTGTAATATTTTTCGTAGAGCGCTTTAGCGTCGTTCCAGGTCAGCTTCTCCATCTCCTGCATCCAGCCGATGATCGGGATGCGGTAAGGCTGGTTCTGCCAGAGGGTCGCGTCAACCTGCTCTTCCAGCATCGTCTGCGGATTGTTGTCGACGAACAAACGGCGCTCCTCCATGATCACGTCGCGCTCGGTCTTGATATCATCATCGTCGGTGAGGATGAGGTTGAACATGCGATCAGCCTCAAAGCTCATCTTCTGCTCCAACGCCGAAGGCGCTACCGTTTCATGGTAGCCGGTGAAGTCGTAAGAGGTGAAGGCATTGATCGAGCCGCCGATGGCCGAGACGGCGCGGCCAAGCTCGCCGGCCGCATGGTTGGTTGTCGCCGCCTTGAACATCAGATGCTCCAGGAAATGGGCAATGCCTGATTTGCCCGGCGGCTCGTCGGCGCTACCGATCTTATACCACACCATATGGGTGACGATCGGCGCACGGTGATCGGGGATGACGACCACTTCCATGCCGTTGTCGAGCAGGAAATTCGTCGCCTTGCCGTCGTCCCTTGCGGCCAGAGCCGGAGCGGTGGTCACCAGGGTGGTCGCAGCAGGCATCCTGCGCAGCCCGTCAGACAGAACTTTCATCAATGGCTCCGCTTGTTATGGTGGGGCGAGGGCAAGGTTCGAGGCAAAGTGAGCTGGTCCTCGGTTTGAAGACGTTGCGTACCTGTCTCCCTCTCTGGGGCAGGTGGATCGGCGGGCAGCGCCGCGCCGGATGAGCAACCGTATTCATGTTGCGGGCCACACTCGAGCGTCATCCTAGGATTTATCCGGGAGACCCGCGGTGGCGGTGGCTTTCGGGGAGTTGATCATGGAACGTCTTCTCCTTGTCCCTGACGTGTCTGCGCATGACCGCGCATGTACCGTGCCAAATGAGAAAACTGTTCAAACGCAAGGTGATAGATTAGGCTCTGCTACGTTGCGCGTCCGATATTGTCGGACATTGGACAGCGCCGAACGTGGGGTAGGTTAGGGACATAGATTGCTCGTGCGAGCCAGGATTGAGCGTGCTGCCGCGCAAGCGGATAGGATGCGCCTCGAACTGGCCGAGCACTTGAGAGTGTTGGAATTGAGTGGAAGCTGGCGAAGGCCTGGAGACTAGGGTGGTCGCCGCGGAACGCTGTTCTCGACAGGCAGGCTAGGACCGCAACGAGCACAGAAGTCTAGAGCGTGGCTGGCCGGGAAGGGGAGCCGGCCGCAGGCGACTCGCCGTGGAAGGATGCTGCATCGAGCATTCCCCGCTCGAACAGATGTATGACGCCCACCCATTTCGGCAATTGACCAGAGCCGTTTGGGCCGAACGAAGAGCGGCCGTAGCAGTGCCGTTATCCAAGCTCGAAACTTTAGCGTCGGGGGCTTTCTCCACGAGGTGCGCTGCTTCAGTGGTCGGTCATCGGCGGTTGCTCCGAATCAGGGTGGTGTCAGCAACCCGACCTTTACCGGGAAACATCGATGACCACCTAAGCCGCTCGCTCGCTTCAGCGCTGTTGAGGGCGCGCTCGCGAGCGGGCTGCGCGACCGTCGAGCTAGCCACTCAGCGGGGCGACCCCGAACTTCGCTTTGTCTGCAATCTAACCATCTTGGATATGAGACCCGCCGGTTTGCAGCTATCGTGTTGATAGTGAAGAATTCTCCGTTGGCACGGAAACCTCCGCAAAAATAGATAAGTCGATATCGCTGACGCGGCACCACTCGATGACCTGCGGACTGCAATAGTGATGCCTGTCGGCCCCGGATCGGGATGCGGGGCCAATTGCCCGCACCAGGCGTCGCAGCTTGGGGGCGGATGTCTGCTCGCTGCTTGGCTCGGGGCCTGACGCCCCGGCGATATCGATTGGGAGAAATCGACTATGATAGCCACATATCCCGAAGTGGCGATCGTCATCGGCGAGGGCTTCTCTAACAAGCGGCGACAGTCATCCTGGCCCGCAGCTCGGCCGACAGCAGCCTGCGGAGACGAGCCTCAAACTCAGGGAGCGGGTAGGCTTCAAACGAACCGCAGTTGCCGTGGCACAAAAACGGGCTGTGACAATGCATGCCATGCTCAATACCCGCGAGTGCTTCGATCGGAGCGCGTGCTGCCGTGCAGGGGGATTGGATGCGGCCTCGAACAGGCCGCGGGAGTTTGAGAGCGTTGGAATTGAGTTGAAGCTGGTGAAGCCTCGAGACGAGGGTGGCCGCCGCGGAACGCTTCCTCGACAGCAGGCCCAGGATCGCAACGAGCATAGGAGCGTGGCCGGTAGGGAACAGGAGCCAGCCGCTAGGCTACTGGCAGTGAAAGTGCGCTGCGCTGCACCGAGATCCCCGCTCGAACAGTTGACAGCTATCGCGCCACGTGGGCCGCAAAAGGGCGCGCCGACATTCGAACCCTCGTCGATACCACGCGTCTCGTCCCGGGCGCGAAGTCTTCAAAATCATCCTCCAAACCGTCAGCGGCTATCGTCAGAATAAACCAGCCACCTTGATCTTGCGGGTCTCTCTTCGGGCGCGCCTTTATCAGGACATCGAGGTGACATTCGAGCACGCTAGCGGATTGGCCGAATCCATCGTGGCACCATATGGCTTCGACATGGATCCTATGGCTTCAATTCAAAGCTGACGGGAAGGCTGTTCGCCTCGCCCGGCGTTTCGGAATTTGCGCCGACATAGAGTGGAGCGGCTCTCGCAACGCCAAGCGTACACGCGTCATCACGGCCTTCCAGAAATGGGGATCGGCCATGACCTTCCTGTACGACTTCGGTGACGAGTGGCGCTTTCGCACTATTGGAACAGGGCAGCCGCACCCAATGCCAGATCCCCGCAAACTGTCAGCAAGATTGCAAGGCTCCCCCGCAGTACCCGGACATCGAAGACGAGTGACCAGCATTGTGCCGCATCGAGTGGGCGAGGGGTGGGCAATTACACCGTGGTCAGAAGGCAATGGCGGATGAAGGGGATGATCAAAACCACTATGATAGGCGAAATATCGATACAGCCGAGATTGGGCAGGAAGCGGCGGACCGGCGCCAGCACCGGTTCTGTCGTGCCGAACAGGAAATTCCCGATCGTGCCGACGAACGGGTGACGCGAATTGATGACGTTCATAGCGTGAAGCCATGAGAAAATCGCCCGAGCGGTGAGGAAGTAGCAGTAAATGCCCATCGCCAGAATCACGTTGTGAGTGAGGGCGATCATGCCGTTCTCCATTGAATTGGCCGGGCGAGGCGGCAAGTCCTGATTGCTCGAGCGTCGAACACCGCCGCTCTATGCTTGACACACTGTGGCCAGCCTCACTCATGTTGCCGCATCCTCAATGTGCAAAAGCCGTGCCAGCGCGCTCAGCGCAGTAAGCGCCTGATTGCTTGGAAAACCTCCGCAGTGCCCAGATGGCCGGTCGTAATGAACCTGACACTTTTGCCAATTTGTTCTGAACCTGACATTTGTCTCCCGCTGTCAGGTTTTTGGACACGCATCACGTGCTTCCCGCCGCCAGCATAGCGGCCCATCCGCATGGTCCGAAGCAGCAAGCAAGGCCGTGAGAGGCGCGTGCCGTTGCGAACACTTCCGCCACGTGCACCGCGGCGGAAGCCTGCGCCGGCGGTACGCCGAAGGAGAGCAGCACCGTGGAGGAGATCGCGCCATAGGCCATGCCTTGCGCGCTGTCGACCGCCTGGGCGAGGAAGCCGACTATGGCGAAGAGAATGAATTCAGTCATTGGTGTCCGCCATGAAAATGCCGCCGCATGTAGGCCTGTGGATCGGGGGGCGGCTTGGATCCGCGTCAAAGAAAAGGGCGGCATCGCTGCCGCCCTTCCGTAGTCTGAAGCCTGTTGGCCGGATTAGAAATCCATGCCGCCCATGCCGCCCATGCCGCCGCCGGGCATGCCGCCCGGCATGCCGCCAGCGGACTCCTTCTTCGGAGCCTCGGCGATCATGGCTTCGGTGGTAACCAGGAGGCCGGCGACCGAGGCCGCGTCCTGGAGAGCCGTGCGCACGACCTTCATCGGATCGACGATGCCCATGGCGATCATGTCGCCATATTCGCCGGTCTGCGCGTTGAAGCCATAGGTCACGCCCTTGTTGTCGAGGATCTTGCCGGCGACGATCGAGGCCTCGGCCCCGGCGTTGGCGGCGATCTGACGGGCCGGCGCCTGCAGTGCGCGGCGTACGATGGCGATGCCCGCGGTCTGGTCAGCATTGGCGCCTTCGGCCTTGATGGCGAGTGAAGCGCGCAGCAGCGCGACGCCGCCGCCGGCGACGATGCCTTCTTCAACGGCCGCACGCGTGGCGTTCAGCGCGTCGTCGACGCGGTCCTTCTTTTCCTTGACTTCGACTTCGGTCGCACCGCCGACGCGGATGACGGCAACGCCGCCGGCCAGCTTGGCGAGACGCTCCTGGAGCTTCTCCTTGTCGTAGTCCGAGGTGGTCTCCTCGATCTGCTGCTTGATCTGGGCGACGCGGCCCTGGATCTCGGCCTTCTTGCCGGCGCCGTCGACGATGGTGGTGTTCTCCTTGGAGATCGACACCTTCTTGGCGCGGCCGAGCATGTTGAGGCCGACATTCTCGAGCTTGATGCCGAGGTCTTCGGAGATGACCTGACCGCCTGTCAGGATGGCGATGTCCTCAAGCATGGCCTTACGGCGATCGCCGAAGCCCGGAGCCTTGACGGCAGCAATCTTCAGGCCGCCACGCAGCTTGTTGACGACCAGCGTGGCCAGAGCCTCGCCTTCGACGTCCTCGGAGATGATGAGGAGCGGCTTGGAGGTCTGGACGACAGCCTCGAGGATCGGCAGCATCGCCGGCAGGTTCGAGAGCTTCTTCTCATGCAGCAGGATGTAGGCGTCTTCGAGATCGGCGACCATCTTGTCCGGGTTGGTGACGAAATAGGGCGAGAGGTAGCCGCGATCGAACTGCATGCCCTCGACGACTTCGAGCTCTGTCTCGGCGGTCTTGGCTTCCTCGACGGTGATGACGCCTTCGTTGCCGACTTTCTGCATCGCCTTGGCGATCATCTTGCCGACCGACTCGTCGCCATTGCCGGCGATGGTGCCGACTTGGGCAACCTCTTCCGAGGTCTTGATCTTCGTGGCGTTCTTGGTGAGGTATGCGACTACCTCGGTCACGGCGAGGTCGATGCCGCGCTTCAGGTCCATCGGGTTCATGCCGGCGGCAACCGCCTTGTGGCCTTCCTGCACGATCGCCTGGGCGAGAACGGTCGCGGTCGTGGTGCCGTCGCCGGCGATATCGTTGGTCTTCGAAGCGACTTCGCGGATCATCTGCGCGCCCATGTTCTCGAACTTGTCGGAAAGCTCGATTTCCTTGGCGACGGTAACGCCGTCCTTGGTGATGCGCGGAGCGCCGAACGACTTGTCGATGACCACGTTGCGGCCCTTGGGGCCGAGGGTCACCTTCACCGCGTCGGCGAGGATGTTGATGCCGTGCAGCATGCGCTCGCGGGCGTCACGGGAGAATTTTACATCTTTGGCCATTTTTGCTCCTGGGCGTCTCGCCCGAAATTCAGATGGGATGGTGCCGATGAAAGGCGGCGGCGGTTCAGCCGATGATGCCCATAATGTCGGATTCCTTCATGATCAGAAGGTCTTCGCCATTGAGCTTCACTTCGGTGCCGGACCACTTGCCGAACAGGATGCGGTCGCCAGCCTTCACATCGAGCGGAACAAGCTTGCCCGCCTCGTCGCGCGCGCCGGATCCGACGGCGATGATCTCGCCTTCCTGCGGCTTTTCCTTTGCGGTGTCGGGGATGATGATCCCGCCAGCGGTCTTCGCTTCGGACTCGACGCGGCGAACGACCACGCGGTCATGCAGCGGCCGGAATTTCGACTTTGCCATTTTGGATGTTCCTGGTGCAGATGTTGAACGGTGCTCCGTTGCCGGAGCGTGCGAATGCTAACGTGGCTCTGACGGTCGGCTGCGTCCCGTCTTCCCCGCCTGTGGGAGCAGGTGGATCGGTGGACGGCGTCGAGCTGGCTGAGTAAGCTTCTTCATGTTGCCAAGCCTTACTCCAGTGCCATCTTTGACGGGTCTGAGAGACCCGCGGCGACAGTATGCTTTGGGGAGGTGATCAGGGGACGTATTCTCCTTGGTCGTTCACTTGTTTGCGGATGACGGCGAGGCTGGGCTGGCCGCCTGGGCCAGCCTATTTGCACAACCACGCCAGGGAATGGACGAATAGCCAGTAAGCCGTTCTGACTATCGCCCCTTCTTTGGTTTCCTCCTTGGCCGCCGCTTTGACCTCTTGGGAGGATCCTTTTGCGGAGCCACACAGAGAGCGCCGTAACAAACCTTCTCACCCTTGTAGTTGGCCAGAGCCTGTAGCAACTCCGGCAAAAGGTGCTGTTTAACTGCGTTCGCGTCAGGGTCCGGACCGTCCAGCGACTTCAGTGCCAGCTCGATCAACTCGATCGCCCGATCTTTGTTGCCGCTCTCATGATAGTACCGAGCGACGGCCGGATAAGAGAACTTAAGGCCTTCGCCTTGCGGGGGATTCAGTGCCAGGATGTGTTCGGACAGCTGTTTGCCCATCGCCAACCGCTCAGCAGACGGAAAGTGCGAACCGCCAAAGTTCGGATGGAAGAGTTGATCTAGCGCCGCAATCATCCAATCCTCGGAGTTTCTGTTGATCGCGTCGCGAACGAATTGGCGCATGACGGGCAAGCCGGCCTGCATGTCGCGCATTTTGTTAAGCAACAGATTCACATGAGACCGGCGAAAACCGAGGTTGTCCGGCAACAAGGCGATGCCTTCTTCGATCGCCGAGAGCGCCGTCTTCCAATCCTTTTTCTCCACCGCCGCCCAATATCTATCATCGATCAGCTTCATCAGCGCTTGTTCGCGCGCTATGGGTTCCCATTTCGCAATCCGCTTCGTATCGGCGGCTTTCGCTTGCTCGCTGCTGCGCCAGCTGCCGCCAAGCACTTTCGGCAAGACTTTGTCGAGTTTCATCGGATGACCGATAAAGGCGATGTGGCCGTCTCGATCGACCACGAACGAGGTCGGAATCCCGACAGAAAAGCTGGGCTCCATCCAAAGCTTGTCCATTTCGCCTGTTGAGTCGAACGCGATCCGATAATTCAGGTTCGGGAACTTTTCGGTCAACCACGCGTCCAACTCGCTTCGGGCCTCATCGGCCGTTGGAGCGTCTTCAGAAGCCGCGACTCCGACGATCTCGACCCCGCTGTCCCTGTACTTCTCCTGCAGCTGCATCAGATGCGGCATCCCGTCCACACATGGTCCGCACCACGTTGCCCAAAATTCGACGATATACACTTTGCCGGGCTTGAAGCTCGTGAGGGGCTCGCCACGCAGCCAGTTCTCGACCATAATCGAAGGCGCCGGGGACTCGATCTGCAGTACCATGTTGCGCTCCAAAGTTTGCTTTCTGCGCGAGTTTGTTCCCGCTCAGAGACAGCACACGGGTTCAGGGGGAGAGAGAGCGTCGCTCGTCTGCCCCCAATGCGTGCAGTCAGCATCAAATGTGCAACAGCCGTGCCAGCGCGCTCAGCGCCAGTAAGCGCCTGATTGCTTGGAAAAACCACCGCAGTGCCCAGATGGCCGGTCGTAATGAACCTGACATTTTTGCCAATGTCTGTTCCGAACCTGACATTTTGTCTGCCCTCTGTCAGCTTTTGAACATCCATCGCCCGTGCTTCGCGCCAGAAAACTGTGGCCCATCCGAACGGTCCCGAAGCGCCAAGGCTATCACGGTGCGTGCGGCACGCAGCCTCTGCCCGTATTCCCGAGGCCATTCGCCTCAGTGACATCAGCTACATGATGCCGTGCTCTCACGCAACCGGGCGACACTCCTGGCTTGGCGTCGGCTGGCAGCGCGGCGCGCCAAGGATATCCTGACAAAAAGGGCCTCGCCGCGGTGCTGGTTGAGTTCGGTTTCGTCCAGGGCGACGAGGTGGTCATCGATCTGGCGGACGACCTTCGCAGTTCGGCACCCTCGTTCGGACGGTGGGATGATGCCGGCGCGCTCATGGCTGCCGAACGATGTGGCTTCGGGCGCGTCCTCGGAGCGAGGCTGGCCGATGCCCTGCTGGCGCAGCGCCTGGCTGGGCCGATGCGATTCCGTTGTTCGGCACCGAGGCAGTGTTGGGCATGAGCTCAGGCCGATCGCGACAAGAGTGAGCGCTCTATCTCGGCCGGCTGGTCGAGGAAGCGCCAGCGCGGGAGCTCTCCGCCGCGCCGAGCAAACCTACACCGGGATGCTCGACGCCGTTCCCGACTTCGGCGTGGAAGGCGTCGAGCGCCAGTCGATTGCCGGCGACATAAAGCGCGGTGCCGGAGCCGACGCGTTCGTTGCGGAACCAGCCGTTGAACATCGGCCCGGCTGTTACGGCTATGGGAGAGCAAGGGGAGGGGAAAGCTCCCCTCGCGGACGACGCGGCCTTGAAACAACAGGCGGCCCACACAAGGCGGCGAAAAACGCGATGACAGTCAAGCCGGCCCAGTCTCACTTTGGTTTCCGCGCCGCAGCGGTGCGGTAGTGCAAGCCCGACATTAATCGGTGACCTGCGATGCCCAAAGATACAAGGATAGATTGTTGGGACGTTTCACATGGGCACCATTGTCTCATACCCGTTGGCAACCCCATCGAGAGTGTCTTCGCCACCGTGCGGCACAGGACGGTGCACCCAGGGGCTCGTTGTCGCCGACCACCGCCAAGCCGATGGTGTTCAAACTAGTGATCGCCGCATCGAAGACCACCTGACGGCCCTACTCAGTTAGCGAAGCACATCTCGGATGTCAGATGGAACGTGGTATGGAGGTGATCCAAGTGCTGGCGAACCATGCCGCCCGATCGCCTCGTCACACAAAGTTCCGCATAGATTGACTTGGCGATGCTCGCCTTCGCAATGCCGGCGCGATACGACATCACGTTGATCCGCAACCCTCCCGCTCGACGGCAAAAATCCGCTCGTTAATCCGGGACATTCGCCCGTATTCAGACTTGTTCGAAGCGGACTCGACCCGCACGGGTCAACGGTCTGTCTGGCGCAGAGGCTGCCGCTCAACGCGCCCCTTTGCAAAACCAAGAATGCGACATGCTGACTTTTGTAACCCGCGTCAGCCTCTCGAAAGATAACACTAGTAGGGGGAGAACGAGGCTGCCTGCATTTGCAAACCGGCCACAACCGGAGTTGGAATATGGACCGATTTCAGAACGTCAACCCGTCCGGGCGATATTCTGCTACGTACAACGCCACGGTGCAACAGCGGCCAAAGCAAGAGCAAGCAGCATTTGAGCAGCACCTGCGCGACGTGCCACATGTCGATGCCGCAGTTGCCCGCCCTAACCAGGTCCTTGATGTCTCTCAAGACGAGCGCATTGGGGTGAGGACTTGGCGCCCAAGGAAAGGCAATTCGCGGTCGACATTAGAGCCGACGGCCCAATTGCCCGTGCAAAGTTTCGCTGAGGAACAACCTTTGGGTAGTGCCGCGGATCGGGGCGATGAGTATGGCGCACCGGCGAAGAGGCAGAAGACACTAAACAATCCGCAGGTCGCCGTTCAGGGGCTGCTGATCGAAAGCGGGAATTCAGGCACACGCGTGCTGATGCAGGCCGCAACCTCGCTGCTACCCGCTATCAACGAAGCGCAGATCGGGCGGGGGCGAATCAACAACCCTGACGCGCCGAACAAAGATCTTGACGGCTTCAAGCGTCCTACCAATGCGACCCAAAATTCAACACTGGTCACCGTGGGTGGCGACAACCGTGCTCTTTATTCCAAAGATGCGTCCCTTATCGGGGTGCTGGAGTCTGCGCTCCGCAAGGGCAAGGTCACGGAGGGCACCGTCAAGGCCAATGTAAATCCTCTTTTGCGCTTCGCTCGTTGGCTTGTTGACAACGGAAAGCAGGGCTTTGCTACTCGCCTTGATGAGACGTCGCTGAAACAGGATTTGAAGCAGTACGAGCGATCGGGTGGTCCGTCCCTCGAAGCGCCGATGCGCAATCTCAAGACTGCGGAGGCCGGCGGCGTGCCGATCGTAGGTCGGCCTCTCCGGAAACCGCATTCCTGTGACGAACCCCTCATCAAACTGAACAACGCAACCCAGTCTGCAACACTGGTTACCGTGGGTGGCGACAAACGTGCTCTTTATTCCGAAGATGCGTCCCTTCTCGCGGTGCTGGAATCGGCGCTCCGCAAGGGCAAGGTCGCGGAGACCACCTTCAAGGTCAATGTAAATCCTCTTTTGAACTTCGCTCGCTGGCTCGTTGCCAACGGAAAGCAGGGCTTTGCGACTCGGCTGGGCGAGAGATCGCTCAACCAGGATCGGAAGCAGTACGAGGGATCGGGTGGTCCCTCCCTCGAAGTGCCAATGCATCATCTCAAGATTGCGGCGGCCGGCGGCCCCCTGCCAGTCATAGGTCGCTCTGTCCGCAATCCCTATTCCCAGGATGAAGCCCTCATCAAACTGTACAATGCAACTCCGTCTGCGAAGAACATCGACCAAGCCAAGGCAATGAGGTATACATCTGCTCTTACACGTTTCAGTGACTACCTACACAAAAACGGTAAGATAGGCATTGCCGATCGCCTTAACGACAAGACGCTAGATGATGATGTCAAGCTCTATGAAGGTGATTACGTAGCGATCCACGCCGCGCTGGTGCATCTGCGGAGATCGGGCGTCGGAGAGTTGGGATCTGGGCGCCATATTGCCCCTGTTTTGCGCGAGGATGCTCACTTTGCGCCAGCGCCCCCTGTCAGGGCTCGCTCCAACACCTTCGGCGGTCTTCAGTCTTTTGTTGATCTGAATGCGCGCACACCGTCCGACTTACGCGACGATGCTCACTTTGCGCCAGCGCCCCCTGTCAGGGCTCGCTCCAACACCTTCGGCGGTCTTCAGTCTTTTGTTGATCTGAATGCGCCCACACCGTCCGACTTACGCGACGATGCTCACTTTGCGCCAGCGCCCCCTGTCAGGGCTCGCTCCAACACCTTCGGCGGTCTTCAGTCTTTTGTTGATCTGAATGCGCCCACACCGTCCGACTTACGCGACGATGCTCATTCTGCACCGGTGCGTCCGCGCGGGCAGATGCTCCGCGAATCGGAGTGGCAGCCCATGATGCAAGCGACAGGGTCCGCCGCCGCCGTCGCGGCGACGGGAGGGCCCGGTGACTTTCGGCCCATCCACCGCGGTCGACTTTCGCCGATGAGTGAAGCTGCGCCATCGCCACCGGCAAGGGCTCCCCAACCCGCCTCGCCAGTAATCCCTAGGCTGCCAGACACCTACCGTGGCCTTCCACTGGTTGATGTGACGACGCTAACGACCAGTTCCTCCGACACTCAGATCAGGGCGCTCGATACGACAGCCTCGTCCAATGTCCCCAACGGGTCGGTGCTCGACGCCACCGAGTGGCTCAGCGACGCCCATATCCTGAGGGATTACCAATTGCTGGAGGAGCAGCTGCGGACAACCGATCCGACGCTCGCCGGCAGGACACGGCTGGTGGATCCGTCGATCTCCCATCTACTGCGTCACATGGCGCCGCAAGACGCGCGCGACACATTGCAGTCCATCTATAATCAAAATGACGCGCCAGCCGACTTCCTGTTCCTTCCAGTGAACAATGGCACTCCTACTAACCCCGGCACGCATTGGTCGCTGCTGCTCGTTGATCGCCGCAAACCGGAAACGCGGTTGGCCTATCACTACGACTCCCTCCAGCGAGAGGGATACAACGACGTGCCTGCAAAACAGCTCGCAGGACTGCTGAACGCCACCTTGGCGCCAGCCCGCATGCCCCGACAGTCGAACGATTATGATTGCGGCGTCTTTGTGTTGGACGGCACGTGGGCGCTGGTTGGACGATTGCTCAACGGGGAGCAGCCGGACCACGAGCCGCTGCACCTCGACAACCTCGTGGCCGATCGGCAGGCGCTGCAAGACCGGCTGACGAGGCGCTTGCCGCACGAGGAGGAGCCCCGGCAGCTGTTTGATCATGAACCCGCCTCCCCACCAATGGTGGCATTCGAGCCAGGGGAACTCCGGCAGCTGCTGGATGATGAACCCGCCTCTCCACCACGGGGCGCACTATTGGGCACTTTCCGATCTCGGCCGTGAGGTTCGGTTGATCAGCCCACGGTTTGTGACCCATACGTGAAATCCAACGCGGATCACCGCAACTATGCTGAGCCATCTGCGAAGCAGTTAGTTAGCCGGCCCTCACTGCGCTTTGTGCCGGCACACTTTGTGCCGGCAAAGTGGATCGATCAGCTGGCGATCCAGGCCGTTCATCGCGTTCGTCGACGGCTGGTCGCCGATCGGGTGAGGCTTGTCAACCAGGCCCGTGGTCTCCTATCCGAGCATGGGATAGCCATCGCCTGATCATCATATACCCCCATTTATGATTCAATGGCGCTCGGCAAAGGATTAAAGCTCGGCTGAGCGACTTGCCAAGGCCAGCATTCGGTCCTTGTTCACAGATTGAGAACGAAGCGGTATTCGCATGGCTGTCAGCGCGGACATTGAAGAGTATTCGCCCGCCCGCTTGATCGGCGCAGATAACACATCACCTCAATCAAAACCGTCCCTAGCTGTGGCATGCTACCCATCCGGCGACGTAATCAAGAGGCTATCGCATCAAGACAAGCCGGCGTCCTGTTTTCCCCCGGATCATCGTGGCTTCAACCAAATCCGCCTGTTGATGCGCGATCCCACCACGTAGACGGCTGATGCACGCGGTAACTGAGAGGGTCATATAACAAGCGATTTTCTCCGTCGCGTGAAGTGCGCCCCTGAGGGTGGACAGTTCGGCATGAGGGATTGACCAGTCTTGTCGGCTTTTCGAAGAGAGAATCATGGCAAGATACCGAACACACAGCATCGAGTTTAAGCGTCAAGTCGCGCAGGAATATCTGTCAGGCGAGACGCTACACGGTTTGGCGAACTCCACGACATCACCCGCAACCTGATCCGGGTCTGGGTCCGCAAATACGAGGAAGGCGCCTTCGACGACGATGCGCAGGCGGCCGACCTGATCCAGGAATACGAAGCTCGGATCGCGGCCCTTGAGCGGCTCGTCGGCAGCAGGCCCTGGAACTGGAGTTCCTAAAGGGGGCTCTGAAAAGCGCACCGCCGCCGAGAAGAGGGACTACATCCGTTATCACCGGCCCCGCGGTATCTCCGTCGCCGAAGGATGCCGGCTGATGGGCACCGCGCGCTCGACCTACTATGACCGTCCGGAAAAGCGGGCTGACGACACGGCGATCGTTGAGGCCATGTTTGCCATCTGTGACGAGTTCGAATTCTACGGCTATCGCCGCGTTGGTGCGGCCCTGCGTCAGCAGGGCGTGGTCGTGAACAATAAAAAGATCCGGCGGCTGATGTGCGAACACGGCCTGCAACCAAAGAATAGATGGCGATTTATTGCCACAACCGATAGTGATCACGGCGGTCCGATCTTCCCGAACCTGGCCCAAGACATTGTTCCGACGGGGCCGAACCAGCTCTGGGTCAGCGACATAACCTACGTTGCCCTGCCAACCCGGTTCGTCTACGTCGCCATCGTCCTCGATGCCTGGTCGCGCCTGATTGTCGGCTACGCCATCGGCCGGTCAATCGATGCACGCCTGACAGTCGCGGCTTTGAAGGCTGCTATCGAGCAAAGAATGCCACCTGCCGGCTGCATCCACCACTCCGATCGCGGCTCGCCATATGCTGCTGAGATCTACCGGCAGCTTCTTGCCGCCAACGGTCTGATCGGCTCGATGGGGCGCAGAGGGAATCCGTACGACAACGCCAAGGCCGAGAGCTTCATGAAGACGCTGAAGGTCGATGCCGTCTACCCATGGCTTTCGAGACCTCCGAGGACGTTGCCGGACACCTCCCCACTTCATCGAGGCGGTCTACAACAAACGCAGGCTCCATTCGGCGCTGGGATATCTCAGCCCGCAGCAATTCGAGGATCAGCACATCCGGCAGACTGGCAAAACAGCGGCCTGATCAGTGTCCACCCTCAGGGGCGCACTCCAGCGCGGGGGGCATTTTGATCGAGCGGTTCACTGCCTGCCTGGTAATGACCCGATAATTCGGAGGTGGCGTGAAGGGCTTCGGCGGAACCGTTTCGCCAACCACTCGCATGATTTGTCGTCCCAAACGGCGTTTGAACGGCTGAGATCGCGAAAACGGTCGCCTGAGCAGCTTTCTCGCTACGACACGCTCGCCTGATACGGCGAACGGCTGATAGGGTAGTGCGCGCCGCGACGCTTTTGGCGTCCTACTCGCCGACGAGCTCGGCGGAGGGCCGGCTTTTTCGCTCCGGCGTTTCAGATACGCTGCCAACGGAGGGGCTGGCGGAGAGATGGGACGACTCGGCGTGACTGCTACCGGATCCTGCTCGCTGCAGCAGGCGCTTCGTCTGCCCGAATGGAAAGACGTGAGCGCCCACTGCTTTGCCCTGTGGACGAATTCCATTCTCCATCATCATTGCATATATGCGTGCTACGAACGTCCGAATTGGGAAATGCAAACAAATTGGACGAGGCTTGATCATGTCGACCGCTAGCCGAGGGAAATCGCCGGCGCAGCTTTTCCGCCATCTATCGGCAAGGTGGCCTGCGGCATTCAATCCGAAAGCGCCCAGGCCGCTCAAGATCGGCATTCATCATGATATTCGCGTGCATGACGGCGAACTGTCTGATGATGAAGTGAGGAGAGCCCTGCTCGCCTATACCAGGATGGCCAAATATTTGGCGAGACTGGATGCCGGCGCCGCGCGGATCGATCTCGATGGCAAGCCGGCCGGCGAGGTCTCGGATGCGGACGCGGCGACCGCCAAGGCTTTGCTTGGCGCCCGCAAGGAAAAGCAGCAGACCAAGCAATCGCCGGCGCCAACGGCAGAGCTTAAAGCGCCACCCAAACCGAAACCGAAGCAAACGGCCGTGTTCAAGGCGAAGAATACGGCAGAAAGCCCGAACGGCATAGTCGTTGAGAAGAGGCGTCGCCGGTCATTCCGAAAACCGATGGCTTGATCGCCTCCGACGCTGGTTGCGAGCGCTCGGCCTTCGAGTATAACGCAGCCGCTGTCGGTTTGGACCGAAATATAAAGCGAACTGACCAAGCCGCTGATGGATGCGGCGATTGCAGCGGAAAAGGCGGGAGATCTCCAGCAACATTCGCTAAGCGCCAATCGAAGCAATCTGAAGGCTCGCACGCGACGTACGTCGCCAGTATCGCGGCCGGCAACAAGGGCGTGTTCCCCAAGGCGACTTTCCGCGCGGTCAATATCAGCACCGCTAGTTTGCCAGCCCATCCCTGACGCCGGACGGCAGGGATTCGCGGAGCTCTGAGATAGCCCTCGAATGATGCGGACACGAAGTCTATAGGAGTAGTGTGGTGTCCATGACTGGTAGCAATCCGAAGATTGAAATCCTGAACGGTCGCGACCGTCGGCGTCGATGGTCGACGACCGAGAAGCTGTCGATGGATCGAGGAGACCTACGCGCCGGACGTGACGGTTAGCGTTGTCGCCCAGCGCAACGGCGTTCAAACCCCAACCGGCTGTTCCACTGGCACAAGCTCGTGGCGCAGGGCGGGCTGGCGGCGACAGACGCCGAGGGCCGAGGGCGAATCGTGACACCTTCGGAATATGGCGCGAGTTGCAGTGCCTGCTCGGCTAGAAGACGATGTAAGCCGAGATCCTCAAGGGCTTCTTTCAAGCGGCCGGCCGGCGGCTGCGCAAGGTGAGCCCACGATCGGCGTCCACCGAAGGGTGGCTGGCATGATGAGGAAGCGGGCCACAATCCGGCGATTCGGCAGCCTCAACCGGCAAATGCAAGGCCCGCGCAATCCGCTCCGCGGCCTTTAGAATAAACCTGATACTTTTGCCTCCTTGCGCTAGCGGCGGGCCGACGACCCTAATGGCGGGCTCGCCCGAAAGCAGCTTCTTGGCCGCTGCCTTGACCTGGTCGAGTGTCACCTGACTGATAAGGGCAGCGCGGCGCTGGATGTAGTCGATGCCGAGCTTGTCGAGCTGCCACTTAAGGAGGGTGGCTGCAATCGAGCCGGAAGAATCCAGGTGGTTGCTGGTAAAGGCGCCGATCAGATGTGTCTTGGCCGCCTCGAGCTCGCTCTCGATCGGCCCCTCGTCCGCTATGTTCTTCACCACCTTGCGTATCAGGCTCAGAGTCTCGGCTGCGCGGTCCGAGCGCGTCGCCGTGGTGACGACGATCGTGTTGGAATGCTCGTCATCGTCTAGATCGGAGCTGACGTCATAGGCGAGACCGCGCTCTTCGCGCACCACCTCGCAAAGCGAGGCGCCGAGGATTTCGTTCAGCAGCCCGGCGGCGTAGAAATCTGGCGCGCTGCGCTTCACCCCGGGATAAGCCAAGCGCAGCAACGTCTCCGGCAGGTCGTAGTCGACTGTCACCTGCTGGCCGAACTTCGGATCGACATCGGCGACGGGGGCGCGCGACTGCTTCTGAGGCAAATCGCCGAACAGCTGGTCGAGCTTTTTACGCAGCGTCTTCGCATCGATGTCGCCGACCACCGCCACATGCAGGCCGTCGAGGGCAAAAGTGGCCTTGTGGAAGGAGCTGAGATCGGCCGGTGTGATGCCAGCGAGGCTCTCTTTAGTGCCCTCGGCCGGCCTCGAATAGGGATGCGTGCCGTAGATCGCGCGCAGCCATTTGCGCTCGGCGATCGCCTCGGGGTCGCGCTCTTTGGCGATGATGCCGGAAAGGATCTGGGCGCGGATGCGGTCGATCGGCTCCCGGTCGAAGCGCGGCCTGTTGACCGCGAGCCGAAGCAAATCGAAAGCGGCGTCCTGCTGTTCGGACAGCATGCGCATCGAGCCATAAATGCCGTCGCGCTGCGCCTTAAAGCTCATCTCGGCGCCGGCATCGTCTAGCTTCACCTGGAAGGCATCGCTGTCGAGATCGCCGGCGCCCTCGGCCAACAGGGCGCTCATCAGATTGGCGAGGCCCTCCTTGCCGGCCGGGTCCTGCGTGGTGCCGCCGTCGAAGACGAAGCGAATGGCAGTGATCGGCGTCGTGTGGTCCTCCACCAGCCAGGCGTCGATGCCTTTTTCAGATTTAACGTCCTGGATGTTCAGGCGTTTAGCGCCGGCAGGATGAGGAACGACATCGCGAGGAGAAGGATCGCCAGCGGCGTGGCGAGGCGCGCTGCCCTCCCTTCTCCAAGGAGAGCGCGCCTGCGCGAAGACGCCATCGCGTTGGTTCGTCATCACATCAAATTCTCCGTCGGGCAAGAGATAGCCGGTGGTCGAATGGTCGAGCGCGAGATAGCGGGCGGCGACCGCCTTCACCTGATCGGCGGTGACCTTGCGGATGCGGTCCGGCCATTCCTCGACGTCCTGCACGGTGCCGCCGGTGGCGAGCGTGGAGCCATACATCTCGGCCACATCGTACTGCTTGTCGCGGGCGAAGATCTGGGAGCGGACACAGCGGTTCTTGGCCTTGTCCAGCTCGTCATCGGTCACACCGTCCTTGACGATGCGGGCGATCACTGCATGGGCCGCCGCCTCCAGATCGGCGAGCTTGGCATCGCCGCGCGGCGAGCCGTAGATGGTGAGCCTGGTGGCATCGAGCATGGTGCCCTGGAAATGAGCGCCGGCTTTGGCGGCGAGGCCCTGTTCCACCACCAACTGCTGATAGAGCCGGCTGCGGTTGCCGCCGCCGAGAATTTCGGCCAGGAGGTTCAGCGCCTCGGCCTCACCGGGCTCGGCCGTCCGATAGGACGGCACCACCCAATGGGTGGAAAAGCTGGGCACCGAAACGCGTACGTCGCTAAGCGTCACCGTGCGCCTGGTGTTCTGCTCCGGCTCGACCGGGCGGGTGCGCGGCGGTAAATCAGGACCCGGCGCGAGCTTGCCATAGGTCTTCTCGGCCAGCTCCTTCACCGTCTCCGGCTCGACATCGCCGGCCACCACCAGCACGGCGTTGTTGGGCCTGTAATATTTTTCGTAGAGCGCTTTAGCGTCGTTCCAGGTCAGCTTCTCCATCTCCTGCATCCAGCCGATGATCGGGATGCGGTAAGGCTGGTTCTGCCAGAGAGTCGCGTCAACCTGCTCTTCCAGCATCGTCTGCGGATTGTTGTCGACGATCCAGCGGCGCTCCTCCATGATCACGTCGCGCTCGGTCTTGATATCATCATCGTCGGTGAGGATGAGGTTGAACATGCGATCAGCCTCAAAGCTCATCATCTGCTCCAACGCCGAAGGCGCTACCGTTTCATGGTAGCCGGTGAAGTCGTAAGAGGTGAAGGCATTGATCGAGCCGCCGATGGCCGAGACGGCGCGGCCAAGCTCGCCGGCCGCATGGTTGGTTGTCGCCGCCTTGAACATCAGATGCTCCAGGAAATGGGCAATGCCTGATTTGCCTGGCGGCTCGTCGGCGCTGCCGATCTTATACAACACCATAAGGGTGACGATCGGCGCACGGTGATCGGGGATGACGACCACCTCCATGCCGTTGTCGAGCAGGAAATTCGTCGCCTTGCCGTCTTCCCTTGCGGCGGGAGCCGGAGCGGTCGTGACCAGGGCAGGTGCGCACGCAGGAAATATCCTGCGCAGCCAGCCAGGCCGAAGCTTTATTGACGGTTGTGGTGGCAGGACGCGAGGAAAGGTCTGCGGCAAAGTGGTTTGTTCCTTACTTTGAAGGCGCTGCGTGACACTCTCCCTCCCGATTCTGGGAGAAGGTGGATCGGCGGGCAGCGCCGAGCCGGATGAGCAACCGTATTCATGTTGCGGGCCACACTCGAGCGTCCTTGGATTTATCCGGGAGACCCGCGGCGGGGGTGGCTTTCTGTGAGGTGATCATGGAACGTCTTCTCCTTGTCCCTGACGTGTCTGCGCATGACCGCGCATGTACCGTGCCAAATGACAAACCGTTCAAACGCAAGGTGATGGACATGACAATGCTACGCTGCAGCGAGGTCTGCGGCAGGTCGTAGTGGACCTCCACCTGTTGGCCGAGCTTGGGATCGACATCGGCGACGGGGATGAGCGTCTGCCTCGCACCACCACAGATTATCGCAGGGTTCAAGCCTTGGCCTTGACATCCGGGGAGACCGTCACCGGCGGTGCCGCGGCGTGCTGATCGGATCATCCGCTGTCGCTGAGTTCCGCCGCCGGTTCAGTGGATCTCTTTGGGTCCGCCATCCCTGCAAAAATGACGGCTTCGCGACACTTTGTCGGGTTTGTCAGGTCCGCGCCACAGGCTTGGTGGGCCGATCCGTTGTTCGCCGCACGCTAAAGGGCTGTCGCCGGCTCGATTCGCCAGGTTGGCACGATCCTTGAACTGTTCAGGGTGAGACGATGGCAGCAGCCACCGGCTCTCCTGCCGCCCGTCCCCGTGATCGACACAACCAAGCAAGGAACACACCATGGCGAAGAACGCGCCGATTGCCGTCGCGAGCGATGGGTTGGCCGTAGATCGGCTGGTCGGCATCGACCTTGCTCGCGGCGTGGCTGTCTTCGGCATGTATGCCGCCCATGTCGGTCCCGTCCCCGGCGAAGGAGGACTAGTCGGGAATCTGATGGAACTGGCTTCTGGGCGGTCGTCCGCCCTGTTTGCCGTATTGGCCGGATTTTCGATCATCCTGATTACCGGTCGCAAGGCGCCTAAGTCGGGAGTAGCCGGTAGACAGGCCATTGCCAGAGTCGCAATTCGTGCCCTTATTTTCCTGGGGCTTGGCTCAATACTGACCTACCTCGGTGCGCCGGTTGCGGTCATCCTGCAATACTACGCAATCTGCTTCTTGTTGGTCCTGCCGCTCTATCGGCTCAACGCACAGCAGCTCGGCTTGCTCGCTGCGGCGACCGCGTTGGTTCTCCCGCAAGTGCGCTTCCTCCTTTTGTCAATGTTTGGCTACGACGTCTCCCCAGTGTTCAAGCTCATGGTCAGCGGCACTTATCCCGCGATGACCTGGGTTCCTTTTGTGATCGCAGGCATGGCCATTGCGCGCCTTGGCCTTGCTACGCAAGCATCGCATTGGCGCCTTGGTCTGGCCGGGGGCGCGCTGGCCGTGTTGGGCTATGGGGGGTCCTGGCTCGCGCTGCTGCCTCTACCGACCGCTTTGCAGGAATCCGCCCTGTGGTCGTCGGACCTTGGCCCCTCGTCCTTGTCGCTATTGGTTGCCGCACCTCACAGCGAGACGACGTTCTCAATCCTGGGCAACACCGGTTGCGCAATGATTGTCTTGGCGGCTTGCTTGCTCGCTATGGACGCGCTCCCGCATCTGCGAAAGCTAGTCTGGCCAATAATCGCGGTCGGCTCGATGCCTTTAACGGCCTATGTCCTGCACATTGTGGGAATAGCTCTGTTGATGCACATTGGGGGAATAGATATGCGAGAAGGACGCTCGATGTCCATGCTCTTTGGCTTCATCGTGGTTGTAAGCACTTTCGCGGTGCTCTGGCTGCGCGTCTTCCAGCGAGGACCGATGGAAGCGCTGATGGGTAGGATCTCAGATCTCGCGAGTCGCATCCCCTGAGCACCGTCGCCCCGGCCCTCCGGATCGACATTACTGAAAAGCTGGGTTTTATCCAAAGCATGTTCGCGCAGGGGAGGGGACTTCCTACAAACCTGCCCGTCTTTGTGAGATTAGGGCGACGACGATCGCGCTGGCGCTGATAGTTCCGCATCGGTATTATCTCGTATCCATCCGGTGAAGCCGGTGAAGCTTGACCGGATGGGTACCCAGGAAGGAACCGCTCAACGTTGGAAAGCTGATACGAAAGTTGCCCCAGGCATCAGCGGCTCAGCTTTCGCGCTTCCCGCTCCAGCATGGTTAGCGGCTAGCGAGTACGGTCCAGTTTCGACTTGTCTCTGGCGCGCAACAGGTCAGAATTTTCCGTTGTCGAAGCTACGGCGCGCCTCGACAACGCTGGCGTGGTTGTCTTCGGCCCACTGGAACAGATGCTCCATGGCCGCATGGAGCGACCGCCCCGAAGCGGTCAATGAATATTCGACGCTCGGCGGCGTCGTCGGGAAAACGTCGCGATGCACGTAACCGTCGCGCTGCAGCTCGCGGAGAGTCAGCGTCAGCATGCGTTGCGAGATACCCCGCACCAACCGCCGTAATTCGCCGAACCTGTAGGGTTGCTCCGCTAGTGCCATGAGCAACAGCCCGCTCCATTTGCCCGACACGTTCTGCATCACGTCGCGGATCGGACAGTTGGCGATGCCGCCACTCATCACGTCGGCGCAGTAGCTCTCGATCTTCTGGCGGGTCGAGGCGGTGCGGATATCCATCGAATTCTCCCAGACGGGTGTTGTGCAGGCATCTACCTGATTTGAAACTGCCCTTCTTTACCAGGCGCCACCGACACACAATCAAGTGCCGGTCTCGAGCACGTCTCGAAACGCTTACAAACGAGCAACATGTCTAACACGATCTTCGCTACCAGCGCGTCCGGCCAACTCGGCCGCGCTGCCCGCAGCCAAGGGGTGATCCCGCCCGCTCAGCTGAGTTATCTGCTCGATCACGCATGATGATGCCCCTTCGGTGATGGTGAATCGCCTTCAGATTACGTGCCAGACAGTGTTGGTTGCGGAGGTCACGGACCGCGGTCACCAAAGGCCGTTTTGGAACAGGTAGACTCCGGTCTGCTCCTGCTCAAATCATTACCATGCCGCCATTCACGTGAATTGTCTGCCCGGTGACGTAGGCAGCTTCATTGGAAGCGAGGTAGGCGACTGCGGAAGCGACTTCGTCGCTGGTGCCCATCCGCCGTATCGGGATCGCCGCCATGATCGCCTCTTTCTGCTTGTCATTGAGCTTGTCGGTCATGGCCGATTCAATGAAGCCTGGAGCGACGCAATTGACGGTGATGTTGCGGGCGGCGATCTCCTGCGCGAGCGACTTGGAAAACCCGATCATGCCAGCCTTGGAGGCTGAGTAATTGGTCTGGCCAGCATTGCCGGTGACGCCGGAGACCGAAGTGATGTTGATGATGCGGCCGTGCCGGCGCCGCATCATCGGATGGGTGAGTTCGCGGGTCAGCCGGAACACGGCAGTGAGGTTGACCTCCAACAGACTGTCCCAATCGACATCCGCCATGCGCACAAACAGCCCGTCCTTGGTGATGCCGGCATTGTTGACCAGGATGTCGACGCCTTCGAGCTCATCCTCTGCCTTCTGGCCGAGCGTCTTGACCTCGTCCCGATTGGAAAGGTTGGCCGGAAACAGCTTGGCTCGGTCGCCGAGTTCGGCGGCCAGCGCCTCGAGCTTCTCGACGCGCGTCCCATGCAGGCCGACGATGGCCCCTTGCGCATGCAGCACCCTGGCGATCTTCTCGCCGATGCCTCCCGATGCGCCAGTCACGAGCGCCTTGCGGCCGTTCAATTCGAACATTTCTTATCCTCTTCTCAATCGTGCAGGCCGGTGATGAATTGTGCAGTTAGTAGGCCTTGCTGCGGTCGGTCTCGGCCATGGGAAGCGAGGCGCCGCTCGATCGACGTGATCACCTCATCTGAGGCTTCGTGCTGGGGGCTACGCCAAAGTACTGCATACCACATTCAGTCTTCAGCCTACCTCAGCAAGGAGGCAGTTACCGGACCGGTGGAGTGATCCGACACGGGTGACCTTGCGGGAGGCATCTCGCAGGGCTTCTACACCTGCTTGAATGCTAAAACTGAGTTCAATCCGCCCATGGCGAAGGCGTTGCTCATGGCCACGCGCACCTTGCGCTCGCGCGCAACATTGGGCGTGACATCGAGATCGCAATTGGGGTCTGGCTGGCGATAATTGGCGGTCGGCGGCACAACACCGTCTTGGATCGCCATCACACAGGCTATCATTTCAAGCGCACTCGCTCCACCGACGCAATGCCCGTGGGTGGACTTAGTGGAAGAGACGGACAGCGAATTAGCATGATCACCGAAGACGCGCCTGATCGCCGCTGTTTCGATTTCATCGTTGGCCTTCGTGCCAGTGCCATGCGCGTTTAGGTACTCCACATCCTCCGCATTCAACCCGGCATCGGCAAGGCAGGCGCGCATCGCCGCTTCCGGCCCCTCGACAGTCGGCGCGGCGATGTGGAAGGCATCGGCGGAAAGGCCGATGCCGGCGATCTCGGCAAGGATCGTGGCGCCTCGTGCCTTGGCATGCTCGTAGCTTTCCAGCACGGCCATACCCGCACCCTCGCCCAGCACCAAGCCCCTCCTGTCGGCGGAGAAGGGCCGGCAAGTGTCCGGAGCGAGTACGCGCATTGCCTCCCACGACTTCATCACAATAAATTCAAATGGCGCGTCGCTGCCTCCGGCAAGCATCACGTCAGCCCGGCCGTACCTGATCTGGTCGACGGCCGAGGCGATCGCATAGTTGGCCGAGGCACAGGCGGAGGTGGCGCCGAAGACCGGCCCGCGCAGGCCGAGGCTCATGCTGACGTGGCTGGCAGCTGCGCTCGGCATCGCCTTTACTCCGGTCATGAGATCAATGCGGTTCGCGCCGCCCAAAAGCAGGGCGCGGTAGGCTTTTTCGGCCGCGTCCCAGCCGCCGAAGCCGGCGCCCACTATCGCGCCGAAGCGATGGGCATTTCCTTCATCGCAGGAAAGTGCGGCCTGTCGCATGGCTTCGTGCGCCGCAAGCACAGCAAGTAGGCTGAAGCGAGCCATGGAGACGAGTTGCCTGCGGTCAAGGTCGTGATCAGGCAGCGCCTTGATCTCGGCGCCGATCGTGCCCTTCAGCTCATGAAGCTCTGCATTGACAATCGGGCCGATGGCGGAGAGGCCTTCGCGCATCCCTGTCCAAATGGAGGCGACGTCGGTGCCCAGTCCGCACAACCCGCCTAGTCCGGTAATGACGACGCGCCTGTCCATTCAAGCCACCTTAGCAAGCAACCCGCGCATGGCTTCAATCATGCCGCCGACATTCTGAACACCCGCCCACGCCTCGGCCGTGTTCATTTCGATCTTGATGCCGTAGGCTTGCTCCAAGTCCCAGAGCACGTCAGCTAATCCCAGTGAATCGATGCCGAGCTCGGTCATTTCCGTCTCAGTCGTTATTTCGCCGACGATGGATGCAGTCGTTTCCCCGCCGCTCTCCGCTTCGACGCGTTTCTTGATTATGGCAATGATTTCCGTTGTGAGTTGATCAGCCATTGTGTTCCTTTCCCATTTCAGCTTGTTTTGACGTGGACGCGGCTCGTCTCCTGAGACCTGCCGCGTGGCAAAAATAGCCATTAAGCTTGTGCAACCGACGAAGCCCAATGCTCATAAGAGCCGGATGAGTTCCGGCCGATCTGCGGTAGGCGCCGATGACGAAGAAGGTCACCGGCAAAAATGGATTGGGACCGTCGTGAAAGGTCAGCGTCAGCGCACCACTTGGTATGTAGCCCCGCTTCATAACTCCGGACCGTTTCGGTCGATCAGGGTGCCAGACGGCCATTCGTCCATCGAGCGTCCAATTGGCGATACCAAGAGGAGCACGTCTTCCAGGCGCGTGGGCGGCAGGTCGGGATGCACATCCGGGCGGGTCGACCGTACGCTAACGCCCGAAATAAGTGTCGCCAGACCGCCTCGGCAGAACCTCTCGACATGGTTGCGCATCGCGTGCCGAACCGTGCCGAAAGCGAATGGAACCCCAAGCTGCTGCAGCACTGGAAACACAGCGCTCAGTGAAAAGCTGATTCCGAGTCCTTCAAGATCTGGACGGATCCCATACAACCCCAGTTCGGCCACCAGTAGATCGACCCCGCCAACTTTGATGAACCGGCGCAGTATGCCAATGTGAGCCGCTACGCCGTGCGCATCGTAGCCGATTGCGCGGAATTCCGGCCGCGCACCGCCCCAACTGCGGCCGCCTTCGAATGGCTTTGTGTTGAAGGCCCCAGTCCGTCCATAGCTCTTTCGGAAGAAGTCCGACAGTTCGGCATGGTCGGCCAGTTGCAATTCATTTTCCCAGCACAACCGCCACCGCACGTCAGAGCGCATGGAAAGACCTCGTCTTTGTTGCTGTTTCTTGAAGTAAGCGCCTATGCAGGAAAGAGCTTGTTGCAGCGAGCCGACGCGACGTAGCTTGCGCGGACCGAAGAACCCAGCCGCAATGGACATGCGGCTTGATTGACCTTCGGCGAACACCGTAAGGCGTGCACCGGAAAATGCTACGCGGGGACAAAAATGCTCCTCGGAGCTAACGCAAACATCGACAACTTCCTTTAAGGGGCTTCCTTGAATTGTCCCTATGCGACGTTCTGCAAAACCGGTAAAATCGTTTGTTTCGATTTGACGCATCCACATTATGGATAGCTAATATGCGGTTCAAAGGGCTTGACTCATATCCCCCAAGGAGGAGCTGCAACAGATCTGTCTCCGGACGGGAAGACGAGGGCCCTCGGCCGGAGAGCAAGTTCGGGCGACGCGCGGCTCCTGTGGCGGCGATGCTGGAAGCGCTTCCCTATCCAATGGAGGCATGGAAGCCACGCTATAAGTCGCGGTGCGGTTCTAAAGCTTCAGCTTGGAATCGAAGATGCCGAGCACGTGGCGAGTTCCTGGCGACGCTTCAGGCTGCGCTCGCAACTGGCGAGCACAGCTAGGGCGCCTTGCCGGCGCGCCAGCTTCGGATGCTTAACGCTCTTAAATAACGGCACTTCGCTGCCCGGCGGAACATGGAAAGAACTGGGCCGATAGGCAAGATGGTCGATTGCATATGGCGACATTGGTTGGTCCGTCTCCATGCATCTGTAAACGGCCCAGGATCGGGTATCGAGATCGCGCTGGTCTAAGTGCACCGGTGTGGTGGAGGCGCGCGTCGGGCCTCGTGCTGCGGGATCAATATTGCGGGTGTTTCCCCATCCTGCGGCGCGCCTCTGTGATCGGTCACGCCTCGATCCTTACCGACTCTTGCGTCGGCCACGGTTCTCGCTTTCGCGACCGAATCGTAAGATGCGGCTAAGCAAGCCGCTATCAGCGCTAGCCCAAAACGTCCAGTCACGTTTGCGAAGCGCGCGTTGGAATTGGTGATCCTATAACGCAAGTCGATATGATTTAGCCGCGCCGCTGTCACAATGTTCGACGAGATAACCGGCGTTGCCTGAGACGATTCGGTCCGGCATCGGCCCATGTGCCCGAGCCCCCGCCCACAGGTCAGCGTCGGATCGAACCAACTCGGTTTTCCTTGGCAAGTGCGACGATCCCAAACGTGAATGACCGGTAGCAGAGGCAAGCGACGCCAATTATCGGCTAATGCATAACCCCGAACATGCGCAGCGGTTTTGCGAGAACGGCGCCGCCGGGAGACCCGGCCAAGGCAGCCTCGACCGAGGTGCTCTCGTGAAACCTGGCGGGAGGGCTTCGAAATGGTGGGCGAGCTCGTGTAGCGTGAGCTGCGGGCAGAAAATGTCGGCGGAGAGCGAAATCGCGCGCCGCGATGTTTGGATGCGTCCGGCTGTAAATCCGATTCAGACGATCAATGTTCTTCGGCGCCTCCTTCAGTTCCTCCAGGCTTGGTGCACAAAACGGGTTTGTGGGTCAGGAACTTATCGCTGCCTCGTCCTGCGGGGAAGCGGTGGAGTGAAGCGTCATCATGTCGGTTTTGTCCTGCACGGCGTAGCTTGCATGCTCATAGGAACCGGTGAGTTCAGCGTATCGGTCGCCCACGCGCTCTCTTGCTCTCGGGCGGTCTCGTCCATATAGCTCGGAGCAACAGGGGAAGCGCCAGAGCCGCGACTTCCTGCGCATTTCGTATCCAACAAGGAGAAACTATGAAGCGACAGACCCGACCGTTCACTGTGGAGGTCAAACAGAAACGTAGTTATCAAAAACGGGGTCGTTCCATCTGGAGCGATGTCGATCTCTCCGCAGCGCTGGCCGAGACAACAAGGGAAGTCGAGGAGATGGAGCTGCCAAATCGTCGGCTTGCCGACTCTGAGGTCGTAACCATTGATGAAGAACACTTGCACAAACCGCTAGCGGATCACCTCATGGCAGATTCCCAGGACGCTGAATCCGTAAAAATTGCAAGCGAACCGACAGCCAAAGCGGAGAGGCCTGGCACGAAGAAGAAACCGTCGTCACGGTCGCGGAAAGCAAAGGCTGAGCCTAGGCCGCCTGCTCGTAAGAATAACGCCAACACGGCGTCCCAGGCTGAGGAAGCACCAGAAGCGGCTGTGCGGAGCGGCCGGAAGATCTACTCTGAAAAGGAGCGCGCCCAGAAGCTCGCCCAGATCGAGATATCAATCAGTGGCGGCGCGACACTCAAGAGCGCGGTAAAGCAGGCCAGCATATCGGAACAGACCTATTATGATTGGAAGAAGGTCGCGACGCCTGCATCACAAAGTGACGATCTGAACGAGCTGGACGTGCTCGACGAAGAAAACAAGCGACTGAAGAGCCTCCTCGCGGAACGCCTGCGCAAGGAGAACGCGGAACTGAAGAAGAAGTTAGGGCTGCAATAGAGCTTCAAAAATCCCGCACGCAATCGACTGTCCGGCCTTTGTCGGGTGTCGCTCGAGCGCATTCTCACGCTTGTCTTGGATAACGACCGACAATCTGTTCCCAAGCGTTGACGGACCATGTGGGACCGGGCGGATCTTCGAAGATCAGGTGTCCTTCATTGCCGCGCAGAATCGAAGCCGCATGGATCATCTTGCATCGCGGCGTGACTCGATATCGAGTCTTCCGGCGGATCGTGATGCGATCTTGCGATGATCGGGTGCGGTCATGTGTCAGACCAGTGATGCGGCGTTGGAGGTGCCGCTGGCCGTCATGGAGATCCGCGGATCAGGCGCAATCAACTCAACGAGCTTTCGCTCTTGGAGCCTCGGTGGTTTTCCTGATGCCGATCAGACCGATCATTTGCCCTAGACGTTCACGACGTCCTCACATGCCGCCCATCATGGCTTCGCAGTCGCCGAGTGCGTGCTCATGCTGCCGCGCTGCCAAGATCCCGGTGATCCTCCTTCTTTGTCACCATCGCCCACACCGAACGAGCCATCTTGTTGGCCAACGCCATGGCAACCAGCATCAATGGTTTCTGATTCAGCATCCGAGCAGCCATGAGCCGGGCCGCGCACCGCGGCGGGAGACCCACTGGATGACGGACATGGCACCGATGATCAGCAGCCGTCGGGTGTCCCGCTGGCCCATTTTCGACGTGCGGCCGAGCCGCTGCTTTCCGCCTGTCAAATGTGAACCAGCACCAGACCCAGCCAGGCAGCGAAGTCGCGACCGCGCTTGAAGGTCGACATTGGGCGCGCAAACGCTTCCACCGCCATGGCCGTGATCGGGCCGATTCCCGGCGTGGTCTGAAGGCGGCGTGTATCCTCCCCCGCACTGGGCTTCGCCGCGAAGGATTTTCTCCAGCTCGGCAACTTCGCGGCTCAACCGATCGACCTGACGCGACCAATATCGAGGACCAGTTGGGCCATCGTAGGTTCGGTCGGCATCAATCACGGCAGCCAAGGTTTTCAGGTGAGCCGGACCTCGCGGTGCGATGACGCCGTGTTCGGCAAGATGCCCGCGCAGGGCGTTGATCAGCTGCGTGCGCTGGCGCACCAAGAGGTCGCGCGTCCGGAATACCATCGACCTCGCCTGCTGCTCTTCCGTTTTCACCGCCACGAACCGCATCGTCGGTCGTGATCCCGCCTCAGCTATGGCCTCGACATCGGCGGTGTCGTTCTTCTGGCGATTTACTAATCACGAGCTCCTCCACATTATGGGGAGCTCGTGATTATGCAGAGCGTTTTTAGCTTGGCGTCGCGCAGGAAGGCGGGTGGCGAGAGCGCGCTGCGGTGGATCGCGACGGTGAGCTAAAAACGTGTTGGGCTAAGCCGCCGGCACGGGTGGCCGCTATGGGCGTTCAATTGAGGCCGCACCGACGAAAGAGGCATCGCGTGGACGCGGGATGCGGCGGACGCGGCGACTGCGGGGGTCGCGTACGCCGAAGCGACGCGGATATATCGGTCCCGGCAAGGTGAGGACCGGCGCCGCGCCCTGCCGGAGGGGGCCGGGAGGTGACGGCGCACATCTTGGCGGGACCGGCTCGGTTTCCGGCCGAACGATCCGACGATGACGAAGAAAGCCGAGCGCCACCTTCATGATGTATCCCAGTATGGCGGTGGTCCGGTGACGCCGTCGAAGACTTCGATGACAATCATCTGCCCTTGGTGACAGGCCGGGCATTGCCTCACGTAGCGTGTTACCGAGCGGCTTCATTGCCTCACCTAAAATGTTACCCGTGAAGTCGCATTCCGGCATGATGCCCTCGCCATGAGGGAGGGATCATGAAGATGAAGATGACGCATGCCATGCGCAGGGAGCTCGCCAATGCAGTCCGGGATCGCTATGCGGCCGCAGCGAACAAGGACAGACGCCGGATCCTGGAGGAGTTCATCGCGGCTACAGGGTATCACGAAAAATCCGCGATCCGTGTCCTCAACAGTTCATCGGAACCGAAGCGCCGGCAGACTCGTCGACGGTCTTCAATCTATGATGAGGCGGCTCGAGGGGCCTTGATCGTGCTGTGGGAAGCGTCTGATCGGGTTTGCGGCAAGCGCCTGAAGGCTTTGCTGCCCATTCTCCTGCCTGCGTTGGAACGGAATGGACATTTGAGGCTCGAGGAGGAGCTACGCGACAAAATCCTGTCGATGAGCGCCGCCACGATCGACCGCTTGCTCCAGATGCCGAGACGCACGGGCCGTACGAAAAAGCCAAGAGTTGTGCCAGAGCCGCGGCGGCGCATCAAAATGCGCACCTTTGCTGACTGGAACGAGCCGCTTCCCGGCAGCATGGAAATGGACCTGGTGGCTCATTGCGGGGAGGTCAACCGCGGCAGCTACGTTCATAGTCTGGTTCTGACCGATATCGCCAGCGGATGGACGGAGGCTGCGCCCATCGTCGTTCGAGAAGGCACCCTGGTGGTTGAAACGCTCGATCATATCCGTGCGGGCTTGCCCTTCGCTCTGAGGGCGCTGGACGTGGACAATGGTAGCGAGTTCGTCAACAACAAGCTGATCGAATACTGCCTTGGTCACGGCATCGAACTCACGCGCTCGCGGCCCTACCGCAAGAACGATCAAGCGTGGATAGAGCAGAAAAATGGCGCCGTTGTGCGGAAGATACTGGGTTATCGGCGCTTCGAAGGTTTGGCGGCGGCCCGGGCGATCACGCGTCTCTACGCCGCATCGAGGTTGTTCGTGAACTTCTTTCAGCCATCGTTCAAGCTGGCTGCCAAACATCGCGACGGGGCGAAGGTGACAAAGCGGTATCATCCGCCACAAACGCCTTGCGAGCGTCTCCTGCAAGCGGAAAGTGTGCCGATGGCTACCAAGAGCAAGTTGAGCGAGATCGCCGCCAGCCTCGATCCGCTAAAGCTTCTGGAGGAGATGCGTGCTGTGCAGGCTTATCTGGCAGCATTGGCTGACGGCGAAGTACCGCCTGCGACGACATCCGAGCCGCCTAACTTGGCGGCATTCGTGGCAAGCCTATCAAGCGCCTGGCACGCCGGCGAAATCCGTCCGACATTCTCAACTGAAGCAAAACCGCTATATCTACGAAGCCTTCAAAAGGTCTCCACACGAGCTCCTATTGCGGGTCCATCCGCCGCGCCCAAGCTGGCGATCCCACCCGCGACCGCAGCGCCGCCAACGAAGAAATCGGAGAAGCCAAAGCCGGTCTACGCCGAACCTGGCCAAGGTCACGACCTGACGCCGGGCCCAACATCGAATGGAGAACAGCCATGGAAGAATATATCGGTCTCGACGTGTCGATGAAAGAGACGGCGGTATCGATCCGCCGGGAAGGCAAGCGCGTCTGGCGTGGGGTGTGCGCCTCAGACCCCAAGATCATTGCCAACCTTATCCGCAAGCGAGCGCCAGCCGCAAAACGCGTGGTGTTCGAGACCGGGCCGCTGTCGGTGTGGTTCTATCATTCATTGCGTGCCGAGGGGTTGCCGGCGATCTGTATCGATGCGCGCCATGCCAAAGCTGCGCTCGATATGGCGCCGAACAAAACCGACGCGAACGACGCTGACGGTTTGGCGCATCTTGCAGAAGTAGGGTTCTTCCGAGAAATTCGGGTGAAAAGATTCGACAGCATGCTGATGCGCACGCTCGTGGCGGCACGCGCCCGGCTGGTCCGGATCACGACCGAACTCTCGAACCATATCCGTGGGCTCATGAAAACGTTCGGGCTGCTTGTTCCTGCGGGCAAGGGAAGCACATTCGAGAAGAATGTCCGGAGCCTTCTTGTAGATCAGGATCGGCTCGCTCCTATCGTGCCGCCGATGCTGGAGGCTTGGCGCAGCATGCGCATCCGTGCTGCCGAACTCGGGCGTCAGCTCGTCGCGGATGCGCGTCAAAGCCAGGCCTGCCGCATGCTCATGTCGATCCTCGGCGTCGGCACGATCACCGCAACCTCTTTCGTCACCGCCATTGAGGAGCCCGACAACTTCAAGAAGTCCCGCTCGGTTGGCGCCTGGCTTGGTTTGACAACCCGCCGCTACCAATCGGGAGAGGTCGATTATGACGGCCACATATCCCGACGCGGAGACCGCCATTTGCGAGGACTCCTCTACGAGGCGGCGACAGTCATTCTGACCCGCAGCTCAGCCAACAGCACCCTGCGCACATGGGGTCTCAAGCTCCGCGAGAGGATCGGCTTCAAACGGGCCGCCGTTGCCGTAGCGCGCAAACTGGCGGTCACCATGCATGCGATGCTCAAGACTGGCGAGCTCTTTGATCGGAACGCAGGAGCCACAACATGAAATTTTGCGGATAGCGTTCAAGATCTGAGCGCCTGAGACGTCCCTGCCGGGACGTGGGGGCGAGCCATTCCGCTGATGGGGTTGCACCGCTGACTCAGCAAAGTGCGTCGTCCACATTGAAGGCTCCTCCCGCGAACTCCATCATGCGGCGACTGATGTCGACTGCGAAGACAACCGTGTCCCCGGCAAACGCATCTCAAAGCGCGAAGATACTTGACGGCCCTGCCGCGATTAGACAACCCCATCAGTCCCCGTCAGGCGTATCTATCAGCAGACCTTCATCGACACCTACGCCAAGGTCGCCTTCGCCAAGCTCTATGACCGCAAGACGCCCATCACCGCGGCCGACCTGCTCAATGACTGGGTGGTGCCGTTCTACGACGCCCAGGAGGTGAAGCTCTGCCGGGTGCTTACGGATCGCGGCACCGAATATTGCGGCAATCCCGAACACCACGAATACGAGCTCTACCTGGCGGTCGAGGATGTCGACCATTCCAGAACCAAGACCAAGAACCCGCAGACGAACGGAATTGTCGAGCGCTTCCACAAGACGGTGCTGGACGAGTTCTATCGGGTCGCCTTCCGCAAGAAGATCTACGGGTCGATCGCCGAGCTGTAGGCCGATCTCGACGCCTGGGTCAGAGCCTATAATGAAGAGCGCCCGCACCAGGGCCGCTGGTGCTTCGGCAAGACGCCAAGGCAGACCTTCCTTGACGCCGTGCCGCTGGCGAGGGAGAAATTGATCGCCGCCTGATCCCATCCGACAGGTGGAGCCGACCGATCTCCGGACGCCAACTGTCCGATCAAGTCCAAGCTACTACAGCTGAATGGTGCGCACCTCGGCGCCGGCCTCCAACAGATGGACGGCAAAGGCGTGCCGCAAACTGTGCGGCGTGACCGGTTTGGACAAGCCGGAGAGGTCGCGCGCTTTCGCGCAGGCTTGTCCCACCGCATCCCTGGTGATCGGCTGGCCGGCACGATCGCCGGGGAAGAGCCACGCCTCTGGCCGGCGCACCTTCCAATAGTTGCGCAGGATCTCCAAGAGCTTGGGCGACAGCATCACGTAGCGGTCCTTCTGGCCTTTGCCCTGCTCGACGCGGACGACCATTCTCTGGCTGTCGATGTCGGTGGGCTTCAGCTGCACAGCCTCCGAGATGCGCAAGCCGGCGGCATAGCACCTATGTCCGATGGAATGGGCTGCAAGGAGCCACCCCATGCTTGCGCAGTTGGAGCTCCTTTTGCATGCATGACGCCACGGACGACGCAAGACTGCGCCGTCGGTGTATCGCTTCCTTGCCGCTCCGCGGTTGCGGAGCGGGTTAGTCCTAATCAAGTTATGGTCAGGTGAGCATAACTTTACATAAGGCTTGACGTAGCTGGGCGGGATGAGCCTCACCTCGTGGCCAACTCCCGAATTGCCCGGCCCCATTCGTGGGCGCGCAGGCCTCCATGGCGACCATACTGGTCGGCTGTCGGGCCAAGAACGGGAGGACCTGAGCGCGCGTCATTCTCTTCCGGAATGCGACGCTGCCGTAGGCGTGCCCGCCATGGGCGTGAAACACGCGCTTCGCCAGGTCGATGCCGATGAGGGTGACGGTGTTCATGTCGTTCCTCCTGCTGTCGAGGCGGCCATTTTCATCGGGCCGCAAAAGGCAAGCGGGATGTGGCAAAACGCGGGCGCGAGTCGCTCACCACGGCCTAGTGCTTGCACAACGCCAGTCTTCAGATGAATCCAGCAGGCGGGCGACCGCTACGATGCGCCGCGCATGACCTGCGCACAGCTATCGCGATCGCGTCAACGTCCTCGGTTCGGACTTCCCAGCAAAGGCACGCGACAGATCGAAATTGTGGCGCACCATCTCATTCCCTGGCTCTGTTTCGAGAGCTTGCCGATACAGCACCTGTGCCGCGTCATGTCGCCCCTCAATGTCCAAGATTACTCCTTTCGCGTTCAGTGCACGCAAATTCCCCGGCGCTGCAACTAAGACGCTGTCGACGACCTGAAGCGCCTCATGCGCACGCTTCTGCGCCACCAAGGCGTTCGTAAGACCGATCGCCGCATCGACATTGTCCGGGTGCTGCTTCAGCTCGTCCCGTAAAGCGCGCTCTTGAGCATCCTGACCGACCGCGCGCAGTATGCGTTCGCGCATAGCCGGATCAATTTGATTGGCATTGAGCAACTCTGGGGACGAAGTCTCCTTCACTGAAAGAGCGGCCTTATCCGTCGCGCAACCGCCGAGAAGCAGGATGGCAAGTACGGCGTAGAGAAGTGAGTAGCGGCGAAATGGCATAAACGTTGGTACTATGTTCTCGTTTGGATTCATATTTGGTTCCCAATGATCGGAGGTGATACGACATTCAGTTGTTGGCCAGGCGAATATTGCGCTTTACTCCAACGCTCCACTGTCAAATCCTGTCGGGAGTCTGATGGAGCCGGCGGGTTGAATTGTAAAGTCGGAGGCGAGGTCTTGATAGGACAGCACGGCAAGATCGATCCCGTGTCGGGTGAGGAAGCCACGGACGAAGCGTCTCACATCCATTGAAGTTAAAACGATAGGGCGGGCCTGACCCTGCGTCGTGTTGGCAAGGGTCTGACGCATCTGTAGCAGCAGCGCTTCGCTTTGCCGATCCTCTAGTACGAGATAAGGGCCTGCAGCCGAATCTCGAACCGCATTGCGCATCACGTCCTCACTCTCACGTTCGATGATCAGGGCGAGCACGATGCCCTCTGCGTTGGCATAACGGTGGCAGATCTGCCGCCTCAAACCTGAGCGAACATATTCCGTGAGCAGGGCGACGTTTTGCTCACGTTCGCTCCATTCGGCCAACGCCTCCAAGAGGAGGCGGGTATGACGGATCGGGATGCCTTCATCCAGGAGGCGGCGCAGCACATCGGCAATCCGAGGGATTGGCGTCGTGCGCAGCACCTCTTTGACCAGATCAGAATATTCCTGCTCCATTCGGCTTAGCAATTGGCCGGTCTCTTGGATGCCGATCAAACGCGGCGCGTAGCGGGTCAACGTTGCACGAACGCGCAACGCGAGTGCTTCGCTGGGACCGTAATGCTCGATGCCGGCGCCCTTGAGAGCTGGTGCACGGTTTTGTTCGGCTAAGATTCTGTCCGTTTCTGGATCACGCCGAAAGGGAACACCGCTCGATTCAACGTTGGCCTCGTCGTCTTTGAGCGTTGGCTGGCTCAGATCGAACACATCCTGTTCCACTGGCACCCCCTCGACATCTATCCGGAATTGCGACTCGGGCAGCTGCTGGTCGACCGAGACTGGGATCTGGGGTACAACAATGCCTAGATCGGCTGAGACCAGTTGAGAAACGCGGGCAATGTGCTGTTGCAATTCGACTTGCTCAATAGCGTGCATCAGGCTTGGCGCAAGGAAGAAAGCGATCGGAGAATCCTCCACGGGCGCGGCTTGCTTTTGGGTCTCTGCTGCAGCTGCACTCGTCCGGTCGACATCGGCGGCGCCAAGCACATCATCCTTGACAATGCTTATTCCGGCAAAGAGTGCGGCCAACATCAGAAAGACGGGCATAGGGAAGCCAGGAACGAACCCCATCAAAAGCAAGACGCAAGCTGCCAGCCGCAACGCTCGCGTACTGGCCGTGAGTTGATTGACTATTTCGGTACCAAGGTTGACCCTCGCCGCCCCAGTCACACGAGTGACGATGGTCGCCGCTGTAATTGAGAGCAGCAGAGCCGGAATCTGCGATATCAACGCATCGCCTATCGTGAGCAGCGTATAGTGATGCACCACCTCGCCGAAGGACATGCCCTTCGAGAGCAAGCCGATCGAAATTCCACCCACCATGTTGATGAAGATAACCACCAGTCCGGCGATGGAATCGCCCTTCACAAATTTCATCGCGCCATCCATCGCGCCGTAGAGTTGGCTCTCCTTCTCCAATGCGGCGCGCCGCCTGCGAGATTCGGCGGCATCGATGTGGCCGTTACGCAGTTCTGCGTCGACCGCCATTTGCTTACCCGGCAGAGCGTCGAGCGTGAACCGCGCCGCCACTTCTGCTACGCGTTCGGCGCCCTTCGCGAGGACCATGAATTGCACCATGGTGACGATCAGAAATATGACAAAGCCCACCACGATATTGCCCGAGATCACGAAATCGCCGAACGTGTGGATGATGCTGCCTGCGTCCCCCTCGGCTAGGATCAGTCGCGTCGTTGCGACCGTAAGCGCCAGGCGGAATACCGTGGACAGCAAAATGACGCCGGGCAAAGAGGAAAGATCTAGTGGGGTACTGACATACAGGGCAACCATCATCAGCAGGATGGCCAGTCCCATATTGAATCCTATCAGCGCGTCGACCACCACGACCGGGATAGGAAAGATCATCATAGCGATAGCGAGAAGCAGGATCGACGCGACCATTAAGTCCGGGTTGGCCGGGGCACGCTTGATGAAGTTACGCAGGACGTTGACCATCGAGGATCCTTTACGATCGCCTGAGAATTATTCCGCTGCTACCAGTGAAGCGTAGATTTCGAAATCCTAGGGCGCCTCGTCCACATGGGCGGCCCGTCAGCGGCAGGCTGTGCATGTATAGAAAGGCGCGAAGATGGCTGGTCAGCAACTGTTTAAGTCTGTCGCAGGTTTTTGAGCGCGGCAGAATGGTTTCCTGACCACCGCATTTTGCGCAATAGGGCCTGCAGATCTAATAGGGGAGAGCGGCAACGCGCCCATTGCGGCTCAGCAGCACACGTCGGTCCTCGATCCGATCGACCATCCATCCATCATCCAGAACGGCGCCGACAAAATACTTCTCGCCGTCGATGACAAGATACGGTTCGGGACCATGCCAAACAGCTTCAACGGCCAATCCGGATGGCGCCCTTTCCTCTTTGATCAGCACTCCATTGACCAGCGTTAGAGTGCCCTTGGTGCGATGATCGAACCACTGCTGAAGCTTCTGCCAACTGATGACCGATTCAGACGTGACGGTGCCCTCTGCGGTCACAGCATCCATTGCGGAGCCAACCTTAATATTGGCAAGGCCCGCCCTATCGACTTCCTCCTGCAGCTCTTTGGCCGCTGCCTTTGCAATCTGGTCGTTGGCGGGATGACTGGTCAGCTTGGGCTCATGTTCGGCACTGGATAAATTGGGGCTCGATGCATCACCGTCCCCGTTATAGGAGAAAATGGCTGATGCCGTGCCGATCCCTAGAGAGCTGACTATGATCATGGCGAGCATACGGAGCGAGAGGCGTGGTATGCCGACCGAACGAGTTGGCGCAGCATCCAGCACCGACCAGAGAATGGACATCTCGCCTACGAGAACGACGACAGGAAGGGACGCCACAACGCACTCGCCCGGGGCAATATTCCGCTTACCCTCGATGCTGAGTCCGGCTGCAAGCGCCTCGATCTCGATCGAATTGCCAAGAAGAGTTATACGAAGATGATGCGGTGCCAGTCCTTGCTCGACAAAGATGACATCGGCGTCGAAGCCGCTCCCGATTACGCTGCCCTCGAGAGCAATCTTGCCGGTCAGTCCGCAATAGAGCCCCGAAAGCACTTCGAAATGGAGGGAATCGGCGTGGTCCACAAAGGATCTCTCAATCACGGATAAAAAGCCGCACGGCAATTGCCATGCGGCTCATTTCGATACGCGTCACGCCATCAGCGTGACGCGGCGAGGCAATATTAGAGCCCCGCTTCCGAAAATTTACTGAACGCGTTCGTCAGCGGCTTTCTTGATGGTCGTGAGCTGGGTCGTCAGGGAACGCAGCTCCATGCTTCTAGTCGTCGCCTCTGCACTAACCTTTTTTAGCTCCTGGATTTGCGCGTGGAAAACAGCAGCCCCGGTGGCTTGGTCAAGGGCGCTTCTCCCCATTGAAGCCCCAGTACCAGCAAAAGAACCAAGAGTACTTATATTCGAGATATTAGGCATGTTATTCCCTTTCTGTCATATTGCGCCGTCACCACGGCACACACCTCCTCACGCCGGACCATCCAGCGTCAGGCATCCTCTTCAGTGTCTGCCATAGCCTCTTCAGCATCAGCCATGGCATCGTTGAAAATAGTTAGCGCAACGGAGCGCATGACTTCTTCGAAGGCTTCAGTCATATCTTGCGAGCCATCCGCAGAAATAGTGGGACCTTCAACCCTATCATTCCGGCCAACAGGCCTGTTTTGACCATCACTCCCGCCAACAGGCCTATTATGACCATCACTCCCGCCAACAGGCCTGTTATGCCCAGAAAGGTCGGTGGATGGTTGGTGCGGTTGGCCGCTCGGACCTCCATGCCCCCTACGGGACAAGGAAACGAAGTTGCCAATTCCACTCCCAATTGCTGCGACCATCAGGTACTCCTGTATCCGTTTCCATTGGCGGCGACGCCTAGAAAATCAAGCTATGAGCGGGAGCTTTCGAGAACCTGACGACTCTGGACAAAAAGCGGGCTACCGGAAAATACAATCGCGCAGGGCTCGGGCTCCTGCAAAGTGGCAAATGTGGGTACTGCGCTTCTGCCACGGGGATCGGGCCTGCCCGGAGCCCGACTTTTTCCAGCGTAGCGCCAGGTCCGAGGCTTGCTTGCTACGATACAACTCTATGGAGCCGCCACGCGGAGATTCCCAGCTTTCCCACACGTGGCGGGCTGAGGGCGCGGGAGCTGAGCCCTGCGGTGGCCAAAGCGTTTTCAGATACCGACCTGCGCCAGACCAGGGTCGACAGCGCAACGCCGCGCCCAAGCTGGCGATCCCACCCGCGACCGCAGCGCCGCCAACGAAGAAATCGGAGAAGCCAAAGCCGGTCTACGCCGAACCTGGCCAAGGTCGGATCCAGGCGCTCCGCATGGCATGGCCGATCGCGTGTCGTCGATTGGAGGAACTCCCCAACATCAATGCCATGCAGCTCTTCGAAGAGCTGTGTATCCAGTTTCCAGGTCGATTCACCCGCAAGCAATACAAGACCTTCGCCCGGCGCGTGGCCGTCTGGCGTGAGGCTGCTCGCGCGCGCCGCGTTGTCATCGGGCCCAAAACGTATCGTCTGCTCAGCGACAAACCGCGTGGCCGACGTCCCGATACGTTCAAGGATCATTGGGGAGGAGATGACGCAATGCTTGGAAGAACACCCGGATCAGACCGCGCTTGAACTGCTCGTCGAGTTCCAGGTCCGTTACCCGGGGCGATATAGCTTGCGACAGCTTTACACCTGCAGAAGCGAGTAAGGGCATGGCGACAACAAGCCGTGCAGCGGCTCATCGGCGAGGCAAATATCCTACCGCCATATAATGATCTTAACCCCGCATGCCGGGCGAGCGGGTAACATTCTCGATGAGGCAAGCGGTAACAAAATTACGTGAGGCAACACGACAGAGATCCAGGGGCGTTGCTACATGAGCGGATCGGGCGTGAATTCAGGCCGACCGCAGAGGCAGCCCGTGTCAGAACGGGCGACATCTGTCCGGTTCCAAGCTCTGCATGCCAATGAGTGACAGCGCCTCCGCAAGCCAGACGATCTGATCCGGCGCATTCGCAGCTGCCAGGTGGGCGGCCCTAGGTTGTTTTCATCAAGGGCACGCTTGAGCCAGGTCGAATTTCGCGCGTCCAGGAGAACTCTCCGTCAGCTAATCGTCAGTCAACCTATCTATCTAGACCTGCCGTGCCTAACCGGCCCTGATGGCAACGGAAGATGACGGTGCAAATCCTAGTATACTGATTGGTGGCCCACCCGATGCGCACCACACGCACATTTGGTGAAGCTGACGAGGCGCGATGCACTCATTACAGCCTTGGTACACGAGGGCTCAGCGACATCAGCCTCAATAGCATAGACAACACATTCTCGCCTATAACGGAGACGGAATATGACGGGCATTGACCGGTCTGGGAGATCGCGAGCTGAAAAGAGAGTCGGCAGGGCCGGGGAGGCGAGCAGTTCGCGCTCGCAGTCAAGTCTTGCGCCTGGGGAAGGCGGCCAGTCGTTCGATGCCGTCGTGGAGCAGATGCGCTCTGTGGCGATAGATAGAAGGACGCCCGCCGTTCTAATGCAGCGTGGTGTCGACGATGCCCCACGCGACCGGCCGTCGGGCTCCTCCGTTGGCATACACCGAAGCCTGGACATTGCACGGCATGCAGCCGCCGCGCCACGTGCAGCCAGTCCGCGGCGGCGCAGTGTTCCGTCGACATTGGAGAGTGAAGCCCTGGCGCCGGCCGCCAGCCAGCCGCCAACCTCGGGTGTGACGGTCCCGATTTCCGTGTCACCACAGGCACGAATGGACGAGCTCTTTGGGGAACTGGTCGCTTGCCGCAATGCAGCGGAGCAGAACCGCAACGAGCCAGAACTGATGGACCGTGTCGTCGTTGCAGGCTCAGCAGTTCTGGAGCATTACGCGAGCCTGAGCCCGTCGCCGGCTTTGGCGCGGAGCATTATGCCCGACTGGAGGGTGCGTCAATGCTGCGACCTCGTGATTGATGCGGTGGACAAATACTACACACGGACAACACCGACTCTCGACAACTTGGAAACGCACGTAACCGATTCGGTAAAATTGATCAGGAGGCTTAAATCCCTGGCAAGCCCCGACCAGATGACCAGAATGTATCTCAGCGCGGCGAAGGCGCAGGTTGCCTGCATAAACTGGTGGGAAAAAAGGATATGGGGCTGCGAACAACAGTGCTTCGCCTCCGCCACCAAAGCCAGCTTACCAAATGCAACGGCCGAGATGCGGCAGGAAGATCAGATCCTGATGCGCCGGGCGACCGGCGAGCTGATGTTTGCACGGTTCGCGCTTGGATTGTCGCGGATGGATTCCGCGCACGTCAAAATTGAGTCGCAGGTGGACACGTTCGAACCAGCCGTGAGGGAAATCCTCCTGTTTGAGAACGGACGGCTGCCTCTGCTGGATGCCTTCGTGGACGATGTTGCTCCGGCATTCGCGTCGGCAGTACCTGCTGTCAGGGACAGCACGGGACGCCCACTCGACGCAGATCACTGCGCCGTTTTGGAGGGCGTGGTGAAGCGGCTTTCGGAATTTGAATGGGCGTTACGGGACGTGCGCGCAAACCTGAGCGATCACCCAACAAGCGGCGGCCTCCCACTAGAACTGTTGGACAGGATCGTGGAGGACGCGTCGATCACTGCGGACCATGTTGTGCGCCTACTGGAACTGCAGCCGAACTGGCCGGCCATCGTTGAACCGCCGGCGGACACGGGCGCTGGACCGGCCGCAGCGCCCAGGAAAGGGAAGGGGAAAGGCAAGCGCAAGCAGGGCGCTCGCGCAAGCACCTCAGTCGCCGACGCCAGCAATTCGGCAGCCGGACAACAGTCGCCGCAAATCGCTGCGGATGTCAAAATCCCGGCGCCGGTAGCCAAGGTGCTCGTACGCACGAATCTAGGTACGAAGAAGCTCTTGAGTGCAGAGGAGGCGCAGAAGAGTGCAAAGGAGGCGGCAGCGCGCTTGGCGGCCTGGCACGCCCCAGCCTCGAAGGAGGTGCTGACACCACGATTCGCACGCTTGACCGAACTCCTGCAGTTCGATCTGGCTGGTCTGCAAAGGGAAATCTCTCAAGCGCGCAAGATGAGCCCCGAGGACGCCGAACACATCGTCGACTCTGTGGTCGAGCGTCTTCAGACCCAAGCCGCCGAGATGGAGGCCTCTTTGGCAGCGTTTAAGGAGCCTCGTCTGCGCCTCCTGCTTTCGGGTGCGCAAATAACGAAATTGCACGAAGACACAGAACAGCTAAACAACATGTTGAGCCAGGCGCGGGGACAGGTGAAGGCTTTGAAGGAGCAAAAGGCCGCTATTGCGACCGATTGCATGAAGACTTACGCACTTCCGTCGCAGAAGTACCTTGAGCAATTGCGGACGGCCGGGGAGCTGATCCCACCGGATCAGCCGTCCGCGTTGCGTGGCGAGCCGGGCCATCTGTTTGAGATCAGGCTCCAGCACAAGGCGCTGCGCAATGGTGCAATGCCGAGTCCGATGTGGGTCCACATTCATACGAAACGGCCGGTATACGCGCGGGAGTTGGCAACGCTGGACACCGCCGAGTTCGCCGCTTGCCACGTCAAGTCCAATCAACAGCGTGGTCACAATCGGCAGTGGCAGGAGGCCCATGCTGCGACTCACGAAAGCGTCGCGATCCACCGAGGCAAGCTCACCCCCGCGTTCTGTAAGTCTTTGTTGGCCACTTAGTGCCATCCACGTCCATCTGGTTGCCGAGGCGGCAGCTTCGACGCAGGCTGTTCGCCAAGGCCGCTCTTTAGGCGTCTCGCGAGCTCCTCGCTTGTGGTGCCCATGAGTTGCGGTGCCAGATGAGTATTAAGCAAATTGAAGGAATTTCCGTCTTGAGCCAAAACGGTAAATGCGAGGCGGTGTACGAGCTGCCGGCCACGTAACTCAACTACAGCAAGAGGCCGAGCGGAGCTGCCACGTATCTGAAGTTAGACGTGACAGAGCGCTCCGCCGTCGTCGGGCTCGCTCCGAAATCAATCCGGAAGATCGTCCGCGAAGAGGCGGTGTCCCGTCCCTAATTCGGTTCGCTTGCCTGCTGCAGCCACCATGCGCATTCATGCCGCAGTTCATCTTCCCGGCGAGCGGGGCTGCATTGCTGCGGCTCTGCTGGCGCGGGAGCAGGGTGCTGGAGCCAAGCAATCGCACCGGAGTGTTTTCTACGGCGACGAATCGAACCAATCGCCGGGAATCCAAAACAATACTCGGATTTCAATCTCTTGAAGACGGGGGCGCACGGCAACGGTTGCAAAGTCCGGCGGCGCCCGTCGATCACATGAAGTCATCCTCGAACGAGTATCTAGGTGAACTTGGTAAACTCTCGACATCACTGCTCTCGCTACCCTCAGTTTTGCAGAGGTAGCGCGGCGGTTTGTCTGCACGCTGCCATTCGCCGGCACTGTTCTTCGTCCACTTTTCGGGATGTTGGGTAGGGTCAAGGACCATGTCGCCATCACCTACCTCAACAAACCCCATCATCGCTGCGCGGGCTTGCGCTTCTGGATTAGCGGCGCGCCAATTCAGCAATGGCAGGTCGCCGTCCATCCGAAGTTGATGCTCCAGCAGTATATCGCCTGCGTTCTCGACGAGCGGATGAGCCACCTGAAAATCGACTATGGAGGTGATCTCAGTTCGACCAGGAAATTGATGGCGCCAATTTGCGGATTCGAACTCAGTCATGCTGAAGCCGCCTTCCGTTCTCATCAGTCCGGCACTCTGGTTTCCCAATTGATAGCTGAAATATCGCGCGTGCTCCGAATCTCGACGGATGCCATATTGCCTAGCAACCTCCGCAGTACGTCTGGCCCGTGAGGATACGAATTGCGAATACTCCCGTGGATTGTCGGCAATGTGCATGATTTTTTCGCCATGAAATTGCCTCACCTGACTCCTGAAAGAAGACCTGTCGATCTCTACCACCGGAGGTCTGGGATGAAGCGAATACGATTGCGTAGCCGCCGACGATGAACCGCCGCTGGAATCCGATCCAGCTAAGTCCATGCGGGTAAACGTGTCCGCGAACTGTTGGGTTTGTGCATCCGTTTGCCTATTCGCACTGCGCGTGTAGTGGCGATCGGACGAGCCACCAATTCGACCATGCATAATACCGCACTCCTGTGTTTAGCATTAGGTTGAGGCTAGTTTGGCCCACAGCCTCCCTAGGTAGTCGGTTTGGTTGACGACCAGCTGACGAAGGCGTTCTCCCTGATGCAGGCGAATTCCGAACTGCCGTTAGGGTTTTGTTGAGATCAGGCTGCGACCTGCGCCGGCCGGCCAAGGCCGCCGGTCAGGTCGACTGAACTTTTCGAGTCTTGCTGGCTGCCAATCTGCCGACCAAGCGGCGAGCGAGAACGTCGCCTAGCCACGGTTGGGGATCAGCCGCCGAGTTAGGAGCCCCTTCCTGGCGCCCACCGCCAATAAGTGCCCGAGATGCGCGGAAGCGTAGTAGCTGGGACCTGATCGAACAGTTGGCGTCCGGAGATCGGCCGGCTCCGCCTATCGGATGGGCTCAGGCGGCGATTATTTTCTCCCTCGCGAGCGGCACGGCGTCAAGGAAAGCCTGCATCGGCGTCCTGCCGAAGCAGCACCGCCCCTCATGCGGCCGCGCCTCATTGTAGCTCCTGACCCATTCATCCAGAATGGCCTTCAGTTCGGCGACCGAGCCGAAGATCTTCTTACGGAAGGCGACGCGATAGAAACCCGTCCAGCACCGTCTGTGGAAGCGTTCGGCGGTTCCGTTCGTTTGCGGATTCTTGGTCCTGGAATGGTCAACTTCGGACTTCCGGCAAGCGGAACTCGCCATCCTCCAGCCGCTTCGCGTAAAGGCAAACCACGGTGCCAGTCCCAGAAGATCAGCTTGATCCGATCCGCACAGCTCGTTTCATTGTACATCCTCTTGTCAGAGTCCGGGCAGCCGGATCATCCTATCATGTTGATAATCAATGTGGTTTTTGGCTCGACGTTCGATCACGCGCTGCACCGCTAGGCGTACTGTTTCCGAGCTTAGCGCCTCGACAGGAACTAACCATTGCGAGCCCTTGATTGCCTGTGTTGCCGGCAAGATGCCCTTCAGCACCAAGCTCTTTGCTGATCCGACACAAATTCCAAAATGTTCCGCAGCCTTCGCAAGGCCGATCGTTTGACCGTCCGATGATGCGGGGTCGTAGTCCGGCAAGCCCAAGCGTTCGCGCGTTTCCCGCACGCGAACGGTCGTCCAGGTCTCGCCGTCGCCGGTCTTACAGCGCATCCGATTGAGCGACACGGTGAGCTCTCGATCGGGCCAACGACCAGCGAGTTTGCGAAGTGCGTCAACGGCAGTGGGTGCCAAATCCCCCGGATATCGGCCCGTCTTGACGCGAGCAACACGAACGTCCGTGTGCCGGCCGCCGGTCCAGTGGATGAGTAGAACCGCCTCATTGGTGTTCTTATCGAGATCGCAAACAATCTCTCGGACAACGATGTGAACCAGTCGCTGCTTGGTGCGTGTGTCCGTGGACGTTGCATTCCAAACCCGCGGCAGATCATGCGCAAGTTGCAGAAGCAGGGCGCGGTCGATTTTGGGACTTTCCGCCGACGCGGCGCGCAATTCCGTGATGCGGCTTTCAAGCTCGGCTACCCGTTCCAATGCACCGTTCCAGCGCGCCTCCAGTTCACGGGCCACATGGCGCTTGGCAGGATCCACAAGCTCGTATCGGCGCGCTGCAAGAGATGCTTCGTAGCCTGCGACTTCAAGCTCCCGTTCGACGGCGGCCATGATGTCTTTTCTCGAGCGCTCAACTTGGTCGGACGCCAATATCGCTGCTTCGACAGCCCGATCGGAGACCGCCTCAAGGATCTGCAGCGCAACCGCACGATAGAGCTGGATCGGGAAATTTGGACAGGGGTTATGAGTGGAATTTCTGCCTGAACACGGCATAGAAGCCGGGAACAGGAGAGACCATGACGAAACGCCCCCGCCGTAATCACAGCCCTGAGTTCAAGGCGAAAGTTGCGCTTGCTGCAATCCGCGGCGAGCGGACCCTTATCGAGTTGTCGCAGCAATTCGATGTGCATCCCAACCAGATCAAGCAATGGAAGGACCTCCTCCTGGAGGGAGCATCTGGGGTGTTTGGCGCGGATGGGAAGGCCGAACCGGCGGCTCCGATCGTGGACGTGAAGACGCTGCATGCGAAGATCGGCGAACTGACGCTGGAGAACGATTTTTTAGAGGGAGCGCTCAACAAGGCCGGGCTGTTGAGCGCAAAGAAATGATCGACCGCAACCACGCTCTGTCGCTCACCCGCCAGGCCCGCGCGCTCGGGATCAGCCGGGGCAGCGTCTATTATCTGCCGCGACCTCCCTCGGCCGCCGAAATTACGCTGATGCACCGGATCGACAGATTGCATCTCGACTACCCCTTTGCGGGAAGCCGGATGCTACAAGGGCTTTTGAATGCGGATGGCCACAGCGTTGGCCGGCGTCACGTAGCCACGCTGATGAGGAAAATGGGCATCGAGGCTCTTTACCGTCGCCCCAACACCTCGAAGCCGGCGCCGGGCCACAAGGTCTATCCCTACCTCTTGCGCAATCTGCCGGTCACCCGACCCAACCAGGCCTGGGCGATGGACATCACCTACATCCCGATGGCGCGCGGCTTCGTCTATCTGGCCGCCGTCGTTGATTGGTTCAGCCGACGCGTGCTGTCCTGGCGGCTGTCGATCACGCTGGAGGCCGCGTTCTGCATCGAGGCCGTCGAAGAGGCGCTGGCCCGATACGGCAAGCCCGACATCTTCAACACCGACCAGGGAAGCCAGTTCACCTCCATCAACTTCATCAAGACCCTGACGGATGCCGACGTGAAAATCAGCATGGACGGAAAAGGAGCCTGGCGCGACAACGTCTTCGTCGAGCGGCTATGGAGGACTATCAAATATGAGGAGGTCTACCTGCATGCCTATACCAGCGTGCCGGAGGCCCGGACCGGGATCGCCCGGTATCTGATCTTTTACAATACCAGACGTCCTCATTCATCGCTTGACCGGAAGACACCGGATCAGGCCTACTTCAACATGCCAAAGCCAATCCTCGCAGCGGCATGACAGAGGCGGAAATCCACTTACAAAACCCCGCCAAACTGTTCAGACAAACGAAGCCACCTCTCGGCGATCGCGATCACTCCCGAAAGGTGGCCTCGAAAACCCGAAACACTGCTTACCTTTGTCATGTCCGGTGTCCTCATCGAACGCCGAGGCGGGGACGCTGCGCAACCCGACCGCTCCGCGCCCAGCCTCGGCTCCCGCTTCAGCTATGACACCGTCTGTCAGATTAAGTCTTAACTATTGCAGCGGAAGCCATTGCACGGCCCATAACGACGAATTCCCGCACCGCGGGGCAGGTTCTCCAGCCGGCACATCGTCGAGTGGGAGGCCAGATCCCGACCCCGAATGCAGCGCATACCGGGCCATCGTCAAGATCGGATTGGAGCGCAACCGGTTGGCATCATTGCCATCCTCATAACCGGCGGCAATCATCTTCATGCGGAAGCCGGTGATATCCGCCAGGCTGTGGAGGACGTTGTACGGGCAGCGCGGATGGTCGATAAATGCGCGCCAGACTGTCCGGCCAGAGGCGAAGACACTGTTGTTGGACGACAGCATGCCGCCGTCGAAACGGGCGAAGCAGTCCTTGCCGCCGACTGGTGACAAACCGCTCAGCGGCAGCGTAGGATCGATCATCGCGGTGCAGTCTCGGGAAGAGCGCGGATCGGCGTAGGCAAATCATCTTTCAATGGCTTGCACCACATACGTGTCAAATCTTCAGTTCAAGTTCGCTTGACAATCCACCAACCCCCGAGAATTTTTCAGGCTAGACTGGGACTAAGCCAAGCCTGCGGCGAAGAGTGCTCTCGCCACGGGCTCGAAATATTGCCCAGGAACAGGGTCGCCCAGTTTCGCTTTGCTGATGAGCTGATGCGCTAGGACATGGTCATCGACAATTTGGAGACGTAGCGCCCGAGCCTCGCTAAGCAGGTGTGCAACGCGCTCGCCTTCGGCGCGGCAAACCAGGACCGGGACCCCCGTCTTACCACGAACGTAGCGTATACCGATCAGTATCGCCCTTCCTTTGAAGACCAGCGTGGCGTGATGCACACCAAGGGGAGGATCGTCTGCTGTCTCGTCGCGGATGCGACGTCGTTCACCGATCAACTCGGGCGCCCCTTGCTGATCCTTCACCTCGCGCGTGACTTCAGTCTGGGTCATCCGCATTTCGCGCAGAAACAACGCACGCTGCAAAAGGAGATCAATCATGCCGGCGGCTAGAAGTGCGCCGGCGCCAATTCCGATCAGCAGTTTGGCCTCCGCAAAGACAAGTCCCAGACAGCCCATGCCACAGACTGGCAGATAGACCATCGTCTTCCACATGCCGAGAAGGCAAAGGGAAAAGATAGCGCTGAGAACGAATACCTTAAACAGCGTCTTGCCAAGTTCGACGATGGAACGCGCAGACACCAGGCGCTTCAGCCCTTGAAAAGGATCGATTTTCTCAAAATTGGGCTTCATTGGTTCGAGAGAGAAAACAAATCCACCATTGGCTAGCAAGCTGGCCAAAATCACCGCAGCGACTAGGGTCCCAAGCAGCGGGCCAACAGTTGCCAGCGTGAGTTCGAGGAGCACAACCAGCGCCTGCCGGACCGCGAGATCGAAAGGCAGATTCTGCAGCTTGTCAGCAAACAGCAGCACTTCGCGGGACTTATCTTCGATTGCGCTGCCTCTTAGCCATAGGTACCCGAGCCCGGCGCAAGTGCCGACCGCCCGAACGAAATCAGAGCTACGTGGCAGCTGCCCTTTTTTGCGCGCTTCGTTTAGCTTCTTGGGGGTGGCGGCGTGTGTCTTCTCTTCACTGGTGTCGCTCATCTCAGCAACTTATCGAACCACTCGAGCGCGCCATTCGCCTGTGTGATCTCCAGTTTCATGCCCTCGACCAGATAGGCGGCGTAGGTGACCATGATGATCGGAAAGACAAGATTCTTGATCGTCGGGGACTGTTGGCTCAATTTGAATTGCGGCGCAAAGCGACGCATTAGCATCATAGATACATCAATCAGAATCATAAAGAACACGACGGGCCCTGAGACCAATAAAGCCATGCGCATAATCTGATCGAGGAGCCCTGATATCTCCATTGCTCCTTGCGTGCTCAATGTAGGGTGAAACCTATACACGGGCCAGATCAAATAGCTGCCATAAAGGGCGCTGATCACAGTTTCCAGCCCCCCTGATGCGACGAAGATGGCAATCGCAGTGATCCCGAGAAAGACTCCCATAGCGGAAGCCTGACTGTTCGTCGCGGGGTCGGACGGAGCGGACGGGCTGGTGATGCCGCGTTGGTTATCGACAAACTCACCGGCCGCCTGAAGACCCCACAAGGGAATGCCAAGAAAAGTGCCAAGCAGTGCGCCGACAAAAACTTCCTTTAATCCGAGCAGAGTTACCTGGATCAAACGTGTTCCAGGATCCAGCGCCTGCAAGCCGTCGCTGACGTGTGCCAGAAATGGTAATCCGAAGGCAACAGCCAGGCAGCCGCGGATCAGCCCATCGGTCTGAGTACGTGTAAATACAGGTAGGATCAGCATAATGCCTATCGCGCGCCCTGCGGCAAGACCAGCTGCAACGGCGAATTCGATAGCTGTATGGATCAGGATTTGAATCTCGGCCGGTGATGCATACATGGCGGAGACTAGTAGCTAAGTGTCATGGCGGGAAACTCGGTAAAGATCTGGTTGGCCAACTCTATCAGCGGGGCGCTCAGCACAGGAGCAAACAAGCCAATCACCGCGACAACGACCAGAAGCTTCACGGTGAGTGGCAAACTTTCATCCTGGATCTGCGTCGCGGCCTGGATGATGCCAATGACGAGGCCAACGACCACCGATGCAGTGAGCGGCGGCAGAATCCAGATCATGAACACCACCAACGATTGACTCATAAGAGTGACGATACTGGGTTCAGCGATAATCAACCTCCCGGTATTGTGTAACTCAACACAAGTCCGTGCATCAATTTCGACCAGCCATCGATAGCGACGAACACGAAGAGTTTGAAAGGGACAGATATAAGTGTTGGCGATACCATAGACATACCCATGGCCATCAAAATTGTCGTAACAATAAGATCAATAGCGATAAATGGAAGATAAAGGAGAAAGCCGATCTCAAACGCGCGCTTTAGTTCTGATATTAGAAAAGAGGGCACCAGAATGGAGAGATCATCAGAGGTGGCTGTGGCACGCATTTCCTCTGGCCAGACTTTTTCAGTGGAGGAGAGGAAAAATTGTCGCTGCTCTTCATTTGTGAACTTTTTAAGATGGTCACGCAGGGGCTCACTGCCGGAATTGGCAGCGCTTACCCAGTCGTCGAGGGTCTGATAACGTAGCTTCGGATCAGTCATCCGGTCATAAGTCTGTTCAACAACGGGCGCGCTAACGAACATGGTGAGGATCAATGCCACGGCGTACAGCACTATGTTAGGTGGTATTGTCTGAGTCCCGAGCGCATTGCGAACGAGGAAAAGAACAACCGATAACTTTACAAAAGCCGTGGTCGTAACGACTACTAGAACCAGCAGACCCAGTCCGGCGGTAATCGCAAGAAGCGCCAGGATTGTCGGCTGAACTTCAGTCATTGCATGTCAAGCCGCCAAGGAGCCTGATGCCCAGCGCATCCCCAATGCGCACGATGTCGCCACGCCCGATACACTGACCATTCGCAAGTATGTCGACGGGACCGTCGATCGGCCGTCCAAGTTCGAAAATATGACCTTCGCCGGCATTTCTTAATTCCCCTAGAGGAATAGGCCAGCGACCGCATTCAAAGACAAGCACGATCTCGACATCGTCGAGATCCTCCGTCAGCCCTAGTTGCGATCCAGGTTGTGTCATATGCGCATTCTCCAAAGAACATGATCGCGGACGGAAAGGCCCCCGCAGGACGAACTGGTCGCCCTCGAGATCTGCACCGGCCCACAACTGGCCGAAAGATAGGGTGATCTCGCCGCGGCCGAACGACGCCATGTCCGGCAACAGAGCATCACCGACACATGCCTTTCGAAGAAGCGACATAGGAACGCGCAGCGTGCCGATCTCTCCTGCAACTACGATCGGGAGGTCTGGAGACACCCCGCGCGGCTGTCGCGGTAACTGGGCAAGCAGTTCGCCTAACGCGCGAAACGCAGACGGCACCAAGTCGCCAAGATGCGCGAACAGGAAGAGACGACCCGCGCCGCTGATCGGGCCGAAGACGATATCCAGTTCGAGATAAGGAGCCAGTGTCATGGCTTCACACACGCGCACGAGTTGCACGTTCAACTGCGTCTTATCCTCCAATCGAGCGACAAGCGGCTCAAGTGCAAGTTCCAGAAGAAGCGAAGCAGTTGGTTCGGAAGGGAAAGTCAGCCCATTCTGCACTGTAGCGATGAGGCCCTCCACAAGCGGCCGCGATATGGACAGGACGACCATCTCAGCTCCGACCTTCCAAATGCAGTCAAGCATTGGAATGCCGGCAGATTTCTCTTGCCAGACAAGCCCTGCCACACGCACCGATAGCGGCACGTCGCTGATCCGGCTCTGAAACGGGCTGCGGGAAGCCGCTGTGTCATTGAGCCACGACACGACCTCATGGGACAGTGTCAGCACTGGTTCAAATATAGAGGGCCTCACCATAGCCGTTGCCAAAAATTGCACGATTGCGTCATGCGGAGGACCCGCGGGTTATCGGATTTCACTGTGCGATATCTGGGCAAGCGGACCTCTCCCATACCGAAGCAGTATCTCATCGTCGGCCTCGATCTCGCCTTCGACCTCCGAATGAATCTCGGCGGCGCGCCGGGCGTCGTCCTCGATTCGTTGCCATTTGTGCGTTGCCGCCGAACACGTGACCCATAAGTCCCTCGTCTCGGACGCCGCTATCTCGGCCTTTTCTTGAGCGATGCGCGCACTAACAAGCATCTGCCGCCTGAAAGTGATCTCAGCCGCAAGCCGCTCAATATGAAGGTGGTGACGGTCGAGCGCGGCGCTGGACAAGTTTTCAAGCGTCATCAGCTCCTGGTAGAGCGCTGCTTCAGCCGTTGAGTAATGCTTCTGTGCGATTGCAAGCTCTCGGGAGGCATTCTGTGCGGCTGAGGTGGCCATATGGCGCTGGGCTTCCTTTTTGGACAGCTGACTAAGAGCACGACGCTCTTGCATTTCCTTCAGGAGCCGCAATCTCAAAGCCTGACCATAATTCATTCGGTCAGACGCGACATCCATGCGACCGTCTCCTCAAATCCTGACGCCTCGTCTTCGCCCTGGCGCAAAAACTCCCTAATCTCGTCGATTGACGACACGGCCCGGTCAGTCAGGGGATCGCCGCCTTCCTTATATTCGCCCACATTGATCAAAAACTCGGTCTCGGCATAGCGCGAGAGGAGTTCACGGAAGAACGATGCTGCCTTGCGATGTGTCCCCGAAACGACCGCATCCATGACGCGACTGCGGCTCTGCAGCACATCGATAGCGGGGAAATGCGATCGCGCCGCAATAACGCGTGAGAGGACAACATGGCCATCGAGAATGCCGCGCGATTCTTCGGCGATTGGATCACCTGTGCCATCGCCTTCCACAAGCACGGTATAGAAAGCCGTGATTGAGCCACGCTCACCCATGCCGGCGCGCTCCAGCAGACCTGGCAACATTCCAAAAACGGAAGGAGGAAAGCCCCGTCGCGTCGGCGGCTCACCCGCAGCAAGGCCTATTTCGCGCATGGCGCGGCAGAAGCGCGTCAGCGAGTCCAGCATGAGAGCAACGCGTAGCCCTTGTTCGCGAAAATATTCCGCGAGCGCTGTCGCCATCGGAGCACATTGCGCCCGCTCAACCGCCGAGCGGTCGGAGGTTTCAACAACAACGACCGTACGGCGAAGGCCCTCCTCGCCAAGGTGCCTCTCGATGAATTCACGAACTTCACGTCCTCGTTCGCCTATGAGCGCGACTACGACAACGTCAGCGGCGGCACCTTTGACGATCTGTGACAATAACGTCGACTTGCCACAACCTGGCTCGCCGTAAATCCCGATCCGCTGGCCCTCGCCGCACGTCAGGAGACCATCCAAGGCACGGACGCCAAGCGGGAATGGCCGGTCGATCATGCGCCGGGTCATTGGATTGGGGGCGCTGCCGTGCAGCGGCCGAGTTTCGGCGGTTTCGATTTGGCCTTTGCCGTCCAGTGGACGGCAACGACTGTCAATTACGCGGCCGAGCAAATTGCCGCCGACCGGTACTTCACGCATTCGTCCAGTGGCCACGACTTCTGCGCGGCTGGACAGCCCCACCAAGTCACCGATCGGCGTCAACAATACGCCATAGTCCAACAGGCCGATTACCTCGGCTTCGAGCGACAGTCCGGTTCGCGGGTCCTGTAGAAGGCAAAGTTCCCCAATGCGAGTGTCTGGCAAGACGGCATGGACCAGCGTGCCGACAGCCCGCGTGATCCTGCCGCGCACGACGCGCGTGTCGATCCGCTCTGCCTTAGCTCTCAAAGACGAAATCGCCGGATCGGCAGCCCAGATTGCAGCGCCGCTATTATGTTCTGATACCGGCGTGGTCACAGTTCGCCTTTTTTGGAAAGAATCCCGAAACCGAGGCGCAACGCGCGCATTTGCGCGTCAAGCCCCAGATCGACATTGCCGTATTCGCTCCACAGCACGCACCGTTGCGGCGACAACGTCGGATCCGGTTCGATCCGAACCCTCGGCCGACCATCTTTTCCGTCGCATCCAGCAAACTCTTGCGTAAGCATGTCCGCTTGCATCGGGCACACGTGGAGGCAAACTTCCGCGCCGCTGTATTGGCGCTCAATGGCGTGACGAACAGCCATCACCAACAGTTCGCCCGGATCGAACGTTCCCACAAGATCGCTTAGTATCTCCATCACGAGCTGCGGCAACTCCTGCTCCAGAACCGCCTTTCGTCGTGCGACTTCGGCGACTGCCTCTGCAATCAGCGCTGCCATTTCCTCGGCGCCAGCATTGAAGCCCTCGCTATGACCGCGCTCCAACTCACGCTGATACGCGGCACGTGCCCATCTGCGGACCCGCTGCTGATGCCGTTCTGCACCGGCACGTGCTTGTGCGGCGCTATTCCAGATTTCGAGCTCGCTAGCCGGTATCAGTGGACCGATTGGGCGCATCTGTGGCGCTGTTGGCGCCACGGAAATATCGGCTGTCATATCAGCGGGTTCTCCGTCTCAAAATGAGCTACTACAAGAGAAAACAGCTGGCCGGAGGCGTTCCCGTGCTCAGGCTCCGGATTTTCTGCCGCGGTCCCCACGGGCAACCGTAGAAGCACGCGGTTACGCTCCATCACCGGCCTGTCATGGAGCCAAGCACCAAGACAGCCATGTCCATCGTGTTCGATTTGCTGCGCGAGTTTTTCCGGATCAGCGATCAATCTGTTCGCGATGGCGTGCGACTGATGTCGGATTCCAAATGCGTGCGCATCAGCGCCGATATGTTCAATAAGCACGCTGAGGTCAGGCTGGGACACAAGTTTAAGCAGCGAACGGGCATGCCATACACTACCCGCAAGGAGGGCAGCCCGATGGGGATCATTCCCGTGCAGAAGGTCAGGCGCCCAGTCGGTGCGGCTCGACTCCGAGTCGTTCTCAAGCAGCAATTCTGTCAGTTTGCGGTGCAGTCTGGGACACTGCTGCAACTGTGCCAACGTCGCAGCCGATAACGCCGGATCAAGACGCGCTGCAAGACGAGTCGGATGGGCCGAAGCAGCAAGCTCGCTACAGCCCAAGGCAGGCAATTGGAACGAACCATCAGTTTGGGCAGTCTGTATCGGCATTGGCATTGACATGTCACTTAGGCGCTATCGCCGGTGTTTTTTTGCGGATGGCCTCGACAGCAGAAACACCCGACCGCCGCTCGAGCTTGGAAAGTTCGCCCGATGGTTGGCTGCGCCGGCGGCTAAGAGCGCTGGCTAAGAGATAGCACGCCACTGCAAATACGGCTGCGGCAATGCCGATCACGGTTGCCAGAAGTGGCGCTGGAACGGGCCTGGATGCTTGGGCCAAAACAGTTGCAGGCATGGGCCGTTGCTCATGCGCGGGCCGCTCCACCGGGACCAAAACCACCTCTACCTTGTCGTAGGACAACCCTTCGATGCTGTCGGCGACGAGCATCTTTATCTTCGGCAGCAGAACCGAGAGATTTGCTTTGGCGTCGTGCCTGATAAAAACCGAGGCCGAGGACGGCGTGGCGCCTGCCCGCAAAAGGTCGTTATGCGGCAGAACTACATGAACACGCACCGATAACACTCCATCGATATCGCTGATCGTGCGCGACAGCTCTTCGCTCAGTGCGTACACGTAACGGGCACGCTCCTCAGTTGGCGAGGCAATCAGGCCTGATCCGTCGAATATCTGGCCGAGGTTCTTGAAGGACTGGCGCGGCAACCCCTTGCCATTCAGGAGGTTGATTGAGAAAGCAAGCAGCTTTTCGTCAACCTGGATCGTGCTGGTCCCATCTTTGGCAACCACCCGGACCGCAGCAACCCCGTTGTCCATCAGAAGGGCGAGCATCTCGTTCGCCTCGCGCTCCTGCAGTTGCGTGTAGAGGTCGACCTTGCAACCACTAAGGGCCACGAGAAGTGGCACGACAAGGCGAAGCGATCGCCGACCAGACCTTCCACGCATGATTTCGACGGCTAAGCCAGTCATGGCCGCGGCTCAGCCTTCCTTTAGAAGCTTATTCACCGATGAGGTGATGCCGCTGACACCTTTGGAAACAAGAGCAATCTGGGTGACGCCGTTGTAAAGATCCCGCAGACCAGCGATCATCGCTTCGAAATCATGCCTCCCTTGCGGAAGGGCCGACATCCCGGTTCCCGTGCCACCTTCGGCAGGTAGCTTCTGCTGCGGCCCAGGGTGGGCACCGCTCAAAAGAACTACCTGATGGTCGGGCGCGGCCGAACTGACGATATTATTCGAGTACATCGAAGAAATCGTCCGCAACACGCGATCGCCCAGGGCGCTCGTCTGCGTAGCCGCGCGTTGAACATCCATCGCCGGAGGAACAGGCACCCTCGGTGGCGCCCAGGCGGCGTCGTTTTTCAGCGGGTCGGACGCATGCGCTAGCGCGCGCTCAAACTGGGCCTGCTCGCTGAACGACGGTGAGCCGGCCCTGGGCAGGTAGTCCGTTGGGGTGGCAGTGATCGACGTGATAGGCATCATAATGCAAGGACTCAATTGCTTCCGCTTGACCGACGTCTAGGCGGCCGAGCTGACGACAATCTGACTAATGGTCTGGCAGTCAGTTAAAAGTCATACTGAGCGACTTAGTCACTTGTGAAAATTTCAGACTTTGGTTTATCAGTGCGAGATGCTGAGAGCTCTCATCCAATCCGTCTCCCTGCACGTTTTGAGACTTCTGTGTGCGGGGTTTTTCTAGCCACCGGAATCCACGGAACTCTCGGGGTCCCTTTATCGCTCTCCAAGACACCTTACAGGTATACGGTTCTCGATCAGGATCTCTCTACCGCGCTGCAGGAATTCGGCAACAACATGAATATCCGGGTCAATATTAGCGCTGAGGTGAAGGGACGGATTCGCGGGAGCATGCCGGGTTTGCCACCGCGCGAGTTCCTCGACCGCTTGGCCAACCTGTACGGTCTGCAATGGTACTTCGATGGGCTTGTCCTCTACGTGTCATCCGCAAAAGAATCGCAAACTCGCATGCTGGTGTTGACTTCGATTCGCTTCAATGCGCTCAAGGAGGCCCTTGACGAGCTTGAGATCTCCGATAATCGCTACGTCGTGAGACCCGCGCCGGGAGATGGCCTCGTTTTGGTTTCCGGTCCGCCGCGCTTCACCGCGCTCGTGGAGCAGACGTTCAACGGTCTCGTCGCGGAAGCACAGGCGCGCATGCCTGAAACGCCGCCAAGGGAATCGGTCCTAACACTGTTTCGGGGCTCCTCCACCATGGTCGTCCGCAACGGATTTCCTGAAGCCGCTTATTCGTCCGATGTGCCGCAGCAGGATGGTGTTGGCGGGAAGCCAGAGCCACGCCAAAAATGAAATCTGCGGTCGCAGCTTCGGGACAAATCATCACCGCGGCCACGTCAAGTTGTGAATTCTTCTGAACTCGTCAGTTTGCCGAAAGCTCAACCGCCCATGGTGAGGGCCGGCAGCTTCAGCGATATCTCCGGCCATTGTGCTGGATTTGCACTTGGAGCTGGCGCAGACGAGGCAATTTGAAGCAAAGCAGGGGTTTTCGTCCCGGCCGAGTTCGCAAGAGCTTGATATCAAAACATCCTTTTTGATTCAGGCTCTTAAGTAGACCGATATTGACTACAGTGCAGATATGGAGAGCGATCGCGTGTATAGCAGAATCACTGGTTCATCCAGCCAACCTACAAGCGCAGGCCATGTCGATGAATCGGAGCAGGCAGCAGATAATCAGAGGTTTACGGAATCGCTTGCAGGCGCGGGGACTAGTTCGTCGTCAGCGACACGGCCGTATTCCCTCACCCCCGAACCTCCTATCTACGAGATGGACAGTGATGAGTTCAGGCAAGAGTTGAGGGATTTCTATGGTGTCGATGTCAAGCACATAGCCGATAATCCTCAAGAGTACTCGGATTTCGTGTCCTCAAAAGCCGAGCGCACCGCAATTGTCGCTAGAGCAGGTGCGACCGTAGATGACGAGGCGGGTTCGAAGTACTTCAGCTACCAGTTGGGCGATAAGAGCGTCGGGCTCCTAAGGACGGACCCAGGATTCCGCATCAAAGGGGAAGAGTGGCAGAAGGAATACTTTCCGGACCGAAAAAACATTTCATCGGTCGTGGCCCTTCGAGTTGCGCACCCGCTCGTTGAGAACGCCGGCGATGTTCTGCTCGAACATCAACTTCGGCTCGACGGCAAGAAGCCTTTGATCATGTCACGTCCTGCTAACGATGCGGCGAAGCCCCGTCTGGAGCAGATGGGCTTTGTTGACGTGGGGGAGAACCAGTTCGTGCTTGACCCTAGACGGTCCGATAAGTGGACGATGAACAACGAGGGTGAATGGCAGCGGGCAGGCAAGCCTCGACTGTATCTTCAAGCCGAGAGCGAGGATCCCGTTGAACGAAGTAGCGACGAAGGATATGTCGAGACAGATTCGTCCGACGATGATCCTTCTTGGTTCTTGGAGCGGGCGCTCAATTTCCGCGGAGGACCGGCTGGCTGAGATTCTCGATAGACGGACGGAACGTGCATGAAGGCTATCATGTTTCGTGCCCCGCGTACCGGGCGCGAACGGGATAACCGAAGCGATTCGTACCGATGTGAGGGGCGTCCAATTGAAGAGCTGGAGCAGTGGGCGTTGGTGCATCGATCGGGGCATTCGGCGCAGGTCAATCTATGATGCGATTTGTTATGCCTTTTTTGCTTGGCGGCGGACAGACTCCGGGCATCCGCACGCCAGCATTTGGTTGAGAACGTCGCAACCGATGGCAACCTCGGTCTGCTGAGCGGGAAAAGAACGCGCCCGTAGGCGTCAAGAGCATTGAGAGCCAGATAACCCGATCCCTTTTGGTCGCGCGATCGAGACTTGTCGCCATCCGCCGTGATCTCGAGAACCAGGTTCGATCGATGCTGAAGGAATATGGACTGCAGTTCGGCCGCTCGATCGGCGCGCAGTTCCGGCGAAAGGTCGTAGAGCTGATTGCCGACGGGCATTCCAGCCGGCTTCAATTCGGAATGCCGGCCGGTTTCATTTCGGAATTGTGGGCAGCTTCAATCGGAACGGTGGCCGGCTTCAAGTCGGAATACCCGGCCGGAATAAATCGGAATTCGCATACCGACATTCCACGCAAAAGATGCCTGCAATCCTGCTTCGTCCTCTATCTGGCGGGAGCAAGTGACTGTTTTGAGCGCGGCGGGCACGTTGCGGTTCGCACACGGGATCGGTGGGCAGGACGATGCGCGTCGCATCCTGCCAATCGGCACCTTCGCTATCCGCGCACAGCAGGCGCAGGTAAGTGGCCGAGCAAACCACTTCTTCCGCCAAATTGAATTTTTGGCGATCTCCAACCGGCGCTTGGCAAGAGGATCGGCTGAACTTTCGCCAAAATGCGTTTAGAGACGATGTCCCGGCGCGCCGATCGCATCTTCCAGGCCGGCTTACAGACGGTTCGGAGAGAGGGACCGACGGACTGGCCGATCCTGAAAGCGGAGGAGGTCGTCGTCGCCCTGATCCTCTCGCTCGCGGCGACCCCACAATCTGGTGTCGGCGAGAGCCGCTCCAGCGAGCTCCATCAGCCCCAGCGGGGATGAGTCCTCAGTCGCTGCCGGAGTGCCTGGCGATCGCCAACGAGGTCATTGAGGTGCACCTCGTCTGGCCGCTGTCCTTGTTCCAATCCTGCAGCCAGCGCCCGCGTGGCGTCCAGCAAAAAGACGCCGCAATCGTAGCCGTTTCGCTGCTGGGCCATGCCGGGTCGTACCGGACGGCCGGCGTGCAGCCTCGCTGCGAGCTCTGCTGCAATGCTGTTGTGGCATCGGTATGCCCTGAGGGAATCGTAGTGATAGGCGACCGGGTTTGCCCGGTCGCGGCGATCAAGGAGCAGCAGCGACCAATGGTTGCCACGGAGAGTAGGATCCGTAGGATTGGCATCGTTCACTGGCAGGAACAGGAAGTCGGCGGTATCGTTACGATTCTGATCCCGAACGATGTGGCCGAATGTAGCTTCCGCGGCATCTTCGGTGCTTGAGCGCAGCTGATAGGCTACGAGGGGATCGACGAACCGCGTCCGGGCGGCGAGATCCGGATTGATGTTCTGCAACTCCTGCTGCAAGAGCTCGTAATCCGCACTGATATGGCGGTCGTCCAGCCAGCTCTCCGGCCCGAGCTCCAGCCTGTTGCGGCGGTGGGGAGCAGATTGGGCATCGTCACGCAGTGCATCCGGGCCAAACGACCCCAAATCGGAGTCGGACGGCACCTCCACTGGCCGTGCGGACGTCGCGCCGGCACGTCCCAGCCGCTGGGCCTGGTCGACCTCCTGCCAAAAGCGCTCCTGATTAAAGCTTTCCACGTGCGACGGGGCAGGCATCCACGAGGTCGACCCGGTGGGTTCCTCCAACCCCCGCCTGAGCTGGTCCCAAGCCCCCGAGCTCGCAGAGCCTGGTGAGGGAAGCTCGTCAAATGCGCTGGGCTGCCAGTTAGGTTCCTCAGTGTACCGCCTGAGCAAATCCCAAGCCCCCGAGCTCGGCGTGGCTGGCGTTGCTGGAAGCTCGTCAAATGCGCTGGGCTGCCAGTCAGGTTCCTCAGTGTACCGCCTGAGCAAATCCCAAGCCCCCGAGCTCGGCGTGGCTGGCGTTGCTGGAAATTCCTGCCGGGCGCCCTCTCCGGTAAACGAACGCGCGCCCTCGGGCGGAGACAACCCCAGCGCTCTATTCGCCTCGGCGACTTGCAGGTACTTTCGAAGCTCACGCAATCCGCCCGCATACAGTCCTGTGGCTTTGGTGAAGTCCTGGCGATCTGCTTTCAAAGACTGTTGCTGCCGAGCACTGCCGTTGAGTCGGCTCACTAGGCTCCCCCTATCCTCCTTTTGAAGCCAATCACTAAACCTGCGTTGCTTGGAACACATGGTTGAGACGCGGAGTCTCTGTTCGCGGGTCGAGTCGGGTCCAAGGTTGCGGACGGCTTCGCTGTAGAGGCGATCGATAACGAGGGCGTCGTCGAGATAAGGATGCGTTGATTGGCGCCCCATCAGGCGGGGCCCGGGACCGAATGCTTGGAGCCCCTCAGCCCCGAGCCTCCGGAGATGAGACAGTGCCGACTTGAGACGGTCACGATCGTCCCCACCGCCTGCCGTGTAATCCTCGATGTCGGCGGCTAGTGACCTTGGCTCGTTAAAAGCCCTAGTAGTCAAGGGCCCCCTGTTCTCTGCTCGGAGCCAACGAGCAAACCCCCTAAGAACCGCTGAATTGTCCTTGATCGTGGGCATCGGAACCCTTCCGCGACCTCGGCCGGTGGTACCGTCGGGAACAACTTCGTACGCTCGGACTGAGGCCGCGAATTGCCCGATAAGGCGCTCGTCTTCGGGATGCACAGGTTGACGTTTCGCGCCCATCCACGGGGCGGATAAGGGATTTCCGGCGCGGAAGTTCTGGAGTGTGTCCAATGCCCCACCCAAATAATTCCTGCTATTGCTGCTCGCCACCTTCATGAAGTCATCCTTACAGGCTTTCAACAAATCAGCGTCGCCAAGCAGGTCCTCCAGTGTCACGTCTTTGGATTGAAGGAACTCGCTGAACCATCTGAGAACGGTCACGTAGTTATCAACGGTCTTAGGCTTACGTTTCTCGCGGTACAACGCCACCTTGAATTCTTCAATGAGCCCCAGGTCCGCATCGGACGGGCGGCTGCGCTTGGCAAAATCCATGCGAAGCTCTGAATAGACCTCGTCAGACGCCGATTCGCCGGATGCCTTTTCGCGACGACTCCCGCCGAAGGCGTTGCCAACGCCTGACTTGAAACGCGACCACAGTCCACGGCTCTTGCCATCTTTCGTCCGCATCGTAGGCTGCGCTTCTGACGGCGAGGTGTAGCGCGTGCTACTGAACCCCCTGTCATGCAAGCCGGACCGCGATGCCCCTTCAGTCGAGCTATCAAAGCGTGCGCGAGGGAGGTCCACGCTAAAGCGCGCACTGCCGAACCGGTCATCCCGCAGGCTGGACTGCGATGGCATCCGCATCGAACCGCCGATATCAGCGCGCTGGATCGCTTGCGCGTCTGTGGGGCGAGTGTCAGGCGAACCAGACTCTGCGGGGCTCGTATCAGATGAATTGAGTTGCAGCTCGTCCAGCAGGTGCTCAAAGTTCCCTGCAGCTTCAGGCATATTGCCCGATCGTTGCATCAGCCGCTGCTGCTTTCGCATGGCAGTGTACTGATTTATATTGCAACCGTCCCACGGCTTATAATTGGACTCCACATCCCTCTCCCTTGACGAGATAAATCTTTCATGGCCTCGCCTCGAGGCTAGGCTCGCGTGCACGGGCCGCAGAGGCTCCAGCATGGGAAGCCGATCGTTGAGATCGACAACCAGAAAAAAACGCCGTCAAACCTCAGTTGTTGTACGGACCATGCCGAGTCCGCACCTTAACTCACACCCGCTGTCAGCGTTACTGGCCGCGCGCTGGTCCCCTTCGACGCAAGCCAAGCCGAAACTACGGGCGCGGGTCCCTCCTTGCGGTTTGCACACGCCGTCGAAATCAGTCATGCAACCCTCGCGATTCACATTGCGTTCGAGCCATGAGCCGCTTCGACGGCTTTGGATATCCACGCCTCATGCTAAGACCGTCAGCTGTCGAGAAGCTGTCTAGCGTCAAGACGAATTCACAATGAGCCAACGTCGACCGCATTGATTTTCCCCGGAAGCAGCGGCGGCGGCGGCCCGTCGAAGAAAGGCTTGCGGTGGCGGCTCTGCCGAAACAGGCGCGATGTCACGGTCAAGCCGCTTCGCACCTTACGGATCGAGCCTTACCCATCCTGAGTTAGCCGCGGTCAGGAGGTGCCGATCCGATGGCTGATTGGAATCGACGTCCATCGATCTTTCGGCGAGGTGGTGTTTTGGGAGGACGGCAGGCCCCGGCGTGCGGGCCGCATTGATATGACGCGGACTGCCTGAGAGGGATATGCCAAGACCCTGCTGGCCAGTGATGGGGTGGTGGTCGAATCAACCGCCATCAGCACGGCGGTGTCGCGGGTTGTGGCGCCATTCGTTGCGCAAGTGACTGTCGCAGAAGGCGATCGCCCAGGCTCACATAAAGATCAACAAGATGCACGCCGCCACGCTCCCCGGTCTGGAGGCGACGGGATCACTGCCGCAGATCTGGCGGCCGGACGTAGTTGGCCGCTCAACAGTTGCAGAACGACAAGCGAGCAGCCATCCATCGGTAAGTCCGTGAGCTTGAGCGGCTGGCGGAAGACCTGGACCCCGCTCGACCGCGAGATTGCGCAGGACGCCATCGATGATCCCGCGGCCAACAGATTTGATGACGATCGCCAGCGCGATTCTCGCGGTTGCCGCCGGGATTGTGGCGGCGATTGGCGGCGTCAGCCGGTTCAACCGCCTGCAGAATCTGATGGGCTTTTTCGCGCTGAACCCGCGGAGCCGCACATCAGGGTCGCATGAGCAAGGTCGGCCGCGGTCACGCGCGCGCAATGCTGGTCGAGGTGCCACGGCCAGCGGTCAAGACGTCCGATGGCACTAGGTGAGCGAGCACGTACGGGCGGCTTTGCTCCACCGAGCTGCGCCTCCACCAGACTAGATCAACTTCGTGGTGGCACTGCGATTGCAAACGCTCATCATCGAGGCGGCTGTACATCCCGCGTTGCCCCCGCAGGCGCTTCGGGGGCCACCCTGTTGCTGGCTCCATCGCCGCCACTGCCCTTGTTGCCCGCAGCAAAGGTCCCATAGCTGGCAACAGGAAGGGCGGCACGGTCGCCGTTGCTTGGCGGGATCGATCGATTGTCGAGCAAATCGAGCGGATCATTGACCATGGTTGCCAGATTGTTTCTGGTCGAGCAGCCAAGCGTTGGGTCAAATGAATTATCGCTCACTGCAGGCCCGACGATGGAAAGAGCCGGACGGGCAGCAGGATGGGCTTCATAGGAGATCGCCTCTATTGTTACCCCGAAACGGGCGGGCAGATCGAGCGGGCAGGGGGACAGGCGGATGTTACAAAGGGTGTGAGCGTCGGGTCGCCGAGCACGCCGGCGAACGCGATCAGTGCCCTACGCCGCTTCGCGACCGAATTATCGTCGAGCAGCGCGGCAAGCGCGGCTACCATCTCCGCCTTGCGTTCTTTCGCGGCAGCGAGCGCGCCGCGCGTCCAATAGGCGACCGAACTCAGTTCGTGTCGTGCCGACAACTCCACGCCGCCCTCGACATCGCCGTTGCGAAGCCGCGCCAATAGCCTCATCGGCCAGCTCGCCCCGAACAGGCCGGTAAGCTCGAGCACATAATCGCCCTCAACTTCCTCGAGCGCCGCCATAGCTTGCCAGCGCAGCGTCGCTGTCGGTAGGCCGTGATTAACCGGATCGCTTAGCCAACTGTGCCAACGTCGCAGCCGATAACGCCGGATCAAGACGCGCTGCTGACAACCCTTCGATGCTGTCGGCGACGAGCATCTTTATCTTCGGCAGCAGAACCGAGAGAGATTTGCTTTGGCGTCGTGCCTGATAAAAACCGAGGCCGAGGACGGCGTGGCGCCTGCCCGCAAAAGGTCGTTATGCGGCAGAACTACATGAACACGCACCGATAACACTCCATCGATATCGCTGATCGTGCGCGACAGCTCTTCGCTCAGTGCGTACACGTAACGGGCACGCTCCTCAGTTGGCGAGGCAATCAGGCCTGATCCGTCGAATATCTGGCCGAGGTTCTTGAAGGACTGGCGCAGCAACCCCGTTGTCCATCAGAAGGGCGAGCATCTCGTTCGCCTCGCGCTCCTGCAGTTGCGTGTAGAGGTCGACCTTGCAACCACTAAGGGCCACGAGAAGTGGCACGACAAGGCGAAGCGATCGCCGACCAGACCTTCCACGCATGATTTCGACGGCTAAGCCAGTCATGGCCGCGGCTCAGCCTTCCTTTAGAAGCTTATTCACCGATGAGGTGATGCCGCTGACACCTTTGGAAACAAGAGCAATCTGGGTGACGCCGTTGTAAAGATCCCGCAGACCAGCGATCATCGCTTCGAAATCATGCCTCCCTTGCGGAAGGGCCGACATCCCGGTTCCCGCGCCACCTTCGGCAGGTAGCTTCTGCTGCGGCCCAGGGTGGGCACCGCTCAAAAGAACTACCTGATGGTCGGGCGCGGCCGAACTGACGATATTATTCGAGTACATCGAAGAAATCGTCCGCAACACGCGATCGCCCAGGGCGCTCGTCTGCGTAGCCGCGCGTTGAACATCCATCGCCGGAGGAACAGGCACCCTCGGTGGCGCCCAGGCGGCGTCGTTTTTCAGCGGGTCGGACGCATGCGCTAGCGCGCGCTCAAACTGGGCCTGCTCGCTGAACGACGGTGAGCCGGCCCTGGGCAGGTAGTCCGTTGGGGTGGCAGTGATCGACGTGATAGGCATCATAATGCAAGGACTCAATTGCTTCCGCTTGACCGACGTCTAGGCGGCCGAGCTGACGACAATCTGACTAATGGTCTGGCAGTCAGTTAAAAGTCATACTGAGCGACTTAGTCACTTGTGAAAATTTCAGACTTTGGTTTATCAGTGCGAGATGCTGAGAGCTCTCATCCAATCCGTCTCCCTGCACGTTTTGAGACTTCTGTGTGCGGGGTTTTTTCTAGCCACCGGAATCCACGGAACTCTCGGGGTCCCTTTATCGCTCTCCAAGACACCTTACAGGTATACGGTTCTCGATCAGGATCTCTCTACCGCGCTGCAGGAATTCGGCAACAACATGAATATCCGGGTCAATATTAGCGCTGAGGTGAAGGGACGGATTCGCGGGAGCATGCCGGGTTTGCCACCGCGCGAGTTCCTCGACCGCTTGGCCAACCTGTACGGTCTGCAATGGTACTTCGATGGGCTTGTCCTCTACGTGTCATCCGCAAAAGAATCGCAAACTCGCATGCTGGTGTTGACTTCGATTCGCTTCAATGCGCTCAAGGAGGCCCTTGACGAGCTTGAGATCTCCGATAATCGCTACGTCGTGAGACCCGCGCCGGGAGATGGCCTCGTTTTGGTTTCCGGTCCGCCGCGCTTCACCGCGCTCGTGGAGCAGACGTTCAACGGTCTCGTCGCGGAAGCACAGGCGCGCATGCCTGAAACGCCGCCAAGGGAATCGGTCCTAACACTGTTTCGGGGCTCCTCCACCATGGTCGTCCGCAACGGATTTCCTGAAGCCGCTTATTCGTCCGATGTGCCGCAGCAGGATGGTGTTGGCGGGAAGCCAGAGCCACGCCAAAAATGAAATCTGCGGTCGCAGCTTCGGGACAAATCATCACCGCGGCCACGTCAAGTTGTGAATTCTTCTGAACTCGTCAGTTTGCCGAAAGCTCAACCGCCCATGGTGAGGGCCGGCAGCTTCAGCGATATCTCCGGCCATTGTGCTGGATTTGCACTTGGAGCTGGCGCAGACGAGGCAATTTGAAGCAAAGCAGGGGTTTTCGTCCCGGCCGAGTTCGGAACTGTCAAAGCACGTGCACACAAGAGTTTCCTGAGGGGCTCTTGCGCGGATTTTCAACATCACGTTTGAGGATATATTGATGTCGGATTTATTGTCCATTATCGCTAATCGCGTACCGCCCGGACAGCTAGCGAAAGCTTTGATGCCGCCTCAGCAAAGCGCATCGGCCTTCGAAGTAATGCTGGGCAACTGCACGCTCAAACACTTCGGGCTGCTCCCAGGTCCCGTGCCAAGTTCGAGAATCACTTGGAACGGCGGCTTGCTGACACAGGCCGAACTGCAGATCGTGGCGGTGCTGAACCGTCACAAGGACCAAATGCCTCTCAGTTGGCATTCGCTGGCGGACAAAGCCAATGATCCCTCCACACCACCAGATCTGAGAGAGGCGATCGAGGGACTGCAGCGGGCCCCAGAACTTTTCCATGCAATCGGCTCCCAAGGCGATGGCCGCTGTGGCGGTAAGATCACGGCGAAGGATTTATCTGGATTCTCTGGCCATCACTCACAAGTTGCCGCATTTCAGGGCCAGCAGGCGCAAAGCTACGTGCAGAATTACGTCCCATCCGACAGTACTGCAAACACGCAGCCGTCGGTCATGACCCGGAACGATGCATTGCGCGAGCTTTACCGGTATTCCGAAAACCTACCCAAGAACCTGAGTCTGGCTGGTTTTAAGCAGATCGTCGAAGGTGGCGCAAAAACCGGCAAATGTCCGCCGCAGGTCATTGCGGCGGCTCAGTACTTCGTCAACCACTCGAATGAATGGAAGCAGTTTGCATCGGGCTGCACACATGGTTTCAAATTTCCGCTTGCATCGGACGGCACACATGAACTCAAACTTCCGGGCAGCACACATGGATTCAAACTTCCGCTGTGCGGCGATTCGGTCCACAAAGAGGATTTTCTCAAGGCCGCTTCATCGTCGATGAGCCTTACGCAATACGAGCAAAATACACTTAAGACCATCAATAGTAATCAGCGCGCCTTTTTTGGGACCGGTGTCCTGACTCGTGACAAGCTCGCGAGCATGGCAAAAGACGAGAGCCTCAGTCCGAAAGTACGGCAGGCCGCCTCGCAGCTGCTTTCCGATCCTCTGCTGTTCAGTCTACTAAACAATTCGATTACGGGCTATAAAACCCACAACTCGTTTTTCGACTTCGGCGGGGGACACACGGTCGATTCCGGCAACATCAGCAAAAAAGACTTTGCCCGCTTCTACAACGGTATGTCGTCAGCCAACCGCACCGTTCAGCAGCCAAAGACCCATACGCCCGAAACCGCTGGGGAACAGCAAGCCGTCGCGGACATGATGATGGGCCGGGCCGACCAACCTGATATCAAGTCAGCCAAGAAAAACGGCGGGGCCTTCATCCACGCAGTCGACAAAGTGCTCAAAATAGCCGTGCCAGTGCTTGATTGGGCTGCGACGGCTGTCGGCTTATTGAGCTTCGTTCCGGTCCTGGGCCAAGTGGCCGATGCCGTGTCGATGGGGCTTGCGTGCCAGGCGCAAGCGCTAAATCTTGTCCGCACAGCCATTACAGGAGGCAATATGAAGCAGGCGCTCCTAGAAGCTGGTATCAATATCGGAGCGCAGGCGCTCAGCCTTGTCGCGGGCCCCCAGGTCAAGCTTGCAATTCGCAACGGTCTCGTGAAGAAGGCGCTGGAAGAGGCCGCCAGCGCCGGGATCGATCTCCCGATTTCCATGGCGCAAGGCTACGCACAAGATTATTTGCACAACCTGCAAGCACGCGTTGCGGCCGAACCTGTGCAAGTGGCCGGCCTGCCCAGCGACCATGTGGATAACCTGCAACCGCGGCTCGCGGCCGGAGCCGTGCAAGCGGCGGGTCTCCCCAGCGACCATGTGGACAACCTGCAACCGCGCCTCGCGGCCGGAGCCGTGCAGGCGGCGGGTCTCCCCAGCGACCATTTGTACGATCTGGAACCGCGCCTTGCGGCCGGAGCCGTGCAGGCGTTGGGCCTCCGCAGCGACCATTTGTACGATCTGGAACCGCGCCTTGCGGCCGGAGCCGTGCAGGCGTTGGGCCTCCGCAGCGACCATTTGTACGATCTGGAACCGCGCCTTGCGGCCGGAGCCGTGCAGGCGTTGGGCCTCCGCAGCGACCATTTGTACGATCTGGAACCGCGCCTTGCGGCCGGAGCCGTGCAGGCGTTGGGCCTCCCCAGCGACCATATGTACAACTTGGAACCGCGCCTTGCGGCCGGAGCTGTGCAAGCGGCCAGCCTCTCCAGCCAGATGGGCATGCCAATATACCAGAAGGTGGCCTGACAACAAATGTGCGACTTCCTCGCCACGCTTCATCGCTCTATCGATCACCTTGCGAGAAACCTTTGCCTTTCCGCGCGTAGATTGAGCAGGCGTGCCTGCGGTCAGTTCGCAGCAGGCCGGGTCTTAATCCGCTGATTGTTCGGCCTTGACGTCGTCTTCACACTTAGCCTGTGAAAGGTGAGAACGGCTCGAAAAGAACACCCGGAAAAGAGCGGTCATGTTGACCAGTTGGGCGCGGCACCCGGGCGCCAGTGCTTCACCGGCATAGGCTCCACCGGCCCGCAACATGGGCCGGTGGAGCGCGGCGATGCAGCCGCACCATCGGCACGACCGGCCAAGATCAAGATCGCTTAGCTAATTGAGCCGCCGCCGTCGGTTCACGCGCCCGCCAATGAAGAATGTGATTTTTCATGGAATGGGGACTCTGACGCATGTGTGGACGTATATGGACCCCGCCCGATTGCAACAGGTTGGCTGAATCCGGTTGATGGTCACAACTGCTGACGTATATCCGGCTTCCTCATGCGGCTCGATGTTCAGCGCCGCGAGCCTCGATGGGTTTTCGCCCGCTTCCACCTCAACGGCCCCCAGACATCGGCCGAAGCCGTGCCGGTCCACACACCAGGTTCGGGAAGCGACGGGGTGAGCGTTTCGCCATCTCCTGCCATTTGGCTGCAATTGCCGAGGTGGAATCTCCTTCTCGCTCTCCAGGGAGCGTCAGGCTGCTTTCACCGACAGGTCCGGTTGATAGGCCGCATGACCCGAGAGCATTGACCAGACGATCCTCGCATTGAAGCTTCCAGAGGCCATCTCCGCGCGCAGGGCCGATATGGTGCTCGAGGGCGAGGTAGAGATCGACGGCAAGTACGCCGGCGGTCACACCGGTCCGGAGAACAAGGCACGAGCCTGCCAGCCTTCGTCTTTGCCTCGTCAGACCATATTGGTCGTCAAGTGCTATCAGCGTGGCTTGGCCGAGCTTGTCCATAGCGATTTCGCTCACTGCCGCAGCTGGCGACGACATTGATAAGGGCTTCGTAATCCCCGGACGACTGGCGAAATAAGGTGAACGCGATGCGACTCCAGGTTGACCGAGGTCAGGTTTACGTCAGCTGTATATGTTAGATGCCAAGGCGCGCACTGTTATGCAAAAAATGACGATCCGCACTTGCTGGTTGTGGCGGACACGTGTCGTCGTCGGCGCAGCGTCAGGAGCTCCGCTCTGCGGTGTCGAAACAACGCGGTTGAGGCGCCGCGGCGGTCCGTGTGTGCCAAGCTTTGCATCGGCGCATTTTCGCCTAGCATAGGAGACGGATTTTGACGGGAGTTGGCCGGCGTTTGAATGCGCCCAGCGGATCAGGCACGCGCTGGTCCCGTGCTGAATCAGATCATGGCAGTGGAAAAGATGGCTCGACGTTCAGTTCTGTCGTGCAGGGCTTGCGCTCTGACGATCGACAAGGATCGTCCTCCGCTCAAAGGCCACCTTCGGCCGGCGATGTCGGGGGCCGCACGTCGGCCGATCCCTCCGTTATTGCTCGTGACGGCCAGCCCGGAATTCGCGACTTGCCGCATCGGGGCGCGACAAGTCGGGACGAAAGTTCGGCGCGTTCCGGCGCCGAGGGCCGCAGTGCCGATCAGTCCAGGAGTTCACAACAACGTCCTCCTTCGTCGCGCAGGCAATCCGTGTCCGGCCTGGAGCGCCGACCAAAAAGGCGGCGCCTGGATGATGTAGCCCCGCACAGCGTGCAAACTGCAATCTCAGAAGAACAATCCAACGAAGCTCTGCACGCGATTTATTACGCCCATGATATCGTGGGATTCTCACGCGCAGTTGTGGAGCATGACAGACGGCTGCAGGGGGCAAGCGACGAGATCCATGCAGCCTTCGTGCAGAAGGCCGCCGCCCAGTTCAGAAATCAATTTGTCACACGCTTCGAGGACGATATCCGCCGCGGGAAGTCATGGGGCTACGCCACCGCATGCAACGCGGTGAGTCGCACGGCCGGAGGTCAGGAAGGTGTCGAAGCTTGCAAGGCGATGGCAGCTGGGGTGTCGCAGCTTCGTGATGCATTAATGCGCGAAGTCGACCCCAAAGCCCTTTCGCTCTTCGCGGTATCATTTGGTCGGCATCCGCAGTCGAGGACATGCCGCAGTGGAACAATCAGAATCGCCGAATTTTGCCGCGATGAGGGCAGGGCACTTGGGGCGCTGAACAGTCAAAGTCTGTCGTTGCTGGTGAACGGTTTCAGCAAGTGGACGGAGCGGCCAGAAACTCGTGAGGGTACGGAAGCCGTCGCCAATGAGGTCTGTCGTCGCGCCGAACGGCGCTTCCGGCTCTCTGATTTTAAGCAGCAGGAGCTGACGAACCTTGTAAACGGTTTCAGCAAATGGCCGGAACAGGCGGCGTTTCGCGAAGCCGCAGGCGCCATAGCCGGTGAGGTCCTCCGTCGTGACCACCGTGCCCGGCTGTCTGATTCTACTCCGCAGGAGCTGGCGAACCTTGTGAACGGTTTCAGCAAGTGGCCAGAAGAGGAGTGGTCTCGCCAAGCCACCGGAGCGATCGCTGGTGAGGTCGGCCGCCGCGCCGCCCGCGGCGGGTTCGGGCTCTCTGCCTTTAATCACCAGGACCTGGCGAACTTGGTGAACGGTTTTAGCAAATGGCCGGATGGGGCGGTCTATCGCCAAGCCACAGCCAGAATCGCCACAGAACTCTCTCGCCGCGCCGGCGAACAAGGGCTCTTTCATTTTACTCCACAGGAGCTGGCCAACCTAGTGAACGGGTTCGGCAAATGCCCGGACGATGCGGACTATTATCAAGCCACGGTCGCGATCGCCAGTGAGGTCATTCGCCGCCGCACCCGACTCTCTGATTTTAATCACCAGGACTTGGTGAACCTAGTGAACGGTTTCAGCAAGTTGCCACAACAGACGGACTGTCGCGATGCGACACGCGCGATCGCCGGTGAGGTCTTTAGCCGCGCCGACCAGTTCTCTCATCTTACTCAGCAGGCGCTGGCGACATTGGTGAATGGTTTCAGCAAGTGGCCGGAAGAGGCGGCGTCTCGCCAAGTCACAGTCGCGATCGCCGGTGAGGTCAGTCGCCGCGCCGCGCGCGGCGAGTTCGGGCTCTCTGAATTTAATTCCCAGGACTTGGTGCACCTGGTGAACGGTTTTAGCAAATGGCCGGAAGAGGCGGGGTCTCAGCAAGCCACAGTCGCGATAGCCAGCGAGGTCATTCACCGCGTCGACCGGCTCTCTGGGATTGATCCGCAGGGATTGGCAAACCTGGTGAACGGCTTTAGCAAGTGGCCGGAAGCTGCGGCATCTCGCCATGCCACGGGTGCGATCGCCAGCGAGGTCGTTCGCCGCCGCGCCCGACTCGGTGACTTTACTCACCAGCAGCTGGCTAATCTGGTCAATGGTTTCAGCAAGTGGCCGGACGGGGCGGACTGTCGCGATGCAACACGCGTGATCGCCGGTGAGGTCTTTGGCCGCGCCGACCAGTTCTCTCATCTTACTCAGCAGGTGCTGGCGACATTGGTCAACGGGTTCAGCAAGTGGCCGGAAGAGGCGGCGTCTCGCCAAGCCACAGTCGCGATCGCGGGTGAGGTCAGTCGCCGCGCCGCGCGCGGCGAGTTCGGACTCGCTGATTTTAACCGCCAGGACTTGGTGAACCTGGTGAACGGTTTCAGCAAGTGGCCGGAAGAGGCGGGGAATCAGCAGGCCACGGACGCGATTGCGCATGAGGTCGTTCGCCGCCGCGCCCGGCTCTCTGATCTTACTCGCCAGCACCTGGCTAATCTGGTGAACGGTTTCAGCAAGTGGCCGACCGGGGCGGGTTGTCGCGAGGCGACAGTCACAATCGCGGAGGAAATCCGCCAGCGCCAGCTCTCCGATTTTGCTCCGCACGAATTGGCGAACCTGGTCAACGGTTTCAGCAAGTGGCCGCAAGCGGCGGCATCTCGCCAAGCCACCGGCGCGATCGCAAGCGAGGTCCTTCGCGGCGCCCGGATCAAGGACTTTAATCACCAAGACCTGGCTAATTTGGTGAACGGTTTCAGCAAGTGGCGGGAAGCGCCGAACTGTCGCGACGCCGCGGTCGCGATCGCCAACGAAATCTGTGGCCGCCAGCTCTTTGACTGTGCTCCGCAGGGGCTAGCGAACATGGTGAACGGTTTCAGCAAATGGCCGGAAGTGCCGGACTGTCGCGACGCCACGGTCGCAATCGCCGACGAGCTGCTTCGCCACGGCGCCCGGCTCTCTGATTTTACCCACCAGCACTTGGCTAATCTGGTGAATGGTTTCAGCAAATGGCCGGAAGCACCCGACTGTCGCGACGCCACAGTCGCAATCGGACGGGAGGCTCTTAAACGCAACATCCGGCTTTTTACTTCGCAGGGGCTAGCGACCCTGGTGAACGGCTTCAGCAAGTGGCCAGATCAGGCGGAGTCTCAGCAGGGCACAATCGCAATCGCGCATGAGGTCTCTCGCCGCGCCTCCTTGCTCTCTAGGGTTGATCCGCTGGAGCTGGCAAATCTGGTGAATGGTTTCAGCAAATGGCCGGAAGCGCCGGAATGTCGCGAGGCGACGCTTGCGATCGCGGGTGAACTCCTTCGCCGCGGCGCCCGGCTCTCTGATTTTGCCCACCAGCATCTGGCTAATCTGGTGAACGGTTTCAGCAAGTGGCCGGACGCTGAAGACTGTCGCGATGCAACACGCGCGATCGCCGGTGTGGTCTTTCGCCGCGCCAATCTCTCTGATTTTTCCCAGCAAGGACTGGCGAATCTGTTGAACGGCTTCAGCAAGTGGCCGGATGGGGAGGACTGTCGCAAAGCCGCGATCGCAATCGCCGGGGAAGCCCGTGAGCGCCAGCTCTCCGATTTCGCTCCTCTAGTAGTGGCGACTTTGATGAACGGGTTCACCAAGTGGCCGGAAGAGGCGGCGTGCCGGCAGGCCACGATGGACATCGCGCGCGCATTGGGTACTCGAGGGCAACGATTCAGTGTGTTCACCGCGCCTCACCTGAGTATTCTCGCCAATGCTCTGTCGCGAATGATCATGAGGGCAGAGGATAGTGGGGACATTATGGACACCGCTCTGCCGAAGGATCGGTTACACAAGCTCGCCCACTACCTGCACTATGATAATGATCGCCTGGGGCAGGCTGGCGTTCTGCACATCACAACCATTTTCAAGGCGCTGGGTAAGGCGCGGCTGTCTGATGATCTCGGTTTGCTCGCACCGACAGGCTTGAATCGGCTCTCGGAATTGCGTCAAGCTCCTGAATTTACGACCCACAACAACTTGGAAACCATTGGCAATCTGTGTGCAGCTCTGCTGCCGCTGGCGCGCAGCCCGCAGAAGCCGCTGCGCTGGCACCGCACGCAGGCCCTCAACCTGCTCAACGACCTCCAACCCGTGGTCGAGCAGAAGATCGAGGCGCATCTGAACGCAAGCGATGCCGAACGGACCCGTGGACCGGTCGCGAGCCGCTGCCCCGCTTTATCGATCTATCAGACGCTCAAAGCCCGTGCGGTCCTGGAGAGATTGTTCAGGCCACCGTATGTCGAGGGCAAGAGGTCCGATTTGCGGGTGAGGCAGCAAGAGCTGGAGCGCAAGACCAAGCAGATCCTGGACAGCACGCGCGGCCTCATTGAAAGCGACCTTTCCAGCATGAGCTGGAACCTGATCGCGCAGATCGAGGCGGACAGTCCAGTGGATGCGCTGGACTTATTCATGGAGCAGGATGCGGCGGCGATCCAGGCCCAACATCCTGCGTCGGTTTTCGACGTGCATCAGGTCTTGCGAACCATGGATCACGAGCCCAGACCGCCACAGGGTGAGGCGGGACTGATGCAGTTGCCGGTGGTGGACATGCACGGCCGGCAATTGGCCACGGAGCCGGAGAGACGGTATTCGATTTTTCATCGCCTGACCTCGGGAGCTTTGCCGGTCGTCGCGGTGCAGCTACCAGGAACCCCGAGCGCCTTCATGCTGGCGCGTACGGTGAACGTCAACGGTGTGCCATACCGCATGGACCTGTTCGGCGGCAGCAAGCTAAAGCCCCCGCGATTGACCGTGTCTCAGATTGCGGCCCGTGCTCCAGGCGAGCCAGCAAAGCCTTCCGGGGGAAAGCTGCTAGCGATTCCCTATGCCGATACCGCACCGGGCACGGCCTTCGAGCAGCTGTCGCGTGCCTGGGCCCCTTTCAAGGAGGCCTATTATTACACTCAGCGCAGGGGTTTTGCCGCGCCGCCGGCAATCAAGGGCCTGGGGGTTCATGACTACGCGCTGGAGGGCGCCTTCAAACTGTCGCTGCTGCCGGATCGCCCCTCCAACCAGGAGCATCCCTTCAGGCTAACTGGGCCGGCAGGCCCGATCGCCTTGCGACCGCATGACGGCTGCGGCTTCATCAGGGCCTCGCTGGCCGAGCGTATGCCGGCTGTTCGTCGCGCCGGGGAGCAGGAAGGTCCTGACAGGGTGCCTGCCTTTGCTGAGGGACGAAGATCGTCCGTTCCTGCATCGGCGCTGCAACACTATCCGCGCAGCGGGCCGGTGGCGGACGAGGCGCAAGAGAAAGCCATGACCTGGCTCGAGAGCCGACAAGGGCAAGAGCTGTCGGCTGAAGATCTGTTTCGCACCGTGACCGCCGGACATATGGACGGCCCCCTCGCGGTTGCCATACCCTCCAGTGATGAGTGTCTCCATGTGCCGACGCTCAAGAGCGAGACGTTGACGGGGACGAGCGGGGTGCTGATCGGACGCTCGCCCTATGACAAGCCGAACCTGCGCCCATTTGCCGCCGAGCGAGTAAAGTCGGCGGTCGAGGCGGACCCCACCGCTGTGTTTCTCGACAACTGCACGGCCATCCAATACAGCTTCAATGTCGCCCAGAAGTCGGGGACGCAACTGGCGGCCGACGATCCGACCTTTTTTGCCAAAGGCATTCTGATCGTTGTGCCGGATAAGATGTGGCCGGCCGCCTACGCCGACCGTGGGCTGGTGATGTCTGCCGAGGACGTCAAGTGCCATTCGAACTGGACCTCGAGCAAGGACCGCGTCAAGGTGAACACGCCGCTCGAGTGCCTCGGCATCCTGCAGGCGACCGAGGTGTTTGCCCCGGGTTCGCTGGTTGCCGTCCCCACCGGTGAGCAGAAAAAGCTTGACGGCGACTTCGACGGCGACACCGTCGTCATCCTCGGCGACCGGCCGCAGCTTTATGAGCATGTCAGGCAATTCGATCAAGAGGAGCAAGCTCGCGGACTGCGCTCGCTCAAGCCGCCAAAGTCGCATACCCCGGCGATTGAGGACGGTCGCTACAAGTTCGGACGCGCCAGCCAGATCCTCTCCGCCACGCGCAATGTTCTAGAAATCTATACCGGCCTGCAGCGAAACTTTTTGGCTCAATCCCACGAAGGCCGACAGTGGTTTGCCGAGCGTGCCATCTTCGGCACCTACGAAGGTCTTCACCAAGAGCTCAAGCGAGACATCCGAGGCCTGTTGGAGCAGGAACAGGTCAGTGCTGCGGACGTCCAGGACAAACTCGAGAAGGCGCGGCACGAGATCGAGCTGGCAGACCATCCGGTCGCACGCGAGATGGCCGAGTTGCTCCTCGCCGAGCTCGAGGCGTGGGCCGCGAGGCTGGATGAGCAACTCCTGCCCGAACAACTCCTGCCCGAAACCATCGCCGGCGTGAGCGAGGCACCGCTCGCCATGAGCCAAGCGCTCTGCGAGCTGTTCCCGGAACTGGCGGAGACCTATTCGGCAACGGCCAAGCCGCGCGATCGCGTCCAACTCCTCGTCGACCGTTACCCTGCGCGCATCGACCCGCGCCCGGATGGTTACAATCCGCACGACCTCGTGCAAAGTGCAAACAATCTTATGAGTCTCGGTATTAAGGTCGGAACTGACGCCTATAAATCCGACACTGGCGCCCACAGCTTTATGTTCAAGAGCAGGTACCTTGGGCGCCTGCTGCAACAGATACCAGGGTTGAAATCGGTGCCTTACACCAAGAGCATTGCGGCTATCCTCAACCAGGGTCGGTTCGATGTCGAAGCGACATTGCAGGATCTGAAGAACAATCCGACGCTGGCGGCTTCAATCATGCAAGCCTCGATCAAACTTGCTTCGCAGCGAGGCATTCTGCCCGAAACCTCGCGCCGAGGACTTGCTGCCGATGATTCCGCAATGACAATCACATTGACTCGCGAGCAGGCCGCACAGCGCGCCCAAGTGGAGGCTTCCCGCGCCCAAGCCGAAGAGAAGGACATCACCCCGACGGCAATCTCGGTTGCCGAGGCACTCAGGAGAGCCGATATCAAGGTGGAGATGCCCCATCTCGCTCAGCGCTTGAGATCGGAAAGCTCGATGACCGACCAGCTCATCGGCATGGAGGCCTCGTTTGAGGCCGGCGCCCAGCTGATCAGCAACGCTGTACGACACGTCTTCCAACTCCCTGATAGGGATTTTACACATGCCTTCAAGAAAGCCATTCTGGCCTTCGACGAGAGCGGCTATGCCGAGGTCAGCACGACCAACTGGTTCAGGACGCGATCGCCGACCTTCGTCGGCATCAAGACTGTGCTCGCCACGCCGGGCGGCTACCACTTCGAGGTGGAGTTCCACACGGCAGACAGCTACAAGGCCAAGATCGACAATCACGACGCGTACAAGGAGCTGCAGAAGCTGCAGGAGCTGCAGCGAGAGAGCCGTGAGCCCCTGGATAAGTCCATAGCCGAGCAACTCTTGGAGCGCGTGCGACAGGCCTGCAACAAGGTTGTCATCCCCGACGGGGCAATAGGGATTCCCCACTGGGAAGCCGACGCGGATAGCACAGTTGGTGCCAGCCTAGCTCGTCGGTTGCAAGTGGCCCCGCCACGACGCACGGAGCACTCCCCGCTCGCAACAGAGATTCTTGGCGCCCTGGACGCGCGATCGATAGTGCTCGTCGGCATGAAGGGCGCCGGGAAATCCAGTTTGGGCCGTGCACTCGCCAAAAGACTAGGGCTGAGGTTTGTCGATTCCGATAGGGAAATCGAGGCGAAGACCGGCAAGTCCAAAGCTAAGATTGTCGCCGAGGATGGCGAGGCGCATTTCAGCAATCTTGAGGTGAACGAGATCAGGCAGTCGCTCGAACAAGGGCCGGCGGTGCTCGCAACCGGTGGTGAAGCATTCATGAGCGAGGAAGTCCGGCATCATGTTGGCGAGAAGGCGGTCTCGATCTGGCTCAATACCAGCGGGGACGTGATCAGGCGGAACCTGAGACACAAGGGTCCGAAGATGCAAACCGCCGACCAAGACCAGACCATCACAGACCTGATGCACGCGAGCAATCCCATCTATAAGCTTGCCGATCTCACGATTGCCCCGCAGCACCAACGGGATCTCAAGAGCGCGAATGCTTGCCTGACCGCCCTGCACGCCCACCTTTGCGGTGAGGGCAGGCAGGCCCAAACTCGTTTCGACCCCGGGCGGGCGGCACCATGACGGCGCCGCTCGGTGCTTCAGCTTCCCATCTCCTGCATCCAGCTGATAACCGCAATGCGATCGGGCTGGTTCTGCCAGAGCGCCGACTCGACCTCCTCATCCAGAACCGCCCGCGGATTGATGTCGGTGCGCGAGCGGCACTCCTCCAGGATCACCTTCCGCAAGTTTCCCGATCGGAAGCCAAAGGTAATCATGCGCAGGGGAAATGGCCGACGGATTATTTCGGCGCGCAGCCATTTCTGGGCAAGGCACGCTCAGAGGCCTGGCGGACCATTCGGCGCTGCCCGGCTGGCTGGATGCGCTCTATGCGAAGCATGCGCTCAAGGGTAAGCGTCCGATTGTTACCGCGGAGATTTCGCTTTGATGCGTGCAATAATGTCGGAGTCTGAGACGAAGTCTTCGAGTGGGCGGCGCCCAGGGCGTCCCAGGATCGTGACTCAGGAATTGGTGTAGCTGACGGCGTTGGTCGCCGCGCTCTCCGGCAGGAAGCCGGGCTGCTCAGCGCGCCACGGCTGGCAGGCTGATAGCCGATCATCGCTCATCTGCTGATGGTCTCAATGGTCATGTATCGGGCCCGCTGCACGGCCCAGTCATCGTTCTGCTCGAGCAGCAGCGCGCCGACGAGGCGGACGATGGCGTTGTCGTTCGGGAAGATGCCGACCACGCCGGTTCGGCGGCGAGCCTAGCGACGACGCGCCATTGCGTGCTTGCGGCCTCCGGCGTCTCCTGGGCGAAGGCGGTGGCGATGAAGGCCGGGACGACGCGGCGGCCACTCTTGCGGCGTGCGCCAGCACGTTCCTCATGAAGTGGACGCCACCCGGCAGCGCTGCCATGTGGCTAGAGCACCTTGGTCACGGCCGCCTTCAGACCTATCGGAGATGACGAGCTTGACCCCGCGCAGGCCGCGCTGCGTGAGCTTGCGCAGGAACTCCGTCCAGATCGGCTCGGCCTCCGAGGCGCCGCGCGATGACGAGGGCGACCGAGACGATGCGCCCGCCGCGGCGCACCTCCAGATAAGTCGGTGGAGCAGGCGACACGCGCCTTTGCTGCCTCACGGCAGCCGGTTTCGCATCGCCTCTCGCCGAACTTTTCGACGTAGGTTGGCGGCTTTCGCCTTGACGCTGCCACGCCACCTTTCGGTACAATGACCAAGATCAAGATCGCTTGCCACTCGAGCCGTAGCCGTCGCTTCACGCGCTGCCAATGAAGGACGCCGCTCAGCGCTCGTGTCCGTTGTGCTCGTCTAAGAGGGTTGTTGGAGCGTTGGAGCTGGATGATCCATCGGGAGCGCCGTACAGAGGGGAGGGGCACCTATCTCGATCAAGCAGGAACATATATCGTCAGAGCGCGCGTTAGCAGATCCAATGGCTCGGCACTGTGTCGGATAGTTGATCAGTTGCCGGGCTCTGTCATCGGGCGATGAATATACCCTGTTGTGGGCATCGAAAATTCCCTAGTTGGCGCTGCTGCCGCCAGTTCCGGGACGCGTGCCGGAAATAGCGGCTTTCGCTCCGTCCGATAGTCCGTCCCAGTCTTCGCGGGCGGCATGGTTCTGGTCTCGAAATGACCGGAATCGGGGCGTCTCACCTGGCCACCGACCCCCGGCGGCTCGAGTCGGCTGGCGCGCGAGGAGCTCGCCCTTCTGGTGGCGGTCTCGACTGGACTCGGGTGCAAAGAGATATGCCAAAAGACCGGTCACAGTGACGCGTGAAGAGACCATATTTTTACCAGAAGATTCGGGATCGCCTGGTGGGGTTGATCATGTCGCCCCGCCTGATTCGTTGCCATCGGATCCTGCCGGCTGCAGAGACTCGTTCTGCTCTTGAACCCGATGAGGCGGAGGCTGCGCGTCTCTGCCGATCTGCTTCGGCATAGGATCTTCGTTGAAGACCGCTGGAGCATGACAGATCAATACTTACAGGAGCGCTCAACTGATCACTGCATGACCGCAGCCTTTGAGGTCCCTACCGGACGCGGTCCCGATGATGCGGTGGCTAGGACTGTCGCTTGCCTTCCGGTCGCGCACTCTTACGAGATGGGCAAATCGGTTATCGCACTGGACCAGCATCCCGATGGCAGACATCGCGCTGACCAGACCGAAGCATGAAGCTTGGCGTGGCCTCAGAAGAAGCGATGGAACCAGCGCTCTCACGCTCTCATTGGTATCACGCAGTCGGAATGAACTGCCCTCAATCGGGCGATACAGTGTGTTGCCGAACGTTCGCTGCGTCTCTCCTGGACTTGACTGCACCGGACCCGTTGCCGAATTGTCTCTAAGAATAGAGCCATGTCAGCCACCTTTGCCCGTCGCGAATGTCCTGTATGTGCTAACGGGGATGGCCGCACGATCGCCATCGCCTGGCACGACAGCCTTATTGTCGAGCAAATCGCGTGGGTCGTTCACCATTACTGCTAGATTGCGTTGTGTCGAACAGCCAAGCATCTGTTCGAACGATTTGTTTTCGAGTAAACGACCGGAATACGGCGGACAGACGGGCGGGCGGGCATGATAGACTATCGCCTCTATTCGTACCGCGCCGGCTTCGTGTTGATCGAGCAAATGGATGTTGTGAGCGTCAATGGCCATTTGCCTGGCCTGATGGACTGCCTCTGCGCTGAGCCGGGACGACCCGCTGATAAGGAGGTGAAGGGCATCGCGCCGGCCGCGACTGGCTTTCTTGAGGAAAACACGCAAACGCTGCCGTTCGGAAGCGCGAAGGCTCTCTAAGATCAGGACGGTGGTCTCCTGTTGGATAAGAATTGGCGCCGATGGCTCGACATAGATCGGCGCAGTGCTTGTGCAGCCACTTACGCTGGTCGTCAGAGTGATCAGGAGAACTACGGTCCGCAAAGTCATTCGGTTACACTATTTGATGATGAAGCCGAGACCGGCCTTGGCCCCTGGCGAGCCGGTGGGGGCAGCAGCGCGACCTCGCGGCGGACTTGCCGGCGAATTGGTAGGAGTGCCGCCCCCGTCCAAAGTCGGCGCCATCCGCTCCGTGGGTGTGCTCATCTGGTTGGGGCTGGAGCCTGGTCTTACGATGTAAGGCGTAACCAGAATTATCAGTTCTGATTCTTCCTTTTGAAACGAGGAGGAACGAAACAGCGCGCCAAGGATCGGCATTTCACCGAGCCAGGGAAAGGCAGTGACATTATTGTTGACGTTGCGCCTGATGAGACCGCCAATCGCAAAGCTCTGCCCACTGGCGAGTTCGACGACTGTGTCGGCTCGGCGCGTGGAAACTGCCGGCACGGAGATACCGTTGACTTGAACGGCGCCCTGGGACGTTAGGTCACTGACTTCCGGCTTTACGCGAATGTTGATTTGATTGTTGCTAAGAACGGTCGGTACGAATTCCAGGCTGACGCCGAAGTGGCGGAATTCAACCGACACTTGCCCGTTTTCCTGCAGGACAGGGATGGGAAATTCGCCGCCAGCCAGAAAGCTGGCAGTTTCACCGGACATCGCGGTAAGATTCGGCTCAGCCAACACGGAAGCTATGTGTTCCTTGGCGAGCGCGTCGAGAACCGCGCCGATGTTGACGGCACCATTGTTAAATCCGATTTCTGCTGTCCCGCCGCCCTGCGCTGCACCAGAGCCAGCGCCTCCGCCGCTTAACAAGCCCACTCTGAAATTGTCGATTTGACCGAAGGCGGACAGGTTGACGCCGAGTGCCTTCATGGCGCTACGGGAGACCTCCGCTACGCGTACACTAAGATTAACTTGTAAGGACCCAGCGACCTTGATGTTATTGACGACTTGCGCACCGTCACCGAGATATTGCTCAGTGACCCTTTTTGCGGTATCGGCGACCTCCGCATCGGGCGCCGTACCGCTAAGGATCGCGCCGCGCGGCGTATAGCTGACCTCGATTGAATAGTCGCCGACCTGATCCTTCAACATGGCGCGCAATTCCTCGATCGGTTGGGTGACGACAATACGCAACTCGGCCAGAGCCTCGCCGTTGTCGTCCAAGGCGAACAGGCTGGTCTGCCCGGAGTTCTTGCCAAACACGAAGATGGTTTGGTTCGAGGGTGTCTGAAAGTCCGCGATCGTCGGGTCGGCAACGAAGATGGTGGCGGCTGGCGCCGGCAAATGAACTGTCTTGCCAAGCGAGGAGGAGAGATTCAGCGTGTCCTTGATGCTATTGGCAGCGGCACGCGGCGCTCTGTCATCCTGCTTGTCTTTGGCCGCCACAGAAACTGGAGATAACAAAATGAGCGCGCAGAGGAGATGGCCCACGTAAGGGGGAACCGAAGGTCTCGGGCCGCCGATTAGAATCGGCTGCCGATTGGTGCTAGACCGGCGAGTTGGAACGATTTTCACAGGCTTTTCTTTCAAATTCGACCAACTATGCGGCTGCCGTGTCGGTCAGTTCAAGAATGTAGCCTATGCCACGCACTGTCTTGATCCGCACGGTTGCACCTGACCTACTCAGGTGTCCACGTAAGCGATAGATTCCGACTTCAAGCGCGTTGCCAGATACTTCGTCGTTGAACGAATAAAGATGATCTTCCAGCTGCGCACGCGGCACGATGCGGCCTGCACGATTTAACAGATGCTCCAAAATACATACTTCGCGGCGTGCAATGATCAGGGGATGACCGGCAACCGAAACCTGTCGACCGATCGGATCGAAGTTGAGATTGCCAAATACGACAATGGGGTCGGTCATCTGTGTCGCGCGGCGCCAAATGGCTCTCATTCTGGCGATCAGCTCATCGGTGGAGACGGGCTTGAGCAGAAAATCGTCCGCTCCACCGTTGAAAATCGCAATTCGCTTCTCAAGATCGTTGAGGCTACTCATAACGACGGCAGGAACTGAATGCCCGTTGTTCCTTAGCTGTCTCAGCCACCCCAAGCCATCGCCGTCTGGCAGAGCCAACTCAAGCAGGAGAATCTCGTAGCTCGCGCAACAAAATGCACTCGACGCCTGTTCCAGGGTCCCAACCACATCGACGGCGAAACCGCTATGCCCGAGCGCAACTCGCAGCGCGTGCGCAAGATCTGCATGATGGTCAACGAGCAGAGTCCGCACTTCATCTCCTATTAAGGTAGGACCGGTCACCGTCGGCCATGTCACACCGCGGTGACGGCAGAAGTCGCGCAACTCGTCGCAGTATCGTACCCTCTTTCCGACGGTCATCGCTGTCAGACCAGCATCGCCCTCCAGAGCCTTCTGATTCGATGGCTAGGATGGGTTAGCTTTCGAGAAGCGAATGGGACAAATCTATTTTTCGGATGGTTAAGCATCCATATGATGGATGGATGAAGCTTCTGCCTTTCCACTGCCCTGATTGGCGGGCGAGGGAGCGAGTCCTGCCAGAGGTGCGGGAGTATGGCTGAAACTGGGTGATGACGGTTTGAGGAGAGCGGCGTATCGAGGCGGGTGATGAAGCCTGCCAGAACCTCTCAAGGAGAGCGATACGCCATGAATGAGACTATCAACATTGTTCGCCTTCGTCAGCCTGACGATATCGATGATCCCCTGACGGATGTGCTTCGAGCTGGCGCGCGCAAATTGCTGGCGCAGGCGATCGAGATGGAAGCCGAGGCGTTTCTTGCCGAGATGAAGGATCTCAAGCTTGCCGATGGTCGTGACCGGATTGTCCGGCATGGTCACGCCCCGGAGCGGAGCATCCAGACGGGGATCGGGCCGGTGCCTGGCAGCCGGGTGAAGGTCCGGGATCGCGGCGCGAACGGCGAAGCGGACCGGGTCCGGTTTTCCTCATCGATCCTGCCGAAATGGGCGCGTCGGACGCGCAGTCTGGATGCGCTCTTCCCGTTCTCTAGCTGCGCGGCGTTTCGACAGGGGATTTCCAGGAAGCACTGAGGCGCGCTTGTGGGCAAGGACGCGCCGAACCTGTCACCCTCGGTGATCACGCGGCTGACGGCAGAGTGGACCACCGATTACGAGCGTTGGCAAAAGCGCGATCTTTCGGCACGGCGCTATGTCTATGTGTGGGCGGACGGGGTCTACCTGCAGGCGCGCATGGAAGACCATGCCGAATGCATGCTGGTCCTGATCGGCGCCACGCCCGAGGGCAGGAAAGAACTCGTCGGTTTCCAGACCGGCGTTCGCGAGAGCGCGCAGAGCTGGCGCGAGTTGCTGGTCGACGTGAAGCGGCGTGGCCTGAAGATCGCGCCCGCGATTGCCGTCGGCGACGGCGCGCTTGGCTTCTGGAGGGCGCTCGAGGAGCTCCTTCCCGGCACCAAGCAGCCGATCCGGATCCGCTGCTTGGCTGTGCTTACGTGGCAACCCGGTCGAGAAAAGCATCGAATGCGGCAGCAACAGCACGAATCACAAAGCGATGCTCCTGCCGCACGCGGATGAAACCATCTTCGATTTCCACAATCCCGTCCTCGGCCAGCAACGCCAAGCGTTCAGCAGAATGGTGAAAACGGATCGGGTCAAATCCGTGGTCGGCACAGATTGCCGGCACATCGGCCTCCAAATCGCACATCAGCCGCTCGATAATTGCGCCTCGCACGCGGTCTTCTGTAGTAAGACGATGGCCCTTTGACGTCGCCAGACGGCCAGCTGCGATGTGCCGGCTGTAACAATCCTGTGTAACCTCGTTCTGAACGTAACCGCCGCCGACTCGGCCGATAGCCGACGCGCCGAAACCGATCAGGGTTTTGCAGGTGTCGGCCGAGTAACCCAGCGAGTTACGCCGCAGGCGCCCGGCAGTCTGCGCCAGCGCGAGCTTGTCGTCCGGCAAGGCGAAATGGTCGAGTCCGATCTCTCGGTAGCCGGCGGCAACCAACGTCTCGGCCACAGCCGCAGCCTGTTCGGCGCGGGCAGCGCTGTCCGGCAGCGCTATCTCCTCGATCAGGCGCTGATTCTTTGCTACAGAGGGAAGGTGTGCGTAGCCGAACACCGCCAGCCGGTTGGGGCGCATGGCGAGCGCAGCCGTCGCGGTCTCGACGCACGACTGAACCGTCTGATGCGGGAGACCCAAGATGAGGTCGAAATTGATGTGGCTTACGCCATGTCGCCGCAGCTCTTCGACAGCAGCCAGAGTCTGCGCCTCACTCTGGACCCGGTTAATCGCCTTTTGAACAATGGGATCAAAGCTCTGCACCCCGAGGCTCGCGCGGTTCACGTCGGCCTTCCCTAGGGCTTCGGCCATCTCGGCCGTGAACGTGCGTGGATCAATCTCGACGGCGACGGTAGCCGTTTTCCCAAAGGCGAAGCGACGGCGCAGGAGTCCCATCGTAGCCAAGAACTCCGCTGACCCGATCAGGGTCGGCGTTCCACCGCCGAAATGCACGTCGCCCACGGGCAGCGGCTGAGGCACTTGTTCCGAGACCAAACGAATCTCGTCACGCAGCACAGCCACATAATTGAGGATCGGCGAATCCTGGCGGGTGATGGTGGTAGGAAAACCGCAATACCAGCACGTCGATCGGCAGAACGGAATATGCAGATAGAGCGACACCGAATCGTCAGCCGGCAGCGAACTCAGCCATTCCTGATAATCCTTGGCACCGACCGCCGCGGAGAACTCCGGCACAGTCGGATAGATGGTGTACCAAGGCAGGCGGGCCTCGCGATATTTTGTCAGGATAGAGGTCTGCAACAGTTATCGTCCCATGCTGATAACTGTCATCCTTACCGCTGCGCGCCCCTGGGTCTCTTGAGCTATGTCAACTCCGTTCCGCTTTCGCCGCGAACGTCGTTTGATCAACGTGCCGTTCACGCGAGCCGGTTACCAGCCTGACGATAACCAGTGAGAGACTCGCTGACGTTCTCGCAGCAGATCGAAGAATGCAAGATGCATGCGGATGGTCAGTCCCATCGAACTTCTGATCGATGGCCGTCCCGCGGATCTGGCTGCTGCTCGGTCATGAATTACCACATGCCAACGATGAACAGGTTAGAGTAGCCAAGCATTTCAAGAAATTGCGCCACACGGGTTGCCGACCCGCACGCCGGCTCCTCTCGAGGAGCGATCCTACGATTCACATTTCGGAAATCGCTGGCTGGGTTACCTGGTCTCGGAGACCCCAAGGGATCGTCGAGGATGGCCCGCCAGGCCTCGGTCGTCTCGCCGCCCATATTCTTGACCGCGAGCAGGATCTTCTGGCCGTCCTCGCGCACGCCGATGACCACGAGCAGCGAGATCGCGGTCGCCTTGCGGTCGAGCCTGGCACGAACCACCGTCCCGTCTAGGATCAGGCGCACGATCGGCTCGTCGGCCAGCGAGCGCGTTCCAGGCGTCCCAGTCAGTCTTCACCTTGCGCAAGATGCGACTGACGACGTCCTTTGCCGATCGCGCCGCCGAGCGCACGCCGCACCCGCCTGGTGTTGGTGCCGGCCAGATAAACGGAGGCGATCAGCGCGTCGGCGGCCATCGTGCGCCGCTGATAGGCGCGCAGGACCTTGCTCTTCCACTTCGCCGTCTTGCCATCGCCGGCGTCGAGCCGTACCCGCGGCGCCGCGATCTCGGTAGTGCGGCAGAGTCGCCTGTCCCGGGTGTCAGAATTTAGGGTAGTAACCCAATCAGGGTATTGAAGGCGTGTAGCACATCAGATTCCTTCCGTTGTCGACGGCGACGGAGGCAATGATGAACGCACTCTTGGTACGACAAGCTAGCCCGCAACTTCCTGTCCGCTGTGGCCCTCGCAAGCCTCATCGCGTTCTGGGTCTGAATGAGTCGCGACCTAGCACGCCATCTCAGGCCGCTTCCACTTCGACTTCGATGCCGATCGCATTGGCGATTTCGGTGTAGCGATCGATGGTCGTCTGCGCGCAGGGTAAGAATGAGGGCATAGCGCACTTCCCTGTCATAGCGTTCGAGACGCTTTTTCTCACGCCACCAGCCGCCGGTCGGATAGACCGCCAGGCCGTGGCGATTGGCAAGGTCGGCAGCCGTACCTTCCCATATGTCAGAGTGAAGGGAACCGCGGTCCCGAAGGCGCGGGCCGAGAACCCATCCGTCGTCTTGTCCGCCGCCGTAGGCGCCATCTTCCTCCTCACGCGCGGCCGCATTGATGCGTCCTCGGAAGGTATCCACATCCTCTTCGGGCCGCTTCACGGCAAAACGGAGACCGTGCGAGGCGTAGCGATGGCGCTTCGTCCAGCCCCGCTCCCCCGGATTGGGCTCTATGAAATAGCTCAGCGTCACGCGCAGTTCGACTTGTCCCTCGCCAAGCCCCTCCAGCGTCTCAGCCGGCCACGGCAGATCGTCGAAGATCATATCGCGGGTCTTGATGGCCGATCCGTCAAGGAAGAAGGGCTGCATCACGCTTTCGATCACAAGCGTCACATCATTGGCCTGGCTGCGGATCGCCTTGCCCAAATCAGGAACGCCATATCCATAGCGACGCAGCAGAACCCGTTTGTGGGTCTGTTTCGGATTGACCGGAAGATGCCCGCGCATGGCCGGGGTCCAGTCGGCGGAATGAACGATCAGCCCCCTGACCGTTTCGGGCCAATGCCCCGCGCGGTCGGCCAATATCTGCGCTGCCATGCGAGAAGCCAGGGCCGTTGCAGCGCTCGTGTCCGCGATAACGTTGAAGTAGCCGGCTTGCAGACGATTATTCGTTGTCAGCAGGGTAAGGTCATCCAGATGATCGCTGTCGCCATTGACGGGATTGACGCCGTAATTGCCGCCTTCGAACACGATATCAGGCTTGATCGGCCACTCATTCTGCCATGTAAGGGATGTCCGGCTGAGCGGCGAGAGATCGCCGGCGGAGGCCATCGGACTCCACCCGGCAAAGGTCGCATCGGTGATGGTGCATTTCTCAGTCACCGCTCCCACCGTCAGGGCGTTCCACGCCTGTGCGGGGCTCTCGATCGGCGCGGCATCATTCTTATCAAGATACTCGGCTGCCGGATAAAGAGCGTTCACGTTGCCTGCCGAAAGGACGACAATGCGCGGGGTATCACCGTCGCCATAGGCCAGTTCATCAAGGGCTGCTGACCATGAGGACGGGTGCCCCCGCCAATGATCGCCCGCGCTGGTAACGGCAAGGCAGAAAACCCGCGAACGCTCCGGCGCTTGTATCTCGGCCCGGCTCATCGCCTCCGCAGTGATGTAGCCATAGAGATCGGGATCGTTCGCTCCCTGATCCGGCAGGATTTTCACCGACTCCAGAACATGGCTCAGGCTGAGCGGGTTGGTGCTAGCCAGAGGATCGATCAGATCCCGTTCCACGACTGCTGATCCCCTGCATTAAGGACCGGCGCGATCAGCGGATGAGGGCGCGTCGACCCGGAATCCAGAATACAGACTGCCGGCGCGGTGGCATCAGGGATCTCCAGCCGCTCCGTCAACTCGTCACTCCAATCGCGCTGCTCAGTCGGGTCCATCGCTAGGAACACGGATGGCGTATCTCGCGCGAGCAGCAACTCAGCAATGGCATCGGTATTGGAAACGATCATGCCGATCTGATCGGGCGTCGCGAGCACGAGCACGACCTCACGCTCTGGAAAACGGACGACATGCTCTCGCAATACGATGTCAAGAATGTCGGCCGCATGTTCAAGGATCGGCCGGCCTCCCGTGCGCAGCCAGACTTCCCACCAGGCCTGCTGTCCCGCCGCCGGGAACAGCTGAATGTCATCCGTGAAGAGTGAGCGGGCATGAGCGAGCCGCACATCTTCCAACGAAGCGACGAGCGGCTGATTCTTAGGCTTGCCTGTTGGCGTCTCCTGCGTCCGGTAATCTTCGACCTTCTTGAGGTAGAGCTCCCGCTTGGCCTCCGGAACGAATACCGTGGCCGATAGGCGATTTTCCGGATCGGACTCTGCGGGTCGGACGGCCACCAGCTCGATATGATCCTGCCCCCGCTTGTCTTCGAGCTTGTCGAGCAGCGGGCGCTGCTCTTTGCCGATATCGAATTCTAGATAAAAGCCGGCTTTCCCGCCAGCGATCTCCGGATTGCGCTCCGCGGCCTGTTCGGCCGCGGCTGTGATCGCGGATGTCAGAGCCTGTTCCAGCCGCGCCGCATGCTGCGCGCGATTACGCGCCGGGAGCACGACTTCGCCGCCTCCGCCTCTCGGCCACGTGAACTGCTCCCGCCGCCCGTTACCGTTAATATAAATGTGCTTGAGAGTCCGCTGTTCCCCGTTCGGCATCAGTCCTCTTACCTATGCGCTGCCGAACGCCGCTCCTGTATGGAGACTGACAGGTCCTCGTCGGTGACATCACTACGATCGGCCAATATCGCCCGCTTTGCGGCCTCATCAGCCGCGCGGGAGATTTCGGCCTGGCTAAGACCCGCTGCAAGCTCGACGGCCTTGCCCCAATCCAACTTATCGGTGTCAAAGACGACCAAACGCGATTGAAGTATCTTCAGTGTCACATCCTCGTCGGGGAGGTCGTACTGGATCACGTCATCAAAGCGCCGGAACAAGGCCGGATCGAGCAGTTCCACGTGGTTCGTGGCGGCGATGATCAGGCTGTCGCTGTCGTCTTTCTCCAGAAACTGGAGAAACGAATTCAGTACGCGGCGGATTTCCCCGACATCATTGCGCTCGGATCGCCGTGAGCCGATGGCGTCGAATTCATCGAAGAGGTAGACGCCGCGCGTTTCGGTCATCGCGTCGAATATGATCCGCAGCTTTGATGCGGTCTCGCCCATGAACCGTGTAATCAGGGTGTCGAAGACCACTATGAAGAGCGGTAGGTGCAACTCGCCGGCAAGGGCGCCGGCGGTCATGGTCTTTCCGGACCCGGGCGGACCTACAAGGAGAAGCTTCCGCCGCGGCTGTAACCCCCGCTCGACCAGCTTGTGCTGCTGGCGCTGCTCGGTAAGCACTCTCTTGAGGCGCAGCGCCAGTTCGTCGGTCAAAGCCATGCTGGCAAGCCGCGTCTCTGAAAAACTGACCGATACCAGCGCGGCGAGATCGCCTTTAGGCTGGGCGATAGGAACCGGCCTGCGCGCCCGCTCGACCTTGCCGCTGCGTGCCTGATCGACGAGCGCCCGCAGTTGCTGGGCAACCTGACCGTGGCCTTTGCGCGCCTCATGGGCAGCCACCTGCATCGCGATGGACAGGAACTGATCGTCATCGCGGGCGATATGGCTCTTAAGGAGCGCTATGAGATGCTTTGAGGCCGTCATATCCGGTCCATTGCGTTAATTCGGCCATACGCCTGACAGGAACGGGCCACGAACACGATCAGCCGACTGATGTCGCAAAACCGCTCGCCGCGCAAGCGCGGATCGCGGTCGGATATGTCTATTCGGCTCCGGCAGGCATTCATGGCCATAGGCGAGAGTTTTGCCAAGCAGGAGACCGCAAAGCATTCCAGCCACGAATATGTTCGCGACACGGTTCACGTCAATTCGGTGGAGGGTTCAATTCCCGCGTGCGGCGGACCATCGCGGGCGTTTTCCACCACATCAGCCCACAACACGCCGATCTCACGCGTTCCACAATACCACGATGGCGCAGAGCAACATTCTCTGCGCCTCGCTGAAATTCATCGGGTATGGATGTGGGCTAACCGGCAGCCAACCGATTGTGTCATCGTTTGTCAGTCCTTTCCTCCGGCAAGCCAGCTCCCAAGGCCGCTCAACCAAACCCGAGCTTCATCTTGAGTTCGGCGTTTTCCTTGCGAAGCCGATCGGCGAGGAGCTTCTTCAGACGGGCATTCTCTTCTTCAAGCTTCACCAGATCCTTGAGCTCGTCGTTCTGAGGTGCCTTCCCGGCAACCTTCTTCCACTGATAATAGGTCTGTTCCGATATTCCTGCTTTCTTGACAGCGGCCTTGATGCTCTCTCCCCGACCTGTCTGCTTCTCGATGTCGCCGAGCTTTTGGGCCCGCTCGGCTTCAGAGTATATTTTACGCGCTGCTCGGACCGCAGGGGATACAACCGCTTCAGCTGAAGCGGCCGGCTTGCTCGACTTGGCGGCTCTTGTTCGCACAGCACGTCCCTGCTGCCCGGTTGGCTTCTTCGGCCTCGCTGCCTTTTTGCTGGAGTCGGATGTCTGTTCTTGCACAGGCACCTCGGTCGGTGCCCGATTGGATTCGGTTTCCTTGAGATCGGCCATTAGATACTCCATTGCAATGCCCAAACATCTATTCTCCAACACAACATCAAGGACTTGCGAGCCTTAGTCAACATGGGGAGAAACCTCCTGCTCTGTAGGCGGCGCATCTCATTTACACAGAAGCAGTGCGTTATCGACGCACACGTGCAAAATCCATGTAGTGAGCGAGCGAAACTGAAGCCATCTCAGGCGCGCTGCTTGAGCTTCGCCCGGTGTTCAAGGATCATGATCTCGCGAAACTTCGAGAACATCTTCGCCGATTTCGGCAGCGCGGATGCTGTGCATGGCTTTGCCCCTGACCTTGCCTCGATTTTCCGCCTAGGACCTGTAGGCCTTGTGGTCATGGGGCAGAACGACGACGACGGGCGAGCGCATTTCGTGTCCCGTTACTTTGCCCCCCGGTGCGGGCATTTCCGAGGATCCAGTCACCGGGTCAATTCATGCCACGCTGGTTTCCTACCGGGCCAAGCGGCTGGGTCGCGAACGGCCGATGGCCTATCAGGCTTCGGCACGAGGCGGCGGGCTTAATTGCGAATTGACCGAAGATCGAATCTTTCCTGTTCGGTAATGCCGTGACCTTCATGAAAGCCACGATTTCCCTCCCCAATGGTGCTGCGTAGGCGCTCCCAGAACGGCAGCAAAGTCCACGACCAAGCCGGCGCCCACTCGCCCGCGAGGACCGCGGGAAGGCTTTCCTACAGGCGATGACCATCCGCGACAGGCGCGATTCACGGCAACTCAGCGCTACTAAGCCAACATTGGAAGCGACGCATCGACTGCGACCCCTCGATCAATTCGGCCGAGAACACAGTCTTCGGACCGTTCCACGTCACAGGCGCACCCGTTCGGAAATGCGTCAGATGCCGCCCATGCACAGGTATTTCATTTCAAGGTAATCCTCGAGCCCATGGCGGGAACCCTCGCGCCCGATGCCGGACTGCTTGATCCCGCCGAAGGGCGCCGCCTCCGAGGACATGCGTCCCGTGTTGATGCCCACCATGCCATATTCCAAGGCCTCGGCCATACGCCAGACACGCTTGAGGTTGGAGGCATAAAAGTAGGCGGCGAGGCCGTAGATCGTGTCGTTGGCCTGATGGACGACCTGATCCGCGTCTTCGAAGCAAATGATTGGAGCCAATGGCCCGAATGTCTCCTCTCGCGCCAGCGTCATCTCACTGGAGATATCGGTGAGGACCGTCGGTTGGAAAAAGTACCTTCCTTGCCGATGCGATTGCCTCCGCACTGGACGGTACCGCCTTTCTGGACGGCATCGGCGATATGGGATTCGATCTTGACCAGAGCATGCCTGTCGATCAGCGGTCCGATAGCCACGCCTGGATCGAAGCCGTCACCGACCGAAAGGTGGCGGACTTTCTCCACGAATTTGTCGACGAACTCATCGTGAACGCTCGACTGGACATACAGGCGGTTTGCGGAAACGCAGGTCTGCCCGGCATTGCGGAACTTCGCCTGGATCGCACCGTCAACTGCAGCATCAACGTCGGCATCGTCGAAGACGATGAACGGCGCATTGCCGCCGAGTTCAAGGCTGACCTTCTTGATCTGGTCCGAGCACCGGCGCATCAGCAGCCGGCCGATCTCGGTCGAGCCGGTGAAACTGATCTTGCGGACCTTGGGATTGGAACAGAGCTCGCCGCCGACCGCATCGCCTTCGGAAGCATAGATCAGGTTGACGACGCCTTCGGGAAAGCCAGCCTGATGGGCGAGGGCGAACATTGCGCCAGCCACCAGCGGCGTCTGCTCAGCAGGCTTGAGCACGATCGTGCAGCCGGCCGCCAGAGCCGGCGAGATCTTGCGCGCCACCATCGAGGCCGGGAAATTCCATGGCGTGATCGTGCCGACGACGCCGATCGGTTGCTTGATCACCAGCATTCGGCGGTCCGTCGATGGTGCGGAGATCGTCTCGCCATAGATGCGATTGGCCTCTTCGGCGTACCATTGCAGGTACGCGGCCGCATGCGAAACCTCGGACCTGGCTTCGGCGAGCGGCTTGCCCATTTCCGCTGTAAGAATCGCAGCGAGGTCGTCGGTGTGATCGACGATCAGCTGGTGCCAGCGCCACAGAACGTCGCTGCGCTCGCGGGCGGTCAACGCTGCCCATCCAGGCTGCGCGATATAGGCCTTGTTGATCGCAGCGCGTGTCTCCTCGACGCCCATGTCGGGTAGCGCTGCCAACAATTCGCCGGTCGATGGGTTAAAGACCTCGAAGGACCGTTCGCTAACAGGCGTGCCAAGTGCCGACAGTCGATCAATGGCTTGAAACAGCTCGGGGGATTTCAGGTACCGGATCATCGGTAGGCACAGGGGCAACACCGGGTTCCTCTTCAACGCTGGGACCATATATCTTGGCAGGGCGATGTGCATCCAGCGCGCCTGGCTTTCGCATAGCGCCTCGGACGGACGGCGGGTAGACCCACCGTGATGATTTCTCAACTGCAAGAGGACAATAATTGCAATTCCGGTCGATGCCTCGTCGTCCTCAGCAGGTCAAAAGCAGACCAATTGGACCAATCATGTCTACATTTGCCGGGTTGCCTCGGCATGAAATGGCGCGGGCGACCTGCGGAAAATTTCGCACGAATCTGGTTCAAGCCTCCGAGTCCCTGGTCTGGCGCTGGTGTCGGGAGCTTTCCGATATAGCGCGGTGCCTGACGCGGGCAGCCGACGCGTCACCGCTTTACTCACTTTGCAAGCCCACTGCGTTCGCTCCGATGTCACTTCGCTCGAGCAAGGATGCAGAAGACATATTGCTTGGCGTTGCGCACGCTTTTCTCCAGCGACGCGCCGCACGCAAGAGAGGCGGCAATGGCGCTGGATAGCATGCAACCGGTACCGCGCATGCCCCGCTGCAAGCGAGGCGCTTCGAACCGAACCGCAGGGTGGTTCGGCTGCAATAGCACATCGACGGCCTGGGCTCCCACAGCATGCCCGCCCTTGACGAGCACAGCTGTTTTGACAGTCCTTGCGAGTTTCTCGCCCTGAAAAAGAGCAGTTTCTTCGTCCGGCGCCGACACGGATCCATTCAACCTTGCCAGTTCGACCAGGTTGGGCGTTACGAGCTGGCAGATCGGCATCAGATCGCGAGTCAGTGCATCGATGGCATCGTCCTCCAACAGCTCTCGTCCCGAGGTAGAGGCCAGCACGGGGTCGAGCACCACAGGCACTTGGCGGTTGCACGCCAGAACAGCGCCGACCGCCTCGATCGCTGCCGCCGCCCCCAGCATGCCGATCTTGACCGCCGCGACAGGGTTAGCCGCAAAAGCAGCGCGCATCTGGGCGGCGATAAGCCCCGGCGGCATATGCTCGATCCACTCGACCGATTGATGGGTCTGGGCAGTCACAGCGGTAACAGCAACGCACGACCTGAGGCCCAGCGCCGTAATCATCTCTACGTCGCGCGTGATTCCGGCTCCGCCGCTTGAATCGGTTCCCGCAATTACCAGCACGTGAGATTGGGGATCTATCGCCACGGCGACGTTGCCTCGAGCCACTCAATCGTGCGCGCTTCAGGATCGGCAGCGCGTACTATGTCGGTTACGACGGCGGCGCTCTGGGCGCCCTGCGCGAAGACACCGCCCAGGCGCTTGGGCGTCAATCCCCCGATGGCGACAAGTGGAAGGTCGCCGACGCGATGTTTCCAGAGGGCGATGCGGTCGAGCCCTTGCGGCGCCCATTTCATGGCTTTGAGTGTGGTGCGGTAGATTGGGCCGAGCGCGACATAATCGGGCTCCATGAAGATTGCCGTTTCCAGCTCGACTTTGTCGTGGGTGCTTAAGCCCAGCCTAACGCCCGCCCGCCTGATCGCCCTTACATCGGCCGAGGCGAGATCCTCCTGGCCGAGATGGACGAAATCGCACCCCTCCTCAATCGCGAGGCGCCAGTAATCGTTGACAATCAGCTGGCAGCCGTGGCGGTCGCATACCGTCTTTGAAGCACGAATCTCCCGGCGCAGAAGGGCTTCGCCCTTGTCCTTGATGCGCAGTTGCACCAGCTTGACGCCAAGCGGCACCAGGCGCTCGATCCACGCGCTGGAATCGACGATCAGGTAAAACGGATCAAGTTTCATGAAAACGCTGCCATGCCGATGACGGGCGTGGAGGGAACGGCCATGTCGCGCGGCTCGAGCAGCCCGGCGCAATGTGCCTCGTGGCCCGCTTCCACCGCTTTGCCAAACGCCGCGGCCATGGCAACGGGATCGCCGGCCTTGGCGACGGCGGTGTTGAGAAGCACCGCGTCGTAGCCGAGCTCCATGACGGTCACGGCATGCGACGGCCGGCCGATGCCGGCATCGACGATCAGCGGAATGTTTGGGAAATGGTCACGCAGGCTTCGCAGCGCATCAAGGTTCTGCGGCCCGCGCGCGGAGCCAATCGGCGCGCACCACGGCATCAGGACCCGGCAGCCGGCGTCAAGTAGACGTCCGGCAACGACGAGGTCGTCGGTCGTGTAGGGGAAGACCTCGAAGCCGTCTGACACGAGGATGCTTGCTGCTTCGACTAATCCGAACACGTCCGGCTGCAGCGTGTCGTGGTTGCCGATCACCTCGAGCTTGATCCAGTTGGTGCCGAACACCTCGCGCGCCATGCGCGCGGTGGTTACGGCTTCCTTAACCGAATGGCAGCCGGCGGTGTTGGGTAGGACGCGAACCCCCAAAGATTGGACCAGCGACCAGAACTGGCCGCCGGTTTTGCCGCCGGAAGTTTCGCGGCGCAGCGAGACGGTCACGATCTCTGTGCCCGACGCCTTGATCGCTTCAGCCATGATGGCCGGCGAGGGGTAGAGCGCGGTGCCAAGCAGAAGGCGCGACGACAGTCTTTGTCCGTAGAGTTCGAGCACGCGATCAGCCCCCCTTCATCGGTGAGAGGATTTCGATGCGATCGCCCTCGGTGAGCCGGCAGCGATCGCGCTCCCTGGCCGGAACGACCTCGAAGTTGACTGCGGTAGCGAGCCAGCCGCCTTCGAAATCGAGCTCGGCGAGCAGTGCGGCGAGCGTCTTGGCCGCGACGTCGCGGTTCTGGCCGTTAACGATGAGCTTCACGGGCAAACTCCTTTGCTGGGTGGTTTCGCAGAATGAGGTCGGCTGCCTGCCGCGCCATGGCCGGCGCGAGCAGGAAGCCGTGGCGGTAGAGGCCGTTGATGCGGATGTTCTTGCCGTCACGCTCGACGCGCGGCAGGTTGTCGGCAAATGCAGGGCGTACGCCGACGCCGGTTTCAATCAGCTCGGCCTCGCCGAAAGCCGGGTGCAGCGCGTAGGCGGCGCTCAGCAGCTCCAGGGTCGAGCGCGCGGTGATCGGGCCGACGCTGTCACTCTCGATCATCGTCGCCCCGACCATGAAGAGATCTTCCGCGCGCGGCACGACATAGACCGGGATGCGCGGATGAAGCAGCCGCACCGGCCGGGCCAGCGATATCTCTCGTGTTTTGAGCACAAGCATCTCGCCACGCACGCCGCGCAGTTCAGGTCGGCAGTCGGCGATGCCGGTGCAGTCCACTTCGATGTCCGAGACGGCGTGCACGGCGCGGCAGCCGAATTCGAGGCGAACTCCCATACCGAGCAGTTTGTCGCGAAGCGCGGACAATGCCTGGCGCGGGTCGAGATGCGCTTCCTCGGTAAACAAGAGACCGCGCCCGAACCGGCCTGCGAGATCAGGTTCAAGTGCCGCGATCTCGCCTGAGCCGAGCTGCCTGAAGCCGGAGGTACGCCGAGCGAAGCGGTCCACCTCGCCGGCATCGCGGGCAGGCGCCAGAACGAGGGTGCCGTTGCGCGAGACATGATCAGGCAACGCAGCATCCCACCAGTCTGCCGCCCCGCGTCCGAGCGTCAGCACAGCCTCCTCGGCGCTCTCGCGCTCGCACCAGGGCGCAAGCATGCCGCCGGCCTGCCAGGAAGCATTGCCCGCGATCTCGCGGCGCTTCTCGACCACCGTCACGTCGGCGCCGCGCGTCGCCAGCTCGTGCGCGAGCGTCAAACCGGCGACGCCCGCGCCGCGAATAAGCACCTTCATGGTCGGTTCGTGCTCTCCGCGGCGCTGTCGACGGGCATGTAGAGGTCGCCGCCGTCCCGGTACTTCGCCGCCATCGATGCGAGCCCTTCCTTCTGCGCCTCTGCCCGAATGTCGTGGGAGATGCGCATCGAGCAGAATTTCGGGCCGCACATAGAGCAGAAATGCGCGACCTTGTGTGCCTCCTTTGGCAGCGTCTCGTCGTGCATGGAGCGCGCGGTCTCAGGGTCGAGCGAGAGGTTGAACTGGTCCTCCCAGCGGAATTCGAAGCGGGCGCGGGAGAGCGCGTCATCCCTGATCTTGGCGGCCGGATGACCCTTGGCGAGATCGGCGGCGTGGGCAGCGATCTTGTAGGTGATGACACCGGTCTTGACGTCCTTGCGGTCGGGTAGACCGAGATGCTCCTTGGGCGTGACATAGCAGAGCATGGCGGTGCCGAACCAGCCGATCATTGCAGCGCCGATGCCGGAGGTGATGTGGTCGTAGCCCGGCGCAATGTCGGTGGTCAGCGGCCCGAGCGTGTAGAAGGGCGCCTCGCCACAGATCTCGAGCTGCTTGTCCATGTTCTGCTTGATCTTGTGCATGGGAACATGGCCTGGCCCTTCGATCATGACCTGGCAATCCTTGGCCCAGGCGATCTTGGTCAGTTCGCCAAGCGTTTCCAGTTCGGCGAATTGCGCCGCGTCATTGGCGTCGGCGATCGAGCCGGGTCGAAGGCCGTCGCCGAGCGAGAAGGACACGTCATAAGCGCGACAGATGTCGCAGATTTCCTCGAAATGCTCGTAGAGGAAGCTCTCGCGGTGATGATGCAGGCACCACTTCGCCATGATGGAGCCGCCGCGCGACACGATGCCGGTGACCCGGTTGACCGTCAGCGGGATGTAGTGCAGCCGCACGCCGGCATGGATCGTGAAATAGTCGACGCCTTGTTCGGCCTGTTCGATCAGCGTGTCGCGGTAGATGTCCCAGGTCAGGTCCTCGGCGATGCCGCCGACCTTTTCGAGCGCCTGGTAGAGCGGGACGGTGCCGATCGGCACCGGTGAATTGCGGATGATCCATTCGCGGATGTTGTGGATGTTGCGGCCGGTCGACAGGTCCATGACGGTGTCGGCGCCCCAGCGGATCGCCCAGACCATTTTCTCGACCTCTTCCGCCATCGACGATGTGACGGCGGAATTGCCGATATTGGCGTTGATCTTCACTAGGAAATTGCGGCCGATGATCATCGGCTCCAATTCCGGGTGGTTAATGTTGGCGGGAATGATGGCGCGGCCGCGCGCCACCTCGTCGCGCACGAATTCCGGCGTGACGAAGTCCGGGATTGCTGCGCCGAAACTCTCGCCGTCGCGTTGCACGTTCCCGCGAAGTATCTCGCGGCCGAGGTTTTCGCGGACGGCGACGAACTCCATCTCAGGGGTGATGATGCCGGCGCGCGCATAGGCTAGCTGCGTCACCGCCTTGCCGGCCTTGGCCTTGAGCGGCCGGTGGCGGACGGGAAATTCCGGCGTCAGCCTTTCGCCTGATGCGAACCCGTTGTCCTCCGGCCGGACACTGCGGCCTTGCTGGAATTCGACATCGCCGCGCGCCTTGATCCATCCGTGCCGAAGCCTGGCAAGGCCCTTCTCGATGCTGGTTTCGACGGTCGGATCGGTATAGGGGCCGGATGGATCATAGACGGTCACGGGTGGCTCGCCGGCCGTCGGATGAACGGCGATTTCCCTCATCGGCACCCTGATCTGCGGGTGGATCAAGCCGGGTTTGTGGATCTTCCTCGAGGCGGGCAGCGGTCCCGTCGAAACTGCGGGAGTGATGGCATTCATTTGAGGCTCCTTTGCTCATGCATTGGAGACCCAGTTCTGTGCCGGAAGGATGAAAAGACGCTTTTCTCTACCTGCCGAAACAGGACCTCGGGCGTGAATTCCCACAAAGCGCTTGCACCGTCCCTACGCCAGCATGAACTGGATCAGGTTCAACGGGTCACTGCGCCGCAAAAGCCAGCAGTATCTCAGCCCCTTGCCGGGACTCCCCTGGTGAATGCTTCAAATTGAGCGGCCGATCGCCATTTTGTCAAGCGCCTTCGGGCGCATTCAGCCCAACGATGGCGACCGGCGGCCAATCAAACCGGGCGGAACGCTCACGCAATGCGTGGGAGGGTAAGATCACGCCCCGGAGACCAGGGCAGGGATGGCCAAAACCTCATTCGACTCGTCGAGTATGGAGAATTTGTATCGGCCGTGTGCGTCACGATCGACCGAATAGCTCAGGCGATCGAGTATGTGGTTGTCCTCATCAAACGTGACGATCCGCGGCTTCAGCGAGGTGATTTCAGCTTCGTCCAAGTAGATGGAGTTGCAGACGATGATCTGGTCGTCGGGCTGGCAGCTGCGGGCCGCGGCTCCGTTGAGGATGCAGCATCGCGAGCCGCGCTCGCCGAGAATGACATAGGTCGAAATCCGCGCTCCGGAATTCCTGTTCCATATTTCCACGAACTCCATCGGCAGAATCCCGGCTGCTTCGCAGTGGTCGGGGTCGAGCGTTATCGAGCCATGGTAGTTGAGGTTCGCTTCGGTGACGTGGATGCCGTGCAGCTTGCCGGCGACTATTTTTCGCATGGGTTCCATCCAGTTCAAATAGCAGTGTTGATGTCCTGTGGGCGGTTTGCAGCCCGACTAAATTCCGACGACGAGGGCGCCGCCGCTGAGACCGGCGCCTGCCGCCGCCAAAAGAATCTCTTCGCCCCGCCGAAACGGCTCCGCCTGATTGGCAAGCGAGAGCGAGAGCGGGATTGTGGCGGCGGAAGAGTTGCCGTAGTCGACGATCGTCTTGACGATCGCTTGATCGGCAATGCCGAGGTTTCGTCCGACGGCATCAAAGATGCGGGCGTTGGCCTGGTGCGGGACAAACCGATCGATGTCTTGCGGGCGCACTCGGGCTGTGGCCAGCGCCTCCTTTGAACAGGCAGTCATCATCTCCACGGCCTTGGCGAACACTTCGCGGCCGTCGGTGATCGTCATTCGGGTTTGCGCGAGGTCTAGGTCGCCATGGAACGGTGTGTTGCTGCCGCCCGCGGGAATCTGGATCAGCCCGTAGCGCGAGCCGTCGCAATCCACCGATGCGCCGAGGATGCCCCGATCGGGGTCCTCGCACGGACCGATCACCACCGCGCCTGCTGCATCGGCAAACAGCACCGCGCTGGCGCGCTCGGCCGGATTGATGCGGCGGCTGAGAATGTTGGCGGCGATGACAAGCGATGATTTGCCGTGCAGGCGGGTAAATCCGTCCGCGAACATCAGCGCATAGATGAAGCCGGCGCAGGCGCCGGTCAGATCGACCGCGCCGGCGCGACCGAGTCCCAGCCGATGTGCGACGAGAGGCGCGCTCGGCGGCAGGAGGTGGTCGGGCGTCGATGTTGCAAGCAACAACAGACCGACGTCGCCGCGATCGATGCCGGCATTCGCCAGCGCCATGTCGCCGGCTTGCGCGGCAAGGCCCGACAGCGTGTCTTCGTCGGTTGTCCAGAAGCGCGACCGTATTCCGGTACGGCGCTCGATCCAACCTTGTTCGAGTCCGAGACGATCTTCGATCTCCGGGTTGTCGACCTTTCGCGCGGGTACATGATGGCCAAACCCGAGTATGCGCGACGATCTGCTCATGGCTTCGAGCCGAAGCGTTCGCCGGCCTCCTCGACGGCGTTGTAGAGCCGATCCAGTTCGTCGCTGGTGATGCAATAGGGCGGGAGAAGATAAAGGACATTGCCGAGCGGACGCACGAGCAGTCCGCGCTCGAGGAAAAAAGCGCGCAGCTTCGGGCCGATCTCGGCCAGATAGCCGGCCGAGCCGGCGCGCAGATCGAGAGCCGCGATCGTCCCGGTCGCCCGGCAGTCGGTGAAAAATCGATTGTCGCGAAAGCGCCGAAGCCCGGCGGCCTGCTTCGCGCTCAAGGACGCGATCCGCGCGGCCACCGGTTCGTCACGCCAGATCTCGACATTGGCAAGTGCTGCCGCGCAGGCAATCGGATTGGCGGTGTAGGAACTCGAGTGGAAAAAGGTCTTCTGCCGGTCCACGGTATAATGGGCCTGGAAGATGGCATCGGTGGCGAGCGTGGCCGCCAGCGGGATCGCTCCGCCGGTCAGACCTTTCGAGGTGCACAGGATGTCGGGAGAGACCGATGCCTGCTCGCAGGCGAACATGGTTCCGGTGCGCCCCCAGCCGGTCATCACCTCATCGGCGATCAAGAGCGTGCCGGAGGTCTCGGCGATCTTCTTCAATTCGGCCAGAACCCAGGCCGGATACATCAGCATGCCGCCGGCGCCAAGCACGAGCGGCTCGACGATCAGCGCGGCAGCGCTTCGGTCCCGGGAAGCTGCCTCGAACCGATCCAGCGTCTCCTGCTCGCGCCCGGCGGTTGGAAAGGGGATGGTGTCGACCTGGAACAGCAGCGGCTCGTAGGCGGCATTGAAGACGCCGCGAGCGCCGACGCTCATTGCCCCGATCGTGTCGCCGTGATAGCCGTGCTCCATGACGACGATGCGCGTCCGTGGTGCGCCGCTGTTGCGGAAAAATCCGAGCGCCATCTTCAGCGCCACCTCGACACTGGTCGAGCCGCTGTCGGAATAGAAGACCCAGTCGAGGCCCGCAGGCGTCACTTCGACCAGCGCCGATGCCAATTGCTCGGCCGGCTCATGGGTGAGTCCGGCGAAGATCACCTGGTCCAAAGTCTCGGTCGCATTCCGGATCGCGTCCATGATCTTCGGGTGGCGATGGCCGTGGGTGACCACCCACCAGGACGAAATGGCGTCGAGAATGCGTGTTCCGTCCGCCGTTTCCAGATAGACGCCCCCGGTTCGCGCAATCGACGGCATGGCCGGTTCGACGGCGTGCTGGGTGAAGGGATGCCAGACCGCCGAGCCGTTCATTCTTTGACCTCGTCGAATGCCGCCATGTTGAAGTATGTGGTCATGGCCAAGCGCAGGATCCCGGCCGTCAGCGGGTCGAGCAGGGGCAGGCGGCCGAGCACGCGCACCTGGCCGGTGCCAGCAATCGTGCACTCGGTGTCAGGCATTGCCTCGCCGATAAAGGCCACGCCGAGCAACGGGATGTCACGGCGGCGCAGCGCCTCGATCGAAAGCAGCGTGTGGTTGATGGTGCCGAGCGAGGTGCGCGCGCAAAGCACGACCGGCGCTTGCCAGCGGGCGAAAACGTCGATGAACAGGGTCTTGCGGGTAAGCGGCGCCATCAGGCCGCCGGCGCCCTCCACGATCAAGGGACATTCGACTTCGGGCAGGACGAGGCGGTCCGGGTCGATCGTCACGCCCTCGAGCTCGGCGGCACGGTGCGGCGACAGCGGCCGCGTCAGGCGCCAGGCTTCAGGTAGGATCCGCTCGGGCGTCAGTTGGCCGAGGCGCGCAACGGTCTGGCTGTCGGTTTCGCCGTCAAGGCCCGACTGCACGGGTTTCCAGTAGGCGCCGCCCAGCAGGCCGGCGAGACCGGCCGCGACAACTGTCTTGCCGATTCCGGTATCCGTGCCCGTGATGACGATGCGTTTGGTCATGTCGAGCCCAACACGTCGGCGAGCGCCTCGACCATCGCAAAAATGTCGGCTTCCTCGACATTGAGCGTCAGCGAAATGCGCAGGCGCGATGTGCCCTCCGGCACCGTCGGCGGACGAATGCCTCGTAGGTCGAAGCCGCGCGCCTGCAGTGCCGCCGCAACTGCCATGGTGCGGCTGACGTCGCCGATGACAAATGGCTGGATCTGCGAACCGCTGGGTATGGCGCCGCAGCGCTCTGCCAATTGCCGGCCCGCGAAAGCAACGCGCTCGTGCAGCTGGACCCGGCGCAACGGCTCGTCAGACAATATTGCGATCGCTTCGCGCGCCGCGACGGCCATCAGCGGCGATGGCGCGGTAGCGTAGATGAATGGTCGGCACCGGTTGACGAGATAGTCGCACAGCGTTCGCGGTCCCGTGACCAGTGCGCCGGACGCGCCGAGCGCCTTGCCGCATGTATGGAGCGCGACGATGTTGTCGCGGCCCTCGAAGGCGGCGGCGAGGCCCCGACCGTCCGGTCCCCAGACACCGGTGGCATGCGCTTCATCGATTATGACGAATGCCTCGTGCCGATCGGCAAGCGCGACCAGGCTCTCCATCGGCGCGCAGTCGCCATCCATGCTGTAGAGGCTTTCGACCGCGATCCAGATACGCCCCATGCCGCCTTCGGCGCGCCAGCGCGTGATCGCATCCTCGACAGAGTCGACGTCGTTGTGCGCAGCCAGCTTGAACTCGGCACGACCGGCTTGCGCGCCTTCGTGCGTGCTGGCATGGGCACGCTGGTCGAGGACCAAAAGGTCGCCTCTCTGGGGCAGGGCGGTCAGCAGGGCGAAGTTGGCGATGTAGCCGCTGCCGAAGAACAGCGCGCGTTCGGCCCCGAAGAACGCCGCCGCGTCCGCCTCCAGTGCCTCGTGCTCCGGCGCATTGCCACGCAACAGCCGCGACCCGGTGGCGCCAACCGGCGTGCCCCGCGCGATCGCCGCCGCAACCGCGTCGCCAAGTCTCCTGGAGGCGGCGAGCCCGAGATAGTCGTTGGACGCAAAGTCAAGCCCGGCGCGGGGCGACAGCGTCCGCAGCCGGTCCTTGCGCGCAAGACCGCGCAAGGTCGCGTCATATCGCGCGAGAAGCGCCGCGTTCATTGCGCTTCAAGTTCCATCGGCTCGATACCGAGGCGCCGGAACAAAAGAGTATCCTTGTCCTCGCCGGGATTATCAGCCGTCAGCAATTTGTCGCCGACGAAGATCGAATTGGCGCCGGCGAAAAAGCACAGCGCCTGCATCTCGTCGGTCATGGCGGTGCGGCCGGCGGAAAGACGCACGTGCGATTTCGGCATCATGATGCGCGCCAGCGCGATGATGCGCACGAATTCGATCGGCCCGATCGGCCTGGCGTCGGCAAGCGGGGTGCCGGGTATCGGGACCAGCATGTTGATCGGAACGCTTTCGGGATGTTCCGGCAGATTGGCCAAGGTCACCAGCATGTCGATCCGGTCCACCGGCTCCTCGCCCATGCCGACAATGCCGCCGCAGCACACCTTGATGCCGGATTGGCGAACATGCTCGAGCGTCTCGAGCCGATCGGCAAAGCTTCGCGTCTTGATGATCTCGCCGTAGTAGCGCTCCGACGTGTCGATGTTGTGATTGTAGTAATCAAGGCCCGCGCCTTTGAGGCGCTGGGCATCTTCGGCGCAAAGCATGCCGAGCGTCATGCAGGTCTCCATGCCCAGCGCCTTGACGCCCTCGACCATGGCGACGACAGCATCCATCTCGCGCGGCTTGGGGTTTCGCCAAGCCGCGCCCATGCAATAGCGGGTAGCGCCGGCGTCGCGGGCCTTGCGCGCTTCGGCAATGACGCGCTGTACTTCCATCAGCTTCGACGCTTTCAGCCCGGATGCGTGATGCGCGGACTGGCTGCAATAGCCGCAATCCTCCGGACATCCGCCCGTCTTGATGCTGAGAAGCCGGCTGAGCTGGACCTTGTTGGGGTCGAAATTCTCGCGGTGGACGGATTGCGCCAGGAACAGGAGATTGTTGAAGGGTGCGTCGTGAAGCGCCCGAGCCTTTGCCAGCGTCCACTTGCCGGCATCGGTGGATTGCACCCGTGGCATTGTCGTCGTCGAATTCGGTGCGTACATCTTCATCCTGTTCCTTGGGGTCCGGCCTTTGCCGCTTTGCTGGCCGATTGGCGGCGACCGGAAAGTTTATCGCCCGCGCTCATGAGCCCCGATAGTCGAGGCCGATGTCCAGGATCGGCGCGCTATGGGTCAGCCAGCCCACGGAAATCAGATCGACCCCCGTCGCGGCAATCTCCGCAGCCATATCGAGCGTGATCCTGCCGGATGCCTCGGTGATCGCGCGACCGGCAACCATCGTCACCGCTTGGCGCAGATCGTCGACCGCGATGTTGTCGAGCAGGACAGCGTCGGGCGCGAGCTCCAGCGCCTGCTCAAGCTGGGCCAGCGTGTCGACTTCGACTTCGACCTTGACCAGATGGCCGGCGCAGGTCCGCGCCCGCTCGATGGCAGGGCGGATTCCGCCGGCAATGGCGATGTGGTTGTCCTTGATCAGGATCGCATCGTCGAGACCGAAACGGTGATTGGAGCCGCCGCCGGCGCGCACGGCATATTTTTCCAGCGCCCGCAAACCAGGCGTCGTCTTGCGGGTGCAGACAATCCTTGCGCCGTGCCCGCGAACCGCAACGACGAGCAATGCGGTCGCGGTCGCAATGCCGCTCAGATGGCACAGAAAATTGAGCGCCGTCCGTTCGGCGGTGAGCATGGCGCGGGCCGGACCGGTCACGGTTGCGATGATGTCTCCTGGCGCGACTTTGCTGCCATCTGCCTGCTCCACAGTGATTTCGAGGTCCTGGTTGACGAGCCGGAACGCCAGCATCGCCAGATCGAGCCCGGCGACAACTCCGGTCTGGCGCGCAACCAGCACGGTCGTTGCCCGCAAATCCTTCGGTACAATGGCATCCGTGGTCAGATCACCCGCCCGGCCGAAATCTTCCAGAAGTGCCGCCCGCACCAGGGGCTCAAGCAGGATTGCGGGAAGCGGCGAGAGGTTCATTGCTCAAACTCTTCAAGCGTTGTCGGACATGCGAGGCCCTGGGCTGCCGCTAAGGCTTCATCGAGCGTGAGCCTGGAGCGGCGGGCGACGACCGCACGATCGGGAAAGTCCGTGCGGTAGTGCGCGCCGCGGCTTTCCTCGCGCAGCAAGGCGGCAATCGCGATCATCAGTCCGACTGCCGCGGGATCGGAAGCTGCATGGTGTAGCTCGGCTAGCGGAAGCAGTGTGCTCACGGCATCTCGCAAAAACTCACCATCCCGCTTCACGCCAAGGCTGCGTGAGAGGAGAGGGCGCAAGGAGAGTGGATCGGGCGCCGGAATTTCCCGTGGCTTTGATCGTGTCCTGATACCGATCGGCGATCCCGCCACGCTTTCGGCGACCCAGCGCGCGCATACGATCGCTTCGGTCAGCGAGTTGCTGGCAAGCCTGTTGGCGCCGTGCAGTCCGGTCGAGGCGACTTCGCCGCAAGCCCACAGTCCGGCAACGGAGCTACGTCCGTCCCGATCCACGGCGACGCCGCCCATGTGATAGTGCTGGGCCGGCCGTATGGGAATGAGGTCGCGCGCCGGGTCGATGCCTGCGCGCCGGCAGGCTGATGCGATCGTCGGAAATTGCCGCGCGAATGTCGCGCCGGGCTTTTCTCGTCCATCGAGAAACGCGCGGTGGCCGTTCGAACGATGCTTCCAGATGGCGCGCGCCACGACGTCGCGCGGCGCGAGTTCCGCGTCCTGCAAACTTTCGAGGAAGCGCTGCCCGGTTTCGTCGATAATCGTCGCGCCTTCGCCGCGAACCGCTTCGCTGATCAGCGGCATCGGGCGCTCCGGTCCGTCAAGCGCGGTCGGATGAAACTGAATGAATTCCAGATCAGCAAGGACAGCACCGGCGCGCGCCGCAAGCGCCAGGCCCTGTCCGCAACCGCCCAAAGGATTGGTGGTGTCGAGGAACAGTCCGCCAATCCCGCCGGTCGCGAGGACGACCCGTCCCGTGCCGAAGAACACAGGACTCTTCGAACAGCTTGCCCAAACGCCGCGGACCGTATTGTCCTCCACCGCCAGCCGCCGCGCCTCCACACCCTCGATGACCACAATCGACGGATGAGAACGCACGGCCTCGACCAGCGCGCGCATGATTTCCTGTCCACTGCCGTCACCGCCGGCATGAACGATCCGCCGGCGGCCGTGCGCGGCCTCGAGTCCCAGAAGAAACGCTCCTTCCGGGGTACGATCGAAGCGGACCCCAAGGGTCGCGAGGGTCTCGATCGCGCCAGGAGCCGCTTGGAGGATGCGGGTTGCGACTTCTGCGTCGCACAGCCCATCGCCGGCTGCGAGCGTGTCGGCGAGATGCAGTACCGGATCGTCGTCAACGCCGAGGCTGGCAGCCAGCCCGCCCTGCGCCCATGCGCTCGATGCGTCAGATCCGAGCGACGTCCTGGACAAAATAAGCACCGGTTCTGGCGCAAGATGAAGCGCAGTCAACAATCCGGCAATGCCGCCGCCTATGACAATGGGCCGGCCAAAGAAGCTGCGGACATCCGCGCTCATATGGCGAGCATCCGCTCGATCGCGAGCCGTGCTCGTCCGGCAATCCGGGGCTCGATCCTCACCGCATGCCGGTTCTGTTCGAGCGCCGAACGAATGTTGGCGAGCGTTATCCGCTTCATATGAGGGCAGAGATTGCAGGGCCGGATGAACTCGACATCGGGATGCTCGACCGCGACATTGTCGCTCATCGAGCATTCCGTTATCAGCACGACGCGAGGCGGTTTCTCGCTTCCGACATAGTCGGACATGGCGGCCGTCGAGCCGGAGAAGTCAGCTTCCGCAACCACTTCGGGCGGACATTCGGGATGGGCAAGCACCGTCACGCCCGGATGATCCTCGCGCAGCTGTCGGATGTCGGCCGGCGTAAACCGCTCATGCACCTCGCAATGGCCCTTCCAGGCGATGATCTCAACGTCGGTCTGGGTAGCGATATTCTCAGCCAGATATTCGTCGGGTAGCATGATCACCCGGGGCACGCCGAGAGATTCGACCACGGCCTTCGCATTGCCCGAGGTACAGCAAATGTCGGACTCGGCCTTCACCTCGACCGAGGTGTTGACATAGGTGACGACCGGCACGCCGGGGTATTGTTGCCGAAGCAGGCGGATATCGGCGGCGGTGATGGAGTCTGCCAGCGAGCAGCCCGCCTTCAGGTCCGGGATGAGCACCGTCTTTCCCGGATTGAGCAGTTTTGCCGTTTCGGCCATGAAGTGCACGCCGGCGAGCACGATGACATCCGCTTCGACCGCCATTGCCTTGCGGGCCAGCGCCAGGCTATCGCCGACAATGTCGGCGATGCAGTGGAAGATCTCCGGGGTCTGATAGTTGTGCGCCAGGACGACCGCATTGCGCTGCCGCTTCAGCGCCAGGATCGCTTCGATGTCGTCGCTGAACACTGCCCATTCGATCGGCGGGACCACCCTGCGCACACGCTCGTACAGGTGTGCGGCCGAAGGCATGGCGGCGGTCATGGACGGCTCCAATTATACTCAATGCGAATATAACTGGCATATTCTTGATGTGAGTATAAGAGTCAACCCCGCGCCAGCGGCAATTTTGCTCCAGCGACTGCCCCCTCTTCGAGCACGGCGTGGCGGAAGCGATAAAGCTTCGCCGGTCGGCCTCCCGTCTCCACGCTGGTCTCGCCAGTCTCCTCGACCAACTCGTGCTGCTCGATGAGGCGACGGAAGTTCGACTTGTGGATCAGCCTGCCGGCGAGCGCTTCCACGGTTCGTTGCAGTTGAAGAAGAGTAAAGGCCGGCGGCATCAGTTCAAAGACGACCGGCCGGTATTTGATCTTGGAGCGCAGCCGCGCAATACCCGTCGCCAGGATACGGCGATGATCAGCGATCATGGACTTTCCAGGAACCGGCGGGGCAACCGAACCGCGCGTCGCCTCTTCCACCAGGGCTGCTTCATAAAGCAACTCGTAGCGTTTGAGGGCGAGGTCCTCGTTCCACGGGCGGCCGTCGAAGCCGAAGGCGATCGCCGCCCGCCGTCGGCGCTCGAGGCGCGTCGCGACATCGTCCGCGCTATCGGCCCACCTGATCAGGCGAGGCCGCAGGAGGTCCGATACGATCGGCGGCGTCCCTGCACGGTGGTCCTCCCACGGAAAGTAGTCGTACCAGCTTTGCCAGCCGGACCTGGACGGCGCCGTTGCATGTTCTTTGCGGGTGAGTGCGAGATAACTGATTGAGATGACGCGCCGCTCAAGCTCGGTGCTGGCCCGGTCACGGTCGGCAAATGTGTAGAGCTGCTCGATATAACCGAGCGGGTGTCCGGTCTGCTCTTCGACCCACGCCCTCAAACCGGACTGCAGCGATCGGTGCTCGAGCGCAAGCGGACCGGAGGGCAAGGTGTCCGTCTGTCCGATGGTGAGGACACAGGGCTCATTTTCGCTGACCGCAACCACAACGGCCGTCAGGTCGACCTTGGCAGTGTCGGCCTTGCCCCCAGCTCTGCCTTTCCTCATCCCTTTTGCGCGATCATCCATGATCCCTGAACTGATTGGGCCAGGCTCGGCTGAGTAAGCAGCTGAACCGATTTAATTTGGTTTCCACGATAATTGTCGGCGCGTCAACACCACCCGCGGTGACGATTTAGCTCTTCGCACCTGCACAAAAATATGCCAAACGCGACACCCGCGATTGGTAACGTTAGGGAAGGATGCCTCTATTGAGTGCGACTGCTAACACCAAGACGATCACACCGCCGGATATTGGTGCGCGCAAGGGTGGGACGCCGCTCGTCTGCCTTACCGCCTATACGACCCCGGTAGCCCGGCTGGTCGATCCCCATTGCGATGTGGTCCTTGTGGGTGACAGCGTCGGCATGGTGCTGCATGGCCTGCCGTCCACTCTCGGCGTGACGGTCGAGATGATGATCATGCACGGAAAGGCCGTGCGACGCGGCCTGGAGCAGGCGCTGATGGTCGTTGACATGCCGTTCGGCTCCTACGAGGAAAGCGCCGAGCAGGCTTTCCGCAATGCGGCTCGGATAATGGCCGAAACCGGCGCCGCGGCCGTCAAGCTCGAAGGCGGCGAGACGATGGCCGAGACGATCCGCTTCCTGGCCGATCGCGGCGTCCCGGTGATGGCCCATGTCGGGCTGACGCCGCAGGCGGTCAACGCCTTCGGCGGGTATCGCGTGCAGGGCAGGGGCGAGGATGCCGAGCGCATCAGGCGCGATGCCCTTGCGGTGGCCGAGGCGGGCGCCTTCGCGGTCGTGCTGGAAAAGGTGCCAGAGACGCTCGCCCGCCTCATCACGGAAGAGGTCGCCATCCCGACGATCGGCATTGGGGCGTCATCTGCCTGTGACGGGCAGATCCTGGTCGTTGACGACATGCTCGGCCTGTTCGGCGACTTCCGCCCGAAATTCGTCAGGCGTTATGCCGAATTGGGGGAGGCCGCTTCGGGGGCGATAGCGGCCTATGCGCATGAGGTGAGGGAGCGCAAATTTCCAGGGCCCGAGCATGTGTTCGGCGATGCGCCAAAGACCGTCAAAGGAGGGGAAGCCGCATGACCGTACCGATCGTCCGCACCGTCGCGGAACTGCGCGATGCCGTGGCCTCATGGCGCAGGCAGGGTCTGAAGGTCGCCGTCGTGCCGACCATGGGCGCCCTGCATGGGGGCCATCTCAGCCTGGTGCGCGCCGCATTCGGTCGCGCCGACAGGGTGATCGTGACGCTCTTCGTTAATCCGAAGCAGTTCAACAGCCAGGCCGACCTCGCCGCCTATCCACGAACGGAGCACGAGGACGCCGCCAAGCTCGCACCACTCAATGCCCATCTGCTCTACGCCCCGCATGCCTCTGAGATGTATCCGGAAGGCTTTGCATCCACCGTTTCGGTGAGCGGGGTTAGTGAGGGTATGTGCGGCGCGTTCCGCCCCGGCCATTTCGAGGGCGTGGCGACCGTTGTGGCCAAGCTGTTCCTGCAGACCGGCGCCGACTTCGCTTTTTTCGGCGAAAAGGACTTTCAGCAGCTTCACGTCGTCAAGCGTATGGTCCGGGATTTGGATATTCCGATCACCGTCGTCGCTTGTCCGACAGTCCGCGAAGCCGATGGTCTCGCCCTATCATCGCGCAATGTCCGGCTCTCGCCAGCCGAGCGGGCCATTGCCCCAAGACTGCCATCGGTCTTACTCGAGACGGCTAAGCGACTTGCACGCGGCTCTGCCATCGTGCCAACGCTTGCCGAAGCGCGCGCAGCAATTCTGGCTGCCGGCTACCGCGACGTCGAATACCTGGAACTTCGCGGGGAAACAGATCTGCAATCGTTGGAAAGCCTTGAACGACCAGCGCGCCTGCTTGCAGCAGCCTGGCTTGGCGAAACGCGGCTCATCGACAACGTCAGAACATCGCCGACCGTTTCGACAGGCGAGTAAGATTCGCGACGTGGGACGCAAAGGGTTCTTCAGCAGAGGTAAGGAAGCACTGGGGGCGGTGATGGCGACAGATCGGATCGGTGCGCGATTGTTTGCCCATCGCTGCGGATCCTGTTCGCTGCACGCAGCAGATTGGCTGCGCTCATGCCGTGAGCTTGATCGTCGCGTCGACATGTCGGGACGGCGCACAGCAGAGAAACCGAGGCATTGAGTTCAAGGCGTCAAGCAGGACATGCAAATTGTTTTTGAGACGTTTCTGGAAAAGCTGTCGGAAAGCGTCGACGAGGCGGACTTCCGCGAAGCCATGGCTGGCACGGCCGCATGCCTTGATCTGATCACCTTCGCCTATCTGTCGTTGCCGCCGCAACTTTCCGGCGAGCCCAAGCTGATCTCGAACTATCCCGCTCGCTGGACCGCGCACTACCTGCAAAACCGGTATCAGAAGATCGATCCAGTCATCATGCGTGCACGTTGTGGCGGATGCCCGTTTCGGTGGGGATCGAATATGGGCTGCGTTGTGACATCACAGGTCCAGCAGAGGCTGTTCGATGAAGCAGCCGAGTTCGGCATCCGCTGTGGCTTGACGATCCCGATTGTCGATCGCCGCGGCTGCTTTGCCGCGGGTACCTTTGCCGCTGATGAGCCCAATCCGGCATTTCTCCGGGTCGCCGAACGGTATGAACAAGCTCTTCAGCTCATGGCGACCTGCTTTCATGTCTGCGTTCGCCACAGACTGGCCGGCACTCGTACGGTGGACGGCGTTTTGCTGACGCCGCGTGAATATGAGTGTCTGCAGTGGGCGGCGCGCGGCAAGTCCGCCTCAGATATCGCCTGCATCTTGGGCATCAAGCCGCGCACCGCCGACTTTCATCTGGAGAATGCCAAGAAGAAGCTCGGCGTGCGCACCAAAAATCAGGCCGTCGCGCTGCTGGCCTCCTCACGATCGTCGATTCTCTGAAACGCTTCCGGGGTTGCTGCCCGTGGTGCAAGCGGTCCGCTCTTGTGCAACTGATCGAGCAATCTTCTGTATGGGCTTTGAACGCCCCATTTTTCAAAAAGCCGCTGGCTGTATGATGATTCGCGGATCAGGCCCAAATCCGGGTCGGAGCGCGCTTGATTGGTCAGCTGGCGAACAAGTCCTTGTAGCCGGTCGTTACCATCCAGTTCGCACGGTCGAGATGACTGCGAAGGGCCTTGCGGGCGCGCTCCGGTTCGCGTGCCGGATCAATGCCCAGGATAACATGGGCCATTTCCTCTTCAGGGGCGCCGTCGGCCGAAGCATCAAGCAGCTGCATATAGGTCGTGAAATGCTCTTTGTCGTAAGCTGTGAGGCTTTCCGACCACGGGACTTCGTCGGCAATCGGCGTGTTCGATTTAGGCTGTAACATCGCTGGATTCTACCTCCGGACAATGGCCTCCGCGAAGCCCTCCGCCAGCGGATTCGGACGCTCAATGTGGATTACATATTATAGTTGATAAACTCAAGCTGCCCGATCGGATGGCTTGTCGTGCATGGATATGCGCAAGTTGGTCGGGCGGAATGTGCAGAGGATCAGGCAAAGGAAGCGTCTGACTCAAGAGCAGCTTGCCGAGATTTCCGGGTTCAGCCAGCAGTACATCAGCGGCTTGGAGAAAGGCCGAAGAAATCCGACCATCATCACGATCTATGAACTGGCATCGGCCCTCGGCGTCAGCCACACGGATCTGGTTCGGCCCGATAGACAAGGCCTGACACAACCAACGTCCAAATAGTTGCCCCGCGCCCGCGCCTGACGCGGCCGCGTGACCGAGGGTGGAAGCGGGGCGGCCGCCCTCTCGACGACGGCTTCTTGAAGTATCACCCCACAAACGGCGTCTTCAAGTGTCGCACCACAATCGGCTGCCATGGCATCCGGCAACTGCCGGGTGCAAGCTTGTTGATGAGGACCGGGCTGGGGTGCTGCGCACCTGTTGTCTGACAACGATTGATCAAGCACCCATTCGCGGATTGGCTACCGCACGACCCTTTCCGTCGTGGACCTTCCCCCTTCAATTTGAGCGGGCATCGGTTACTCCCTGCCCCCGCGCCGTATCGAGGATTGTCCGTGTCAATAAGGGCGCGCAGCACGCCAGCCAAGTCCCTGTTTCTATTCCTTCGTCACCTCCGTGTTTTTGCTGCCCGCGCGCTCCGGGCTCCGCAACCCCGACCAGCTTCGCCCTCCGCGCGCTACCCTCGTGCCTCTCGCCAGGCGAGGGGAACTGACGTGCTATGTCCCAGACGAACCCGGCCAGCTCGCGGGCGATTGCGGTGACGATCTTGACCGTCCGCTTACCCGAGGCCGCCAATCTCCGAAACTTGCCGCAGAGACGAACCTGCGCCTTCCATGCGATCGAGCGGATACGGTCGGGAATCTTGGCGCTGCGCCCCCGCAGCGCCTGGCCCTCACCAGCAGGGAAGCGACAATGCCATGCCGATTCAATCAGCATGGAACGTGCGGCTGCGTTGCCGGTGCGCGTGATCTCGCCGCGCTTGGTGGCGTTGCGCACGTGTTGCGGCGCAACGAGGCGGTGCCGGTGCCCAGCGCGGCAGCCGGTCGTGACTGAGAGGATGGTTCCGGAACACCGAACGGCAGAGGCTACGAGCTGATGGAATTTCGACCGTGAAGGCCGTGTTCGCGGTGCGGTACCTGCGTTGGAGGCTGAGCAGCGATTTTAGCGACAGCCTTGTGGAAACGCTGCCCAGCCAGGCCGCAGTTTTTCAACCGACAGGGGAAAGATTGGCAGTTGTTGGGCACCGCCGTGTCTCGCGGACACGATCCGCCGGTGTTCGGGAGTGCGTACTTCCGGACGGCGGAAAATCAGCCGCGGCGGTCCACATCGCCAAGCTGCCTACCCTGCCGTCGCAACCGGGCCCTATCGATTCTAAGCAAGGTCGAATGCCAGACCCTGCGGATGGCGTTAAAGATAAGTAGCATTTCTTCGTTCCTATGCAGCCCACCGCCAGGACGTCAAAAGCCCTCCACCATCTCATTCCGATCTTCAGTCAGCCAATTTCATCGTGCTTCAAAAATAGCTATCGACCCGAATCGGGTCGGTATCAGTCTGTTTTTTTCGCTGCCTATGCAAGGCGTTTTTGAGCGCCGTCCTTCGCACGGTGCCCTTCTGCGTTTGCGGCTGCGGCGGGGCGATGCGGAAGCAGCGCAGGATCGCCGTTCCGTCGTTGGGGAAGAGTGCCTGAAATGGCCGCGTGCGCGGCAAGTCGGCTTGGAATGTCAGCCAAAATCTGGGATTTTCTAGGCGCACCACTTCCATCCGGGAATTGTAAAACGAACGCATGGCGTGCGAACGATCAAGCGGGCCGTTGGATGGCTGGCTGCCTCCGGTCAGGCAAGATCCCGATTCTCCGCCACGATAGCTGTAAACGTCAACAGGCTGCATCGATGTCAGCTTTGCCCTTCGATGGCGGCAACACATCCCGCACGGAGGCGATTATGATGCAGCTGATAAGCCCTGACCTCTGCAATGAGTTCGCAAGCGAGCTCAAAGAGATGCACGGGCTAAGGTATCGGGTTTTCAAAGAACGGCTCGATTGGGAAGTTCAGACCAACGGCGAAATGGAAACAGACGCATTTGATGATCTCAAACCAGTCTATCTGCTTCTCAAGGGATCGGACTGGCGAATCCGCGGGTGCGTTCGCCTTTTGCCCACCACCGGACCCACGATGTTGCGCGACACATTCCCGGGGCTGCTGGGTGCTGACGTTATGCCCTCGACTCCCGGAATATGGGAAAGCAGCCGTTTCGCGCTCGACCTCCCTCCATCAGCGCCCAAGGCGGCGGGCGGGCTGGCCCAAGCAACCTACGAGCTCTTCGCCGGCATGATCGAGTTCGGCTTGGCCAACAATCTGACCGGGATGGTGACGGTGACCGATACGCGTGTGGAACGGATCCTTCGCCTCGCAACATGGCCATTGTCGCGCATGGGACAGCCGAGACCCGTCGGCAAAACGGAGGCTGTGGCCGGCTTTCTCGAGATTTCCCACGCGAGCCTTTTGCGCATCCGCTGGAGGGGACGCCTGAGCGGACCGGTACTGTGGCAACCGGCTCTTAGCCGCTCAGCATAGCGCCGGATATCCAAACCGTGAACAATGCTCGTTTGCCCATGCGCGCAACGGAGTGTCGTCAGGCTGGCCGGACTGGCGCCATCGCTCAGCTTACGACTATGCAAGTCGGTTGCCACGCACCGCCTGGGCCTGGGAATTTCTTCGGCGCAATCCGCAATTCCAGCGCGACCGCACCAAACGGCGCCGCCCGCGTTCATTGCCCGAAGACGCGCCGAAATGATGATTATCGAACTGAAGACACGAGCCTCCCGCCCACGCAATGGAATCTCCTGTTTCGCGGACGCCCCGCAGTTGGACGCCACGTCAGCAAGGGTGTTTTGGGATCCGCGCAATTGCGCGCACATCCTGCAAGCGGCTGCGGAGCCGTTGGGCGCGAGCGCGGCTTTGAACTGCTGGACCTTTCTTCACTGTCCTGCGGTAAGGACATTCTGCTGACGTTGGCGGAAATGCAGCATGTGCTGCTGAGACAGGACTGCCGTAGCCTGCAAATCGCCGTTTCCGCTGCCTCCGTGCTCCGCCCGGTCCGGCTACGCGTCGACGCGATCGTGCCGCCGCAGCGCTTGAACTCCTACATCGCTGCCCTTCAGCGCCTGAATGAGATCCACGGCAGCGACCGCCTGGCGGCCGCTTACTGTCCACCGGAGCCTCGCGGAGAGGGTGTCTGCGTGTCGTGCTCCAGGCCTTTGGATAGCTCACTTGCAGGGGCATCCCATCAGGAGATCGCCATAGGCCTGTTCGGGCGACCGCGTGTCGAACAGGATTAGTCTCATCAAGGCGGCCATCTTCGCGATCAGGTCCGTCGCGCCGTCCGACGCGGCCGCTACCTGATGGGTGGCGGCGATAGGCCGTTCCTCACTTAGTTCAAGGGACAAAGCCCGCGCCAGTTGGCAAGCAGATCCCGGTCGCGGCTTGTTCACGAACATGGCAGTCTCGACGCTTCGAGATCATCGGCGGACGGCGGCGTTGCCAAGGCGTAAAGACCATCGCCGATGAAGGCCTGGCGGCCGAGACCCGGGTTGCGCCATCATGGAACCGGGCCAAATGCGGCCGCTCGAAGCCGCGCTAATCGAGAACATCGCCCGGCTCGACTCCAGATGAAGTTTCCAAGGGAGACTTCATCCGGCTGCTCAAAAGACAGGTCGCAAACGCGGCACGCCAGCGAAAACTTTTTCGCTGTTGCAGCCGTGACCGTCTCTTGCTTGTGCGATGGCACGACGCCTTGTCAAAGCCGTTTGCGAGCTGACTGAGCATGGCGACCGTGGGCTTGTGTCAAGATGCTGAACAACGAGGGATTTGGATTTTGAGTATCCACAGTGTCGATGGTTCTCCATCCAAACAATCGATTTTGCCGATCTTGCCGAGTGCTACTAGAAGGCACCGAATTTCACCCGGATCCGGCGCGAAATCGCCGGCCTCGGCTATGATCCAGCCCCGAATTGAGACGGCGGCGCGAGCAGCGTATCTCTTAACTCCCTACTTTTAGGAACCGCAAACGCTAGCGAATGAAGAAGTCCCTAACCGCTCAGTCCAGACCTGCCAATCCGAACTGACCATCGAAGAAATGCAAGCAAATAACGGATCTAGTCGGCGCCAAGCTTGAGAGTCCGGCGCTTCGACTGGACTTACGAGACAGGGCAGCAGGAGGAGCTTTCCGTGATCACGAGAATTCCGATTCGGATCGAGCTGGAAGCGCTTAACTCGCGAGTCATCGAGCTGTTCGAACAATCTCTCCACGTGTATTCAGTAATCGAGGAATGCTATGCTGTTGCTGGCAATACCGATTACCTTTTGTTCGTCTCCGTGAAGGAGGTCCAGGAGTTCGAGGCGATACACCGGAACGTTCTTTCAAAGCTACCCGGTGTGAAGAAGATTAAGGCCGAGATCCCCTTGCGGCGCGTTCTCCCGACTTGATGGAAAGTGCTCCATCAGCCGAGCTGATAAGACGTTGGATGTGCCACCATCACGCCGCGGGAGCGAAGCGTCCAACTGGCGCTCGCCTTCGGCACCGCTTTCAAAAAGTTTCTGGAGGGAGGCAGTTACAGGCACGTGAACGGACCATCGGAGGCAAGGAAGTGTCGCTTCCACAAGCCCTCGGGTGCGTCCGGGACGAAGCGGGAAAGAGGTGCTGCGGGTTGTTGTCACGCTGAATGAAGTGCCGCGGCCCCGCGAGTGCACTTCAACAGGACAGCAGCAAATGCCGTTGCTGCCGCACTGAGCGCGGCAAGGCGTAATCCGCCGTAAATCCTGCTAAGCAGCCCAGCGATCGTTGTTTTCCACGATCGCCAGCAAGCCAGCCTTGTCTTGGACGCCGTTTTCGAACGCGGCAATAAGTGCTTTCGCCAAATAGCTCGCAGCTGGAGAGTCCGCCGCTATCTCGTTATGTGCGCACACCTCGTTGAAGACTTCCTTCAAGACCGCGATATCAAGGGAAGTGAGATAGGTGCACTTTGACATCGCATATTCCTCCCAAAATGGCTGAGGCATTAACTCACAATACGCGTCCCTCCCGTCATAAATGTGACGGGTGAGTGCATGATTGGTACGGAGTGTGCCCGGCGCCCGCCGCCGGCAAAACGAGAATGGCTGATGATCCGGCAAGGGGATATGCCACGGGCCTTACCGCCGTCGGCCGGCGATTTCGTCCATTCGTTGGAACCGCCGGTCGGGATCAGGCAGCGCGTAGTTCCGGACGCTTGCTTCAACTCGCCCATATCAACAGTCTCAATTGGGGTTTTGAACATCGCGGCCTTCGGCAATTCCTTCGCCCGCCAACGGGACCGGCATCAGGGCTATCATCCCGGCGAGGAGTCCGGTAACCGCAATGATCTTGGACTGGAGACGCTGGTTTGCACCTGTGGCCAGGTACGATGCGCAGTGGGCCTCGCGGCTTCGCTGTTGCGCTGCAGATCACGCGAGCTCCGCGTTGTCTGGACGTTTCCATCCACCGACTGCGCCTCACGGGCGAGGGCGGTCCGAATGAGGGTGGTGCGACGACATGGCGTTCCGCGAACTCGACTGATGATTGGCTTCAGGATGGCGCGACGGCGACGATCTGATGTCACAAGCTGAAATGCGGGCATCGGGGGCCCTTGGACCTCAAAGCGCTCAAGTGACGGTTGGGCGGCCGCCGCGGCATGCTGCTGGACGAGATCAAATCATGTGCTGGCTTGCCGGGCCCCGATAGCAATACTCAACCCGGCAGATCACCTCGCCGAAGATCGTGCCCTTCTCGTTGAACCTCTGAGATCCGCCAGGACCGCATCGGTCAGCGCGGCGCCGTCGGACACGACGGTGCCGAGCAGTCCGAACTCGCGCGGAGCCTCTTTAGGCCCCGTAGATGCCACGATTTCCGACATAGCCATCGCCCGCTTCTCCCCGCAGTCAAATTTCGACACAGCGGCCGATGGACCGCAGGAAGGCGACGATCCTCGGTAGCAAGTGATCGCGCTCACCAAACATCTCATGGATCTCACGCAGCCGCGGCTCGATCGCTGCCCGTTCGTGCAGTGACAAATCGGCGTCGCCGAATACGTATCCTTCGTGGCCGACAGCGCAGATGTAGCAACCCGCGTCAATGACCGCTTGCACGAATCGTGGGATATCGGCCTCTTGCATCACCCTGACCGTATACAGCACGGAACGCGGAGGCAACAGGCGGGACAATCCGGATCATCTCCGTTCGTCGGTGCCGATAGCCGACGCCATGATGTATGTTGAGGTGGAATTTGCCCGCCTCTCCAGCAGGGCCGAGCAGATTTGCTGGACGCACCATGTTGACGTTCGCGGCGACAGGCGACCCGACGACAATCTAACCATCTTCCTGACAGCCGGGCAGGCTATCGATCTTTCCTTCGCATGGCAGGACGTTCAGGCCAGGGCAGCGCGGTTAGAAAGGCCTATCAAGCCGCGTGCAACAACGTCGATTTTCGTTGCCCGCACAAACCCGCTACGGTTCCCTTTGGCGGGCTGTTTCATTGGCAAGCGGTCAGCGGCCCAGGGGATTGGCGGGGTCGTGACGTTCACGCATAATGGAAAACCGGCTTGCCGTTCGGTGTGAAAACCTGATCATCTTTGACGAAATAAGCAGCTGCGCCGCGTTCGATTTGATACCACCAGCCGCCGTTTTCGTAGAATTCGCATGTCCCGGTTTCGGGTGCGTAGATCCGCTGACCCTCCTGGCGATATGTGGGCTTTCCCTCGGTGTCATAAATCCAACGAATGGCCATCCGATCCCTTTTCGAAGTTGCGGCTCGAGGTCGAAGGAGCAGTGAAGTCCGTCTGCATTTCCATGTTGCTCCCCAACGTTGCCAAAGGTTGCGCGACTTTTGTGGTCTTGTTGCCCTCTTTGAGGGGGTACACGGGTTCAAGGGAGGAGCGCATCGCTTCTCTTGCGCATTTGCGTGCAGTCACCCTCGTTCCGTGTTGCCACCTCCCAATTTGCAAAGGCCGTGCCAGCACCTCAGCGCCCAGCAAGCGGGATTTGCCGTGAAAACCTCGACAGTGCCCAGATGTCGGTTGTAGTGAACCTGACATTTTGTCTGCCGCTGTCAGCTTTTGGACACGGGATCACACGCTTCGCACCGCCAGAAAAGGCGTGGCCAGCGCCCAACGTCGTCTGACGCATCGATGCCAGGCGCCACGGTGTTGAAGTCGCCACACGCCAGATCGTCGTGAACGAGACGTTCAAGCTTGACCCGGGAGCTCGAGCCGAAAACGGCCCGAGGTTTTGGCTTTGTCTGAGGCGCCGGATGAGGACGGCGCGAAGCCGGCGGCAATGGCGGCGACTATACCACGGCGCCAATCTTCCCCTGCATTAGGAGGTCTCCGACGACGATGTGGTGCGCTCTTACCATCGTCATGGCGAGTTGCTGGAGGGCCGGATGTGCCGTGGTCCAAGGGGCGGCACCATCTGAATGTCGGCATGAGCGCATCGTGGCAGCCAGACGAGACCTTCCTCGATCTGCATACGTGACAAGGAAGTAGCCAACGCGATGCTGGCGCACATCGCTGGAACGCAGGTCGCTGACGCCAATGTCTCGGAGAAGGTGAAGACGCAAAAGCAGATCGTGCGCGTCTTGCCCGAAGGCACAATGGGGCGCTCGAAGCTGGCCGCCTGGATGGCGGTTCCGGCCCGCGCCTATGCCGATCGCGGCGGCTTTCCGGACCGCTGACCAGTGGGCCGAGGCCGCGCCGCTGTTTGCGCCGCCAACCGCTGAATGAGCGGACAGGGCAGGGCGGCGGGGATTCCGCCGCCGGTCCCGCCGCCCGTCGCCGAGTTGACTGTGCGGGTATTCGCCAGCAGAGAGTGCTGGGATCCGCACAAGCGCGGCGCGAGAGGCCCTTATGAATCCCCGAAACCTGCGTTTGTCGGCGCTGTCGCAATTGGCGCGGAGCTTGCAGCTTCCCCTTGGCGCGTTCGATCGGAGCGCAGCGACGGGAGATGCCCGGGAGGGGGAACCCACCGTGATCCGGTCAGGAGACAGTAAGTTGCTACTTGTGACCTGCAAACCGCCGCGCGAGCCCCGCGGCCCGCAAGCCCTCTTTGGCGTCAAAAAAGGCCAGCCGTTGCTGCCCTGCCGTTCACTGTTGATTGGAGCCTGACCCATGCCGGAACAAAGAATCCGCCTTATCGGTCTTTTAGTCCTGGCCCTGCTTCTCGCCGGGCTTGTAGCGCAACTTCCGGTTATCAAAAACTACCTGCACCCTTGCGACGACCGTTGCCAGCTCGAGGCGGATTTGCAGAAGCTCATTCCGGAGCGGCGCGACGCACTCTTCAACGATCCCGTCGCGCCAACTGCTGGCAACCCAAATGGCGACGTCGCTCTGGTGGAGTTTTTGGACTACAACTGTGTGCACTGCCGAGCGGGAGACGTGGTCCTCCAGCAAATCCTCAAGGACGATCCCAAGCTGAAGGTTGTCTACAAAGAGTATCCGGGCCAGGCACCGGGTTCCAAATTCGCCGCAAAGGCGGCGCTCGCCGCCCGCAAACAGGGAAAATTCGAGCCGTTTCATCACGCCCTTTTGGCTGCTCCCGGTCAGCACAGCGAATCCTCCGTCTTGACTATCGCACGACAGGTGGGCCTCGACGTTGAGAGGCTCAAGCGGGACATGGAAGATCCCGCCATCGAAGACGCCCTCAAGCGCAATCGCGCGCTCGCCACGGAGCTGTACATCACCGGCACGCCGGCCTTGGTTCTCGGCGACGAAGTGATCGCAGGGGTGCCCGCGATTCCCACGCTGGAACGCTTAATCGCCAAAGCGCGGGAAAGCTAAGCGTCGATACAGCGCCGGATCACTCACTTCGGCATTTTTTGACAGTGATGACGGCCGGTGCAATCTTGATCTCTGGCGATGAGTGCCGCGTCTCGCGCCGGCCAAATCGCTTATATGGCCAGGCAACGCGGTCGTGGGCGCACCACGCCGTTCCTTCGGCAGCGTGCAGTCGCGCATTCAGCGGCGCTTTCCTCAACCTCGTCGAACGGAATCGCACAGCTCGGCACCCGTTCGGCGGCGTTGGTTTTCCATCCTTCCGTCGGCGTTTTTTCACCGAAAGCCTCGCCAAAAGGCGAACGACCAGGGGTCCCCATGCAGCCGCGCCGAACAGGCATTACACACGGAGATCGACGCCAAGCGCAGCCGGTTCGACTTCGAGTCGGAATGGCAAGCCTGTGGCGTCAATGCCTGCCGAATGTGCGGAGTGACAGGATCTCGGGGCGTGGCCGACGGCTGACGATGAGAAGCCCGGTCACCGCACATCCTGACCGAGCCGCGCGGTGCCAAGTCGTTGAGCGCCTCGCGGAAGGCCGACAGTTCCTGCGCCCGCCCCCCAAGGGTCATCACCGGCTCAGCGGATCGTCAGGCGTATACACGCCGCGCTCCTGCAGACCTGACAATTCGATCACTCTCCAGCAAAGGACAACAACATGCTCCAAACATACGTGCAGTCGCCGAACGGCCGGACGCGGGCTGCCGCGCGAGAGCAGCGCCAAGCCGGCCCATCAACAGCGGCGGCGCGAGCAGAATGCAAGTCTGAGGCAGCACACGGCGTATCTGACGTAAGAAATCTCTACACGGAGGCGCTGGACGAAACACGCGGTCAGCTGATGAAGCGCGCTGTCATCGGATCGGTAGTCACTTTCTGTTTTCTGATGGCCACCTCGTCATTCGCCGCCGCGGACGACGTTGTGTTTTCCTCCGACGCCGGCAATTTCATCGTTTTCGGCGGACTCAGCCTCGCTAACATCAAGGCTCAGGAATTTGTCTATGGCGATGAGGAAGAGTGCACCGGCGCGGACTCCAAGTGCAGCCAACTGAACTGGCAGAGCAAGGGGGTTACGCTTTTCACCCTCGGGGCGGACGCGCAGATCGACAATGACTGGAGCTTGAAGGGCAACGTCAGCCTCGGCGTCGGCGGCAACGGTCACATGGTCGACACCGACTGGGAGGTTCCCGGCCATGATGACTGGAGCCACCGCTCAATCCATCCCCACGCCAAACTCGATCACTATGTCGCCGGAGCGATCGAGCTGGATCGGATCATCTACAGCAATGAGACCAGCAGTTTCTCAGTCGGCGCCGGTTTCCGCTACACCGACGTTAAGTGGACGGACTATGGCGGATCGGGTATCTATTCCAGCAAGCACGGCTTCCGCGATCAACCCGTGGCATGGCCAGACGGGGCAAGAGGCATCAGCTACCGGCAAAAGATTCCGGTCGGCTTCCTCAGCTTGGGCGGCAAACAGGCCCTAGGCAATCTCACGATCAGCGGCGGCCTTCTGGGCGGCTTGAGCCTCGGCATCAGGGGCATCGACGACCATTGGACGAGGCAGTTCCGGGCCTATGACGACATGGATCCGGCGCCGACGATAGGCGCGACTGTTGGCGTCAACTACGCATTGACGCCGGGTGCTTCGCTCTATCTGTCCGGTTCATGCGAGCGGGTGTTTCAACAACTCGGCAAATCGCAGGAACAGAATACTGTGGATGGCACACGCTCCGCTTGGGAAAAGGATGTGACAGGGGCAAACTTCGAGTCGATGTCGGTCTCCTTCGGGCTCAAGGGCTCGTTTTGATTGACAAACGAGTCAACACGAACGCGAACGCCATTGGCAAGAAGGAAGTTTGATGCGTCCAGAGCGCTCGTCCAAGGTCGGGCCCTCACTAACAAGGCCTAATCGGCCCGAAGCTCCGATTTGGCCAACTCGCGGAACAATCGAGAATTTTACCGCTTGTGCTCCTTGGCTTGGAGGAGCATGTCGACATTTTCGGGAATTCGCTCGGCGGAGATCGGGTCGGGCGGCCGCTTAGGGTCGATGCCGATGATCCGGGACCGTTCACTTCCAGTGCGGTACTGGCGTTCGAAGTCCGAAGGCGCCAATCCGTATTGCGCAGAGCATCGACGTGACGATGGACGGCGGCGACCGGTTCGCACAGGCAAAGCAGCGCTTGGCGGCTTACGGCTCTCTCGTGGGCAGGCTGCTCGCTTCGGAACTCGACGCTTTGCGCGCCGCCGTCAAGGGCAAGGGCAAGGGGCTGATCCTGATGACGAGCGGTCCGAAAGTGACGGCCCACGACAAGGATTCCCGCTTCGGCTGGGTGCATTTCCAGCTTCCACCGGCAGTCGAGGATATTGACGCCGTCACCAACGGTGAAGCGATCTCCTCCGAGTTCCTCCGTGCCTGCTAGATCCCTTAAGGGCCGCTTCGACTCTTAGTCGTGCCGAGCGAGAGGGCCGGTGCTCAGACTGCCACCGAGTGTCTCGCCGTGTCACTCTCGAAATATTTATCGAATTTCACCGCAATGCTCCTCACGAAGGGACGACTTTCTCTCGGCACGACAAAACTGTCCCCCTGTAGTTCAAGCAGTCGAGCAGGACGATGAATTGCGATGGAGCCTGCCTGGACAAGGAGCCTCCGGCCGGCTTCCCCGAAGCTCTCCACCAGCTCGGTTGCTGAAAAGGCGAAGTCGCACATCAGCCGCTCGATGATCCAGCCTCGGACGCGATCGTCGTCGGAGAGCACGATGCCGCGCACAGTCGCCAACCCGCCGTTTCCAACCATGCGCCCGTACTCGCCGGCCGAAGATATGTTCTGCGCGTAGCCCTGGCGAAAATGGCTGATGGATGACGGGCCAAGTCCGATCAATGTCTCGCAGTGATCCTCCGTGTAGCCCTGGAAATTGCGATGCAAAGCCCCTGTGCAGGCTGCCACCGCCAGCGCATCACCCGGCTTGGCGAAATGATCGAGCCCTATTGCTGCATATCCCTTGTCCATAATCGCTCGCGCAGCGATTTTCGATTGGGCGAAACGCTCTTCGGGACCTGGCAGCCATGCCTCGTCAATCATCCTCTGATGCTTCTTGAACCAGGGTACGTGACCGTAGCCGAAGAGAGCCATCCTATCCGGTTCCAGAGCCAGCGCTTGTGCGACGGTGGAACAGACGCTCTCCTTATTCTGGTGCGGCAGGCCGTAAAGCAGATCGAGATTGACCGAAACGACTCCGCGTGAACGAACTCCATCGACGACTGCCTTAGTCTGTAAAAAGCTTTGCTCGCGGTTTATCGCCTTCTGCACTTTCGGATCGAAATCTTGTACGCCGAGGCTCGCCCGGGTCATGCCGATTTCGGCGAGCGCGTCCAGGTGAGCGTTGTCCATATCGTTCGGATCGATCTCGACGCTGATTTTCACATCGGGAACAAAAACGAAGTTGTCCCGCAAGAACGCTGCCAGAGCCACCATATCTTCAGGCTTCAGCATGGTCGGCGAGCCGCCACCGAAGTGGATTGCGCGGACGGAGGCCTTGCCGCTGACGCGATCGGCAACCGTCGCTATCTCCGCGTATAGGGAGCGCAGATAGGTGGTCACCGGTTCATAGCGGCGCGTCTGCTTGGTATGGCACGCACAGAACCAGCAGAGCCTGTCGCAATAGGGAATATGCAGGTAAAGCGATATCTCGTCACCGGCTTCGAGCGCTTCCAACCAGCCGCGGTAAACGGCGGCATCGACGCCAGGATGGAAATGCGGCGCGGTCGGATAACTGGTATAACGCGGGACGTTCTCGCCCAGTCTGGCAGCTAATTCCGGCCGCATATCGTTGTCCACCGTGTTTGCGTCGGCGGAGCTCTGGGCGCAAGAGCCACCCAAAGCCATGATTTCGGTCAACGTCCAGCACAGACAAACTGCCGCAGGATTTCTCTACGGTGGATTGCTATCGTGCCGGCACTTGGGATTCGTTGGACGAACGCGATGACAGTACGCCAGGACATTCACAGTTTCCGAATTCCCGTTCTTTGCGGGCCTTGCAAGGCACGGCATCACGGCGTCTGCGGTGCGCTCGATCCCGACCAATTGGTTGCCCTCGCCAAAACTTCGTCGAGACAGAAGCTCGAGCCAGGGGTCGAACTGATCGACAACGCCGAGGCCATCGGCAGCTTCTCAAACGTGCTTTCAGGCGTGGTGAAGCTGACGAAGAGCCTTTCCGATGGCCGCCAGCAGATCGTCGGACTCCAGTTCGCACCGGATTTTCTGGGACGGCCCTTTAGGGTGGAAAGCGCAATCAATGCGGAGGCGGCAACAGCTGTTTGCCTGTGTTCGTTTCCGAAAGCGGCCGTCGAACGGATGATGAAGGAATCGCCGGAACTCCAACATCGCCTGCTTAGGCAGACGCTGAACGAACTCGACGAAGCACGCGAATGGATGGTGACACTGGGCCGCAAGACTGCACAGGAAAAGGTGGCGAGCTTTCTCCTGATGATCGCCCGGAATATCGATCCCACGGTTGATCCGGCGGCCAAGTCGGCGTGCTTCGATCTGCCGTTGACGCGCAGAGACATCGCTGATTTCCTTGGGCTGACCGAAGAGACCGTGAGCCGGCAACTGAGCCGGTTGCGGGCCGACGGCGTGATCCGGATCGAGAACAACCGCCAGGTGACGGTGAACAGCGTGAGCCGGTTGGAGCAGCGCTGCGGCGATTGAGGCGCAATTCCAACCGCCTTTTGAATAAGACCGAAGCGACGCGGTCACGTCGCTTACTGCGATCCGCGGCAGGACATGCTCGCGTTCAAACGCGATCTGGCCCGCAAGCCTTCGAAGAAGGCTCGTCGCATGAACCCGACAGCTCCGGCATTCACCATCGGATCATCAGGGCCGATCGCTAAGAGCATTTCCGTTACCTCATGGGCGAAGCTTGATCCTCGACATGCTCGACGCGCAACCGGCTGGAGGCAAGATTGGCGTCCGCCGAGGTCAGTATCGGCTAATATGCCGGGACATGACCGTCTCCTCGAACCGCCGAATGTCACGAAGCAGCGGAATTATTCGCTTGGCTGTGCCAAGGCATTGAGTTGATCGACGTTCGGCAGGGCAGCCTCCCAGGCAGGTCCGGCCCGGCACGCCGGACTTGTCCATGAGCTGGCGCGGCCCGTGTTGCGTTACATGTTCAATCGCCCCGTGCTGATTCCACCATGCTCAATGGGGCTCAAAGCAAAATCGTCCTGACATGGATCAAGGCGAGCAGGCTGCGGCTGCGGAATTCATGCACTGCGGATTTGGCGTCCGCCGAAACTCGAGATCGGTGAGTTGCGATGAAATTCGGCACAGAGATCGTCCTCCTATTCCTGTTTGCGTTTGCGGCGCTTGTAGCTGCCGGCTTAGGCGTGGATGAACCTTTCCGCCAGCATATGTTGGTGTTGTTCTTCGTCCTTACCGGCTTCACGGCGATTCTGTTGCGCAATACGGATTTCAAACCGGCGACCCCGGTTGATCCCCTAGCTTACATGGATGGGCCGATCCGCTACGGGGCCGTCGCAACGGTGATCTGGGGCATCGTCGGCATGCTGGTCGGTGTGTTCGTCGCCCTACAGCTTGCCTATCCGGATCTCAACTTCGAGCCTTGGTTCAATTTCGGCCGCCTACGGCCCTTGCATACGTCCGGCGTCGTTTTTGCATTCGGCGGCAATGCGCTGCTTTGCACATCCCTGTATGTAGTGCAGCGGACTTGCCGCGCGCGGCTATTCGGCGGCGATCTCGCGTGGTTCGTGTTCTGGGGTTACCAGCTTTTCATCGTCATGGCAGCGACAGGCTACCTGCTCGGCATCACCGAGAGCCGTGAATACGCCGAGCCCGAATGGTATGTCGACCTGTGGCTGACCATCGTCTGGGTCGCGTATCTAATCCTTTTCCTCGGCACCATCCTGAAGCGCAAAGAACCGCACGTTTACGTCGCCAACTGGTTCTACCTGTCCTTCATCGTGACCATCGCGATGCTGCACGTGATCAACAACCTGTCGATGCCGGTCTCCTTCCTGGGCTCCAAGAGCTATTCAGCTTTTTCGGGCGTGCAGGACGCTCTAACTCAGTGGTGGTACGGCCACAACGCCGTCGGTTTCTTCCTCACCGCCGGCTTCCTCGGCATGATGTACTACTTCGTGCCCAAGCAGGCAAACCGGCCGGTCTATTCCTACCGTCTGTCGATCATCCACTTCTGGGCGCTGATCTTCCTCTACATCTGGGCCGGGCCGCACCATCTTCACTATACCGCCCTGCCGGATTGGGCGCAGACCCTGGGCATGGCGTTTTCAATCATGCTCTGGATGCCCTCCTGGGGCGGCATGATCAACGGCCTGATGACGCTGTCCGGCGCTTGGGACAAGCTGCGCACGGATCCGATTATTCGCATGATGGTGATGGCCATCGCCTTCTACGGCATGTCGACCTTCGAAGGCCCGATCATGTCGATCAAGGCGGTCAACTCGCTGTCGCATTACACCGACTGGACCATCGGTCATGTCCATTCCGGCGCGCTCGGCTGGGTAGGCATGATTTCGTTCGGCGCGATCTATTACATGGTGCCGAAGCTATGGAATCGTGAACGGCTCTATTCGCTGCGGCTTGTCACCTGGCACTTCTGGCTCGCGACCCTCGGTATCCTTGTCTATGCAGCGGCAATGTGGGTCTCCGGCATTATGCAAGGCCTGATGTGGCGCGAGTACGACGAGCATGGCTTTCTGGTCTACTCCTTCGCAGAAACCGTTGTTGCCTTGCATCCCTACTACATCATGCGTGCGATCGGCGGCGCGATGTATCTGTCCGGCGCTCTGATCATGGCTTGGAACATCGCCATGACCATCTTTGGCTATCAACGCGAGGAGGAGCCGATGCCGGGCTCCACCCCCACCATCCAGCCTGCGCGATAAGGAGCCAGACATGGGATTGATGGATAAACACGCGGTCATCGAGAAGAGCGCCACGCTCCTCCTCATTGGGTCCCTCCTCGTGGTGACGGTCGGCGGTATCGTTGAGATCGCGCCGCTCTTCTATCTCGACAATACCATTGAGAAGGTCGAAGGCATGCGACCCTATTCGCCGCTCGAACTTGCCGGGCGCAACATCTATGTGCGCGAGGCCTGCTACACCTGCCACAGCCAGATGATCCGCCCTTTCCGCGACGAGGTCGAACGCTACGGGCATTACAGCCTGGCGGCAGAATCGATGTACGATCACCCGTTCCAGTGGGGATCGAAACGCACCGGACCGGATCTCGCGCGCGTCGGCGACCGCTACTCCAATGAATGGCACGTCCAGCATCTAAGCGCGCCACGCTCAGTGGTGCCGGAATCCATCATGCCGAGCTATGCGTTCCTGAAGGACACACCGATCGACCTGAAGGATTTCTCGACACATCTTATCGCGAACAGGCGCGTCGGGGTTCCGTACTCCGACCAAATGATCGCCAACGGCAATGCCGATCTCATGGCGCAGGCCGATCCGAGTGCCGACACATCGGGCCTCGAGAAACGCTATTCGAAGGTCAAGATCGGCGACTTCGACGGCAACCCGCAGCAGGTCACCGAGATGGATGCGCTGGTTGCCTATCTCCAGATGCTCGGCACATTGGTCGATTTCAAGACCTACGACGAAGCCGCAGGCGACCGCTGAGGAGAGTGTCATGGACTACAATTTGATGCGGGAATTCGCCGACAGCTGGGGCCTGCTCGCGATGGTGCTCTTCTTCGTGGGATGCATTGCGTTTGCACTACGCCCCGGCAGCCGCAGGCACGCCGATGAAGCCGTTCAAATTCCTCTCAAGGACGATTGATAATGAGCAGCGAGCACATCGACGAGGTCTCGGGCATCTCAACGACCGGCCATGAGTGGGACGGTATCAAGGAACTCAATAACCCACTTCCGCGCTGGTGGGTCATCACCTTCTACGTCACCATCGCGTGGGCGATCGGCTACACTATCGCCTATCCGGCATGGCCGATGCTGACTTCCGCCACGAAGGGCGTGCTTGGCTTTTCCAGCCGAAATGACGTCAAGAACGAGTTGGCGGCCGCTGAGGCGGCCAAGGTCAAATATATCGCCGCGATAGAGTCGAAAACCGTCTCTGAGATTGCTGCCGACGATGAGTTACGTGAATTCGCCATTGCCGCCGGCGGGGGTACGTTCAAGGTCAATTGCGTGCAGTGCCACGGCGCGGGCGCGCAAGGGTCCAAAGGCTTTCCCAATCTCAATGACGACGACTGGCTGTGGGGCGGCACGGCCGAGCAGATCCAGCAAACCATTACTCATGGCATCCGCTTCGCGTCCGACCCGAATACGCGTCTGTCGGAAATGCCCGCTTTTGGTGACATCATCACGGCCGATCAGATCGCGCAGGTCAGCACCTACGTTGCCAGCCTGTCCGGCCCTGTCCGGGACGCAAATCTGATTGAACCCGGTGCCAATGTATTCGCCGAGAATTGTGTCGCTTGTCATGGTGACAATGCAAAGGGCAACCGGGAACTCGGCGCACCCGACCTGACCGACGCGATCTGGCTGTATGGATCGGGCGAGGCGGCTATTGCCGCGCAGGTCCGCGCGCCGAAGCACGGCGTTATGCCGGCCTGGATCGAGCGTCTCGGCGAGTCCAAGATCAAGGAACTTGCGATCTACATCCATTCGCTTGGCGGCGGAGAATAGGAAGAGAGGCCTGTTCTCCGGGCCCCCCTCGCCAAGCGACGAGGCCCGGCGTGAGCCGGGCCTCGACACCACTCCAGCGTTCGGCGATTTGACCTGCATCAATGCGGCGCTTCCCGCCACATGGCAAAGCTTGTTCAACGTTGCATTCCGGACGTCAGCCAAGCTCGGTCGCACGCCAAATCATCACCTGCGCGACTGGAGATGCTCGTGCTGGACAACATTCAGGTGAAACGGCCCGAAGACGAGGCGGTCAACTCCCCCAAGGTCCGTCATCCGCTCTATGCCGCACGCAAAAAGATATTCCCCAAGCGGGCCTCTGGCAGCTTTCGCCGCGTCAAATGGCTGGTCATGGGTATCACGCTTGGGACCTACTATCTGACGCCCTGGCTGCGATGGCAGCGTGGACCTTTTGCCCCGGATCAAGCCGTGTTGGTCGATATTTCCAACCGCCGCTTCTTCTTCTTCTTCATCGAAATATGGCCGCAGGAATTCTACTATGTGGCCGGCCTGCTGGTCATGGCCGGCATTGGCCTGTTCTTGATCACATCGACAATCGGCCGGGCCTGGTGCGGCTACACCTGCCCGCACACCGTATGGGTCGATCTGTTTCTGGTTGTGGAGCGCGCGATCGAGGGCGATCGCAACGCCCGCATGAAACTCGACGCCACACCCTGGAGGGCTCGCAAGCTCGTGCTGCGCGGTTCGAGTCACGCGATCTGGTTGGTGACAGCGGCCGCGACGGGCGGTACCTGGATCATGTATTTCGCCGATGCGCCAACGCTAGTTGGCGAAGTCTTCACCGGCAACGCCGCGCCCGTTGCCTACATCACCATCGCCGTGCTGACAGCGACCACTTACACATTTGCTGGACTCATGCGCGAGCAGGTCTGCACCTATATGTGCCCCTGGCCGCGCGTCCAGGCGGCCATGCTCGACGAGAATTCTCTCACCGTAACTTACAATGATTGGCGCGGCGAGCCTCGTTCGCGTCACGTCAAGAAGGTTCAGGCAGCCGGTCAGCCGGTTGGCGACTGCGTCGATTGCAAAGCCTGTGTCGCGGTCTGCCCGATGGGCGTCGACATTCGCGACGGCCAGCAGCTTGAATGCATCACCTGCGCACTCTGCATCGACGCCTGCCACGCCGTTATGGACAAGCTGGGCAGGGATCGAGGTCTCATCTCCTATGCGACGCTATCTGACTACAACGCCAACATGGCGCTAGCGACAGCAGGCGGCACGCGCACGATCGATCCCACTCTCGTTCGCACCGCCGGCGGCGCTTTCTCCGACAGGTTGGCGCATTTCCAAATTCGCAAGGTCTTCCGGCCGCGCACCTTCATCTATATGGGCGCCTGGTCCGCGGTCGGGCTTGCGATGCTCTATTCGCTGCTGACGCGCGACCGGCTCGAAATCAACGTTCTGCACGACCGCAACCCGCAATTCGTGACCCTGTCCGACGGCTCGATCCGCAACGGCTATACCGTCAAGCTCCTCAACATGATCCCCGAACCGAGGACTATCGTCCTCAGCTTGCAGGGACTGCAGGGCGCCGAGATGAGCATCGTCGGCATCGACCTTCCTGCCGACCGCTCCTTCGTCATTGCGGCCGAACCCGACCGGCTAAAAGTGCTCAAGGTTTTCGTTCGTCTGCCGGCCGACAAGGTCAAGGACGAGGTGCAGACCTTCAAGTTCCGCGCCGAGGACAATGCGAGCCTCGAGAGCAACGAATACAAGGCCAGCTTCAACGCACCGGAGACCCACAGATGAACGCCGACCCGCAAAAGCCCTATCAGTTTACCGGCAGGCATATGTTGTTCACCATTCTCGCCTTTTTCGGGGTAGTCACCGGCGTCAATGTGACCATGGCGGCGTTCGCCACAACGAGCTGGACCGGACTTGTCGTCGAAAACACCTATGTGGCCAGCCAGCAATTCAACCGGAAGGCGAGGGAAGGGCGGGCGCAGGCGGCGCTGGGCTGGACCGGCAAACTGACGATCGAGGCAGGCGAAGTCCGCTACAGTCTCAGCGACGCTGCCGGCAAGCCAGTCCCCCTTCACGGCGTAAAGATCCAGTTTCGTCATCCTGGCTATGAGGCGGAGGACAAGACTGTCACACTTACCGGCGCCTCCGGTCAGATATTCGCCGCGTTACATACGCCGAAGGATGGCGTCTGGATCGTCGAAATTAATGCCGACGCCGGCTTTGCTGAATCCTATCGCGACGTTCGCCGGATCATGATTTCCCGGGGAGTTCAGCAATGAGCTGCTGTGCGCCGGGCGCCGAAACGGCCCTTGGTGTGGTCGGCGCCGCACCTGTTTTGCCGTCGAGCCAGGAAATCAAACTGGCGAGCCGCCCGCTCGGCGGCGATGTGTATCAGACCGTTCTCTCGGTGCCGGCGATTCACTGCGCGGCCTGCATGCAGACCATCGAGACGGCGATTGGAAAGCTGGATCGGGTCGAGGGCGCCCGCGTCAGTCTGTCGACGAAGCGGGTCTCGGTGCGGTGGCGTGGGGAAGAGGTCCCACCATTTGTCGCCGCGCTTGGTCGGTTGGGCTATCAGACGCATCTGTTCGATCCTGTGCTGGACGAGAAGGACAAGACGCTTTCGGAACTCATCCGGGCCGTCGCGGTTGCCGGCTTCGCGACGGGCAACATCATGCTGCTTTCGGTGTCGGTCTGGTCCGGTGCCGAAGGTGCCACCCGGGACCTGTTCCATTGGGTGTCGGCGCTGATCGCAATTCCGGCCCTCGTCTTTGCTGGCGGCATCTATTTCCGCTCGGCGTGGAATGCGTTGCGCCATGGCCGCATGAACATGGACGTGCCGATCGCAGTCGGCGTTTCGCTCGCTTACGCTATGAGCCTCTACGAGACGATCCGCCATGGCGACGACGCCTATTTCGACGCGTCGGTGTCGCTGCTGTTCTTCCTGCTGATTGGCCGAACGCTGGATCACGTGATGCGGGAGCGGGCACGTACCGCGGTGAACAGCCTGTCGCGGCTGGCTGCGCGCGGTTGCATGGTGCTTCGCGGCGACGGTACACGCGACTACCTGCCGGTCGGCGAGATCGAACCGGGCATGCAGCTTTTGATCGCGGCCGGCGAAAGGATCCCCGTCGACGGCAACATCGTTGAGGGCTCGTCGGACCTCGATTGTTCCCTGGTTTCCGGCGAGAGCGCCCCCAGAGCCGTTGCGCCCGGGGAAAAGGTACAGGCCGGCACCCTCAATCTTACCGGCCCGCTGACCATGGTGGCGACAGCCGCGGCGAAGGATTCTTTCCTGGCGGAAATGGTCCGGCTGATGGAGGCGGCCGAAGGCGGCCGGGCCCAGTATCGCCGGATCGCCGACCGCGTCTCGGCACTTTATGCTCCGGTGGTCCACCTCACTGCGTCTGTGACCTTCCTTGGCTGGATGGCGGCGACTGGTGACTGGCACGGCGCCCTAACCATCGCCATCGCCGTTCTCATCATTACGTGCCCCTGTGCACTCGGCCTGGCGATCCCGATCGTGCAGGTGGTCGCGGCGCGGCGTCTGTTCGAAAGCGGCATCATGGTCAAGGATGGTTCGGCCATGGAACGCCTGGCGGAGGTTGACACGGCGGTATTCGACAAGACAGGCACGCTTACGCTCGGACAACCAAATCTTGTCAACGCCGCCTCCATCGACTCTACCATGCTGGCGATCGCGGCCGACATGGCCGCGCATTCCCGTCATCCGTTTTCAAGCGCGATTGCCGGCTTTGCAGGGGTTTCCGGCCAGCCCAAGTTTGAATCCGTCAGCGAGCACCCGGGCTTCGGGATCGAAGCCCGGGTGGCCGGAAACATCTGGCGTCTTGGCCGGGTCGGATGGGCAGGATGGAAAACCCGAATTGGCAGCGAAGGCAAATTAGGCGGCCACGGCGGTACGGTCCTATCGAAGAATGGGATCATTACCGCATCCTTCGCTTTCGAGGATACGCTCCGCCCCGATGCCAAGGCAGCCGTCGAGCAACTCAAAGATGCTGGCCTGTCGGTGGAAATTCTGTCGGGCGACACGGCAAAGGCCTGCGGGGAGGTGGCCGAAACATTGGGCGTCGACCGCTTCGCGGCCGCGATGTTCCCCTCCGGCAAGGTCGAACGAATCGAGACGCTAGGGAAAAACGGACACAAGGTTCTGATGGTCGGCGACGGCCTCAACGATACGCCTGCGCTGGGCGCGGCACATGTGTCGATCGCACCAGCGACTGCGGCCGATATCGGCCGCTGTGCCGCCGATTTCGTATTCCTACGCGACAGCCTCATGGCAATACCGCGCGCGCTCGACATCTCCAGGAAAGCCGGGCGGTTGATCCGGCAGAACATCGTCATAGCGCTCGTCTATAACGCCGTCGCGGTGCCGATTGCCATTCTGGGCCATGTCACGCCGCTGATCGCGGCAATCGCTATGTCTGCCTCGTCGCTTTTGGTCATCGGAAATGCGTTGCGCCTGCAGGGCTTTTTGCTCGCCAACGTCACGAGGGCTCCTTCCGCCAAGCGTTCCGGAATTCGCGCATCGGTGCAGCCTTCATGACAACGCTCGTCTACCTCATACCAGTAGCCATGTTCCTTGGCGCACTGGGGCTGTCCGGCTTTCTGTGGGCGTTGAGGAGTGGTCAATATGAGGATCTTGATGGGGCCGCTGAGCGCATCCTCATCGACCGGGAGGACAAGTCGGAACACTGACCCAGATCGCTGCGCCGATGACTGCGGACGCTAGCCATCTCACGACTGAGCCTGGCCGGGCGCACCGGAGGGAAAGGCCGCCATTCGATGATGATCTGAACAGACCATGGCCAAAATTGTTGGGGCAATCGACCAGTCGACCGTGAACCCGCCGTTGCCCCGCTTTGTCGCGTTTGGTTGATCGATATCAAGATTATCCTCTCATCGGCGTGGTTACGTCGACCAGTCATTCAAAGGAGAACGCGTGTCTAACGGACAGTTTGGTCGGCCGTCTCATCGTCTTGGCGGTTTTCGGATATTTCATCGTAGCGGTCGGGCTAGGGCTCCTTTGACGAATCGCGCCGCCGAAAACCTCGGCGACCAGTCTGGATCGAGACCGACACGAAGAATCGCCAAAGCTGGACCGGTTCGATCAGCCGCGCCCGTGTTTGATGAGACTGCACCTTTGTTGGGATATGATGCTGATCTCCTCTGCCCAGTAGCTTGAACGATGCAGCGGCAATGAAACGCAGCCACCAGCATCTTACGAAGATGGCCGACTCAATGGCGGCACGCTGATGGTCCGCTCCGACGAAAGGTTCGACATCGTTGTCGTCGGCGCCGGGCCGGTGGGACTCTCCTTCGCCGCATCGCTTGCCCAGAGTAAACTTAAGGTGGCGGTTGTTGAACAGCAGTCCCTGGAAAGGCTGGCGGATCCGGCTTTCGACGGTCGCGAGATCGCGCTGACCCACACCTCCATCAGAATCCTTCGTGAGATCGGGGCCTGGGATGCCATTCCCGCTTCGGACAAATCACCGATTCAAGGCGCGCGCGTGCTCAATGGATCGAGCGCTTTCGCTCTTTGTTTCGATCCCCCCAGCGGATCTGGGGAACCACTGGGAGTTCTGGTCCCAAATTGGCGGATCCGCGATGCTTTATTCAAGATCGTCCGCTCGCAGGATCATGCCCGGCTGCTGTGCGGCTACTCGGTTGTCGACGCAGCAAACAGCCACAATGGAGCAGTCATGACACTCTCCGATGGCAGGCAGCTGACCGCTCGGCTTCTCGTTGCAGCTGATTCACGTCTGTCCGCCACGCGCGACCTACTCGGCATCGGCGCCGATATCAATCGGCTTGGCAAGTCGATGCTGATTTGCCGAGTGAGGCACGAGCGCGTCCATAACCAGATCGCAGTCGAATGGTTCGATCACCATCAGACCGTAGCGATGTTGCCGCTCATGCAAGGCGTGTCGTCGCTGCTTCTAACCTTGCGCTCAGACCAGGCAGATAGACTGCTTGCCTTCGACGACGATTTGTTCGTGACAGAATTGACGAACCGGTGTCACGGGCGCCTCGGAAATATGACCTTGGCAAGCAACCGCCATTGCTATCCGCTCGTCACGACGTGGGCGCACAAGTTCTGGGCTCCGAGCGCCGCGCTCATCGGCGACGCTGCCATTGGGATGCACCCGGTGACTGCCTATGGCTTCAACATTGGCCTAAGCGGCCAGAAGCAACTCGCCCATAGGATATCGACAGCATGTCGCGACCGTCGCGACATTGCCGATCCCGACTTGCTCTACAGGTACGAAAGCTGGCTGCGCCTGTCGGCGGCGCCGATTTATTATGCCACGAACTTGCTCGTCAGACTCTACTCAGGCGAGCACCCGGCGGCACGGCTGGCAAGACATATGGGGCTTCGCTTTGGACAATATCTTCCCTTTGTCCGCCAGGGCATTTCGGCGATGCTGAGCCGGTGAACCACCGTCACCACAAGGTGAACCTCACTGAGGACGCTATCCCGCCACGGGCTCCTTTTTTCTATCTCACTGTCTATGCGTGAGCGACTTGAGATCTGTTGATGTATGACAAGGTCATTCCTGCATTTGGCAGCAGAGACATGCGGCTTACGCATCATTTCTTTGCCCGGGCGATCAACGCCACCGCCATCCACACATTCCTGTTCGCCGCCGGAACGGACATATGCCGCCACCTGCTGCTGTCGGCGCTAAACGGGCTGACGAGGGCAGGGAGCACCTGCTGGTCCTCGGCGGCCAAAACGCTATTGAACGCGTCGCCGCATTTCTGGTTGATATGTGGGCGCGGCAAGGCGGATATCGCGGGCGTCAAGCGACAGGTCAGTCACGCAACAGAGGCGGGGATGAACCCGCCTCTTCTTTACCGGCTAGGCGGCTTTCCTGCGCGCCCGCTTTACAGGTTCCGCCGCGTCGGGATTCCGGCCGAGCCCCACCTTCTTGGCGAGTTCTGAACGCGCCGACGCGTAGGACGGAGCGGATAGTCGGGCGGCAGATTCCACTTCGCCCTGTATTCTTCAGGAGTCATTCCAAACTTAGTCTTCAAATGCCGCTTCCGGGATTTGAACGTCTTCCCGTCATCGCGGCAGATCTGCCATTGAGGCCAAACGTCGATGCCGAAACGCGGTAAGCGCTCGGATATTCGTTGGAATCGCGAAGTAGCCGAAGTTCCCTGACACGACACGGGCCAGCCATTTCCCCTGTTCGGGATCGGCCAGTGCATCCGCCGCCGCAGCTCCCCTTGATGTCCTTGAGCTTCGCCCCGCCCGCATGCGGTCGCATCGGGTCTTCCGCTTAAGCTGGAAGCGCCCCTTTCGCGATTTGCCACAGATGAACGTGAAGCCCAGGAATGCAAAGCTTGCCCATCCATTGCGCCATCTGCGACCGGTCGATCTCGACCTGGTCGCGGGCATAGATCACTTCCTGCCGGTAGAGCGGCAGGCCATCGGCATATTTCAACACCGCGATCTGCGACAGCAGCGCTTGGGTCGGAATGCCGCTTTCGATGATGCGGGCGGGTACGGCTGCCTGGATGACGCCGTCCCAGCCCTTGAATGCATATTTAGGGCGACGCGTGACGATCACCCGGGACTTCGCCGGGGTGGTGACATCGAGCCGTTCGGATACGTCCTCGCCAATCGCATTGCGCCGCCAGCCAAACAGCTGCGAGCTCGCCAGTCCAGCCTGGCGCGCGATCGCCGACACGTTCGCACCCGGCTTCAGGGACTCTTCAATCAGCCGTGCCTTCGCTTCCGCCGACCAGCGTCGCCGCGGACGCTGCGGGCTTTGCATCCAGCCGGTTCGGAACCGCCTCAAGCACATGGAAACTTCTATCATCAGACATCGGTGCAGACATAGAACTTAACACTGCAAGCTCCTCGGCTCCTTCAGTGTCATCATCTCTCGCCCATCGTCTTATGCCGCGCCAGATGGGGTGAGCTTCACGCTTACGATTGAAAACGTCTTTCTGAAATATCAATAACAGCCGCTTCATCCGATACGACAACCGGGCAGATGGCCAGGCTCCTTGCGCCGTATCTCAATGATTGCAACAGATCCTTCAAATGGAATTACCAGAAACTTTACAATCGTCGATCGCCAACAATGATACGTCCACTACATAGGTTTGATCCGGCAAAAAGCTGACGTCGATTTACGACTGCCACACAGAACACAGGGCAACTCTTTCCACGGCCATACAGAAACGATTCCATGACACAGCCTCCGCTTCCCCCCCACCCTTTGCAGTGGAAGAATTCCGCTCGCGCCTCGCAGCATTGCGCACCGTTATGGCCGAGCGACAAGGGGGCCTTCTATCGTCGACCAGTTTTAGCACATGCCATATTTCGGCAGTCACGGTGCACAGCGGCCATGTATCAACCCTTGCTCCCACTTGATGACAAGCCGGCCGCAGTGATCCATGCGCTCGACGCTCCCGTCCTCAGCGAAATGAACTGGCTCATTGATTGCGTGGCATTCCGCGATAACGACAACCCGATCAAAGTCGTTCACGCGACGATCCTAGCCCCCGGCAATGGAACTTCGGCCATAGGCGTCGTGGGCGGCAGCCACCTTTTTATTGTTAACCGGGCACTAGAGCTCAAACCCTGCTGCCGGATTCCAGGACCGCTGATTTCTGCGGCGTCATGTGGGAAATGTGGCAGGTCAAATCGCCACTTGAACTCGCCTGTCTCAAGGTTGCCGCGGACATCTGCGACCGCGCAACGGTTGCTGGTGTTTTGGATGGCTTCACTATCGTGGCGGGGTGGCGACCTCATCGTGACGCGGCCGCCGACCAAGGGCACCATAGCGGCTCCGGCGATATCGTCGTGATCCTGTGTAACACTGATGTCAGGTTTGGCAACATGGGGGTCAACATCTTTGATATCCGATCGTTCAAAGAGGAGGTCCGTAACCTGGGTACGGCGGTGCCCATCACATCAGCTTGCCGGAGCTTGCGCCTGATTGAACGCGGTGGGTTCAATTGTGTGAGCTACGCGAACAACTTGATTGGGGTCTCGAACGTATGCACGAGGCGTGTCGGGTGCTCGATCAGAATGGCATCGTCTACGCGGTGTGGGCGAGAGCCTGGCATAAGGGACGCCGCCCGCCTTCTCCAGACGCCCCGCGGTCGCGTGGCATCCCTGTCGGTTGCGGACTTAAGCCTTACATAGAAAGGGCAATAGACTATGCGGAGCAGTGAGATCGAGTTTGCCGAGTTCCGAGCCGAACATCTCGACGAGACGCTGAAGCTCGCGGGCCAGGCCGGATGGACAAACAGCAAGGATGATTGGTCGACGCTTCTTGGCTTGGGCTGTGGATATGTTGCGATTTTGAACAATCACGTCGTCGGTACGATGTGCATGACGATGTTTGGGGAGGTCGCGACTATGGGCGCTTTGATTGTCGACGACACGATGCGCCGCCAAGGGCTCGGCAGTCAGCTTATGAAGCTCGCCCTAGAAAAAGCGGGCAAACGTGAATGCCGCCTCATAGCATCGTCCGATGGGAAGCCGCTCTACCGCAAGCTCGGATTTGACGAGTTGGAAACTATACATATTCATCAAGGGGTAGTTGCACGCGTGGAGGCCCCGGATGGAGCCGAATGGGCAATCCGAGGTGATTTTGACCAGATTTCCGAAATCGACCGAAGCGCAACGGGAATAGATCGCCAGGCACTCATATCGAGACTTTGGAACAAGGGAGTGTTTGCCGTCATCCGGTATGCGGGGAAGGTGGTGGGCTATGCTGCAGTGCTACCGTACGGGCGTGGCGAAGTAGCCGGGCCGGTCGTCGCATGTAGCACCAACGAAGCAAGGCGCCTGTTGTCCTTCCTGTTTTCACACCGTAAGGGCGCGTTGATCCGCGTAGACCTCCGTCAGCAGTCCGGGCTCGAAGGCTGGCTAACCTCGATTGGGATTGCAGAGGAGTCAACTCGCACGGCGATGGGACGCGGCACGGCCCACACTAACAAGGAAGCACCCTTCCGCACCTATGTGCTTGCCACAAGTCAGTTCGGTTTTCCATAATAAAGGTGCATGTTCCTGCATCTCCTGAACCGCCCCCGTTTCAACGAGACACCTAGGATATCCGTGTTGGTCAGGGAAGGGGAGATTGGGTCCATTCACGACCGTCCCTGAACAGTGAGTTTGCGAGGATGACCAACTTTCGCATGATGGCTGTGATGGCCTTCTTGGCAGGTTTGCCGGTCGCGATGAGGTGCTCGTACTTTGCCTTGAGGTTTGGATTGAATCGCATGGCGACGAGGGCGGGCATGTAGAGCGCCTGGCGGACATTGGCCCGGCCGCCGCGGATAAAGGCGCGGCCGGTCCACTGCCCGGACTGCCGCGCGACGGGAGCGAGGCCTGCCAGCGAAGCCGCTTGCCCGTTTTCGAGTGATCCGAGTTCGGGCATGTCGATGAGGAGCGCGAAGGCGGTGATCGCTGAGACGCCGGGGATCGAGACGAGGATGGCGAAGCGCGGGCGAGGTCGGTGTCTGCCGTGATGAGAGCCATGATCTCTTTCTCGATCGCGGCGATCTGGCGTTCGACCTGCCTGAGCTGCTCGGCGCGGCGAACTGCCGAACTCATTCCTGCCCGGCGGCGCTGGTCGCCGCGAGCGACGATGCGGACCGCGGTCAAAAACGATACCATCGGCGTCGAGATCTCGAAAGATCATCTCGATGCCCACCGCATGAGCGACGGCGAAAGCCACCGAGACCGAGAGGTGGAATGCGCGAAGGCCGCGTCTTGTCGCGCAACAGCCCTTCGAAGCCTTCCTCGGCAAAGCGTTCTTGCCAGCGCCACACGGAGGTCTTGGATCTACCGGTTTGCCGCATGATGTCGACGGTGCCGACGCCGGCGGCGCTCAGCAGGATTATCTCGGCGCGCCAGACGTGCTTCTGCCGCGTGTTGCGATCCTTGATGAGCGCCATCAGCCTCTGGTGATCGGTTGGCGAAACGGCGAAGGAAATCCCTGCGCCCATGCGCCAGACTCGCATGCGCACTCGCCCAAGGGAATCCCCATTCGGACTCTTATGTTAGGTGGTATCCACTAGTCGAGCACGAAGTGCGCAGCTCTTGCTCCGATATACCGTCGAAAGCTCGAGGATTGTTTCCGTGAGCGGTTCCTGCTCCATCGCCACCTCACCCTTCGGGCAAGTCGTCCAACCAGCAGGCGCCCTCCAGGTACGGCCGAGAAAAAATCTTTCCGATCTTTTCCAGACTCATGTTTTGATGATATCGCATATACACTCGGCCATCAGTTCCAACGTCGAGGATCTCAATCTTTCCTGTATAATGTGACATAATGTATTTGAATGTCTTTTGAATGCCGCTGAGACGTTGGTTGATGCCATGCGCAATCTCTAGTCCTCGGCGCAATGAAACCTGAAAATGCGACGCGCCTTTCACCGGCCTGCCTTGAAAGAGATAATAGGGACGGACACCCATTCGGTGACACTTGGCGAAGGTCGCTGCCAAGATCTTGGAATCATCATTGACTTTCGCGAGAAGCACGGACTGGTTGAGAAACTGCACGCCCTGTGCGCGCAGCGAGCGAATTCTGCGTTCCGCGTCGATCGAGATTTCCCCGATGTGGTCGAAATGTGTGACGATCACCGCGGCTTTACCCGCTTCATAGATCCGTTGGAACAAAGCCGGTAAAGCAGGATCCTCGAACCGCTTGGGCTCATAGGCGAACATTTTTGTGCCAAATCGAATCGAATCCAAATGGGGGATCGGCAGGAGGTGATCAAGAATTTTGTCGAGCTTGGCGGTGCTGAGCACGAATGGGTCGCCTCCCGACAACAGCACGTTCGTCATCTCAGGATGGCCACCTATATATTGGGCAATCTGAGCGAAGTCAGCTGTGATTTCATTGGAATCCTTCCCAACGATCCGTTTGCGAAAGCAATAACGGCAATATGAAGCGCAACGGTCCGTCACCAACATCAGCCCGGTCTGGGCGTATTTGTGTTGAAGTCCGGGCATGACCGTGTTGTCGTGCTCGCCACTCGTATCCAGATTGCCGGGACTCTTGAACTCGTGGAACGATGGCTCCACAATGTACTTAAGCTGATCGTAGTAACCGCTGTTGTTGATCTGCTCACGATAGAATTTTGATACATGATAACGCGTGATGTTGTTGGCTTGTAGTTCAGCCTCTGTAACGACGCGCGTCCCCTCGATGAAATTCATGACCCCAGTTTGGGGTTCCGGACTCGAGTTGGTGAGCGATGATTGAGGCGGGCAAACGCCATCCGCCGCCGAGATTGCCCGCACGTTAGGCTCGCGATAGCTCAGGCCCCGGCCCTCAAGGATCGCGATCGCCTCCGGATCCCGCTTCACCCGCGCCTCAAACACGTCGTGAATGCGGCGGTCCTGCGGATACGCCGCTTCCATCGAGTTGGGCTCCACCAGAACACGATGACGTCCCCCCGCCAACAGGAGCGGCGTCGACCATGCCCGCTGACCGGGGTCTGCCGCCATCTGGCTCAGCGCCTGATGCAAATACCCTACAAACGACTCAACCGTGCTCCGCTCAAATAGCGGCGTCGCGTAGGTTAACCTTCCACGAATCGCCTCGCCGACCTCAGCAAGGTCAAGCACAAGATCATGTTGCGCGACACAGTCGCCAGCGCCGACGGGTTCAAGTTCAAGTCCCGGCAGCTCTGCAGGCTCCACGAAATTGATTTGCCACGCAAGTATGACCTGGATGATCGGGGCGGGAGCTATACGCGGGTTGATGAGTTCCATCGCTTGCTCAAATGGAAGGTCCTGGTTCGCCTGCGCCCCAAGTGCAGCGGCATTCACCCGCTCCAGCAATATTGCCAGCGTGGGATCGTCCGACAGGTCGATTCGTAACGGTAGCGTACTGAGGAAGAGGCCGATCAGCCCCGCGATCTCGGAGCGCGTGCGATTGGCGCTCGGCGTACCGATGAGCAGCTCGTCCTGACCCGACAACCGTGCCAGCACGAGCGCCCAGCCCGCCAGCAGCGTCACGAACAGCGTCGTCCCGTGGCGTTCGTTCAGCGCCTTGAGCTGCGTGGTCAGTGGCTCATGCAATACGAACTCGATGAAATTTCCGCGGTAGTCCTGCTGAGCCGTACGCGGCCGGTCCGTCGGCAGCTTCATCATCGTTGGCGCGCCGGCCAGCGTCCGGAGCCAGTATTCAGACTGCTGTTCCAACGCCTCGCCTACCAGGCAGCGGCGCTGCCAAAGGGCGTAATCCGCATATTGTACCGACAACGGCGACAGCCGATCCGCACGACCTTCCCGGGCCGCAGCGTAGAGTTCGCTGAAGTCGCTCGCTATGATTTTCCGCGACCAATCGTCCGAGATCATGTGGTGCATGGTGATCAGCAGCACATGATCGTCCACCGCAAAGCGCACCAGCCGTTCGCGGATCAGCGGTCCGATTTCCAGATCGAATACCGCCTGCGCTTCATGGCGCATTAAATCCGAAAGCGTCGCTTCCACATCAGTTGCCGCTGTCAGATCGTCTCGTTTCAGCGGCCGGCCGACGCGCGCCGGCCCAATCCGCTGGAATGGCTCGCCGTCCTTCATCCCGAAGGTGGTGCGTAGCGCCTCATGACGCGCCACCAACCCGTCTAAGGCCGACTGCAGGGCCGCCTCATCCAGCTCGCCGCGAAGCCGCAGGCCCATCTGAATATGACAGGTCTCTCTGCCGCCCGCCAGACGCGATAGGATCCACACCCGCTGCTGGGGGAATGACAGGGGCACCCGCGACGGACGCGGCAACGCTTCAATTGGCGGGACCGCATTCAACGATGCGCCGGCTTTCGCATTGGCCTGGATCGTTCGAGCAGGGTTCATGTGGACCTCCGGAGAACAGTGAGACTACCATGGTCGCAACGGGTGCTTACCGTGTCCCTTGCAATCTGCGTGCCACCGAAAAGGCTGTGCTGGCGCCGTGCGAGAAGCAGTGTGTTTCGCGCCGCAGTGGCGGAATACTTGCGCCTGAGTTTGTCTGGTTCCGAACACAGACGTTTTCAACCGGACACGGCTGACCATTGCAACACCGACTTCTGCCGTGTTGCCTCATGTAATTTTGTTACCGACTGCCTCACCAAGAATGTTACTAGGACGTAGACTCATTACCGCGTAGCAAGATGCGGATTGAGACGAGTTTGAGAGCGGCGAGATAGTTCTCGGCTAGCTTGTCGTAACGGGTTGCGATGCGGCGGAACTGCTTGGCTTTGTTGTTGAAGAAGCGCTCGACGAGGTTGCGCGCCTTGTAGAGGAAGGGACTGAAGCAGATCGGGTCCTTGCGGTTGGCCTTGGGCGGGATGTTGGCCCATGCCTTTCGCTCGGTGACGACAGTGCGCAAGGTATTGGCATCATAGCACTCGTCGGCGAGCAGCATGGCACCCTCCGGCAAATCCTTGATCAAGTCCACTGCGGAGGCGATGTCGCTCTTCTGGCCTGCCGTGAGCATCAGCTTGATCGGCCTGCCTTGCGCGTCGACAAGAGCGTGGATTTTGGTTGTAAGCCCGCCTCGGGAACGACCGAGACAATGATCTTGATCCCCCTTTTTGCCGTCGCAGCCTACTGGTGGACGCGAACGATTGAGGTATCGGTCATCTGGACTTTGTCCTCGTGGGCATTGGTAATCACATCCATCAGGCGGTCCCGCGGCTGTGGCGTGCGCAAACTGGCGGTGATAATGCATACGATGCTCAACATCGGCGAGCTCTTCAATCCGAATGCAGGAGCCAAGCCACAACGCAATCCGAACAGCGTACAGAATCTGAACGTCTGCTGGCGTGCTTCGCACCGTCTGGTCGGCTCCGACGACGGATGCCAAGCTCAAGAAGCGCATCGTGCGCACCGTTATCCATGAAGTAGTCGCCGATATCGATGATGAAGCCTCCGAGATCGTCCTGCTGATCCATTGGATCGGCGGCGTCCATACAGAACTGCGCCTGCCCAAACGGCGACGTGGCCAGCGCAATGCGACCTCCGCCGACATCATCGCAGCCATCCGGCAACTGGTGCTGATCGCCAGCGATTGACCTGATCGCCGGCATTCTCAACCGGAACGGCCTGTGACCGGGCATGGCAATCGCTGGACACGGGAGCGGGTCACTGCGCACAGGTCGCATCACAAGATCCCGGTCTTCCGCCCGGCGCTGGACGGCATTGAGCCTTACCTCAATCTGAGCAAGGCGGCGCGCCTCCTCGGCGTCTCACCGAAGACCCTCAGGCTCGTCGTCGAATCCGGCGAGATCAAGGGTATCTATCCCTGCCGGATGGCCCATGGATCTTCAAGCGATCAGAACTTGGAAAGCCGGAAGCCCAGCGGATTGTTCATCGCGCGCGACAGAACCCCAAAAACCCCGCGGGAGCGCATCCCGATCAGCAAAACCTATTCCATTCAACGACATAGAAGATGGGTGTTATGAAACAGATGGTGTAATGGGCCACCAAGGCGCTCACTTCGCTACGGCGCTGTTGAGTTGCGCGCTCAGCTCGTGGCTTGCTTTGGGAGACAGCGGTCGTCCCTCACAATGATGGTGTGAAACGGAGTCGGGACTGGGCCCGCTCCAAGCATCCAGGAGAGACGACCATGGATTATTATGCCGGGATCGATGTGTCATTGGGAATACTCGAGCGTGTGCGTTGTCGACGCAAGCGGCAAGATCGTTCGCGAAGCCAAGAGCGAACCCGAGGCGCTGATTGCCTGGTTTGCGTCGCTTGGCGGGCTGGCGCCGATAGGGCTCGAAGCCGGGCCGCTGTCGCAACGGCTTTATGCAGCGATGCGAGAAGCGGGACTTTCGGTCGGACTCCTGGAGACGCGAATGTGCGGGACGCCTTCAAGGCGATGCCGGTGAAGTCGGATCGCAACGATGCTCGCGGCATCGCCCAGCTGATGCGGCTTGGCTGGTTCCGGCCGGTGCATTGCAAGTCGCTGGCGGCACAGGAGGTGCGGGCGGTGCTGACGGCGCGCAAGCTCGTCCAGTCGAAGCTGCGCGATGTCGAGAACAGCCTGCGCGGCTTCGGGCTGAAGGTCGGCAAGACGACGCCGCTCAGCTTCGGCGCCCGTATCCGTGAATTGGTCGCCAGCCACCCGAACCTGAAGACGGTGGCGGCGGGGCTGCTTTCGGTTCACGCCGTGCTCCTGCGCGAATTCCAGGCTTTCGAGAAAAAGGTTCGTGCGCTGGTGCGCCAGGACGCAAGAGCCAGGCGGGTGATGTCGACGCTTGGGGTGGGTGCGGCTCTCAGCATCTACCTTGATGCATCCGAGAGTTTGGGAGCCAACACAATGGCGAGTCCATGCCCTGACCCTCGTGCAACTTCAGAGGTCGGCAAGTGAAATACCTTCCGGCCCATTCACCCCTACATCAAGACCGATATGGCGTGGGGACGGCGAGGCAGACGACTGTAGGCTGTTGTGGCATAACCGCGGATGCCCGACTTCGTGGCGGCCGAAATCGGGCGCGTCGATATCCTGCCCCGCCTGGACGATCGAGCGGCGGACGGCGCGCGTGCGGGTGAAGAGATCGAACAGCTTATCGCTGTCGCCCCAACGGATCGCCCGCTGCAGCGAGGCTAGATCCTCCGAAAAGCGCGCCAGCATTTCGAGTATCGCGTCCCGGTTGTGCAGGCACACGTCGCGCCACATTGTGGGGTCGGAAGCGGCGAGGCGAGTGACGTCGCGGAAGCCGGAGGCCGAATATTTGATGACCTTGCTTTTTGTGACGGTCTCTAGGTCGTCCGCCGTGCCGACGATGTTGTAAGCGATGATGTGCGGCAGGTGTGAGACGATCGCCAGCGTCATGTCGTGGTGCCGCGGGTTCATCGTGTCGATATTCGAGCCGCAGCGGCGCCAGAATTCGGAGAGCTTCTCCAGCGCGGCGGGATCGGTGCCTTCCAGTGGCGTGAAGATGCACCATCGGTTTTCGAATAGTTCGGCAAAACCCGCATCGGGGCCTGACTTCTCCGTGCCGGCCAGGGGATGGCCGGGGATGAAGTGTACGCCCTCCGGCACGAAGGGCTGCATCTGAGCGATCACGGAGACCTTAGTGGAGCCGACATCGGTGAGGATAGCGCCCTTCTTAAGCGCCGGTGCGATGTCTTCAGCCACGGCGCCGGATGCACCGACGGGCACTGAGACGATCGCAAGATCGGCGCCACGCACCGCCTCTTTCGCGTCGGTTGTGTAGCCGTCGCCGAGTTTCAGCTCCTCGGCGCGCTTCAGGGTCTCGACGCTACAAGTTGCAATGGCGATATGTCCGGCCAGCCCCTCGCGGCAGATGACGCGCGCCAGGGAAGAGCCGATCAGGCCGATGCCGACCAAAGCGATCTTTTCAAACAGGGGCTTCGACATAACTACTTTCAGGAATTCGGTGAGTGCGCGGACTATGCAGCGATCGGCTTCTTCGGCTCCGACCGCCATCCGCAACGCATTGGGACAACCTGCAAAGCACAAGCGAATATAGCCGCGCCCTGAGATGATCAACGAGACGATCCCGCCAAAAGCGCCGCTGCTCTCCTGCTCTCGATAGCACCAATGTTGGCGACGATCACCTCTTACCCGGGGCCTCCTGTGCCGGTGTAAGGGCCGCAGAACGTTCCTGGCCCGGGGTCGGAAAGGGTGTGATCGACCAATCGATTAAGTCGACAGCACGCTGAAGTATCGTCTCCGTCTGAGCTTGGCTGTCTGAAGCGGCGATGACATGTCCGATTGTATCTCGGTAATCGCCTTTTCTGGCGATAGGCGTCTTGGGTTCAACATACCACTTGACCTCCGCGACACCTGGTATGGCAGCCGCCCGAGTGTCGTCGCCGATCCTATCGAGGATGCCATCGCGATCAGCAACTAGGAGCCGCGTGATCGCGGTGTGCGAATGCCTTCTGCGCAAGTCCCACTCCTCGCTGATGATTAGCTTGATGTGCTCCTTGATGAGATCGACACCATAAGCCAGATGAACGCGCCGAGGATTGGTTCCACCCGCAAGACGCGGATTGACTTCGATGACGACTGGACCACGCGTTGTCCACCGGAATTCAATGCACTTAGGGCCCCAGCCAAGGCTGAGAGCTTGCAAACATCTCAGCGATACTTCCGCGATCCGCTGCTGATCTTCGTCAGGCAGCGGGGCCGGAAAGATACTCTTACGGCCGACGAAATACGGTGGTGGGCCGAAGTCGGCGGCACCAATCCCAATGACCTCATTTCCCATTATCTCAGCGCAATAGTAGGGGCCCTGTGCAAATTCTTCGACCAGCATCCGGGGCGAAGACCGCCATATGTGCTTCCCGCCCAGCAGGTAGGTCGTATGTTCGGCTAACTCATCGGCATTGCGGCACAATCGAACCCCGCTGCTTCCGGTGCCTACGGCTGGCTTAAGAACCAACGGTAGGCCGATCTCCGCGGCAGAGCTTTCGACCTCTCTTGCATTCGTTGCCAGACGATAAGAAGGTATGGGGATGCCGGCCTCCGCGAGGAGCTGACGTTGAGTGAATTTGTCGCAGCATCGTTCAATTGATACGGGATTCGGTCCCGGGAGATCGAAATGCTGGCAGAGCTTGCCAACGCTCGCACAGACCGAGTCCACGACGCCCGTAATGCCAGCAATGTGATAAGTCGCACGCAGCCGGGAACATTCGTGGATCAGCGCATTAAGATCGTCGGTATCGACCTGGACTGTCTCAAGCTCTTCCGGCGCATGATAGTCATAGTGAGTTGGATCAGCTGACAGGGTAATTGGATGAAGACCAAGACGCCGAGCCGCTTTGACGTAAAGCGGACCATTGGACCTTGTACCTTCAACCAGGATGAGCGCTCTTCTTACCATCTGCGTCGACCTTCCGTTGGATGCTGTGCGGGAGTCTGAGCCTAATCAGGCGTTATTTTTATTCGCTACTGACCTCAGACCTTAGCGATAAATACCATTGCCAGCGATCTGCGGTCGCAAAGATTTTGTAAAAGTTATTTGAAGGATCTATTTGTGGATTTCGCAAAAGCCGGACAAGAGTTCCGCTAAGTCCCGGACAGCTTTTTCGCTAATGCCGGGACAGTTTGGCCGGAAGCTGCCATCGAGGCCAGCGAGCGCAAGATCCTCGAACAGGCGCGGCACGCGAACATAGAGCACGGAATGATCGAGCCGTGCCGCTTGCCGGCCGAAGGCGCAGGCTAACCATGACTTGCCGGTCTCTCCGGTGACGATCAGATCCTCATGCGCCTTCAGCCATTCGCCATGGCGAGCGCCATGGTGTTGCGCCGGTCGAGGCCACGCGGCGCGGCAAAATCGATGTCCTCGATGCAGGCTTCTGGAAAGCGCAGCTTGGCTGAGGCGATGTGGTTCCTGACGCGCTTGTCGGCACGCCTCTCGTCGCGGCTGAGCTCATTGGCGCTGCTCTGTTGAGCCAGTTCGCGCCAGGCGGCGGCCATCCAGCAAGTCCGAGGGCTTGCATCTGATCAAGGGTAGGATTTGTCAGCATTCGTTCTTCCTTTCCTTCACTGGTAATAGGTGCTGCCGCGGATGTTGGCGTGCGGAGCTGTCGGCTTTGCCGGCTCTGCGGAGCTGGCCCGATCGAGGCCGGACTTGAGAATGGCGGTGACGGACGCGTAGGTGATCGCGTTGATCAGCAACGCCCGCTCGCAGGCGCCTCTGTGCAGCGCGGCAGCATGAGCATGCACTCGGCGACTGCGAGGTCATGATGGGCGGCATGTGAGGAGGTCGTGAACGTCAAGGGCAAATGATCCGTGATCGGCATCAGGAAAAGCACCGAGGCTCCAGCGAAAAGCTCGTTGAGTTGATTTGCGCCTGATCCGCGAATCGCATGACGGCCAGCGGCACCTCCGATGCCGCATCACAGGTCTGACACATGACCGCACCCGATCACATGCTCGAGACGCAAACGGCACTTGCATGAGACGGGGCCAATGGTATGGACCCCGCCCTCGCGGCGAGGTGTTATCTTGGACGTCTCAACTGCGATGAAGGAGGAGTCTTATGCAGGTCGTTCGGATAGGTCTGGATTTGGCGAAATACGTGTTTGCAGTTCATGGAGTCGATGCACGCGGCAACATCGTCCTGCGAATGATGCTGCGGCGGGATTCCGTGTTGCGCTTCTTCGCCAATCTGCCTCCGTGCCTGATGGGCATGGACGCTTCGAACGGGGCGCATTACTGGGCCCGCGTTCTCACCGACCTCGGCCATCAGGTGCGGCTGATCAGTCCTCAGTTCGTGACGCCATACGTCAAGTCGAACAAGAACGACCGGAACGATGCAGAAGCCATCTGCGAAGCCGTCGGCCGGCCGTCAATGCGCTTCGCTCCGCCGAAATCCGATGAACAGTTGGCCGTGCAGGCCGTCCATCGGATTCGCCGTCGCCAGTTCGCGGCGTGGCTGGGCCTTGTGCCGAAGCAGCGATCAAGCGGAGGACGGGCCCGACTGTTCGGCATCAGCAAACGCGGCGACCGTTATTTGCGCACGCTGATGATCCATGGCGCTCGCGCCGCTCTGGGTCGCGCCGGCGGCAAACAGGATCCGCGAGGCCTATGGCTCGGCAAGTTGCGGGAACGGCGTCATCCCAATGTCGCGGCGGTCGCGCTCGCCAACAAGAATGCGAGGATCGTCTGGTCAATGCTCTCGGGTCATGCGGCCTATCAACCGGACCTGTCGGTGAAAGCAGCCTGACGCTCCCTGGAGAGCGAGAAGGAGATTCCACCTCGGCAATTGCAGCAAAATGGCAGGAGATGGCGAAACGGTCACCCCGTCGCTTCCCGAACCTGGTGTGTGGACCGGCACGGCTTCGGCCGATGTCTGGGGGCCGTTGAGGTGGAAGCGGCGAAAACCCATCGAGGCTCGCGGCGCTGAACATCGAGCCGCATGAGGAAGCCGGATATACGTCAGCAGTTGTGACCATCAACCGGATTCAGCCAACCTGTTGCAATCGGGCGGGGTCCATATACGTCCACATATGGAATTGGAACGCCTGCCCAGCGCTCATGGCCCCGGCCGCCTGAACAAGGTGCGGAACAGTGACTCCGCACGCCGCAGGCCTTCATCTGTCAGAATCACTGACTTCGCCTTGTTTGCAGGATTCTCGATCAGCCCCTTCTGGTGCAAACGATCAAGAGCATTCCAATCCAGACCCTTCCAGGCGCGCCTCTCGTCATGCAGCGTTAGCCAAAGCAAGCCCAGAGCAGCATCATCGATCTTGTCGGTCGATCTCCATGAACGTAGTTTAACACGGGAAACGGTGTCTGCAGCGGCTCGGACCGGATGGATACACCCAAACTGCGGCTCCCAATAGGGAACAGCAGGCACTAGCGGTGCTGTGAACCAACTGCCGAAGTGCGTAATGCGGGAAAGCCGCACGCCACATTCTGTGGGAACGGGGGCGGGTGACCACCTTCGGTGACCCCGGTGGGCGGCGCCGCGAGGCGTCCCCTATCCCGATCAATCCCCGCGCTGCCGATTTTCCGAACAGCCTCTTACGGCCGCAGCGTTCGAGCCGGGCGCAATCGCTGCCGCGCGGGACTCGCAGGCAGCCGATCACAGGCGTCGAGCGCGCATACATCGCTCTTGGTCGAAAATACGGTGTGCATAACACCCCCGCGTTTCTATCCGCTGATGCCAAGGACGTGCGGACGTGATTATGCGAGCTCGGCGACTCATCAATTTAATTTTACAGGGCGAACTCCTCGAATTGGCCGTGCGAAACAAGTGGTCGGCGCATTCGCATCGGCACAAGGTCAGTAATTTACCAGCAGGTCGCGTGACATATTGCTGAGCGACTTCGCGCCATTATCTGTCACGCGAACGGTCTCACTGAAGATGTAACCATCGGTCTTTTCAAAGATGCCAATGAGGAGGTGGAAGGTCATGTTGGCCTGAAGCACGGTCTCATCTCCCTCCTGGAAGTTCGCACCGCCTTCCACCCAATCAATGCCTATCGCGTATCCGATTCTGGATTCCTTTCTCACACCTCGGGGTCCAAATTCGAGTCGAAAAGCTCGCTCAACATCGCTGCACCTCACTCCGGGCCGTATGGCTTCAAAGGCTGCGAGGAAACCGTCAACGCACGCTTGGTGCACGTGCCGCGATCTGGCGTTTGGCTCTCCCAAAAATACCGTCCGCGCCAGTGCGCAGGCATATCGGTGACGGAACGCGCCGAGCTCGAAATTAGTCTGGCATCCCATTTTGTAACGCCCATCAGTCCAGGTAAGATGTACCGCGTTCGCAGGGGAGCCTACATTCATGGAGATAGGACTGCGGGAGGTCCAGCCCGGAAATTCCGGAGTGCCCGTGTACAAAGCATGGTTTACGGCGGCGCCTACGTCGCATTCTCGGGCGCCAACAGAGATTGCGAGCCTGCCGACCTGCATAGCCCTATCCACGATCTTTCCCGCCTGCTCCATGTAGGCCAGCTCTGAAGGTGATTTTATCGCCTTCAGCGCGGCAACCACCCCATCGGCATCGATGAACTCAGAGACGCCTAAACTCTTGCTCAAGACAGCATGCCCCTTCACTCCAAGCACTTTGCCTGACAGTTCGACCCCAATACGGCTCGACTTGCTGCGCTCGCGAACAAGTTCACCAATGGGCTCCCATGCCGTGAACTGGCCCGTCGCAATGTATCTCTCCGGATAACTAAGAATGCGCGATTCCGGCAGGTAAGAACTGACCGGGCAACACAGAACGTCCATCTCACGCAATATGAGCCATGGATCTTCCTCGTCTTGGCACACAAGAGCGAGTTGCGGAACGTAGTCGGAAAACCCTTCGTAACCAGTGAGCCAGTTCATGTTTGCTTCACTTAACACAAGCAGCGTATCAATGCCTCGCTCGGCCATTTTCTTACGCAGTCGCGCTGTCCGTTCGCGATATTCATCCTGACTAAATGCGGGCACTAGCAGTTCTCCTATGTTAATAAATGACGCATTTGCATGAGGCATTCAATCCGGCCTTGCTTTCGTAATATTTCTTTAGCGTCGAACACTGTTCGAATCTCGCAAGATATTCCGCATATTCAGGCGCGCCCAACATTATGGTTGCATGCGTGCATCTTGCCGCGACCCTGCGAGGATCAGCGCTTGTTCGAGGGTCCTCGGATCGGCAAGGGATCCATGTCCCTCAATGTCGGCGCTTTCCAAATCAGCACTCCACGATATCGTCTCGGCTATTCTCGTTTCAGCATAATCGATGCCGAATGAAGTTCCTTATCTGCCGCCAACGGCTCTATGTTTTCGACCGATAATAGCGTTGGGATTCTGGTGGAGATAGCGCGCCCCTCATTTGCTTTAACCTGAAAGCCCGACGGGCCTCAAGAGCTATGGCTGAAACTGGGTGATGACGGTTTGACGAGAGCGGCGTATCGAGGCGGGTGATGAAGCCTGCCAGAACCTCTCAAGGAGAGCGATACGCCATGAATGAGGCTATCAACATTGTTCGCCTTCGTCAGCCTGACGAAATCGATGATCCCTGACGGATGTGCTTCGATCTGGCGCGCGCAAATCGTGAAGGCGCGGGAGGTGAACAATGATTTAGCAATCATCTCTCAAGCTTGCTGATTTCCAACCGGCGGCTGCAATGCCGCCCTGCCCGCAGGAGCAGCGGATGGAAGGGGGTCGAGAAGCTCAACCGGGCGTCGCCGGTTGGGTGGCATAAGCAGATTGGCCTTAACTGTACCGGATGTGGGCCATTGACCGCAGGCCGGGCTACCACAGTGCCTATGGCGAGACAACGAAGTGAGCGACTGAAGCCTCGTAACACAGATACTGCCTCTGAATCGCGCAATGGCGTGGAGGCACCGACAGCGATCAGATGCGGTAAGGCTCGTCTATCCTTACTGCTGGGCGCAGCGGTTGCGTCCGGGACGGGAGCCGCTCCTTTGACCCGTTCACCGTATCGCGCGGGGTAGAGCTCACCGCCTAAGGGCACCCAGGTTGGAGATCAGAACACGGGAACTTGGATCGTCTGCCCAGCACGGAACTGGGCTCGCCGCGACGGCCGGAGATGGACGACACCAAGGGCGGAGCTTCCGTAGTAGTCGGAGTGCGGGAAAGCCGCGCACAAGGCGAAGGGAAGCAGGAAGACGGTAGACTTGTACGACGGAGGAGCGATCTGTGGACATGGATCACTGGGCCGACGAGGCCTGGGTACTCGGCGTTCAACGCAAACTCTATCAGTGGAGTAAGGCAAATCCCGAAGGCGCGTGGCGAGACATGTGGGGTTGGGTTACCGACCTGCGTATGCTGCGTCATGCCTGGCAACGCGTAGCCTCTAACCGGGGCGGACGCATAGCTGGGATCGACGGGATGACTGTGGGGCGCATCCGGCAGAAGGGTGAGCATCGCTTCCTCGAAGGGCTTCAGGCAGAATTGCGCACGGCGATCGATGCCGTCAGCTACACCTGTATGGGGCGATGATTGTCAAGCCAGCTCCTGCTTCATTTCGTCCATCTCCTAGTTCGGCCGATTGGTGACCATCTCCTCGCCCCGACCTACCTTTGCTCTGGCCGCCGCGCGCAGTAACGGTCAAGGCAGGGCTGCAGGCCCGATCGCGCAGCGACTTGTCCTTGACGGTCACGAGCATGGTGGCAGGCTTGCTCGGTCGGCAGGGAGCCCTGCGAGGTGCCGACAATGGATTCCGAGGCGGAGTTCGCCATAAGCAGGCGCGGGTGCCGCGCGGCAGACTTGTATTCGGTCGATCTCAGTGGATCTGAACCATGATGCAGCATGCACATCGGTGGGCGAAGCTCCGGGGCGGCGGGCCCATTCTACGTCCGCGGTCCGAGGACCATGTGTAGCTTCGGGTTGCCGCTCGGATCATCATCGGCAGACCCTGCTGCGGGCCAGCCAATCGGATGTGCGTTTGCTCTCCTCTTCCACATGCCCCCGTCACGCCGCACGCAAACTGACGCCCTGCGGCGTCTTGCCCGTGGTGACGAGGCGCCACAGCGCAATCACAAGCTTGCGCGCCAGCGCGACGATCATCGTCTTGCGCGTGGCTTTGCGGCCGTCGGCCGTGCGCGTATGGAACCATTGGACGAGGGCACTGTCCTTCTGGAAGAGGAGAAAGCGCCAGGCCAATTGGATCATACCGCGCCGCACGCGGGCACTGCCGGCGCATGCCAGCCCCTTCTCGCGGCGGCGTTTGCCGCTCTCATCCGGCGACCCCGTGAGCCCGGCATAGCGCGCCACCGCGCGGCGATCGCGCAAGCCGCGCGACAAGATCTCGTGGACCAGCATGTCCGCCGTCTCGACACCGACGCCAATGATCCGTGCGATGAGGCGCACCATCGCATGTGGGCCTTCTGGTGCAGCCTGAGCCGCGGCGAGCCTACGCAGGCGGTCCTGTTCGATGACGCGGATCTGCGCACGTACGAGGTCGAGCCGCTCGAGCAAGCGGTGCAGCTCGGCGCGGGTGTTGTCTGGCAGCGGCGTTCCCTCCGCTGTGTGCATGGCCATGAGCCTGTCGGCCGCATTGCGCAGGCTTAAGCGGAAGCTGCGAATGCCCGAGCAAGAATCGCCTTGATGCGGTTGATGAGCCGCGTCTGCTCACCGACCAAGGTTTGCCGCTCGCGATTCGGCCGCCGCGCGTCCTCCTCTTCGAGCGTCGGGATTGCCGCCATACTGCAATGGCGCTTCTCGCCGCGCAGCCAGCCCAGAAAGGCGCGCATCAAAAGCTCGGTGTCGAGACGATCGGTCTTGGCGCGCCGGTGCTCACGCGACACCGCAACGCTGGCGGGGTGGATGGCATACGCCTCGATGTCGCGCGCCCACAGCCAACGTGCCAGCCAAAAGCCGTCGCCGGCCGCCTCATGGGCGATGGCGATCCGCTTGATCGCATGCCCGGCCTGGCCGGCTTCGTCGCGCCAGCGCTGCAGCAGCTTCAACAGTGATGGTGCGCCGGCATCGATCTTCTTGAGGGGCTGGCGCTCGAGGCCGGGTACGAGCGCGGCAATCAGCCATTTCGCCTTGCTCATTTCGATGACGGCGATGACCGTGTTATCCTGTTCAAGAGCGGAAAGGGACCGGCTCGCGTCAAAAGACTGCGACATCGGGTGCCTCCTTCTGATGGTGGATCCAACAGCGCCGAAGGATGCCACACCCTCGCCGCTCGCCCCATAGCATCTACGCCAGTGGGCACGATCCCCGTAGAGGCGCGTGATCGCTCTGGCTAGCGCGCAAGCGCTTTTTCGCGCCCCGGATTCGCTGGCCTATGAAACCGTCTGTCAGATTAAGTTTAAAGCTTTACAAGTCACCCTAGCGTCCCTTGAACATTGCATAATCAGAAATTCGGCGAGGCGCTCCGTGCCGCACCGCGGGTAACCAAAACGTTGCAATAGATCCTTCAAAAAAACTTTACAGAATATTTGCGACCGCAGATCGCGGGCAATGATAGGTTCATCGCAAGTTCTGAGGTCAGGCATTGATAAAAAGCCGACGCCTGCTCACGCTCAGATCGCCGCAGAGTACGCAACGGAGGGCCGAATGGCAAGAAGAGCGCTCATCTTAGTTGAAGGCCATATGAGCAATGGCCCGCTTTACGTCAAAGCGGCTCGGCGTCTTGGTCTCCATCCCATTACCCTGTCGGCCAATCCAGATCGATACGACTATCTTACGCCCGAAAGTCTTGAGGCAATCCGGGTCGATACAGATAATCTCGATGCGCTGATCCGCGAATGTTCCCGGCTCCGTGCGACATATGACATTGCTGGCATTACTGGCTTTACCGACCTCGACGAATTGGCCTATGCGACAGTTGGTAAGCTGTGCCGGCATTTCGATCTACCAGGACCGCATCCTGCATCGATTGAACGATGCTGCGACAAATTCACTCAACGTAAACTTCTGGCGGAAGCCGGCGTTCCAGTACCTGCTTATTGTCTGGCAGCAAATGCGAGGGAGGTTGAAAGCTCTGCCGCGGAGATCGGGCTGCCGGTGATCCTTAAGCCAGCCGCAGGCAGCGGCAGCACCGGTGTCCGATTGTGCCGCAACGTCGATGAGTTGGCCGAACATACGACGTACTTGTTGGGCGAGAAGCACCTATGGCAGTGCTCGCCACGAATAATGGTCGAAGAATTCGCACAAGGCCCATTCTATAGTGCTGACATAATGGGAAATGAAGTCGTTGGGATCGAGGCCGCTGACTTCGATGGCCCACCGTATTTCGTCTTTCGTGAATGCATCTTTCCGGCCCCGCTGACTGACGAAGAGCAGGAGCGTATCGCCGATATATCGCTAAGCTGTTTGCAAGCTCTCGGCCTTGATTGGGGGCCGACGAATATTGAATTCCGGTGGACGAAGCGCGGCCCAGTCGTCATTGAGGTGAATCCGCGTCTTCCGGGTGGGGCCAATCCTAAACTGGCTCGGCTGGCTTACGGTGTCGATCTCATCAAGGAGCACATCAAGCTTGTAATCGGGGAGGAGTGGGACTTGCGCCGAACGCAATCGCACGTTGCGGCCGCGCGGTTCCTAAATCCTGATCGCGACGGCCTCCTTGATTGGATCAATGGCGACACTCGAGCGGCTGCCATACCAGGCGTCACTGAGGTCAAAATTTATGTTGAACCCAAGACGCCTATCGTCAGAAAAGGCGATCACCGAGATACAATCGGACATGTCATCGCCGCTTCAAACAGCCAAGCTCAGACGGAGACGATACTTCAGCATGCTGTCGACTTAATTACTTGGTCAATCACACCATTTTCGACCTCTGACGAACAGGGACAATCAGCGGTCCTTGCACACGCACCAGCACAGCCGGCACCGGGGGAGGTGCACGAGAGCAGGCGAAGGACGCCGATCGGTGCTTGGCGGTCCGTGAGGAATTCCGATTAGGCTGATTTTGGCTGTTTTGGATAAGGAAGCTACCGACACTGCCCACCCTGGAGTGGCCCCCATTTCGCCGGACATGCGGCGGTTGGGTTTAGGCACTGAGGCGCAAGAACTCGCGAGGTGAGCGGAACTTGAGGCCGGAGTGCGGGTGGACCTCACAATAATCGTCGATCCATTTGGGCAGCAAGGCCATGATGGTGTCGGCGTCTTTGAGGATGACGGTCGAGGCATAGTCCCTTTTGAGGGTTTTGACGAAGGCTTCGGACGTGCCGTTGCTCTGTGGGCTTGGAACGGGGGTGTAGAGTTGGTCGATGCCGAGGGCCGCGGCCACCTGAGCAGTCTGGCGGGCGAGTAAGGCAATGTTTCAGAAATTTGGCATCTTACAACAAAAACTTCACAACTGTTTTCTTTTCAGATTGCCAGAGATATGCAAATATCCATCCAAACTGTTGCAAAGTAGAGAAAAACATGGACAATATTAGCAGAGCAGTTTCCCTATCGGAAATCAAGGATTACTTCAGCGACGACTATCTATACTTCGGAAGTGTAATAAATCCTCCGGCAATTTGTGACCGGCAAGCTAACGCAATTTGGGAACTCCTTTCTCTTAAACAAGGTAGATCGGTTCTTGAACTCGGATGCGGTTACGGGCGGATTGCTAACCGATTAGCTGAAAAAGGAGCGCGGGTCACCGGGCTTGACATCTCGCCCATCTTGCTAAAGAAGGCCGAAGCGGATGCAGCAGAGCGCGGGGTAAATGTTCAGTACGTTCTGGGCGACATGCGCTCACTTCCATGGAAAGATCAATTTGACGCAGTTTTTTTGTGGAACACGACGTTTGGCTATTTCGATGATGCGGACAATGAAACAGTTCTTCGAGAATCTGCCTCTTCACTTAGAACAGGCGGGCGTCTTCTAATCGATCACTCTAATCGCTTCGATTTCTTGCGCCACAAGTCGCCTATCTACATTGTGCGGCGCAATGACGATCTAAGAATCGATATAATGAGCAACGATGTGCTAAGTGATCGTCGGAACCTTGAGAGGATTATCGTCCGTGATGGATCCGTTAGACGGACGCACCTTTCTTTCAGACAATATGGGTTTTCTGATTATGTTCGCATGTTGCGAAGCGCGGGGTTCGAAACTGTTGACGCTTATGGGCAGGAAGGTGGAACGTTTACATCCGATAGCCCGCAGCTTGTGGTTGTTGCACGCAAATAATACCATGCTTTGTCCTGTGGATCTTTCCACCCGCCATTTGTTTGAAGCGGAATTATAAGGTATTGCTATGAGAGTATATTGTCGCAAGTTTTCGGCTGCCAGACCATGGAGGCGAAGCCGAAGTGATTGCCTCGTACAATTGTCATTTAGGTAGGAGAAAGACTGGTGCCAGCATTTGATGGGCGTGGCATTGACACGCTGCTTGTTTTAAGTGAATTAAACACGAGCTGGCTTACGTTATGAAGTGTATTTTGACTACGTTCCGCAACTCGCTCTTGCGTGCCCAGACGAGAGGATCCGTGGCGCGGATTACGCGAGATGGACAGTCTGTGTTGCCCGGCCAACCGTACCTGGGAATCACGCGCCCGCTCCGCAGTCCAAACTCTGAGATCGGAAAAGGGCCACGGCTCCTAATCGCCGCTAGATGAAAGTTGCGTAGTTGGTCACTAGGCTCACGACTTCGGTAACGGGGCCGGTGCAGTCAAGTCCAAAAGAGACGCAGCGAACGGTTCGGCAACACACTGTGTCGGCCGATTGAGGGCTGTTCATTCCGAGCGCGTGATCGCGATGAGAGCGCTGGATCGAAATCCCTTCTTCTGAGGCCACCCCAGGGTTTATGCTTCGGTCCGTGGTCAGCGCGATGTCTGCCATCATGATGCTGGTCCAGTGCGGTAACCCGATTTGCCCATCTCATAAGCGTGCGCGACCGGAGGCCGGCGACAGTCCTGACCACGGCATCATCGGGGACCGCGTCCCGGTAGTGTAGGGACCTCGAAGGGCTGCGGTCATGCAGCCATCAGGCGGCGATGTCCGCGAAGCGCTGATCATGTTGTGGGAGGCTTCGGAGCGGCTGTGTTCCAAACGTCTTAAGCCGTTGATCCCTGTTTGTTGCCTGCGCTTGAGCGACATGGCCGGTTAGCACTCGATCAGGCGCTCCGCGGCAGGTGCAGGCGAATTTGCGTCTTGAAGCGGCGGACCTTGTTCGTCTTCGCCGACGTTCCAAAACGCGCCATTGTGCCGGTCTCCAAATCCGCGACATGCTTGCGCAAAGTCGTGGTGGGCGCCAGGCCGATAATGAAGTCGACGCCGTTGGCGCGGCACCAGTCGATGACCTGCGGACTGCAATAATGTGTAAAAGTTTAAACTTAATCTGACAGACGGTGTCACAGGCTGAAGCTTAAGCCGAGGCGGGCGCTGAGTGGTCAGGGTTCGCAGCGCCCGGCCTCGGCGTTCGAAAGGATACCGACATGACCAGGATCAGAAGATCATTCGCGCCAAGGTGGGGCTGCTGAAGCTGGCCAAGCAACTCGGCAATGTCAGTCAGGCCTGCAAGATGATGGGCTATTCGCGCGACAGCTTCTACCGGTTCAAGGAGCTTTATGAGACCGGTGGTGAGCTGGCGCTGCAGGAGATGACGCGCAGAAGCCGCTGCTGGCCAACCGCACGCCTCCGGAGATCGAGGCGATCATCCTCGAGCTGACGATGGAATATCCGGCCTACGGGCAGATGCGGATTGCCAACGGGCTGCGCAAGCTTGGCCATTCGGTCTCGCCATCGGGCGTGCGCGGGGCAGCGGCATGCTCTGGAGACGATGAAGAAGCGGCTGAAGGCGCTCGAGGCGAAGGTCGCCCAGGACGGGATCATCCTCACCGAGAGCCAGCTCGCCGCGCTGGAGAAGGCCAAGCTGGACAAGGAGGCGCATGGCGAGTTTGAGAGCGAATACCCCGGCTGTTGCAGCGGCCAGGACACCTTTTACGTCGGCAACATGAAAGGGGTGGGGCCGCATCTACCAGCAGACCTTTATCGACACCTATTCGAGGATCGCCTTTGCCAAGCTCTAAGACCGCAAGACGCCGATCACCGCCGCCGATCTCTTGAACGATCGCGTGGTGCCGTTCTTCGACGCCCATGAGGTGAAGCTCATTCGCGTACTGACCGACCGCGGCACCGAATATTGCGGCAATCCGGAGCGGCATGAATACGAGCTCTATCTGGCGGTCGAGGATATCGACCATTCCCGCACCAAGACCAAGAACCCGCAAACGAATGGCATCGTGGAGCGGTTCCAGAAGACGGTGCTGGACGAGTTCTATCGCGTCGCCTTCCGCAAGAAGATTTACGGCTCGATCGAGGAGTAGCAAGCCGATCTGGATGAAGGGGTCAGAAGCTACTATGAGGCGCGGCCACATCAAGGGCGCTGGTGCTTCGGCAAGACACCGATGCAGACCTTCCTTGACGCGGTGCCGATGGCGAGGGAGAAAGTGATCGCTGCCTGATCCCTGTCGGACAGGCACACCAGACCATTCTCAGACGCCAACCGTCCGATCAAGCACAAACTTCTACGCGAGATTGTTCCGCCTCATTCTTCTGATCCCATCAAGCCGACGGCCGAGCGCCGATCCCGCAGAAAAGCATGACCCCGCGAAAGACATCACGCGCCGGCGAAGCGGGAAGCTGGACAAGCGCTTCAACCTGACGAATAGAAAAGCAACCCCCGTTTGGTTACAGCAGCAAAGACTAGGACGGGCCGCCGCTCAGACCGTCGAACGTCTAGATCGCAGCCACCGCGCCTTAGGGAGTATGCCCAGCTCGTCCCCGAGCACACCCGGCCAAAGCTCCCAGTCACCGGGCCGCCGGCGCCCGAACAGCGGTCCAGCCTACGGTTCCGTAAGGGCAGCCGGCGGCCATCTGAAAATGCGATGGCACCGTCCGGGACATTATATTGGCGACCTCAATGCCAAACGGCGCATACTCCTGGTCAGAATTCGAACCGCGACCTTCTTCAAGATAGTCCAGCAGAAATCGAGCGAAGTGAAAGTGCAGATCAAGGACATTCTTCTCGCGCCTGGTAGTGGAGCATTTTTCTATGACGACCAGGCTGCGATCAGGGCTGGTGCAGCCCAGGATGGTCTCATCCATCTCGGCGAGCCAATAACGCCCGGGTTCACGTCAATTCGCGTTCCGGCAACTTCACTCAGCATCGGGCTCGTCCTTGCGGACGACACCGTTGTTTGGGGCGACATGATGGGCGTTCAGTACTCTGGTGCCGGCGACCGCGATCCTCTCTTTGAAACTGCTCAAATTTGGGATTTGACGTCGCAGGTTATGGTGCCCCGGCTTCTCGATGTCGATGCCTCTCGTTACCTTCATGCGTGTGCGAAGGTTTTCGAGCCCTTTGAACACAAGCGATTGCCTCTCGCGATCGAGTATGGGGTCAGCCAAGCGCTGCTTCGAGTCGCGGCCTACCTCCAGCGCACCACCATGGCAGAGGTTATATGCGCTGAATTTGGCTTACTGCTGCCAACGCGCAGGGTGCCGATTTACTGTCAGAGTGGTGACGCTCGCGAAATTAACGTCGATAAGATGGTTCTGAAGGGCGTGGATGTGCTTCCCCACGGTCTGATCAACTCACGGCAGAAATTCGGCGTTAACGGCCAGACGTTCGTGGAGTTTGTCAAGTGGGTTGCGACGCGCACGCGTGAAATCGGCCGCCCCGGCTATCACCCGGTGCTGCATTTCGATGTGTATGGTTGGATAGGGCTGGAATTCGGCCTAGAGCCGCAGCGGATCGCCGACTTTATCTGCGGGGTTGCCGATACCGTTCCGGGCTTTACGCTCAATATCGAGTGCCCGGCGGATTTTGGCTCGACGCAAGCCCAAATTGATAACTACGCCCGGATTGTATCGATTTTGGATGACCGGGGTTCCAGCGCTCGCATTGTCGTAGACGAGAGGTGCAATACGCTCGAGGACATCCAGCTCTTTGCCGAAGCAAAAGCCGCGCATCTCGTCCAAATCAAAACCCCCGATGTCGGCTCAATTGCCGACACAGCGCGTGCCGTTCTCCTGTGCAAGGCAAACAAAGTCGGAGCGTATGTCGGAGGAAGCTGTACCGAGACAGATCTCTCCGCACAGGCTTCGGTCCATGTATCAGTGGCAACCCAGGCCGATATGATGCTTGCAAAGCCCGGAATGGGTGTTGACGAGGCATTCTCGATTGTTGGGAATGAACAAAACCGATTGCTGGCGATGCTGAATCGTCGTCGGGCTCAGAACGAAAACGTTGGATGAAGAGCACGGTGTCGCATGCAGAACTCTCTTGAAGGGGTCACCGTCGTTGCGGTGGAACAGGCCGTGGCGGCGCCTTACGCATCGTCGCGACTCGCGGACGCTGGCGCCCAGGCGCATCTCTTCGCCAATCCCGTGGTCGAGCTCGCCGGCCGGCAGATCGCGCCGCTGATCTGCTACGAGCAGCTCATCGTCTGGCCGGTCCTGCAGTCGATGCTGTACAGGCCAGACGCGATTATGGCCACGGGCAATGGCTGGTCGACCATCGGAACCTCGATCGTCTCCATCCAGAACGCCAGGCGATCGCCTGGGCGCAGCTGTGCGGGCTGCCGCACGTCACCGCCTTCAACAAATGGACAGGGAGCTGCCCATGGTCGACGCCGCCCTCATTCCGCACTGTGACGATCCCGATCTGAAGCCGGCAACCGTCGAGAAATTCATTGAGCAGGCGGGGTCACCCGATCCGCTAGCCGTCACGGTAAGACCCGGCAATCGGTTCGTGCTCGTTCCTCGGCGAGCACGCCAGACCAAGCATGACCCTTCTCCACCGGCATGTCGGCAACGCTGTGGTGCGCGTCGGCGTCGCCCGACATCCGGCAAGCCTTGGCGTCGCCCACGTGTTCTGAACCCCGACCTAGTCGATGCCCTGCGCCAACATCCGTATGGGTGCAAACCGGAGCGACGGCCGCCCATCTCGGTTCTAGATGATGCGGGTACACAACCTATATTTGACGAGAGCATCCTTGCTAAAGATGCTCTACAGAGGTTCACAAATCGGCAAAGTGCCAACCGGGCACATCAAGCAAGCGGAATAATAAATGCGCAACATTGAAGCCCTCCGGATTTGCAGATTTCGGCAACCGAGTGGAGCCGCATTCTCCACCCGAATCCCTAGTGAAGGCGGGCACAGACGCCTTGCCGATGGAGAGCCCTCGAACAAGCGCTAGTCCTCGCAGGTTCCAAGCAACATGCGCCCAGAGGACCATACTGCTGAGCGCGGCAAACATCTGTTGCGTGTTTTTTGCTGATCAGCGCACGAAGTTACGCTACGAGGAAAGCAAAACCGGATTGATTGCTTGAAGCAGTCGTCAAGTATCAAAACAGGAGAGTGGGATATGACAGCATTTAGTCAGGATGAATATCGCGAACGGACAGCGCGACTGCGTAAGAAAATGGCCGAGCGAGGCATTGATACGCTGCTTGTGTTAAGTGAAGCAAACATGAACTGGCTCACTGGTTACGAAGGGTTTTCCGACTACGTTCCGCAACTCGCTCTTGTGTGCCAAGACGAGGAAGATCCATGGCTCATATTGCGTGAGATGGACGTTCTGTGTTGCCCGGTCAGTTCTTACCTACCGGAATCACGCATCCTTAGCTATCCAGAGAGATACATCACTTCCGGTCAGCACACGGCATGGGAGCCCATTGGTGAGCTTGTTCGCGAGCGCAGCAAGTCGAGCCGTATTGGGGTCGAACTCTCAGGCAAAGTGCTTGGCGTGAAGGGCCATGCTGTCTTGAGCAAGAGTTTAGGCGTCTCTGAGTTCATCGATGCCGATGGGGTGGTTGCCGCGCTGAAGGCGATAAAATCACCTTCAGAGCTGGCCTACATGGAGCAGGCGGGAAAGATCGTGGATAGGGCTATGCAGGTCGGCAGGCTCGCAATCTCTGTTGGCGCCCGAGAATGCGACGTAGGCGCCGCCGTAAACCATGCTTTGTACACGGGCACTCCGGAATTTCCGGGCTGGACCTCCCGCAGTCCTATCTCCATGAATGTAGGCTCCCCTGCGAACGCGGTACATCTTACCTGGACTGATGGGCGTTACAAAATGGGATGCCAGACTAATTTCGAGCTCGGCGCGTTCCGTCACCGATATGCCTGCGCACTGGCGCGGACGGTATTTTTGGGAGAGCCAAACGCCAGATCGCGGCACGTGCACCAAGCGTGCGTTGACGGTTTCCTCGCAGCCTTTGAAGCCATACGGCCCGGAGTGAGGTGCAGCGATGTTGAGCGAGCTTTTCGACTCGAATTTGGACCCCGAGGTGTGAGAAAGGAATCCAGAATCGGATACGCGATAGGCATTGATTGGGTGGAAGGCGGTGCGAACTTCCAGGAGGGAGATGAGACCGTGCTTCAGGCCAACATGACCTTCCACCTCCTCATTGGCATCTTTGAAAAGACCGATGGTTACATCTTCAGTGAGACCGTTCGCGTGACAGATAATGGCGCGAAGTCGCTCAGCAATATGTCACGCGACCTGCTGGTAAATTACTGACCGTTTTTTTAAGATTGCGACGCCGGCGTGGCACCAATGCGCTGCGCCGGCATGCAGCACCACCAGGCTGCGCTAGTGTCGTGACTCCAGCATTTGTTTTTTGCACTGGACGGCCATTTTGAGGAGTTCGCCCGCAGGCTTGGGGTGGTCGTTCAGGTTTTCCAAGATGGCGCTCTCAAGTGGCTTCCGTGGCAGGTCACACCACGCAACGACGTCGCACGTCTAGATGGCAACACTTGTTTCACCGCTACGGCCTGCGCCACATGGCCCGTTTCCTTACTCCGGCGACCGGCGCGGCGAACAAACGGCGAGCGCGGTGAAAACTGAGCCCACGTGAAGATCGGCATATGACGTCAGGGTCGCCGGTGGCGGAGCCTAACTCCGCCAGGCGACTTAACTGCGGCCAGGCGGGCGCGAAGTTGTGCCATCGCACGATCCGCCTCGAGAGTTGCGGCGCGAATCTCCGGAATATAATGCTTCGACGCCGACCACGCGATATAAGTGGTATGCGCGGATTCTCGGGCGTTGCAGTAAGAGATTGCTCAGATTCGAACTTTAGAGGGTGATCGTCAGCTTGCCCCAGCTCTAACTTTTGGTCGACGGTCGCTCCACGGTCTGGCTTCCTCGAGATCTCGTGCCACACGGACTAGCGTGGCCTCGTCACCGAAGCGGCCGACGATCTGAATACCAATCGGCAGCCCATTGGCATCTTGTGCCAAAGGCAAGGACACAGAGGGTTGTCCGGTGACGTTGAATAGACCAGTGTACTGACACATGGTCGTATCCGCTTCCACGAATTCCTCTGCGGAGATGGTCTGGTTGGTCGCAGAATAGATGCCGCCATGCGGCATGGCGACGATTGGAAGTGTGGGGGTCAGGAGTATATCGAAGGGGTGAATTGCCTCGCCCACGCGGAAACGCATTTTCCGGAGGGCCTCTTGTAAGTCCGCTGCTCGGGAAAGAGGCAAATTGCGGCCATATTCATACCGCTTGAGGGTGACGGGCTCCAAAGTGTCCGCGCTGAGAGTGCGCCCCATAGCGCGCGCCGCTTCTTCGAGCCAACTCGCGGTCAACGAAGAGTACGTTCTGCTGTACTCGATGGGCTCATATGGCGGCTCGATGTCAGTTACCGTGTGCCCCATTTCCTGGAGAAGCGTTGCCGTGGCCTCGACAGAGTGCAACACTTCCGCCTCGAGGTTCACCGCGCCCCAACTCGTTCTCGCGACTCCAACTCGCAGACGGCCGGTAGGCTGTGAGAGCTCGTCCACATAAGGACGGATCGGCTGGACGATGACAAATGGATCGCCGGGATGAGGACCAGAAAAAACGTCCAAAGCGGCCGCCATGTCGCGCACAGTTCGACAAAGAACAAATTCGCGGTTGCGACCAAACGATGCGTCCTGATTATTAGGGCCGCCGGAAACACGTCCTCGGGAGGGGTTCAGGCCGACAAGGCCGCACCAGGACGCCGGAATCCGGATTGAGCCTCCGCCATCATTGCCATGGGCAATAGGAGTTATTCCGGCGGCCACAGCCGCTGCTGCGCCCCCTGAGGAGCCTCCTGCGGAGCGTGCCAAATCCCATGGATTACCGGTGATGCCATTGAGAATCGATTCGGTCATCACGGTAGCTGCAAGCTCAGGCGTCGTCGTTCTTCCTATAGTCCGAAGCCCCGCCTCCCGCGCGCGACAAAAAAAATAGCTGTCGATATCGGAGCGGCAGCCTTTGAACAGACGGCTTCCATTTTCCTGGAGGCGGCCAGCTTCGCTGGCGCCGTAATCCTTGCGAAGGAATGGCACGCCATGGAAAAGCCCTGCGTCCACGCCGGCAACGGTCTCCGCATCTTCGTAGAATTCGATGACGGCGTTGATGCGCGGATTGACCTCGTCGTGGGCTTGGCGGGCCAGCCGCGTCAATTCCAAGGGCGTCACTTCGCCCGAGTTCACGAGAGAGGCCAAACCGGTGGCGTCGTAATCTACGTATTCACTTAGACTCATGGAAGCTATTCTCCATTTGATTTTGTTGCTGCTGATTTCCGGTCGCGCGGAAAGCCGCAGCATGAAACGCTCGCCATTCCCATGAAGCTGGCATCTTGGCGCCTAACGGCGGCTTCTCATTAGGTGACTTGAGAAAGGTGGCGATGAGTTCCCGGCATGCTGTCCACAGAATGCTGCCGCGCCAGAAATACTACCCGCTGCAGATCGGGCATCATCTGGGAGAGTCGTTCGGTCGAACGGATATTGCAGCACATGTCCAACTGTCCGTGAATCGTCACGGCTGGCATATCGCCACGTCGTGTTCAGGCTGGTAGGGGGCGCCGATAGGCACATCGCCGCTCTCGGCCCCTGAGCACACAGATTGAGGCAAGGAACCATGGTTTTTGGACGAATACCTGGGTTACAACTGTGCCTCGATAGAGCATGGGGGCAATCCTTAAAAAGAGTTCACGACCTTTACTGTTCGACGGTGTAATCCACCCCGTACCACTTCGTAGACAGCTTGGAGAGCGTGCCGTCATCCCTCATGCTCTTGATGGCGGCTGCTATCTTGTCACTGAACTCCTTGTCGCCATGTAGAACCGGAATTGCAGAGGGCGACGAGAACAGAGGGTCACCGAGCTGTTTGAACGGATAACCGGCCTTGAGCAAATTGGGGAGTTCTTGTTCCGTCATGAGGACCGCATCAAGACGAAGACCATCGCCGAGGCGAAGGTCGTCATACGCAATACTGTTGCTTTGGTAAGTCTTCACTTGGCCAGGCGTGAACTGGAATTGTATAGGCTTAGCGTTGATCCAGTTCGGCGTGAGCGTGTGATTGGCATAGGTCTCGTCCGCGGTGTTCGCCGTAACGCCGACCACCTTGCCGTCGAGATCGGAAAGCTTCGTCGCCTTACTATCCTTGTGAACGAGCGCGATCGTGCGAGTGTAGAAGTAGATGGCCGGAAAGTCGAATTTGTCGGTACGAGCCTTGGTCGGCACCATCTGGCCCAGGGCCATGTCCCAACGGCCCTCCCACTTGCCCGCGGTTATGATGTCCCAGCCCGGCGTTACGAATTTGGCCTCCACGCCGAGGTATTTTGCGATGCCCTTGGCGACTTCCACATCATAACCATCGAGCTCGTGTTTGTCGTTCAAGAATGACATCGGCGCCCAATCGGTCCCGGCCGCCACTGTCAGCGTCTTTGTGGCAAGCACGCGATCCAGTACGGCCCCGGCATCGGCCGTGGTCGCCGAAGCCACGCACGCAACCGCGAGCGAGGCTGCAGCTGCTAACATTTTCATAAGCTTGTTCATGCGATGTTCCCTTCTATTTGTCTTACAGATTTCATGCCCCGGCCGGTTCCCATGCTTGAGGCAATATGCGCGATGCATTCAATCCTAGTTCAACCTGCCAGTAGGTTGACAAGAACATTATCAATATCACGCCCATCTTGACCCTAGATGGCTACCAGCGCCGCGCTTCGCCGCGCGATTAGGAAAAGCTGACCAGCCGGCGTGGGTTTTGGCTCCTCGGAGCACAGATACATCAGATCGTCCGATACCAGTGATCCGGGCAAGTGTGGCGGTGATTGCGTGTTTCAGATGATATGGGGCGAGCAGCGAGGGTGTGGCATCCTTCGGCGCTTCAAGCATCCAGCAGAAGGAGCGTCCCCATGTCGCAATCTGTTGACGCGAGCCGGTCCCTTACCGCTCTTGAACAGGATAACACGATCGTCGCCGTCATCGAAATGAGGAAGGGCGAAGTGGCTGGTCGCCGCGCTGGTTCCGGGCTTCAAGCGCCAGCCGCTCAAGAAGCTCGATGCCGATGCGCCAGCTCTGTTGAAACTACTGCAGCGCTGGCGCGACGAAGCCGGACAGGCCGGGCACCCCATCAAGCGTATCGCCGTCGCCTATGAGGCGGCTGGCGACGGCTTCTGGTTGGCGCGCTGGCTGCGGGTTCAAGCCATCGAGGCCTACACCATCCACCCCGCCAGTGTTGCGGTGTCGCGCGAGCACCGCCGCGCCAAGACCGATCGCCTCGACACCGAGCTGTTGATGCGTGCCTTTCTTGGCTGGCTGCGCGGCGAGAAGCGCCATTGCAGTATGGCGGCAATCCCGACGCTCGAAGAGGAGGACGCGCGGCGGCCGAATCGCGAGCGGCAAACCTTGGTCGGTGAGCAGACGCGGCTCGTCAACCGCATCAAGGCGATCCTCGCCCGCTTCGGCATCCGCCACTTGCGGCTGAGCCTACGCCAGGCTGCGGACAGGCTCGAGGCAATCCGCACGGCTGAGGGGACGGCGCTGCCGCATAACACCCGCGCCGAGCTCCACCGTTTCCACCCGAGGACCAACGTCGTCAAACTGTCCGGGACTTAGCGAAGCAACTGTCCGCGACTTAGCGGAATCGTTGTCCGGTTTTTGCGAAATGCGCAGGTGATCGCGGATAGGTCGGTCGTCGATACGCCGGAGACCTGCTTCGGGCAGGCATGGTTGGCCTCTACAGAATTTAACCCGCAGAGGGTAAAGGGCTGTGGTCTCTGCGTGCTATTTGTTCCGGAAATCGTCTGCGGGATCTTCTACGTGCGGCCGAGATAGTGGTTGACGACATTGTGGGTCACGCGTCGACGATGACGCTGCGTGTCGCGAGCGACCGCAACGACCGTCTCGTTAGGATGTCGCGCCTCAGTGCTTCAAGATCTGGCTGAGGAATAGCTTTGTTCTGTCGTGCTGCGGATTGGTGAAGAAGTCGTGCGGCTTGCCCTCTTCAACGATCCGGCCTTCATCCATAAAGATCACCCGGTCCGCGACAGAGCGTGCGAAACCCATCTCGTGGGTTACGCACACCATGGTCATGCCGTCGCGCGCGAGACTGGTCATCGTCTCGAGGACTTCGGCGACCATCTCCGGATCGAGCGACGATGTCGGCTCATCGAAGAGCATGACGGCTGGCTCCATGCAGAGCGACCGGGCAATGGCGACGCGCTGCTGCTGGCCTCCTGAGAGCTGACCGGGGAATTTGTTCGCCTGCTCGGGTATGCGTACGCGCTCGAGGAATTTGAGCGCAATCTTCCTTGCCTCCGCCTCGGGCACGCCCTTGATCCACATCGGGGCTGCCATGCAGTTCATCAGCACCGTCATATGCGGGAAGAGATTGAAGTGCTGGAACACCATGCCGACGTTCTTGCGCACTTCAGCCACGTCGCGCATCTTGCTGTGCAACCTGATCCCATTGACGGTGATCTCGCCCTCCTGGTGCGCCTCAAGCCGGTTGAAGCAGCGGACCAGCGTCGACTTTCCCGATCCGGAGGGGCCGCAGATGACGACGCGTTCGCCTTTGCGGACGGTGAGATTGATATCAGTCAATGCTCTGAAGGCACCGTACCACTTCGAGACGTTTTTGGCTTCGATGATTGCTTCGCTCACTGCCACTTGCCTCTGGCTCGATGACTTCCGACCCGAACTTTGCTCAGGATACGGCATATGGGCAAGCGCCTCGGAGTACCGGTTTGGACCGCCCTTCACTTGCCTTATACTCTCGACGGTCATCGCACCTTGCTCCTGGCGTAGTAGCGCTCGATCCTGGACTGAATCAGCTCGAGGCAGATGGAGAGAATCCAATAGATGATCGCCGCCGCTACAGCATCTCCATATGGTTGAAGGTGGCCTGGCCCAGGGTGCGAGCAAGGAACGTCAGTTCCCACACGCCCAGCACCGAGACGAGCGAGCTGTCCTTCAGCATCCCAATGAACATGTTTCCCGTAGGAGGGATGATTACCGGAAGCGCCTGCGGCAGAATGATCCTGCGCATGGTGAGGCCGAAGCCGAACCCCATGGACCGGGACGCCTCCCATTGACCGCGGTCGATGCTCGCAATGCCGGACCGGAAGATTTCCGTCATGTACGCACCAACACAAAGCGAGAGTGCCAACACGCCTGATGGGACGGCATCCATCACGATGCCCAGCTGCGGCAGGCCGAGATAGATCAGATAAATCTGCATCAGAAGCGGCAGGCCGCGGAAAAACGACGTGTAAAAGCTGGCGATGGCGTAGGCGAAGCCGTTGCTTGACAGTTTTGCAATAGCGGCAAAAATTGCGATAGTAGACGCACAAACGAGTGAGATCGCCGAAACGTAAAGCGTCGTCACCACACCCTGCGTAATCAGGAATGGCAGATTCTTCCAAATAAAAGGCATGCTTAAGTCAAATGTCTCGAAGAACGCGAGAAACAGGATCAATAACTCAAACCACACGACGCCGATTTGCACCTTTAGTGGGGCAAAACCTATCAGGATGAGATTGAGGCAGAAAATAACCGCAATCACAAACGCGATCGCGAAGCGCCCGTAAAAGCCGCTTTCCAGCGGCTCGCCAATGACTGGCCGCATGAGATCGCCCATGGTCGTGCCCGTCAAGTTGAACGCCAAAAATACCGCAAGAACGACTGCGAAGATCGAGGCGATGAACCATGGTTTATGGACAAGAATCTCGGATTCGACCGTATCCTGATAGAGCATGAGCAGTCCTCTAAAGAAAGAAGCGACCCAGGCTAGCCTTGGTCGCTAGCTTCACGATCTCTATTTGTCGGTGGTGTAGTCCACACCGTACCACTTCATTGACAGCTTTGAGAGCGTGCCGTCCTCTTTCATGCTCTGGACAGCGGCCGCAACACTGTCGCTGAATTCCTTGTCGCCATGAAGCAGTGGGATGACGCCCGGCGCGGAATATAGCGGGTCGCCAAGAAGCTTTATTGGATAACTGCCACTAATTGCATCTTCCGCATAAGTTTGGTCAGTGATAACTGCATCAAGCCGGACTCCATCGCCCAGCCGGAGGTCATCGAACGCTACATTGGTGCTTGCGTAGGTCTTAACTGCGCCCGGTTTGAATTGATATTTTACGGGCTGTGCGCCTATCCAGTCGGGGCTGAAAGTTTGGTTTGCGTATGATTCTGCCGCGGAGCCTGCGGTAACGCCTATCGTTTTGCCGTCTAGATCGGCAAGTTTGGTCGCCTTGCTGTCCTTGTGCACAACAGCGACCGCCGGCTGGTAGAAGTAAATAGCAGGGAAGTCGAATTTCTCGGCACGAGCCGCGGTTGGCGTCATCTGACCCATGGCCATGTCCCAGCGGCCCTGCCAATTGCCGGAAGTGATGATGTCCCAACTCGGCGTTACGAACTTGATCTGCACGCCCAGATGTTCGGCGACACCCTTCGCAACGTCGATGTCGTAACCGTCGAGCTGGTGATTGTCGTTCAGGAACGACATTTTCCCCCAGTCCGTCCCGACTGCCACCGTTAGCGTCTTTGACGCCTCTACCTTGTCGAGCACGCTCCCGGCATTAGCTGCGCCTGTCGTAGCCGCGATCCCGACCGCAAGCGATGCCGCGGCTGCAACCATCGCCAAAATTCTGTTCATGGACATTTCCCCTGTCTTTCGTTGCTTTTTCCTTGGCCGGCACTGGCGCACTCCCTGACCGGCAGCAGTTCAAATTCTACCTTGTCGCTACCGACTTTGCAACAGATGTTCGCGCTTGCCACAGAATGGTTCATATGGATCACTGCCAATGTGGCTCGCATCTCCTATTGAGGCTTGATGAGAACGACCGCGAGAGTGCATCGAGCTGAACCACAAAAATTATCCCGCCTCTGCTGGGAGCTGAGGCCAACTTCTCGCCCATGCTGACGATAGCCCATCCCTATCAGCCTGAACGGCCCACCGCGAAGGCATAAGTGACGCCTGCGGCGTTGGCCGTTCCAGGCCGGTCGTTCATCACGTGGACCCACAACCGGCAGCGATTCCGGTGGCCCCGGCCGGGTCAAGCACCGGCAGTGGGGTTTCATCACAGAAGACCCGTGCCTGCTCGTGGGTGATCTGAAGTGCCGCTCGTAGAGCGGGCGCAGCCGTCACGCGAGATGCTTCAGCCACAGGCCCAGCGTTGTGCGGTCAAGATGGATGCCTTGCGCGGCCAACATCTGCATGTGCGGTGATATTGCCCCGATCTCGCCGCCATGCCCCAGGGCGCGGTTCCATGGTGGCTCCAGTTCCGCTGTAACCAGCCGGTCGGCGGCGTAACGGACAGAGAACCTGGTCGCGGCGATCGGCTGCCTGGCGCCTTGGCCTAGGCGGCGGCAGCGATCGCGCCCGACTAGAAGACACGCAGCAGTTTTTCCTCAATAGCATCATCGACACGCAGTCCGCCAAAGGCGATGCAGCGCGGCTCGACCATTGTCGAGGGATCGCTTCAGCCCTTTCCCAACTGACGTATCTTCATAGCTGCCCCGGATCAATGCGAGCCATTCCTCGCGCGTCCTGCGTCGGTTCCTGTTCGATCAGCGGCCGGGCCAAATCCGAGCGCAGCACGAAACTTACCATAGGCATTGGCGCCGCCGAATGCTGGCGTAGAAGATCGCGTTCGTACTCGTTGAGACTGCCCTTCAGTCCCAGCAGCGATCGGTTATTGCCCCATTGCGGCGCATAGACCGTCTCTTGGTCTATCAATACGTATCGACGAAGCGACACTTCACGGGCCCCTACTGCCGACTTTGCCGGGGACCGATCTCTGCAAATATCTGGTCGAAGCGGGCTCGGGCGACGCGCCGGGCGGCAGACCAACGAAATCGCCACCGGTGGTTGGTATTCGACACCAGCCGAGCCCTGTCAGCCGGTCACGCATCGTGTGTTGAAGCGTGCTGCCCTCCCGATTGTGCAGAACTTGATGGGCCGACGACTGGGGTACATAAAGAATTGCCTTACGCTCCAAACGGTTCCGGCTGATCCTCTCATGCATCGTGACCCGTGGCCTCCCAGAGCTATGGCGGAAACTGGGTGATGACGGTTTGAGGAAGGCGGCGTATCGAGGCGGGTGACAAAGCCTGCCAGAACCTCACGAAGGAGCGATACGCCATGAAGACAGATACCACCGTTGTTTCCTTTCCGCATCCCGACACACTCGATGATCCCCTGACATCGGTTCTGCGCGAGGGCGCCCGGCGACTTCTGGCGCAGGCCGTCGAGGCGGAAGCCGAGGCATTCCTGGCCGCCTTGGCCGACGAGCGCCTGGCCGATGGGCGGGCCCGCTTGGTACGCCACGGGCATGGCCCTGAGAGAACGATCCAGACGGGGATCGGCCCGGTTGCGGTGAGCCGTGTCAAGCTGCGCGACCGGGCCGCGGAGGCCTCCGGCGACGACCGCATCACCTTCACTTCGGCGATCTTGCCGAAATGGGCGCGGCGGACGAAGAGCCTCGACGCGCTGCTGCCGGTCCTTTACCTGCGTGGCATCTCGACCGGCGATTTCCAGGAGGCGCTTGCCGCGCTTCTCGGCAAGGACGCACCGAACCTGTCGCCGTCGGTGATCGGACGGCTGAAGGAGGAGTGGCAGGCCGACTATGATCGCTGGCAGCGCCGCGACCTCTCGGCCCGCCATTATGTCTACATCTGGGCCGACGGGGTCTATCTTCAGGCGCGCATGGAGGATGATGCCGCCTGCATGCTGGTTGTCATCGGCGCGACGCCGGAAGGCAGGAAGGAACTGGTCGGCTTTCAGGTCGGCGTGCGAGAAAGCGCGCAGAGTTGGCGCGAGTTGCTCGTTGATCTGAAGGCCCGCGGGCTTTCGGTCGTACCGCAGATCGCCGTCGGCGACGGCGCGATCGGCTTCTGGAAGGCGCTTGAGGAGATTTTTCCGTCGACCCGGCATCAACGGTGTTGGCAGCACAAGGTCCTCAACGTGCTCAACAAGGTGCCGAAATCGGTGCAGCCGAACATGAAGGCCGATCTCAGGGAGATCCGCGACGCGCCCGATCGGGCGACCTCCGAGGTTGCGATGGCCATTTTCGTCGACAAATACGAGGCCAAATATCCCAAGGCCGTCGACTGCCTGACGAAGGACCGCGAGGCGCTGCTGACCTTCTTCGACTTCCCGGCCGAGCACTGGGACCATCTGCGCACCTCGGATGAGATCGACAAGCGCTATGTTGTGACGAGCCCTAAAACCTCCCCGAGTATGTTCTTTGGTTCGACCGCGTCGCTGGTGTTCTTCCGTCACGACCGCCCCATTCACAGCCGCCGCGCGCAGGGGGCAGTCAAGGCTGGCCGCGTTTTTACGCGGCCACCGCAAGGCTTGGGCCTTGACCGACCCGAGCACGGCGGCCCGATCGGATCGGGTTGCAAGGCGCAACTGGAAATACCCAACGCAGTCCGCTACGGATGAGATCGACAAGCGCTATGTTGTGACGAGCCCTAAAACCTCCCCGAGTATGTTCTTTGGTTCGACCGCGTCGCTGGTGTTCTTCCGTCACGACCGCCCCATTCACAGCCGCCGCGCGCAGGGGGCAGTCAAGGCTGGCCGCGTTTTTACGCGGCCACCGCAAGGCTTGGGCCTTGACCGACCCGAGCACGGCGGCCCGATCGGATCGGGTTGCAAGGCGCAACTGGAAATACCCGACGCAGTCCGCTATTGTCGTCGTGCGCGGGCGACCTCGTGGCGAAGCGTGGTGCATCGGCTGAAAGCGCCGCCGGGCCGCCTTATTCGAGCCTTGCCGGACTGAGGCGCCCGCGCGCCTTTTCCTTTGGCAGGCGCGGGCGCCAAGCCTCAACGAAGTGTTCGTATCCTTTCTGGGCCTGCTCGGCGACGCGCATCTCCTGGTTCCGCAGATCCTTGACATTGTAGGCATAGGTCGGTCCGCGGCTGTTGCCCTTCTTCTGCGGCTTGCCGGCCTGCAACTCCATGCTGCGCATCTTGTGTGCAACGAGACTGGGTCTCGCCCAGAGGTAGTCCGCCTCTTTCGTCAACATATGCCAGACGAGCACCGTCAGCTTGTGCGCCACGGCGACGGCGGCAACCTGATGGCCGCGCCGGGCCCGGATGCGGACAAAGAACGCATGGAGCGGCCCCGGGGTCTTGGCGGCCGCCCAGGCGGCTTCCACCAGCATCGCGCGGGCATGGCTGCGTCCGACCTTGCTGATCCGTCCGTGATGGGCAGCGCCGAGCCCCGACTGGCGCACTCGTGGGTTCAGGCCGAAATAGCTCACCAGCTTTTGCGGGCTGGAAAAACGGCCGATGTCGCCGATCGCCGCCATCAACCCGGCCGCCACCGCCAGATTGACGCCAGTGATTGTGAGCAGCCGTTTGATCGCCGCATCGTCGAGCGCGCGCTCGGCAATCTCCCGGTCAAGCACGCGGAGATCGTCACCCAGCCGATCCAGTTCCCGGATATGGCGCTCGATTGCGGCGCGCTCGTCATCCGGCACCGGCTGTCCGATGAGCCAGGCACGACCGAGCCGCCCGAACAGGTCCGCATGGGGACACCGTGGAATCAGATGAGCGTAGAGGATCGAATGTACCTCGTTCTTGATCCGGGTCCGATGCCGCACGACCTGGTAGCGCCGCGCGACCAGTCTGCGCATCCGCTCGGTGGCGGCATCCGGTGTCCAGATCTCCGGCAGGTAGCCGGCTGCGTACAAGCTGGCCAGCGTGCCGGCGTCGATCTTGTCGGTCTTCACATGGGCGTGCGCGATCGCCTTCACCTGCAGCGGGTTGGCGATCACCACCCGCTTCACGCATGGCGACAGCACCCGAGAGACCGCCATGCAGTTGCCAGTGGCTTCGATGACCACCTCGTCGTCGGCCAGAAGGGTTTTGCCGAAGCCTTCCAGCGCGGTTCGCGTCATGTCGACCCGGCCCACATGCCGCAGTCGACCATCTTCCCAGATCACCACCTCCCCAAAGGTGCGGTGCGTGTCGATTCCGATTACACGTCGCATTCCCTTGTCTCCTCTCGATCAGTTAGTGGGGAGCCGCGGGCGACACGACAACTACGGATTCGCGCTCTCAGCGCAACCGGGCGAGTCGCAGAGGCGGCCATCTACTAACACGAGCTCGCAGCTCAACGTACTGGATCGGCCTGCCCGCACCTTCGTGCTCCCGGTGCCTCTGTCCCGGATGGTCGCACCATACGCCGCGATCGCGAAAACCGCAGCCGGAGATCGGCACCGAGAATCTTATACCGGTTACGAATCCGATCGAAAGCGTCTTCGCCACCGTCCGGCACCGCACGGTGCGCACCAAGGGAAGCCTGTCGCACAGGACGGCCCGGCTTATGGTCTTCAAGCTCGTCATGAGCGCTGCCAAAACCTGGCGTCGGCTGAAGGGCGAAAATCAGTTGCCAAGGGTCATCGCCGGCGTCAAATTCACCGACGGTGTCGCTGACTCGCTGACGCCGGACCACCGCGCCGCCTGATCGGCCTCGTCACCCAATTCCGACCATAGCTCGGCCTCCCATCGCACGGCGCGATCGCCGTCGACGTGGTCGGGGATCAGGCGCAGCAAAGCCTGCTCAGCCGCCGGCGCGTCTCTTCCGGCAGCGCCTAGCGCGGCGGCGGCCGGGCGGACTTCCCAGCAGGCTGATTGGAGAACAGATCGAACGATGTGTTGCGCTAAGCAAAGAACTTGCTATGGAATACGAGTTCCGGCATCATCTTACCGCGGGGAACGGGCCTCAGCCACGGTCCCCCGCACTTAAGGGCCTTTAGATTAGGCCCGTGAAGGGCTTGCGCACCAACCCTCGTACGAAGAACTCGACCATCGAGGTGAAGTCGAAGACAGGAATTTGGGTCGCCTGCTGAATCGCATGGGCGTAAGGCGGCAGATCGCCGCATTCCAGCAACAGCATCCCAATGTCGGGGCGCTCCTTTTGTAGAGCTACCGCAGTATTGACTAGGTCAGCCTGGCAGCCGCCGACGTCCAGGTCGCCCTCGGGTCTAACATAAGAGGGCGCGAATACGGGAGTGTCCTCCAGCCCGACGACGACAACCCTACGGCCAATATCGGCTCGCAACCCGCTCGCTTCCAACATGTCCTGAGTTAGCGCAGGCTTGTTTGCCACAATGATGCCGAGGGCCTGGTTCGATGGAAGCATCATTTCGAGAAAAGGAGCGAGGAGAAGGGGCGATAGGAACACCGGCACGTCTACCGCGTCACGCACCGCTTGCTGGTACCGAATCGAGTACCCGCAGTTACAGGCGATCAACTGAGCGCCCTCACGAACGAGCTCACGAGCAGTCTGCACCACAGCCGCTGTCATCTTGTCGCCGTCACTCGCAAAGATCGACGCATTGTTGAGACCGGGCACTGTCTTGTAGCGCACGGGGACGCTCCAAGTTGTCGCATTGCCAGTGTCTCCGGGTAAATAAGGGCGGACGCCGGGGGTAGGCCAGCGTTCAGTTAGCATGATTCCAAGGGGCGCGCCGTGGAACGCCAAGCCCTGCTTCACCCAGGCGGGCCACCGCTTACCTTTGGTAGGATAAGAATCGAGCATTGGGATATCACCTTTTTAGCAGCCCATACCTTCTGATGGGCGGTTATTATCGCGGCCTCTATCGCTAGCTTGTCGCGACCGACTTTGCAACAGATGTTTGCGCTATCCATGAAATGTCGCATATGGATCATCCAATGCAGGCGGCTCAGTCTTCCGTCGGGCTTGACGAACGGTGACCGAGAGAGTGCATCCAGATGAAATCACAAAAACTGTCTCGCCTCGCTGGGAGGTCACAAGCGCCGTGGCGGCAACGAGGCCGGGCCCGCGGGCCCCGATGGCTCTGCCGCAGGAACTGAATCAGCGCTAGAGGACGGATGAGAACGCTTCGGCATCGACAACCATGAACGCTATGTCGGAAGCTGTTGAACGAGCTCGGCTTCTCGCACATGAGCGCCAGGCCGCGCCATCCATGGGCAGGACGCTCGTGTCATGGACGTGTTCAAAAACTCGCGCATGTTGAGTGCCCTTCTCTGATTGGGGTCGTCGATGTCAAGCTGCTCCTGTTCTTTTTCCGGATCGTATCGTCCGCGGGTCACGCGCTTCTCTTCGCGGTCGGCGCTTGGGGCCGCCGCATGATGGGATCAGGAGAGCGAGACGTCTCTATCTGTTTCACGACCTTGCGAACCTTGGTTCGGCAGGTTCGGGACACCCAACGAGATCGCCTCGCCCATCGCCCCCACGGAACGATCCGGGCATCGCCCTTTCGGACGAAAGCTTTGTTCGTGTTCTTTGCCTCCTTTGATTTGTCTCGGGTCACGCCGCCAATGCGGCAGGCTCCTTTCCAAAGCGTAACTCGGTCGCGTCGGCCCACATGCGATGGAGGATGACGGCAAGCTTGCGGGCGACTGCTACCCGGGCCCGCGCCATGCCGCGGCGTTTGGCGATGTTCATGCCCCAGGCGCGCAAGCTCGACCATTTCTTCGAGCGCACGAGCAGCGAATGCGCCGCCTCGTAGAGGGCGGTGCGGGCGAGTTCGTCGCCGCAGCGGCTGACCTTGCCTTGGATGTCGGTCTCACCGGACTGGTGGCGCGCCGGCGCCAGCCCCAGATGCGCTCCCACCGCCTGCGAGGAGCCGAACCGCTCCGGTCGGTCGATTGTGGCGCGGAAGGTGAGCGCCGTGATCGGCCCTGGTCCCACGTCATAATGCCCATCTCGCTACGCTATTGAAAGACAAGGGTCTTCTGATCCGAATCTGATGATGGCGGCCCCTTGGAGCACGACTTGATCCGCTCGATCAGATGCGAATCTTCGATATTTCCTCGTTTGAGAACCCAAGGTGCGCCCATGCAATATTGCTGGGCAGGGATGATGCCGGCGCGAATCTGGCGAAGGACCGTCGCAGGGCTCAGATTGAGCATGCTGGCGGCTTCAGTCAACGTGACTTCGCCGCGCTCGGCCCATTCGCCATCCCTGTAGACCGCGATGTCGTGCGTATTGCGGAAGCCCCGCACACGCGACTGTGTCCATCCATTCGATCGACCTGTCCGCTTTCCCATCCGGTTGAGCATGCCGGCAATGGCCTTGTCAGGCATCATTCGTGCGCAGGCGCGGATCAACTCCACCGTCTCAGGCTCGACGCACCACCGCGTCTGACCTCGCCGGTTCTTTCTCACCGTCAGGCTGGTGTGATCGCCACCCTGCCAATGCAACAACAAATGAACCTCGTCACCCTCGACCTGTGCCACGATCTCGCGCAACACGACCCGGACGATACGCTTGCGCGTGACGGAAGTGGCCGCCGGATGATGCCAGGCAGCCTCCAAATCGGCCCCCATTTGCAATAGACGCTGGCGCTCCTCGACGCCCAAAGCTGCCGGCCGCTGTCGCAGCAGGGCCTCCAATTCTTCCTCGAGAGCGCGTACGCTCGCGAGGGCGCCATTCCACCGTCGCTCAAGTTCGCCAGCTACCAGACGATTGTCGGGGTCGACCGTGTCATACTGTCGGTGCGCCCTGGTTGCGTCATATCGCGCCTGTTCGAGCGCCAACTCGATCTGGCGCTGTTTTTCGCCAGACTGGTGCTCGCACTGCGTGATCGCTTGGATGGCCGCTTCAACGCCGAGCGGCTGCAGCAACCGCACGATCTCGACACCCACCGCTTCGTCGACGCGCAGTGCGCCGAACGAGATACAGGGATCACCGCCAGGGTTGCTTCGGGTGGCGTCACACTTATAGCGGCCGACATCGCCCTTGGTGCCGTTGTAGCTGACGAGCAGGCGGCGGCCGCAATGGCCGCAACGCAGCAGGCCCGCGAGCAAAGCCTCCCCCTTGCGCACCGGCCCGCGCACCATCATGCCCTTGCCGTTGGCATTGTCAGCGATCAGCCGTTGGTTCCTTTCAAACTCCGCCCAGGACAAATAGCCTTCGTGATGGTCAACGAGCAAGACAGCCCAATCTGAACGATCTTTGCGACGGCCGCGCACGATTCGCTTGCGGCCGTTTTCGATTATCGTCCGACTTCCGGTTCGGCCAAAGGCGTAAGCGCCGGCATAAACAGGATTGGTGAGAAGATTGCTCACCGTCGCATAGACCGGAAGCTTCCACAGCACCTCTCGTTGTCCGGAGTTCCTGGAGTTGAGGTACGGCAGCGCGATCTGGTCGCTTCGAAGCGACAAGAACACCTGGCGGATGCTTTGCATTTCGGCAAAGCGGGTGAAGACCAACCCGATCGCCTCTCGCACACGCAGGTCTGGATCCATTTCGATCTTGTCGCGGCCCATTTTCATATAGCCGACAGCTACCGTGAAGAAGAGCTCGCCCCGTCGTGCCTTCTGCTTCAAGGCTTCCATCGAACGGGCCCGCAGGAGCGACAGTTCGAGTTCGCTCATCGTCCCTTTCATGCCCAGCAACAACCGATCGTTTGGATGGCGTGGTTCATAGATTCCATCCTCATCGACAATCACCGTGCCAACCAGTCCGCAAAATTCGATCAGCGTGTGCCAGTCGCGTCCATTGCGCGCCAGACGCGACACTTCGATCGCAAAAACGGCACCGACGCGGCCTTCGCAGATCGCTGCCAACAGCTTCTCGAAGCCCGGACGACTGACGCCCGACCCCGAGCGGCCAAGGTCGTCGTCGATGACTGTCACATCCGTCCAGCCAAGAGCATGGGCACGGTCGGCAAGTCCATATTGACGCCGCCGGCTCTCATGATTGTTGGCAAGCTGATCGACGGTGGATTGCCGAATGTAGATGAAGGCGCCGCGCGCCAGGTGGTCAGACGTGATCTTCATCGCCGGCCTCCGTCACTGCGGGGACGCTGAGTGTTTCCGACAGCAGCGCGCTCACCAGTGGCAATAGCTTCGTCCGCTCGGACGCTGCTACCAGTACCGGTGGGGTCTTGGGCACGAAGAGATCGAATTGGCGGTGACAGGGTTGCCGTTGCTTCATGCATGTCTCCTCCTTCGTGACGGGAATCGTCACGCAGCAAGGTTAGACAGGCATCGAGCTCAAGACGAAGTTCGTGCAGATAGGCCAGCGGCAGACGAGGATGCTCCGTCATCATCATCGCCTCCGCTTGATCTTCCGTCATCCAGATCGGCAGATGCGCCAGGGTGCCGTCTGGCTGGCGGATGGTCAGACTGACCTCGTCACCACGACGATTGCGCCCGGCAACAGTCACCGTTTCCCCGTAACGGGGATGGAATCGGTAACGGATAATCGTCTCGCCCGACTGATAGCGGGTATTATGAAGCTGTTGTCCCGACGCCGGGCGCGCTCATCAGCCGCCGACAGACTTCCTCCTTGCGGACGATGTCGAGAACTTGCTTGGTCAGGCGGGCGAACTCCTTCAGCATGACGCTGAGGATTGTAAGCAGCGGCCCGACCATCGCCATCACCTCGGCGTCAGCGCCGGCCAGTTCGTGCACACGACCAGCGAAGGTGGTTCGCGACGGCGTGCCCAGCTTGATGCCGGCCTCCCGCAGGGTCGCCCGGACCACATTCTCGATGCTGCGCATTTCGTTCAGCACAGTGCGGCGGGCAACCAGGAGAGAACGCCAGAGCCGGCATTGCCGGCTCTTGACATGCACCTGCCGATACCAGCCGGTGCGCATGATCTGCGCAAGCGCGCGGGCATCGTTGCGATCGGTCTTGTTCGGCATCGTCTTCATGGCCGCATTGGCAGCCCGCGTCTCAATGCAGATCGCCGGCAGGCCTTCGGCGCGCAATCCGTCGTGAAGCCAAGCCGTCAGCGAGCACGCTTCCAGGCCGATGCGCTCCAGCCGAAGCCCGACTTTGCGCAGCGCTTTGATCAACGCCTCCGGCTCGCTCGCCGCACGCGTCTCCTTGACGATCCGTCCGCTCTCCTCGACCACGCAGATCGCAGTCTCTTCTAAAGACACGTCCAGTCCGGCAAAATACTTCATGGCTGCTCCTTCCCGATGTTTGTGGCGAATCAACATCGACCACGTTCTCACATCTCGACAGGAGCAGCCGCCCTCATCCGGGCTCGGCAGAGACCCCAATCACCCCATCTGTCCGATCTGCCGAAGGAGACGTCGGTCGAGATCTGGTTCCAGGATAAAGCCCGCATCGGTCAGACGAACGGCACCGTCAGGCAGTGGGCCACGCCCGGCACGCGGCCCAGGCTGCGTGCGCGACCTGGAGCGCATGCTTGGTCGCAAGACCGTGGAGGTCGAGATCCTCAAGGAAGCGCTCGATCTCGCCGCCCCCAAAAAGCCAGCGTCGCGGCTCGCCTCGCTCGACAAGGACGGTTCCCTGTGAAGAGCGTCGCGGACACAATCGGCGTCTCCCGCTCCAACCTTGCCGAGCAGACGCGGAAACACCCTCTCGAAAGCCCTGCGACGCGTAAGCCCTACGCCAAGCCTGGCGATGTTGCCGTGCTGCCCATGATCCGCAGGCTGGTCGACCAGCGGCCGACCTATGGCTATCGGCGCATCCGCCTTGCTCAACCGCGAACGGCGCGACCAGGGCTTGCCGCCTATCAACCGCAAGCGGGTGCTGCGCATCATGCAGACCAATGGTCTGGTTCTTGACGCGCCATACCGCCTACCGCCCGGCGTCATCGCGCTGCACTCCAACATCCGCTGGTGCTCGGACCATCTCGAACTCAAATGCCGCAACGGCGATATTGTCCGCGTGCTGTTCGTCATCGATGCCTGCGACCGCGAGATAATCGCTTGGTCGGCCGTCGCCCATGGCGGCGTCTCGAGCCAGATGGTGCGTGATCTCATGATTGAAGCCGTCGAGCGGCGCATTGTTGGCGCCAAGAAGCCGCATCCCGTCGAATGGCTGTCCGACAATGGCAGCGCCTACATCGCCCGGGAAACGGCGACCACCGCAGCGGCACTCGGCCTCAGGCTCGCCTTCACTCCAGTCGGCTCCCCGCAAGGCAACGGCATCTCCGAGGCATTCGTGAAAACGCTGAAACGGGACTACGCCCGAAACGTCATTCTGCCCGACGCCGAAACTGTCCTGGCCTTGCTGCCGAAATGGTTCGACGACTACAATGAAATCCACGGGCACTCCGGCTTGCGCTTCCTCTCGCTACGCGAGTTCAGGGCGAAAGCCGCTGGTGCTTAATGCAACCCGCTGCCTGTCCGGTAAAACGGGGGCCACTTCAGACACTGAGGCTATGCAGCTTCATCTCGACGAAATCAGTCGCCATGTGGCGCCGGGAGCCATGCCGTCCTGCTGCTCAACCGAGCCGAATTGCACGCCGCCGACAAGCTCGACCTGCCGGCCGATTTGACGCTCATCGTCCTGCCGCCGCGCGCGCCGGACGTGAACCCGGCCGAGAACATCATTGGACGAGGCTATCAGCGCCCTTGGAACTGAGCGGGACGCTTATCCAGGAACGCTTCGATCGCCTCAATATGATCCCTTGTGTTGTGGCAGATGCCCTGAAATAGTGCACAGAGATCGAGGAAATCAGGCAAATCCAACCGCCGCGTCGCCTTCAGCAGCCGTTTAGCAAGCCGCAGCGCCTGAGGTGGCTTGCTGGCAATGCTTGCGGCGAGTTGCTGCGCTTGCGAGTGCAATGCCCACGCCGCCGTGATCTCAAGCAGGATTCCCATCCGTAAAGCCTCCTTGGCGGGCACCAGTCGCCCGGTGAATATGAGATCCGCCGCTCTCTGTGGGCCGAGCAGGTCCTGCAGGAACCAAGCACCGCCATCTCCTGGAACAATGCCCAGATTGATAAACGTCGAACCGAATACCGCATTGTCGGCCGCGATTCGGATATCGCACATAGTTGCGAGATCGAAGCCCGCCCCGATCGCAGCGCCGTTAACGGCGGCAATAGCTGGCACCTCCAGGCGGTGCATGGCCAGGGCCATTCGTTGGATGCCACGGCGGTAGCGATCCTGCACGTCATGGACATCGCCAGCAAAGCTCCCCTTACGGTCGCGCATGTCCTTAACGTTGCCGCCGGCGGAAAAGGCCTTACCGGCCCCGGTCACGACCAATACTGAGACGGCCGCGCCATTGATCCAGTCGACTGTTTGCACGATATCGTCGATCAGGGCCGTACCGGTCAGTTCGTTGCGGACGTCGTCGCGGTCCAGCAAGAGCACAGCGACACGATCGCTCACCTCGAGTTTCGCGTCGATCAGTCTCGGCAGATCGGTCATGCCTCAATCCCTTGCTTGTGTGCCGAGTGCATTCTGGAGGACTCGGTGAGAAGGATGCGAACATCCAGAACAGTCAGACCGTGGGAATAGGCAAGGACGGGATTAAGGTCGAGTTCGTCGATCTCCGGGAACGCTTCAACGAACCCCGAAATACGCACCATCAAGTCCGCGAGCGCTTCTCGATCGACCGGCGCTCCCCCTCGCACGCCATCGAGAAGCGCTCGCGCCCTGATTTCGTCCAACATCGCAAAGGCATCACTCCGCGAAATCGGAAGCGCTCGGAACACTACATCTCCAAAAACTTCGACGAGGACTCCGCCCAGCCCAAACATCATTACTGGACCGTATACAGGGTCGCGCACAACGCCGACGATGACCTCGACGCCCCCCTTTGCGGCCATCGGAGTGACGAGGACGCCGGCAATATTCGGATTAGTAACTGCAGCCTTGGCGTTTGCGACGATCTCCAGGAAGCGGCGACGCACCGATGCGGCGTCGGTAACGTCGAGTTTGACGCCGCCGGCCTCGGTCTTATGCAGGATGTCGCGAGATACGATTTTCATCGCGACCGGCTGTCCACCGAGCTGGCGAAAAGCCTCTTCGGCCTCACTTTCATCAGTGGCCAGAAAAGTCGGAGCGAGATCGAGGCCGAAGTCGCGCAGGCTGGATCGGCCTTCGTGCTCCAAGACCACCCGCCTACCCTCGGCCGTGCACCGGGCGAGCACCTGCGCGAACACGCCGTCGGGCTCCGCACGAAGCGGCAACGATTCAAAGGTGCGGCTCACCTCACTGTACTCCGCCAAAGCTTGCATGCATCGCACAGCGGTTTCCAGGGAACTGTGCACGGGGATACCGGCTCGACGCATGTTCACGAGCGGTAATGGCCGCTGATCTGCTTGAAGCACACCGTACAGGCTGTGAACGACTACGGGCTTTCCAAATCGGTGCGGCATCGCGCCGATCATGTCCGTCGCACCGATTTCTGCGGCGAGCAAGTCTGGTGAGAAACGGACCGCATACCCGCCATAGAGGCCGGATATAAGAAGTCCGTCCACCGCCGCGTCCTGCAGCAGGATCTCTGCGCAAGCGGCAAAAACTGATGGATCCGCATCGGTACCGCCGGCCAGGTCGATTGGATTGATGAGCGACGCGGCCGGAGGGAGCACCGCCGCTAGCCGCCGTCGTGTCTCGTCGCTTAAGGAAGCGAGCGCCACACCGCGCTCAGATAACGCGTCGGCCGCAATGGTGGCGTGACCCCCGCCGTCTGCAAGGATGGCAACGCGACACGAACGCAGAGGCGGTAGCAACGATAGCGCTTCCGCCATTGGCAGGATCTCGTCGGATCGGTGCGCGATGACTGCACCGGCTTGTCTCAGGACGCCCTCGTTGACCGCATATTCGCCAGCCAAAGCACCGGTATGGGACTTTGCGGAAATGCGCCCGGCACTTGTCCGACCTGATTTATAGATAACGACTGGTTTTTCTAGCGAGATGCGCTTCAGGGCGCTCAAGAAGCGGCGGCCGTCCTTCAGTCCTTCAACGTAAGCGATTACAACGTGGGTGTTGGGATCGGCCGCAAAGTAGTCGAGATATTCGTCGAATCCGATGTCGGCCTCGTTCCCGACGCCGACATAGGTGCTTAAACCGAGATGGCCGTTGGCTTGCGCGTCCGTGACCAGCGACAAAGCCATGTTTCCGGATTGAGACAAAAGCCCAATGCTACCCTTGCGCAACTCCGAAAAGCCGACAAGGTTACAGGCTTTGTGGGTGTTGAAAATACCAGAGGTGTTTGGGCCTATGATCCTCACGCCACCAGCGCGCGCAGCGGCGAGTACCGCATCCTGGAGCCGCTTGCCATCGTCTCCAGTTTCCGCGAAGCCTCCCGCCAGTACCACGGCACCGCGCACCCTTTTTTCGGCGCATTCGGCAATGACTGATGCAACCGTCGCAGCAGGAGTACAGATCAGCGCAAGGTCGACAGGCTCCGGCAAGCTGCCCACATCGGGTAGACACCGAACGCCGCAGATTTCATTCTCCTTAGGATTGACCGGGTAAATTGCCCCGGCATAGCCGTCATCCAAGAGTTTTCTCAACGACCGATATCCGCGCTTCGCAGGATTATTGGACGCGCCGATGATTGCAATGGAGTTGGGATAAAGGATGTGGAGCAGGTCGTTCGATACCATTGTTACTCCCCCCGGAACACTGGCGGACGCTTCTCGGCGAAAGCTTCGACGCCCTCCTGCCAATCACGGGTAGTCGAACAAAACATCATGCCCTCAAGCTCAGCAGTAAGCACAGAGTCGAACGTCCCGTGAGCAGCCGATGCTAACTGTTGTTTGGCAAGCTGCATCGAGTATGGGGCCTTCTTCGACAGTTCGGCTGCCAAAGTCCGGATGCCTTCCGCAAACTCGTCGTCGGGGACACAGCGTGACGCCAGCCCCATCCGGACCGCTTCAGCTCCATCGATCTGTCGACCAAGGAAGATCAGCTCACGCGCTTTTGCCAGGCCGACAAGTCTTGGGAGGATATGCGTGACGCCGCCGCCGAGGAATGCACCAAGGCCAATCTCCGGAAATCCGATCCGCGCCGATGCGGCCATGACCATGAAATCACAAGCGATCGCCATCTCGGCACCGGCACCCAGCGCATAGCCGTTCACGGCCGCAATGATCGGCTTTGGATGTGAAAGCAGACTTCGACACACCCTTTGTTCGCTCATCAGGTATTGTCGCCTGTCAAAGGCCGAACGACCGGCCTTGTGCTCCTTCATGTCAGCACCGACACAAAACGCCCGCCCTTGGCCGGTCAACACAATCACGCGCACGTTTTTATCTCGTTCAGCCTGATTGAGAGCCTCCAGGAGATCGTCGTACAGTTGCTGCACCACTGCGTTTAGCCGGTGCGGCCGGTTCAAGCGAATTTCGGCAATATCGTCCTGGATTCCGTAAGTAACCGTTCCAAACATCATGCTTCCTATCAACACGAGATGCAGTGACCACGCTCGCCCGGCACGATATCAGACCCAGTCAGATTTGCAACACATGTTGCAATGTAGGATTTGTGAACGAAATGGATCATTCCAAAATTGGAATAGCCGGGCCAGTGCGCGGCCGGCCGGCAGAAGCTGGCCATCTGTCCTTCGCCGCTGGGGGCCGCGCGATGTGGCGCGGAGGGTCCCAAGGAACCCTCGATACGGCAACGTTCTTCATCCGCATGACCGGTGCTTTCGGAACAGCCGATATGTCCTTTATCCTCGGCCTATCGGGGTTTCGTTCACGGGATGCGGCCCAGTGACACTGGAGAGCCACCATATGATCCGATCTGATCCATGCTGCAGCCAGCTGAGCGAGCCCGAAGGTTCGCTAGGTCGCTGTGATCAGGCCCGTTGGGGTTGTGAACCGAGGGGCGCGCAATCGACCGCGATCCCGCTCCCCCGGCTAACACCTCGGCGGAGATCAGTTCTAGTCGCCACTCTTTTCGGATTTCCGACCAAGCGCATTTTTCGCCGCTGAAGATGCCGGTTTGGACGAGCGGAGCTTTCGATTCCGGTTTCTAGATTTCAGGTGGGTGTTGAAATCCGCAAGGTGAGCATCGAATCGGAGCAGGGATTCACGCGCGGCTTCAGCACCCTGTCCGGCAATCAATGCGCCCAGCACTTCCGCCACCGCAAAAGCGGGTGTCATCGCGTGAAAGAATGAAGGACTTTCTGTTTGGACAAGGACTACGTCGTCGGCGACGCGGGCGAGTGGAGCAACCTTGCTGTCGGTAATGGCGACAATGGAAATGCCATGCTGATGCGCATATTCCGCGAGCTCAACCGTTGAGCGTGTGTAAGGAAATACACTTGTCGCAAACAGAACGTCGTCGCGGGTGGCGCGGGCAAACGCATCCGTACCCGTTCCGGCCATCGCATCGAGCATGACGGACTTTTCCCCGATCATCGACAAGATGTAGTGCAGATGCCAGGCAATCGCGTGACTTGACCTCAGGCCGATGCAATAGACGCAATTGGCAGACGCAAGGCGCCGCGCGGCCGATACTATTGCATCAAGTTGGGAGGATTCGGCTAGCTGTACGATTTGCGCCGCTTGTGTTCGGAGAACCTCGCGAGCGAAACCTTGGTCGCCCTTGCGTTTCTGGGTGACCACTTGCGCGTCCGCCTTTCGCGCGAAACCCGCGTCGCCGTTGCGAACCGCGTCAGCGTACATTCGTCGAAGTTCGTCATAACCCGCCAGGCCGAGATGCTTGGCCAGCCTTGTCATAGTAGCAGGCTGGACCCCGGCCAGTCGCGCTTGATCCCGCATGGATAGCAGGGCGACGTCATGTGGATGATCGATAATATAGCGCGCCGCCGATTGGAATTGCTCCGACAGGGCGTCGAAGCCGGCAACCAATTGCTCTGATAGAGGTCCGTCAGCCATAACCCACACGTAACGCAACGTTTTAACCTGTGCAACACGTGTTTCAGCGCCCGTGACAGTTCGGCAGACCGGTTTCAAGTCGCTGAGAAGCCGCCGGTAGTCCGCGACGCAATGCGGGGGCTAGATGAGGAGGACTACAGGTCTTGCCAAAATCGACGAAGCTCGGCCGCACTGGCGCGGGCGATGCCAAGTCCTTGGAGGCTTTTCGCTACACCTGCGACCAGCTCGGCATTCGACCCGGCCAGCTTCCCGCCGGCAAGCCGGCGGTTGTTCTCGAAGCCGACGCGGACATGCCCGCCGAGCAGAGCCGCCGCGGTCACGCAGGCGGCTTCGCGTTCGCCAAAGGCGCACACGCTCCAATGGGCGAAACGGGGCTTGGCCGCGTCGATGAACGGCAACAGGTCCGCGGGACGCGATTTCTGACCCGGGGTGTAACGTCCGAGCACGAAAAGAACCGGAACCTGGCTCCATGGGATGAGGCCTCGGCGGTGAAACTCGCCCAGACGGAACGTCTCGTCCGGATCATAGAGAATGATCTGCGGCCGAATTTCTTCGGCGCGGAGCCAGGACAGCAACGATGCGAACCCGGATTCGTGAGCTTGCGTCGGGACCAGTTCGCGTAGCGCCAAAGAAACGGCCTCCGGCCGGGTCTCCTTGATGACCGCGATCTGTTGCTCCGGAGTATAGCGACCAAGCGCTTCGCTCGTAACCTGAACGATCATTTCATCGCCGACGACCTCGCTGATGGCATCTATGACCTCGCGATATGCGGAGGCATCGAGGAGGTGTCCGCCGTCGTGATCCCGCACATGGACGTGGATAAGGCACGCGCCTGCATCGAGACACTCCTGCGCCGTCCGCGCCAGTTCAGCCGGGCCGAGCGGCAGGGAAGGGTGGTCGGACTTACTCAGTTTGCCGCCATTGGGAGCGACGCAAATCGCCGTCGGCTGTTCGACATCGCTCATTTCTCACCGCCTACTGACAAATTCTGTTTTCCGGTCTGCACTGCGAGCGAACGGCAGGTTGCTTCGCCCAATCCTGACCCAAATTAGCAATGATCCATGCAGAACAAAATTACAAGTGTATGAAACGCCTGTTGCGATTGACCTCCATCTGCAAATCGAGTCCGCCGGTGCTCACGTTACGAGGTGAGAGGGCGGTGGTTAGCGGCAAGGCCGAGTTCGTCCTTCTTCGGGCGAGCGCGTCGATCCGGATGGTGCGTCCAAGCTAAATGGAAACATTTGTTGCGAAGCGGGTCGATTTTGCTTAGTGTCGCTGGCAGATGGTTCAGCCGCGTCGGGCTCGTTATGAAATGGGTCACCCGACTCCTATATTGACTGCAAGCACGAGACTTTCATGAGCAAAATTTTGCATCGCGCGATCCACGCCGACCTGCCAGTGGCTGTTGGCGGTCGTGGAATCGAAGTGTTCGGTGCCGATGGCAAGGTTTATATCGATGCGTCAGGTGGTGCCGCTGTGTCGTGCCTAGGTCATGGTCATCCGGACGTACTGGCAGCGTTGCACGCGCAACTTGACAAGCTCGCCTACGCCCATACGGCTTTCTTCACCTCGGAAATTGCCGAGCAGCTGGCGGATCGCCTCACTGCCGATTCGCCGGATGGTATCGAGTACGTCTATCTCGTCAGCGGAGGCTCGGAGGCGATGGAGGCGGCGCTAAAAATGGCGCGCCAGTTCTTCGTCGAGAAAGGGGAGAGTCGACGCAGGCACATCATCGCGCGCCGTCAAAGCTACCACGGCAATACGCTCGGAGCGCTGGCCGCTGGCGGCAATGAATGGCGCCGGGCCCAGTACCAACCGCTGCTTATCGAAACCCATCACATTGCACCATGCTACGCCTATCGTGGCCGCTTGGCAGCTGAAAGTGAGTATCAGTACGGAGAACGCGTCGCCAACGACCTCGAGGCAAAAATTCTCGAACTAGGGGCAAACGAGGTGATCGCTTTCATTGCCGAAACAGTTGTTGGGGCGACGGCGGGCGCGGTGGCTCCGGTGGATGGCTATTTTAGAAGGGTCCGCGAGATCTGCGACCGCTACGGCGTTCTCCTGATCCTTGACGAGGTCATGTGCGGAATGGGGCGCACCGGAAGTCTGCACGCTTTCGAACAGGAAGGCATTGTACCGGACATAATGGCAGTCGCGAAGGGGCTGGGCGGAGGCTATCAGCCGATCGGCGCCGTGCTATTTGGACGCCACATCTACGACGCTTTTGCTTCCGGATCAGGCTTTTTCCAGCATGGTCATACGTATATGGGACACCCGATGGCAGCGGCAGCCGGCCTTGCGGTGCAGGACGTCATCCGCGAGCATCGGCTTCTCAACAACGTCATTGAGATGGGCGAACTGCTCAACCGGCGGCTTCGGGAGCGCTTCCATAATCATCCTCATGTCGGTGACATCCGCGGGCGCGGTCTCTTTCGTGCGGTAGAACTCGTGGCCGAGCTCTCTGACAAGTCGCCGTTTGAACCGGCCCGGAAACTGAACGCGGCGGTGAAGGGAGAAGCTATGGCGCGCGGGCTGATGGTGTATCCGATGGGTGGCACAATTGATGGCGTGCGAGGCGATCACATCCTGCTAGCGCCTCCGTTTATCGTCAACGCCGACCAGATTGACACGATTGTGGAGCGTCTGGGCGATGCCGTGGACGCCGCGATCGCTCGTGGAATCGCCTAATCAAGGTAGTACCTGCGCCATAACGGTGGGGACCTCAATGGAAATTCTGCCGAATAGTCGCCTTTCCCGCCGATGAGAAGCCCGCGGACGTGCAGTCCAAAAAAAACTGCATCGCAGGGCTTTAAGAAGCGCAGGCTGAAACGAGGACGGAAAATCCATTGAAATACGAATTTTGCTCGCTGGGATCGCGCCATGAGCCACCGCTACGAGTCTGAGATTATCCCGCATTTTGCGTACTATTCGAAGAGGCTTATCCATGGCTTTGCAAGGCAGCCCTATCCTTGGAATTCTTGAGCTTGATGAAGGCCTGATGCCCGATAGTCGGTGCCATGTTCCGCGAAAAGGGTCCCTTATGGAACCGACGACTTTTGGCGGTCCAATCATCACGGAAATGGTGGAAGGTGCATCGGCGGAGACCGTTATTCGCGGCAACCCTTTACTCGAAGGCCCTTGTGTGGCGGCTGCTCGGCGCTTGGTCGAACGAGGCGCCGGGATGATTTCTGCTGACTGTGGCTTTTTCATCCGACTTCAAGCGGCGGTCTCCGCAGCAGTAAATGTGCCGGTGGCCATGTCAAGCCTACTCCTTATTCCAACGTTGCTCCGTCAATTATCACCTGCTCAGAAGCTCGCAGTAATAACCGCTGATTCAAGACACTGCAGTGAAGACCTGTTTGGCATCGAGAATTCGGCAGGCCAATCGAGAGTGGTCGTCGGCGGAGTCGAAGAAGGCGAATACGTACGCAACGCGTTGGCGCGTCCACTGGTCCGAACCAGTGTGGATCGGATCGAGCAGGAGGTCGCCGCATGTATCACCAAACTTCGTGCTAAGCATCCCGAGATCGGGATGTTAGTCTTCGAATGCACCGGGTTCCCATGCGTCACAGGTAGTCTCCGCTGTAGGACCGGGTTACCTATCTACGACATTACGGACGTTTGCCGGCTCACCCTTGCGAGCATCGCTAGGCCCGCGTTGCTGTAACAATTCTCTCGGCTGGAGAGTACGGGGTAGTAACCCCTGTACCGTTCTCATGTGGTGCCTGGTCTTTCACCAACACACCGGCCTGCCCCCTGTTTGCGGGAGCCGTTTGACCCGACTTGAACAGTTGCCGGCAGATTCCGGCGCATTTTCTGCGTTATCTCGTTGTTTTTGTTGAGGTGGAGCTAGGCGCGGTTTTTAGGCGTAATGCTAAATAATGTCCTGCTTTGAAGCGCGGAGCTTGACGAATCACCGTTTTTGGTAATGCTGATTGCATGTTCGTGCGCGAGAAGAACATCCGCGGCTACACCTACCTCTACCTCGTCGAGAGCGTGCGCGAGGAAGGGCGGATGAAGCAGCGGATCATCCGCAATCTCGGGCGCAAGGAGGCGGTCCTGGCCTCGGGTGATCTCGATCGGCTCGCCTCTTCAGTTGGCCGCTACGCTGAGCGGGCCATGGTCTTGCAGGCCATCGAGCAAAGTTCGACAAGCCTGCACACCCGCCGCATTGGCGCACCGCTGCTGTTCGGCCGGTTGTGGGAGGACACCGGTTGCCGGGCGGTCATCGAAGGGCTGCTGACGGAGCGGAAGTTCGAGTTTGCCGTCGAACGGGCCGTGTTTGCTGCCGTGCTTCACCGCATCATGGCCTCCGGCTCCGACAGGGCCTGCGAGAAGTGGCTCGTCGACTACGACATCCCCGGCGCCGACGATCTTGCCTTGCATCACTTCTACCGGGCCATGGCCTGGCTCGGCGAGGAACTGCCCGAGGCGCGCCAAGCCAATGCGACGCCATTCTCGCCGCGCACTGTGAAGGACGAGATCGAGGAAGCGCTGTTCGCCAGGCGCAAGGATCTCTTCACCGACCTCAGTGTCGTGTTTATGGATACCACCTCGCTCTCCTTCGAAGGCGCCGGCGGCGCCACGCTCGGCGCCCATGGCCATTCCAAGGACCATCGGCCCGATCTCAACCAGATGATCGTCGGCGTGGTGATCGACGGCGAGGGCCGACCCGTCTGCTCGGAGATGTGGCCGGGCAACACCGCCGATGTCAGCGTGCTGATCCCGGTCATCGACCGGCTGCGTCATCGTTTCGGCATCGGCCGGGTCTGCGTCGTCGCCGACCGCGGCATGATTTCCGCTGCCACGATGGCCGCGCTCGAGGAGCGCGGGCTGGAATACGTGCTCGGCGTGCGCGAGAGGACGGACGTCCTGGTGCGCCGTGTCGTGCTCGAGGACGACAAGCGCTTCACGCCTTTGCTGATCGAACGCGCCACCGGCGAGACGCAGCTCTTCGTCAAGGAGGTGACCGTCGAAGGACGGCGCTACATTGTCGCCCGCAATGAAGCCGAGGCGGACAAGGACCGTGCCGATCGTGCCGCGATCGTCGAGGGCCTCGACCGCCAGCTGAAGAAGGGCGACAAGGCGCTTGTCGGCAACTCGGCCTACCGCCGCTATCTGCGCAGCACGAGCCCCGGCGCTTTCGAGATCGATGCCGGCAAGATCGCTGACGAGGCAAGGTATGACGGCATCTTCGTGCTGCGCACCAATGCCAGGATCACGCCGCTGCAGGCCGTCCTGCGATATCGCGACCTCCTCCAGGTGGAGGAGCTGTTCCGCACAGCAAAGGCGCTGATGCGCACCCGGCCGATCTATCATTCCTCCGACGAGGCCATCCGCGGCCATGTGTTCTGTTCGTTTATCGCCCTCGTATTGCGCAAGGAATTGCACAAGCGCTGCGAAGCGGCCGCCATCAAGCCCGAATGGGCCGACGTCCTGCGGGAACTCGACCGCCTACAGACCGGCGTCATCGAGAAGGACGGCAAGGTGATCACCGTTCGCACGCCGGCAACTGGATCTATCGGCAACGTCTTCCGCGCGGCCGGCGTCGCCTTGCCGCCGAACGTGGCCGAAGCACAGGCTGCCTGAGCCGGCTTCGGAACCCTCCCTCGAGCGCTTCGTAGTGCTAACAACCCTGCGCACGCCCTCAACACATTGAAACACCAGCGCTTTCCAATTCGCGGTGTTTAAGTTGGGTTTGACTTGGTGACGGAGTGCCCCATCCGACGGCAACACAATGTGCCAAAGATGATAATCAGCGAAGACACCACGGAAGGAAACGCGTTCAACCCGCGCATCATCAAGAGGCATTCGCCCTCGAAAACTCGAAAAGGACCTGCGCCCTCGATAATTGTAGGATCGCCTACGACGTGAGACTTCGGTGCCGTTCTCATAGACGATCATGAGCGACCGGCCTCGTGAACTTGGCGAGACAGCCGAGTTGCCTCGCTACCTACGCCGGAGGGCGAAGTCCGGGCACTCGGGGGGCGGTCATCAACGACCCACCAGGACCGGATCGGTGCCCGTCCGACCAATAGGTCCGAGATGGAGGTCGTCCTCTAGCGCTGATATAGCCCCTGCGGCAGGGCTATCGTGGCACGTGGGCCGTAGGCTCATTGGCGCTACGACGCTTCTTCAAGTTAGCTCACCTCCCAGCAGAGGCGGGACAGAGTTAGCTCGATCCACCCTGCGGTCTCCCTCATTAATTATCAAATGGGAGATGCGAGCCGCGCTACATCCTCCGTGGTCCACATGAAGCATTATCCAAATGATCCACATGAAGCATTATCTAAAACTGAAAACAGATGTTGCAAAGCCGGTCGCGGCAAGCTAGCTTGATGGCGAAACAGCTGGCGGTCAGGGGGAAGGGTCAGTTTCCTGGGCCAGGATCGCATTCAGGTGCGGAGTGCGCCCGTGCCGGCGAAGCAAAAAGCCACGAAAATACAGGGGAAGCCATGAACAGACTTTTGACAACGGTTACAGCTGCGGCGTCATTTGCGGTCGGGAGCACAGCTACTGCCGGGAGCGTGCTCGACAAGGTGCTGGAGTCAAAGACGCTAACAGTGGCAGTCGGTACGGACTGGGGTCCGGTCTCGCACCTGAACGAGAAGCACGAACTTGATGGATTCGATGTTGATATTGCGAAGGTTATCGCAAAATCGCTCGGCGCGGAGATCAAGTTCGTCACGCCCGGTTGGGATATTATCACAGCCGGCAAGTGGGAAGGCCGATGGGATATCGCCATGGGTCAGATGACGCCAACCGCGGCTCGAGCCGAGAAATTCGACTTCCCCGCTATTTACTTCTACGAGCAGGTGTTCGCTGTTGTGCACAAGGACAGCAGGGCGACCAATCTTGCCGATCTAGACGGCAAGACCGTCGGTGTCACTTCGAACACAACGTATGAAGCTTATGCCAATCAGACGCTTACCGCAGACTGGAAAGGCAGTACCCCTGTCACTTATCTATTCAAGCCTGGCGCAGTCAAAGCCTACGCGAGCGCCAATATGGCGTTCGATGATCTCAGGCTCGGCGACGGAGTTCGGCTTGATGCCGTTGTTACTGACGGAACTTCAGCCAATAACGCTATTCGCGCTGGGTATCCACTAAAGCTTCTTGGCGACCCGCTATACGCCGCGCCGGGAGCCATTGCAGTACTTCGTGGGGATCGGGGATTCAGCGACAGGATTGCCGCTGCAATCCAGCAAATGAAAGATAACGGCACGCTCTCGAAGGTGTCAATGAAATGGTACGGGGTGGACTATACCACCGAAAAATAGAAATCATCAAGCTCTAGCTTCTAGGCCAGCCTGGCTCGCTTCTTTCATTTAGAGGGCTGCCCTCCTATCGGGAGACAGTCTAATGCGAGATACCTGTCCATGAACTATGGATCACCGCCTCGATCGTTGCAGTCGTAGTCATCTCCCTCAGGAGTTGTCTCCACACGGGTGTGCCCTTCAAATAGATGTAGATCTGATTAGCGATAATCAGGTCCATCACTTAGAGTGTCTCCAAAGGAACACGCCATTACTAATCCAGTATTCAGCGTTGTACTGTAATCGAAGGATCCACTATGAGCGCAGAAATGCTTCGGTTTGAAGTGTCCGAATACAAAATACGTCTAGAAAAGGCTCGCAAGGCGATGGAGAAGGCCGGCCTCGATCTGCTGGTCGTTACGGACCCGGCCAATATGAATTGGCTTACGGGCTACGATGGCAACGCCTTCTACGTCCCTCAATGCGTAGTTGTTTCCAAGGACAAAGATCCCCTCTGGTTCGGCCGCGAGATGGACGCCAATGGTTGCCGTCGGACAGCCTACATTGGCGAGGATCGGATAAGGTGGTACGAAGACCACTACGTCCAATCCGACACGCTGCACCCTATGATGGTTCTCGGTCAGATCATCACTGAAGAGGGGCATGGCTCGGCGACTATCGGCGTCGAAAAAGACAACTACTACTTCTCTGCCTTATCGTTCGAGATTCTGTCAGCGGCGCTCCCAAACGCGAGATTCAAAAACGCTGACCGACTTGTCAACTGGCAGCGTATCGTAAAATCACAACAAGAAATCGAGTACATGCACGGTGCCGGAAAAGTCGTCGAAGCTATGTACCAACGCCTTTCGGAAGTGCTGCGCTCCGGCATAAAGCAATCGGATGTAATTGCGGAACTGACGCATGCAGGAACGCGCGGCGTGGGAGACTACTGGGGAGACTATCCGGCGGCCGTGCCCAATATCGGCGCCGGTGCGGATGCATCCGCACCCCACCTCACATGGAGTGACCGTCCAATTCGATCCAACGAAAGCATTTTCTTTGAACTCGCAGGGGTTCACAAGCGGTATCATTGCCCCCTTGCGAGAACGTATTACCTCGGGAAGCCGACACTTCAAATACTCGACGCTGAAAAGGCCATTCTCGACGGGATGCAAGCTGGTCTCGACAAGGCGGTGGCCGGTAACCGGTGCGAAGACATCGCCAAAGCTTACGTTAGCCAATTGGCTCGCTACGGCTTGGTTAAGACGGGCCGCTCTGGCTATTCAATGGGCCTCGGCTATCCCCCCGCATGGGGGGAGAACACCGCTAGCTTCCGAGACGGCGATAAGACGGAACTGCGCCCGGGTATGACTTTCCACTTCATGACAGGCCTGTGGTACGGCGATTGGGGCATCGAAATTACCGAAAGCATCCTGATCACCGAGGGCCAGGTTGAATGCCTCTCAAACGTTCCACGCAAGTTGCTGGTAATCGACTGAATCTGTGCATGAAGGTATGCCGACGAATAGCCTACCAGGGCTCAATCTTGCGACGAGCGCCGGCAGGTTGAGAGCGAGGGAAAGCGCAAGGAACTGGTGTTCGAGGCCAACGCCGGTCGGCTGCCCTATAGGCGCAGCTCGGCTTTCAACCATCTGAGTTCTAGATGGATATGATATTGATAATATTCTTGCGAACTCATGGGCTGATCCGACAATCTGAACAAAGGCAATGGCATGGAGCAACGAGCGCTCGCCGCTGCTCAGGCTTGGAAACCTGATCGGATTACCTACCGCAATCCTACGTCTTCGGATGCGGGAATGGCCGCCAACAAGCAAACCCACAAACACAGGGGAACGTCACATGAACAAGTTCATAACGATGGTGGGGGCTGCGGCCTCCCTGGCAATTGCGTCCGTGGCTTCGTCGGGTCAGGCCGAGGCCGGCGCCGTGCTCGATCACGTACTCGCGACAAAGACGCTGACGGTGGCGGTCGGGACGGACTGGGGGCCGATCTCACATTTGGACGAAAACCATGAACTCGTTGGCTATGACGTGGATGTCGCCAATCAGATCGCAAAATCCCTCGGTGTGGAGGCCAAATTCGTGACGCCGGGCTGGGACATCATCACCGGAGGCAAGTGGCAGGGCCGTTGGGATGTTGCCATGGGTCAGATGGTGCCGACCAAGGCCCGAGCAGAAGTATTTGACTTCCCGGCTGTCTATACCTGGGGACCCGCTTCTGCCATCGTTCACAAGGACAGCAAGGCAACCAAGCTTTCCGACCTTGAGGGCAAGGTGGTCGGCGTTGCTGGGGGCACCTCGGCAGAGGCCTATGCCAATCATGATTTGACGCCGGCCTGGGAAAACGCCAGCCCGGTTCACTATCAATTCAAGCCGGGCGAGGTGAAGACTTACGGAACTACCAACATTGCATTTGATGACCTTCGCCTCGGCGAAGGCGTTCGCCTTGATGCTGTTCTCACAGACACTTCGATCGCGCGCGATGCGATCAAGTCTGGCTACCCCTTGAGGATTCTTGAGCCGGCGCTGTTCTCCGCGCCGGGAGCTATCGCGGTTCTGCCTGGCGACAAGGAATTCAGCGACAAGATTGCGGCGGCGATTAAGCAAATGAAGGACGATGGCACGCTCTCCAAGCTTTCGATGAAGTGGTACGACGCCGATTACTCTGAGGAACAGTGAGATCGCAAGCTTTAGGCGGCCAGGGTTCACCCGGGCCGCCATGTCATGACGGAGTCCTCATGCTCTACCAAGATACGGTTGAATCCGAGGTGATGGTCCACAGGCCGTGGTTCATCGCCTCGATCTTCGCGGTTGTGCTCGCAGTGTTTTTGGCGTTCAACCTGACGGGTACGGCCATGGGCGATCTCATGCGGCCGGTCATTGGCGAGCCGCTGGAGAGCGGCTTTTACGGGCGCTTCGCGATCGCGTTTGTGATTGCGGTTATTTTCTGCCTCAATCTCATCCTGATAGGTTTTGCCCCACTAAAGGTGCAAATCGGCGTCGTGTGGTTTGAGTTATTGATCCTGTTTCTCGCGTTCTTCGAGACATTTGACTTAAGCATGCCTTTTATTTGGAAGAATCTGCCATTCCTGATTACGCAGGGTGTGGTGACGACGCTTTACGTTTCGGCGATCTCACTCGTTTGTGCGTCTACTATCGCAATTTTTGCCGCTATTGCAAAACTGTCAAGCAACGGCTTCGCCTACGCCATCGCCAGCTTTTACACGTCGTTTTTCCGCGGCCTGCCGCTTCTGATGCAGATTTATCTGATCTATCTCGGCCTGCCGCAGCTGGGCATCGTGATGGATGCCGTCCCATCAGGCGTGTTGGCACTCTCGCTTTGTGTTGGTGCGTACATGACGGAAATCTTCCGGTCCGGCATTGCGAGCATCGACCGCGGTCAATGGGAGGCGTCCCGGTCCATGGGGTTCGGCTTCGGCCTCACCATGCGCAGGATCATTCTGCCGCAGGCGCTTCCGGTAATCATCCCTCCTACGGGAAACATGTTCATTGGGATGCTGAAGGACAGCTCGCTCGTCTCGGTGCTGGGCGTGTGGGAACTGACGTTCCTTGCTCGCACCCTGGGCCAGGCCACCTTCAACCATATGGAGATGCTGATAGCGGCGGCGATCATCTATTGGATTCTCTCCATCTGCCTCGAGCTGATTCAGTCCAGGATCGAGCGCTACTACGCCAGGAGCAAGGTGCGATGACCGTCGAGAGTATAAGGCAAGTGAAGGGCGGTCCAAACCGGTACTCCGAGGCGCTTGCCCATATGCCGTATCCTGAGCAAAGTTCGGGTCGGAAGTCATCGAGCCAGAGGCAAGTGGCAGTGAGCGAAGCAATCATCGAAGCCAAAAACGTCTCGAAGTGGTACGGTGCCTTCAGAGCATTGACTGATATCAATCTCACCGTCCGCAAAGGCGAACGCGTCGTCATCTGCGGCCCCTCCGGATCGGGAAAGTCGACGCTGGTCCGCTGCTTCAACCGGCTTGAGGCGCACCAGGAGGGCGAGATCACCGTCAATGGGATCAGGTTGCACAGCAAGATGCGCGACGTGGCTGAAGTGCGCAAGAACGTCGGCATGGTGTTCCAGCACTTCAATCTCTTCCCGCATATGACGGTGCTGATGAACTGCATGGCAGCCCCGATGTGGATCAAGGGCGTGCCCGAGGCGGAGGCAAGGAAGATTGCGCTCAAATTCCTCGAGCGCGTACGCATACCCGAGCAGGCGAACAAATTCCCCGGTCAGCTCTCAGGAGGCCAGCAGCAGCGCGTCGCCATTGCCCGGTCGCTCTGCATGGAGCCAGCCGTCATGCTCTTCGATGAGCCGACATCGTCGCTCGATCCGGAGATGGTCGCCGAAGTCCTCGAGACGATGACCAGTCTCGCGCGCGACGGCATGACCATGGTGTGCGTAACCCACGAGATGGGTTTCGCACGCTCTGTCGCGGACCGGGTGATCTTTATGGATGAAGGCCGGATCGTTGAAGAGGGCAAGCCGCACGACTTCTTCACCAATCCGCAGCACGACAGAACAAAGCTATTCCTCAGCCAGATCTTGAAGCACTGAAGGGTCACGTCTGCGACACAGCCGGGCTTGCTGCACCTGCCTATTTGGCAGTGACCGAAAGAATATGGGATTTGCCATCATGACAAAGCTTCCGAGTGACTTTCCAGATTTCGGGCTGACGCCCGAGGAGAGGCGATTTGCGGAGCGCGGACATTTTTACGAATGGGCCGGTATGGATGGCGCGCGTGGCGAGATCTGGTGCTACAGCGACCGGTTTTCCTATGGTCCCGGGGATACGGTGCGGCTGCAGGTAAGTTCGACCGCGCCGCGCTTCACCATCGAGGTTGTGCGCGACGGCGGGACCGAGACAAAGATATTCAAGCAGAGCGGTATCGCCGCACGCTGGCAGGACACGCCGGACCAGTGCTCCGTCGAGGGTTGCGGCTGGGAAACTGCGTTCGAGTTTAAGATTGGCGAGGACTGGCCGTCCGGTGCCTACCACGTCAAGCTGACCGCCGATGGGCGCGATGGTCGGCCAATCCATTGTCATCACATTGTGATTGTGCTGCCCAAAGGCGGTCGCAAGCCGGGCCGCATCCTGCAGGTGGCGGCGACGGGAACGTGGCTTGCCTACAACACTTGGGGCGGCTCGAACCACTATGACGGCATCACCGGGCCGAACCGCAACCAGTATTCCCCCATCGTCTCCACACAGCGGCCATGGTGTAGAGGCTTTGTTGTACTTCCGCCGGAAGCGCCTCGTGTGCCGCTGGAAATGATGATGCCACCCAAGACGGTGCCGCGCCATCCACACAAGGAATGGGCATATGCCACCGGCCACTCGAAGAAATACGCCTCCGCCGGTTGGGCGACCTACGACAGCCACTTTTTCCGATTCGCGGAGCGCGCCGGATATGGTGTCGATCTCATCAGTCAGCACGAACTCCACTTCTCTCCCGAAATCCTATCCGACTATGACTGCATCGCCTTCATTGGCCATGACGAGTATTGGACTTGGGAAATGCGTGACGCGGTCGACTCTTATGTCGACTGGGGTGGCCGTGTGGCGCGTTTCGCTGCCAACTTCATGTGGCAAACCAGACTCGAGGACGAGGGACGTCAGCAGGTCTGTTACAAATACCGGGCGCGCGCCGAGGACCCGGTCTACAAGGAGGGCGACATCACCCGCGCCACCAATTCATGGGAAGCGCCGGAGGTCGGCCGGCCAGGCGCACAGACTTTTGGTCTCAACGCCACCAATGGCATCTATGTCGGCTGGGGCGGGTGCTTGCCGCGTGGCGTGCGCGGCTTCCCTATTTATCGGCCGGAGCATTGGGCGTTCGCCGGCACCGGGATCTTTTACGGCGACCTGCTCGGCGCCGAGAGTCACATCTACGGCTATGAGGTGGACGGCCTCGATTACGAAATCCGCAACGGCCTGCCTAATCCTTCGCCGACCAGCGGGGCGCCGGACGGGCTTGAAATCCTCGCCGTCGGCATGGCGACCCTGGTTGAAGAGAGCGCCGATCTGGCGCCAGAAGACCAGATAATGGGCGATGTGGACGGCCGGTTTGTCGCTGAATTGCTGCTCGGCGAGGCGAACAACGCCAATATGGAAAAAGTGAAGCGCGGAAGCGGGATGATCGTCAACTTCAAACGCGGCAAGGGCGAAGTGTTTCATGCCGGCAGCTGCGAATGGGTGGCGGGCCTTCTGAGAACCGACAACATGGTGGAACGTGTGACCTGCAACGTGCTTGATCGGTATCTTGGCCTCAGCTAGGCCCCGGCGCAATAGCTGCCTTAGCGAGAGTCGAGCTTGACGGAGGTCGCCGGATCCGGTGTCGATGGCAATGCTCGGTCACTGGTGGTGCAGGAGACGTTGAGCGCGAGCACCTGTTCGTCCTCAGTCGCCGGCCAGGTTACCGAACCTGGCCGCGGGCTCCCCAATCGGATGTCTACGTCGACTACCGCGCGGGCATTAAGCTCGTCTACGGCGCCTGAGATGAGACGGAAAGAATGAGTACTTGTCTTAGCGGAAGGTGGGCCCTTCTTGCAGCCAGGAGAAGATCATGCATGTAGATGCAATCGTTCAGCACCTGCTCGGTCGCCAGAACAAGATTTTGGATAGACTTTGCGCCTTCTTGCGCCTGCCAAGTGTAAGCACAGACCCAGCTTTCATAGGAGGGATGCGCGATGCGCAAACGTTTCTAGTGAACTGGCTCAAGCACATGGGTTTGAGCGACGTCCAGCTTCTCGATGGCGGCGGCCATCCAGCCGTTTACGGAGCTTGGAACGGTGCGCCCGGAAAACCTACTTTACTCATTTATGGACATTACGATGTTCAGCCCCCCGATCCGCTAGAAGATTGGGTAACCCCACCTTTCGAACCGACCATCCGCGATGGACGACTCTACGCGCGCGGTGCATCTGACGTGAAGGGCTCGACTGCAATCGCACTCGAAACTATCGCTGCCTTTCTGAAAGTCCGAGGCGCCTGCCCTGTGAACGTCAAAGTCTTTTTAGAGGGGGAAGAGGAAACCAGCAGTCCAAGTTTGCGCGCGATAGTGGAACAATACGGCGACTTGCTGCAGGCTGATGGAATGATTTCCGCTGATGGCGCACGAGCGCATCCCGAAATTCCGACGATCAATGTCGGCTCGCGCGGAATTGTAGAGTTTGAGATTTCAATTCGAACAGCCGACAAGGACCTTCATTCTGGTCGTTACGGCGGCGCGGTCCGGAACGCCGCACATGAGATGGCGAGGATCATCGCTTCGTTACATGACGAGGATGGCGCGATCGCAATCCCGGGATTGCTGTCGGCCCTACCTTCCGTCTCAGACCACGCCCGAGCTGAGACCGCCAGATTTCCCTTCGATGGCGCCGCCTTCGTCAAGGATGTTGGCGCGCGCGCCCACGGAGAACATGGCTTCTCGATACGTGAGCAGCTGACGCTTCGACCGGCCTTGGACGTAAACGGAATGTGGGCAGGTTACACGGGGGTCGGCGGCAAAACGGTAATCCCAAGTACTGCCCACGCTAAGCTGTCGATAAGAATCGTGTCCGGGCAGGACCCTGACCAGGTCGCAGATACGCTCAAGGCTCATCTGCGTGCTGTTTGCCCCCCGGATGTTGAGCTCTCGATCGGCGACCCGGGAACTGGGAGCCGCGCCTTCAACCTGCCTACCGAGCACCCACTGGTGCTTGCGGCAAAAAAAGTCTTGTCCGACGCGACGGGTCAAGAGCCGCTGCTTGTTCGACTAGGCGCGTCAATTCCCATCACTGTGATATTCCAAGAGTTGCTCGGCGTCCAGACACTAATGTTCGGCTTCGCCCTTCCCGATGAGGATATTCATTCGCCCAACGAATTCTTCCGGTTGGTCTCGCTGGTGGAAGGCCTTTCTGCGTGGCCAAGGTTGCTAGAGCTAGTCGGTGAGCGCAGCGCCGATGAGTTCCGGTCGATGGCCACAGCGGCTGAGAAGGCGGACATTTCAGCCTGCTTCAGATGACGGGGCTTTACAAGGCAGTGCTGGGTCTCGGAAATCCTTAGCAGGATGAAGACTTGTTGTCCGACAGCTCGTTCGAATTCTTCGAGCGGGGTTCGAAGCAACCATACGACTCTATGTCCGCCTCTGTCTGTTAGGGGTGAGGTCGCTCGCGTTGCAGTGCGTGTCCGAGGTTGCTCGGGCGGGCCGAGCCGAGCCTCAGGAGGACGGGCCGCGGCACATTAAAGAGAAGAATCTGTCGGAATCGATGTCGGCTAATCTGAATAGCGAGATTACGGAAGGAAGGAGAGGTTCGCTTCTTTGGCGAAGTGCCGCATCGGACATGAGTATGCGCTGCGTTGTCCGGCGTATCGCCGCTCTGGTTGTGCCTGAATGGTCCCCTCTTTTGTCATCTCAAAACGCGATGGTACAGTTCGCGACTTTATGTTGGCGGGTACAGCGCCAAGTGCCGCATACTTGAGAGAACTAGTTGGTCCGGCCACGTAAGGTGAAGTGTGCAGCTCAAAGATTTCCTTCTCGCGCGCCGCAATGGCGCAATCTTCTTGACTACCAGGCTGCTAGCCCGTTCAGCGCGACTGAAAACCGCATGATCTATGGTGCAATCATACCGCCTGGATTCACGGTCATCCGCATTTGGCTTAAGGACGTGGGGCTCGCGATCTCCGAAATCCCCTACATCGCCAAGCGGGGCGCGGAAACCTTCTGCGACTTCTCCCGACGCCTGTTCATTCAATAGCGGGATCAGCATGCACGGCTATTCGGCTCTTTCCATTCTTCGCAATGGGCTCACCGGCCAAAGGCACTGGCGGCGCGCCTGGCGATCGCCCGATCCGAAGTCCGCCTACGATGTTGTTATCGTGGGCGGCGGCGGGCACGGTCTGGCGACTGCTTTCTACCTCGCCGAAAACCACGGCGTCCGCAATGTTGCCGTGCTGGAGAAGGGCTATATCGGCGGCGGCAATGTCGGTCGGAACACCACAATCGTTCGGTCAAACTATCGGCTTGACGGCAATACCCAGTTCTACGAATTTTCGATGAAGCTGTGGGAGGACCTGTCGCGGGCGCTCAATTTCAATGTGATGTTCTCGCAGCGCGGCTTTTTGCTGATAGCCAATTCACCCGGCGAACTCGACACGTTCGGCTATCGCGCCAACGTCATGAGGCTGAACGGAATCGACGCTGAATTGCTTGATCGCGAGGAGGTGCGCCGGATGGTGCCTTATCTGAACTTTTCGGAAAAGGCGCTTTACCCGATTCACGGCGGGTTACTCCAGGGCCGTGCGGGTACCGCGCGCCATGACGCGGTGGCTTGGGGCTACGCGCGCGCCGCCGACGCCCACGGAGTCGACATCATCCAAGGCTGCGAGGTGACGGGCTTCGTCCGTCAGGGCGAGCGCATCGTGGGTGTCGAGACGACGAGGGGCCGAATCGGGGCGGGAAAAATTGGGATTGCGGTGGCGGGGCACACCTCGGTGCTCGCCCGGAAAGCCGACCTAGAACTGCCGATCGAAAGTCATATCCTCCAAGCCTTTGTGACCGAACCGATCAAGCCGCTGGTTCACCACGTGGTCGCCTATGGCGCCGACCACTTCTATGTCAGCCAGTCGGACAAGGGCGGGCTGGTGTTCGGCGGGGGCCTAGACGGTTATAATTCCTATGCGCAGCGTGGCAATCTCGGGGTCGTTCGTGAGGTCGCCGAGGCTGCGATCGCGATGATGCCCTGCATCTCGCGGCTACGCATCCTGCGACACTGGGGTGGCGTGATGGACATGACCCCCGACGCAAGCCCGATTATCTGCCCAGCGCCCATAGACGGACTCTACCTCAACGCTGGCTGGTGCTACGGCGGCTTCAAGGCCACACCCGCTTCGGGCTGGTGCTTTGCGCATATGCTCGCCAAGGGCGAAGTCCATCCGCTCACCGCCGCCTATCGGCTCGACCGCTTCCGCACCGGCCGCACGATCGACGAGGCAGGCGCCGGCCCATTCGCCTGGCTACAATAATCGAGAGACGGAAAGATCATGCTGCGCATCGAATGTCCCTGCTGCGGGCCGCGCGATCACGACGAGTTCCGCTATGGCGGAGACGCCTCGGCGATCCGGCCAGCGTATGACGATCCGGATTTTGAAGCCTGGTACCGTCACGTCTTCGTGCGCGAGAACCCGGCTGGGCTGCACCGCGAATATTGGCAGCACGTAATGGGGTGCCGGCAATGGCTGGTCGTCGAGCGCGATACGCGGAACCATGCCATCGCCTCGATCCGCTTCGGTCGGGAGATGCGCGCATGAGGCGGCTTCCTACAGGTGGGAGGATCGACCGCACGCAGCCAATCGAATTCACCTTCGACGGCCGGGCGATGGCCGGTTTTCGCGGCGATACGCTCGCCTCGGCGCTGCTGGCAAACGGTGTTCGCCTCGTCGGGCGCAGTTTCAAATATCACCGGCCACGCGGCATCTATTCCGCCGGGCCAGAGGAGCCGAATGCCCTAGTGACACTCGGGGCGGGCGGCCGCCGTGAGCCGAACCTAACGGCGACGACGGTGGAGCTGGCTGAAGGGCTGGTTGCCGAAAGCCAGAACCGCTGGCCGTCGCTCAAGTTCGACGCCCAAGGCCTCAACGGCTTGCTTGCACCCTTCCTGTCGGCAGGCTTCTACTACAAGACCTTCATGGGCCCGACTAGACGGGCCTGGATGTTTTATGAACACTTCATCCGCAAGGCGGCGGGGCTCGGCCGTGCGGGAGAAGAACCCGATCCGGATCGCTACGAAGTCCGCCATCTCTTCGCGGATGTCGCGGTGATCGGTGCGGGGCCAGCGGGACTCTCGGCGGCGATGGCGGCGGGCGAGGCGGGCGCCATGGTGGTCCTCGTGGAGCAGGATTTTCTGGCCGGCGGTACGCTTTTGTCGGAACCGGCGGACGGTGAAGCCGGGGTCTGGCTTTCCAGAACGCTCGCACGGCTCACCGACATGCCGAATGTTTCCATGATGATGCGCACGACGGCGTTCGGCACCTACGACGGCAATGTGCTTGGGCTTGTGGCGCGGCACAGTTCCAGAACCACCGATCCGAAAGAAGGGCAAGCGCGCCAGACGCTACTGCTTCTACGTGCGAAATCGATCGTGTATGCGTCTGGAGCGATCGAGCGGCCGCTTACTTTCGGCAATAATGACCGGCCCGGCATCATGATGGCCTCCGCTGCACGGTTTTATCTGAACCGCTTTGCCGTACTGCCGGGCACACGGGTAGTCGTTGCGACTGACAACGACAGTGCCTACAGAGCAGCCTTCGATCTTGCGGCAGCCGGTGCGGAAGTGACGATAGCTGACAGCCGCGCCGAACCGGCACATGAAATTATTGAACAGGCGCGCCACCGGGACATTGACGTCCGCAGGAAATCGCTTATCGCGAATACTTTGGGGCGTCATGCCGTACGCGCTGTTACACTTTCCGAACCGGGTGGTGTGGCCACGGTCAGATGCGACCTGGTTGCGGTCTCCGGCGGCTGGTCGCCGACCGTGCATTTGACTTCCCATCTCGGGGTGAAGCCGGTCTACCACCAAGACACCCACACTTTTGTTCCCGGTAAGCTCGGAGCGGGGCAGTTCGTGGCCGGTGCTGTGACGGGAGGCTTCACCAGAGCCGCTGCTATGGAGGAGGGGCGTCGTGCAGGGGCCGAGGCATCTGCGTTCTGCGGCGCAGAGAATTCGATCCAGCAGCCGGCCAGGTCGGAATTTACTGAGATCCAGGCGGGACCTGATGACAACAATGTCTACTCCCCACTTCGCTCGGCACCTCTTCATCGCCCTTATCGATCCGGGGAGAGGTGGCTCGCGAAGCGAACCCGCGAGGGGGACGGAAAAGGGGCGAAACTTGCCGTAGGCAAGGCCTTCGTAGACCTACAGATGGATGTGACGACGCAAGACATAGCTCTCGCTCACCGGGAGGGTTACGACTCAGTCGAGCACCTGAAGCGCTACACGACACTCGGCATGGGTACCGACCAGGGCAAGACCAGTAATTTCTATGCCCTTTCGGCCATGGCCGGCCTGCGCGGCATGGCGGTTCCGGAAGTTGGCACCACGACGTTCCGGCCGCCCTATACACCGGTCGCCATTGGCGCGCTGGCCGGGCGCAGTGTTGGCCATCACTATAAGCCGATCCGGCGCACGCCAATGCATGACTGGCATGTCGCCAACGGCGCGCAGATGCTGGAGGGCGGGCTTTGGATGCGGCCCTGGTTCTATCGTACTTCCGGTCGCGACGTAAACGAGGCCTACGTCGCTGAGATGCGGATGGTGCGCGAGGCGGCCGGGCTAATGGATATCTCTACGCTCGGCAAGATCGACGTACAGGGACCGGACGCGGCCGAATTCCTTGACCGGGTCTATGTTAACGGCTTTGCCAGGCTGCCGGTTGGCCGCGCACGCTACGGCATAATGTTGCGCGACGATGGCATCGTCTTTGACGATGGCACCACGACCCGGCTCGGTGAGCGGCACTTCTTCATGACGACGTCGACCGCGAAGGCCGCGGACGTCATGTCCCGGCTCGAATTCCTGCTCGATACTGCTTGGCCCGACCTTCGCGTTTCGGTGACTTCGGTCACGTACGAATGGGCAGCGATGTCGGTCGCCGGTCCGAACAGCCGCGATATCCTGGCCGCCGCGTTTCCGGACTTAGACGTCTCGAATGAGGCGCTGCCACATATGGGGCTCCTCGAAGAGCAATATCGCGACATGCACCTGCGCATTATCCGCCTTAGCTTTTCAGGCGAGCGGGCTTACGAGATCTATGTCGGCGCGAGCTTGGGCAACGAGGTGTGGTGCCGGCTGATTGAGGCCGGGGCGCCTTTCGGCCTGAAGCCTTACGGCGTTGAGGCCTTGGGCGCCCTGCGCGTCGAGAAAGGCCATATCGCGGGGCCGGAGATCGACGGCAGGACAACGCTCGACGACCTAGGGCTCAGCCGCATGGTGGGCAAGCGCAGCGGCTATGTGGGGGAGGTGCTTGGCCGTCGCGAGGCCTTTAGCGACCCGGCGCGCCCGCGGTTAGTTGGGCTGCGCTGCTTCGAACCCGGGAAGCAGCTGCACGCCGGCGCAATCCTGTTCAGGCCTAACGAGTCGATGCAGGGCCACGGTCTCGGCCGCATCACCTCGGTGACATACAGCCCCACGCTCGACGCTTGGGTGGGGCTCGGACTGCTTGCCCGGGAGGCAGCGGTGGAGGGCGCCGAGATCGTCGCTGCTTATCCGATCACCGGCCAGGCTGTGCGGGCCCGGGTAGTCTCACCCATATTCCTCGATCCGAAAGGAGAGCGGCTCCGTGGCTGATAGCTCAACCATGGCGGGATTCGAAATGGCGGCGGATGATTGCGTGATCGTCCAGTTTGAGGGCTGGGACGGGGCGATGGCGCAATTTGAGGCGGAACTGCGCCGGATGCTGGACGGGCCGCTGCCGAACGAAGTTGGCGAGACCGTTCGTCATGACAGATGGGTCGTGATCCGCGTTGCGCCACGCAGGTTCTGGTTGCTTGGCGATGACCCGCTGCCCATTAGGAATATCGATCCGGAACTTGGCTGCACGCTGCCGCTCGGTGAAGGCAGGGTGCGGCTGCGGCTTTTCGGCGGGGATATCAAACATGTTCTCGAGCGGTGCGTCGCGGTTGACTGGAAGACACTGGGTGAGGGACGGGCAGTCCAGACCGGCCTCCATCGCGTGCCAATCCTGCTGCTGCGCAGGAGTGCGTTCGAATGCGACCTACTCGTCCCGCGTAGCTTCAGCAGGAGTCTGATAGAGTGGATTGTGGACGCCGCAGCCGGGCTCAATAGAGCCATCTATGCGAGCCCGAGAACTGATGCTTTGTCATCAGCTCATGCAAGCGACGGACTGGTTAGACAGAGCGAATAGGGAGCAAATGGAGGGCGCAGACGACGGTGTAAGTTCGCCAGCGACGTTTGCGCCGCCCATCAGGAACCACAACTTTCGTTCGATCTTGGCTCGCCGTCGCAGGTCTACAGCCTCGGCTGGTTAATGCAGACTGTTGCCATCAGTTGGCTGAGGGACTGTCAGGAATTCTGTGCGCGAGGCCGATTTCGTCATTGGCTGACGAACCTCTCGCCGAAGACGACGGCGAACTGGGTCTTGGCCTCGAACCATTCGCGCGGCGGTCGTTTCCATTCCTCGGCCGCGTAGTTCAGGACCAAATATAACAGCTTCATGGCCGCATCGTCACTCGGGAAGTGTCCCCGGGTGCGGACGGCGCGGCGCAGCGCCAGGGGTTCTATGCGGCCATGAATCTCAACATCAAACGCTGGAAACGGCTACTCGACCTCAAGAACCCCAACCACGGCCTGCTGCTGCCGATCCTGATCTACTGCGTCGACAAAAAGAGGCGGCCCGTCCTCGGCAAACCCAGGCCGGGACCCGAGACCGCGCACTTCATCGAGCACGAGGCCTACAAGGACATCGCCCTCGTCATCCCCGCCATCCGCGAACTCCACTATGTCACCCGTCAAGACAACCCGCAGTGATCGCCCCGGCGCGCCGACTAACGGCTGACCGCCATACACGCATCAGGCGACTTCGGGAAAGGTGCCTTGGTGCACCGCTTACCATTCGACAGAGGCGGTCCCTCGAGCGATACAGCATAGTCAAGAAAGCTTGAGGGCGCTGGCCAAGCGCTATGGGATCAACCAGAAGATCGTGGCGAAGTGGAAGGGACGGACCACAGTCGCCGACCTGCCGACCGGACCAAAGGAGCCGCGATCGGCGGTGCTCTCCGTGGAGGAAGAGTCGGTCATCGTCGCCGTTCGGCGCTACACGCTGCTGCCGCTCGACGACTGCCTCTATGCGTTAGCCGACAATTCCGCATCAGACGCGCTCTCCCTTGCACCGCTGCCTGCAGCGCCACGGCAGCCGGGATTAAACATCTAGGCCTCGCACACCGCGTAGATGATGGTGCCGTATGTTTCGAAGCCTGGGTCTGAGAGCCGTTGGGAGCGCAGGTACGGCAGAAGGATCGGCGTGATGTTCTCCTGCACGTCGAGATCTGCCGTTGTGTGCCATTCAGCGCGATCCATCAGCAGTACGGTGTGCGCCCTTGCGACACGGGGCTGATCTCGCCAAGCTGGAGCTGCATGGCTTCGGTGTCGGCATGTGGCAAGGCCAAGGCAGCATCTTTACCGCGTGTCGGGAAGAGGGCGCCGAACAGACAGGCGTTCTTCTGGCGTTGGTGAGCGAGTTGTCGGGAACGCGTGCCATGTCTTGCCCATTGGCGAACCAAGCCGTTTTTCTGCGAGAATCCCATCCGGCCCGGCTTCGTTGAATCGGTGTGCCCAATCGCGCTGGCTCTGCCGGTCCATCCCGCCGATCCTGGCCGCGTCTGCCCGACTCATCGCGTCAAGCGCCTCCGCCAGCGAAAGCAAACGCTGCTCTGCCGCGCGTCCTTCGAAGCCCGTGTCAACCGGGCGAAACTCCGAGGCCGAATAGTCTGCCCGCAATTGAACTGCTGATCCCATAGGCGAATACCCTTCGCTCCAAACCATCATAAACCGATCGCGTAGGAATCGCGGAGCGAGTCACAAATCGGCAACGCTGAGACCATATGATCGCCCAAGCGGTGTGGCTCTACGTTCGGTTCCGCTCAGCCGTGGCGGAGCCATGGCCTGAAATCAATCCGCAGGGCAGAGCGTATCGCGCGTATCCCGAGTTCAAGTTAAGGTGACATCGCCCTCGACAGGCACCTCGCCGATCAGTTGGAAGACCTGATGAAGGCAGCGTAACAGCGTCTGCTGAGGCCCTTCCGTTCGGATCATGCGCTCAGTCGTCCATAGTTGTACATGACCTGTTTTAAAGCGTCGTGGTCGATAGCTGCAACACGCCGATTCTCGCGCCCCACCATGGGCTCGGCTGCCACCATGGCATTGATAATTGCCTCCTCCACGGATTGCGCCGTCGCTTCGAACAGTGTGTCGAGCTTATTGTTCGGTATGAATGCGAGGTCGCCCATTGCGGGCGCGGCCGCCGACTCACTCTTGGTGAGGTTTGCTGTTGAGAAGGCAAGACACAGATCGCCAGAGCCGTCTCCTGACGGTGTACCGGTGCGGCCGATGCCGAGGCCGGCGCGCCGAGCGATCCGTTCCAGTTGAGTGGGCATAAGTGGTGCGTTGGTCGCAACGACGACGATGATCGAGCCCTGCTCGCGGACCCAGAGCCGGTCCCCAGTTAAGTGTTCGCCAACCGGGACGCCAAGAACCTTCAAGAGGGGACGAATGCCAAAATTCGCCTGCACAAGGCACCCGATCGTGTAGCTCTCACCGAGCAGTTCTATGACGCGGGACGACGTTCCTGTGCCTCCCTTAAACTCGAAGCAGATCATCCCGGTCCCCCCGCCAACACTGCCCTCGGCCAAAGGCCCGTTGGACGCGCTATTGAGAGCCTGCATCACATGCCCTGGAGTGACATGGAAGGCGTTCATGTTGTTGAGATAGGAGTCGCATGTCTCTGCTACGACAGGCAGCATCCAACTATAAGCCCCAAACCCTGTATCGGGCTTCTCAATCATCCATTGCAACATCGCCTGATGAACGGTTCCAAGGCTATGGGTGTTCGTGATGCCAATAGGCCCTAAAAGATATCCAGCTTCCTTAATCCAGTGTGTGCCCGTCATCTCGCCGTTTCCGTTTAGCGAGTGAAAGCCTGCCCAAACCGGGGCCCTCAGAGGCCCAGAGCGGCCCCGCGGCAGAATTGCTGTGACCCCCGTGCGCGCCGATCGATTGCTCGATCCAGGTGGATCGCTTATCACGGTGGCATAGCCCACTTCCACACCGACAACATCGGTAATGGCGTTGAGAGGTCCGGTCTTTCCGGCAAACGGCAGTCCCAGATCGCGTGCCCGCAGCTTTGCCGAGGCTCCGGACATCGAACTCTTATCGGCTTTCATTAAGAGTGTCCTCTTTGGCCAAGTTTTTCGTCTGTTTCACTATGCCGACTCCAAGTGTCCGCGCCGGCTCGGCTTACGAGCCTAATTCCAATGTCTACCAAGTATGGGTCAGCTGCGATTGAATTCGCCAATATAATCTCCCGCGCGGAGCCATCGCGCTTTTAGATGGCTGCCGCTTGCTTCAAAATGCCGAATGCCCTCTCGATGTGCATACCGGGGCACGTACCTCTGCCTGAACTCGGGATACGCGGACGCTCTGCCTTGCAGGTTGATCTGAGGCGAGTTTTCCAATCCGCGATCGCTTGGAGCAGGAAGAACCCCAGCCGGCAGGTGACCCAATACCCTTCATCGGGGATGCCCCCCGGCACGATGCAATGGAGATGGGCGTGAATAAGTGCAGGCGCGGCAACGGAGGCTGTGGAGCTGCGCCGAGAGGCGCGCGTTGGTCGATTTGGGGAGCGCGGCGGGGGAGTCGGTGACCGAGGTCGCGCATGTGTTCGGCACAGCTGCATCCCAGCTCTATGCATAGCGCAAGTAGATGGCAGGCGGCGAGCTCGATGCATCAGCCTAAAGAACGAAGCGAGCCCCCTGATACTGAACGCTCCGTCCTCAAGCCTCGGTTGCTGGACGCGCGCGTTGAAGGCCCAGCGTCGATCTCCACCCCGTAGCGAAGAGGATCATTAGGATAAACAGGGGCAAAAGAACCAATAGAGTCGCTACTGCGGCAATTGTCGGGTCGATCTGGTGACGAATATCCTCCCACATCTTTAGAGGCAGGGTGCGTATCGAGATACCTGCTACCAAAGACGTAATGACGACCTCATCAAAGGAGTGAAGGAAAGCGAACACAGCGCCGCCGATAATACCCAGCCGAATCAGCGGCAGCGTCACCCTGATGAAGGTCTGCAGCGGTCCAGTCCGCATGCTCATGGCTGCCTGCTCCAGCTGAGGGTCGAAATTCGCCAGCGACGCCGAGACGATCACAAGCACGTATCCGATGGCTCCGATGGTATGCGCCAGGACAATGCCGGTGATTGAACCGAGCAGCCCGAGTTTGACTAGCCCCAGATAGGTCGCTATGCCGACTATGATAGCCGGAAATGTGATCGGCGCCAGCATCACCATGGTCAGGAAGCTGCGCAGGTGCGGAAGGGTGCGGTTGAGCCCGACGGCCGCAAGCGTGCCGACAATGGTCGACAAGATGACAACCATAGCGCCGACCTGGGTGCTGGTCCAGGCGGCGGCGTACCATGCCGGATCACCAAGGAAGGATCTATACCACTGCAGTGAAAAACCCGAGGGAGGGAATTCCAAATACTTGCCGGCACTGAAGGACATGATGACGACGAGAAGCTCTGGAAACAGCAGGGAGCACATAACGAGCGCGAGAAACGTTTCGCCGACTAACTGCGGCCAACGGCTGTCACCACCTGCTCGGTAGAGCTGTGCCATCCAACGTTTAGCCCGATAGGGAATAAAAAACTCACCGACAGAGCGCTTCATCATGGCGAATAAAGGGGAAAGACTGTGCCGTGACTTCAGCGATGGTTGCACCGTGCGGCGCGACGTGCCTGAAAGATCAAGCCCGACTATGGCGAGCATGACGATGGCGACCGCCAGGAGACAAAGGCCGAGGCGGCGAGAGGTCCCATGTCAAACGAGCTACGGACCTGCGACGCAATGAAGGTCGATAGCATGGCATCTCCCAACGCCGAGTGCCGCCGGCGTGATGTAGAACCCGAGGCAGATCACAAAAACCAACATACAGCCGCTGCGCACTCCCGGCATGCTGAGCGGGAAGAAAACGCGCCAGAAAGCGGTGGACGGTCGCGCGCCCATACTGCGAGCCGCTGACATAAGCGATTTGTCGATGCCCATCATGACACTGACCAGAGGCAGGATCATCATAGGAAGCATGATGTGCACCATTCCGATATAGACGGCCATGCGGTTGTAGATGAGCGGCAGCGGACTGGAGATAAGTCCGTGGTCAAGCAGCAAATTGTTTATCAGGCCGCCATCGCCAAGAATAACGATCCACGCATAGGTCCGCACCAGCCCACTGGTCAGATACGGCACAAGCACGAGCACAATAAGCGCCATGCGTAGCTGTTTGGAGGCGGCCGCGATCAGATAGGCCGTGGGATAGCCGACTAGGAGGCAGATTGCAGTTGCTACCACACTAATCTCAATGGTCTGTAGGAGAACGCGAACATTTGCCGGCGGGCCGAAAAACGCCTCATAATTGGCGCCGAAAAAGCCGGTGCGTTAAAGCTGATCAGGAATAGCTGAACGATTGGTATCCCGAATACAATGAGAAGCACAGCGAGGGCTGGCCCTGTGAGAGCGATGGGCATTCGGCCGAATTCCCGAAGCGTCTTCATGGGAATCTCACGCCGCGACAAAGCGAATGTCGGACCGCAGCCAGTTGAGGCGTACCTCTTCGCCAGGTCTGAAAATCGGTTGGTCCGCAGCCACGTGCTCGCGAACAATGACCACACTGTTGCGCATTTCGCTGATTGTGAGCAGCCATTTCACGCGATGGTGAGCGCTCATTTCATTTGATCGTGAGCAGGTATTTCACGCGATCATGAGCGGCCGCTTCGACCGTCCTGTTCATTGATTCAGGTGTTTGCGGCTGCGTCAAGAGCGTGGGCGCGAGCGTTGTGTTTTCGCATGCTTTCTCCGGTGAGTTGAAGGCGGTGAGCGTTGTGAACGAGACGATCCAGAATCGCATCACCGAGGGTGGGATCACCGAAGTTGTCATGACGCCTCCTTCTTTGATCGCCTGGTGCGTGCGATCCGTGTCCGCAGGGTGTTGATCTGCTCGTCTGAGAGTTCGATTTGCCACGGCTGCCCGTTCGTGAGCTGCCGCCCCTTGAGCCAGCCGCGTGCGAGATAGTCGAAGACGGTTTGTGGTGTTACGCCCAGAGCGGCCGCCGACCCTTGAACAGAGTAGGTTCCATCTGGCCAGCGGTCGGGATTGGCGCTCGTCCCGTTGATCTTGACGGTGGGGATGCCCCAACGTGTCCGCAGAAGCCAGACATTCTCACCTTTGAACGCGCAACCGCGTGCTGCGACAAAGCCTTCCGCGTTCAAGGTCGCCGCGATCTCCTTGTCCATTTTACCCGCGGCGTTGAGTTCGATCACTCGGCTCCGCAGCCGCTCCAGATCAATGTAGTCACCATAGGTGTGGACCCGCCTTTGGAGAGAGTGCTCGCTTGTCGCTCCCGTCTGCCACAGGATCTTGAACCAGACCTGGCCCTGGAAGCGCTTTTGGTCGAGGACGACCTCGCCAATGATGAGACGCAAAATGCCCTTTCGCTCGGCCGATGTTGTGGAAGAAGAGTGCCAGATGCCGGGCAGATCTTCGCCCAGCTTTTGCAGCGCCTCGCGATCCGGCTCGTTCAAGACCAGGGGCTCGTCATCTCGCCACCGTTCGTAATCGTGTTCGATCGCCTCGGCGGCGCGAAGCTTCTCTTCCCAGACGCGCTCCAGTGAACGCGCCACCAGGCGGTTCTCCGGCTCGACCGCATCATATTGACGCCGCGCTCTTTCCGCCTCATAGCGCGCCCGCTCGCGCCGCAGCGCCCACTGCCGCTCAAGCTGTCGCGTCTCCTCTTCGATCTGCCCCAGTGCGGCGATGGCGATGGCGATCTTGTCCGGCGTCAAGGCCTCGAGCAGAATGCTTTCGACATGCGCATCGACGGGCAATGCCCGCACTTCCTGGCATAGCGGCCCCCCGTCCTGATCGCGGTCGGCGCGACACGTGTAGACAGGGTAGTCGCCCGCAGGGCCGCTATAGCGTAGGCTCATCCGGCGCCCGCACCGTCCACAAACAGCGATACCCTGCAGCAGTGCCGCTCCCTTGCGCGGCACGCCCGAATGGCCGGCTTCGTAGCGGTTGATGTTGTTGGCCAGTCGCCTCTGGTTCTCCATGAACTCCTCCCAGCCGATATAACCAGGATGGGCAGCCTGAAGGCAAACCTCCCAGTCCGCGATGGCGACCTTGGTCGTCCTCGGGCGATAAACGCCATGGCGAATCCGCCCGCCTTCCACCCGCCGCCGGCCATAGACATACGCTCCGGCATAGGCAGGATTTTGGAGAATGCTGAGAACCCGTGAACTGTCGGCCTGGCGCCACACGACATCATGCGGCGCCGGGCCGAGAAGGGGACGCACGGGCAGCGGCAAGCCGTTCTTTCGCAGGTAGCGCATCACGGCCCGCGCACTTCGAAGCTCGCGGAACTTGGCGAAGACGAGGCAGAGCCTTGCCTGCACTTGCTCATCGGGATTGAGAATGATCTCGCCCGAGCGATCATGAGCCAGTCCGGCGGGAACGGGAAGGCGTAGCTCACCACGCGCCGCCTTCTGACGCTCGCCCTGATGGAGGCGCTGCCTGATCTGGTGCAGCTCCGCTTCGCTCATGATGCCGGACAAACCGAGCAGCAGGCGGTCATGGTAAGCGCAGGGATCGTAGAGACGTTCGCCGTCGGCAATGATGACGCCGAAGAGCGAGCACAAATCGAGGAGTTGATGCCAATCGCGGTTGTTGCGAGCAAGGCGGGAGGCATCGAGGCTGATGACAAGGCCGGCATTCCCCAGTCCGATCTCGGCGATCAGCTTCTTGAAGCCCACCCGCTCGACGGTCCCGGCTCCGGATTTGCCAAGATCTTCGTCGATGACATGCACACGCTCATGCGGCCAGCCAAGAGCGACCGCGCGATCGACGAGACGGTACTGCAACTCCGTGCTTTCCTGATGATGCCGCACCTGGTTCACGGAAGACTGGCGGACGTAAATGTAAGCGAGCTTGCCGCGATGCGCAGCAGTGACGCACTCGTCCGGTCTATTCGATGCTCTCAACATGCCGATCCGCCGCTGTCGGCGCGCCCGTCGATCGCATCCGCAAGAGAAGTCGCGCGAGGCTTTGCGCGATCTGCTTCTGCGTCTCCCCCGGCAAGTTGAGCCAAAGGCTCGGGAGTGTTGTCATGTCCGGGTTCGGAAGTTCGGTGAGGGTCTGGGACGCTACGCGGTACAGATTCGACTGTATATTCATCGCGAATCACCTCCTCGATACGGGAGGCCAAGGTGCTGTTCAAATGGTGCATCAATGTGAGCAGCGTTCGGACGTTGATGCGGGCCAACGATTTCGACGCGCCTTGTTCTTCCGGTGACGCCGCTGCAAGGTCGGTCACCGAGCGCCGAATTGAGCGGCGGCGTCCGTCAGGCAGTCGAACAACGACGAAAGCCGGACCGCGCGCAGAACGGGACGTCACGAGCTCCAGACGCTGACCCGCAAGGCCGTGACGCGGGTCGATAACCGTCAAATGAGACACCACCCCGTCGAGAATGGCGGCAGTATCCGATGTTTGGTTCGCCGATGACGTCGTGCCAGTGCTGCACGGGGATTTGGCTGGTTACGATGGTCGAAGCGCGGCCATGGCGATCATCGAGAATTTCCAGGAGGTCGCGGCGCTCGGCAGCGTTGAGAACGGACAGGCCCCAGTCGTCGAGGATGAGCAGCTGAACGCGCCCGAGTGTCTTGAGCAGACGGCCATAGCGTCCATCGCCCCGCGCCAGGGCGAGCGCCTCGAACAGGCGCGGGACACGATGATAGAGGACCGAGTGATTGTCGCGGCAAGCTTTGTGGCCGAGCGCGCAGGCAAGCCAACTCTTGCCCAGGCCGGTTGCGCCGGTGACAAGCAAGTTCTCGTGGCGGTCGATCCAGTCGCCGCTGACGAGCCTGGCGAAGACGGCGCGGTCGATGCCGCGCGGGGTGCGCAAATCGACATCCTCCACGCATGCGCTCTGGCGCAGCGCGGCGAATTTGAGGCGCGTCGTGAGCCGTTTGGTGTCGCGCTCGGCGGCTTCGCGGTCGACAAGCAGCCCGATGCGTTCCTCAAATGACAGGGCATCGAGATCCGGTGATCGTCGTTGCTCCTCGAAGGCTTTGGCCATTCCGGTCAGGCCAAGTGCGATCAGCCGTTCATGGGTGGGATGGGTGAGCATTGGGTTCTCCCTGGTTCAGTGGAAATAGCCCTGACCGCGAATGTTGCCGTGGCGCAGGGGTTGGTGATCGGGCGTCTCGTCGAGGAAGCTGCGATCAAGGCCGTTCTTGAGGATCGAACGGATCGAGGCGACGGAGCGAGCCTTGATGAGGATGCCGCGTTGGCAGGCTGCATCGACACGCGCATCACCGTAACTCTTGGTCAGTGCCAGAATGCCGAGACAGGTGCGAAAGCCCTGCTCGGGGTGTGGCCGGTCAGCGATGACGGCCTCGAAGAAGGCGGCCGTGGAAGGACCGATCTTCTCGCCGGCAGCGATCAGACCTCCCGGCGTCCACTTGCCGTAGCGGCGATGCGCGCTTGGCATGTGATCGGCAACGGTCGTATGGCCGCGCCGGTTGGGCGCACGGGCGTGGCTGGCGATCCGCTGCCCCTTGTGGAAGATCTCGACGGTGTTGTCGGCGATGCGCACATCGACGAGCTCGCGAATGAGGCGGTAGGGCGTGGAGTACCAGTGCCCGTCGACCTCGACGTGATAGTCGGGCGCGACGCGGCACCGCTTCCAGCGCGCAAAGAGGTATGGCTGGTCCGGCAGTTGTCCCAGCTTCGGCCTGTCGATCTCGGCGAAGAGTTCAGCGCGGCTGGAGCCGAAGCCGCGCATCTGGCGGGCATTGAGTTCGGCGACGAGCAGGCGGATGGCAACGTTCAGCTCCGCCAGGGAAAAGAAGCGCTGATTGCGCAGACGCGCCAAGACCCAGCGCTGGGCAATTTGCACGGCGACCTCAACTTTTGCCTTGGATAAAGCCGTCAACTGCAGCCCGTGTGGGGACGACCGGCCTCACGGTCAGCATTACTCACCCATTCCGTCCGCTTAAAGGCCAGAGCTTCGAGATGATCAGCCGCAGCCCGCATTGGGGCGAGGATCGGGTGATCTACCGGGCGGCGGACGGGACCTTGCCCACCATTGCCGCCGCAATGACGGACATGGAGCAGCCTGACGCATTCCGGCGCGTCGCGGCCGGGCGCGCGGCGTTCCGGACGGCCGACCTATTGGCTCTGCTCACGCTGCTGGATCGGATCTCTGCGCTGGTGGAGGCGGAGGATGCGTAAGGTTAAATACGCCGCCGGTGTAAGGCAAATTACGCCGCAACACCTGCTCAGGTACCGCAGCTATGCCCAGTGTTGCAGGATTTGGACGATGGTCATGGCGAAGCCAAAGCCAGGACGACGCGACCCAAAAGCCGAGGCTTTGGCCCGCGACGGCGCACTCAACCCTCACCCCGAGGCCGTGCGCGACACGCTGTTTGCCGCCAATCCCTTCTTCGACGCCAGGGACCTTGTGCAGGTCCGCTACGAGATGGTGCGCCGCCATCAGGCCGATCGCGTGCCGATCAGCGACGTCGCCAGCGCCTTCGGGGTCTCGCGGCCAACCTTCTACAAAGCCCAGAGCGCCTTGGCCGACCAGGGCCTCGCCGGGCTGGTGCCCCGGCAGCGAGGTCCAAAGGGCGGACACAAGATCTCTGCCGACGTCCTCGCCTACATCGACCAAATCAGGACGATGCGGCCCGACCTCACCGTGCCGCAATGTGTAGACGCTATCGCCACACGCTTTGGCGTCAGGGTGCACCGGCGAAGTCTGGAGCGGGCCATGGCGCCCAAAAAAAACGACTCGATCTGCCTTAACCGTCCGCGCGATCAGCCTCGTCGCCACATACGAACAACTGCGCGCCGCGGTGCTCAGCGCCCGGCTGATCACCGGATCAGGACTCGTAATCCTGCACCGTCAAGGCATGGTCGCCTGGATCAGGGCCGCAACGACAACACCCAACTTTACGCCGCCTTGCCCGGTACATCGCCCCCCGTCGGCAGGCGCGATCGCTTCCAGCGAGCTCACCCTCATCCTTGCCAGCCTTGTTGTCACGCTAACCGCGGAGCCAGCACATGCCTGACCTCAAAGTCACCGCCGATCACCTCCGGCGCGACGCCTACCTCTACATCCGTCAGTCGACGCTGCGGCAGGTCGCCGAGAACGGCGAGAGCACGCAGCGACAGTATGGGCTGCGTGATCGCGCCATTGCCGCCGGTTGGCCGGCCGAACGCGTCCACGTGATCGACTGCGACCTGGGCAAATCGGGGTCCAGCGCCGTTGCCCGCGACGGCTTCCAGGAACTGGTCAGCGAAGTAGCGCTCGCCAAGGCCGGCGTCGTCATGGGGCTGGAGGTCTCGCGCCTGGCCCGCAACTCCGCAGACTGGCACCGGCTGCTTGAGCTGTGCGCCCTAACCAGCACCCTCATCCTCGATGAGGATGGCGTCTACGACCCGGCCAGCTTCAACGACAGGCTTCTTTTGGGTTTGAAAGGAACGATGTCGGAAGCGGAGTTGCACTTCCTCAAGGCGCGCATGCGCGGTGGCCAACTCAACAAGGCGAGCCGTGGTGAGCTGAAGATAGGGCCGCCCGTAGGCCTGGTCTACTTGCCCGATGGCACCCTTGCGCTCGACCCGGACGCCGAGGTGCAGGCCGCGCTCCGCATGGTGTTCACGACCTTCCAGCGCCTGGGCAGCGCAACCAGAACCGTCAAGTTCTTCCTCGACGAAGGCATCCTGTTCCCGCGACGACTGCGCAAGGGACCGCACAAAGGCGAGCTCATGTGGGCGCCGCCACGGCACGCCCGCATCCTCCAGGTCCTGCATAATCCGAGATATGCCGGCGCCTTCGTCTACGGTCGAACGCGTGGACGGCCCCGGCCGGGCGGCGGCGTCTCGCAGATCAAGGTTGATATGGCTGACTGGCGGTTCGTCATGCCCGACCTGCATCCGGGCTATATCGACTGGGAGCGCTTCAAGGCCAACCAGGAGCGTCTCGCCACCAATGCACAAGCCTATGGAATGCAGCGCCGCGCCGGGCCCGTCCGCGAAGGATCCGCCTTGCTCCAGGGCAGAGTTCTCTGCGGCCTTTGCGGCGGGCGCATGGGCGTCCATTACAGCCAGGAGCACGGTCAGCCTGTCCCGACCTATATCTGCAAGGAGACGGCCACCCGCCGTGGCGGCAAGGTCTGCCAGTCCGTCCCCGGCAAAGTCGTCGACCCGGCGGTGGGTGCATTGCTTGTCGAGCTGATGACGCCGATGACCCTTGAGGTCACCCTAGCGGCGCCGCTACATGAAGGTCGATCCCGACAATCGCCTCGTTGCCGACACTCTCGAGGCCGAGTGGAACGAGAAGCTGCGGCTCCACACCGACGTCGTCGAGGACTATGAGCGACGCGCGCCCGAGGAAGCCGCTGCCCTCGATGCCGAGACGCAGCAACGCGTCCGCGATCTTGCCGAGCAGTTCCCGCGGATCTGGAGCGATGCCCGCATCGACGTCCGCGAGCGCAAGCGCATCCTGCGGCTGCTGGTCGCCGACGTCACCCTGGTCAAGGCCGAGATGATTACCGCAAACGTGCGACTATCCGGCGGGGCGACCCGCACCTTGACGCTGGAGCGGCCTTTGCCGATCGCCCAGATCCGCAAGTTCAAGCCTGAGCTCGTCGCCGAGGTCGACCGCTTGCTCGACCGTCATTGCGATCGCGAGATCGCCCATATCTTCAATGATGGTGGCCTGCGAACCTGGGAAGGCAAGCCGTTCAATACCAAGAAGATCGCCTTCATCCGGGCAGCCTACAACCTGCCCAGCCGTCGCCAGCGCCTGCGGGATTGTGGTCTGCTCACCACCCAGGAAGTGGCCGAACACTTCGCTATCGCCGAGACCACGGTGCATCAATGGGGGCGCCAGGGGCTCATCTCCAAAGCCTGCAGCGACAATCTCAACCGTGGTCTGTGGGACATTCCTCACGACCTCGAGATCATCAAAGGCCGCCCCGGCCGAAACGCCGTTCCCGCCCGCCGAGCCTCAATTACCGTGCCCTCAACCGAACAGGACTCATTATGAAACAATCGCCTTATCCTTTGGACGTCTCGGCCTGGCTGCGAGAACTGCTGTGCCGTAATGGCTCGCCATCTCGGCATAGGTCCGGTTGAGGCCGGGGTCGTAGCGATCGGGGTTGGTGACGGCGGCCTTGAGATTGTCGCAGACCACGAACTTCGGCACACCGCCCAGAAAGCTAAAAAGGTTTGCATGCACGCCGATCCAGTCGGACAGGCTCTCGCTCGGGCACGCCTCGGCGTAGGTGTAGTTCGAGGCGCCCATCGCTGCGACGAACAGCTTCATGGGGCGCGCTTCGCCGGTGACGGGATCGAAGACGTCGATGGTGTCGCCGGCAAAATCAACAAACACCTTCTCGCCGCCCAGGTGTGTCTGGCGCATCGTCGGGCGGGTGCGCTCTTTCCAGGCCTCAAAGGTCGTGCAAAACCAGGTATAGCCAAAGCCGTCGGGATTGGCGGTGCGATATTCTTCCCACAGGAGCACCCGCGTTACGCCGCGGCGGCGTAATTGCTTCTCCACATAGCTCCAATCAGGCACCGGCCGCCGGGGACTTTGCGACCCAGCCTTGGGCGCCGGAAAGAGGAGCAGCTCAAGGCCTTCGTCATCAATCCCCTCGGGCAGCGGCCAGCTCAGCCCGGCAAGACGGGCGCGCCGCAGATAACCATGCACGACGCCGTTGCTCACCCCGAGCGTGTGCGCGATGACGCGTTCGGTCAGGGCTTGGACATGCCTTAAACGTAAAACTTCTCTGATCCGGCGCATCGACAATCTCTGGGTTGGCATCAGGCTTGCTCGTTTTGAACGAGGCATCCTGTAGACCGGTTGAGTTGTCGGCCGAAGCATCCCGCACCTCCGAAAAGGTGCTCACGATCGCCTGAAATCGTTGCTCACGATCGTCTGAAATCGTTGGTCATGATCCCGTGAAATCCGTTCTCACGATGCGGTGAAATCCGTGCTCACGATCGCCTGAAATACGCAACACTGTCCCCGGCGCGTACCTGGTACTTCCGCAAGGGGCCAGCATATATCATGTCTTCGACAATGCCGCTGACAAACTGTCTTTGGTCCGCGTCCACTCGCCTTGGAGCCCCCCTCTCGGCAACGCAGATACGCTCTGGCCGGAGCATCGCGACGGTGCCCAAGGGCGGCGCGACATCGGATTCGACCTGGAACCCCGGGGGTTCAAGGAAATTGGCCTCGCCCAGAAACTCCGCCGCGAATCGTGTCGCGGGTCGGTCATAGAGAGCCTCAGGTGTATCGATTTGCTCGATTTCCCCGGCGTGCATGACGACGATGCGGTCCGATAGCGTGAGCGCCTCCTCCTGGTCGTGCGTGACGCAGATGGTCGTTTTGCCAAACTCCCGGTGCAAGCTTTTAATCTCGCCTTGCATCTGCTCGCGAAGGTTCCGGTCGAGGGCACCCAGCGGCTCGTCTAGCAGGAGAAGCGGCGGATCGGCGATCAGGGCGCGGGAAAGCGCCACACGCTGTTGCTGCCCACCGCTCAGTTGTGATGACAACCTTGTCGTGCAGCATTTGTTGGATGTCGGATCCCGTAGTGGTCCATTTGCGGATATGCGGTTTTATCTTGTCCAGGCTCGCGAAAGCTCGATCGATATCCAAAGGGTAGAGAGCGTGAGCAGGCACACCGTCTGCCAGCAGAGCTTCTTCCCAAGGGCCGGCTTCTCCGTACTCGCCGGTTGGCAACGTGCGAACTCCGGGATACTTCACGACATCCCAAAATTCTGCCCAAGTAGCGGGCCGCGGTTTGTCAGCTGGGAACCTCTCGAGGTTGTAGACCATGCATAACGCGTAAACAATCGACCCGACAGCGTGCGAACCCTTTGCGAAGTCCAGCATCGCGTCCAAATCGTCTGCCTTGTAAATAGAGTAATCAATCTCTTCGAGGTAGCCCTTTTGCGAAGCCAGCAAGGTTGTGCCCGGGCTGACAGGAACCACATCAACCGAAACAGTATTGGTCAATGTCATTAGCTGAAGCTTGGCCAGGGAAAACTCATCGGCACCGGGGGTCACTTTGATTCCCGTCTCTGCTTCGAATGGCCTTGCATAAGCCTCCATACAGGCCTTTGCGTAGTCGCCGCCATTGAGCATGGCTATCACCTCGCCCGCGGATGGGCTGCAGCGCGGCGGGGTCGATAAGACATCGCACCTACTGCCACTGCGGATGCCCTGTGAATGAAACGTCTGCGGTTTATCGACACCACTTTTCCTCCTCCTCCTCATTGTTCCCGTCGCTGGGCAGGAATCGTTTGTTGTTTTGGAACTGCAGCCTTAGTCCGGCCACTAGAGCACGTCCCGAGATCGATGAATCGATTGTGATGTGACGGCGGCGTTTGTAGGTGATTCAACATCCACCTCGATGGAGGTGGATTATGGGAAGAGCACTGAGCGGGGATCTTCGGTCACGGGTGCTGAAGGCAACGGACGAAGGCATGTCGGCGCGGCAAGCAGCGGCGCGGTTTGGCGTGGGAGTATCCAGCGCGATCCGGTGGATTGCACGGGCCAAAATCGGCGAGTTGGCACCCCGCCCGCAAGGCCGTCGCCGCGCCTCCAGCCTCGATGCGCATGAAGCGTTCATCGTGGGGATGATCGAGGAGTGTAAGGACATCACGCTGAACGAGATGGTGGAGCGGCTCTTGGCCGAGCAGTCGGTGCGGATCAGCCGCAGTGCCTTGAGTGCCTGGCTGCGCGGCCGAGGCTGGACGCATAAAAAAAGTCCGCGCACGCATTGGAGCAGGACCGCCCCGACGTCCTGAAGCGCCGCTGGGACTGGTTCGAGGACCAGCTCGATCTCGATCCGGCGAAGCTCGTGTTCATCGATGAGACCGGCCTCTCCACGAAGATGGCCCGACTTCGGGGACGTGCGCCGCGCGGCGAGCGCTGCCGCGCCGGTGTGCCGCATGGCCATTGGAAAACCACGACCTTCACCGGCGCGCTGCGGCTGACCGGCATGACCGCACCCTTCGTCTACGATGGCGCCATGAACGGCAATGTGTTCCTGGCCTATGTCGAACAGGTGCTGGTGCCGACGCTCGAGCCCGGCGACATCGTCGTCATGGACAACCTGCCCGCTCACAAGGCCGCCGGCGTTCGCAACGCTATCGAGACGGCCGGTGCAAGCCTGCTCTACCTGCCGCCCTACAGTCCTGACTTCAATCCGATTGAAGACGCATAGTCGGGAAACCTCTGAAGGTGAGGTTCCGTTGATACCACGCATTGGCCACGATTCTGTTGGTTCAATGGATAGTGAGTCGCGATGAACCAGAAGCGGACACACATCCGATGGACGGATTTTCCAGCAGACCGGCGTCGACGCCTCGTGGCGATGATCAGCAGTCTGATACAACGGAGTGTGTCGACGGATCGGGAGATCGGTCATGAATGCGGAACCGAGCCTGCTCACCTTCGCGTTGCCGGAAAAGATCCACAGCTACGGCTACAGTCGCTTTTGTGAACTCCTGCGCGGATTCCAGCAGCGACTGTCACCGACAATGCGTCAGGAGCACGCCGCCGGCGACAAGGTCTTCGTGGATTATTCCGGCAAGAAGATCCCGATTGCCGACCGCAAGACCGGCGAGATCCGCGAGGCGGAGATCTTCGTGGCGGTGCTGGGTGCCTCCAGTTACACGTTCGCCGAGGCGACCTGGACGCGAACGCAGCCCGACTGGATTGGCTCGCATGTCCGGATGTTTCGGTTTTTCCAAGGCGTTCCCAGGCTCGTGGTGCTCGATTTTTTTCCCGGGAACAAAACCGGGGTAAACCCGCATTTGAGAGAAGACGCTCGCGCTGTTCGATGCCTATTTGTCCAAGAACAACAACGGTGGCCTTGCCGAGATAACCCCGGCACTGGTGGATGAGTTTCTCCTCTCGCGTCCAAGGTCGCGCCCGAGAAGCTATAACCAGCTGTGCTGTACGGTAGGGCGACTGTTCTGGTATCTCGTCGATCACGAGAAGCTCGCACAGACACCGTTGAGATCCCGCCACGGCGCGGAAGATATCAGCGCACGCCATTTATCTTCGACACAGACGCAGTCACTCGGTTGCTCGCTCTTGCCAAGGCGCTTCCGAGCCACAATACGATCGAGCGTGGCAACACGTATTTCGTACTGTTCGCTGTCCTTTACGGGCTGGGATTGCGCGTCGGCGAGGCCTGCCGACTATGTCTCAAAGACGTCGATCTGGAACGGCGGCTGCTCGTTATGCGGGAGACCAAGTTCTACAAGAGCCGCCTTGTCCCATTTGGGCCGAAGCTCGGAGCACTCCTGGGCCAGCATCTGCATCAACGCCAGACTACCGCGCTCGCAACAAGCACTGCGGACGATCAGCCGCTATTTTGCTTGCGCGGAGGTCGCCCAATCAATCCTAGGACCATCAGCCAGACCTTTCACGCTCTGGTCCCGAGCCTAAATCTACGGATCCCACCCGGCATTTCGCCTCCACGCCTGCACGATCTGAGACACTCGTTTGCCGTTGGCACACTCACGCGCTGGTACAGGCTCGGCCTGGATCCTCAGACGAAGCTTCTTGCCCTCTCATTCGCTAACGTTCGGAAATGGTGTGATTGACCAATCGATTAAGTCGACGGCATGCTGAAGTATTGCCTCAGTCCTCGCACGACCGGGTGAAGCGGCGATGACATATCCGATCGCGTCTCGGTAATCGCCTTTTCTAACGATCGGTGTCTTGGGTTTAGCATACAACGTGACCTCGGCGACACCTGACACAGCAGCCGCCCGACCATCGCCACTGATCCAATCGAGTGTGCCATCTCTATCAGGAAGGAGGAACCACGCGGCCGCAGTTTGCGAATGCCTTCTGCGCAAATCCCACTCCTCGCCGATGACAAGCTTGATGTGCTCGGTGACGAGATCGATACCATAAGCCAACTGAAGCAGTTGAGGTTCGCCTGAGCCAGCAAGACGCGGATTGACTTCGATGACGACCGGGCCACGCTTCGTCCACCGGAGTTCTATGTTCGTCGGCCCCCAGCCAAGACCGAGAGCTCGCAAACAGCTCAGTGAAACGTCGGCGATATGTTTATGCTCGTCATCGCTCAGCGGGGCCGGAAACGTCGTCTTACGAAAGACGAAATGCGGTGGGGCGCCGAAATCAACGGCGACAATCCCAACAACCTCATTTCCCATTATCTCGACGCTATAAAAGGCGCCTTGTGCGAATTCTTCAACCAGTATCCTAGGCGAAGACAGCAAAATGTGCTCCCCGCCCAACAGGTAACTCGTATGTTCGGCCAGCTCATCGACGTTGTGGCACAATCGAACCCCCATGCTGCCGCCGCCCACGATCGGCTTAAGAATCACTGGCAGGCCGATCTGCAAGGCAGAGCTTTCTACGTCCGCCGCATTCGCTGCCACGCGATAACCAGGTATTGGAATGCCAGCCTGCGCGAGGAGCTCACGTTGGGCAAATTTGTCACAGCATCGTTCAATGGATGCAGGGTTCGGTCCCGCTAGACCGAAATACTGACAGAGCTTGGCGGCTGTCGCATAGAACCTCTCCCTGGCGCTCGTTATGCCAGCAATGTCATAGGTCGCACGCAGCCGGGAACATTCGAGGATCAGGGAATCGAGATTGGCAGTATCGACACGGATAGCCTCAAGACTTTCAGGTGCAAGATAGTCGTACTGAGCTGGATCAGCCGACAGGGTAATTGGATGGAGACCAAGACGAAGGGCCGCTTGGATGAACAGCGGGCCATTGTTCTCTATGCCTTCAATCAGGATGAGCGCTCTTCGTGCCATTGTCTATCTATTGACCTTCCGTTTCGTGCTGCGCCGCTATCAGCTTTTTAGCCCTGCCTGACCTCAGGCTTTGTGGTGAGCGCCATTGATTTGCTGAGCAAGTAACATTGTTTGCAATCTGCCGTCGTAAAATTCCTGTAAATCTATTTGAAGGATTTATTTGCAACGGCTGAAGTATGACGCAAGGAGGATCGGCGAGCCACTGGCCGGGCGCGCGACTGGCGAACTGCTCGGCCAAGGAATTTCGGCAAGGGCCGCCAGCACCTCCATCGGCTGTTTTAAGCCAGGTGCAACGTATGGCATTCACGATCGCGATGGTTGATGCGGACTCGGGATCAACAGCGACCTCGATCCCGTCACCGCGGCCGTTGCGGTCGCCTTCGTCCATTCGCGGCTTGGCGGGGCGACGCGTGTTGAATCGCTGGCGGCCCCCGCGAGGCCCAATGCTTGCACTGGTTTGCGGAAGCCATATCCATGCTCGATATATCGAGCTTGCCATTGGGATCGCCTATCGCTCCGTTCGCTCCTATCGTAACGCCCCGACGGAAAGCTTGGCGCCGCAAACGCTTACTACGTTGCCGTGGTCGCGATCCGACTTGGCCTGATTGGATGGAGGTTGCCTCTATTCAGTCGGACGGGAAGGCTTCGGAAGCACTGATATTTCGTCGAGAACGACTGCGGCCTTGATTTCGAATTTGCGGGAAATCGCATGTTTGCGGATCGTTTTCTTTGCGGGTTGCGGCGGTTTCGCGACCGAGCGAAGCAGTGTTCATTGCCCTCATCGCCGTGAACGGAGTCACAGGGGATGGTCAAACGACGCGAGCCGCGCGCTGCGGGGCGCGCAATTTGGGCATGCCGTGTTGCCGACTGGGCTGATGGCCTTGAATTCTTGTGCATAACTTCGACCTGTCGGACGAGGGTTGTGCGCGCGCTGGGTCGAAAATTAGCAAACATCTCGATCGAGCGGTGGTCGCGCAATTCCGCGGAGCCGTCTCCGGTCACCTCGTCCATCTCGTCGAAGCCGACTCATGTGAAGACCATTGAGGGGCAGTAGCCGAGGTCGAAACCAGCCTGCAGAGCGCCGCAGGCGATCTGCCGTAGTTGTCGGCCGGTGGAGATCGTGGCTGGTCCGCCAAGATCGAGATAGTCGCGATCCCATATATCGGCCCGACGATGCGCCAGCGACCGACCAGGTGGCACCCTGCTGGCGCAGTCATGCCTGCACCGTCAGCAGCTTCGGAGGGCACCAGATTGTCCGCGGCGGCAGCGAAGGTGAAGGCCCACTCGACGCGATGGCGCCCCCGGGAACTTTGTCTTGTCCTAGCTCTAGAAAACATCCTAGTGAGGCAACGGCAGGATCATTTGGGAGCATTCATAGTGAGGCAATCCGAATCTTATCCTGATCGCCGCACCGCACCAGAAGCCGTCTAGTCCAGCCGCCTGGATGACAATGATCCGGAAGCGCTCCCCCGGTTCGTGCCCGAGCCTTTTCCCGGACCGTGCAAACAGTTCCAGGAAACCCGCAACGTCCCCGCTCCGCAGAGAATGCTTGGACATCTTCTCCCCGCCACCCGGCGACATCCAGGCCAAGGCCTGGGACATGCGAGAGGCGATCGAAGCTACCCGTGCAAGGCTAATGTTCCTGCCGCCCTACAGTCCTGACTTCAATCCGATTGAAGACGCATAGTCGGGAGACCTCTGAAGGTGAGGTTCCGTTGATACCACGCATTGGCCACAAAGCGCTGATTCTGTTGGTTCAATGGATAGTGAGTCGCGATGAACCAGAAGCGGACACACATCCGATGGACGGATTTGCCAGCAGACCGGCGTCGACGCCTCGTGGCGATGATCAGCAGTCTGATACAACGGAATGTGTCGACGGATCGGGAGATCGGTCATGAATGCGGAACCGAGCCTGCTCACCTTCGCGTTGCCGGAAAAGATCCACAGCCGCCACAATGATCGCCAGGCCATCGTGTACGTTCGGCAGTCGACGGTTCGACAGGTCGAGCACAACCGCGAGTCAACACTGCTTCAATACGCCTTGGCGGATCGAGCACTCCGGCTGGGATGGCGTCGTGACCAGATAACGGTGATCGATGACGACCTGGGCCGCTCGGGCGCATCGGCCCTTGATCGGCCGGGCTTCCAGCGCCTCGTCGCGGAGGTTGGGCTTGGCCATGTCGGAATGGTCATTGGCATCGAAGTATCCCGCCTCGCACGATCATGCAGGGACTGGCATCAGATTTTGGAAATGTGCGCGTTGTTCGACACGCTGATCGGCGATGCCGACGGCATCTACGATCAGAGCACCTACAATGACCGGCTGTTGCCCGGCCTGAAGGGTACGATGAGTGAGGCTGAACTTCATATCCTGAAGGCCCGTATGCACGAAGGGCGCAAAGCCAAGGCGCGGCGCGGCGAACTCATTCTCGGTCTACCGCGCGGTTACGTGCTGAAGCCCTCGGGCGAAGTGGCATTGGACCCGGACGAGGGGGTTCAAAGGGTCATACGCCTGGTCTTCACCTTGTTTGAAAAGCGTCGCTCGATCAGTGGTGTCCTACGTTACCTCGTGGACCATGACATTGCGCTTCCCGATCAAATCCGGAGCGGACCTGAAAAGGGCGACGTGTGCTGGAACCGGCCTAATACAGCGACGCTCGGCGACATGCTTCGTCACCCTGGTTATGCCGGCGCCTATGTCTTTGGGCGCCGACGCCACGACGGCCGGCTCCGGGTTCCCGGCAAACCTCACAGTGGCCGACGCTTTGTTCGCGATCCGCAAAAATGGATGGTGCTGCACCAAAGCGCACTTCCGGCGTACATTGACTGGCAAACGTATGAGCGGAACCAGGAGCTGATGGCGGCAAACCGTTCGCGATATTCCGGCGTCGCGCGCGGTGGCGCAGCACTGCTTGGCGGCTTGATCTCGTGCGGCGTGTGTGGCCGAAAAAATGGTGACCGGCTACAATGACGACGGGCGGGAAGCACGATATAGCTGCAGCTATGAGGCCACCACCTACGGCGGTCCACGGTGCCAGTCGATCAGCGCTCGTCCGGTGGACACCTGTGTGACCGCGTTGATGCTCGAAGCCCTCTCACTCTCGGCAATCGACGTCAGTCTTCAAGTTGCCGAGGATATCGAACTCGAACGGCAGCAGTTGCACGAAGGCTGGAAGCAGCGACTGGAACGCGCGGATTATGAAACGGCGCTCGCGCGCCGACGCTACGAAGCTGTCGACCCTGACAACCGCCTGGTCGCGCGGACGCTGGAACAAGACTGGGAAGCAGCACTGGCGACGAAACAGGCGCTCGCGGATGACCACCAGCGAGCCCTTGCGCGACAACCTGAGCGGCTAACGGCACAGGAAAAGGACGCGGTTCGCCAGTTGGCAGAAGATGTGCCTTCCCTGTGGAAGGCGCAGTCCACTACATCGCGAGACCGACAGACTATCGCCCGTATGATGCTTGATCGCGTGGTCATCCGGGTGTTCGGAGACACCGAACGTGCCGAAATAAAATGCCACTGGGCAGGCGGGATCGTGACAACACATCCGATCATTCGAACCGTGAGACGCTTTGAACAACTCGAGCATCACGACGAAATACTGGATCGGATCGCTGTGCTGCGTGCCGAGGGGGCGACCGCTCGACAGATCGCCGAGGATCCCAATGCGAAGGGCTGGACGCCTGCGAAGAAACCAATGTTCGACGCCCCGATCGTCCAGAAGCTCCTGGTGCGAAAGGGACTTGGAAAGAAGCGACCGATCTGGTCCGGCAACGTTCCCCGTTGGAATGACGACGAGGTGACACTGCAGGAACTCTCCGAACAGCTCGGGGTCCATCGTCAGACCGCCTACGGTTGGCTCCGACGCGGAAAGCTCAAGGGGCGCGTCGCGAAAGTAGGGGCACAACGAATCTGGCTTGTCAGCCTGTCTCACGCCTCAACAGGAGTCCGGACTGGAGAGTCATCATGACAACACGATCGAAAACGCCTTCGCAAAGCTCAAGACGCTCCTGTGGGCGAGGCCGAGCGAAGAATCGTAGCCCTATGGGACACCGTCGGCGCGCTCGTCGACCTTTTTACCCAGAATGCGCAAACTACTTCAAGGCCGCAGGCTATGAACCGGCGTAAACCGGACGTGCTCTTGGTCCGTCCCTCTTGAGTTATCAGCGATTGGCCCGACCGGGGTTTAGAGCGTTGCCAGGAGAGCCCTTGCGAATCGCGAACGTCATCGTTCCATCATCGTTGAACCCACAATCGTAGAACAAGCGATCGCGGAGGGAATTGTCCCGGTCGAAAGTTAGCACTCGCGGTTTGATTTCTACGATCTGATGCTCCTCAATGTATGTGGAGGAGCAAATGATTATCTCATCTCCGATCTGGCAGGTGCGCGCGGCGGCTCCGTTCAGAACACAGCAACGAGAACCCCTCTCACCGTAAATGACATACGTGCTGATTCGCGCGCCTGAAGCCCTATTCCAGATCTCAACGAATTCTAGCGGAAGAATACCCGCCTCATCGCAGTGATCTGGATCCAACGTTATTGATCCGTGATAGTTCAGATCCGCGTCGGTCACGGTGATGCCGTGAAGCTTGGCGGCAACGACTTTTCTCATCTGGTTTTCCTCTTACAGTCGTGGATCGCCGCGCCCACGGGCTACGGCGGTGGGGTCCTTAGTCGCAGGGACACGGAATTGGTCGATGCGCTGCGATAGATCGAAGCGTGGCTTTCAGAATGGATCGGCAATCACGCCGGAGATCGCCGTCATCGTGTGCCAGCAGACGGAGAAGGTTAGGCGCAGGTTGGCTCGCTGCGAGGTGGAGGCATCGCGGGTCTGCAGATGCCCTCGTTCCACGGAATGAGATCTGACGGATACCTGACACGTCTGTTTCCTTAGCAATTGTCGCCCAGTCGACAGCTTCCGCCGCCTTACAACCAACTCAGCAAATCTCACGCCAAATAGCTGATCGAGCCACAGAAAACTTATATGGCAGCTTTTCAGCTGTGCAGTCTCAGGCCAACAAAAGATTGGTACAAAAAGCCTGTCGCGGACCCGACAAGATGTCGGTGTGCGTATTGCAGGCGATCGTGAGCACGGATTGATTTCGGTCGCGTCCCGCTGAGTAGATGCTATGGGGCGAGCGGCGAGGGTGTGGCATCCTTCGGCGCTGTTGGATCCACCATCAGAAGGAGGCACCCGATGTCGCAGTCTTTTGACGCGAGCCGGTCCCTTTCCGCTCTTGAACAGGATAACACGGTCATCGCCGTCATCGAAATGAGCAAGGCGAAATGGCTGATTGCCGCGCTCGTACCCGGCCTCGAGCGCCAGCCCCTCAAGAAGATCGATGCCGGCGCACCATCACTGTTGAAGCTGCTGCAGCGCTGGCGCGACGAAGCCGGCCAGGCCGGGCATGCGATCAAGCGGATCGCCATCGCCCATGAGGCGGCCGGCGACGGCTTTTGGCTGGCACGTTGGCTGTGGGCGCGCGACATCGAGGCGTATGCCATCCACCCCGCCAGCGTTGCGGTGTCGCGTGAGCACCGGCGCGCCAAGACCGATCGTCTCGACACCGAGCTTTTGATGCGCGCCTTTCTGGGCTGGCTGCGCGGCGAGAAGCGCCATTGCAGTATGGCGGCAATCCCGACGCTCGAAGAGGAGGACGCGCGGCGGCCGAATCGCGAGCGGCAAACCTTGGTCGGTGAGCAGACGCGGCTCATCAACCGCATCAAGGCGATTCTTGCTCGGGCATTCGCAGCTTCCGCTTAAGCCTGCGCAATGCGGCCGACAGGCTCATGGCCATCCACACAGCGGAGGGAACGCCGCTGCCAGACAACACCCGCGCCGAGCTGCACCGCTTGCTCGAGCGGCTCGACCTCGTACGTGCGCAGATCCGCGTCATCGAACAGGACCGCCTGCGTAGGCTCGCCGCGGCTCAGGCTGCACCAGAAGGCCGGCATGCGATGGTGCGCCTCATCGCACGGATCATTGGCGTCGGGGTCGAGACGGCGGACATGCTGGTCCACGAGATCTTGTCGCGCGGCTTGCGCGATCGCCGCGCGGTGGCGCGCTATGCCGGGCTCACGGGGTCGCCGGATGAGAGCGGCAAACGCCGCCGCGAGAAGGGGCTGGCATGCGCCGGCAGTGCCCGCGTGCGGCGCGGTATGATCCAATTGGCCTGGCGCTTTCTCCTCTTCCAGAAGGACAGTGCCCTCGTCCAATGGTTCCATACGCGCACGGCCGACGGCCGCAAAGCCACGCGCAAGACGATGATCGTCGCGCTGGCGCGCAAGCTTGTGATTGCGCTGTGGCGCCTCGTCACCACGGGCAAGACGCCGCAGGGCGTCAGTTTGCGTGCGGCGTGACGGGGGCATGTGGAAGAGGAGAGCAAACGCACATCCGATTGGCTGGCCCGCAGCAGGGTCTGCCGATGATGATCCGAGCGGCAACCCGAAGCTACACATGGTCCTCGGACCGCGGACGTAGAATGGGCCCGCCGCCCCGGAGCTTCGCCCACCGATGTGCATGCTGCATCATGGTTCAGATCCACTGAGATCGACCGAATACAAGTCTGCCGCGCGGCACCCGCGCCTGCTTATGGCGAACTCCGCCTCGGAATCCATTGTCGGCACCTCGCAGGGCTCCCTGCCGACCGAGCAAGCCTGCCACCATGCTCGTGACCGTCAAGGACAAGTCGCTGCGCGATCGGGCCTGCAGCCCTGCCTTGACCGTTACTGCGCGCGGCGGCCAGAGCAAAGGTAGGTCGGGGCGAGGAGATGGTCACCAATCGGCCGAACTAGGAGATGGACGAAATGAAGCAGGAGCTGGCTTGACAATCATCGCCCCATACAGGTGTAGCTGGGCGGTAGTGCAGCCGCTCGCGAGCGCGCCCTCGACAGCGCTGTAGCGAGCGAGCGGCGGAGCGGATGGTCATCGATGTTTCTTCGGTAGGGTCGGGTTGCTGAACACCAACCTGATTCGAAGGAACGACTGATGACCGACGACATGATGAACCTGCGCGCGTTCGTGGAGAAGTCCCCCGATGCCGATCTCTTGCGCGAGATGATCGGCTTTGCCGCCGAACGGGTGATGGAGCTGGAGGTGGGTGCCGCCACCGGCGCCGCCTATGGCGAGAAGACCCCGCTGCGGACGGCGCAGCGCAACGGCTACCGCGACCGCGACTGGGAGACGCGGGCCGGCACGGTCGAGCTGCGCATCCCGAAGCTCAGGAAGGGACACTGACCCGCAAGTATTCCGCGTCGCGGCGCGAAACACATGGTTTTGCCCTCTTACTCGCATGATCTCTTTGTTGGCTCGCCGATTGCTGAGATGTTAGAACGTGGTCGCTTTGGAGCGCCACAAACATCGGGTAGGAGCACCCATGAAGTACTTTGTTGGACTTGACGTAACTTTGGAAGAACCGTGATCTGTGTGGTCGACGAAATGGCCGGGTCGTAAAGGAATGCGCGCGGCGAGCGAGCCTCGGGCCCTTTCGGCCGCCTTGCGGGACGTCGATCTACCAATGCAACGGATAGGTCTAGAAGCGTGTTCGCTGGCGGCTTGGCTTCATGATGAACTGTGCGCCGAGGGTCTGCCGGCGATCTGCACCGTCTGCGGCGACGATGGGCAAGGCGATCTCGTTGAGAGTCCAGAGCCTGTGGGTCCGGATGCCGCAAGGTCCTAGCACAGATTGAGACGCCTCGCCCTCCTGAGCCCGTCATGCGGCGGCCTGCGCTGACCGTGAAGAGAAGTGCGTGACCCGCGGACGATACGATCCGGAAAAAGAACAGAGCTTGACGTCAGCGATCCCAACCAGAGAGGACTCCCAGGAATATTTGGCCCTTTCGCTTTGCGTCGGCGCCGTTTGGCAGGTGCCTGCCATCTGGAAACGCGATGGCAACATCCGGGAGATTATATTGGCGACCTGAATACCATATGGCGCATATTGGCGAGCAGTGGCTTGTACTACATCCGTCCACCAACATAGTCCGGCAGAAATTGAGCAAAGCAAGTGCAGATCAAAGACGTCCTTCTTGCGGCTGGCAATGGTGCATTTTTCTATGACGATCAAGCTGCGATCGGGGCCGGGGTCCCGCAGGACGGTTTCATCTATGTGGGCGAACCTGTCACATCCGGCTTCATAGCCATTCGCGTTCCAGCATCTTCGCTTAGCGTCGGATTGGTTCTAACCGACGATACGGTTGTCTGGGGCGATATGATGAGTGTCCAGTACTCTGGTGCTGCCGGGCGCGATTCTTTGTTCGACGCCGATCGAATCTCGTACCTGACGTCGCAGGTCGTGACGCGGCTTGTGGATGTTGACGCGTTTCGCTACCTTGATGCCTGTGCGAAGGTCTTCGAGCCATTCGAACAAGAGCGGATACCCCTCGCGCTTGAGTATGGCGTCAGCCAGGCTCTGCTTCGCGCAGCGGCACATCTTCAACGCACGACAATGGCGGAGATCATATGCGCGGAGTTTGATCTGCCGCTACCGATGCGCAGAGTCCCGATCTACTGCCAGAGCGGCGATGCTCGCGAAATTAACGTCGATAAGATGGTTCTGAAGGGCGTGGATGTGCTTCCCCACGGTCTGATCAACTCACGGCAGAAATTCGGCGTTAACGGCCAGACGTTCGTGGAGTTTGTCAAGTGGGTTGCGACGCGCACGCGTGAAATCGGCCGCCCCGGCTATCACCCGGTGCTGCATTTCGATGTGTATGGTTGGATAGGGCTGGAATTCGGCCTAGAGCCGCAGCGGATCGCCGACTTTATCTGCGGGGTTGCCGATACCGTTCCGGGCTTTACGCTCAATATCGAGTGCCCGGCGGATTTTGGCTCGACGCAAGCCCAAATTGATAACTACGCCCGGATTGTATCGATTTTGGATGACCGGGGTTCCAGCGCTCGCATTGTCGTAGACGAGAGGTGCAATACGCTCGAGGACATCCAGCTCTTTGCCGAAGCAAAAGCCGCGCATCTCGTCCAAATCAAAACCCCCGATGTCGGCTCAATTGCCGACACAGCGCGTGCCGTTCTCCTGTGCAAGGCAAACAAAGTCGGAGCGTATGTCGGAGGAAGCTGTACCGAGACAGATCTCTCCGCACAGGCTTCGGTCCATGTATCAGTGGCAACCCAGGCCGATATGATGCTTGCAAAGCCCGGAATGGGTGTTGACGAGGCATTCTCGATTGTTGGGAATGAACAAAACCGATTGCTGGCGATGCTGAATCGTCGTCGGGCTCAGAACGAAAACGTTGGATGAAGAGCACGGTGTCGCATGCAGAACTCTCTTGAAGGGGTCACCGTCGTTGCGGTGGAACAGGCCGTGGCCGCGCCTTACGCATCGTCGCGCCTTGCGGACGCAGGCGCCCGCGTCATCAAGATCGAACGGCCCGAAGGGGACTTTGCCCGCAACTACGACAAGTTGGTGCGGGGGCAGAGCGCTTACTTCGTTTGGCTCAATCGGGGTAAGGAGTCGGTCTGTCTGGACCTGAGGTCGGAGGCGGACCGCGCCGTCCTGGACACGCTCATTGCCAGTGCGGACGTCTTTATTCAAAATCTGAAGCCGGGCAGCATCGAAAAATTGGGTTTCGGGACTGCTGATCTCCGTCGACGATATCCGCGGCTGATCACCTGCGACATCTCTGGGTTTGGGCAGACAGGGCCGTATTCCCACTTGAAGGCTTACGATCTCATCGTCCAGGCCGAAACAGGTCTGTGTGCGATTACCGGCAATCAACAAGGGCCCGCGCGTGTAGGGGTTTCGGTTTGCGATATCTCGGCGGGCATGACGGCGCATAGCGCCATTCTCCAGGCGCTGTATCACCGCGAGGTGACCCGCGAAGGAACAAGCATCCAGGTGTCCCTGTTCGATGCCATCGCCGACTGGATGAATGTGCCGGTTTTGCAAAGCGACTACAGCGGCTATCACACGGTGCGTGCGGGCGTGAAACATCCGTCGCTGGTGCCCTATGGGGCTTATCGTTGCACCGATGGCAAAGAGGTCATCTTTTCCGTTCAGAATGACCGCGAATGGGTGAATTTCTGCGAGAAATTCCTCAAGCGCCCCGAGCTCACACGCGCACCTGGTTTTGCTGACAACATGGAGCGCCTCGGTAATCGGGTGCAACTTGATGAGATTATCGAACTGCGGTTTTCCGAACTATCCTGCCAGGAAGCAATGCAGGAGCTCGAGGCGGCCGGTCTGGCTTATGGCCGGCTGAACGAAGTGGCAGATGTTACAAGGCATCCACACATTCGCAGGGTGCAGGTTGGCACACCCGATGGGACTGTCGAGACGATAGCGCCGGCCGCGATTTTCAACTCTGAGCGCCCCTCGCTACGTCCAGTACCGGCTCTTGGCGCTCACACTGAGGCTATCCGCGAGGAGGTTCTGGGGCTTTTACGCGAAAGAGCCGCGTCAGCGTGAAGCGCGCGTCTCAGCAAGTTGCGTGCGCTCGCGATTTACAAAGAGACTGTGTACCTCGGTTCATCTCAGCGCATCGGCCGACCAGCAAGCTTCACCGCCACCGGTCTCGTTAAAGTCGACCGCAGAGGCGATTTCATGATCAGGAAATCCGTCCCGGCCGTTGAAAGCGCGATGTCTGTACCTCGTTGGAGATCCCTACTTTTCGTGCCCGCCCACGTTCCACGCTTTGTGAGGACGGCCCATGAGCGGGGTGCGGATGGCGTCATTCTCGACCTGGAGGACTCCGTTCCCCAGCATCAGAAAGGCGAGGCGCGCCGCCAGCTGCCTGATTCCGTGGCAAAGGTGGGCCGTGGGGGTGCTTCGGTTTTGGTCCGGGTCAATCGTGGTTTGCGCGCATTAGCGGCGGATCTCGATGCAGCCGTCATAGCGGGTGTCGACGCGCTTGTTCTGCCGAAGACGGATTCAGCGGAGTGGGTGTCAGAGATCGCGAATGCGATATCGGACCTTGAACGAGAAAGAAATCTTCCGCTGGGACGCATCCGGTTCCTTGCCCAGATTGAAACCCCGGGCGCCTTGCAAAGGCTCGCTGCCATTGCGTCGGCGCATCCAAGGATAGTCGCAATGGCGCTTGGGCCTGAAGACTTCAGCGCCGCTGTTGGCGGCGCCCCGGAATTCGACCTTCTGTTGGCGCCGAACCTTTCCGTTCTGTTTGCTGCCCGTGCTGCCGGATTGCTTCCGCTAGGCTTCGTTGGAAGCATCGGCGAAATTTCCGACACTGAAAAACTTCTGGAGGCCGCGACACATGCGCGGCGGCTTGGCTTTGCCGGAGCTTTGGCGATCCATCCGACACAGGTCGCCATATTCAACGAGGCTTTCTCGCCAAGCGCACAGGAACTCGAGTGGGCCCATCGTGTCGTCGCGGCGGAAAACGATGCCGCCATGCACGGACTATCTGCATTCGCGATGGATGGGAAGATGATTGACTCGCCCGTGGTGCGGCGGGCCCACCAAATCCTAATCCTCGCCGGCGATGACTGACCTCTATGCACAACTGGACAGGGAGCTTATTTCCGGTCAACTCGGCTATATTGCAGCTTGCTCGCCATCTCGTTACGAGATAGATATGAAGAGGGTAGAAACAGCGCCCGGGTTGGGTCCCTAAACCGTGGACATCAGGCAGTTAAGATACTTTGTCGGCGTCGTCGAAGCCGGCAGTTTCACGAAGGCAGCTGCGACCCTCAACGTTGCTCAAAGCGCTCTAAGCCTGCATGTTCGGCAACTGGAGGAAGGATTCGGCACCCAACTGCTGGTTCGCGACAGGACCGGTGTCAGCGTCACGACGTCCGGGGACAAGCTGCTTGAACACGCGCGGACCATCCTGAGGGAAATTCAGCTCACTGAAGCCGCACTGACCAGCTCGGTGGCTGCTCCTTCCGGAGAGGTGACCATAGGCATTCCGTCCGGAGCCGCTCGGGTCCTTAGCGGTCCGCTGCTTGAATCGGTAAGAAGCGAATTGCCGAGGATCTCGCTTAAGATGATCGAGGGCATGACGGGGCCGCTGGAGGAGTGGATGGCTGCTGGCCGCTTCAATCTGGCTGTCTTGTACCGCACTGCCGAGAGCGTGGGGCAAATGACGGTGTTGGCTCGCGAAGAGCTTTCTCTGGTGGCGCCGACGGAGGAACCGCCTTTCGAAGACTCCGTATGTCTTGCGGACCTGCACGCGTTCGCGCTGGCGGTCCCTATGCGAAATAACAATGTCAGGCGTTCCGTGGCTGATGTCGTTGCACAGCACGGTTGTATGCTGGATGTCAGGTTTGAAGTGGACTCCCTCTCGACCATCATCAACATGGTCATAGAGGGAAAGGCATATTCTATTCTCGCCCCGTCGGCCGTTCAGAAAGAAGCCGCTCAGGGACTGGTTCGGACGGTCAAAATCGTAGATCCGGTGATTACCCGTTCCGTCGTGCTTGCGGTAAACCCGAAAGATGAGCGTTCTCCGGCCGTCTCCGCGGTCCGCAAACTAATCCCCAAGGTCGCAAATACTTTGATCGAGAGCAAGCACTGGTCAGCCACGGCCCCGGACCGGGCTTAGGCACATCCCAATCAGTTTCAGTGCTTTAGCTCCTTCGCGGCTGCCTGAGCCGTATCAATCTGTATTCGAGATGGTTTTGGTCGATATTCCGTATTTGACCGGGCGTGGCCATCGCGATGAAACTGCAGAGAAGTGGGCCTATGTTCGATATCGGCGGGCCTCCATTGGCAGGAATTCAGTTCAAGCGGAGCATGCGATGTCCAACGACCCGAGCTATCAGCTTTTCATCAATGGCAGGTGGCGAGCCGGTAGTGATGGAACTACTCTGCCCGTAATCAATCCGGCGACAGAGAAGGTGTTTGGCTCGGTGGCGGCCGCTTCAGCGTCTGATCTGGATGAGGCCCTCGCTTCGGCAGAACGAAGCCGCAGGGCCTGGTCCTCACGGCCTGCAAAAGAGCGCGGCGAGATCCTTTTGGCGGCCGCTAGGATCCTTGCCACGAAGGTGAAAGGCGCAGCGAAGGATTTGTCGACCGAACAGGGAAAGACGATTGCCGAAGCGACAGGTGAGTACGCGCGCGCTGTAGAAACACTGGGGTGGAACGGCATCCACGCCGAAGAGCTGTCGGACTCGATTCCGATGGGCCCGAACCGGATGATCGTACCGGAGCCCCTTGGCGTCGTCGCTGCCTTTACGCCTTGGAACTATCCCGCCGTTCTCATCGCCCGCAAGCTCGCCCCCGCTTTGGCGGCAGGCTGCCCGGTGATCCTCAAAGGGGCTGAAGAGACACCAAGCGCAGCTGTCCATTTCGTCGAAGCCTTGCGACAAGCGGGTATTCCGGACGGCGTGGTCAATCTCGTCTTTGGTGTGCCTGTGCAAATATCCCGCCATCTCCTCAGTTCGCCGATCGTCAAAGTGCTAACTTTCACGGGTTCTACCGAGGTTGGAAAACAGCTCGCCAAGCTCGCCGCGAATAACTTGCAGCGGTGCATCCTCGAACTCGGTGGACACTCCCCGGTCGTTGTATGTGAGGATGCCGACCTGGCGACGGCCATACCGGCAATTTCAGAATACAAGTTCGAGTGCGCGGGCCAAAGCTGCAACGCGCCCAGCAGGATCCTCGTCGCGCGGACCCTATATGAGGAATTCCTATCCCGGATGACGGAAGCCGCTCGCAAGATCAAGATCGGCCCACCGGACAACCCGGCAACGGAGATGGGCCCGATGGCAAACGCCCGGCGAATCGAGGCCATGCAGCGTCTGGTCCAGGATGCTGTCGATCGCGGCGCCCGGATCGAAACTGGCGGCACACGCCTTGACCAGCCGGGCTTTTACTGGCCACCAACCATCCTGACGGGGGTCCCAAAGGATGCAAAAGTGCTTCATGACGAGCCGTTCGGGCCGATCCTCACCGTGGCGCCCTTCGACACGATCGATGAGGCAATCGAAGAAGCCAACGCCACTGAGTATGGCTTGGCTGCCTACTTCTTCACCGGCGCCAACGATGCGAAACGGACGCTGATCGGCGGTCTTGCGGCGGGCGCGATCAGTGTAAATTACCTGAAAGGGGTTTCTGCAGATGCACCATATGGGGGCGTCAAACAAAGCGGCTATGGATATGAGGGGGGCGAGCAGGGGGTACGGAGCTTCCAAAGCCTGAAACTGGTCAACGGGTTCGGGTCATTCGGATAAGATTTCATGGATAAAAAAACGCGGACCATTGCCGGCGAGGATATAACAAAGAGCGTCGCCGACGCCCTTCAGTACATCTCGTACTACCATCCCCCTGATTACATCCGGTACCTTTCGCAGGCATACGTGCGCGAACACAGCCCGGCGGCTAAAAACGCCATCGGGCAGATTCTGCTGAACTCCCGCATGGCGGCCTTCGGACGGCGTCCGATCTGCCAGGACACCGGTTTCGTGGTTGTCTTTGCAAAGGTCGGCATGGGCGTCCGCATCAAATCAACGGCCAGTTTCGCAGACCTCGTGAATGAGGGCGTCCGTCGGGCATATCTCGACCCGGACAATCCCCTTCGGGCATCGATCGTGGCGGATCCGCTCGCCGGACGGGTCAACACCCGTGACAACACGCCGGCGGTTATCCACATCGACCTTGTGCCCGGCAATCGGATTGAGATCATCATTGCCGCAAAAGGGGGAGGGTCGGAAAACAAGGCGCGTTTCACCACCCTGAACCCCAGCGCGTCCGTTGCCGACTGGGTGGTCGACACCGTTTCGACCCTTGGCAGCGGATGGTGCCCGCCCGGCCTGATCTCGGTTGGCATCGGTGGTAGTGCTGAAAAGGCGATGCTGCTGGCCAAGGAGGCCATGAACGAGCCCATTGACATGTCGGAACTGATCGCCAGAGGGCCGTCAAGCGCGGAGGAGGCACTGCGGATTGAGCTGTATGAACGAATTAACGCGCTGGGCATCGGCGCCCAGGGCCTTGGTGGTCTGACGACAGTCGTTGACGTCAAGGTTGCGACCTACCCTACCCATGCGGCGTCCAAGCCCGCGGCGCTAATTCCGCAATGCGCCGCCAACCGGCACCTGAAGTTTAACTTGGACGGCTCTGGACCTATCAGGCTTGAGCCGCCCGATTTGCGCGAATGGCCAGAGATTGGGATCGAGGAATTGAAGCCAGCCAGCGTCCGGCGTGTTAACCTAGATGCGCTTACGAAGGAAGAGACGGCATCGTGGCGCTGCGGGGAGACCCTCCTCTTGTCCGGAAAGATGCTGACGGGTCGTGACGCCGCCCACAAGCGAATGGTCGAATTGATCGATGCCGGCAAGCCGCTTCCGGTCGATCTGCGGGGACGCGTGATCTACTATGTCGGACCAGTCCGCGCGGTCAGGGATGAGGTAGTCGGGCCGGCTGGCCCAACAACCTCCAGCCGTATGGACGGCTTTACCGATAAGATGCTTGCCGAAACCGGGCTTTTCGCCATGGTGGGTAAGGCGGAGAGGGGTCCGGCGGCCATCGAGTCGATTGTCAGACACAGGACCCCCTATCTCATCGCAGTGGGTGGCGCTGCCTACTTGATTTCAAAATCGATCAAGTCGGCGCGGCCCGTTGCCTTCGAGGACCTGGGCATGGAAGCCATCCATGAATTCGAGGTGCAGGACATGCCGGTCATCATGGCTGTAGATGTTGAGGGAAACTCCATTCACAATTCCGGACCTGTTGAGTGGCGTATGCGCATGGCGGCCGACAGCATCGCGCGCAGCATCGGCCTGTAAATCTTTGCCGCTATGCAATCGGGCCGGCCTGTCGAAGCCCGTCGAAGCGCTGCACAAGTTCCAGCGGATCGTCTTTTGCCCCGATCACCGGAAGCCAACATACTACAGAAAAATCGCTCCCCGCCTACCGGTTTGACGGAATTGAATTCAACAATAGATTGGTTGGGCATCAATTCCACGCCGACAGCGGGTTAGAGTAAAAAGTCATGAAGTCGAAACCCAACACTGTGCGCCTAGACGCCTGGGACATCCGGATTCTTTCGGAGGTCCAGGCAGACGGTCGGATTTCGAAAAGCGAGCTTGCGAGACGCGTTTATCTTTCGGCTTCGGCTTGTTCGGAGCGGCTCCGTATACTCGAAGCTGCAGGGATCATTGAAGGATATTACGCGCGGCTGAGTCCGACTCTCACTGGGGGCGTGATCTTCGTGATGGTGGAAGTGGTGCTGAACCGCCATCGTCTCGAGGACCAACGACATTTCGAGACCGCGATTCAAGAGATCCCGGAAATCCTGGACTGCTGGGCTATTGGGGGACGGATCGACTACCTGATGCGCGTCGCAGCTCCTTCTATGGCTGCGTATCAGGATCTCATGGAGGGACTGCTGCAGGCAGGCTTGGGAATCGATCAGTACTACAGCCTTATTGTGACGAAACCCGTGAAATCCAATTCCGCGATCCCCTTGGCCGCCTAGGGATCGGTGACTTCGGGAGGCGTTGTTTCGACGCCAACTAAGGCCAATTCCGTGAATTCGTCGGCTACGGACGCGCATTCCCGCGAAACGCGAGGTGTGTTTGCCGATATGATTGTTTCTAAAGAAGCGGTTAACCGGGTGTTCTCCGCCGAACGATCGCAAGGAGAAGACGATGAGCCTGATCAATCTAGGAACCGAGCAACTCCGCGAGAAGGATCGAAGCTTCGTTTTTCATCCGTCCACGCACTTAGCCAAGCACAGTCGCGGTGAGACGCCGAACCGGATCATGGCCGGTGCAGAAGGCGTCTACATCTGGGATACGGATGGCCGAAAGAGCCTCGATGGTTTCGGCGGGCTCTACTGCGTCAATATGGGATATGGATGCACGGAGATTGCCGATGCCATTGCCCGGCAAGCGCACGAGTTACCTTTCGCGCATGTCTATGCCAGCCAGGGCACGGAGCCAGTCGTCCTCTTGGCGGAGGCAGTAGTCGAATATTTCGGGCAGGAGATGCGAAAGGTCTATTTCGGCCTTTCAGGCTCTGACGCAAACGAAACCAACATCAAGCTGGTCTGGTACTACAACAACATTCTCGGCCGCCCTGAAAAGAAGAAGATTATTTCGCGACATCGCGGCTATCACGGATCCGGGCTGGTCACAGGAAGCCTGACGGGCCTTCCCTTCTTTCACGACTTTTTCGACCTACCTCTGGACTTGGTGCGCCATACAACGGCGCCGCACCACTATCGCCAGGCGCATGACGGCGAAAGTGAGAAAGCCTTCTCCCGGCGTTGCGCCGACGAGCTTGAAGCTCTTGTCCTCGCTGAAGGCCCGGAGACGGTTGCAGCCTTTATCGGAGAGCCGGTACTTGGGACCGGTGGCATCGTTCCGCCCCCAGAGGGATACTGGACGGCCATCCAAGGGGTGCTCGACAAGTACGATATCCTGCTAATCGCAGATGAAGTCGTTTGCGGCTTCGCGCGAACCGGCGCGAAATTCGGGTCCCACCTCTATGGTATGCGTCCGGACTTCGTCACCATCGCCAAGGGTTTGAGCTCCGCCTACCTCCCTATCTCGGGGTCAATAATTGGTGACCGAGTCTGGTCGGTATTGGAAGAAGGAACGGAAAAGCATGGCCCTCTCGGCCATGGCTGGACATATTCTGGTCACACCCTTTGCGCTGCGGCCGCACTCGCGAATATCCAATTGCTTAGGGAAAGAAACATCTTGGAACATGTCCAGGACGTCGGGCCCTACTGGCATACTCGCATGAAAGCCGAACTGGGGGGCCATCCCATGGTCGGAGAAGTTCGCGGCGTCGGCATTCTTTCCGCCGTGGAGCTAATGCAGAATCCAAAAGAACGGGTACCATTCAAGCCCGAACTTCAGGTCGGCGTTCGCGCCGCCGCAACTCTGCTTGAAAACGGCGTCATCGCGCGGGCCATGCCGCATAGCGATACCCTCGGCTATGCGCCGCCGCTGATCATCACCCGCAAGGAGATCGACGTCATAGTCGACGCGACTGCAAAATCAGTGGATACGACCTATCGCGCGCTGAAGGCGGAGGGCACTATATGACCCTGACGGAGGCGGTGAATACCGCCAATAAGTCAAATTCCCCGGCCACTCGTGTCCGCACAGCAGGCACTCGAGGTTTTTGGCGCACCGCGCACCCGGTAAGGCGCGTAGAGATGTTGATGGGTTATCGCGGTGGAGACGGAACGCGTGGGCGGCAAGGCGTTTTGGTATTTCCGCGGCGGCGAGGCCGTGGCCATCGACACGATCAATGACGCAAAGACGCATATGGCCGCCAGGCGACTGTTCGGATCCGGGTTGCACCTGTCACCGGACCTGCTCTTGGCCCCCAATTCGATCTATTACGGCATGGTCGCGCGGACGCGGCGGCATCGTGACGACTTACGGCATGGAGCAGAATACCATGAAGATCCTTGTCCCGGTGAAGCGGGTTGTGGATGCGAACGTCAAGGTCCGGGTTAAGGCGGACGGTTCGGCGGTTGAACTCGCCAACGTCAAGATAGCGATGAACCCGTTCGACGAGATCGCAGTGGAAGGGGCGATCCGGCTGAGGGAAGCCGGCAAGGCCGAAGAGATCATTCGTATCAATCGGGCCCGCGGCAGGCGCAGGAAACGTTGCGCACCGCGCTCGCCATGGGTGCCGACCGCGCCATGCTGGTAAACACTGATGAGAAGACCGAGCCGCTGGGGGTCGCCAAGGTGCTGAAGGGCGTGGTGGACGCGGAGAAGCCCGGCCTCGTCATCCTTGGCAAGCAGGCGATCGACGACGATAGCAATCAGACCGCGCAGATGCTGGCCGCCCTTCTCGGCTGGGCGCAAGGCACCTTTGCCTCCCGACACGTTCAAGGGGTCGATCTACGCCGGCAACGCTATCCAGACCGTGCAGGCGAGCAATGCCAAGAAGGTCATCACGGTGCGCACCGCTTCCTTTTCAAGCGCCTCCCAAGGCAATGCGGCTGCCGTCGAGAATATCTCGGCGGCAGCCGACCCGGGTCTCATCGAAAACAAGCTCTCGGATACAGACCGGCCGGACTTGACCTTGGCCAAGATCATCATTTCGGGCGGCCGCGCATTGGGCTCCTCCGAGAAGTTCCAGGAGGTCATCCTTCCGATCGCAGACAGGCTCGGCGCCGCCGTCGGCGCCTCTCGCGCCGCCGTCGATGCCGGCTACGCGCCGAACGATTGCCAGGTCGGCCAGACCGGTGAGGTGGTGGCACGCGATCTCTACATCGCCGTCCGTATCTCCGGCGCTATCCAGCACCTCGCCGGAATGAAGGACTCGAAGGTTATTGTCGCCATCAACAAGGACGAGGAAGCGCCGACCTTTTCGTTGTCCTGCCCTCCAGATCAATTTGACCCCGTTACAATGTCTCAACTCCAGATTCTAACTCTAACCTGCGATGACCGCCCCGGCATCGTCGCGGCCGTCGCAACCGGACTGGCTGCGCTCGGCGCCAACATTGCCGAAAGTAGCCAGTTCTGGGACCGCCTCAGCAATCGCTTCTTCATGCGTCTGGCGGTTCAAGGACACGGGTCGCTTTCGACCGCGTCAATCGAACGTGCGCTCGAGCCAGCAAGCGACCGCTTTGGTTTGTGTGTTCACGCCGTCGATGCGCGACGTAGGCCGAAGATTATCATCATGGTGTCAAAGTTCGACCATGGGATGCTTCATCTGCTTTACCAGATCAAGGCCGGTTGGCTGAACGCGGACGTGGTCGCGATTGTCTCCAATCACGAAGACTGCCGTGGAATCGCCGAGGGGGAAAAGGTCGCCTATCACTACTGGCCCGTATGTAAAGATAACAAGACCGAGCAGGAACAAAAGCTGTTGGATCTCGTACGCGAGACCGGGGCGGACCTCGTGATCCTGGCCCGGTACATGCAAGTCCTGTCCGACGACTTGTCAACTCGCCTGTTCGGCAAGATGATCAACATCCATCATTCCTTCCTGCCCTCCTTCAAGGGCGCAAAGCCCTATCATCAGGCATACGAGCGCGGAGTGAAGCTCATCGGCGCAACCGCGCATTACGTAACGCCTGACCTCGACGAGGGTCCCATCATAGATCAGGAGACTGAGCGCGTAACGCATGCGATGAGCCCGGAGGATTTGGTCGCGATGGGCCGCGACATCGAAAGTCGGGTTCTTGCGCGGGCCGTCAAGCTACATTTGGAGCGGCGGATCATGCTCAACGGAAACAAGACGATCGTGTTCTCACGTTGACTGACACACCGTGATGAAAACCACTTCCGGGCAGGGGGGCAATCAGCCGGGAAATCCTCGATGCGGTCAGCAGCCGAACACGGGTTTTCATGGCGGAGACGGCTGTAACCCCGCATCTAGCTGTGATCCTCGTCGGTGAAGATCCCGCGAGCCATATCTACGTGCGGTCGAAGGCTAGACAATCCGAACTTCTACGGCAACTGGGGTGGCGATTGGGCCGTCTGGGGCGGTGGCACCTTCACTGTTTCGGAAAAGACCAAGATCAACGTCCAGCTCTCCTATGACGAAGACGAAGACTTCGCTGCCGTTGCGAACGTGAACTACGCAATGGGCCTCATGCAAATGATGCCCGGCACCTGGCGGGAGATGCGTGTCGAGCACGGTCTGGGCGCCAATCCGCACGAACCGCGCGACAACATTCTCGCCGGAACTGGCTATCTGCGCACCATATATGATCGCTTCGGATTCCCCGGCCTGTTCGCCGCCTACAATGCCGGCCCCGAGCGCTACCAAGAGCATTTGCAGAAGAGTAAACCGCTTCCGAAGGAGACGATTTCCTGTGTTAAGGCGCTCGAAGAAGCGAGGGTTCGGCCGCCGACATGGATGAATTCAAAGGCGAATCCGACGGTTCAAAGTGGCGAAACGGCCCGTCCGGACGGTCGCTGTTCTTTCCTCGAGGCGGCCTCCCCGAAAGAGAGTCGAACGGCGATCTCTTCGTGCCGCTTGGGCGGGATCACACTCGGCCGGAGGAGCGGGATCGCTAGCTATGGTGCGGACGGTGCGCCCGAGGGAGGGGCGGGTCGAGAGCCACGTCGGGCTGGTGCGCGAGCGCTTCTTCACACGGCGCCTGCGCTTCAAGAGCTATGAGGAGCTGAACGCCTGGCTCCTCGACTAGTGCGTCGCCTGGGCCAAGGCGCATCGTCACGTCGATCAACCGGAGCGCACGATCTGGGAGATGTTCGAGGACGAGCGCGGCAAGCTGGTCGACCACCGCGGTCCCTTCGACGGGTTCCACACGGTGCCCTCCTCAGTGTCGAAGACCTGCACCGTGCGCTTCGACAACAACAAATACTCGGTGCTGTCGACCGCCGTCGGCGTCCGGTCGAGATCCAGGCTTATGCCGATCGCATTGTCAACGGCGCGCCTTTCCAGGACTGGGCTCTGCCATCGGCCATGGAGCGGGTGCGGCGCAGGTTGAAGGCCGCCGATGATGGGGACCGCCAGATGGTGGCGATCCTGGCCGCCGTTCTCGGCGATGGTGTCGCGGCCATTGAGGCCCTTGTGAACGCATTTATCTGCCTGCAGTTGGCTATCCCCGACTGAGTTGAGTTCAGATTTGCTTCCCGATTCCCTATCAGGCACGTACCACCCCTGAGCTGGGAACACATCAATCAAGCGCTGGCGCGAGAAACAGCAGAGACCGGAAATGCACCCAAGCTGGCCGCCTGAGGCCACCATTTTTCCCATGCTCCCATACCGTTGTGTGTCCACCTGCGTCCGGTTGGAGACGTCCATGTTCGGAACCTGACACACTGTCGCACAAGCATTCCGCGTTGCGGCCCGATACACGTGGTTTTGCCCCTCAATCGCACAACCTCTTTGGCCCGCTGATTGCATGGGACACGGTGGAGAACCATTACGAAGTTTGCGATCTGGCGGTCTCCGACAGATGAGGTCCATGTGAAATTTGCTCAACCGATGCAACTTCATGCGATATTCTACTGGACTGTTGAGTGCTGTCCCGCCAATCGAAGGTTTTCCGTGTTCGGCGCTGGCGCCGCTGTCGTTCACCCAGCAGCGGCTTGGTTCCTTTCTTGTCTGTCGGCGGCAGCGAGACCTCTCCCTTGCAACTGCGGGCTTCGGCTTTGCGGGAAGCTGGACGAGGGGCCGCAGTGGGCCTTGGACGATTGGTGGCGCGCCATGAGATGCTACACACCGTTGTGCTTGGGGCGGAGCCCTGCCAGGACCTTGGGGCGCAGGCGAAACAGACTCGGCAGGCAATTGTGGTTTATTGCGAGGACCGGAGTATGATCGATCGTAAGAGGGATGCGCGGACGACCTCGGCGCCGGCGCCTACATACCCCACTAACTGGGACTCGCCGTACCGTACCGCTGCCATGAATTTCATCGAAGGGACGCGCGAGGTAACCAAGGGTGAGCTACAAGCCCACAGTATCACGCGTTATCGTGTGACAAAATTCTACCGTGAACAAATCACAGACGGTGACTATTATGATCAGCTTAAACACATCGTCGAACCATCATTGAAAGAGTTTGAGAGTCCTGGCAATCTGGATACGAGCGGCGAGCACGACAACACGGTTGCACCCGGACTTCAACATAAGTATGCCCAGACGGGATTGTTGCTGGTGACGGACCGTTGCGCTTCATATTGCCGTTATTGCTTTCGGAAACGCATTGTCGGCCAGAATTCCGATGAAATCGCAACAGATTTCTCTCAGATTGCACAATATATTAGAGATCACCCCGAGATGACCAATGTGTTGCTTTCGGGGGGCGATCCCTTCGTGCTCAGCACGGCCAAGCTTCACAAAATTCTTGATCATCTGCTGCCGATCCCGCATTTGGATTCAATTCGATTCGGCACAAAAGCAGTCGCCTACGAGCCCAAGCGATTCGAAGATCCCACTCTGCCGGCTTTATTCCAACGAATCCATGAAGCAGGTAAGACCGCAGTCATCGTCACACATTTCGATCACATCGGTGAAATCTCACCAGCCGCAGAACGCAACATTGGCTCCTTGCGCGCTCAGGGCGTGCAGTTCCTCAACCAGGCCGTGCTCCTCGCGAAGGTCAACGATGACTCTAGGATCTTGGCGGCGACCTTCGCCAAATGTCATCAAATAGGGGTTCGCCCTTATTACCTCTTCCAGAGCAGGCCAGTGAAAGGCGCATCGCATTTCCAGGTTTCGCTGCGCCGCGGAATAGAGATTGCGCGCGGCATCAACCAACGTCTCAGCGGCATCCAAAAAACATTCAAATACATCATGTCCCATTACACGGGAAAGATCGAAATCCTCGACCTTGGGGCCGACGGCCGAGTGTATATGCGATACCATCAAAACAAAACTCCCGAAAAGATCGGAAAGATCTTTTCCCGACCTCATCTTGAGGGCGCGGGCTGGTTGGACGATTTGCCGGAAGGATGAGATCGAAAGGCGCGGATTGCTGACCGCCGTACCAGCTGGAGTGAACATCCTGCCCCCAAAACGCTGCTGAGAAGAGACTATGGAACGCCCGCAGATGAGTGCGGCCTCCCATTTTCTAGGGCTGGCAACCAGAGTGTCCGACCAGTTTTCTTTGGTCCCGTCGCTGCATTTCCCGAAGGCCCATACAGGAGCGCTTGCGGTCGAGTTTGGTCGCTTTCTCGAACAGACTGATGGTGTTATTCAATCCGAGCAATTGTTTGAACTACTATCTGCTTTTGCCTTGAATCTTGATTTTCCGTGGATCGCCTATGACACTCTTACACCCGACCAAAAACGTTTAATGCTTGTCCGACGCGATGCGGCGGTCATGCTGAACTATGCTGATGAATGGCAGAAGCGCCATTTTGAAATGGGTTATGACAGGATAGCCCCCATTTTAAAGACGTGTCGAAAGCGGGCAGGCGCCATTCGATGGAGCGAGGTGTATAACGACGCAAGCACGACTGAAAACGAGCGGCGCGTTTTCGATGAGGCTGCGACGTTCGGCTTGAGGTCAGGCATTAGCGTTCCATTGCACGGCCCCCATGCCACCTTCGCGATGATGAGCTTTGCTCAACCCTGGGCCTGCGAACTCCAAAATAGAACAATAACTTATTTGCAGCTTGCCGCGTTACAATTCCATCTTAAGGTCGCGAAATACACGAATCCGAATGATCGCAAGGAGGCGCCTCAGCTTACTGTAAGAGAGAATGAATGCATTCTATGGGTGGCGCGAGGGAAATCGTCTTGGGAAATAGGCAGAATACTAGGAATATCCTTAAACACTGTCAATTTCCATATAAAAAGTGTAATGCGAAAATTGGAGTCTGCTAATAGAAGGGTCGCTGCTGTAAAGGCTTTAAACTTAGGAATTATAGAGTTGTAAAAACGGCCAAATACTTAGCTATCGCTGCCGCGACCGGCAACGTCTGAAACGTCAGGACAATCAGAATGATGCCGGTCCTTCGAAGGTGCCGTCCGGGAAGTGGTTGGAATTGGGAGTTGGCGTGGTCTCCGGGGTGTCAAAGCTCGAATCATCCGGCGTTGGAGCGCCGGACAGGAGACCGCGCCATGACAAGGACCGCGGATGCGCCTCGATGTCGACGAGGACAAGACGGCGGAATGGAAGAGCAAGGGCTTGCGCGCCTATCAGCGGCGCACGATGGCCGCCGACGCGCTGATCGCCTCCGTTTATCTGGCCGGCACCAACACCAGGCGGGTGCGGCGTGCGCTCGGCGGCGCGATCGGCAAAGGACGTCGTCAGTCGCATCTTGCGCAAGGTGAAGACTGACTGGGACGCCTGGAATGCGCTCGCTGGCCGACGAGCCGATCGTGCGCCTGATCCTCGACGGGACGGTGGTTCGTGTCAGGCTCGACCGCAAGGCGACCGCGATCTCGCTGCTCGTGGTCATCGGCGTGCGCGAGGACGGCCAGAAGATCCTGCTCGCGGTCAAGAATATGGGCGGCGAGACGACCGAGGCCTGGCGGGCCATCCTCGACGATCTCGTCGGGCGCGGCCTGCGCCGACCTGAGTTTCTCATCGTCGATGGCGTGCCCGGCCTGGACAGAGCGATCGCCGCGCTGTGGGACGGGGTGCCGGTGCAAAGATGCACGGTTCACAGGCACAGGAATCTGCTTGCCCACGCTCCCGAACGCCTGCACGAGGAGATCAGCGCCGATTACACCGACGTGATCTACGCGGCCACGCCGGAGGAGATCGAAACCCGCCGCAAGGCCTTTATCCGCAAATGGCGGCTCAAGTGCCGCGCCGTGGCCGATAGCCTGGAGGAAGCCGGCGAGCGTCTCGTCCCCTTCACCCGCCTACCGCCGAGCCAATGGAAAAGCGCCAGAACAACGGATGAGATCGACAAGCGCTATGTTGTGACGAGCCCTAAAACCTCCCCGAGTATGTTCTTTGGTTCGACCGCGTCGCTGGTGTTCTTCCGTCACGACCGCCCCATTCACAGCCGCCGCGCGCAGGGGGCAGTCAAGGCTGGCCGCGTTTTTACGCGGCCACCGCAAGGCTTGGGCCTTGACCGACCCGAGCACGGCGGCCCGATCGGATCGGGTTGCAAGGCGCAACTGGAAATACCCGACGCAGTCCGCTATTGTCGTCGTGCGCGGGCGACCTCGTGGCGAAGCGTGGTGCATCGGCTGAAAGCGCCGCCGGGCCGCCTTATTCGAGCCTTGCCGGACTGAGGCGCCCGCGCGCCTTTTCCTTTGGCAGGCGCGGGCGCCAAGCCTCAACGAAGTGTTCGTATCCTTTCTGGGCCTGCTCGGCGATGCGCATCTCCTGGTTCCGCAGATCCTTGACATTGTAGGCATAGGTCGGTCCGCGGCTGTTGCCCTTCTTCTGCGGCTTGCCGGCCTGCAACTCCATGCTGCGCATCTTGTGTGCAACGAGACTGGGTCTCGCCCAGAGGTAGTCCGCCTCTTTCGTCAACATATGCCAGACGAGCACAGTCAGCTTGTGCGCCACGGCGACGGCGGCAACCTGATGGCCGCGCCGGGCCCGGATGCGGACAAAGAACGCATGGAGCGGCCCCGGGGTCTTGGCGGCCGCCCAGGCGGCTTCCACCAGCATCGCGCGGGCATGGCTGCGTCCGACCTTGCTGATCCGTCCGTGATGGGCAGCGCCGAGCCCCGACTGGCGCACTCGTGGGTTCAGGCCGAAATAGCTCACCAGCTTTTGCGGGCTGGAAAAACGGCCGATGTCGCCGATCGCCGCCATCAACCCGGCCGCCACCGCCAGATTGACGCCAGTGATTGTGAGCAGCCGTTTGATCGCCGCATCGTCGAGCGCGCGCTCGGCAATCTCCCGGTCAAGCACGCGGAGATCGTCACCCAGCCGATCCAGTTCCCGGATATGGCGCTCGATTGCGGCGCGCTCGTCATCCGGCACCGGCTGTCCGATGAGCCAGGCACGACCGAGCCGCCCGAACAGGTCCGCATGGGGACACCGTGGAATCAGATGAGCGTAGAGGATCGAATGTACCTCGTTCTTGATCCGGGTCCGATGCCGCACGACCTGGTAGCGCCGCGCGACCAGTCTGCGCATCCGCTCGGTGGCGGCATCCGGTGTCCAGATCTCCGGCAGGTAGCCGGCTGCGTACAAGCTGGCCAGCGTGCCGGCGTCGATCTTGTCGGTCTTCACATGGGCGTGCGCGATCGCCTTCACCTGCAGCGGGTTGGCGATCACCACCCGCTTCACGCATGGCGACAGCACCCGAGAGACCGCCATGCAGTTGCCAGTGGCTTCGATGACCACCTCGTCGTCGGCCAGAAGGGTTTTGCCGAAGCCTTCCAGCGCGGTTCGCGTCATGTCGACCCGGCCCACATGCCGCAGTCGACCATCTTCCCAGATCACCACCTCCCCAAAGGTGCGGTGCGTGTCGATTCCGATTACACGTCGCATTCCCTTGTCTCCTCTCGATCAGTTAGTGGGGAGCCGCGGGCGACACGACAACTACGGATTCGCGCTCTCAGCGCAACCGGGCGAGTCGCAGAGGCGGCCATCTACTAACACGAGCTCGCAGCTCAACGTACTGGATCGGCCTGCCCGCACCTTCGTGCTCCCGGTGCCTCTGTCCCGGATGGTCGCACCATACGCCGCGATCGCGAAAACCGCAGAATCTTATACCGGTTACAAACGCGATTGAGCGTCTGCATGAGGAGTTCAAGCGGCGCATCAAGACCCAGACCGTTCTGCCTTCGGCCGAAACCGCGGCAATGTTGTTCTGGGCCTTGATGGCGTCCGGCCAGATCTCGATGCGAAAGATCAACGGCTGGCAAACGCTGCCTACGAAGCCACTCGATCAGCAGATTGACGTCGCCGCATGAGACGATAATCTTAACCTACCGGAGGCTGCTCCGCCAAATTCCACACGATCCGCTACGGGCACCCCTTCGAACAGCACGACAGTCTGTGACGGGAGGGGGTTCCCGTCACAAAGGATGTTGACGCCTTAACTGCCGGCGGAAGCAGGTTCAGTTGCTGCGACGTCGACTTCAAGTCCACCAGAGAACAAGATCCGGCCGCGCAAACCCGAAAAAGCTATTCAGCACTATGCGAGGCTTTCCAGTCCCTGATTGACCGGTGACGCCGTGGACGAACCCGCCGTCGATCAGGCCGATGTCCCCCGCCTTGAGTTGGAATTCGTGGCAAGGAACGGCTTGGAGATAATCTGCGGAATAGGGATAGCCCGTGGCCTCCACACCCTGCGACTTTCGGTCGGTGACGGTCGGTTTGTGGCTCCAAAGCCGCAGATTACCGCCTTCCTCGGCCATGCTGGGATAGAAGTTGAGCGCTGCTACGATGTTGTTCGCCACCGCAGGAAGCTCGTAATCGTTCCCGGCATTTAGGACTTGAGCGACATCGTCGTGAGGCTCCAGGGAATACGTGCCCCCGCCAGTCCAGCTAAGAGCGCGACAAACGTTAGCCTGTCCGTCCGCCGACCGTGCCAGGCGCAATTCAATGCCCTGGTCGTGCAGTTCGCGCTTTAGGGCGTCGAATACTCCGCGGACCGGATCAACCAAATTGCCAAAAAGCGCGTCGACATACGGCCGCGCATTTTTTGCCTCTGCGAAATAGTTGGATGCATCCTTCCTGTAGTGAGAAGCGCCGACGTATTCTCCTGGGACACCGTCTTTGCGCTCCTTGCGGCCAGGATTGCGAATAAAGTTGGCGGTGATCTCTTCGGCTACTTGCGTGCTGAAAGCTTGCTTGATGTGCACAGCGGTGATCTCACCTTTCAGCACCGAGATTATCTCCGCAGTGCTGATCGAGCCGGTTCGTTCTTTAATAACAACAGGGGAGATGGTTGGCTCTTGAGATACGTGGTCAGTCATTGTCTTGCTCCTGTAGTGCCTGATCGAGGATGGCGATGCCATCATGGAGTTCGTCATCGCTGATGGTTATTGGCGGGAGGACTTTGATGACGTCGCGATTTGGTCCTGATGATTCGATCAGCAGGCCGTTTTCGAACGCGACATCGTGCACACGGCCGACAATGGCCGGTGAACGGCACTTGAGACCGGCCATCAGGCCGCGGCCGCGCTTTTGTTCGATGCACTTGGGAAATTTCGCAACGAGGCGATCAAGGAGTGCTTGCAGTTTGACGGCTGTTCGCTCGACGCCTGCAGTAAACTGCCTGTCGGACCACAATTTGCACATTGCCCCTGCAGTCACGAAGGCGAGATTGTTGCCTCTGAAGGTCCCGCTATGTTCTCCGGGATTCCATATGTCTAAATCGGGGCGGATCAGAACAATGGAAAACGGACTGCCTGAACCGCTGAAGGATTTCGAAAGGCAGACGATGTCGGGTTGGATTTTGGCGAACTCGAACGAAAAGAAGTCGCCCGTTCGCCCCGCACCTGCCTGAATGTCGTCGACGATGAAAACGACGCCGTGCTTGCGGCAAATGCGCTGAATGTCTGTGAGCCACGCTGCGGATGCGGTGTTCATGCCGCCTTCTGCCTGGATGGTTTCCAGAATGATTGCGGCGGGCTTTTCTATGCCGCTTCCTGGGTCGCCCAATAGGTGATCAATGTAACTCGCGGAATCGAAAGCTTGATTTGGATAGCCATCGTAGGGAACACGGATCACATCGTGGCGAGCAACGCCGCCGAGCTCCCTGGTTGACGCCGAACCCGACACCGCCAGCGAGCCGAGCGACATGCCGTGGAAGGCATTTGTGAAGGCCATGACGCTCGATCGGCCCGTATATTTTCGCGCCAGCGCCAGCGCCGCTTCGTTAGCGTTTGTGCCCGTTGGCCCGGGGAACTGTATCTTGTAAGAAAGGCCCCGGGGTTTCAGAATCGAATCGACAAACACCTCGATGAATTCCCTCTTTGCTGCTGTATGCATGTCCAGCGATAGAAGGATGTTCTCGCCAACGAGATATTCAATCGCTGGCGCCATAATATTTGGATTGTTGTGTCCGTAGTTGAGTGCGCCGGACCCCACAAGAAAGTCAATATAAGTCTTGCCGGCCTCGTCCCAGATTGTCGCCCCAAGGGCCTTCGTGAACACGGTGGGAAACGACCGCCCATAGCGCTGAACGTTGGATTCATGAGCCGTAAAAACGTCGGTATTCATTTAGGGATCCCTCTGCACGTAGGCATTGCGTTCAACTAGATGGCAACTAAACGCGTTTGGTCGGCGATCGACATTCTTGGCCAATCTCCGAGCCACAGGGTATGGATCACGCATTAAAAGCGATTCATTTGGTGATACATACCGGTGTGGCGCCTTGCCAATCACTCCATCCATGGTGGTCTCCTTCGCAAGTAAGTGGTTTAAATGACCACAAGCGTGCTGTTCTCAGATCGGGCGAGCTGTGCGCGATAGCGGGCCGTAACGTGCGCGCGTTTCGGCGGAAGTTAACTCACATTGCGTGACGCGTGTCCGCACTCGATAACCTCAGAAATGCGAACGACCAACCTACTAAGGCTGGTAGTCTCCTCGGATCCAGTGGTACTTCTTTATCCTGCCGCATAGGCTCGCGTCGTCCATTCTGGATAAACTGACGCGTTTCAGTGTTGCGATGATCGGCTTCCGACCTAAGAGGATCAGGAGCTGTTAACGTTTGGTACGCGGCCGACTGAGGTGGTCCCGCCTCAGACTTGCGTTGTCTGCTGGGTCGTCGAGGTTGGGAGACACTTGCCTCGCGAGAAAGTACCCTACATCGGCGCTCTGCCTCTCCCGGGAGCGGCCAATGGAGACCGCGCTCAATTTTCGACAACGCGCCCCCAAGCCGGCGTCGGCCGATGCAATGGAAGCGGTGCTTTAAGGGGTCTACGTCCACGCCACCTATTAGCTGTGGGCGGAGCGTCGCCGGCAAAGTCGAGACGCCCTTCGTGCGAGCACGATCTATCTGATGCAGGCCTGACACATTGGCTTCCTTTCGTCGTTCCATCGTTCGCGATGTCATCACGAGATGATACGGCAGCTCCTGCCGTCTTCTGAAAGGGAGCGTCAAAATTCATGCCAACTAAAAGTTTATTATTAAGGTCTAACGAGTTGCAGCAGCGAGCCAGACCGAACGCCACCGTGTCACGGACTCGACAAACCCGACATAAGGTGTCGGTTGCGCAGCATTTTCCAGGAATGGTGGACAGGATTTCTATTTTGGGTACATCTGTTTACGGCAACCCGAATTTCCAGGCCGTCGCGGGGGATGGTCGGTAGGATCGGGCAGATGAAGCGATGTGGCAGGCGCAACGGACCGGCCCTTACGAGTAAGTTGCCGACGACACTGGTGCCGCTCCTTGATTGAGGCAGGGAGCCCGCAGATGAAGCCACTGGTTCTGATCTGTTCGGAGGATGCTGAGTTCTACCTGTACCTCAGCCTCATCCTGGAGGTGGACGGCTTCGCGACCGAGCTGGCCGGCGGCGTCGAGGAAACGGTCGGGCAGGCCCTGAGCGAGAGCCCCATGCCGTCGTTCTCGACTGCCAGCCGGCCAGCGCTGTGGGGCAGGCGATCTGTGCCCGGTTGAAAGGCGAAATTCGGACCAGCGCCCGGCCCGTAGTCGCCTTAATCGCGCCCGGCGCCGAGCACCAGCACCTCGATTTGCTCAAGACCGGCATCGACGAGAGTTTCGCGCGGCCCTTCGCGCCGGCCAAGCTGCTCGCCTATCTGCGCGCGGAGCTGGGGATGGCGCCCCTTGGTTCCGATGGCGGGGAGGGCGGGGGGTCGCTGATCTTCGGCGAGCTCGAAATCCAGCCTGCCAGCCACCGGGTGCGCTGCAATGGCCATCAACTCCATTTGGGGCCGATCGAGTTCAACCTCCTGTATCATCTGATCGAGAATCCCGGCAAGGCGTGCAGCCGCGACGAACTGATCGGCGCGGCTTGGCCCGCTAACATCCATGTGGGCCCGCGCACCGTCGACGTCCATATGAGTCGGCTCAGAAGGACCCTGAAAAAGGTCTCGTCCGAGAACGTCATCCGTACCATACGCTCGGCCGGCTATGCCCTCGAAGAGGAGGGAAGCTGGCCTGACTACGCACCGGCAGCTATTGCTAAAGGGCAATAACTTTGGCTTAGGGGTGATATGGCTTCCCGACCAGGTCGACCGCCTCGTTGATTGCGTCATAGAGCCGGTCAAGCTCCGCCGCAGTTGCGCAAGGCGCCGAATGTCCCCCGCGAAAGCGGCGGATCGGCGCGACCCACCGCAGACTCTGCCGTCTTATTTCGCTGCCCCTGTGGCACACGGAAGCAGAGTAAATTGGTGGTTCGACGGGCTTCGAGTCATCTCGCTTCCAGATGCCGAGGGTATGTAAACTGAATTTGACGCAAGCCGTTCGGCGGTTGATCCTCAAGGGAAAGGCGCGTAGCGCCATCGAAATCGGGAATCTGCAATGCAAGGGGGTGAGACCGTCCGGAATCTCCAGAACGAGGCAACCATATGGCACCGTTACCTCCATCACAATCGTGATCTGGATCTCCGGCTACAGGCCACTGCAAGGTTCGTTACCGAGCAGCGGGTCTCATTCGGTATCGCCCACATCATAACTGGGATATCTGAAGCCGCCGTCGCCGCTTCGATTGACTTAAGCGGCAAGCTGGAAGCCGAGTTCAACCCTCAGAGAGGCGGAGACGGTCGAGAACGGCGCTGCCAAACTCGAACACAGGGATCGCTGTAACCGGTGCCAAGGTGGGGAGGGCGCGCTTCTTTATGCAGCGGCTGGCACCTCGAACCAATGGATTCGTCCGATGTCGTGGTATGCCGCGGTCCGGTGTCGGCATGCAACGAGGACGCGTTGATTGTTCTTCATCAAGCCAGGTGCGGCCCCAAAAGACAAATAATCGCCGCCGCTTTCCGGTCGCCACGTGGCCGCGAGTTTTGCGCGGCGTGCCCTGCCGGTGTGCCTCCCAACCGGCAGGGCAGTCTTTCAAAGCGCCGGATGGCGCTTTCGCAAATCGATGTTTGAGAAGAAGGTGATCCGCGTATTGGGAAGGCACATTGAGCTCTCGCATCTCCGCTGCGCCACCGCCCACCGCCAGCTTCCGGCGCGCGGCAGACGTGCGTTACAGCAAGGTGTCGATACTGAGCCGGTGCTTTCTACCCTTGAACATCGGGTTCGCTGTCGAAGGCGACCCGGTGGGGTACGGCTTGACCAAAGCCCAATGAAGATCGAGCACAGGTCGCGGAACCGTGTCTGGACCGTGCGTCACAAGGGAGCCAACCGCGAAGGAGACTGCCCGCGACCACATCGGTCGTATGGGGATCTGCTTCCGTAAGGCTGGATCATGCGCGGCAGACGGATCGAGGGGATTGCGTTCAAGACAATGATGAAGGGAATGCAATTTGTATTTGAAACATTCCTGGAACAGCTCTCTGAAAGCGTCGATGAGACGGATTTCCGCGAAGCCATGGCGCGTGCAGCCGCAGCACTCGATCTCCTAACATTCGCTTATCTGTCCTTGCCACCGCGTCCTTCGGGCAAGCCAAGGCTGATCTCGAATTATCCGCCTCCCTGGACCGCACATTATCTGAACAACGGTTATCAGAGAGTCGACCCCGTCATTACGCGGGCGCAGTGTGGCGGATGCCCATTTCGCTGGGGACCTGAACACAGCCGCAATTCAAAATTCGAGCAGCAGCTGTTCGAGGAAGCGGCCGAGTTCGGCATCCGCTGGGGCCTGACGATCCCGATCGTTGATAGGCGGGGTTGCGTTGCGGCGATGACCTTTGCCGCTGCTCAGCCCAATCCCGCTTTCCTCAGCGTCGCGGAGCGATATGAACAGGCTCTTCAGTTCATGGCGACCTGCTTTCACATTTTTGCCCGCCGCAAGCTCTCAGCCGGTCGAATCGTAAACGGCGTTCCGCTGACGCCCCGCGAATATGAGTGCCTGCAATGGGCCTCGCGCGGCAAGTCCGCCTCGGATATCGGCTGCATCTTGGGTATCAAGCGCCGCACAGCAGCGTTTCATCTGGACAATGCGAGGAAGAAGCTTGACGTGCGCACTCTCATGCAAGCCGTCGCGCAATTTTCCGCCTCCAAAAACTTTTCGTCGTGACAAAGCGTCTTCACCTGTGCGGCTGCACAGGCTGTTTCGAAATGACGGTTCACCTCCAAATGGCACGGGAAGCATGTCGATCGGATTTCCGATGCGAATATCAGCGAGGCGGGCGCCAAATGATACTCTCGTTTTTTTGCAGTCGGGAAGACTCAGCAACGGCATGGCGGTCCAACGTGAAGACTTGATATGAGCAAGGCGGCGCGCACGAATGGGGCTCCAGTTTCGTCGGCGACATTTGCGCCGCTGAGCAACCAGACGTTCCGATCGATTTGGCTCGCCACCCAGGTGTCCAGTCTCGGCTGGCTGATACAGACCGTTGCCATTAGTTGGCTTATGGCAACGATCTCACCGTCTGACCTTATGGTCGCGTTGGTACAAGGTTCATCGACGCTGCCCGCGTTCTTTCTATCCATATTCGCTGGGGCCATTGCCGACAATTTCAGCCGTCGCAATATCATGTTTGCTGGTTGGTGTCTGATAGCGTTGGCATCGGCGATGCTGACCGGCCTTGTGGGGCTGGGCGTTGTCGATCCGTTGATCATCCTCGGCCTCAGCTTTTTGGTGGGATGCGGCGCCGCTTTCACCGATCCCGCTTGGCACGCTTCGGTTGGCGATATCTTGAACAAACGCGATGTACCAGCTGCCGTCACGCTCATGTCGGTCGGGTACAATGCTGTCCGGAGTGTCGGCCCGGCGCTCGGCGGGATCATCGTTGCCTCCTTTGGATCTCTGACGGCGCTCGCCCTGGCGACGCTTAGCTATCTGGCGTTGCTGTGGACGGTAGGGCGCTGCAGCTGGAACGGTCCGTCTTCTCCCCTGCCGCGCGAGCCTATGTCTACCGCGGTCCATGACGGTGTGCGGTTTACAGCGATGTCCTCGGAAATCAAGGCAGCAATCGCGCGCGGAACTCTTTTTGGATTGGCGAGCATCTCTATATTGGCGCTGCTCCCTCTGGTTGCTCGCGATCAGTTGGGGGGAGGGCCAATCGCTTATGGCACCCTGATGGCTGGTTTCGGCACCGGCGCCTTGGTCGCCGGCATCAGCAACAACTTCTTGAGAAGGATCATGTCTCAGGAGCGGCTGACAACACTCGCCTGCCTCGCCTGCGCCGCATGTTCTTTTTCTCTTGCTTTGACCTCTTCGCTTGCACTGGCGGCCATGGTACTCGCGCTCGGCGGCGCGGGTTGGGTCATCACTTGGACTGGCCTGGACGTCAGTGTGCAATTGTCGAGTCCGCGGTGGGTCGTAGGTCGCACGCTTTCGATCTATTATGCCCTTTCTTACGGCGGCATCGCGGCCGGCAGTTGGGTGTGGGGTACGGTAGCCCAGGATTACTCGCTGCCGCTGGCCCTGGAGGGCTCCGCTGTCGCTCTCTTGCTGGTCGCTGCCACCGGGTTCCTGTTGCCCATTCGTCAATGGAAAGAATCTGACCAAGACCCTTTGGAGTTCACGGCGCCGGAAGTTGCCCTCGATCTGAAGCCAAGAAGCGGCCCCATCGTCGTCAAGATCGAATATCTAATACCAGGGAAAAACGTGGAAGCGTTCCTGGAGCAGATGCACGAACGGCGGCGTCTGCAGAGCAGCGCCGGTGCTCGGCACTGGAGTCTCCAGCGAGACCTCCAAGAGCCGTCCGGCTGGACTGAGACATTTCGCACGCCGACCTGGACGGACTACCTTCGCCTCAACTATCGCCACACGGCAGCGGACAAGGAACTGGAGAAACGTCTACTCGAATTGCACACGGGAGAGCGCCCGCCGCAATTGAAGCTTTCAATTGAGCGACCGGCGGGCCCTGTGCGCAAGCGTGATCAACCGGCGCGTTTTCGCTCCTATCCTTGAGCCCGTTGGCTTGTCTATACCGAGGATGAGTTGATCGTGTCATCCTTCATCGGCGCGGCAGAGCATTGCCAACAAAGAGCGCGAACGTAGGCACACGTGACCGCAGCCATGCCGGTCTGCTTCCGTAAGTCTGGATGGCGCGCAGCAGAAGGATTGAGGGGACAAGTAAGCGAATGCAAATTGTCTTCGAGACATTCCTGGAACAGCTCTCTGCAGCGTCCTGACGCGTCGCTAATGCTCGCGCACTCTGGGCACTCTGGCAGCCAAGTGACGGGAATCGCCTAGACTTTTTTGGGGACGTATTTCAAGTTCGGCTGACCGCCTTACAGGATGAGGTGCGCGGCATGCTGCGGTCAGCCGAACTGGGAGCCGCCGGCCTGTGGGCGGGACACGTGCCCCGCGGCTTCTCGGGCTCAACGCTGCGCTCTGCGAGAGTATATCCCACTTCATCGCGAACCGCCGCTGCGCCCAACTGGGGCTGGCTCCCGTGTTCGCGGAAGCCAAGAACCCGTTTCCTTGGATGTCGGAAGCAATGTACGCCTCCGGCGAGGCTTCACCGGATGCATACGGCGATCCTGACCTGTGTAAACGATCATCTGTATGGGCTAGGCGCGCGCACCTGCCTGTTTCTCGGTCCAGCGGCGTTTGTGCGTATGGCGGTATGGCGGAACGGCTGGATTGGGAGTACAGGGTGCTGGAATTCCTAGTGGTAAAAGCCTGACACTTGGTACCCGTGGGGCAGCTCAGGCTGAAAGACCGCCAATCAGGCAATCACGGACAAGATGGAAGGTCAGCCCCGCAATCGCGCGCAGGGCGTCCTCAATAAGCCCGAGTGAATCCGCCATCGTGTACAATGTTCAAGCCTGTCATGTGATCAGTGAGGGGTGACAACAAGCCCTCGACGACGACGGCAACTTCAGACGGCGTCCCATACTTTTTGAGTGGAATATTGCCGGTCTCGACCGCAATCCTTTCTTCAAACGTCACGCCGGCGTCCTGCGCTCGCCTGCCAATTGCATCCCGATACCGGGGCGACAGCGTGCCGCCGAGTGAAAGAGTGTTCACATGAATACCTCTTTCGCCTAGCGCAAAGGCAAGCGTCTTCGCTTCTCCAAGCCACGCGGTGCGGATGACGTTGGCGGTGGCGTAGTGGCTAAGAACCTGAGCCGAAGAAATGCCGGAAATGATTACGACCTTGCAGCGACGGCCTGCTTCAGGCGCCGGTTCCATCCGAGCGATTGCCGACTTCAACAGGGACAACGGCCCAACGAAGCTTGTCTGAAACAGCGTTCGCCAGACCTCCGGCTCGGGCATAGGGTCAGCGGACGAATGCGGTTGGGGCGGCATAAGAACGACCCCATCAAGCTTGAGGCCCGACGTGGCGAGGTGTCGATCAAACTCGCCCAACGCGGCTTCCGATGCCATATCAACAGGTATAGCTTTATGCGAACCGTCGGCTGGTGCAGGCAGGGTCGAAACCAGCGACTCAAGCCGCACCTGATTGCGGGCCGCCACCATCAGCCGCGCGCCACCGGCCGCAAGCCGTTCGCAAATTGCTTTCCCGATCCCACCCGTTGCCCCAGTCACAAGTATGGTCGACATCACACCACCCCGCCAGTTTCGAAGACCCTTTCGCCCTCCTTGATGCGCTCCAGGATGTAATCAGCAAGCATCTGCAGCTCGAAGCCCAGATGCCCCATCCAGTGCGCCATCAGCGATCGGCTGAGTTCGACGCCATCACGCAGATAGATCGCCTCCTGCCGGAAAAGCGGAAGGCCATCGGCGTATTTCGACACGGCGATATGGGCAAGCAGCCGCTCTGTCGGCAGGCCGCTTTCGATGATGCGCGCCAGCGCCAGTGCCTGAACCACGCCGTCCCGATCCCGGAAGGCATATTTGGGACGGCGCGTCACGATGACCCGGAACTTCGGCGGCACGACGTCCAGCCGCTCGGACCGATCCTCGCCGATCAGAACCTTTTCCAGCCCTGCGCAGTCGGCTGGGATTTCCGGTTCGACAACTTCCTCGATGCGCTCGAGATGAACGGCAAAGCCCTTGCGCGGACGCGGGGCACGCTTCGGCTTGTCCCCGACCGCGTGATCGAATTCGCTCTGGATCGCGGAAAGGCCAGTCTCGACCTCTTCGAAGGCAAAGGATGCCTGCTCATCGTTGATTGACAGGTGCAGCCGTTCGGAACGCTTGCCGTATTGCGCGCGCTCCAGCACCTTCACGATCGACGTGAGGTTGGCGATCCGCTCGTTGGCGCTTCTCTCGACGGCCGTCAGCCGGGCGACCTCCGCCGTCGCTGCTGCAAGCTGAGCTTCGTTTGCAGTCCGCTCGCTGGCCATCGCGAGGATCATCGCCTTCAGCGGATCGACGTCGTCCGGCAGGTCGGGAGCAGGCAAAACCATGGCGGAAGGAGAGCACAAAAACAGCCGCCTTCCCAACTGTTACAGCCGCATGATTCATCTTGCCGCAGCCAGCGCCTCCGCAACAAGCCGCGCCTTGTCCTCGTCCGACCAATGACGCGGCTGCCGATCCGAACGGGTGAACTACTGGACGCGACGTGGGACGAGGTCGTAAAATTTGGCGCCTATGGTTCAATATCTTAGATCCAGTGCGGCAGGAGGCGATCCCGATCACTCCCACTCTGTCGCGGACTCGCCAACCCCATGAGTAAGTATCGGTTGCCCGGCCTTATCGGTAGTGGCGCACAGGATTCCTCTGCTGGAGAAGCTGCATTCACGCGCATTCACCACGTTTCGGCGGTGTCCGATATATCCGACAAAGGTCCGAAACCCTGCACAAATGTCGGACTTACACATACCGGCATTATCGCCGCATTGTTCTGAAACGATTTCGGTCTTGGCACGGTGCATGCTCGATGATCCGCAAACCCGTCACGGAATGAGGAGACATCGTCCCATGATCACGCTCTCCGAAAATGCCGTCGGATGGCTACCGGCGACCACGTTGGCTTTTATTACGACCGCGCCGGCGCTGGCCGCCGAAACGCCGCCGGCAGGTCTCAGGTGAGGCATTTCCGGCTCGACAACGGCATGGAAGTTGTCGTCATTCCGACCATCGCGCGCCGATCGTCACCCATATGGTCTGGACCAAGATCGGCAGCGCCGACGAGCCCCCCGGCAAATCCGGCATAGCCCATTTCTTCGAGCATCTGATGTTCAAGGCAACGAGCAATCACGCCGCCGGCGAGTTCGAGCGCGCTGTGGCCGAGGTCGGCGGCTCAATGAACGCCTTCACTTCTTACGACTATACCGCCTACTACGAGACGGTGCCGCCCTCGGCCCTCGAGCAGATGATGGGTTTCGAGGCCGACCGTATGCGCAACCTCGTCCTCACCGACGACGTCGTCAAAACCGAGCGCGACGTGATCCTGGAGGAGCGCCGCTGGAGTATCGACAGCAAACCCGAGGCGGTGCTCAACGAAGCAATCAAAGCCACGCTCTGGCAGAACCAACCGTACCGCATCTCGGTGCTTGGCTGGATGCAGGAGATGGAACAGCTGAATCGCACCGACGCCGAGGCATTTTACGACAGCTACTACCGGCCGAACAACGCTCTGTTGGTGGTGGCGGGCGATGTCGATCCGGATACGGTGAAAGCGATGGCCGAAAGGACCTACGGCAAGGTGGCGCGCGGGCCGGATCTGCGACCGCGCATCCGCCCGGTCGAGCCGGAACAGAAGACGAGGCGCACGGTTACGCTCACGGACGCGCGCGTTTCGGTGCCGAGCTTTTCGACGCAATGGGTGGTGCCGTCCTATCGTACGGCGCAGCCTGGCGAGGCCGAGGCGCTCGACCTGCTGGCCCAGATCCTGGGCGTCGGCAAACGCAGCCGCCTCTACCAGCAGCTGGTGGTCAAGCAGGGCATCGCCGCCAAAGCCGTCGCCTCGTTCCAGGGCACCATGCTCGACGACACCCGCTTTACCGTTTATGGCTCTCCGCGCAGTGATGCCAAGCTTGCCGAAGTCGAAGCGGTGGTGAATGCCGAGATCGCCTGCATCGTCAAGGACGGCGTGACCGACGGCGAGCTTGAGCGGGCGAAGATTCGCTCTGTCCGCTCGATGATCTTCGCCCGCGACAGGCAGGATCTCATGGCCATGCTGTATGGCCGGATGCTCGCCACCGGCGGCAATGTGCAGGATGTGGAGGAATGGCCGGACCGCATCCGCAAGGTCACTGCTGATCAGGTGAGCGCCGTGGCCGCCCGCTACCTGGTGCTCGACCACTCGACCACCGGCTATCTCTTGCCGCAGCAACAAGCGGGGAATTGATGATGAGCTCTGCCCTGATGCCTAGGCGCCGCACGTTCCTCCCTTCTTGCACGAAGGGGGAAGGAAAGATGGCGCGTGCTTTCGATACCCTTTGTTTCGCGCTTTTCTTGCTGCTGCTGCCGGCGCTTGCCGCGCGCGGCTGCTGCTGCCGGCGCTTGCAGGGCGCGCCGATATGAACATACTGGAGGTCAAATCGAAGAAGGGCATCACCGCCTGGCTGGTCGGAGACCATTCGATCCCGCTGATCGCCATCCGCTTCGCCTTTGATGGCGGCACGGCGCAGGATCCCGCCGGCAAGGAAGGTCTGGTCAACCTGATGACCGGCCTGTTCGAGGAAGGCTCCGGCGACCTTGACAGCGAGGCCTTCCAGTGACCGCATTCGCGCCAAAGTGCTCTCCGGCATTTTGGCCGATGAGCGCGAACCCAATACGGTGGCGCAGAAGCGCTGGCTACGTGCGATCTATGGCGAGCATCCCTACGCGCAGCCTGACAAAGGGACCAAGCACAGCCTGACCACCATCACGTCGAAGGCTATCAAGGCCTTCCATAGGGCGAATTTCGCCCGCGGCGGCCTGCATGTGGCGGTGGTGGGCGACATCGACGCGGCAACACTAAGCGGCAAACTGGACGACGTGTTCGGCGATCTGCCGGAGAAGCAGATGCTGACTCCCGTGGCCGATGTGACGCCGAAGCTCGGCCAGCAGCTCGAGGTAAACTACGAGCTGCCGCAGGCCTCGCTGCGGCTTGCCTGGCCTGGCGTGAAACGCAGTTCGCCCGATTTCTACGCTGTGGAGTTGATGAATAATATCCTCGGCGGGCGGGCTTTCACCACGCGGCTGTGGAAGGAGGTACGCGAAAAGCGGGGCCTTGCCTATAGCGTTGGTTCCACACTGACCGACGACCGGCATTCCAACGCGCTTATCATCACCACCGCGACGCACTCGGATCGTGCGTCCGAGACGCTGGGCATCGTGCGCGACGTAGTGAAGAAAATGGCTGAGGAGGGCCCGACTGAGGCCGAGCTGGAAGCGGCCAAGAAATACATGATCGGCGCCTTTGCCATTAACAATCTCAACTCGTCTTGCGCCATTGCCGCGACGCTGGTCGAATTGCAGCTCGATGAATCCGGCATCGATTATATGCAGCGCCGCCCCGGCCTCATTAACGCGGTGACGCTGGACCAGGTGAGGGCGGCGGCAAAGAAGCTGCTTCCAGTTGATCCGGCAGTCATGGTCGTCGGGCCGCCGCTGGGCCCGGGTGGCAAGGGATAAGCCGGAGCCCCATTTCCCAGCACAGGCCCGCGCCGGTTCAGCAAGCGGGCAGGGCCGGGCAATCGCTTCACGTTATTTGCCCCGTTTTTCCTGGTTGGCGCCGCCCCTCATTCACCTACCGCCCATTCTCCCGGTACAGGGACGGGCAGGAAGGGATCTGCGGCTGCGGCGCCCTTCTTTGTGACGCCGGCGGTTGGCGAACTCGCGGGCAACATCAGACGCTATATCCTCACGGGCGGGCATCGGCTCCTTGTTGCACTGTGTCTATCGTCCTCGGCCAGGCGATCGGTGGTAAGCGGCGTTCCGCGACGCCCCGCGAATATTGTGCCTGCAAATGGCCAGCGGACAAATCGGCCTGGGAGATCGGCTGCATTCTGAGGATCAAGCGCCGCACAGCAGCGTTTCGTCTGGACGATGCCAGGAAGAAGCTCGGCGTGCGCACTCTCACGCAAGCCGTCGCGCAATTTTCCACCTCGAAAGACGTTCTTAGCTGACGAAGCGGCTTTCACCTGTATAGGTGCACAGGCTGTTTCGAGATGACGGTTCACCTCCAATGGCAGGGTCATTCCTGCAAGGAGGCCCGCATGATCCAGCTAATTGCACCCGAATGGTACGGCGACTTCGCTGACCATCTTCACGCGATGCACCGTCTGCGACACCGCGTCTTCAAGGAGCGGCTCGACTGGGACGTGGGAACCAGTGGCGGCTACGAGATCGATTCCTTTGATGCGCTCAGACCGCATTATCTCTTGCTGGGCGGTACCGGCGCTGACGTCGACGGTTGCGTCCGTCTTCTTCCCACGATCGGACCGATCATGCTTCGCGACACTTTTCCGGTCCTGTTGGAAGAACAGACGGCGCCGCAAGATCATCTCATCTGGGAAAGCAGCCGTTTCGCGCTCGACCTTCCAGCGTCCGCCCCGAAGGGGGCGGGTGGCATTGCCATCGGCACTTACGAACTCTTCGCCGGCATGATCGAGTTCGGGCTGTGGCAAAGTCTCAGCCGAATTGTCACGGTCACCGATTTGCGCATGGAGCGCATCCTTCGTCGAGCACAGTGGCCACTGGAGCGGATCAGCGAACCGCGCACGATCGGCAATACCCGGGCCGTAGCAGGATATCTAGACGTTTCCACCGAGAGCCTTGATGCGGTTCGACACAACGGCGGTCTCAGCAGCCCGGTGCTGTGGGCGCCGGTAGTCCACAGGCCGCGTGATGCTTGACGGTTGCCTCCATGCTTCAGGCGGGGACGCATCATGAGCCTGGCAGATGGCACCGCCGCCCACCAGCCGGATTGGTGGGATGAACGGTCGTACGACTACGCCACTCAGCTGACGCGACGCGGCTGGGCATGGGAGTTCTTGCGGCGCAATCCGGCCTTTCAGCGTGACCTGATCGCTGCGCAGGAACAGGTCAGATATCAGGCAAGCCGGCCACCCCTGGACGTGATCGAGTCGGCCGCCGATCTGTCGCGCTGGGGCGTTTCGTTTCGCGGGCTCGCTAGGGTTTGATGCGGCCGTGCTTTGGTGTCCGCGCCAGTGCAAGCACGTGCTGCCTCTCATCGCCGAACCGGTATCCTCGTCATCCACAAGATCGCCGTTTGATTTGGTGGCGCTCCCATGCCAGGCAACAGTCCAGCTCACCTCCGACGACAAGCAACATGTCCTGCTGCGGACCGCCGATCGTCACCTTCAGCTCATCGTGACGGGCGCCAGCGTTTTGCAGCCGGTTGGACTCCGCGCCGACGCGGTGTGGCCCGCGGATCTGCCGAAGCACCGCCTATGGGCGCTCGAATGTCTCAATGCTCTTTGCGCGCACGGACAGCTCCCTGCGAGATTGTTTCCGCACGAAAAGCGCAGCCGCCGTCTGCATTTTGTCATTCGGGCGCTCGACGGCTCGCTTGCCGGAGCCTCGCACCGTGACATTGCCCAGGCCGTGTTCGGCAAAGGGCGCGTCCGGGCCGACTGGATGCATCCCGGCGATCACCTGCGCGACCACATCCGCCGCGCCGTGAGGCGTGGCCGCGCCCTCATGAATGGCGGTTACAGAGATTTCCTTGACTGACAGCATCGAGGAAATGCGTTGCCCGCTTTTTCAGCTGGCGAATAATTCCTTGTAGCCACTCGTGACCATCCAGTTCGCACGGTCCAAATGGCTTCGCAGTGCCTTTTGGGCCCGTTCCGGTTCGCGTGCCGGATCGATACCGAGGATCAGCTGTGCCATTTCCTCTTCGCTGGCATCGTCAGCAGCCGCGTCCAGGAGCCGAAGATAGATGGTGAAGTGCTCGTTGTCGTAAGCCGTGAGGCTGTCCGACCAAGGCACTTCGTCAGACAGTTGCGATTTTTGAGCCTCATCAGTTTGGGTTGGTCGATTCATTCTCTGCTGCGATCCTCGTGTCTTCGCGTGCTGGAGCGAAGCAGAATATCCCAAAATGGGATAATCCGAAACCGGGATTAGTCGCTGAGCCGGTCATTTCCCGACCGGTTCGCCCACATGCCCAAATCTCTCCGATCGCCCCGGCACCTGCGATTGCTGGATCAACTGATTTCGCTACGCAAGGCCAACAACCTGACCCAGACGCAGGTTGCCGAGAAGCTTGGTCGCCCGCAATCCTTCGTCGCCAAATACGAAGGTGGAGAGCGGCGCCTCGATGTTGTTGAGTTTCTCGAGGTGACGGCTGCGCTTGACGCGGATCCATGCGAGATTCTGTCCAAGCTTCGGTCATAGTTGGGCGCCCGGCCGCCTGACGGCGCTCGCCGGCTCCTCGTAAACCGAGCCCGCTTTCCTTCGGCAGGCTCAGGCGGTTTTGGCCATTCGGCTTAGCCGCCCGGCGTGGAGCGCTGGCCGATCAGCCGCCCCTGGGGTGAGGGGAAGCACAATTCACCTGCGCTACCACGGTTTCCTGTGATTCGGCAGGCGGGAAACATCCTCGTGCAATGCCTGTCGCTGCCTTGACACTACAGGGGTCGCAGGTTCAATCTCTGTCACGCCCACCATCCAACCTCCTGTAGAGACTTCGTTTTCCGCTAAGCGACACCCGCCTCAGGACTGATCGAATTCGTAGCTGTCACACTCTTGTCATAGTAAAAGGGTTCGGCCACAATTCGCAAGCGGCGGGCCAAATGGCAGGTCCAAATCCGGCGGAGGGGAATCGCCCCGATAACATGTTCTTTCGTCACGAAGGCGGATGCTAAGGCTCGGGACCGAGAGGTTCTAGCTGACCGGCAAGACCTACCCGCCTAACCCAAAAGTTTTGGAACAATCACGTTGCGGGACCTCGTGGTTCGATATCGCGATGAGGTGGTTCCGGCGAAGCGGGGTGCCGAGACTGAAACCATCGTGCTGAACGCGTTCCTCCGCGATCCAATTTGTGCCAAACGCCTGTCGAGACTTACCACGTCCGATTTTGCCAATTATCGCGACCGGAGACTTGACAAAGTAGCCACTGCGACGCTCAGGCGCCGGTTAGCCCCTCTCCACAACCTGTTCGAAATTGCACGAACGAGTGGCATGTTCCGCTGAAATCAAACCCCCTCAGCAAAATTGCCTTGCATGGATTCGACAGGAAAAGCGCAGCAGGGCTGAAGTTGTATGTCCATTCGATTGCCCTGGGTCGGATCGCGAACTAGGCATTCCCTTCGAAAAATTGCGGCAAAACACGGCATTTCGGTGAGTACGTGCACAAATTGGCGTGCGCGCTGCCCTCACACCCCTAGTTAAACGCGCCACGTCGTCTAAAAGGGCCTTGGGCAAAATGGGGAGTGGCGAGTCGCGCCAAATTGCATGGAAAAGAAGACGAAAGGCGCGTGGCTTCTTGCCCAGTCTAAAAACTTAGATTCCGTCACTGGAGCCGGTGCCGCTCGGTTGGAAACAATTTCCTATGCTGGACGGGTCGGCAGGCTTTATAATCTCCTCCGACGCAATATCGCCGATAATCCAAATCCAACCCTAGATAAACGGACGATTTCCAAGGTCTGCCAGCTGAATGGCATTGATCGTTCCACGCGTGAAGTCGGGCTCAATATTTTACAAGATCTTGGGCGTATAGATGTTGCTAAAAATGAATCTGTGAGCGTCCTTGGTGCGACAAGCACCGCTGTTCTGGAGGTCACTGCTGACATTTTCACCGACGCGACACCCACCACGGACGAAGAAGCCGTAATCGAGCTTTCAGAAAAGGTGGCAGAAAAGCCGCTTAGCCGAAAAGACGCTATGGAATATGTTGCTGACGTTTTTCATATAGCAAGCAATGATACGTCGAACCTGATCGAACTCTGCAAAACCACTGCAATTATCGACGAAGAGACCGATCGCGGACGAACGATCCTATTCAATTCCAATACATTTCGGGACGGTCAGTATGCAGCGAAAGCTCTCCTTGTTTTGGAGGGCCTCACAGATTTGGAGAAATCTAATCTACTGGAGGTTCAGGAAAAACTTCGAAGAAACGGCGCGCTTTTCGACAGAGAGGTCGAAAGGATTCTGGGCCAAGATTTGTACAGGCGGTTAGTAAGTGTCGGCTTCTTTGACAGAATGGAAGTTAGCAACAGCACCGAAGCGGTTGGTTATATAGCGTCACCCAATGATTTTCAGAAGTTCGGCAGACCTTTTGAGGACGATCCAATCGATGATGCAAAGGCTCTTCTTGCCTCGCTCACATATGGCCAAACCAGGAGCAACTACGTCAGGGGAAGTATCACAATGCCCGACGCCCTACTTAGAGCTTTGATCGCAGGACGAGAGATTGGAAAAAACGGCGTTCGCGCTATTGGCGAAGATTATCGGGAGCTTGAAGCTCGACAGGTTGTCCAGGTCCATGAGCGTGGGTATGGACGCTACACTATGAGCTTGCTCAAGAAAGATGTTGGTGAACTCGCTCTAACGATCGTTCGCGGCGGAGCGGCTGCGCAGGAGGCTGTTCTTATGGATGATTCAGCCGCGACTTCCTTTAAGGGACCGCACAATGTGCGATCGGACGTTAGGCAAAAGAACACCGTTGGCGACAAGCGTTTCGTGACCGACGCTTTGGACCGCCTGAGAAGCGGAGGCTAGAATGGCGGCGGCACCGAAGGGCGCAGCGCTAGAAGAACTTGTTAGGGCATACTTCGCCCGCCAGGGTTTCTTCGCGCTAAGGGGTGTTTCGTTACGCTTCGACGAGGAAGAGGTAACAGATATCGACGTCTGGCTTTATGGTAGACAGTCGGCCAGCTTGAGAACCCGCACCATCGTCGACGTTAAAGACAAGCGCTCACCAAAGGCATTTGAGCGGATTTTGTGGACGAGGGGGGTTCAGCTGGCGCTTGGGTGCGACCGAGGGGTGGTGGCCACGACCGACAACAACCCAAAGATAGTGAGGTTTGCCCAACAGCAAAAGGTTGCCCTCTTGACGAGGCAATTTCTTGAGCGCCTGCAAAAGAATGTGAGCACCGAAACTCGCCAATCGGCCGAGCAGTTCGTGGCGAATATCCAGAGCAATCCCAATCACAAGCAGGACGGAGATTGGCTTCGCCGGATAGCTGACGCGAAATCAGCACTTATTAGCCTTTCCGGATATCCAGCATTTAACAAGGCGATCTCGACGTTTCGCTTTTTTGGAGAGCGGGCGGAAACGAGGCCACTACATCGAGAGCAGGCGTTAAGGGGGGCCTATATCGCAGCTGCGTTGGCGTGTATCGCGTTGGACAGTGCTCTAGAGCGTTCCGTTTATGAGGACGCCGCGACAAGATTCAGGTCAATTGCGAACGGTGTTACGTATGGTGACGCTGGTGATGGGCGCGTTCAATCGAGCATTGATTCGGTTTTGACCGTATTGTCTGGCGCAATGGAAAATGGGCGGGTGGTAGCGACTCAGGCTAGAGATGCTTTTGAGCGTCTCTTTGAACAAGTCAGATCAGATATAATAGCAGAATTTTTTTCAAGGGAGCACAATTCTTCGTCGCTATTTTCGGTCGCTAGGGAATTCGACGAGAAAGCGCACAGTATTGATCCGTTGACTATGCTAGACCTATCGACCGAAGCGAAATCGGTTTTGGGAGTATTTGCCGATTTTGTAGCTGTAAAACGGGGTCCACTGTTCGCAGGACAGTCTCAGAGGAGCTCAGGGAACAGAGCCTCCGAAACTGGTCAACCCAAATCAGCCGATGATCAGGAGCCATCGAAATTGAAACAGGATAAGCTGCTTTAGCCAAGGCAATCGGGCCTAGTTGAAGCTATGTCTTCCTGTCACACTCCTGTCACAGCGGGATTCGAAAATATTCAAAGCCGGCTTCGGATTGCGTGTAGCCAAAGAAGATCGTAGACTGCGCTAAGCAGCTGAATTTATTCAATCTTTCGATAAGAGTGTAGCGAAGCGGAACTCTCTCTCAGCGGGAGAGCCCTGCATTGACATGGCAGCGCGGAAAGCCCGCCAAATCAGGGGAACGTTATTCTCACCAATTTCGGATCGTGATCGCTGACCCTCCGGCTATCCGGCTGGACCGAATTCACATGGAGCGCCTGCATCGACGCTGCCTGGTCATTTCCCAATTGGACAAGCATGTGATCGAGCGACTGCGAATTGCCTTCGAAGACATAGCTGATGCGTTCAAGCGGCGGCTCGTCCAGCGCGAGGTTCCTGAACGCCGGCTCGGCGCCGGTAAGCAGAAGCAGTGGCGTTTCGTACCAGAACGCGTTGAAGTCTCCGAGGACGATAACTGTCCGGTTCGCGTCGTGGGGTAGTCCTCGTACAAAGTCGCGCACAGCCCGCACCTGGGCGATCCGTGCCGGCTCCGCCGGATCCACCGGTGGCCGCACGATGCCATAGACGCCGCCGCTGCCAGCCTTCGATGAAAGGTGCACGTTTATCAATTTCACCTCACGGTCACGAAACGTGAAGGTCGCAACGAGCGGGAGCCGGCTTCTGCCGAACGCCGGCGCAACGATCTGACTCGGACCGGCGGGGTCGGCGCTGATACGAGCCGATTGAAGAGATCGGCCACCCGGATATTGCCGCCAGGCTGACCGCCGTATGTGTCATCAATCGGATCGATGGACAATGGCTCATACCGCGGACCACCAGCGTCGATGATCGCGTCAATGAGCGTTGTCAGCGTCACATCCGACGCAACGACCTCGCTGTATTCGCCGCCGTCATTGTCCTGCACTTCCTGCAAGGCCAGAATGTCCGGTGAGCCGAGAAGTCTGACGACGTGATCCGCGATGGAGCTGAATTTTCCGCCGCTGACATCATCATCAGGATCGCCGACCGGCGTGCGCTCGACACGCTCGAGAACAGGGTCCAAGTTCTCAACATTGTAGCCGGCGACCGTAAGGACGTCATCGGCAGGAGCGACACTTATGGCAACGATCTCCTGCTCGTTCCGGCTGGCGCCGCTCGCATTCACCAGCCGTAGTTCGTAGAGGCCGCGGTCAAATGCAATGTAGCCTTCGATGCTTGCAAACGTGTCGCCGACGGTGTGCTGGAACTGCGGCGCCTGCGCTTTCGTCACCTGTATCTGAATTCGTTCTGGGTTGCTGTCCCCGGGGGTTGCCGAAATACCGCTGAGTGAGTTCATCCCAGTTGCGCCGACACCGCGTTCAGCCACCACCCAGAACTCGCCGAACTCATTCGTTGGGCCGACGACAACCGGGTTGTTGATTCTGACAAGGGTGTGCTCTCGAGGCTTTCATAGAAGTCGGTACCGGAAATCGACGGATCGCCGCTGTCCTCTGATATGTAGAGCACCTCGGTGGGCGGCATCCTGCCGCCAGTTCCAATTGCTACCGGCGCAAGCGGAGCCCCAGAAGGCAGTTTCTCGAACACTGCATCGGCTATGACCGTCGTAGTTCTAGTCTCATCGCGCTCGTCAGACTCGCGAACGGCGCCCTCGACTCGAACCCGGTCTCCGACGGCAAAGCCATCCGCCTTTCGCCGGACGATGATGCTGTCGGAGTTTGCGTCGTTTCCATCACCTATCTCACGCACAATGAAGTTGTTGCCGAATATGTACGTTACGACACCTTCGAAGATCACCGGCGATCGAACGTGGGGAGAGGTGTGCCCGCTATCTTGAATCTGTGGAACTCTTAGTCTTTCGGCAGCCTGAAGGTCGGCAGCTCCAGCTGCCGCGACGCCTAAAAGCAATAACGCTATCCATCGTGCCCTCATGCCATCCACCATAAGACGTCTCCAACTATACCGTAGATCAGCAAGTCCCATGGACTCACGACGCTACGCTATGCCCTCGGCCAGATGGACTTGGCTCCTGCCTGCCCGTCAGCTATTTCGGGGACTTGGTTGCTAGGTTTGCCCGGCGCTGTCTCATTGTTGAACCACTCAAATATCTCTATCGAAACTCTTGTGATCCTGATGGCAAGGGCCGCGGCGAGAAGAAAGAAGCCAAAAAATCTGTATTGCGCGAGCACGCCGCGAGCGTCGTGAACAAATAGGCTCCCCCTTAATCCCTCGACGATGGATCGGATGTTCACGACATCGGGCGCCAAGAAACTGTCCTCTGGATTGTCGAGTACATGGTACTCGTTTTGTAGGGCGCGGGCCCATCTTTCCAGACCCTCGATCCCGTCAATGGTCGGCTTGAGGTTCACCTCGTTCAGTCGGAAGCGGAAATTCGTTGGAATTTCCTGCAGGGCCTTGCATTTGTCGGATTGGTCTTTGTCTTGCTGGCACATGAAGGCGAGATCGTCCATCACCACGGGAAGCTGTGACAACGCGTCAAGTGCGCGCTCGAACGCCGCACGAACATCGGCCTCGTATTGCTGCCGTGAAAACTCGAGCCCCGCCGCTAGCAAGCCGACCGCAGTGACACCCAGATAAAGATAGTCGATGTATTTGGTGACGTTTTTTGTATGGAACCGGCGTACAAAGTAGAACCACGCATGGTAGACTGTTAGCGCGATCGCGAAGCATATGGCTATTTCCAACGGAACGTCTTGGTCCGTGCCGAGACGACGCGATATGAAAGACCCCGCGACAGCGACGCCGATCACGATCGCGGTCAATAAGGCAAACTCAAGAGCGACTGACGCTCTCCGCATTTTTCCAGGCATCTCAAGCTCTCACCCTCCTGCCGCCGAGCGTATGCCTTTTGCACGCTCAGTCAAAGGGCTGCCATCGCGCGTCCAAGTCGCCCGTCAGCCAGGTCGCACCGACGCCACAGCTCTTCTGCAAGGCCAACGCGGAACCACCTCGGCGGGGGCACTAGCGTTGACCAGAAGTAATACGCCCTGCGGCGGACCGCCCGTATAGCATCTCTCGCGCATCAACGAGCTCGACGAGCCTCGGTCGAGCGCCACGGGCATAAAGCGGCACCGACTTTTGCTCCGGACAACCCTACAACCCTTCGTAAGGCGCGGCACGGTAACCGCCACATCCCTACCATCAAGCCGAAGCAGCGCGTAGGCGGAGGCGTTGGCGGGCATTGCGGGTGCTCCGTCCGATCGAGCAGGGCGAGGAGCTGCACCGCACGGGCGTATCGACACAATTTTTCCTTGGCGGCAGAAAATAAGGCCCCCTTTCCTCGCAATGACGAGGTGCTGGTCCGAATGAAAGTCATTGTGATTGCAGAAGCGTGATTGCGACAATCCCAGCTTGCCGCTCGGTGAGGCTTTTCATAAGGAAAAGACCCGTCCGACGTTGTGGCGGGGGGCGGGACGCCGGACGGGTCGATGCGGGCAGGCAAAGGTCCGCCGCGAGGTGGTATTGGCACGACTAGCTGAGTCGGGCAATGCGTGGCCCGACCAGGCCCGCTAATCAAGGGACGGCGGAAGGACGCAGCCTTCCCTACGCGGCCTTCTTGAGGCCCCGGCGCGTATACCGGCCTCACGTCCCAACCCTGATGCTTTGGCCGGTCGCGAACGCGCGGCCGCGTAACTCGGCGCCACCATCGGCAGATTCCATTTCGCCCGGTATTCGTCCGGAGTCATGCCGGAGCTGGTCATTAGATGGCGCTTCAGCGGCTTGAACGGTTTGCCGTCTTCAAGGCATAAGATGTAATCCGGTGTCACCGATTTCTTGACCGGAACGGCGGGCTGCTGCGGTTCGACCTCGACCGGAACTGTGGTGCCGTGACCTGCGTTCACCATAAGGATACATCTGGCATTGTGTCGGGGAAGGTTGCCAATGATCCGGCTTTTATGCACCGGAAAACTGGCTCGGTTGCGATAGCAGGATCATTTACCGTGCACCTGCGTCATACAAGATCGCGTCATAGCGATTGACGATATCCTCAACCCACGGCGTCATGCGTGATGCGGTTGCGCGCCACTCTTGGAAATGGTGGAGCGTCTTATCCCAATCAACGAGGCCCTTTGCGTTGGCGATTTGCTTCTTATAGTCCTCGGCCATCGCCATGATCTTCAATGCCGCGTCCCTTTGGTCATTGAGGACTTTGACCATGCTGTCGCACATTTCGGGACTGTCGCCGCAGACTTGAGCGCAGCGACGGGTCAGGCGTGGCATGGCAGCGGTGATGATATCGAGCGCCCGACCTGCTTCACTCGCGACCTCAGCGTTCAATTTGGCTATCTCGGCGCGCCTGTCGCTCCGGTGCATCGCCCTATCGCCAGCAATCCCGATTAGCGCGAGAAGCCAAGAAACGAAATCCATCGCGGTGATCCTCCCAAGCTGGAGGATCATATCTCACAGGATGCCGCCGGGCGATGCCCTCCCGAATTCGCTGAACTGGCCCCTGGAACCCTACACACCGGGAAATCGGAATCTCCCTATCTGCACGACGCCGACGATTTTGTTTCCACAGCTGATTCCAGCTGCGTCAAGATGGGCAGTCTGGAAAGTGCCCCATGATCATGTTATGTTCTGTCGGCCAGCGTAGAAACTTAACGTTTCTGCGCTTTCTTTGTGATTCGAAATAAGGGGAGGCGAGCATGTCGACGAAGCATATCCTCGCGCTCCTGAGTTCGCATGTCGAGGGAGACGAAGAGCAGCTGCTTTCGATCGCCTTGCAGATCGCGGCACAGGAAGCCCGTCAGGGCCGCGCCGAGGACGCCGAAAAGTTGAAACGGCTCGTTCAGAAGGCTCGCGATCAGCGCCGAATCGGCAAGCCTGCAGGCGGCCAGACGCCGATCCCGCTTGCCCGCCCCCGAGGAGAATTGCAGGGGCTTGTCGAAAGCACCTATCCGAAAATCAAGCTGGCGAACATGGTGCTGTCCGACGACGTTGCCAAACGTCTCGCACGCATTGTGCGCCAGCAGCAGGAGCGCGTAGCCCTACGCGAACATGGGCAGACGCCTGCCACCCATATGCTGCTTGTGGGCCCGCCTGGAACCGGCAAAACGATGACGGCCTCGGCGCTGGCTGGCGAACTGCATCTGCCGCTCTTCACGGTGCGTCTCGAAGCCCTGTTCAGCCGCTTCTTTGGAGAGACTGCGGGCAAGTTGCGTTTGCTTTTCGATCAGGTCGCCCAGACGCGGGGTGTCTACCTCCTCGACGAGTTTGATGCGATCGGTGCTCGCCGAGGCGACCCTAATGATGTCGGAGAGATACGCCGTGTTCTAAACTCCGTCCTTGCCTTTATGGAGGAACCCAACTCCACCGACAGCCTCGTTCTGGCGGCGACAAACCATGTCGAGATCCTCGATCAGGCTTTGGCACGGCGCTTTGACGAGGTGATCGAATACACGTTGCCCGACGCGAAGTCCGCCCGAGCGATAATCGAGCGGCGGTTGGGCAAGTTTAAATTTAAGGCCGGGTCCTGGCTCACGCTTGAAACGGTCCTCGAAGGGCTAAGCCAAGGAGAATTGGTGCGGGCCGCCGATGCCGTCGTCAAGGATGCCATCCTCGAGGGTGCATTGAAGGCTGCGCCGGAGACATTGCGTGACGCATTGGAGAACCGTCAATCGCTTAGGAGCAAGTTCCGTCGCTCGTCCGGCAGTTAGGCAGGCTCCGCCGACCGGATCAAATGGAATGTAACTTACCAGGTAGGGTCTTATGGCGGAGCCTGAAAACGACGACGAAAGAAACCGTTCCCATATCAAGATCGACGTCTTCCGCGAGGAGGCCGCCTACGAGTATCCGTCGCGCAACCAGCAGCGCAAGCCGATGCGTGACGACTATGCCGCCCACGCCGAGCATCTCCTTGACCAACTGGCGCAAGCACTTGGCGATCAGCCGGCCGCAGGCGCCGATCAGCGGTTGCCCATTCAAGGACTGAAGCCCGGAACGATTGTCGAGGTCGAAACGGTGCCTCCGGCTGAGGGTTCGCGGACCAAGGCCGTGAAGGTGCCGACCAATCTCGAATTTCCCAACCAGGATGTGGTCGTCCTGCGGTCTAGGCGAAATGACGATCGCACAGAGAGCGCGCTTTTATTCGTGCCGGATGATGCGCGTGACTTCCTGCGCGGCCGGATCGAAAACTACGGTCGCGATCCTGGAAACCAGCGCCGGCCGGATGTGGACCGTTTCGAGGCGATCGACCACGTTCGCGCCATCGAAGCGACGGCACTCTTCACCGGCGAGGTGGACTTAGCCGCGCCGGCTGCAGCCTGGTGGGAACTGTGGGTCCGCCAACCGGTTGCGCTTGCGGAACGTATTGCTGCCGCCGCGCAGAACGCGAACATCGACGTTCACGCGGATCGTCTGCTTTTCCCCGATACCACCGTGCTCTTCCTGCACTGCGCCGCCGGGAGTGTTGCTGCTTTCTCAGCACGCATTCCCGGTGCCGTCATGGAGATTCGTCGGGCGACCGGCACGATCGAGATTTTTCTTGCGGGCGGCGGCGGTTTGGACCAGCACGATTGGGTTGCGGAGTTGGCGCCGCGTGTCGGAGCTCCACCCGAGAAATCTCCGGTCGTTTGCACCCTCGATACCGGTGTAGCCGCCGCCCACCCACTGATTGCCCCTGGGCTTCGCGGCGCTTGGGCCTACGACGTGGGATGGGGCGCGGATGATCACCATCCCAATGGTGGTCATGGAACACCCTTGGCCGGTCTCATCCTTTATGGTGATCTCGAGCCGCTGATGAACGGGATCCAGCCCGTTCAACTGACCCACGGCGTCGAATCCATGAAGCTCCTGCCGCCGCAAGGCTTCCCGCCCACTAAACCGCCGAGCTACGGCGTTGTCACGCAGGGCGCGGTCAGCGCTGTGGAGATCGAACAGTCAGATGTTCTGCGCAGCTTCTGTCTGGCAATCTCGACCACTGATTTCCCGCCGAGCCGGCCGTCGACCTGGAGCGGCGCACTCGATCAGATTGCCGCCGGCGCCATGCACGGGGAAGCGGCAGAAGGAACACCAGCATCGGAACGGCCGAAGCGCCTGCTTGTGGTTGCGACCGGAAACGTGTTGGAGGGCATGGCAGTGGACGTGCTGCCATGCCAGTCGCTTGAAGACCCATCCCAAAGTTGGAATGCCGTGACGGTCGGCGGCATCACCCGCAAGGAGCAAGCTCCGGCACCGCCACCCGCTCTCAGCCCCGCTGTTCCGGCCAATCATCGCAGCCCCTTCAGCAGGGGATCGCAGTCGCTTCCCGACGATCTGACGCCGATCAAGCCGGAAGTCCTGTTCGAGGCTGGAAACATGCTCTCGGCTGCTACCGGCCTTTGCGATTGGCATCCTGCCGTCTCGCTCTTGGCGCCGGGATCGGATGTTGTTGCGGAACCTTTGGTGCCATTCTGGGCGACCAGCGCGGCCGTCGGCATGGCCGGCAACTTCGTCGGGCAACTGCAGGCCGCGCTGCCCGATCTCTGGCCTGAGACACATCGCGCGCTCACAGTTGATTCGGCCCGCTGGCCGGAGCCTATCCGCAAGAATTTCATCGGACGCGGAGCCCATTGGAAGACCGGGAAAAACGCCACCAAAGCGAAGGTGCAGGAAATGCTTCGCGAGGTCGGCTACGGCGTGCCGGATATCACCCGGGCGATCATGTCCGCGCGGAACGACGCCACAATGATCGCACAGGCGGAGATTCAACCATACACGATGGGCGCGGCAGGCGCTGCTGTGTTCAACGAGATGCACTTTTACGACCTGCCTTGGCCTAAGACCGCGCTGGAGCAACTCGAAAATGAAATCGTCACGATGAAAGTGACGCTCTCATATTTCATCGAGCCGAACCTTACCGGCAAGGCTGCCACACGTCCGGACACTTATCGGTCCTTCGGGCTCCGCTTTGACATGAAGAAGCGAGGCGAAACAGATGCGCGTTTCCGCAGCCGTGTTTCTGCCAGTCAGGAGAAGGACGGCACGCAATCCGATAGCGAGCAGAGCTATTGGCTGCTCGGCCCCAAAGCAGTGCAAGCCGGATCGCTGCATTGTGACCTCTGGCGTGGCTATGCGGCCGACCTCGCCTTGCATGATGCGATCGCAGTCTATCCGGTCGGAGGGTGGTGGAAGTCCCACGCAGGCCAGAAGCGCATTACGGACAAGGCCCGATACGCCTTGGTCATCTCAATCTCCGCGCCGGGGCAGAACATTGACCTCTATTCCGAGGTCACGGCCCTTGTTGAGGCGAAGGAGGTCGAGGTGTTGGTGGGATGAGGGCTAATTGAAACAGGACCACCATCGAACTCGTATCAATGGTGGGGGATTGGTGCGGATCTACCCGTCGAGTGCTGGGGGTGTGTCATATTTCGTGTGTGGCGCACTCAGGAGCCTTTGTCTCAATGCGTAGCGCTCCTCCGGCACACTCAACTGCTAAAAGCCAATAAAGGTGCTAACCAAACTTGCTAATTAGCCTTGTTAAGCCGCTGATTTTTTGAGAAAAACAAGCTGTCTGGAAAGCCTAGATTCGAACCGGGACTAACGGAGTCCTTGTCCGGACAATACATCTCCTGCCGCCGAAAGTGCGGTCAGCGTTCATGGGCAGGGGAAGGGAACATTCCGCAACTTGTCCAACCGCGTGGACTGCGGGCCCGGCCGCAGCCCCCAAATCTCTTCATACGACGCTGGAGAGCGGCGCCTCCATACCGTTGAATTTCTCGACGTGACGGCTGCGCACGGCTCGGATCCATGCGAGATTCTGTCCAAGCTCCTGTATAATTGGGCGCCCGCGCGCCCTTGGCGCGCACCGGGTGCTCGTGAACCGAGCCCGCTTTTCTTCGGCAGGCTCAGGCGGTCTCGGCCATCCGGCTTCGCCCCCTGGCGCAGGGCAGCCTCTCGGCTGCTGATGGCCGCCGTCCTTCGGCCGGCGCGGTTTGTTTGTCAGCCTGTCCCGGTGGCGCGGGGTGGGCGGCACTCCCTTCTAGGCCCGCCGCGGCGGCCCGCAACCCTTCGCTTGTCGCTCCGGGTCCTCCACCTCCGTTCCGGTCCTGCGGATGCAGACCGCCTTTGACGGCGGGCCTTTCCGGTCGCGTCTCGCCGCCCACCCCACTCACATGGGGACTTTGTCGTCAAGGCTATCTTCGCATATCAACCTCAATGCGTTGTGATCCAAGGTCCGAGCCTCTCGTCTTGGCGCGGTGACAACACCGGTCCAAACTCACATACGGTCGCTGCGCTGTGGCAGCTGCACCAACATCCCGCTTTCGTCGGTAAGGCTCAGGGGAACGCGACCAGTCTTCCGGACGGCATTTTTAGGCCAAGTGGGGTGGGAGGTTCGTTCGCCCTGGATCAGCCGGGAGCGATCAATCCCGGCGGATGGGACAGAGAGTACGTTGATTATGCCGGCTTCATGACCGCGCCCTCAATGACAGCACCATGGTGAACATACTTCCACAGCGCGATCAGAAGTTTTCTCGCGAGCGCTATGATGGCCGGCTTGCGGCGCCTGCCACCGTCGAGTGTGACCCGCTCCTGGAACCACTGTGCCAAAGCCGATCGAGGTTGATGCAAAAGCCAGAACCACGACAATTGCACCATCACGGTCCTCAGCCTCGGATTGCCCGCCTTCGATACGCCCTGTTCCCGGCTGATCGATCCGCTTTGCCACGGTGTCGGTGTCAGGCCAGCATAGGAGGCAAGCTGCCTTCGGTTCGCGAATTCGCGGTACAGTCCCTCGGACCACAGCACCTCGGCAAAGTCCGCGCCCACGCCGCGCAGCTGTTTGAGCATCGATATCCCATTGGCGACCTTTGACGGGGCGCATTCGTTGCGGGCCACTTCGTCACGCGCTGCTTCCACGTCCTTGATCTGCCGAAGCACGAGTTCAATCCGGTCCAGGGCACGCCCAATCTCCGTTTTCAAATTCGGCGGCAGCTCCCGGCCGTCTCCGGTTCTGAGCTCTTCCAGCCGAGTGCGTCGGTCCTGCTTCAGCGGCTCAAATCCAACGACACCTTGCGAGAACAAGAGCCCCTTCACCCGGTTCACGATTTTGATCCGCTCCGCGATGAGAGCGCGTCGCTCGCGGCTGTTGCGCTTTCGGTCCTCTTCCTCCGGCGTTGGTGGAACGACCATAGCGCAGACACGCGGCTCGCCGCGCTTGTAGGCAAGCAGGGCGCGAAGGAGAGTCTCGCCGTCCAGCTTGTCTGTCTTCGCTCGGCGTTTCTTACGTGACGTGGCGATGGATGCGGCATCGACCACATGGCTTTCGATTCCGTCACGCTCAAGGATCCGATGTATCCAGAAGCCGTCTAGGCCAGCCTCCTGGATTGCGATCACCGGCACGTCACGGCACGTTCTGCGCCGAACCGTCGTCTTTAGCTGGCGGACAAGGTCCAACAATCCGGCCGTATCGCCCGCCTTGACGACACGCTTTGACATCTTCTCTCCGTTGCACGGCAACAAGCTCGTCACCAACCAGGTCGAACGACTGAGTTCCATGGACAGGAAGATGGCGCCGAGCGTCGTATGGACCGCATTGGTTTCAATCTCAGTCGCGTATTCAGTCTTCATGTGTCTGGTCCCTCCAAGTCTTCATGAGCAATATGTTGGTCAAAGCGAGTTGATCGCAGCTGCGGTCATCGCTTCGCGATGCGGTTTGATTGTTGCCCGCCCCCGTTTCGCGGGGTGGGCGACGCTCCTTTCTAGGCCCGCTGCGGCGTGCCGCAACGCTCGCTGCGCTCGCATCCTCCACTCCGTTCCGGCCCTTCGGGTGCGGCCCGCCTCATTCAGCGGGCCAAGCCAGTCGCGTTCTGCCGCCCACCCCACTCAACGGGGGCAGGCACGCGAGATTGGGATCGAGCGCTGCCTCCACCTCCCCATGGGATCTTCCGGGGAAAGGCGCGCGAGTGGGAGCGGAGGACCAGACGATGCGCGCAACCGAAAAGCGTTCTGCCCGAGGCGAGGCCGGCGCAAAGAAGGGCAGCCGCCCGAACGCGAGCCTTTATCAGGAGATCACCGACCGCATCATTGCCGATCTGGAGCGTGGCAGCGTGCCGTGGGTCAAGCCATGGGGCAGGGCCAATGCCGGGCTCGGTCTGCCGAGGAACGCCGCCACCGGGCGCTGCTATTCCGGCATCAACATCCTGATCCTGTGGGGCGCGGTCATCGAGCGCGGTTACCACAGCCAGAACTGGCTGACCTTCCGGCAGGCGCTTTCCCTTGGCGGCAATGTCAGGAAGGGCGAGCGCGGCGCCACCATCGTGCATGCCGACCGCTTCATCCCGAAAGACGAAAAAGAGCGCGCCAAGGACGAAGGCGACGAGCCGCAGGCCGTGCCTTACCTCAAGCGCTTCACCGTCTTCAATGTCGCGCAGTGCGACGGCCTGCCCGAGCACCTCTGTGCCGCCGCCGAGCCGCTGCCCGAGCGCGAAATCTTGCCGCAGGCCGAGGCGCTCATTCGCGCGAGCGGCGCGGATTTCCGGATCGGCGGCGAGCGCGCCTTCTACAGCCAGTCCGCAGACTACATTCAGGTGCCGCCGCAGCCGGCCTTCTTCGAGCAGATCGACTATTACCGCACCTGCTTCCACGAGCTTGGCCACTGGACCGGACACCCGAGCCGGCTTGCCCGCGACCTTTCCGGCTCTTTCGGTTCCAAGGCCTATGCCCGCGAGGAACTGGTCGCGGAAATTGCCGCTGCCTTTATCTGTTCCACGCTCGGCATCGAGCCGACCGTGCGCCATGCCGACTATATCGGCTCATGGCTAAAGGTGCTGCGCGAGGACAATCGCGCCATCTTCCGCGCCGCCAGCCTTGCCTCCAAAGCCGCCGATTTTCTCCTGGCTTTCCACCAGGATGAAGCCGAGCCGCCGCAGGAGGAGATCGCGGCATGAGCAGGCGCGCGGAAAATCAACTCGACCTGTTGTGACGAGGAGAACCCGACATGATCCTGATCACCGATGAACTGCGCGCGCGGCTCCTCGCCAACGGCGCAGCCGATGCCGAAACCGACCATGTCCCCATCGTGAAACTGTTCGATCCGGCGGGGGCGGCGACCTGGCTTCTGACCGAACTGGACGCGGACGGCGACACGCTCTTCGGACTTTGTGACCTTGGCTTCGGCTTTCCCGAACTCGGCAGCGTCAGCCTTGCCGAGCTTCAAACCGTCAAGGGACCGCTTGGCCTCGGCATCGAGCGCGATCTCCACTTCGCGACGCGGTTTCCGCTCTCGGTCTATGCCGAGGCCGCGCGCATCGCCGGCCACATCACCGAGGCCGAGCGGCTCCTCCGGCAGGCCGCGGCGGCACTTTCAATTCCCGTTTCCGAGCTTCCGCCCGACACGGCGGAGGACAAGCGCCGTTAGGCGCAAAACCGTCCCCGCCGCTCGGCCTTCGGCCTCGCGGCGGGGCTATTTTCACCCACCCCAAAGGAGACAAACCATGCAGCTTGCCCACATTTCTATCGACCAGTTGAGCGTGTCAGCCATCAATATGCGGCATTCCAAACGCGCGCCCGACATCTCCGACATCCTGCCGTCCGTCCGTGCGCGCGGCGTGCTCGTGCCGCTTCTGGTGCGGCCCAATGGCGAGCCGGAAACGTTTGAAATTGTCGCCGGGCGGCGACGCTACTTTGCCGCCAAGACGGTCGCCGACGAGCGCGGCGAGGCCGAACCACTGCCCTGCGCGGTTCTGGAGGACGGCGACGATGCCGATGCGCTCGAAGCCTCGCTGATCGAGAACCTCGCCCGCCTCGATCCCGACGAGGTGTCGCAATGGGAGACATTCGCCCGGCTCGTCAGGCAAGGCCGAACCGTCCCCGACATCGCCGCAACCTTCGGCCTTACCGAGCCTCTGGTAAAACGCATTCTGGCGCTCGGCGACCTCCTGCCGAAAATCCGCGAGGCCTATCGCCGCGAGGAGATCGACGCGGAGACGGTGCGCTATCTGACCATGGCCTCCAAGGCTCAGCAGAAGGACTGGCTGGCGCTGTTTGCCGATCCCGAAAAATATGCGCCCCGTGGCTACCAGCTGAAACAATGGCTGTTCGGCGGCCAGTCGATATCGACGGCGGTGGCGCTGTTTGCTGTCGAGGACTATCCCGGCCTGATCGTCTCCGACCTGTTCGGCGAGGACAGCTATTTCGCCGATGCCGACCTGTTCTGGGAAAAGCAGAACGCGGCGATCGCCGCCAGACGCGATGCCTATCTGGCGGACGGCTGGGCCGAAGTGATCGTGCTGGAACCGGGTCAGCATTTCCACTCATGGGATCACGAAAAGACGCCGAAGAAGAAGGGCGGCAAGGTCTTCATCACCGTCTCGCATCGCGGGGAGGTCGAGTGCCACGAAGGCTGGCTGTCGCGCAAGGAAGCCCGCCGCGCCCGCGCGAAAGGCGAGGGCGGTGGGGAAGCGGAGACGGCTGCCAAGCCCTCGCGGCCGGAACTCTCCGGCCCGATGCAGAACTATGTCGACCTCCATCGCCACGCCGCCGTGCGCACGGCCATGCTTGACCATCCGGGAGTCGCGCTGCGCCTGATGGTGGCGCATGCCCTCGCCGGTTCGGGCCTGTGGCAGGTGCGCCCCGAGCCGCAGCGCGCCGCCAACGAGGCAGTGGCGGCGAGCATTGCCGGCAGCAAAGCCGAGGCCGCATTCTCCGAAAAACGGCGCGAGGTCTTGGCCCTGCTCGGCGCGCCGGATGAGGACGGAACCGTCTCCGGGGGGAATGGCGACGACTATGCCAAGGCCCGCGTCTTCGCCCGCTTGCTGGCACTCTCCGAAGACGATGTCATGCGTGTTCTCGCCATCGTCATGGCCGAGACGCTTGAGGTCGGCAGCGCCGTGGTCGAGGCGCTCGGCAATCATCTGAATGTCGATATGGGAAGCTGGTGGCAGCCGGACGATGCCTTCTTCGATCTGCTGCGCGACAAGGAAATCGCCAACGCCATGCTGGCCGATGTCGGCGGCAAGCACGTTGCGGACGGCAATGTCGCCGAGAAGGTGAAGACGCAAAAGACGATCATCCGCGATTGCCTCTCGGGTGAGAACGGCAGGCAGAAGGTCGAGTGCTGGCTGCCGCGCTGGCTGAAATTCCCGGTCGAAAGCTACACCGAGCGTGGCGGTTTCCGCACCGCAGATCAGTGGGCCAGGGTCCGGTCGCTGTTTACCTCCGAATAAGCCCGTCACGCCGGGCGGCGGCTTGTCGATAGCCGCCGCTCGGCGCTTTTTTAGGGTTGCACTGCTGCACATTCTCGCCCTTGCAACCCGTCTCGCGCGGCAAGAATCTGGCCGACAACCTCGTCCCTGTCCGCGCTCGATCACCACGCCGGCATGTCTGCCGGGGCTGCCGGTCGCATGGGCACATCTGTCGATCCGGCAAAGCATCCAAGCGGACGCATACCTGTCGCCGCACGTCGTCTGCTCGTTGCGTTCACCGCGATCAGGCGACCTGTCTCCTTGCGTCTTGAAGGACCATTTCCCTGCGGCTGGCTTGTCGACCTATGGGCGGTCCGCCATCGCAGGGGAATGGTCCCCGGCGACAACAAAAGGAGACTTCGAAATGACCGCGATCGGTTACGTCAACAAGCAGGAAAACGGCGGCTACAAGGGCCAGCTGAGGACGCTCAGCGTCCGCGCCGACATCGACATCGTGCCCAACCAGAGCAAGTCCGCCGACAACCATCCCGACTTCCGGGTGCTGACTCAGGGCGTCGAGGTCGGCGCCGGCTGGATCCGCACCGGAGAGATGTCCGGCAAGGACTATGTGAGCTTGTCCATCGCCGCACCGGAGTTCGGTCCGCGCAAGCTCTACGCCAATCTCGGCCGCGCCGCCGGCCAGGACGATGACGACACCTACGCTGTCATCTGGAACCCGGCCGACTGACCGGCCGATTTGAGCCCTCGCGCCGCGGCCGGCGCGGGGGCTTTTGCCTTCCGAAGGGGCGGCGAAAACTCCCACCCGACTCTTCGCCCGTCCCGGAAGCGCTCTCGCTCGCCGATCCTCGCCGTCTCCTTCCGTGAGCGAAACGAGGACCACCATGGACGACGAAAACGAGCGCGCGGCCCGCGCCAAAAAGGGCAGTCCGTTTCTCAACACCGCGCAGGCCGCCTTCTATATCGGCCTGTCGCAACGGACGCTGGAAAAGATGCGGCTGACCGGCGGCGGCCCGAAATACCGCAAGCACGGCCGCTATGTCCGCTACCACATCGACGAGCTCGACGACTGGTCGAAAGGCCGCTCCCAGCACACCAAATCCGAGGATGATCGCGGCGGTTCCGGCTCTGCCGGCGATGGGGGCCGGTCATGACGGGGCGGCCTTCGATCCATCTGATCGGCAGCCGGCTGAAGCGCGCCCGGGCGCGCCGGACCATCGCAGTTGCCTCGATCGGCCTGAGCCTGATCGGTTTCACCGCCTTCGTCAAACCATCGCCCTGGCTGGTCTGGAACCCCTCGGCGAGCGCGCCGGTCGGCTTTTACCGGATCGCAAACGACGCACCGATGCGCGGCGATCTCGTGCTTGTCCGCACGCCTGAATCCGTCGCCAATCTCGCCGAAAAACGCGGCTACCTGCCCCGCAACGTGCCGCTGGTGAAGCGCATCGCCGCGCTGCCTGGCGAGCATGTCTGCGCCTTCTACCACCTCATCATCATCGGCGGCGAGATCGTCGCGCGCCGCCTCGAGACGGATGTCCAAGGCCGTCCGCTGCCATGGTGGAACGCGTGCCGCAGGCTCTCCGGTAACGAGGTCTTCCTGCTCAGCGGCGAGGCACCCGGCTCTTTCGATGGCCGGTATTTCGGGCCGGTTCCGGTCGGAAACATCATCGGGAGGCTCGTGCCGCTATGGACCGAGTGACCCTCCTGATGCTGGGCATGATAGCAGTCGCCCCATGCGCCTGTGCCGCCTCGACCGGCGCTGAACCGGTCGCCATCTCCCATGATCCGCAGCTTGAACGATGGCAGGCGTTCGTATCGCAAGCAAGCCGGCGTTTCGGTATTCCTGAGCCCTGGATTTACGCCGTCATGGACGCTGAGAGCAACGGCGAGACCATGCTCGAAGGCCGTCCGATCACCTCCCACGCCGGCGCAATGGGCCTCATGCAAATGATGCCTGGCACCTGGCGGGAGATGCGTGTCGAGCACGGCCTGGGCGCCAATCCGCACGAACCGCGCGACAACATTCTCGCCGGAACAGCCTATTTGCGCGCCATGTATGACCGCTTCGGATTCCCCGGCCTGTTCGCCGCCTACAATGCCGGACCCGAGCGCTACCAAGAGCATTTGCACAAGGGCAGGCCGCTTCCGAAGGAGACGGTTTCCTATGTGAAAACGCTCAAAGAAGCAGCGATTTCGGCTGCCGACATCGACGAATTCAAAGGCGAATCCGATGCCTCCAAGAAGCCGGACACACCTTCCGGGCGGTCGCTGTTTTTCCTTCGCGACGGCATTCGCGCCCGTGAATCAAAGGGTGATCTGTTCGTGCCGCTCGGCAAGGAACGTGTTCGGCAGAAGAAGCCGGATCGCGGGTGATGTGTGGGCGGTGCGGGCAGGGGGAAGGGGCGGGCGCGTAAGGCAAGATAAAGGCACCGCCTCCACGAGGCGGTTAAGTTCCTGTCTGCACATCGTTTTTGTCAGAGGCTGCTTGCACGCGCCGGAGGCTATGACCTGAAAGTCGCTGATCTTGCTGCTAAATATCCGGAGGCTGGCGTGAAGGATGACGAGTTCAAGCCCAGGCTTGGCAAGATCCGGTCGAATGGCTCGAAAGCAGGAACGCGCTACGCCAACCAGCTTCGGTCGGCGATCAATCGGGCAGGCGGCAAACACCAGCGTGGCGCCCGTTTCAGCGGAAGCCGGGCAGGACGCGGCGGGGCGGTCGCGACACTGCTTAAGTCACGCGACCGCCATGCCGCGTTTCGCCAGCGCCGGGTGATGGTCAAGGCGCGCATCGTCAAGCTGGCCGGCAAGGGTATTGACGGGGCGCGGGCGCATCTGCGCTATATCCAGCGCGACGGCGTCACCCGCGAGGGCGAGCCCGGCGAACTCTACGGCGCCGAGAATGATCACGTGGACGGCAGGGAATTTGTCGATCGCTCGAACAGCGATCGTCATCAGTTCCGCTTCATCGTCGCGCCGGAGGACGGCATCCAGTATGACGACCTCAAGCCGCTGACCCGGCGCCTGATGGCGCAGATGGAGGAAGATCTCGGCACCAAGCTCGACTGGGTCGCCGTCGATCATTTCAACACAGGCCATCCCCACACCCACATCATCGTCCGCGGCAAGGACGACAGGGGCGAGAATCTTGTCATTGCGCGGGAGTATATTGCGAGCGGCATCCGAGAACGAGTGGCCGAGCTGGTCAGCCTCGATCTCGGCCCACGCACCGACCGCGAGATCGAACTTCGCCTGCGCCTGGAAATGGACCAAGAACGCTTCACCAGCATCGACCGGCAGCTGCTGCGCATGCGCGACGATGATGGAATGGTCTCGCCGGTGGGCCGCGACGCGCCTCGCCAGACGCTTCACCAGCGACGCCTGCGCAAGCTGGAGCGGATGGGTCTGGCCGAAGAGACCGGTCCGGGCCGCTGGCGCCTGAACGATGCTCTCGAGCCCACGTTGCGCCGCATGGGCGAGCGCGGCGACATCATCAAGACCATGCATCGCGAGCTGACCGGCAAGGGGCTCGTCCGCAGTGCCGCCGACTGCATCATCCACGATCAATCCAGCGAGCCGGCTCAGCCTGTCGTCGGCCGCGTCGTGGCGCGCGGGCTCGCCGACGAGATCAACGACCGGCATTATCTCATTGTCGATGGCGTGGACGGCAGAACGCACTGGATCGATATCGGCAGGGGCGAGGCGACGGAACCGACGACTGAAGGCTGCATCGTGCGCGTCACGGCAAGCAACACCGAACCCAGGCAGGCTGACCGCACCGTCGCCGAGATCGCCGCCGCCACTGGCGGGCGCTACAACATCGACATCCATCTGAAACATGACCCGTCCGCAACCGAACGTTTCGCCGAAACGCACGTGCGGAGGCTAGAGGCGATCCGTCGTGCGACCGGCGGGCTGGAGCGCGAGCCGGACGGCACCTGGATCATCGCGCCGGATCATCTCAGCCGTGTGGCGGAATACGAGCGTCAGCGGGCCAGGGCCGAGCCTGTCACCATCGACAAGCTCTCGCCTTTGTCGCTGGAGCAGCAGGTCGGTTTCGATGGCGCTACCTGGATCGACCGCGAGCTGGTTTCCGATAGACCGGAGCCCTTGCATGATTCGGGCTTCGGCCATGACGTGCGAGAGGCGCAGACTCGTCGGCGGCAGTGGCTGATTGCAGAAGGCCTTGCGCGTCAAGAGCAGGATCGGGTCGTCTATCGCACCAACATGCTGGCGGTTCTGCGCCAGCGCGAGCTGATCCGTGTTGCCGGTCAGCTCTCGGAAGAACTCGGTCTGTCCTATACCGAAGCGCGACCCGGAGACCGGGTAGAGGGAACGCTCCGCCGTTCAGTTGAACTCGCCAGCGGCAAATACGCCGTCATCGAGAAATCGCGTGAGTTCACGCTGGTGCCGTGGCGGCCGTTGCTGGAGCGGCATATCGGCAAGCCGGTTGCCGGCGCTATGCAGCGGGAGGGGATTTCCTGGACAATCGGGCGGCAGAGAGGGGGACCCGGCGTTTCTTAGGTCGGAATGGATAGCGTCATTGACCGCAGAGCGGAGCTCAGCGCTATGGCCCGCCGAGCGCATTTGCGGGCATTGGGGGCCGCACCAGGGCTCATCAGAAGCGTCTCTACAGAGCTAATGTTCGGCGTAGTCCCGTCGCAATTTACAAAACCGCTCCTACATTGGCTTCCCAAGCGATGCGCACCAAGCATTGAGATCCGAGTGGAAAATCGAAGTAGGGCCGCGATTGCCTTCAACTCACATCCGCAAGAAAAACTGCAAATGCGCGTCGGAGCGGCCGGTCGTACTGAGATGGCTATGCGGGTCTATTCCCGCAAGCCGGTAAGCGTGGGGAACAGCAAACCTGTTTGTCCGGCTCGCAAGACGCTGAGCGCGCTGCGAATGCAGCTCCGGTCGATGCGGGCAAGCTCGTCGAACTTGCCGTAGCGTCACATGGGCGAGGTTCGTGTCGTTGTCCCGAAACGTCACGATCAAAAGGAACACTTTCAAGGCGTTTAGTTCAGCCACGCTCCGAAGCTTGAAATCCGAAAACGCCGCGATCACCCTACCGCCGTAGAGACTTGCAGGCAGCTTTCCCCATCCTTCGTTCGGATTGAATCCCACCCGCTGGAGAAATTTAGCCGAGGAGAACGTTTATCTTCTAGAGACAGTGCGGGGGCAATTAGGCCGTCGATTGGATACTTTCCTTTTAATCAGAATGATGGGTTCACAATTGACGGTTCAGGAATGTGTCGACCGTGAACAATCCGGGTCCTAAGCGGCGACCTGTTTTTCCCGGGGTTGAAGCACAGCGATCAAGAGCGACAAAAGCGCCTTCAGCCACCTGAGCAGGAGGGAGAAGTTGTAACCCGCGGCGGCCAGGATGGCGTTGATCGCGTCGCCTTGGGCGTGGGCGAGGTCGTTGCGGCCCATCCTGTGTTCGCTTTTGATATGGCCGATCACCGGCTCGACCGCGGATCGTCGTCGCATCTGGCGTTTGATGGCCGGCGTCACGCGACGCTTCTGGCCTGCAGTGAAGACCCTAAACCTGTGACTTTGCGGCGCGTTGTGGCCGCGGTAGCCGGCGTCTGCGAGGATGCGCTCAATCTCGGCGCCGATGGTGTCTTCCATCGCGGGAATGACCGTTCCCAGCGTGTGCCCGTCATAGGGGTTGCCGGGAAGGGCCATGGCGTGCAGGGCGAACTGGCCGCCCTTCGAGCGCTTCAGCGTGGTGGCGATGGAGACTTTGACGCCGAATTCGTAGGGCGCGTGCGCCTTCCCCTTGCCGATGCACTCGACCTCATGGGCGTGCAAGCTGTAGATCTTGCGGCCGCGCTGACGCTGCCTCTGTTCGAGAACGGTCGAGGCCTGGTAGAGCGGCCACTTGAAGATCGTGTCCAGCTCCGCATCCTCGGCGATCTGGCGCTTGATGTCGCGGATGATCCGCCCGAGATAGGTCTTCAGTTTGCGCAAGGCCTTGCTCGCCCTCTTGAACTGCTTGGCGTGCGCATAGCGCTGATGCTTGATCAGCGCCAGCTTGCCGACCCGGACATAGCTCTGGCGCAGGTCAAGCCCCACTCTTTTCGCCAGCCGCACCAGCCGCTCGCGGGCGCGATGGATGAGCTTGGCGTCGGTCGGGAACATCACATTCTTGGGCTGCACCGTTGTATCGACGATGACCCGCCGCGTGTCCTGCGGCTTCATCGCTCCGGTCTTCACCGCCACCGCCAGGCTTTCCTGCAGCAGGGCCGTGATCCGCTCCTCGCCCATGCGCTGACGCCAGCGCGTCATCGACGAGCGGTCAAACGGCAGTTCATGTTGGAAGAACTCCTCGCCGCACAGGTACTGGAAATAGGGATTTTCGATCCAGCGCTCGCACAGTGCCTCGTCCGACAGGTCGAAGGTGTGCTTGAGGATCGCCAGCCCGGCCATCAGCCGTGTCGGCAAGGGCGGCATGCCCGGTCCGTCGGAATAGACCGCGCCGAAACGCTCTTCCAGCACCGACCAGTCGATGGCCTGCGTCAACCGCACCAGTTCGTGCTTCATGTTGAGAATCTGATCAAGGCGGGCGCGGAACAGATCCTGTTCTCCCCTCTCGCGCCGCTCGCGTGGTTTGCCCATCCCCTGGCTCTCCGATTCACCGCGATAAGGGCAGTGAATCACGCTTTGCCGGGCAGGAAAACCACAAACTGGAATTGCAAGGAAACGACCCACAAATAGGCCGTTTCCTGCAATCTCGAAGTCAACACCGCAGCCATTATCTACGAAATATCAGTGGCTTCCGAATTCTTCACGGCCGACGAATGTATCTGAAACAGTTCACGAACGACGCCTTGTGAACTATTAGGTCGCCAAACCGCCTGCGTCAGACGGCGAGAGTAACAATCGCCCAGCCCTTGACACCTTGAAGAGCGTCACGATGTGCGGCCGAAATCCGATCCCGGTGCACCGCTAGACAAATCAGATGACGTGCGCGGCTGGTTGCAACATAGAGCTTCTTCATGAAGCCGGCGCGCAACGAGGCGTTGGTCTTTGGATGCGCGGGGTCGAAGGCAGGCCTTTGGAGCCCGTCGTCGATGAGAAAGGGCAGCATCTCGGCCACGTCAAAGAGCTTGTTCAGCTTGGTCTCCAGCACCAGGGTTGCATCGTGCGTTTCGCCTTTGACGCCGTGAATTGTCGAAACCTCCATTATGATTCCGTTCGGCGCGGCATAGACGTTGCCTGGAAGGGCAGCCGCGTCTTGAAGCTCGGCCGGGACATCGGAAAATGCCATGAACGGAGCGACTTCCGCACTGGCAATATCGACTTCGCAGCATTCTCCCAGTTTCGTCGCCAAAGAGCCCCAGTGTTCCGGGGAAAGACGATCCGTCATCATCATTTCGGCCATCAGGCGATTGAAGTTCTCACCCTCGTTAGTGCCGGCAAAGTAGCGGCTTAGGTTCGCCAGCGAAATCGCCCCCGCTTTGCCGTTGCGTCCGACTAAGGTTTTGCCCCCCAGCCGAAGTAGTTCGACGGCGCTCTGCTTCAGCAAATGATAATGGCTGTGAACGGGACCATCTTGAAGTTCAACGCAGAGCCGAAGCGCACCGCAGAACGTGGAAGGGAGGGGAGCGCGATGGCCGCGCGAGCGATCAAAGGCAGGCCAATAGCTCTGAATGTTAAGCGGATTGTTGGCGCCTTCTGCATTCTGAGAGATTCCACCTACTACCTTGATTGTGCGGCGATGCTCCGCCGGGAGGCCCTCAACGATTTCACCGAATTTCGCGAGCACGTCACCTATCGTGGCATCGTCATAGACAATCACAGTGCAAATGGGGGAGTCCGGGAGCGCCGCCCTCGAACCGGTAAGGGCGATCCGGCGCGTGCTAAGGCCGCGCACCTTCGACGCGATCGCTTGAGTGAACCGGCCACTGTCTGGAATAGGCTGCAAAACCACGGCGGCACCGTTGAAGCTTTCGTTGGGCTGGTCGCCGGGCATTCCATCGAAAATTGCCTGATCCGGATCACCGACTTTCTGAAACTTAACGTCGTCCGAATTCGAGAAGAGTCGCCCAAGGAACTCGTCCTGGTATTTCTGTGTGTCTTGCATCTCATCGATCATAACGATCGGGAAGCGGTGCCGCAGCGCGGCCGCGACAGCAGGATTGGAAACCATCAAATCCTCTGCCAAGGCGAACATTTCCGAGAAGAAAAAGAATCCGTTTTCTATGGCGGCTTTCTTGGCCGCCATCATGAAGTTGTATGAGTGGGTGTGCGCTCCCGGATTGCCCGGAACCTTGATGGTAAGCGCGCCATTCTCAAACACAACGCGCAGGTCCGAGACGCTCGCGTGTTTGTTCAGTAGAAACGTGCGAGTTCCAACTGGCAGTTTGCGGAACAGAAATGCGTCGGTCGAGGCGTCGTCGATACGTTGCGCTGGATAGCCCTTCGATCGGCAAGCCGGCAGCGCCAGGAACGTGTGCGTGAAATCCTGGATCGTCCCGATGAAGTGGGGGTAGGAGAGAAGGCGCCGTCCCGAGGCATCTCTTTTGATGCGGGACAGAATTTCATCCTTCGCGATATTGGTATGAGTGAGTACGCATACTCCCTGGTGCGAGGCGGACCATTTTTGCGCCAAAAGCATCAGCTTCAGGGCAATAACGGTCGTCTTTCCTGCTCCTGGGCAAGCGTGGATATGTTGGTAGTCTCGAATTGCGCCGCGTCGCGCATCGTCCAGCACAAGAACCCGATCGGCGCTCGCCCCTTCATTGAGGCGAACGAGCAAAGCCTCGATGGCCTCATCCTCAAGCTGCGGCAGCATTCACTTCGGCCTCCTCGGCGGGCGGTGCCAAAGGAACGCCCGTGATGTACCCCAAGGCAGCGAGGATATAACGGGGCAGCTTCGCTCTTAGTGCGTCTTTGCGGGCGAGACTTTCGGCCTCAGCTGCCTTCTGACGACCTTCGGCCTGCTCTGGTGTCTCGCCCGCGACGGGGAGGGAAATCACTGGTCCGTAACGCTCGGCCAGCAGCGCGGAGAGTTTGTAGGCAACGGATGTTTTACCTCCGCGCGATTCGGCGATTTCTTTGAAAATCGCGATTGCGCGCAACTCCTCGTCCGCGGGCAGTTCAGCAAAACCATTGGTGCTGCCTTTCAACGCCTCGTACACCTCGGCAGCGAGGCCCGACCGAATGAGCGCGTATTCAAACGTCCAGTGATCAGAAAGTTCGACGCGGACATTCTGACCGGCAAGCGCTTTACGATTGTTCATCCATTGGGTCCGACCAGCGGCATTCCCCGCGTAGTGCGATTCCCAATAGTGCTGATTGCGTTCTTTGGACTCGATGAAACCGTACGGATTTCCTTCGGCAATCTTCGCCCTCTCGGGCCAGAGGTCGAGATCACGCAGGCAGGCTATCCGGGTGCTCAGCCATTCGACGGGCTCTGCATCTTTGCCTCTGCGCTGGAATATGTTGGCAAACGGCGCGAACGCGATGCTCCCGACATTTATGACGGACACCCCGAAATCCTCGAAGGATGCGCCCAGGAGATCAGCAAATGTGGATAGGAGAATATTCTCTCCGTCGCCTTCCACCAAGATGACGCCCTTTGCGAAGAAGAGATTCGATTTCGTCACGTCGAGAAATTTCTCAAGGTAGACGTAATTCTCTGGCGCGAGTTGGGTCTCTTCCTTACGCAGAGAGAAGGCCTTTCCCGCCGACATGATGATGATGCTTTCGAGGGGAGCTTTCGACGCGAGGTTTGGGCTGTGTGTCGTAAGGACGCTTTGAAGGGACGAATTTCGCCCGCCGAAGCCTTCGCGCAGCGCTTTCAGAAACTTCATCTGAAGCTGGGGATGCAAATGCGCTTCAGGTTCTTCGACCAGGAGCAAGGGAAAGTCGTGCTGCTCCTGCTCTAACAGCAAGAGCTCCGTCGCTATAAATAGTAGGTTGCTGTAGCCGAGTCCTTGATAGCGCTCATGTGCATCAATCAGCAGCTGAAGCCGTTCCAGAATGGCTTTGAACATTTGCCGCCGCTCGACGTCTGTAAGCAGCGCGAGGTCGGTCCCACCCATAATGCTGATCAATGGACTCAAGGGATTTGTCTTGAAATCCAGATCGCGAATCTGGGTTTGAACGCGATCTCGCGCGGAAGTGACGCCCTCATTTCCCATGATCGTCTGATTAGCCGTAACGATCGCAGAGAGCAGCTCGTCCACCACGTTCGCCTGCCCGAATTGCTCTGAGGCATCCAAAATTTGCGCAAGGCGAGAGCCGCGCCCGCCCATCAGTTCAGCTTCTGCATCACGCAGCGGCCGAAGGTAGGTTGTCGCGAGAAATTCGCGCGCTTCACGTTCGATACTCGGCCCGTCCGCATTCGGTCCTGAGCGGATCTCAGTGCGAATTTGCCGTGTCCCTCGAGCCAGCGGCGAAGTCTGCTCGGCCAAAAGATTTAAGTACAGAACCGACTTGCGACCTTGTGCGTCCGTCAGTTTTTCGTGGGTGAGGTGCTCGACGAATGCAGCAGCCTGACGGCTGTTGATGTCCTCAAATTTCAGCTGAATAGAGAAGGATGTAGCGCCCTTCCGGAAATCGCGGTCCTGAATGCGTACCCACTCGCCGGAATTGACCGATAGTGCATACCGCAGCGCGTCGATGAGCGCTGTCTTTCCACTGTTGTTCTCGCCAACGATAATGTTGATTCCAGAGTTCAGGCGAACCTTGAAATCCGCAAACAGCCGGAAATTCCGAATCGTGATCTCAGACAAAAACATATCTTCCCCCAACGCCAGAATAGTCGCCGCGCGTGCGTCCGGCTACCGAATTTCGCGAACCAGACTGAGTATGCGTCGTTTGAAATGCTACACTTCGCCCCAATGAACGTTGTTCCCTGCACTGGCCGCGGTTAAGCTAATCCGATCCGCGGACGAGGAAGCAGGCGATGAAGTGCTGTTTCCTTGTGTATCCATTATGGGGACGACGGCACAGCCAACAATGCTCTGCAGCCGCATTTCTCGAAGAGCTAGGCGATCTCAGTCATGGCAACGGCCAGCGAAAGCTCGCGAGCGTAGGCATCACGTCGGCTTGCTGGTTGACGCAACGCGTAGGATGGATGCTGGAAAAAGTATATCGGTGTCCGGGTCGGACGTTCAGCCTGCAGCACTTCAAACGCCCGCTTGGCCTCGCCGCCGAACACCACAACGGCTGCCAAGGAACTGTTCTGCCAAAGACGATGCTTGCGCAACCACGGCAGAAGCTCGGCCCACGTAGGGTTCCGCTCGTCGCCGTCGGGTCCTTCCACAGGACCAGGAATAATATTGTCCCGCGTGATTGAGATACGGTTTAAGGGCAGATCAGCAAGGAGGGAAGTGAGAAAGCGGCCCGACCGCGAGGTTGGTGCGAGTGGCGCGTGAAGTCCGCCTTTGGCGTTTTTCTTAGCACACAGGCCCAGGAACAGGATTGTCTTATCTGTCATCTTGCATGCTGTAACGCCATAATGGTGTATAAATTCTTTCTAACCTGGTCCACGGGAACCTCTCCGAACTGCAGACCGGTCGAAAAGTTGAACTCGTCGCGGCCGACCGAAGCCCCGGTCTCAACGGAGGCAGGTGAACCATACCAAAGCATTTCGGAAGCCGAATAGCCGGATCGAAGGAGCCGGTTCCAGTCCGGTGTCCCAGGGTAGGGCCGGTACTCGAACGCGCTGCATCGGAATCTGCCCGGCATTCCCGCGGTTAGATTCCAGAGATTCTCGATCAGCCGCAGCGTCGCTTGATGCTCTGCGTGGGTTTCGGTGGGCAGCCCCAGCATGAAATAGCCTTTGACCGAGATGCCGGCCCTGCATAGCCGGGTTACAACGCGCATCACTTGCGCAACAGTGATTTTCTTGTCGATGTGACTAAGCAGGCGGTCGCTTCCAGTTTCAATGCCGAGAGCAACTTCACGACACCCCGAATCGACCATGAGATCGATGATCGACTCCGGCACCTTGTCGAGAATATTGATGCGACCGGTGGCGTCCCACCTCAAACCCAGAGAAGCGTTGGAAAATGCACGAAGCGTGTTTGTGATCACCTTGGGACTGGCGAGGAATAGGTCATCAACAAAGCGGATTCGGGTCACGCCATAGCGGTCTCTCAGCTCTGTCATTTCGGCGATGATGTTGTCTGCCGTGCGAATTCGGATGCTGACGTCGGGATTGCCGCTGATCGCCGCCCCGCAAAAGGAACAATCAAACGGACAGCCGCGGGACGCAACCATGGCGGACTCCACCTGATCCTCATCGATATACGGATCTTGCGGAAGGAACGAACGGTCCAGCAACGGAAGCGCATCAATGTCCGGCGCCAGCAATGCCCTCTCGCCTTGCAGCCGGGGAACCATCGCTTTATCGCCATCGCGCCATCCGACCAGGGGCATGTCTTCGCGAGCGCAGATATCGCCAAGCAACAGCGGGATGCGTGTCTCCGCCTCGCCGACGACCAGAGCATCAATGCGAGGAAGGATCGGGTCCGCAAGAATTTCCGCCGGCATAGCCTTCGCCTGATGTCCGCCTAGCATGACGTGTATCGACGGATCCGCTTTGGCGAGTACCGCTTGGCTATAGCGATATGTTGGGGCGAGAAGGTTCAAACCGACCCAGCGAGGGGCAGCTTCGTTGATAATCCTAGCTGTCTCGTCGATTCCGACGCCAAGCGCTTCGCTGTCGAGCAAGCCGACCGCGAATCCTGCTGCTGTGGCTACCGTCGCTATGTAGCCGAGACCGAGGGTCGGCAACGTGAAGTCGTTGACACGGCGCTCGTGCCCATAGTCTTTCAGCGGAGAGTTTACGAGCAGAAGATCAAGTGTGTTGGCCGCGCCTAGAATCCGGGAATCCTTCATGATGCAATGTCCAGGCGTCCAATGATGTCAGCAACCTTCATTGCAGTCGCTGCCGCGTCCTCATTGGCGTTAACTGAGATGACCGGATGACCTCGCGCCCGCAGGAACGCAATTCCTTCACCGTAAAGGGCAATTTCGTCCTCAAGCCCCAGACTTCGCTTGAAAAAGTCAGATTGGTTTGATTGCCGGGTCTCCCGTCTACCGGCAATAACCTGAGCCCGCGCCTCAAGGGCGACAGTGACAACGCCAGCGAGGAGCGGCGCGTTGATCTGATAAATGTACTCCCGGTCGATCCCCGAGAAAGTCTGGTAGACGAGGCTGGATAGCACGTACCTATCAACCAGCAGGTTGCCGGTTGTCCTCTCAAGCAGCAACGCCCTCGCCGCTGCCAATGCCAGACAAAGCGCAATCCCGGGTTTTTCGCTTCGGGCAAGCTCGCGGATCAGTGGCTGGAGGCTGGTCGTCTCGACGTTGCTAGTCGCTTGGAAGGGCGGAGCTCTCTTCGCCAGCGACGGCATCAGTCGCCGTAGCAACTCCGACTTGCCGATTCCGCTGGGGCCTTCGATGGCAATGATCAGGCGGCTCATCGGCCTCGTTAGCCAGAGAAACAAAGCATTTCGAATCAAGTTCGACGTGGAGATAAGCGCCTCGGCTACTGTGGAGTCAAGTATACCGAGGAGTGAATATCAGTCTTTGAGGAAGGGCCGAATTATGCAGTTGATATGTTGACAAGCCTGTTGACGGCCCACGTGGGATACACGATTGCTGGTAGCGATCTGGACCCGCAACCCGACGGAACCCACCGCAGTGCAACTTAGGCTTCCCGTCGCGGCGATCATTTTCGTGGGAAGCTACCTGCCGCTTAGCCTGATATTGTTGGCTCAGGACTATAATTTTACGATGCTTAGCAGGCCGATATGTTGGGGGTGGATCCGAGGGGCACCTGACTGCGTGCTCCCATTTCAGAACCCCGGGTACTCGATCAGTATCTTTGCCGGCTGCCTGCTGTGCTTCCTAACCACACTACTCGCTCTTTGGCTATTGCCAGCCAAGCGCACCATAACGATAGTCGAGGCAGAGTACATCGCGGTCGATTTGATGAATTACACATTGCCATATGTTGTTTCTTTCATGAGTATAGACTATCGCGATAATGGAAAATTTCTTGGCCTGCTTATATTTTTAGCATGGATGTTCTGGCTTACTTATCGATCTGGTCAGATCATTCTAAACCCATTGCTAATCGCGTTTGGCTGGCGTCTTTACAACGTGAGATATCGCCATGCCGGGTCGGATAACGTCCATATTAAGCACGCCCTGGCAAAGGGCATCTTGACAGCGGAGCGCCCGGAAAAATTCGCTGAAATGCAGGACGTGTTCATCATCAAGCCGAAACAGACCGAGAGCCTTCCGTGACAGCACTCAACGACTTGCGGGATTTCGATGTTGACGCAGCAGAGGTTACGCTTTGGACGTTTAAAACGTCGAGGGCAGGTGGCACATTGGGCTTCAAGGGCAGGTGGGTCGAAACATCCGAGGCATTGGATAACGCGCTGCGCGAAGCCGTGAAAGCCGAACGGGCACACATTGAGGAGATGATTGAGTATGGCCTGCTCGCTCAGAACAACGAGGCAAGCGCCCTCAGGCTCGACGCGGATGAAACGCATGCCTCATGGATTGTTGATGTCGCGGAGGACGACTCAGCTCAGAACCGGGTCCGGAACCTGAAAGATCTTCGAAACTCGGGATTCTATGCGATTAAGCTCGTGCAAGGCGAAACAGTGCTATACGGCGTGAAGAAAACAGACGCGTCATGGCACACCCGGAGAGTCCAGAATGCGGTTTCCGCCATATTTGTGGAAGACGTAATGGGGATTGAAGAATCGCCGAGCTTTGACATCGCCAAAAGCGTCGATTTCTTCATAGTTGGTGACTCCCTCCTTGTTGCGGACAAAGGCAGGTTCGAATCCATCATGCAATACAAAGCGGCTCACCGAGAGGATTTCGCTGCTTTGACGGCCGAGCCTGCTTTCCTTGCCATTTTGGCGGACGTGGGGCCGATCGTAGCCTTCGTTGGAGACAATAAAATCCATCTTCGGCGAGCCTCGGCGATCCGTCAGAAGGCCTATTATTCCGACGCGGCCTTCATGAACAACCTCCGCGCGCGGCGTGATGAAATGGGCTTCAATTTTGAATTCGACGCGGTTGGTCGGATAATTGCTACAGCCGAGCATTGCCGAGAAATCTTTCAGGCCCTCTTAGATCATAGGCTTTTGTCAAGGCTTTCGGAAAACATTTACGACGTTCAGGACGCTGTCTCGATTGCGGTCTGAAACTATCATTGCATCTGTGAGAGCCGGCGCTCGATAGTGAATCTTCGTGCGGCCCGCCAGCAACACCGCGGCGCGCCCTTGAATCCGCTAAGTCTGCCAGCGCATTGCCAATCCGCGGACGTATCATCTCCAAGGCCGGATGTTTCAGTGGCCTAACCGAGGACGTGGCACTGCCCCCATCGTCTTTGAAATCGCGCCTGTGGCGGTTTCAAATTCTCAGCACTGCCTATCGTATCAAGTAGTACGTATGGGCCGTTCGAAATTTGCATCGCCCGGCGAGATGTTTGTTCCACCTGTCCAGAACAGAGGAGCAACCCAATGACACCCACGAAGCTGCTTATTGGGCAGATCGCCGTTGTGTTCGCAATCGTCATTCTCGGCGTGTGGGCGGCGACACAATGGTGCGCCCATAGGCTCGGCCATCAGCCGGCACTCGGCGGGCCATGGTTTGAGGCGGCCGGCTGGCCAATCTATGGGCCTTGGAAACTCTTCGAATGGTGGTTCCAGTTCGATGCTTATGCACCAGAGGTTTTCGACAAGGCCGGCATGCTGGCGGCGGCCAGTGGCTTGATGGGATGTGCCGCCGCGATTGCTGGCTCGCTGTGGCGGGCACGGCAGCGTGGCCTGGTCACCACCTACGGCTCCTCGCGATGGGCTGCGAAGAGCGAGATTGAGAAGGCCGGACTGTTTCAGCCGGCAGGCGTTTTCCTCGGCAGGCTGAACAATCGCTATCTGCGCCATGACGGGCCCGAGCATGTCATAGCCTTCGCGCCGACACGTTCGGGCAAGGGCGTCGGCCTGGTCGTTCCTACACTTTTGTCCTGGCCCGGCTCGGCAGTCATCCACGACATCAAGGGCGAGAACTGGCAGCTGACCGCCGGATGGCGCTCGAAGTTCTCGTACAGCCTCCTGTTCAATCCGACCGATCCGAGATCTGCGCGCTACAACCCATTGCTGGAAGTACGCAAAGGCCCAGACGAGGTACGCGACGTCCAGAACATAGCTGACATCCTGGTCGATCCCGAAGGCGCGCTGGAGCGGCGGAACCATTGGGAGAAGACCAGTCATTCACTCTTGGTCGGCGCCATCTTGCACGTGCTCTACGCGGAAGAGGAAAAGACACTTGCTCGCGTCGCCACTTTCCTGTCGGACCCTCAGCGCTCGTTTGCCGCGACGCTGCAGCGGATGATGACCACCAATCATCTCGGCATTGCGGATAAGCCTCAAGTGCATCCGGTCGTTGCCTCTGCAGCGCGCGAAGTGCTCAACAAGTCAGAGAACGAGCGTTCAGGCGTTCTCTCGACCGCCATGTCGTTTCTCGGGCTCTATCGTGACCCAACAGTCGCGGCGGCAACATCGGCCTGCGACTGGCGCATTGCTGACCTCGTGGATGCGAAGCGACCGATCTCGCTCTATCTGGTAGTGCCGCCATCCGACATCTCGCGTACCAAGCCTCTGGTGCGACTGGTGCTTAATCAGATCGGCCGGCGGCTCACCGAACGGCTGGAGGGTGACCCAAAGAAGAGCCGCAAGCACCAATTGCTCATGATGCTGGACGAATTTCCGGCGCTCGGCCGGCTCGATTTCTTCGAGACGGCGCTCGCCTTCATGGCGGGTTACGGCATCCGAGCCTATCTGATCGCGCAATCCTTGAACCAGATCTCCAAGGCCTATGGCGAGAACAACGCCATCCTCGACAACTGCCATGTCAGGATCGCTTTTTCTTCCAATGACGAGCGCACGGCCAAGCGCATCTCCGACGCGCTCGGCATGGCGACGGAGCTGCGTGCCATGCGCAACTATGCCGGCCACCGCCTCGCGCCCTGGCTCTCCCACGTCATGGTCAGTCGCCAAGAGACCGCCCGCCCGCTGCTGACGCCCGGCGAGGTGATGCAATTGCCGCCGGCTGACGAATTGGTGCTGGTCTCTGGGCTTGCGCCAGTCCGGGCAAAGAAGCTGCGCTACTACGAGGACAGCAACTTCACCGAGCGGGTGTTGCCTGTGCCAGACCTCGCAGACGGTCCTTATGCGGACCGACCGGCGCCACGGGCCGACGAATGGAGCGGGCGGGTACGCGGCGTGGACCGTCGGCTTCTCACAGGCGAAGAGCGTTCGGGCGCAATTTCCGAAGATGAAGGCGGCGTGCAGCAGCAGCGTCATCCCGGCCTGCCCGAGGAAGATGCCGTCGCCAAACAAAAACCTGGGCAGGATGACCTGTTCGGACCGCCCGATGACGAAGGCGATATGGCGGCCGAGAAGAAGGTCATCGACCGGATTTCCAATGTCGCGCGGGCGTACGGCATCAATGAAGGCGGGGGCGAAGACAAGGACATCCTGCCCGGCTTCTGACCCTCCAGTGCCGGGCGCATCTCAGCGTAAATAAGGGGCGTAAGCAATTTCGGGCTTCTGAACGATGCTTGTTCGGAGCGGGCGCAGCAGCGCCGGCCAACCGGAATGAGCAGCATGAAACCCGCACGCATCCGCCATCAGTTTCTGCTGGATTCAGAGCTGAGCGAAAAGCTCGCTCAGCTCAGCCGCAATCCTTCAACCACCAAATCGGAGGTCGTGGCGAAGGCGGTCCAAGTCTTCATCGATCAGCGCGGGGAGAACGAGCTCGACCGGCGCTACGGCAAGAGGCTCGACCGTCTTTCCCGTGACCTCGACAACGTCAGGCGCGATGCCGAAATGATCCTGGAGAGCCTGGCGCTCTTCATCCGCTTTTCCATCACGTTGCACGCTCACACGCCGGCGCCTGACAAGGCAACCCAGGCGATCGCGCAGGAGCGCTTCCAAAAATTCGTCGAGCAAGTCGGCCGCCAGATCGCGTCCGGCAAGCGCTCCCTGCGCAACGAAAACAGTGGGGGAGGGGGCGAATGACTTCTCATCCCGAGGCCGATCACCGTCGCCGCGCCATGTTGCGCACCGCCATGGGCCAGGCCATCGCGGAAGCGTTGGCCGATCCAGCCGTCATCGAGGTGATGGTCAATCCCGACGGCGTGCTACGGCTCGACCGTCTAGGCGAGGGTCGTGTCGACACCGGCGTGTGCATGCACCCGTCCGAGGCGGAACGGATCGTCCGCCTGATCGCCTCGCACGTTCGCGCGGAGGCCCATACGGACAATCCGATCGTCAGCGCCGAGCTGCCGTCCGGCGAGCGTTTCGAGGGCCTGCTGCCGCCCGTGGCGCTGGCGCCGTGCTTTTCCATTCGTAAACCGGCGGCGCGTGTCTACAGGCTCGCCGATTACATTGCCGACGGCATCATGATGCCGCTGCAGGCCGATGCCTTGCGCAAGGCTGTCCGGGAGCGCCGCAATATCCTGGTCGCCGGGGGAACGTCGTCGGGCAAGACGACGCTCGCCAACGCGCTGCTGGCGGAAGTGGCGGAATGCGACGAGCGGGTGATCCTGATCGAGGATACGCGCGAACTGCAATGCGCGGCCAAGGATTGCGTCGCGCTCAGAACCCGCCGCGGCTCCGTCACGCTTGCCGATCTTGTGCGCTCCACACTGCGGCTCAGGCCCGACCGCATCATCGTCGGCGAGGTGAGAGGCGCCGAAGCCCTCGACATGCTGAAGAGCTGGAACACGGGCCATCCGGGTGGCATCGCCACGGTTCATGCCAATTCGGCGCGCTCAGCCCTCTATCGCATCGAGCAGCTCGCCCAGGAGGCCGTCGTCACCGTTCCCCGCCGTCTTATCGCCGAAGCCATCGACCTGATCGTCTTCATCGCCGGGCGCGGCTCGTCCCGCCGGGTCGATGCGATCGCCGAGGTCACCGGTCTCGACGGCAATGGCGACTATGCGGTCACCCAGCTCACCCTCGCTCAACTCCAGCAGCTTTGAAAGGCCTCCCTCATGCGCAAGAAACTTCGATTTTTATCATCGGCCGTCATCACGTTTGTCCTCACGGCGCCGGCCCATGCGGCCGGTTCCGGCATGCCGTGGGAAGAACCGCTGCAGCGGATCCTTGAATCGGTGCAAGGGCCTGTCGCCAAGATCGTCGCGGTGATCATCATTATCGTCACCGGCCTGACGCTCGCCTTCGGCGATACGGCTGGCGGGTTTCGCCGGCTGATCCAGATCGTCTTCGGCCTGTCGATCGCATTCGCGGCAAGCTCCTTTTTCCTCTCCTTCTTCTCCTTCGGCGGCGGGGCGCTCATCTGATGGCGGCCGGCGAGCAGCATAGCGAGGGCTTCGAGGTTCCGGTTCACCGGGCGCTGACCGAGCCGATCCTGCTCGGCGGCGCGCCGCGGGCCGTGGCGATCCTGAACGGCACGGTGGCCGCGGCGATCGGGCTTGGGATGCAGCAGTGGATCGCGGGCCTGGTGCTCTGGATAGCCGGCCACACGCTCGCGGTCTTCGCCGCCCGCCGCGATCCGGATTTCGCGAGCGTGCTCGTCCGCCACCTCCGCCTGAAGGGCTGGCTCGCATGCTGAACCTTTCGGAATACCGCTCCCGCGCCGACCGGCTTGCCGACCATCTTCCATGGGCGGCATTGGTCGCGCCCGGCATCGTTCTCAACAAGGACGGCAGTTTCCAGCGGACCTTCCGATTCCGCGGGCCTGATCTCGAAAGCGCGACGGAAGCCGAGCTCGTCGGAATCTGTGCGCGGGCGAACAATGCGCTGAGAAGGCTCGGCTCTGGCTGGGCATTTTTCTTCGAGGCCGAGCGCGTCGAGGCGCTCGATTATCCTAAATCGGACTTTCCCGACGCCGCGTCATGGCTGGTCAACGAGGAACGGCGCGCGGCCTTCGAGGGCAAGGTCGCGCATTTCGAGAGCCGCTACCACCTGACCTCACTGTTCATGCCGCCGCCGGATGGCCAGGCGCGAGCGGAGAGCGCACTGGTCGACGCCGATCGTGAGAATGGGAAACGCGACTGGCGTCAGGAACTGACGCGATTCCGCGACGAGACCGACCGTGTGCTCGATCTGCTCTCCGGCTTCATGCCCGAGGTGCGCGCGCTCGACGATGCCGAGACGCTCATATTCCTGCACGGTACGATCTCGACCAGGCGTCACCCGGTCACTGTACCGCAGACGCCGATGTACCTCGATGGCGTCCTGGTCGACACGCCGCTTACGGGTGGACTGCAGCCGATGCTGGGCGAACAGCATCTGCGCATGCTCACCATTCTTGGTTTGCCGAATGTCACCCGGCCCGGCATCCTCGATGCGCTCAATCACCAGGACTTCGCCTATCGCTGGGTGACGCGGTTCATTCCACTCGACAAGACGGAAGCCGCGAAGACGCTGACCCGCCTGCGCCGGCAATGGTTCGCCAAGCGCAAATCGATCGCCGCCATCTTGCGCGAGGTGGTCACCAACGAGCCGGTTCCGCTCGTCGACAGCGATGCCGAGAACAAGGCGCTCGACGCGGACGCCGCGCTGCAGGCGCTGGGTGGCGACCATGTCGGCTTCGGCTATCTCACCGCCACGGTGACAGTCTGGGACGACGACCGCCAGGCCGCCGAGCAGAAGCTCCGCGCGGTGGAGCGGATCGTGAATGGACTCGGCTTCACCACGATTCGCGAGAGTGTCAATGCGGTCGAGGCCTGGCTCGGCTCCCTGCCAGGTCACGTCTATGCCAATGTCCGCCAGCCACTCGTCCATACGCTAAACCTTGCCCATCTCATACCGCTATCGTCGGTGTGGGCCGGGCCGGCTCGCAACGAGCATCTGGGTAAGGTCATTGGGACAGAAGCTCCGCCGTTGCTCATTGCCGAGACCAGCGGCTCGACACCGTTCCGGCTGTCCACCCATATCGGCGATGTCGGCCACATGCTGATAGTCGGGCCGACCGGCGCCGGCAAATCGGTGCTGCTTTCCCTTATCGCTCTGCAGTTCCGCCGCTATCCCGGCGCGCAGGTCTATCTCTTCGATAAGGGCAATTCTGCGCGAGCCGCAACGCTCGCCATGGGCGGCGAGCATCATGCTCTTGGCGCTGACGGTTCATTCGCCTTCCAGCCCCTGCGCAACATCGACGACCACGCCGTCCGCGGCTGGGCGGCGGAATGGATCGCTGGACTGCTCGCCCACGAAAGCGTCACTGTCACCCCAGAGGTGAAGGAAGCCGTCTGGTCGGCGCTCACCAGCCTTTCCACCGCTCCGGCGGAAGAACGCACGCTCACCGGCCTATCGGTGCTGCTTCAGTCTAATGCACTGAAGGCGGCACTCATGCCCTACACGCTCGACGGCCCTTTCGGCCGGCTGCTCGACGCCGATGACGACCGGCTGGCGCTGGCGGACGTGCAGTGTTTCGAGACCGAGGAATTGATACACAGGCAAGGCGTGGTCTTGCCGGTGCTCACCTATCTGTTCCACCGGCTCGAGGAACGCTTCGACGGGCGGCCGACGCTACTCATCCTCGACGAAGCCTGGGTCTATCTCGATAACCCCCTGTTTGCCGCTCGCATCCGCGAGTGGCTGAAGGTGCTGCGCAAGAAGAATGTTTCGGTGATCTTCGCCACGCAGTCTCTGGCTGACATCGCGGGCTCTGCCATAGCGCCCGCGATCATCGAGAGCTGCCCGCAGCGCATCTTTCTTCCCAATGACCGGGCGGTCGAGCCGCAGGCGCGCGAAGCCTATGAGCGTTTCGGATTGAACGAGCGACAGATCGAGCTGATCGCCCGCGCCACGCCAAAGCGCCACTATTATCTGCAGTCGCGGCGCGGCAACCGGCTGTTCGAACTGGGATTGGGTCCCGTCGCGCTCGCCCTTTGCGGCGCCTCAGATCCGGCCGCGCAGACTCTCATCGACACGGTCATATCCGAGCACGACCGGAGCGAGTTCGCTTCCCGATTCCTGAGCGCTCGCGGCCTCGAATGGGCCGTCGAGCTTCTCGGGGATTTCCCCCAACCAGAATAGGAGCATTCAGAATCATGCGGCGCCACCTTGTCACGGGTCTTGTCACCGTCTCCCTTATCCTCAAGCCGATCGCCGGATTTGCCCCACCGGCTTTCGCCGTCACTGTTTTCGATCCCAAGAACTACGCGGAAAACGTGCTGACGGCGGCACGCTCGCTGGAGCAGATCAACAACCAGATCCAGTCGTTGCAGAACGAGGCGACGATGCTGCAGAACATGGCGCGCAACCTTCAGCGCCTGGATTTCTCCTCGCTAGGCCAGCTGACCGGCGCGCTCAACCGTATCGATGGACTGATGATCCAGGCCGACGGGCTGAGTTTTGACCTTGGCCAGCTCGAGAGTGAATGGCGAGAAAAGTATCCGGAAAGCTACGACGGCACGATCAAGGTGAACGACCTGGCCTCAGCAGCACGCGAGCGCTGGCAAAGCGCCATGAAAGCCTTCCGCCAGACAATGCGGGTGCAGTCGCAGATCGTCGAGAACGTCCAGGCCGACGGCGACCTGCTTGCTGAGCTCGTCAACCGCAGCCAGGGCGCCACCGGCGCACTAGAGGCCCAGCAGGCGACGAATCAGCTGATGGCGCTGTCGGCCAAGCAGCAGATGCAGATCCAGACGCTGCTTGCGACCCAGTACCGCGCCGAAGCCGAGGACGCCGCCCGCAAGGCGCAGTCGGAGGAAGCCGCGCGCAAGACGACGCGGCGCTTCCTCGGCTCTGGCAAGGCCTATTCCGGCAACTGAGCCGGCATCGCCTGAAGCGAGGAAATCGGCAGCATGAACGATCTCGGCGTCATCGACCGGTTCATGGAGACCTTTATCCGCTACATCGACAGCGGGTTCGGTCTGCTCTCGGGCGACGTCGCCTTCCTCACCACCATCCTGATCGGCATCGACATCACGCTGGCCGGTCTGTTCTGGGCGTTCGGTGGCGAGCCAAATATTCTCGGCCGGCTGGTCCGCAAGGTTCTATATGTCGGTGTCTTCGCCTTCATCCTGAACAATTTTTCGAACCTCGCCGGCATCATCTACCGCTCCTTGGCCGGCCTCGGGATCAATGCGTCGGCCGGCAACCTGTCGGCCGACGATCTGCTGCGGCCGGGCCGCATTGCCGCCGCCGGCTTCGAAGGCGCCTGGCCGCTGCTGGATCAGGCAAGCCAGCTTGTGGGCTTCCCCGAGTTCTTCGGCAATGCGCTGACGATCTTCGTGCTGTTGCTCGCCTGGTTCCTGGTCATCATTGCCTTCTTCATCCTCTCCATCCAGCTCTTCATTACCATCTTGGAGTTCAAGCTCACCACGCTCGCCGGCTTCGTGCTGGTGCCGTTCGCGCTGTGGAACCGCTCGGCGTTTCTGGCCGAGCGCGTGCTCGGCAACGTAATTTCCTCCGGCATCAAGGTGATGGTGCTTGCCGTCATCGTCGGCATCGGTTCGACGCTCTTTGGTGAGTTCGCTTCCGCCCTCCAGGGCCAGGAACCAGATCTTGCCGCCGCCATGGCGCAGGTCCTGGGCGCGCTGGCTCTGCTCGGTCTCGGCATCTTCGGACCAGGCATTGCGTCCGGACTCGTTTCTGGCGCACCTCAGCTTGGTGCAGGCGCCGCGCTCGGAACCACAGCAGCGGCGGCCGGCGCGACGCTCGTTGCCGGCGGCACGGCATTCGCTGGCGTCCGTATGGCTACCGGCGGCAGTCTGGCCGCGGTCCGCGCCGGCTCGACCATGGGCTCTGCTACCTCGACGGCCTACCGCTTCGGAAGGATTACATCCGGCGAGTCTGGTCTGTCAGGTGTGGCGGCTGGAATGGGCGGAGTCGCACGAGCCGCCGGCGGCGCAGTGATGCAGAGCGCACGGTCCGTAACAAATCCGATGCGTCAAAGCGTTGAAGCCGGCCGCGACGCCGCCGGGGCGGCGACGGGCGGTGCTCCGACCTCATCCCGGCAGGAACCCGCTGCCAACACGGCGGTCAATGCCGCGCCAGCGTGGGCAAAACGCCTGCGTTCCGAGCAGACGGCCCGAGCCCATCGCCACACTGCCATGCAGGCCGTCCGTGATGGCGACCGGCCAGGCGGCGGAGCCAATCCCTCCCTCAACGACAAGGACGACTAGATGCTCTTCAAGCGACCCGTTCAGCGTTACGGGAAGACACCCGAACCCGTCACGCCCTATCAGAAGGCGGGGCAGCTCTGGGACGAGCGCATCGGTTCGGCGCGCCTGCAGGCCAGGAACTGGCGGCTCATGGCCTTTGGCTGCCTGGCCCTGGCGACCGGCCTTTCCGGCGCGCTCTTATGGCAGTCGATGCAAAGCCGCGTCGTGCCTTACGTCGTCGAGGTCGACCGTTTTGGTGAGGCGCGCGCCGTCGCGCCGGCCATCCAGGACTATGAGCCGTCCGATGCCCAGATCGCCTGGCATCTCGGCCGATTCATTTCGAATGTCCGCTCTGTCTCCACTGATCCAGTACTGGTGCGGCAGAACTGGCTGTCGGCCTACGACTTCGCAACCGACCGCGCCGCGCTTTTCCTCAACCAATACGCCAAGGCGAACGACCCGTTCGGCAGAATCGGCACGCGCAGCGTGTCGGTGCAGGTGACCAGCGTGGTCAGGGCGTCCGAGAGCTCGTTCCAGGTCAAATGGACCGAACAGGTTTTTGAGCGGGGTAGCCTCGCCAGCACCACCCGCTGGACCGCGATCCTCACGATGGTGATCCGCCCGCCAGACAACACCGACCAACTGCGCAGGAACCCGCTCGGCGTCTTCGTCAATGCCATCGACTGGTCTCGCGAACTCGACAGCGCCGCGCCGACACCCGTTTCCCCGAAGGAGCCAGCAAATGAAGAATAGAGTGCCATTGTTCCGCGCTGCGCTGATCGCATCAACCTCGGCGCTTGTCCTTTCGGCCTGCGCGTCCAAGCCGGTGCCGCCGCCCGAAATTTCCTACGATGCGGCGGGCTTCAAACCGGCGGCAATCGAGAAGGCGCCGGTCAAGCCGGTCAAGATCGTCGAGGTCCCAAAACCTCTTCCGCTGCCGGGCCAGTTGCAGCCCGAACCGGGAATAGTGGCCAAGGACAAGCGTCCGCCCACGGAGCGCGTCGCCGATGCCAATAAGGCCGCCACTCAGGAGCCCACGAAACATGGCTATGTCAACGCGGTCCAGGTCTACCCATACGCTGAAGGCGCGCTCTACCAGCTCTATGCGGCGCCCGAGCGCGTCACCGACATCGCGCTGCAGCCGGGCGAGACGCTCACATCGGTGTCGGCCGGCGACACGGTGCGCTGGGTGATTGGCGACACGGTGAGCGGCACCGGAGACAACCAACGCACCCATGTCCTGGTCAAGCCTTTCGCGCCGGGACTGACGACTAATCTCGTCGTAACGACGGACCGACGCTCCTACCATCTACAGCTCGAAAGCACGGAAAAGACCGCCATGGCAGCGATTTCCTGGACCTATAGCGAGGACCAGATCATTGCCCTGCGCCGGCGCAATGCTGAAGCCGAGGCTGCCATGCCGGTGGCGTACAACGTGGCGCTGGACGATATCCGCTTCCGCTATTCCATTACCGGCGACACGCCTCCCTGGCGCCCGGTGCGCGCCTTCGACGACGGCCATAAGGTCTATATCGAGTTCCCGCGCCGCATCGACCAAGGCGAGGCCCCGCCGCTCTTCGTGGTCGGCGTCAAGGGCGACAACCAGCTCGTCAACTATCGGATGCGAGGCAACTACTACGTCGTTGACCGGCTCTTTGCCGCCGCCGAACTGCGGCTTGGTACGCAGCCGCAGCAGGTGGTGCGCATCACGCGGACCGACGGCAAGCCACGGCGGCATCCATCGCTCTTTGCCCGCTCCGGCCGGTGAGGGGAGGTGTCATGACCGGCACATTCCAATCCGATGTTCCTCCGAAAGCCGATCCCGAGGATCTGCAGCTGCGAGCGTCGCCGCGCCGCGTCGTGCGGTTCAGACGCGGCGTCATCATCGCCATCGCTGCGCTTGGTTCGGGCGCCATTTTGGGCGTCACGATGATCGCGCTGCAGGGACCGGCTCTGCGCATCAAGGAGCAGGCCGAAGAGCTCTACGACACGGAGCGTAAACCGACAGCGGAGGGGCTTGAAGCGCTTCCTGGGGACTACTCCAAAATCAAGCGCGAAGCGCCGCTGCTCGGACCGCCTCTCCCGGGCGACCTTGGGCGACCGATCCTCGAGCGCCAGCGCCAGCTCGGCATTGCGCCGGGACAGGACGTTTCCGCCGAGGAACAGCGCCTGGCGGAGCAGGCGATTCAGGCACGTGAGTCGGAAGTGTTCTTTCGAATCGAGAACAGGCCGGGGGAGAAGGATACCGCACGGAACAGGCAGGATGCGCGTTCGCAGTTGGGGGCAACGCTCAAACAGCCCGACACCGGGCAGGCACGCGCTTCCGTGGCGCCGGCCGAAGGTGACCAGAACAACCAGCAGCGCAAGCTGGATTTCCTGCAATCGCGCGACACCGGCGGCATCTACAATCCGCACGCACTGCAGGTGCCGGCCTCGCCCCATCAGGTCATGGCCGGCAGCGTGATTGCCGCGAGTCTGATCACTGGGATTAAGTCCGACCTGCCGGGTCTCGTCGTCGCCCAGGTCACCGAAAACGTCTACGACACAGTCACCGGCAGTGTCCTGCTGATCCCGCAGGGATCTCGCCTCATCGGTACCTATGACAGCGTCGTTGCCTTCGGCCAAAGGCGCGCGCTGCTCGTCTGGCAGCGCATCTTGCTGCCCGACGGCTCCTCCATCGAAATCGACAACCTGCCCGCCAGCGACACCGCAGGCTACTCCGGCCTTGAGGACGAAGTGGACTTCCATACGTGGCAGCTGATCAAGGGCATCGCGCTCGCCACGCTGCTCGGCGTCGGCACTGAGCTGAGCCTAGGCGAAGATGAAAGTGATCTGGTCCGTGCCATCCGCGAATCCACCCAGCAGAACGTCAGCCGCGCCGGCCAGCGCATCACCGAAAAGAACCTCAACATCCAGCCCACCATCACTGTCCGTCCCGGATGGCCGCTGCGTGTGATCATCCATAAGGACCTCATGTTGCGGCCGTACAGTGGCTGAACTGTTTACGCGAACGATCGGACAGGGGAGGGATCACCAATGGCAAATTTGAAGCTGGGAAAGCTGCCCGACCGCTCGCCCTCGAAAATCACCATCACTGTCAGTGCTGAGCTCAACCGGGCGCTTCACGACTACGCATCGCTGTATCGTCAGACTTATGGCGAATCCGAATCTGTCGCTGAACTCATCCCGTTCATGCTTGAGGCATTCCTGGAAAGCGATCGGGCGTTTGCGAAGGCGAAAAGGGATGGCTTGGCGGCCGCCGATATGTCAAAGGAATCGCGGCGCCGACCAATTTCTGGTTCAGAATAGGGAGTTAAGGCCTGGGGCCGATTAGGCGCGGTTCTTCCACTTTGTGAACAAAAAGATCGCGCACAGGAGCGGCCACTCGGCGGCGCGTCAACAAATGGCCAAATTGACCCAAAGAGACCTGTCGTGCGCGCACAACATGGCTGTTCCGCTCGGAATCGGACAATCGATTACCGGTATGCTTCTCGCGAAAAAGTCTGATGAGCACCAAACAGAAGCGTCTAAGGCTTTCATGCGAGGAGCCACTCGATGCGGTTTCGTTTATCGTTGCTGCTTGGTCTACCTCATCCATGCTCAACAACTTTTCCCTCAATCGAATTTGGTGAGGGGTGTCGACAGTATGGCGCGTCCAGGCTATTCGCATCAGCAGTTCGACCGCGGTGACGACGGCACACGCGTGCCGACCTAGCGGGTAGGCAGTAGTAACCATGGGGTGTCGACGGATGCAGGTGACGGCGTTGAAGGTGGAAGTCGGGCCATCAATCATGCTCCACAGCGGGGCATGGCTTGATCTTCGCTCGCCGGCAACAAGCAAGTTCACCATCGAGGACATCGCTCAAGGGCTGGCAAACCTTTGCCGCTACGCTGGGCAGTGCCGCGGCTTCTATTCCGTTGCTGAACACAGCATTCTGGTGAGCGAAATGGTCCAGGAGCATGCCCTTGAGGCCTTGCTCCACGATGCCGCCGAGGCGTTTCTGGGGGATATAACTCGGCCATTGAAGCAAATGTTGCCGGACTATCGGAGGATCGAACGTGAGGTACAGGACGCCATCCTGAAGCGTTTCGATTTGCCGGTTGAGCCGATCCCAGCCGTCAAGCGGGCCGACCTGAGGGTTCTGGCCGCCGAGCAGAGCCAGATCATGCCGGCTGGGACCGATGCTTGGGCCAGGGCGGAAGGCATAGAGCCGGCACCCATTGTCGTCCGATATCTGGCCCCGGAAGCGGCGAAGGAAGAGTTTCTCGTCAGGTTCGATCGGCTGAGCGCCGGCCGCTGAGCGTGACAAGATTCCCGAGCCCAGCCCTGCAAGGCATTCTCCTGTGCTGTGTTGCTCCCGACCTTGTCGAATCGCACCCCTCCCTGCTATTCAGGCTTACCAAGTATTTGAGGTGTCCAGACAGGCGATTGCAAGCTGTCGTGCTTGAGCGCGACAGCCCAGCGAAATCGACGGCATGGACAGTTCGAATTCACGCCCGAGGGGGGCCATGCACACAATCTTCCTGCTGTCCGGCGCAATGTCGTCCGGCAAGTCTCAGCTTGCTGGAGCTTTCAAGGCTCGCTTCGGCGCTAAGCACGTATCCACCCGAGAGCTGCTGTTGCAGGTGCAGCCGGATGCCGACAGAAAGGCTCTAATCGCTCTAGGCCTCCGATTGGACGGGGAAACCGACGAGAAGTGGGTGCTCGACGAGTTCCTCAAGGCAAGCGGAACGAAACTCGACAAGCACGTCTGGTTAGTGGATGCGGTGCGGACGATAAAACAGGTCGAGCACTTCCGCGAGCATTTCACGGAGCGCCTGGAGTATCAGATCGTGCATATCCATCTCACTGCACCGTTAGGTGTGCTGCGCGACCGCTATCTCAAGCGACCTCAGGATATCCAGGAATTTCCCAGCTATGACGAAGCAAGGAAGCACGGCACTGAGGCCAACATAGAGAACTTGGCAGCTATTGCTGATCGAGTACTGGAGACGCATCGCTGCGATGCGTCATCGCTTCTGGCACGCGCCGTCGCGGGACTGGGGCTGTTCCCAGGAGAGGTGGAACGTTGCGTCGATGTACTGGTCGGCGCTCAGTTCGGCAGCGAGGGCAAGGGCAACATCTGCGCGCACATCGCCGACGAGTACGACGTGCTAATGCGTGTCGGCGGCCCTAATGCCGGGCACAAAGTGGCTTACCCGAAATACGACTACGTCCAGCTGCCCGCGGGGACGCAGTCCAACACGAGTGCTCAGATTCTCGTCGGTGCAGGTGCCACCCTATCCATCAAGCAAGTGTCGAAGGAGATCCAAGATCTCCGACTCACTGGAGAGCGCCTGTCGATAGATCCCCAGGCGATCATCATCGAAGACACCGATATCCAGCAGGAAGAGGGCAGCCTTGAGGTAATCGGCTCGACCAAGAAAGGGGTGGGGGTTGCCACGGCACGCAAGATCATGGGGCGGGATAGCGAGGAGTACTGGGGCAGCCGTGTCCGCCTCGCTCGGGACATTCCCGAGTTCAAGGACTTTGTTCGCTGCACTAAGACCGAGCTCGAGAAGGCGTTCGCCGTGGGAAAGAAGGTGCTACTGGAGGGCACTCAGGGTACGGACCTCAGCATCCATCATGGGAGCTACCCGCACGTGACCTCGCGAGAGACTACGGCCTCTGGCTGCCTGGCAGACGCCGGTATCGCTCCGACTAGGGTTCGCAAAGTCATCATGGTGATGCGAACCTACCCCATCCGAGTGGGCGGCACGTCTGGGCCGATGATGGAGCAAATCCAGTTCGATGCCATCGCGGAACGCAGCGGGATTACGGTGGAGGAAATAAAAAAAATCGAGGTGGGCACCGTGTCTGGCAAGCAGCGTCGTATTGGCGAATTCGACTGGGAGCAAGCTCGCCGTGCGGCGGTTCTAAACGGCGCCACGGATATCGCGCTGACTTTCGCCGACTATATCGATATCGCAAATCGAAAGGTCCGTCGGTTCGATCAGCTGACGTCGGAAACCAAGGCCTTCATCGAGGAGGTGGAGCGGGTCACCAACGCCACAGTCTCTCTGATAGCCAAGGACTTCGGCAAGGACGCCGTGATCATCGACCGTCGCAACTGGCGCTGAGGACTCGATTGGACGAGCAAGAACTCATTCGCATTTACCCGCGCCTCTTCCACATGGCAGAGGATGCGTCGTTCGACTCCATCCGCGCGCAGGGCTTGCTGAGCACGTCGGCGCTGCTCGATCGGTACGGCATAGTGGGTCAGGAGCGGGTTCTTATTGAGAATCGACGGCGGCCGAACAGCGTGATCATTCGACGGCAGGGATTCCCCGATGTAACCATTCGGGACAACAAGCCGATGAGCGACTCCGCGCTTCTGAAATGTCTTGGCGACGGTCTGGTCCCCAGTGATTGGTATCGCACTCTTAACCGCAAAACCTTCTTCTGGCTGCACCGGAAGCGTCTTTGGCGGCTGCTCCGCGCAAAGGCGTACCGGTCCTCGCCTCATACCATTCTCACCGTCTCTACCGCATCCCTGGTAGAGGCACATCAGGACCGCATCCTGCTTAGCCCGATCAATAGCGGCTCGACCATCATGAGCGCGCAGCCGCGGGGCAACGGCACGTTCGTGCCGATCGCCGACTACCCCTATGCCGAGCGCCGCAGTAAGCCTCGTCCTGTGGAGGATGCCCTTGTCGAGCTGGTAGTGACGGACGCCGTGCCGGACATTATGGATCACCTGATCGCTGCTCACCGCTTCTCGGACGGGCAATTGACCGAGCTGTGGCGCCGGAAGGGAACGGCGCCCGACGATGGACCCTTCGAAGCTTAGGCAGGAACGGCGATCCTTGCCGGCTTGCGCGCCTTCCGGATCAGGTCGGCTAAGTGGCTGGTCAGACCAATCTCTCCCTCGATCGAAACCCCGCCGTCCTCGGGGACGTCTCGGAGGAAGGCACGCAACGCCTCCAGTCCGTTGGCGGCCTCGAAACGATACCAGCGGCTGGCTTCCCCGGGGACCAGCACGGTCCCGGATGTGACCGTGGCGCCACGATGTAACTGAACGATCCACACCTGCTTGCCATCGTGGACCCATTCGAAGCGAACAGCGCCAAGCATGCGGGAGAGTTCGGTAAAGACGTTGGTCACGTCTTGATGAATTTGCAGCGGCAGCTGTTCCGGATGGTCGTGCCCCAGCATCAGACCATCTCCTTCGCCCGCGCGGCCCTCGATGTGCAGAGCGCCTCCTATTGTGACGATAGCCGCGCCCGAATAGGTTGCAGGAACCGCATCTTGGCTGATCACGGATGCTATGGCCTCGTGCCTGGGATCTTCCTCCGCCATGAGGCGGAAGGGATCGGTCCAACCTTTGCGTGTAGTGTAGAGGCCGGGCTCGGGCTCATGGGGGCATGTCCGAGTCCAAACCTCGCAACTGCCAGTAGGTTTCCCGAAGGAGAACGGCGCAACGCGACGCCCGATTACGGTGGTGCGGGGAACGCTTAGCCCCGCGACATGCGCCATCAACAATCCGTACGCCTTATCGCCAATATGGCGGCTGAAGCGGTTAGGCCAGGTTAATGTCGGTTTTGGACTCGCTTCGCTGAGCCGCTCCAGCTCCCAAGCCAGAGTGTGACTCTGCTTCCACCCCCTGGGTCGCGGATGGATGCTGAACTCAAGCCGACTCTCCGAACCTGTGTCGATGTCGGGAGAAAAGCCGTATACGATTTTCAGCATGGCAATAGCCCATGCCTTCGGCAGCGATGCTACGCCTGGCTTTTCCACACAACGTGGCGTATCATCGGGAGCGAACTCTACGATGTCCCCCTGCACGACACCGGACACGCCGCCATCGTTAATGTCGATCGTTTCGTTAGCGATGATGAACAGCCCCTGTGCAGCGAGGCGATGCGCTGCGGCAACAGCCTCGTCCAACGACCGTAGGCCGTAGACGAACTCGTGGCTCCTGGGACTATCAGGGGCGTAGCTGCGAATGTTGACAGAGAGGTCGGAGCTCCTGGAGAGCAGAGCACCCAGCGCTTCCTCCAGATCAGCGAACTCGTAGTTGGGCTCGAACCCGGTGACACGGGAATATTGCTGTTTAAGCTTTCCCGCCGCAGCCGGCATGAAGCTAACGAATTGGGCAACATTCCCCGAGCGAGCCAAGGTGTCGAGAGAACGATCCTTGCGGAGCTCCATGTCAGTACTCTTTCTTCACGCGCGTTGAGTACTGCATACCCCAGACGTTTCGAGTATGCACCCTGTGGATCTCGATCAGAGCCACGCCGCGTGTAATCTTCCCCAGGTTGGGTGAAGTTTTGCACAGGCACACCGTATGGGGCACTGTTGAGCCAAAATTACAACTGGAATACCGGCTCGTTTCCCGGGGCGGCAGCAATATCGTCGATCAGCCGCCGACCGAGCTTGGGGGATATGCGCCTGTAAGGCTGATCGTCGACGGCCAGGGCGATGGACGAGGAACGAAGGGTTGTCTCTTCCAGGGGTACGAGCAATTCGGCGAGCCAAGACGGTCTGATCGGTCGGATGAGGCCGAATACGACGCGTGAATAGAAGTTGCCGCGGTCTGGAGGGAGCGCACCCATCGCAGCGCGCGACATCGTGCGGAAAAGTCAACGAGAAGCGAATGCTGCGATGCCGCGTCTTCTCAATGTTTTCTCGCTCATCCTCGCTGAACCGGAGAAGAGCGAGCCCGCGCCGGGAGAGTTCCTTTAGTTCTTTTTTGTCCATAGTGTCAGATCGGCTTAATTGCCCCACCGGATTCTGGCTGCCATGGCAGAATTGGCAACGCCCTTTGCACCTACTGTCTTGAAGCAATTGCGAGGGCGCTCGCGCCAAGTGGCCCGGTCCTTCGCGCAAGGGATCGTTCCGAAGGCCGAGACGCGCGTTTCCCGAAGGGCGCGGCTCTCTGATCGCCTTGCGCCGGAAGTTCAGGAAATCGTGAAAAAATTGCATGGCATTTCGGTATCGAGAAACGTCAGGGGATTGCTCGGGCCAAGGACATATTCGGGCCATTGCATCGCAAGAACATCGACCGCCTTGACGGCGGAGGAAACACCGTCGTCAAAATCGGAAAAGCAGCGCTTCCTGTGGTCCGGCCGCAATGTGTTGTGCGCTGCCTCGGCTATTTCCTGAAGCATCGGCACGATGGACGGCCCTGCCGGAAATGCTGGGAACGGTCAACCTGATCGAGCTGCGTTGAGCATTCAGACAGACATGGCACAGCTGCGGATGAAACCGGCGCGTTTGTTTGAGGAAGGAACCATAGTCAAAAATTCGGCTGCGCCGTCCAGACATCGTCACGTCATAAAAGAATCCAGGACGCCCCATGACCGATCCAGGCTGCCGCGCGTTTAGCCAAGGGCGGCGCAGAAACTCGACCGTGACGGCCATTGTCAGGTCATCGGCGCATGTCCGATACGAGCAAACGTGTTTGGCGTGATTTCCGTCCACGGAACGGGTCAAGATGCGCCATGACGAAAAGGAGCAGACGCTGAACCAGCTCCTGGTGGAACTGGATGGCTTCGATTCCTCGGCCGGACTGGTGCTGCTTGCAGCAACGAACCGGCCCGAAATTCTCGATCCCGCTCTTTTGCGAGCTGGCCGTTTCGACCGGCAAGTCCTGGTCGATCGACCGGACCGGGTCGGCCGCATTCAGATCCTCAAGGTGCACCTGAAGAAGGCGAGACTCGGCCGCGATGTCGACGCAGAAAAAGTTGCAGGGCTGACACCCGGCTTCACCGGCGCCGACCTTGCCAATCGGGTCAACGAGGCGGCCCTGCTCGCGACCAGGCGAGGTGCGGACGCGGTCACCATGGACGACTTCAACAATGCGGTGGAGCGCATTGTCGCCGGCCTGGAGAAGCGCAACCGTTTGCTCAATCCGCGCGAGCGCGAGATCGTTGCCTATCACGAGATGGGGCACGTCACGCTGGCGCTGCCAGGGTCGATCCCGTGCACAAGGTATCGATCATCCCACGCGGCGTGGGCGCTCTCGGCTATACGATCCAGCGTCCGACAGAGGATCGTTTCCTGATGACCCGCGAGGAACTGGAAAACAAGATGGCGGTTCTCCTGGGCGGCAGGGCGGCGGAGTGGATTGTGTTCGGGCATCTATCCACCGGCGCGGCAGACGATCTTGCCAAAGTCACAGACATCGCCCGTGCGATGGTGACCCGGTATGGGATGTCCGAAAAGCTGGGCCATGTCGCGCTGGAAAGCGACCAGCGGACCTTCCTCACGCCCAATCCTGTGGCAGGAGGTCCTCGCGATCGCGATTTTTCCGACGAGACTGCAACGGCCGTGGACGAGGAGGTGCGGGAGATCGTAGACCCAGCCTTTGCCCGAACGGTGAAAATGCTCGCCGAGCGACGTGACCTGCTCGAGACGACCGCGCGCACGCTGCTCGAGAAGGAGACGCTGGATGAAGCGGAACTGAAGGCGCCGCTGGATGCGAGGGCTAATGCAAGAGAGACAGCCTACTCATCCCGCGAAGCGTAGACGAATGACCGCTTCGCAAACCTGCGACGGTCGACGCGATGGGGCCCCAAACGATGGCTGTCTGTCAGCAACTTCGTCCCGAAAGCCGATTGACGGCTTCCGTGAAGAGTTTCGGGCGCCGGCAGGCGTACGAAAATCCCCGAGGAAGGAACCCGCGGGCCACAGGCGAAGGCTATGGGGATTTCGGTTTTTCGGCTGGTGTCGGCGATGGCACGACCGGTGTCGGGAAGCTCTGGGGGTGAACGCGGACAGACTGCTTCGTTGCGCCTTCGCGCGGTGTTGTCGAGATGGTGGGCGGCTGGGCGCGGGTCTGTCGGAGTCGATAATCACCATAGACGTACGTCGGTCCTTGCCGGACGCTGTATGCCTGCCGCTTGAGACTGGCCATGCCGGGTCATGGGTGGTTCTCCGGGTTCGGTGTCGTTTTGTCGGGGGTCCGCGCGGCTGCCCCCATCGGTCGAAGGTCTCGATGACGATCATGCGTCCGCCGCAGCAGGGGCACGGCGGGCGGAAGTCGTCCGGTTCGTCCGGGGTGTTGTCATCGGGCGGCGCGGCGACGTTCAGAAGTTCGCGAGCAAGCGCAAGGCTGGCCTTGCCACAGAGCGCTTGAAGGAGCAAGTCGGCGAGCTGGCGGAGAAGATCGGCGAATTGGGTGCGAGACGGCGGAAGCAGTGAAGGAGCAAACAACTGAGCTGGCTGGTGCCGTCAAAGAGAGAGTGCGGGATTGGAGCGCCGGGACACCGAACATAGTTGACGATATGCGGCAGACCTCCGGCGAGGCGGCCCAACGAGTAGCCGCCACAGCCAGCCGGGCGTCATCGGCTGTTCAGGGCGTCCTGAGCGATCAGGAGATGCGTGACAAACTCCTGCTTAGGGCCGCGGGAGTAGCCATAGCTGCCGCCATGGCCTTTGCGTATCAGCGGCGGGATGAGGAGAGGACGGCGGGCGATCGACGGCGGAAGCCTCAGTCGATGGGTTCGAAGCCGAAACGCTGAGCCGACGATAAAACGTTGCGAGGCTGCTTTCCTGCTGCCCAAGTGCCCAGGATGCAACTGCCGCCGTTGATGGAATTTGCGGGCCGGCAACAATGATGAGCCGTCAATATTCGCCGAATGTGGCTTCACGTGTTGCGGCATGGTTCGTGGGCTGCCGCAGCGCTTCCGAACGACCCAGATATTCTTTGGATTTGGGGAACTTCCACCGTCTTTGATCGCTTTGAGCAGATAGGGAGGGAGAAACGTCTGTTGATAGCGGAACACCCCAAAACCCCCGCAAACTCACCCGAGCAGGGCAGCGCTGCCGAAGAGCTGCGCTATCGTTTGCGCCAGCAGCAGCTCACCGGCGAATACGCATACTTCGCCCTCCAAACCCACGATGTTCAGGCCTTGCTACAAGAAGCAACGAGGGTTTGCGCTGAGGGGCTCCAAAGCAAGATGTGCAAGATCATGGAGTACCTCCCGGCTGAGCATCAGTTCCTGGTGCGAGCCGGCGTCGGCTGGAAACCGGGCGTCGTCGGGCAGGCAAGGGTCAGGGCCGATACCACGAGCCCCACCGGCTACGCCTTCAAGACAGGTGAGCCGGTTATCTCCAACCACCTGGAGGGGGAGAGCCGCTTCCGGACACCCGCACTTCTTGCCGAACATAATGTCAAGCGGGCCATCAATGCCTTGATCCACAGCGGCGGCGAACGGTTCGGGGTTCTTGAGGTGGACAGCCCCGTCGAAGGACGGTTCACCGAAGCAGACCTGGTTTTCGTAAAGGGCTTTGCCAACCTGATAGGAGTAGCCCTTGAGCGGCAGCGCACAGAAGAGGCTCTGAAGCAGCAAGAGAACCTGCTGCAGGATGCACTACGCCATCAGGAATTTCTTACCAAAGAGATCAGCCACCGGGTCAAGAACAGCCTGTCCATGGTCGCCAGCTTGTTGAGCATGCAAAGCCGCGCGACAGACGATCCCGCGCTCCTGCAGGCACTCGCCGACGCTCAAGCACGCGTGCAGACCATTGCCAGGGTGCATGACCAGCTATGGCGTAGGGACGATATCCGGGCTGTCGACCTTGCCGATTATCTTGGCGATCTGTGCGACCATATTCGCGCCTCGGCGCCGAACCACCAGTTGATATGCGACGTGGCGTCCGTAAGCGTGCCGACCGATCAGGCCATACCTGTCGGGCTTCTCGTCAACGAACTGATCACCAATGCCGTGAAATACGCCTATCCTGAAGGCTTCGGCGAGGTGCGGCTTGTCATTGCTCCAGCAGAACAGGAAGGCCAGCTATGCCTAGAAATATCGGACCGAGGCATCGGCCTTCCCGCCGGTCAGGACTTCGCAAAATCCGGCGGGCTCGGGACAAAGCTGGTTTCGACGTTGAGCCGTCAGTTGGGCGGAGAGGTCCAGTGGCAGGATGCCAAGCCCGGAACACGTTTCGTCATGGTCTTTCGACCCCAGAAGAACCATACGCAATAGCGTTTGAGGCAGGCAATCTCACAGAGTAGGGGGGTACTGTGATGCTGGCTAGGATCACCATTGCACAAGACCCACAGCCCGGTTGCAGCGCGAGGCTCGCCCGCTTAAGGGATGGAGCGACCGCAATAAACCACCCATAGAAAATCTAGCCGAGACTACGTGTACTGAGGCGGGACCTATTGGCTCGTCAATGGGGCACGGCAGATCACCTTCTTATAGATCGAGCCGGTGCGGTTCAGCGACCGCAGCATGGCGAGTGTCTTTCGGTCATCCAGCGTATCTCCCCAGCTTCCTTCGATGCACAACAGCGCGAAGTCCCGCGGGCCGTATTTTGTCCTGGCGATAGCTATCTGACGGCGAATTTTGGCCTTGATGTCATCGTCGAGCGGAACGATTTCGGCGCCCTTCATTTCTTCAGTTTCCTCGCCTCGCGCTCAAGTGTCTCGCGGTCAGTGCCGAAGCGCTCAATCAGATCGCGAGCCTCGCCTGAGGAGATGCCAAACTTATCAGCGAAGTCGCGGACTTCGTATTCTTGGCCTCCGGCGACGCGGATGCGATCCGCTCCGCCGGTCTTGCTCTTATTGTCTGCCATGACAAGGTTCCTGCGCTACCTCTTCGCCTCGTCGCGATCGGCTTCGGCCCGGGCCAGGAACATCGCAGTCGTCGGGTCCAGGTTGCGGCGCAGCCATTCCGCCATCGCCTCCTCCTCCCGCAGATTTTGCTCGCAGACCCTGACCACATCGGCTTCCCCGGCGGCGTTGGCTGCCGCGATAAGGATCGTGTAGGAGGCAATTTCCATGTGTTCGAAGGTGTAGCTGGCGAGCGATCCCTTCATGACCTCATCGCCCGCGAAAACGCCGCTGACAGATTGCGCCGTAGCCATCAGCTTGCCGCCGGCATCCTTCATCGTCGAGGTGCCTTCGCCGATCCTGTCCAGGCATTCTTTCAGCCTGGAAGCCTGCTGCTTCGTTTCATCGAGGTGGAGCTGGATGCGCTGGCTTAGCTCCGGGTAATTCTCAAGCCGGCTTAACTGCCCCGACAACATGGTTTCGGCCTGCTCCTCCATGGCATGAGCATCCCGCAGCCATTGGATCAGCCATTCACGAGCTTCTGACATTGCACTCTCCCGTTCGATTGCTGGCCACAAACCCAAGAGCGTGGTGAATGTTCCGGAAAAATGTGTGGCTTGATAGCTTGGTATGTTTGAGCTTGCGACCGGGGGCTGGCAGTGGGGCGATGCTATTCGCAAGCACGGGCTCTTTTGGGCGCGATCCAAATTGCTAAGGCACGAGAATGGTCTGAAAGTGCACAAACCACACGATCGCGACCGAGGACGACGCCGGCAAGTCGTCTCGGGCTGGTCGCCCACCGGGCTCGGATCCATGATCCAAGAGTAAACGTGACAGCTTCGGCGGCGCTGGACTGTCACGAGTATCCATGATCAAATTCGGAACACGAGCGTAAGACGGACGTTCCGGAGCGTGATGAAACAGATCCACTTCGATCGACCGGTTCGCATCAGTTTCGGTAAAGTTGGGAAAACCCGCCTTGTTCACACGGTCTGGGAAGCGATGAAATGCCTTTCCAGCGACAAATGGCCGAACCGTGCCGGCCCGATGTGTGCAATGGCGGACAGAGCCTGCGCGGAACCATCCAGGGACAGGTGACCGCCGAAGAAGCTGGCCGCGCATTCGCTGACGCGGCGCTCGAGGCGCGAATACTTGTAGAGGCTGACCCGCAAACAGGAACCCATCACCATCCAGCGACCTCGTCCAGGTCTTCGTCTTCGGGGTCGAGAGGCGGCGCGGAGACCATCTAAAGGACCTCGGAACACAGCGGCGAAGTCGATCGGTAAGCTAAGCCGGGCTCTGGCCGCGTCCCTTTTTGCCTCTCGCGTGCGAGTCCTTTTTGGCGGCGCAGCTGCCTGCGAACTGGATAGCAGCGCGGCGCTCTTCTCCGATAGCCCAGATCTGAGGCATAAAACCAGATGCTCCGGTTAGCCGTTGCAGTGTCTGCTCACTGCTGCCGATTCGATGGAACGCCCATCATATTTGCCGGTTAGGCGCCAATGATGAAGACGAGGCGATGTGCAGGCACCATCGAGGACCTCGCCAAAGCGGTCCGGGAGCGGAAGGCGATCCTCTTCGTGGGCGCCGGCGTCTCACGAAGTGTCGGGCTTCCGTCTTGGGAGACGCTGATTGACCATATAGCGTCGGAACTCGGGCTGAACGAGCGGCGCGCGGAGAATGGCGTCAATCATCTCACGCTCGCCGAATATTACCGGTTGAAGAAGGGCAGTCTTGGTGCGCTGCGCAGCTGGATGGATCGCAATTGGAGCGTATCCCGCAGCGAAGTGGAAAAATCGGTTCTTCACCGGCTGATCGTAACGCTTGATTTCCCCATCATCTACACCACCAACTACGACCGCAACCTCGAAGTCGCGTTCGAGATTCTAGGAAAGGAATTCGTCAAGGTCGCCAATGCGCGCGACGTGGCACGGGCACGCGAGGGCGTGGCCCAGATCGTCAAGTTCCATGGTGACTTCGATGACGATGATTCACTGGTTCTGACGGAGACGGATTATTACGACCGGCTCTCCTTCGACTCACCGCTCGATATCAAGTTCAGGGCCGACGCGCTTGGCCGTACAATCCTGTTTATCGGATACAGCCTATCGGACCTGAACATCAGGCTCCTCCTACACCGCCTGTGGCAGACCTGGAAACACTCCGGCTATGCGAAGGACCGGCCGCTATCCTTTGTCTTCATGGCGCGTCGGGACCCGATCGAGGAGGCTGTGCTGGCGAATTGGGGAATTGCCGCCCTCAGTGGCGAATCTGACGATGCGCAGCAGGCGTTGACGGAATTTCTTGAGCGCCTGACCGCCATCGTTGCAGAGGCTTAGTGGCCGCCGCAGTCGAGTGGTCGAGGTATTCCCGATTAAAAAGCGGACTGGCGGCAAATCCGGGCCAGCAGGTTCCTTGCGTTCGAGACCTGCCACTGGAACCGGTCTGCCCCCGTGATGCAGGCCGGGCGTCCTCTGGCTGCCGCTTCGGCGGCATTGCTCGGGTTGCCGTGCCTGGTCCCGCTGCGCTTTCGCGAGGAGAGGGCGGCTCTGGTCCGTTCCGAGATGAGCCTGCGCTCCCTTAGAGGTGAAGCATGAACAAACCGGCCTCCGCCCGTTGGTGATGGCTCCCTAGCCGTAACTGCGGGGCCGCTGGGTGCCACTCGCCTCTGCCGTCTGTCCCGACAAGGTGGAGCGGAAGCCTGCCGTTCCGCGGAAGCACGCCATGTTTGAAGAAAAGTCAAAGAAGCGATTGCCGACGAGTTTGAAGCGCCAGGCGGAGTTGTGACCGGACGCGTTGCGCGGTGCGCGTGACTCCAAGATCTTTGTAAACGGCGAGATCGATCTCGACGATTTGGCGATGGTGGTGATTGCCTCAGTGGCAGGTGGCCCTTAATCCTAGAAAACCCTGGCCACGAATGCGGCGCTCGAGCGCGACTTTCTCCATCTCGGGCCTTAACGCCCACGACGTCCACCTGGATTTCCGCACCCGACCCAACGAGCTTATCGGCGCCCCCGGTACTGCGTGCCTGCAACAGCCTTGCCACTCATCGACACCTTCCATCGCGGTCAGAACGGCTCCTAAGGCTTTGAAGTTCCTTCGCTTCGGAGTTCAAACGCAGAAGACGGCTCCTGAGAACTCAGTTCCGAACACAAAGACCCCGCCGCTCGCAGTTGCCGAACGAGCGGCGGGGATTTTGGCTCTTTCAAAGGAGGGGACGCCTTTGAAGCTTCAGAATCAAGAAACCTGCGGCTTTGTTCCAGCTTAGATGCATAGAAATCCGCACGTCGTCGGATGGGCGGATCACCTCCCACCATTCTGATGCGCAATCGCTTCGAGGATGACCGCGGCTATGCTGTCCAGGTCTGGTTCCGTCTCGTTAATCCGGATGCCTTTTCCCGCCGCAGCCGCGGCGGCCAGCTCCGCCAGTTGTTCGACAGACGTCCAGCCCAGTTCCCGTCCAATGACGTTCTCGCCGATCCAGCGGTGCAGGAAGTCTGCAGCCTTGCCACTCATCCTCAACGCATTCGGAGCCATCGCGCAAGAACCGCTCAAGGGCTTTGAAGTTCCCTTGGAAACGAAAACTACGTGTTCAGTCCTAGAGCGGAGGACGCGGAATCATTCGCCAGTTTGACGGCTGTCGCTTCATCTCCGACAAGAATGGCGGCGGCGACTGGCCGGCATGTTCGGGAACATTCTGTCGCTGCCGTTATTGAGGTCGGGTAAAGGGGGCCTTGAAGGTAGAACCCGTGCGCAACATCCTATTTGGAGCTTTGGCGGGCATATCGGCCACTTTGGCGATGACGACAGCTATGCGCCGGCTGTTCAGAATGCTTCCTGATGGCCACGATTATCCGCTGCCGCCGCGCGAAATCATTGAGCGGGTGGATGTTGCCGGAACTCGCGAAGCTGGGCTGCGTACCGCAACCGTGACGGCCCATTTCGGTTACGGCGCCCTCGCAGGGATTATCTATGCTCTGCTGCCGCGGCGGATGATCAGCGGCGGCAGCTATGGCGTCCTAGTCTGGGCGCTGAGCTATCTCGGCTGGATACCTTTTGCGCGGATACTCTTGCCCGCCACAGAGCACCCAGGGACGCGCAATCTCCTGATGCTCGGGGCACATCTAGTGTGGGGCGCGAGCCTCTCTGCGAGCCTCCACGAACTCAGACGGTCAACCGGGGACGTCTTCAGCCGGGGACCTCTTTTAGATGCTCGGCACCCACGGCGCTTGGCGCGAGGCATGCCTCGAACAGGAGCAGGCGAATGAAACGTCCCGAATACAACTGGCCGTTCTGGTTTCCATCAGACGAGAATGCGAAATCCTATCCGCCGCTCGCGGACAGCATCTCCGTGGACGTCGCGGGCGCAGTTCATGACCAAATGACCGCTGTTGAACCACGCGCGACGTAGAACACTGTTGCCGTACGGCAGAGCCGAATCCTTTGGCTCACTCGATCGCGCGCCCTTCCCGAAATTCCGGGCGCTTCTTCAGATCCTGCACGACAAGCGGGCTTGACAGGGACGCTCATGGGACCTCGGAGTTTGCATGCCGTTGGCCGACAGAGGGAGCATTCGCCCCGGGCACCACACACGCCTCCGTTGCTTAGGAACTCCGGCCGTGAAAGCGAGTTGTGAGGAGAACCGCATCCGTCGAGGTTCTCCATGAACGCCGAGAAGGAACGTAGCCGCTCGCTTTGGATGGAACACCCGATGGACCAAGATGGTCCACAACTGGTGGGCGATTCGGCGACGGAAGTGCTGGTGATCGGCTCCGGAATCGCAGGTCTTTCATGTGCATACGAATTGGTCTGCTCGGGCCACCAGGTGGCGGTGGTAGACCGAGGGCGGATCGGCCGCGGCATGACTGCGCGTACGAGCGCTCATCTGGCCTTCGAACTTGATGACTTCTTCGAAGAGCTGCGTTCACTGCGCGGAGAGGATGTATGCCGGCAGTATTATGAGAGCCAGAGCGCGGCGGTGGATCGCATCGAAGACATCTGTCGGCAGGAAGCGATCAACTGCGATTTTGCGCGGGTCGATGGCTATTTCGTTCCGGTGGAAGAGAAGGATATCGACTATCTGCGCAAGGAGCTGGATGCAGCTCGTGCCGCAGGCTTCACAGACGCGGAATGGGTCGAGAACGGCCCCGGCCCATGGCGCTCCAACCCAGCCGTGCGGTTCCCGCGGCAGGGGCGCTTCCACCCACTGAAGTATCTCGACGCACTCGCCGAGGCTCTGCGCCGCCGAGGTGCCACCCTCTGCGCCGAAAGCCCGATCGTCGGCCTCGACGAGAAGGATGGTCAAGTGCGCGCCAAGACCGGAACCGGGGGGATCATCACGGCCGCTCACGTTGTGGTGGCGACCAACTCTCCCTTTCACCTTCGTATTCCCATCCACACCAAACAGGCCCCCTACCGCACGTATGTGATCGTCGGCCCAATTCCAAAGGGCGCAGCCCCTGATGCGCTGATCTGGGACACCTTGGAGCCTAGCTATCACTACGTTCGTATCCATCCGGGACGTGACGAGGACATGCTCATCGTCGGCGGTGAGGATCACAAGGCCGGCGAAGCAGACGATATGGATGAGCGTCTATACCGGCTTGAGGTCTGGGCACGGGAGCGCTTTCCGGAACTCGGCCCAATAAGCCACAAGTGGTCGGGACAGGTGTTCGAGCCCTCGGATTACGTGCCGTTTATAGGCAAAAGCCCAGGATACGAGCGGGTCTACCTTGTCACCGGTGACAGCGGAGAAGGCCTTACCGCCGGGGTGGCCGGTGCGCTGCTGATCCGGCATCTGATAGACCAAGGTGCGAGCCCATGGTCCGACGTTTATGACCCCGATCGCCTGATGATGCGCGGCGCGATCGAGTTCGCAAAAGAGAACCTGCACGCCGCGAAGCATTGGGCGGCCCATCTCGGCGGCGGCGAAGTACGCTCGGTCGACGACATCCCTCCCGGCGAAGGGGCCCTGGTCAGGATCGATGGTAAAATGACTGCGGCTTTTCGAACTGACGAGGGCGATCTCAAGCTGTGCAGCGCGAGCTGCACCCATATGGGCTGCGTCGTGCGCTGGAACCCCTTCGAACAGTGTTGGGATTGCCCCTGCCATGGATCCCATTTTTCGGCGGACGGCGAGCCACTGCAAGGTCCTGCTTTCGAGCCGCTTTCTAAGCTCTGAACTTGCGGACCCTTACCGTTGTTTGGCGTACTTTCAACGCGATGCAGGAGTGCTGACATACTGGCTTCTCCTGACCTGCCGCCTGAACCGGCCACCTGCCTTTACGCCCCCTTGAGTCGTCATGTCGCGACATTCGGGCGTGCTCCCACGAAATTAGCAGAACCCCGGCGAACACTACGGCAAACCCCAGAAGGTGCATCCAGCGGAAGGCCTCTCCCAACAGTACGTAAGAGAGGACGAGCGCCGAGGCGGGCATGACGCCCATGAATGCGGCCGCGATCGAACCCTCAGCCTCGGAAACGCCCGAATACCAGAGCCAGCTGCCAAGCGCGAGCGTGCCCAAGCCATACCAGGCGAGGGCCAGCCAGGCGCCGACAGTGACCTCTGACGTGTCGAGCATCATCCATTGCCAGTAGGCAAATGGCAGGAAGATCGGCAGCGAGAGGCCTGCTGCAAGGCCAGCCACAACCACGGGTCAGTCCTCTCGGATGCGTGTTTGCCCAACAGCGTATAAGCTGCCTCGCAACAGACGGCGCCGAAAACAGAGCAGCGCCGACCCACGGATTGCCGTCTTGACCATTCCCTCCAACCTGTCCGAGCTGGAGGATGAGCACGCCGATGACCGCTAGCGCCACGGCAGCGAAATTGCGCTAGGTCGGGTGTTCCTTGAGGAACAGGATTGCGCCGAGGGCAGTAACGGCTGGGGTCGTGCTCATAATCGTGGCGCCGACGACACCGCTGACCAACTGCATGCCGTAGAGCATGAGCGCGGTGAAGCCGAACATGCCGAAAAGCGCGATCAGTCCGATCAGAAGCCAGTCGCGCCGTTCGAGCCGCGCAATGCCCACAGGATGGGACCGATCATGATGGAGATGAGCGTGCCGATCATCTGCCTGTTCAAAGCGGTATCGCGCATTGGCCATCACCCGATCAGCCGCGGAAAGACGTGGATCAGGACCAAGACGAAAAGCCCTTGAGCGCTGGTGTAGTAGTGAAAAGGGCCGCGTTGTTGAAAGTGACGCGCCGCCGGTTGTCGAGCTGCCCGACAAGGCCGACTAGGCCAAGGAAAGTATTCCAATCGTTCTGACCGATTCCAACCACCGCGTCGTACCGAGCTTCAGGACAGACGTGGCCGTGTTCTCTTCACCGCGCCCATGTGTTCGAGATCCTGATCGAACCGGATGACCAAAGGGGCAGGCGGGAAGCAGGCGGCGGGAAGCAATCCGGTAGCATCAGTGGGAGTTGGCCTTAGAAGCAACTGCGAGCAGGTTTCCTTGCGCCGGCCCGGCAATTTTGCCGATCAGCCTTTCATATTCGGCTTCGGGAACCCCATATGACCCAGCTGACGCGGCAACCAGACCTCCTCGATCGCGGACGATGACGACACCGCGATTCGCTCGGATGAGACCGTTTCCTTCGAGTAGCTGTATAGCCACCGTGACACCCGGCCTGCGAATGCCGAGCATGATTGAAAGATATTCGTGAGTTAGGTTCAGGTGGTCTCCGTGCACACGATCTGCGCACATGAGCAGCCAGCGCGCCAGGCGCTGTTCGACGTTCGAGCGTGCATTGGCCAGCGCGGTGAACTCAGTTTGGATCGAAAGGCTCTGAGCGTACCGCAAGAGGAACAGTCGGTCGGGCTGGTGCTCAGGGCTGAAGACGCGGACGGCATTGCCGATCACGTCGGCGGCAGTCTCAAAACGCTTCATTTGAAGCTGGCGCAGAGGTAAAATGAGTTGCGTTGTCAACAAAGCGCTGCAAGTTATTGGCATGTTGCTGCCGCGCTGACATCCGGAATGCACGGCGCTGTACGAAAACTGGGAGCGGGATCCAGTGACGCTATCGGCGACTGAGGACAAACTGGTGGATGCCATCTATGGCACCGTTTTCGGGGAAGCGACTTGGCATGATTTCCTCGACAAGCTGAGCCGGATACTTCCCGACGGTCGGTCCACCCTTTTTTACCATGATAGCAGACGAAGCAAGGGTGCCTTCAACCTCAACTCCGGCTTCGATGCCGACGCGGTCGCCAGGTACGGAGAATACTACTCCAGCATCAACCCGTGGATGCCGGCTGCGGCGGTCAGGAAAGTAGGTGTGGGTGTGGTCGCCGAGCAGATGTTCCCGCGCGACCGCTTGGTGAAGACCGAGTTCTACAATGACTTCTGGTCGAAGAACGGCGGGGAGTCGGCAGTGGGAGTGACAATCGTCAGGGAGGAAGGGCGCTCGTTCCTCCTGTCGACGCTGACGTCATGTCCGGATCCGGAAGCGAACAGGCACGCCGCCGACACCCTGACCAGGCTAGCGCCGCACCTTCGCCGCGCGTTCAGACATTTCAAATCCGAGCCGGGCCAAAAGACAATAGCGGAAATCGGAGGTGAGTTGTTCGATGCTGTCGACATCGGCATGGTGGTCGTCGGCGACAGCGGCATCATCAAGTCCATTTCCCCAGCGGGCCAGAGAATAATCGACACAGGCCATTGCCTGCGGGCAAACCTGCTCGGAAAAATCAACGTCTGCCAGGAGAGGGCGAACCATGTGCTCAGCCAGATGCTCGACAGGTCGTACCAGGGACCGCGAGTGGCGAGCTGCATGGTTGACGCCTATAAACTGACCTTCATCCAAGTCGCCAAGGACCCCCTGTCATTCTACTTCCAGGGGCCGACGATCGTCGTCCTAATAGAACATGGAAGCACCTCGCAGCGGATGAACGGGGAGTATTTCTCGAAAGCGTACGGGCTGACCGCGGCGGAGACACGGGCGCTGGCGGGCATCATGGCGGGCAAGAGCGTCGACGAGATCGCAGATGCTGCCGCGCTTTCGCGGGAGACAATCCGATCACAAATGAAGAGTCTCTACGCCAAGACGGGAACGAAGGGCCAGCTCGACCTGCTCCGACTTGCCAAGTCATCCCTCCTTCCTATCGAAGCGGCGAGCGGCGAAAGGGGCCGATAACAGGAGCGCGAGTTGTCCGATGCCCGCAAGGCGGTTGCTCTTACTGTAAGGCTTGGTTGAACTGCCTGACCTTTTTGCAGGGCATATCGGAATCCCCTGATGCGGGACAGGAAACTTGCAACCGCTTTGCGGCGGCATTTCGGAATACGGGTTATCGCTCAGCGACGCATGTCTGCCGGCCAGTGCGATTTCACCCTTCCGGGTGAAGCGCCTTCTCGCCGTTCATGTCATACAAGCAGCGGGTCCTCCCGGAGCCAATTGCATCTGAGACCCGGCAACGATGCCGTGTGTTGGCGGGGGCCGTATCCAGGCCCCACACGGCTCCCGCCCTTTTCACGATCATTTTCCAACGGACTAGAAGTGCGACGCGGTGTGTGAGTCGTCTCTTTTGTCTTCTCTTACAACCGAATTCCGCTATCGAGAGCGCCTCCCGAAGACGCTTCTGATCGCCGCAATTTCCCCGATATCGCCGACTGGCGTGGAGGTCGTGTGGGCATTGAGGTGGCTAACCGACGTGCCGCGCGAGTTCGAACTGACGCAACGGTCAGAGAGTGGCGATGGCGCGGCGTTCCATTCCCCCGATGGAGCCCTCCTCGCCGTCTGGGGCATCAACCTTGAAGAAGATGACCTCCTGTCTCGGATTAAAGACCAGATCAGTCGAGACGAAAAGGACGGCTGGGAATTCACCTATCGGCGGCTGACGCGTGAATGGGCGAGTTACTCGGGAATCAAAGACGATCAGATCCGCTACGTCAGAGCCATAACCGTGTGCAGCGACCGTGCCGCTTTGTTCCCATGGACTACAGCAGGGATAAAAAAGTTGCCTACGATCCGGTCGTCACCCGGATGGTGCGCTCGCCCAAGCCTGAAAATTGCTGACAACTAGGCGGCAAGGTCGATCAGAAAGCGAAGAGGCGGGTTAATCACCCCGCCTCTGTTTCTTGCTTGCTAGGCCGCCTTTTTGCGCGCCCGCTTTACAGGTTCCGCTGCCTTGGGTTTGCGGCCGAGCCCCATCTTCTTGGCGAGTTCCGAACGCGTCGCCGCGTAGGACGGAGCGACCATCGGGTAGTCGGCCGGCAGATTCCACTTCGCCCTGTATTCTTCAGGCGTTATCCCGAACGTTGTCTTCAAATGCCGCTTCAGGGATTTGAACTTCTTCCCATCATCGAGGCAGACTATGTATTCCGGGGTCACCGATTTCTTGATGGGAACGGCGGGTACAGGCTTTTCCACCGGCTCAGTCGCGGAACCATTCGTCAGTCCAACCAAAGATTGGTGGACCTGCGCGATCAGAGCGGGCAACTCCGACACAGGAACCGGATTGTTCGAGACGTAGGCCGAGATCACGTCTGCAGTCAGGCCGATGGGGTCGGTATTGTTTAACTCGTCAGTCAAATTGGTATTCCTTATATGTTCGTAAAGATCGCCCAGCGCGTAGATATTGCTTCTTGGAGAGGATGCAACCCTATCGGGTGTTGATTAAGGAAGTCCGATTGACGCGCTGGCATAGTTCCGAGCCAAATAGATCCAGGGACGTTTGCTGGCGTGATCGATCCGATGGCGGCCTTGCAATCAGAACCGAATGACTGCAACGGGTGTGCGGAGCGGGCTATAACCAGCGACAACTCGCCTCCTTCCCACCGGGCGGCGAGTTTTTTGCATTTGAGCCGGAGCAGGCATTTGTCTTGACGGTGTTGAGTTCCCCAAGGGTCCCCTCGACGCCACCCCTTTGGAACAGAGAAGCCCGCCGTTGCTCCCTTTCGGTTGCTCTTGGCGGGTTTCTTGCGTTCTGGCGCTACTCTGAAAGGGGCAGGGCGGTTTGGGCGCGGCTTTTGACAGCGCGCCTGCAGAGTTGAAGCCGACCATCATGGCCGTCGCCAAGCTGGGGCAGGGATGCGCCGGAGTGACACTTCGACAGGCTCAGGACAATGGATCAGCGCCTGCCCGGCTTGTGGACGCGGTCGACGTCGCCGATGAGGTTGCCCGCTTCTTCAACGGCCAGGCGGAACGCCAGGCGAGCAACTTCAGCATCGCCACCGTCCAGGGCCGCGACGCAGGCTTGCCGCGCCGCGCGCGCCTTGAGGCTGTCAATCGCGCCGTCCGGCCATTCGTAGAGCAGCCAATCCGAGGCCTCGCGCGCGCTGCCGATATTGAAGACATCACCGGCTCGATGTCCATATACCGCAACCGCCTGGCCGAAAGACTTGTCGTCGGGCAGCTTCATCTTCTGCAGTTCCGGCGGCAGCGCATGCATCTCGCGGATCGCCTGGCTGTTGCGGCGCGCTTTCGCGAGCGCCGCGCCGAAGCGTCCGATTTCATCGACCATGGGCATGGCAAATCTCCCTCAAATAGTCACCGACACGGAGTCTTCCGCATGAGGCGGCGGATCAATGCGCCACCGATGTTTCAGGACGATTTCAGCGAAAAAGCCTTTTGGTTTCAAAGCTGAAACATTTGCATGCGAACGAGATGCGGTCGCGCCGATCCAGGATACGCTGGGCGCTCAGCGTAGCGACTGCCAGTATGCCGACTGGAAACGCGCTCCGCTTCGCGAGCTTTGAGCCGCAGGCCAGCGGATTTTACCCGAAATCCTTATACGATCGCGTGGCGAAGGCGACAACCTTTATCAAATATCGGCGGTAGGGCCGTAGATAGCTAGCGACCGCTGACCACCACCGATCTGAGCCGTCCAGGTCTTCTTTCGGCCGACCATTGGCGACGTTCATCGCGCGGCGCGCAATGACCGCTTTGCGCCCCCAAAGTCGGCCGTAGAGATCAGCTTTGCCGCTTCCTGAAAGAAGACATGCCAGAGATCACCCTGCGGCACCTTCGGACAGCGGCGCGGCTTCAGCGCACAGGCGTCGCAATCATGCTTGCTCGCCCGATAGCGTAGCATATTGTCTTTTTCTATCCGGTCCGTGGTGCCGAGAATCGTCGACGGTAGTGCCGGAGACGCTTGCCACCCGGGCAGCGGTAGGTATCGCCCGCATGATCAGGCTCACTCTTGCGATGGTCCCTTCAGTGCGCGCTGCGAGCGGTAACCGTCGATTAATGCAGAGAGCGCCTCGCGCCACATCCGCTCCTCGTGACCCGGCGGAAGCAATCCGCGCATTTCGAGAGCGGCCAGCCCCTCGCATAATGCGTGGAATTGGCAAGCCTCTTCGTCAATGGATCCTCTGCCCAGAGCGTCATGCTCGTGGAGGCGCTCGAACCGTAAATGGAGCCTGCGCAAGGCGCTCCGGGCGGCACTTCGGAACTGCCCCATGAGATGAACGGGTACATCGCGGTGCTGGACGCCAATCTTGAACAGAGCCGGGTGGTCGACGGTCAACCTCCGGAACACAAGAACGCCGGCTTCCACCAGATCCCTGGCCGGATCGTTGCTGGCTGGAAGTTCATCCATTGCCCGACCCAGCAAGTCGAATGCCCGCTTGCCCAGAGCAACAATAAGCCCCTCTTTCGATCCAAAGACTGCGTATACGGCACGGGTAGTCGTGCCCGTCTGGTCGGCGACGCGCCGGACCGACAGCCCGGCCATGCCGTCCGCCTGTATGATCTTCTCGCAGGTGTCGAGAAGCGCCTCGCCGGTTTCGGTATCGTGTTCTTTTGGACGTCCCATATTGACCGGATAACGCAACAATCGTGACGTAACAACTGTTTCGTATTCCGAAATGGGAGGAAATGATGCAGGCACCGAGCCTGGACTGGAGTATTGGGGGTTACGAGACGATCGCCGCCCTGTTGTTGCCCGCGGCAGAGACTGTCGTTGCTGCCGCCGGACTGAAGCGTGGCGACCGGGTTGTGGACATTGGCTGCGGGACCGGCAATGCAGCCCTTTTGGCGGCAAGGCAGGGGGCCGAGGTGATCGGGGTCGATCCGGCATTGCGGCTCATCGAGGTCGCAGCCGAGCGGGCCGCTCGTGAGGGGGTGCAGGCGAGCTTCCGCCAGGGCGAAGCCGCTTCCCTTCCCATACCCGATGCAAGCATGGATGTTGCGATATCCGTCTTCGGCATCATCTTTGCAGGCGATGCCGCGGCCGCTATAGCCGAAATCGATCGCGTGCTGACGGCGCCTGCCCGGATCGTGTTAAGCGCCTGGCTGCCCAGGGGAGCCGTGTTCGAGATGAACGCGGCGGCCGCGGCCGCCGTCAGAGCGGCGGTCGGAGCTCCCCGCCCCCGGCATTCAATTGGAACGACCGCGACGAGCTGACCCGGTTGCTGCAGCCCTACGGGTTCACGCTCTCGACCGAAGAACATGAACTTGCCTTCACGGCCACCTCGGCGCGAGATTTCCTTGAGGAGCAATCCAGGGACCATCCGCTCGCGGTTGCCGGCCTGGGGCTGCTCGCAAAATTTGGAAGGGCCGAGCGGGTCCGCAGTGACCTTCTCGATATCCTCGAGAAGGGAAACGAAGATGCTACTGCGTTCCGCGCGACCAGCCGCTACATCGTGGCCGTGGCACACCGCTGATCCGCTGAATTGCAGTGTCGTCAACACCCGTGATGTCGGCATTGATGGACTAATGGCGCCAGCGAAATCCGATGCTTGAGGGGCGCGTTGCCCGGACGCCATTGGGGCAGACAGCGGAATGGCGGCTTCTGGCGTCCAAGGGATGATCAGTGCACGCCGCGACGACCTCGGCCTGGCGGATCGCACGCCTAGCCTAGACGTCTACGATGACGGCATGGTCCATGTCGATCAAATATAATTGACCCCGAAGCGAAGGCGATTAAACCGAAACGCCTTGAACGGCCGCTCTTCTACTTCCGCGCCTTTAAGCGGACCGCCTGCTCCCGGCCCCCAACCTGCCTGAATGAGTCCTTCCCGACCCGGAGCATCAGGGGCGGACGGGTAGGACTTGATTGGGGTGGGAAACAGACTGGCAGGTTTCGGGCGGCTACGTATAAAAAGCTGCCTTCATCTAGTCGACGAGCTTCGGCGGCAACGCGCCGCCATCCCAGTCATCCCGCCGACCCTATGCTGCCGTTCGCGGAAACCAAGCACCGACTGGTTGAAGGACCGGGTGTGGGAACATTGCTGCCGGGCAGCTTTTGGATCGCAGCGAGCGAAAGCTGCTCGATGGCGCCTAAAACGTCGGCGCAATTGGCGAAGATGTAGAAGACGCCGTCAGGGGTCTTGGCCGAAGGCTCCGGCGCCTAGTTGATCAGCTCGACGGCGGCCGGCTGATCGCCAGCATGCTCCGTGCGATGATCGATCGACTTTGAAGAGTGCGATGCGCCGTTCAATCGCGGACTCCGAGGCGCTGCATATGAATATGTGCCAGAGACCTTATTCCGCACCGCCTCCGTAAAATCGCCATAGCGGCGCAGGTTCATCTGGACCTTTGAGCCGTTATTCCTTTCGGGAGACGAGTGAGCTAAACGGGAAATCTATTTGGGCTTTTGGGGGAGAGCGATTTGCTTGGGGGCGAACTGTCCAGGATCGCGCTTGCGCTGTGGCCGCATCAGCATGCGGCGCTCGACACGGTCGACGCTTATTTCGCGTCGGCGAGCGCCCGCGCGTGCCTCGTCAATATGCCGACAGGCACCGGCAAAACCGGGGTGATGGCGACGATCGCGCGCCAACGCGCCCAGGTCCGGCCGGTGCTAGTCGTCTGCCCTTCGGCGGCTTTGGTCGAGCAGCTCATCGCCCAGTTCGAGGACCGCTTCTGGGATAAGATCGGCGCCAACCCGGCCTGGAAGCCCGACAGGGTCTGGAATGTTCTGCCGAGTGATATCGAGAGCCTCGCGCAGCGCCTCGACGGTCATGGTGGCGAGCGGATCATCGTGGTCGGTACCGTGCAGGCCATCCAGCAGATCGACGCTGACGGCAAGATCGATCAGCTCCATGGCCGCATCGGCACGATACTGTTCGACGAGGGTCATCGCGAGCCTGCACCTAGCTGGGCGCGCGTCGTCCGCGGTTTTGCTGTACCTACCGTCCTGTTCAGTGCCACGCCGTTTCGGGGCGATCTCAAGATCTTCGACGTCGATGACGATCATATCCATTTTCTCGGCTTTGCCGACGCGGTCGATCAGGGCCTCATCCGTGGGGTTGAAATCGACGAACAGCCATTGCCCCTGTCGCCGGACGACTATGCCTTGGCGCTGATCGCCAGAGTCGACGCGCTCATGGCCGAGGGGCGTTTCACGGCTGCCAACAAGGTGATTGTGCGCTGCGACAGCGAGGAGTCGGTCACCGAAATGCACCAGGCGCTGACCGCGGGGCTTGCCAGTCGGGCCGACGGGGTCCTCGCGATCCATCATAATTTCCCCGAGCGGCCCGATGACGGCATTTTCGACGCGGTGCCGCGGGACCTGGCGGCGCGGGCCGAACGCTTTCTCGTCCACCAGTTCATGCTGATTGAAGGGATCGACGATCCTCGTTGCACGATGCTCGCGCTCTACGAACCGTTCACGAATACGCGCATGCTGGTCCAGCAGATTGGCAGGCTGATCCGCCATCCGGGGCCGATCGGCGACGCCGCGCCGGCCGCCTATGTCCTCGCGCCTAAGGGTCGTGACATCGCCAACGAATGGAACAGCTTCCTCGCCTTTGACGCAGCCTCGAAGGCGAATGGCAACAAACCGTTCGTCCGCAACGACGCGACGATCCTGGAAAACCTGATCGCGGCCCTGCCGACCCTCGACTATGTTATGGGGCGCTTCCGCGAACGACCTGATCTCGACGATCCCGGTCTCCATGACGACCTGCGCTTCCCGAGCGCGGCGGTCGCCTTCACGATCGAGCCAGATCTCGATCTGGACGAGCTCCAAAAGGCGATCAAGGCCGAACTCATTCGCGAGGATCGCCACGAAGCGCTCACCGGTCGAACCGCCGACGGCCATTGCCGCTATCATATCACGCTTCGGCTGACTCCATCACCGTTCCTGTCGGGCAGCCTTTTTCAGGCGCCGAGCCTCGAGGCGACGATCTATGCGAAGAAGAACAAGCGTCTCTTCTTCTTCGACAGTGCGGGGCTCTGGATCAACGAACTCGATGGCATCGGTCCGCGCGTCAACGCCAAGACCTTGCGCGCCCTTCTACCCGATGGACACGACAACAGCATTTCTTTCATGAGCGTCAAAAATACCGATCTTGGGCCGCTGGCGCTGCGATCGCGCAGTCTGTCGGCACGCTCGCTCGATCGGTCGGGCGTGTTCATGGGCGAGCATCTCAACGTCGTGACCCGCGCGACCGGCTATATTCACCCCAAGGCGGCCGAGGATGGGATCCGCCGGGCGGTTGGTTTCTCGCGATCGCGCGTGCGCGACGGCAAGGGCAATGATCTGACCGCGCAGCAATATGCCGATTGGTGCGGCACGGTCGATGCGCAGCTCGACGCCGCCGCCCGGACAGCATCGATCTTCACCCGCTTCGCCGTTCCCGACACGGTGCCTGCGGACACGACGCCGCTCAATATTCTCGTCGACATGGTCGAGATGGGCGATCAGTTCGTCGCCAAGGGGCAGACCGCGGCGGTCAGGATCGAGGATCTGTGTGTCGCGGTCGAGGAGGACACCGACCTCAAGGCGCCGGCGCGGTTCCGCTTCCTCCTGCATGTCGATGGAGAGGAGCATCCGGTCTGGATCGACTGGAACGCCAAGAAGGCAAAATATTGGCTGGTGTCGCCTGGCCTTAGCCGGATCAAGACCAAGGACAATCCGAAGATCTCGCTAACTCGTCGCTTGAACCAGCTGCAGCCTTTCCGGATCATCACCCGCGATCTCGCCCACACCTATGTCGGCGGGGATTTTTACCGGCTCGACCTGGATCTCACCGACCCAAAGGGTGCCGCGAGTTTGGTTCTCGATCTGATTACCGCGATCCCCGGTCTCGGCGCGGTGACGTCGGAAAAGGGTGTGCTGGTCGACGGCCATGTCGATTATTGGGCCGACGGCTCGCTGTTTGAGTTTCTCGATAAGGCGCTCAGGCCCGACCGTGGCCCGGCGCTGTTCGGGCGGAGTTTTCCTGATCTGGTGTGCGACGATCTTCAGGACGAGGTCGGCGACTTCCTCGGCTTAGATGAGACATCGGCCAGTCCGGCGGCGGTGGCCGTCGCAGGCAAATGGAAAAGCGGCAATCCCGGCGTGTCGGCGTCAGCCTTCTACGACGTCTGCGCGCAGGGCCTCAAAAATCTCGCATATATGAAAAGCGACGGGGTCGTTCTGCCGGGCAGCCAAACTCGGTTCGATGGCCGTTGGCGACTGTCAAAGCGCAATTCGCCCATTCCCCAGACGGTCGATCGCAAACGGCATGGCCGCGGATCGAAGGCCTTCGGCGGCGCCTTCCAGCGTCTGCGCGCCGCCCCGACGACCGACCGGACGATCTGGCTGGTCTGTTCGGGCGGGATGCTCTCGCTCGCCAAGCTCAAGGCCGAGTTCGCTAAACTCCAGCCCGAGCCGCACGTTCTCCAATTCTATCACCTGGTACTCTCGACATATTCGGCGTGCCAGTCGGTCGGGGTTCAACTCCGGATCTTCTGCGCTGAATAGCGCCCGACCACCCGGCCACTTCGACAGCCCTTGTTGTCAGCGCGTAAGTGCGCGATTGCCATCGATGGATGTCGGCTTTAGGCAACCGCGCCGGCAGCCGGGAATGGCTGATGTTGGTCGGCACCCGTCACCGCGGGCCCGCCGAGGAAAGGGCAGCCATTCGACTTTTGCCGTCCAAAACCTGCTAGGCCGAAGTCGGCCCCGGCTCTGCCGTTTGGCGGAACAGAACGAATGGCAAGTTTCGGGCGGCGACGGCAGCATTCCGAGCGACGACAATGGGGGTCGGAAGCCGTCCTAGAGATCAGCCCTCGTTGACGGCAGCTATTCGACCCCTCGACGCCCCAAGCGGACGATCTGAAAACGGGCCCCAAACGCGACGTCCGAGAAATGGTTTGGCCATGACCAACTGGGTGGGGGTCTAGATCAACACATCGCCTGCTAATATGCCCAGGGTGCTCGGGACTTCGGCCTCAAATCAGTCCTTGTCTTGATCAAGAGGTTCGCCAGACCATACGAGATTATACGAGGGAAACGGGTCGGCGAACCAACTGCTAACGTATTGATTTTTTCGTGTAGAACCCTGGCCCTCTGGGCCCACCAAGTGCTGCGGCGAATTTCGCCTATCGAAGTCGAACTACTGCTCGGTCGTTGCGCAGCTTGTCTAGGTAATCTGCCCACCATTGCATCATCTTGACACGCTCGTCCCAATGCTCAGCGCGGACATAGGCGCGCCGAACGCTGTTGTTTTCAATGTGGGCCAGCTGTCGCTCTATGGCGTCCGGATGCCACTTGCCGCATTCGTTCAGCAGAGTTGATGCCGTTGCTCGAAAACCGTGCGCCGTTGCTTCTTCCTTGCTGTAACCCATGCGACGCAACGCGGCATTGAGCGTGTTGTCAGAAATCGGACGGGAACCCGATCGCACACTTGGAAACAGCAGCGTCCCGGCGCCGGAAATTGCTCTAAGCTCAGTCAGGACGCTGATAGCCTGTCTTGAGAGGGGAATACGGTGCGGCCGCCTCATCTTCATGCGTGCTTCTGGAATGGTCCACACCGAATTCTCAAAGTCGAACTCGTCCCATGCGGCGGCGCGTAGTTCGCCGGGCCGCGGAAATAAGAGCGCCATCAAGTTCAGGGCTGCTCGGGTTTCAGGTTGCCCGTCAAATGCATCGATGGCGCGGAGCAAGCCGCCCAAGGCCTTTGGATCAGTGATCGCGGCACGCGGAGTGACCGTTGGCCTGATGAGCGCGTTCCTCAGCGCGGACGTTGGGTCTGTGTCGGCGCGCGCGGTCGCGATCGCGTATCGAAAGACGCTGCCAATCGTGGAGCGCAGCCGCCTGGCTGATTCGTATCGACCGCGCACCTCCACGCTACGAAGGGCGGCAAGGATAGTGGCCGCATCGATCTCCCGAATGCATTTGTCGCCAAACTTGGGATGGGCAAAGTCGAGCAGCCATTTGACCTTGGTGATCGTCCGGTCAGCACGTCCCTCCTTCCGCAATTTGTCAACATATTCCTTTGCAATTGAGCGAAAGGTGTCCTTCGCCGAACTCTTGCGCAACTTCCGATCCTGTCCGGGGTCGAGGCCGCCAGCGAGCAGGTGTTTGGCGTCATCTCGCGCCTGGCGGGCCTCAGCGAGGGAAGTGAGGGGATAGCTGCCCAACGCCAAAACCTTCTGCTTGCCGTCAAAGCGATAGGCGAGGCGCCATAGCCGCGCTCCCGAGGGCTGCACCCAGAGCTGAAGCCCACCGCCATCGGACAGCTTCTGGAGCTTGGTTGTGGGACGAGCGTTCCGGCATTTCACGTCGGAGAGAGCCATTTTCGGAACCTCCCATTGGCTGCTTCGATACCAACAGGTTGTCAGATACCACCAAAAATACCAACACTTCACCTCGTTGGACCAAATACACCCAAGTGCCCTGAAACACGCTTATCCACGCGATGCGTGTCGAAAATACCAGCAAATTCAGGCAATTATCGAAGCTGCAGCGTAGCGGCTTCGGTGAAGGGGAATGTCGGGAGAAAAGGGAGTGGTGCCCAGAGGCGGATTCGAACCACCGACACGCGGATTTTCAGTCCGCTGCTCTACCAACTGAGCTATCTGGGCCTGTTTCGATGGCCGGCTGCGCAGGCGTCCGAAACTCGCGAGGCTTGAGTGAAACCTGCGAAAGCGCGTGGGTTATAGCACGGGATTTTGCGCTGTCCAGCGCCGGCGAAGCGTTTTGAGGAAGAAACCGAACTTCGTTCGTTTCCGGGTTCGCGACGCTATTTCGGCTCGCTCTCGTCGCCGTCTTCCTCGTCCTCCCGGACCGGAATCGTATAGCTGCCGGACAGCCAGCGGTTGAGGTCGACCTGCTTACAGCGCATCGAGCAGAATGGATAGGCTTCACGCGATGAGGGCTTGCCGCATTCGGGGCAAGGGCGCTTGGGTCGCAGCGGGGCGACATTGCCGGTTCCTTCGCCGCTCATGCGCGTGTGCCCGACAGCCAGTTGAAATGCACCTTGAAGCCTTCAGCCGTCAGCAGGCCGACGGTTTCGTAGAGCGGCAGGCCGACGACATTGGTGTAGGACCCGACGAGCTTCACGACGAATGTGCCGGCAAGCCCCTGCACGGCATAGCCGCCGGCCTTGCCGCGCCACTCGCCCGAGGCGAGATAGCTTTCCAGCTCTTCGCGGCTGAGCCGCTTGAAGCGAACGCGGGTTTCCACCAGCCGCTGCCGCAGCTTGCCTTCCGGCGAAATCAGGCAGACGCCCGAATAGACCCGGTGCGAGCGGCCCGAAAGCAGTTGCAGGCAGTTCGAAGCCTCGTCCACCAGTTCGGCCTTAGGCAGGATGCGCCGCCCGACCGCGACGACGGTGTCGGCCGCCAGTATGTAGGCGCCGGCGAAATCCGACTCAATCTGCAGCGATTCGAGCGCCTTCTCCGCCTTTGCCTTGGACAGCCGCTTGGCCAGCGAGCGCGGATGCTCGGCGCGCAGCGGCGTCTCGTCGACTTCGGCCGGGACCGCCCGGTCCGGCTCGATGCCGGCCTGCTGCAGAAGCTCGATCCGGCGCGGCGAACCCGAGGCGAGCACAAGCTTCTGGAAAACGCTCATCGTGTCCGGTCGCGGCCTGCGGCCGTCCTATTTGAAGCGGTAGGTGATGCGGCCCTTGGTCAGGTCGTATGGCGTCATTTCCACCAGGACCTTGTCGCCCGTGAGCACCCGGATGCGGTTCTTGCGCATGCGGCCGGCGGTGTGGGCAATGATCTCGTGCTCGTTTTCAAGTTTTACCCGAAACATCGCGTTCGGGAGCAATTCCGTGACAGTACCCGGAAACTCGAGGACTTCTTCCTTCGGCATTCTCTACCTTTGGTTTGGATGAAATTTCCGACGCCCGGCCGGAATTTGCGCGGAACCTATATGATTATAGGCTCTTTGTGAACACGCTTAATCGCCGGCCCTTTCGGACGCTCCTTCGGTGAAGCGCTGGACGATCCTGGCCTTCAGCCGCTCGCGCACGTCGCGATAGGCCGCCATGATCTGCTCGCGCGTGCCGGCGGCCGTCGTCGGATCAGCCGTCGGCCAATATTCCACCTCGACCGCCATCGAGCGGGTGAGTTCAAGCGCGGTGTGATGGGCTTCCGGCGCAAGCGTCACGATCAGGTCGAAATAGAAGTCCTCCAGATCGTCCAGCGTCCTTGGCAGCCGCTCTTCGAGCGACAGGCCGTCCTCGGCGAGCACGGCGTCGACGAACGGATCACGCTCGCCCACCCGTACGCCGGCCGAAGCGACGAAGATCGTCGGCGGCAGCGCCTTTCGCGCAATCGCCTCGGCCATCGGCGAACGCACGGCGTTCATTCCGCACATGAACAGGATCGAACGGGGATGCTGAAGAGCCGAAGCCAGGGTCAGCCCCGCCAGTGCAGCACGCAGACCAGCGTGAAGACGCGGCGAGCGGTGTCGAAATCGATGTCGATCTTGCCCGCCAGCCGGTCCATCAGCGTCTGCGAGCCCTCATTGTGCAGTCCGCGCCTGCCCATGTCGATCGCCTCGATCTGGCTCGGCGTCGAGATGCGGATGGCCTCATAGTAGCTCTCGCAGACCATGAAATAGTCCTTAACGATGCGGCGGAACGGCGTCAGCGACAGAATATGCGTGACGACCGGCGAGCCGTCCTCGCGCGAAACGGCGAAGACAAGGCGTGCGTCCGCGAGCGACAGTTTCAGCCGGTAGGGGCCGCAGCCGTCATCGTCGACCGGCTGAAAACTGTTCTCCTCGATGAGATCGAAGATCGCCACCGCCCGCTCATGCTCGATGTCGGGCGTCGAGCGGCCGATGGATTCGTCGAGTTCGACGTCGATCAGCCTTGAGCGTTGCCCTTCGTTCCGCGCCATCCCATGCTCTAAATATTCAGCCGGATGGCGACGGAGCGTCCGTGCGCCTCCAGCCCCTCGGCCTTGGCCAGAGCGATAGCGGCTGGCGCCAGCGCGCGCAACTGCTCCGGCCCGAGCTTGAGGATCGAGGTTCGCTTCATGAAGTCCAGCACCGAAAGTCCGGACGAGAACCGCGCCGAGCGCGCGGTCGGCAGGACGTGGTTCGATCCGCCGACATAGTCGCCGATGACCTCCGGCGTGTGGCGTCCGAGGAACACCGCTCCGGCATTGCGGATGTGCGGCAGGAAGGCGTCGGCATCCCTGATCGCAAGTTCGAGATGCTCGGCCGCGATGCGGTTGATGAGCGGAATCGCACGGTCGAGCGTTTCGACAAGGATGATCGCGCCGAAATCGCGCCAGCTTGCGGCGGCGGTCCCGGCCCGCGGCAGCGATTTGAGCTGGCGCGTCACCGCAGCTTCGACCGCGCTTGCGAGGGCAAGATCGTCGGTGATCAGGATTGATTGCGCGGCGGCATCGTGTTCGGCCTGTGCCAGGAGATCGGCGGCGATCCAGTCGGGATCATTGTCGGCATCCGCCACGACAAGCACTTCCGACGGGCCGGCGATCATATCGATGCCGACGGTCCCGAACACCTTGCGCTTGGCCGCGGCGACATAGGCATTGCCCGGCCCGACGATCTTGGCGACCGGCCGTATCGTCCCGGTGCCATAGGCGAGGGCGGCGATGGCCTGCGCACCGCCGACCCGGTAGATCTCGGAAACGCCGGCGATGTCGGCCGCCACCAGCACCAGCGGATTGATCGCGCCGCCCGGCGCCGGCACCACCATGACGATGCGCTCGACGCCGGCGACCACAGCGGGGATCGCATTCATCAGCACCGAACTCGGATAGGATGCGGTGCCGCCCGGCACGTATAGCCCGACCGCCTCAACCGCCGTCCAGATCGAGCCGAGCTCGACGCCGGCCGCGTCCGTGTAGCGGTCGTCGGCCGGGCGCTGGCGCTGGTGGTGCGCCCGGATCCGGTCGCGCGCGAACTTCAGCGCCTCGACGGTCTCGGCGTCGGCTTCGCCATACGCATTGGCGATATCGGCTTTCGAGACCGCGATGCCTAGGCTGCGCAAATCGGCTCCGTCGAATTTCCGCGTATAGTCGGCCAGCGCCTCGTCGCCCCTTGCGCGGACATCGGCGATGATAGCGGCGACGGCGCTGTCGACATCGGGCGAAGCTTCGCGCTTGGTCGTCAGGAAGGCGGCGAAACTCTCCTCGAAGCCGGCGTCGGACTGGTTGAGTGTGATGGCCATAAAGCGCTCAGACTTTGTGATGCGGGCGTGACGACGCCTGCCATGCGCCGCCGAGATCGGCGAGGCGGACCTCCACGCATTCGACGTCGAGCATGATCGCGCCGCCGCCCGAGAAGATGAGTTCTACAATGCCGGCGGGCGCGTCCATCGGCACGAAGCTGATGGCGAGCAGCGACAGTATCTCGGCCGGCTGGTCGCGCTTGATGCCGCTGGTCTTGGCGTTGAGCACACGGTCGAAATGCAGCACGCTATTGCGCCGCTGCGGGCGCGGCCGGAAGAATAGGCGCGGCTTGCCTTCCCACACGAAGCGGTTCATCGGCACGATGAAGCGTTTGAGCGAGGGCAGGAATTCGAGGTCGCCGACCTTCATGACGGCGTCCTGGACATGCGCCGACACGATTCTCAGGTCCTCTTCGTCGAGGGCGACAAGTTTCAACTGGTCCATATCTCAACGCCTGTGGAAGGTGATCGCGCCTGCCGCCTTGTTAGGCGGTCTCGGCGAAGCGCGCAACCGAGGGAGATGCGGACCCTTACGACGAGATGCGCTCGATGGTCGCGCCGCAGCCGGAGAGCTTTTCCTCCAGCCGTTCAAACCCGCGGTCGAGATGATAGACCCGGTTGACCACGGTCTCACCTTCGGCTGCCAGCCCGGCTATCACCAGCGAAACCGAAGCTCGCAGATCGGTCGCCATCACCGGTGCGCCCTTGAGCTTCCGCACGCCGTCGACGATCGCCGTCTGGCCGGCCAGCGTTATATGCGCGCCGAGCCGGGCGAGTTCCTGCACATGCATGAAGCGGTTCTCGAAGATCGTCTCGGTGATCCGCGACTTTCCTTCGGCCATGGTCATCAGCCCCATGAACTGGGCCTGGAGGTCGGTCGGAAAGCCCGGGAATGGCTCGGTCGTCACGTCGACCGGCGCGATGCCCGAGCCGTTGCGCCTGACGCGGATGCCGGAATTGACCGGGATGATTTCGGCGCCTGTCTGGGCGATCACGTCGAGCGCGCCCTGCAGCAGGTCGGCGCGCGCTCCCTCGAGGATGACGTCGCCACCGGCCATGGCCACCGCCATCGCATAGGTGCCGGTCTCGATGCGGTCGGGAATGACATGGTGGCGCGCGCCGGACAACGCCTCGACGCCGTCGATCACGATCGTCGAGGTGCCGGCGCCGGTGATCTTTGCGCCCATGGCGTTGAGGCATTCGGCAAGATTGACGATTTCGGGCTCGCGTGCGGCGTTTTTCAGGACGGTCTCGCCCTTGGCGAGCGACGCCGCCATCAACAGCACATGGGTGGCGCCTACGGAAACTTTGGGGAAGTGATAGCGGTTGCCGGTTAGACGCCCGTTCGTTTTTGCGATGACATAGCCGTTTTCGACGTCGATCCGGGCGCCGAGCGCCTGCAAGCCGTCGAGAAACAGATCGACCGGACGCGTGCCGATGGCGCAGCCGCCGGGCAGCGATACCTTCGCCTCGCCCATCCGGGCAAGCAGCGGTCCGATCACCCAGAAGCTGGCGCGCATCTTCGACACGAGCTCATAGGGGGCGGTGGTGTCGACGATGCTGCGGGCGGTGAAATTGATCGTGCGCGAGTAGCCTTCGTTCTGGCGCTCGCGGCGGCCGTTGACGGAATAGTCGACGCCGTGATTGCCGAGGATGCGGATCAACTGCTCCACATCGGCAAGATGCGGCACGTTCTCAAGCGTCAGCGTGTCATCGGTGAGCAGCGACGCGATCATCAGCGGCAGGGCGGCGTTCTTTGCGCCCGAGATCGGGATGCGGCCATTGATCTGGTTGCCGCCGACGATTCTGATGCGATCCATGGAAATTCATTTCTCCGGCTGTTGGTCGTTGCCGAGCGGCCCGTCTAGACCATCACGTAAATCGGTTCAAGGAATAGGATTTATCCCACGGCGCCTCCTATAAGAAGCGACGTCACCGCTCCGTCTTTGGTTGCGGTGCTGCAATCGCGATGCCTTCCGGCCGATTGTCGGCTTCGCCGGTGCGGCGCGAACGCGCCTGCGCCTTTCGCTTCTGGAGATTGGCGCGGAGTTCTTCCGCGAGCCTTTTCTTGCGCTCGACGCTGCTTCCCGTTTGGCCGCTGGCGGTGTTTTTCGTGTTCATCCGGCTGTTTCGTCGCGAACTGCTTCGACCTTATTGAAATACGTATCATTGTGGCCGCGCAATGTCGAAAAACTTGAGGCTGAAAACTCTGCACCCAACTTGCGCTAGCCCGATTGATATGGCAGAAGTCCGCCGCATTCGGCGGCTGCGGTAGCTCAGTGGTAGAGCACTCCCTTGGTAAGGGAGAGGTCGAGAGTTCAATCCTCTCTCGCAGCACCAGAATGCAGGCCGCGGCCTTTTAGTCCCGCAGGATACGCCTACAGCGGCTTCTTCAGCGCCTTCGACAAAATTCCGATCACGCCTTCGCGGAACAGCATCACGCTGATCACGAAAATTGTCCCCTGGATGACGGTGACCCAGGCGCCGAACGTAGCGAGATAATTCTGCATCGTGACGATGATCGCGGCGCCCACGATCGGGCCGAACACGGTACCCATGCCGCCAAGCAGCGTCATCAGCACCACTTCCCCGGACATGGTCCAGTAAACGTCCGTCAGCGACGCAAGCTGGAACACAATGGCTTTCGTTGCGCCGGCCAGTCCGGCAAGCGCCGCCGACAGTACGAACACCAGGAGCTTGTAGCGGTTGACCCGGTACCCGAGCGAGACCGAACGCTGCTCATTATCCCGGATCGCCTTCAGAACCTGTCCGAAAGGCGAATGGATGATCCGGTAGATCGCCAGCAGGCCCGAAAAAACGATCGCCAGCACAAAGAAATAGAGGTTGAGGTCCGGAGCCATGTCGAACAGGCCGAACAGATGCCCGCGCGGTACCGACTGGATGCCGTCCTCGCCACCAGTGAACGGCGCCTGCAGCGAGAAGAAGAACACCATCTGGGCAAAGGCGAGTGTGACCATTGCGAAATAGATGCCCTGGCGGCGGATTGCCAGCGAGCCGATCAACAGCCCGAGCAGCGCCGCGCATCCGGTACCGAACAATATCGCCAACTCCGGAGTGAAGCCCCAGATCTTTGCCGCGTGGGCGCTCGCATAACTTGCCGAGCCGAAGAAAGCGGCATGTCCAAAGGACAGCAGGCCGCCGAAACCGAGCAGCAGGTTGAAGGCGCAGGCAAACAGCACAAAGCAAAGAACCTTCATAAGAAATATGGGATAAAGCAGGAAGGGCGCCGCCAGCCCGAACACCAGCAAGCCGGCAAAGATCGCCACATGATGCCGGGGCGTGCTGGTCGAATGCGACTGCAACAGCGGACCCACTCCTGCCCCTGTCTCGGTATCGGCCGCCATCATGCCGCCCTTCCGAAAAGGCCGGCCGGCTTCACCAGAAGCACGATCGCCATGACCACGAAAATCACCACGGCTGAGCCTTCCGGATAAAATACCCTGGTCAGGCCTTCGATCAGGCCGAGGCCGAAGCCGGTCACGATCGAGCCGAGAATCGACCCCATGCCGCCGATAACGACAACCGCGAAGACGATGATGATCAGGTCCGCACCCATATTGGGATTGACCGCATAGATCGGGGCGGCGAGCACACCCGCGAAAGCAGCGAGCGCGACCCCGAACCCGTAGGTCAACGTAACCATGCGAGGCACATTGATGCCGAATGCACCGACCAGGGTCGGGTTCTCGGTCGCGGCGCGCAAATAGGCGCCCAGCCTTGTCTTCTCTATAATGAACCAGGTGGCGAGACATACGATCAGGGACGCCACAATGACCCAGCCGCGATAATTGGGCAGGAACATGAAGCCGAGATTCTGGCCGCCCGACAGCACATTTGGGATTTGATAGGGCAGGCCGGATATTCCGTAGTAGTTGCGGAACAGACCTTGGATGATCAGCGCCAGGCCGAATGTGAGGAGCAGGCCGTAGAGATGATCGAGGTGGTAGAGCCTCGAGATGAGCAGGCGTTCGATGATGACGCCGGTGATTCCCACGATCACCGGCGCCACGATCAGCGCCGCCCAATAATTTATGCCGAGGTAGTTGAGCAGCATCCACGCCACGAACGCGCCCATCATGTACTGCGCGCCATGGGTGAAGTTGATGATGTTCAGCAGGCCGAAGATGATCGCGAGCCCGAGGCTTAGAAGCGCGTAGAACGAACCGTTGATCAGTCCGAGCAGCAATTGCCCGAACAGCGCCTGCGGTGGAATTCCCAAGAGCTCGAACATGCGTCCGTCCTGCGACCTCGCCGCCCGTCCAGGGCGGCATTCGGGGAATGGGTGGACATGCCGGCGGGCCGGCATGTCCTTGGCGTCAGCTTATTTGACGAGTTCGCAGCCGCCGTCGGCGAGCGGCCGGAACGCCTTGTCGGCCGGGATCGTGGCGACCGTCTCGTAGAGGTCCCACTCGCCCTTGGACTGATCCGGCTTCTTGACGCGGAAGAGATAGGCGTCGTGCGTTTTGCGACCGTCGGCGCGGACCACGCCCTTTCCGAACAACGGGTCGTCGGTCGGCATTTCCTTCATCTTGGCCATGACCTTCGTGGGATCCTTGTCGCCAACCGCCTCGACCGCCTTGAGGTAGTGCAGCACCGCCGCATAGACACCCGCCTGGATCATCGACGGCTTCTTGCCGGCTGTCTTCTCGAAGCGGGCAGACCATTCGCGGGTCTGGTCGTTGAGATCCCAGTAGAAGGTCTCGGTTAGCACCAGGCCCTGCGCGATATCGAGGCCGAGCGCATGCACGTCGTTGATGAAGACCAGCAGGCCGGCGATCGCCTGGCCGCCCTGGGTGATGCCGAACTCGGCGGCCTGCTTCATCGAGTTGATCGTGTCGCCTCCGGCATTGGCAAGGCCGATCACCTGCGCGCCGGACGACTGCGCCTGGAGCAGGAAGGACGAGAAGTCGGTGCCGGGGAACGGCGTCTTGACGCTGCCGATGATCTCGCCGCCTGCTTCCTTCACGACCGCCGCGGTGTCACGCTCCAAAGCGTGGCCGAAGGCATAGTCGGCTGTCAGGAAGAACCAGGTCTTGCCGCCGGCCGCCACCATCGCACCGCCGGTTCCGTGGGCGAGCTGCCAGGTGTCGTAAGTCCAGTGCACGGTGTTGGGCGAGCACTTCGCCCCGGTCAGGTCCGACGTTGCGGCGCCCGAGTTCAGGAAGATCTTGTTCTTCTCGCGGGTGATGTCGTTGACGGCGAGCGCGACCGACGATGTCGGAACGTCGGCGATGACGTCGACGCCCTCGGTGTCGTACCACTGGCGGGCGATATTGGACCCGACGTCCGGCTTGTTCTGGTGGTCGGCCGACACGATCTCGACGTTGATGCCCTTGTCGGCGGCCCCGAAGTCCTCGACGGCCATGCGCGCCGCGATGACGGAGCCTTCGCCGCCGATATCGGAATAGATGCCCGAGCGATCGTTCATCACACCGATCTTCACGTCTGTCGCGTAGGCCGAGCCGGCCATCAGCAGGCCGGCGAGCGCTCCCAGTATCTTTCCTGTCGTCTTCATTGTGTCTGCTCCTCCTGTTTCGACGCACCGCGCCATTCTTTTCGTTGGTCTCAGACGCCGAGATACCCGTGAAGCTTTTCGATGTTGGCGTCGAGTTCTGAATTGGGAATCGTGTCGATCACGCGCCCCTGTTCCACCACGTAGTGACGGTCTGCGACCGACGCCGCGAACCGGAAGTTCTGCTCAACCAGAACGATGGTGAATCCTTCGCGCTTCAGCCGCGCAATGGTAAGCCCGATCTGCTGGACGATGACGGGCGCCAGGCCTTCCGTGGGCTCGTCGAGCAGCAGGAGCTTCGCGCCCGTGCGCAATATGCGCCCGATGGCCAGCATCTGCTGCTCCCCGCCGGAAAGCTTCGTGCCCTGGCTGGACAGCCTCTCCCGGAGATTGGGAAACAACTCGAAGATCTGCTCGACGGTTAGCCCGCCCTCGCGCACCCGCGGCGGCAGCATCAGGTTCTCCTCGACCGAAAGGCTGGCGAAGATGCCGCGCTCCTCCGGGCAGAAGGCGATGCCTGCCCTGGCGATGGCGCGCGCCGGCAGCGAGACGGTTTCGCGGCCGTCGAAGGTGATCGAGCCCTTGCGCTTGGCCAGGATGCCCATGATCGCCAAAAGCGTCGTGGTCTTGCCGGCGCCGTTGCGGCCGAGCAGCGTCACGACCTCGCCCTCGCGCACGTCGAAATCGATACCATGCAGGACATGGCTCTCGCCGTACCAGCCTTGGAGGTTCCTGACCGAAAGCAGCGCGCCGGGCGAGGCGGCGGAAGATGCGCGCTCCATGGTTTCCGCCTCAGGCATGTCCGGCTCCGATATAGGCCTCGACGACGCGCGGATCCTTCGACACGCTGGCGTAGTCGCCCTCGGCCAGCACCTTGCCGCGTGCCAGCACCGTGATGTAATCGGACAGGGCGGCGACAACGGACAGATTGTGCTCGACCATCAGGATCGTCCGGTTGGCCGAGATTCGGCGGATGAGCTGCGAAATGCGGTCCACGTCCTCCTGCGCCATTCCCGCCATGGGCTCGTCGAGAAGCAGCATTTCCGGCTCGAGCGCCAACGTGGTGGCGATCTCCAGAGCGCGCTTCCGGCCATAGGAGAGTTCGCCAGCGCGAACTGCGGCGAACTCGGACAGGCCGACATCGTCGAGAAGCGCGGCGGCCCTGCCGTTGAACGCCGTCAGCACGCGCTCCGAGCGCCAGAAATCGAAGCTGTCGCCACGCTTGCGCTGCAGCGCTATGCGGACGTTCTCGATGACAGTCAGGTGCGGAAACACCGCTGAAATCTGGAAGGAACGGACTATTCCTAGCCGGGCGATGTCGGCCGGCTGCTTCCTGGTTATGTCGCGATCATTGTAGATGATCGTGCCGCGGCTCGGCTGCAGGAACTTGGTCAGGAGGTTGAAGCACGTGGTTTTGCCGGCGCCGTTTGGCCCGATGAGCGCATGGATGGACCCTCTTTCGATCTTGAGATCCACATCATTGACGGCAAGGAATCCCTTGAATTCCTTGGTAAGTCCGTTCGCGGACAAGATGATGTCTTGCGCCATCCGCTCCCCATGATCTCGCCAAGCGCTGCACGCCGAATAGCGACGCCAACGAGGCAGTGCACCACGATCGACTGGCGGCGGCCATACGCCTAAAGTCTAACGAGCGCCCACTACACCCCGCCATCGCCATTCCGACGCGCATCGGCGTTACGATAAAATCGCCCGAGAAGAAGCGGCGTGAGATACATCGGAATCTGGTAGCAGCCGATGAAAAGAAGCAGCGGATCGGTAATGGTGGCGGGCAGTGCCGTCAGGAACAGCGCTATGTTGCGGTTGCCGGCCACGATGGCGAGCGGCGTTGCGAGCCGGTATCTGCCGCTACGGCGCAGCAGCATCGCCACCATGATCTGAAGGCCGAAATTCGCGCCGAAGGCTACGGCCAGATTGATCGCGAGGCTGGAGGGATCGGAAAAAATCGCCGGCCCGACCGCCGACATCAGCCCAACAACCACCACCGCCATTGCGATGGCCGATGCGCCGTCGATCGCTTGCAATTTACTGACGCTCAAGTCACTCAGAAATCGCCAGCGCAGAATGAAGGCAAGACCGCCCGCCGCAAAGATGATCAGGAGCAGTCGGCCGGCCGCGGCGAAGACCTCCGATGTGTTGTCGAGCGCGGGGGTGAGCCAGAAAGCCGGCAGCACGGTCAGCGGCAGCAGCGCTGTGCCCACGATCAGCAGGCGAAGCGCAGGCGCCGGATCGTGACCGGTCATGACGGTCAGGTTCGGGCTGCCGGAGATCGACGATGCTGCCGCCATGAGCACCAGCGCCGTCGGCAGAATCCCGGTCCAGCCTATACCGAGCATGACCAGGATAAGCGCGACCGGAAACAGCACCTGGAAGACGAGTACAATTCCGACCGAAAATCTGATATCGCGCGCGGCGCCAAGCGCTTGGCGTGGGCCGACGCGAAGCGCTGCCAGGAACAGCAGCGCGGCGACCATCTCGCCGATCCACGGCTTTAGTGTTAGCGCCAGATCAGGCAGCGCGATGCCGGCGACCAGTCCAAGCACCAGCAGCAGGCGACCGTGTTTAGCGGCCTGGGTGAGGAACGCGTTGAGCAACTAGCGCGCCTGCCGCATGTTCTCGGGCAGCCAGGTCGCCAGTTCCGGAAAGGCGATCAGGATCAGCACCATGAGCGCCATGATCAGGAACATCGGAAGCGCCGCGCGTGTGATGTACCCCATAGGATGTCCGGTCATGCCCTGCAGGACGAACAGGTTGAAGCCTATCGGCGGCGTGATCTGCGCCATCTCGACAACAACAACAATGAATATGCCGAACCAGATTATATCAATACCCACCTGCCGGATCATTGGTTCGACGATGGCGATCGTCAGCACCACGACGGAAATCCCGTCGAGAAAGCAGCCGAGAATGATGTAGAAGAACAGAAGGACCATCAGCAGTTCGAACCGGCTGAGCTCGATCGATGCAATCCATTCGGCAAGCGCTCGCGGCAGTCCGGTAAAGCCCATCGACAAAGACAGGAAGGCAGCCCCCGCAAGGATCAGCGCGATCATCGCCGAGGTTCTCGTCGCGCCCATCAGGCTCTCGAAGAAATTCCCGGCCGTCAGCGCGCCCTGCGCGGCAGCCAACGTCAGCGAGCCGATAACGCCGATCGCGGCGGCTTCGGTCGCGGTTGCGACGCCCACATACATAGAGCCGATTACGGCCGCTATCAGAAGCAGGACGGGGGCCAGGAACCGCGACCGCTTCACCTTGTCCCAGAAAGGCAGTGTCGGCTCGGCGGCCGGATTGTAGTCCTTCGAGACCATAGAAACGACGACGACATAGCACATGAAGAGGGACGCCAGCACGAGCCCGGGGAGGACACCGGCAATGAACAGCTTTGTGATTGATTCATTGATCGCCACCCCATAGACGATCAGCGTCAGCGAGGGTGGGATCATCAGACCGAGCGTCGCCGCGCCGGCAAGCGTTCCGATAGTCAGGCGTTCCGGATAGTTCCGCCTGCGCAGTTCGGGGATGGTCATTTTGCCGACGGTCGTCAGCGTGGCGGCCGAGGATCCGGAAACCGCGGCAAAGATCGTGCAGCCGGCGACATTGGTGTGAAGCAGTCCGCCCGGCAGCCGGCCCATCCAGGGAGCAAGCCCCTTGAACATGTCTTCCGATAGTCGCGTCCGGTAGAGAATTTCTCCCATCCAGATGAACATCGGCAGCGCCGTCAGCGACCAGGACGACGACGAGCGCCAGATCACCGTCATCATGGCGTCGCCGGCGGGCCGGCTGGTGAACATCTCCATCCCGACATAGGCGACGCCGAGCAGGGCAAGACCGATCCAGACGCCGGACCCGAGCAGCAGGAAGAGGACGAAAAGAAAGATGCCGATGGCATAAAAGGGTTCCATCGGCGTTATTCCGCGTGGCTCTGCTCGGCGAGGTCGTCGCGGATGTTGTCGCGTCCGGTAACCAGCAGGGTGATGAGGTTGTCTATCAGGCAGATCGCGAGAATGACGGCGCCGACTGCCATCGGGGTTTGGGCGATCCACAACGGCGTCACGTCCTGACCCTGGCTGACATCATTCAGCTTCCACGACCAATAGACCATCTTGACCGCATACCAGGCGAGATAGGTCGAAGCCGCCGAGGCGATAGCGAGCGACCAGAGTTCGCCCCAGAAACGCCGTTCGCCCAAGGCGGTCAGAAGCAGGCCGACGCGGATATGGGCGCCGCGGTTCAGTGTATGCGCGAAGGCCAGGAACGAGGCCGCAGCCATGAAGTAGCCGGCATATTCGTTGGAGCCGTGGAAAGGAATGCCCATCCAGCGGGCGGCAACCTGCGCCGTGATGACGACCAGTATCGCAATCAGACACAAGGCCGACAGCCAGGCTGCGAAATCATAGACGAAGTCGAGGCTTCGGCGGATTATGCTGGCTTCGCCGTCCACGGAACGCTCCTGGATAGAATGAAGATGCAGACCCGGCGCTACCGCCGGGTCCCGGGCCGGCTATGTCAATTGGCGCGGTAAGCGTCGATGATAGCCTTGCCGTCGTCGCCGGCGCTTTTCAACCACTCGTCGGTCATGATCTGACCGAAGCCTTCGAGTTCATTCGCCAACTGCTCGCTGGGCGGCGATACCTTCATGCCGTTCTCTTCCAGCGTCTTGAGATAGCCGCCCGAAAGCTCCTTCACCTTGGCGAGACCATCCGCTGCCGCCTTTTCGCCGCAGGTGGTGATCGCCGCCCTGGATGCGTCGTCAAGCGCGGTCCAAGCATCCTTGTTGACGAAAACGACGTTGCGCGGCAGCCATGCCTGCACGTCGTAGAAATGCGTGAGCTGTTCCCAAACCTTCGAATCAACGCCGGTCGCGCCTGACGAAATGAAGCTTTCGACGACGCCGGTCGCCAACGCCTGGCTGAGTTCGGCCGCCTCGATCTGCACCGGCGCCATGCCGGCGAGTTCGGCGATCCGCGCGGTCGCGGCGTTGTATGACCGGAACTTCACGCCCTTCAGATCAGCGACCGAATTGACGTCCTTCTTCATGTAGAGGCCCTGCGCGGGCCACGGCACCGCGTAGACATAAACCAGGTTTTCGGCATCGAGAGCTGCCTTGAGCTTGTCGCTTGCAGCGGCCCAGAGCTTTTCCGAGGCGTCGAAGGATGTCGCGAGGAAGGGGATGGAGTCTATGCCGTAGAGCGGGTTTTCATTGGCGTGCGCCGAAAGAAGCCGCTCGCCGATGGGAGCCTGACCGGTCTGCACGGCCCGCTTGATATCGTTGCCGCCAAACAGCGAACCCCCCGCATGGGTCACGATCTCCAACTGGCCGTCGGTGCCTTCGCCGACGCATTTCGCGAAGGCTGCTGCGTTCTCGGAATGGAAATTGGTTGCTGGATAAGCCATCGGCATATCCCATTTTTCCGCGAAGGCGGCGCTTGCGGAAACGGCGGTAAACGCGGTCGCCGCCATCAGGCGTGCAAAATACTTCATTGCGATTCTCCCATTGAATTCGATTGTTACCGCCTAGTGAAACGTGAAGGGGCATAGGGCGCAAGGTCTAAGTTCGGTCGTTGGCCCGAAACCAGTTGCGCGAGAAGCCTGCCAGTCCTGGGCCCTGTCGTAAGCCCGATATGGTGATGGCCGAACCCGAGCCAGGCGCCTTCAATGCCCGGCACGGCTCCTATCACAGGGATGGAGTCGGGTGTTGCGGGCCGATGCCCCATCCATTCCTTCGCGTCACGCCAGGTCAGATCCGGCATTGTGGCGCGTATGTTCCTGAGCAGCAGATCGATAGGTGCGCGGGAGGGCGGCGCGGCCAGCCCGCCGAACTCGACTATGCCGGCAAGCCTGAGGCGGCCTTCCATCGGTGTTGCGACGAATTTCGCTGACGCGAACATCACCGGCGATCTGAGCATCCGGTTCGGCTCGTGCAGGTCGATGTGGTATCCGCGTTCAGTCTCAAGCGGCACCTCAAGCCCCAACTTCTTGGTCAATGAGCCCGACCACACCCCCGCCGTGACGATCGCGGCGGAGCAGGCGATGGTTTCGCTGCCGGCGCGGACGCCGGTGACGCGGCCGTTTTGATGCACGATGTCGGTCACTTCGGCGCGGATGACACGCCCGCCGCGGACTTCTACGTGCCGCGCCAGCGCTTTGACGTGGCCTCCCGGATCAGTGATGCGGCCATGCCCGCCCAGCCGAATTGCAAAGCTCAGGTCCGGCCGGAAGATCGGGTCATGCTCGCGAAGCGCTGTTCCGTCGAGTTCGTCCCATCGGAAACCATGTTCCCTGCGGATCGACCAGCCGAGGGTGTCGGCCTCGAACTGAGACCGATCGCGATAGACGTAGAAATAGTCGCAAGGCACGACGAATGGCTCCGCTCCGGTACCGTCGGCAAGCGCCTGATGCTCGGCAAGACTGTCGCCGGTAAGGGCAAAGAGCGCATTGGCGATCCGTCGCGTGTCTTCGGGCGTGCAATGGCTGAGATATGCTCTGAGCCAAGGTGCGAGCTTTGGGAGGTGTCGCCATTTCAGGAAAAGCGGTTGGCGCGGATCGAAAAGCATGCGAGGCGCCTTGCGCAGCAGGCCCGGCACCGTGACTGGAACGATCGCGCAGGAGGCAAGGACGCCGCCATTGCCGTAGCTCGTCCCTTCGCCGGGTCCGCCACGGTCGATCAGGATTACTTCATGACCTTCCCGCTGCAGCCAGATGGCCGCCGACACGCCCACAATGCCGGCTCCGACAATGACAACCGCTCCCTTCATGCTTTCAGTTGTTCCTCCCGCCCGTTGCCTTCCGATAAGCGGCCTCTCGATGCATATCGTGGACTAGCACGGATCAGTATGGCCGTGCCGCATCTCGGCGTTGTACCAGCCGCACTGGCTAGTGTTATATTCATCTGGATATATCGCTAGCCTTCGCATAGGTTGATTGCGATCTGCTTTGGAGAGTGGTCGAGATGGGCAGAAATGGATGGAGGTTCGCCGCGCTGATTGGCGCGATGGTAATGGCGCTTTCATCCGCGCCTTCCGTTCATTCGGCCGAGAAAGTGGTCGTGTTTGCGGCCGCCAGCCTCAAAAACGCACTCGATGCGGTCAATGAGACTTGGCAGACCAAGACTGGCCAAACGGCGACCATTTCCTACGCGGCAAGTTCGGCGCTGGCCAGGCAGATAGAGCAGGGTGCCCCGGCCGATATTTTTATTTCGGCCGATCTCGACTGGATGGAATATCTGTCGGAAAAGCAGCTTATCGCGCCCGGCTCCCGGACAAACCTCCTCGGCAACCGCATCGTCCTGATCGCAGCCACAGGCTCGACAATCGAAACCAGCATCGCGCCGGATTTCCCGCTTGCCGAGCTTCTCGGCAATGGCAGGCTGGCAATGGGCGACGTGAAGGCCGTGCCTGCCGGCAAATATGGCAAGGCAGCGCTCGAGAGGCTCGGCGTCTGGGCCGAGGTCGAAGACAAGGTGGCGCAGGCGGAGAATGTTCGCGCCGCGCTCAAACTGGTTGCGATCGGCGAGGCGCCGCTCGGCATCGTTTACCAAAGCGACGCCGTAGCCGAGCCGGCTGTAAAAGTGATCGGCATATTTCCGGAGGAGACGCATCCGCCGATCGTTTATCCCGCCGCAGTGATCGCGGATTCCAAAAATCCGGACGCCGTGAAATTTGTAAAACATCTGCAATCGGCCAAGGCGAGGCGACAATTCGAGGCGCAGGGCTTTACGGTGCTCGCTCCGGTCGCCTCTAACTAGCAATCTCGCATGGAACTGACGCCAGACGAATGGAATGCGGTGCGGCTGTCGATCAAGGTCGCTGTCTGGGCCATGCTGGGGAGCCTGCCGCTCGGCCTGCTCACGGCTCTGATTCTAGCGCGGGGGAATTTCTGGGGAAAGTCGCTCCTCAACGGCATCGTCCATTTGCCGCTGATCCTGCCGCCCGTCGTCACCGGCTATCTCCTACTGCTGAGCTTTGGCAGGCGGGGGCCGGTGGGCGCGTTCCTCGCCGAGCATTTCGGCATCGTATTCTCGTTCCGCTGGACCGGGGCCGCGCTCGCCTGTGCGATCATGGGTTTCCCGCTGATGGTGCGCGCGATCAGACTATCCATCGAGACCGTCGATCGGCGGCTGGAGGCCGCCGCCGGTACGCTCGGCGCAGGACCAGTCTGGGTCTTCGCGACCATCACCCTGCCGCTTATCCTGCCCGGGATTATTGCGGGCATGATCCTGTCTTTCGGCAAGGCGATGGGCGAGTTCGGCGCAACCATCACTTTCGTGTCGAACATCCCCGGCGAAACGCAGACTCTGCCGTCGGCGATCTACACGTTCACGCAAATCCCCGGAGGCGATGCGGGCGCGTTGCGGCTCACCCTGATTTCCGTTGCAATCTCGATGGCGGCGCTCATGGCTTCGGAAGCGCTCGCCCAGCGTGCCACCCGCCGGATCGAGGGCGCATGACCATCTTAGTCGATATCAATCACCGGCTCGGTGGCTTCCAGCTGGAGGCGCGGTTCGCGAGCGCAGGTCACCTGACGGCGCTGTTTGGACCGTCGGGTTCGGGCAAGACCTCGATCATCAGTATGATCGCGGGACTGATCCGGCCCGATCATGGCAGCGTTGCGGTTGACGGCCGCGTGCTCACCGACCGGATGTCCAACGTTTTCGTGCCGCCGCACCGCCGCCGCATCGGCGCGGTGTTCCAGGATGCGCGGCTGTTTCCGCATATGAGCGTCCGGCGCAATCTTGGCTACGGCAAGTGGTTCGCTCCGGCACGCGAACGTTACGCGGACACCGGCCGCATCGTGGAGCTGCTCGGCATCGGCCATCTGCTGGAGCGCAGGCCGAATTTGCTTTCCGGCGGCGAAAAGCAGCGTGTCGCCATAGGCCGGGCCTTGCTCGCCAGCCCGCGGCTGCTGCTGATGGATGAGCCGTTGGCCTCGCTCGACGAGGCGCGCAAAAGCGAGATCATGCCCTATATCGAGCGGCTCCGCGACGAGCTGAAAATCCCGATCGTCTATGTCAGCCATTCGATTGTCGAGGTCGCCAGGCTTGCGACGGATATCGTCGTGATATCGGACGGCAAAGTCGCTGCGGCCGGCCCGACCGGCGAGATCATCCAGAGGCTCGATCTTCTCCCGGCCGAAGAACGGGGCGAGGGCGGCGTCGTGCTCGATATGATTGTCGCCGATCACGACATCGGTTACGGCATGACAGTGCTGAAGTCGGCCGCCGGCGAAATCCGGGTTCCGCGCTTACGCACTGAGACCGGCTCGGCTATCAGGCTCCGGCTCCGGGCGCGCGACGTCATGATCGCGACCACCGAACCGGTCGGGCTCAGCGCCCAGAACATATTGCGCGGGAAGGTCGCGCGGATTGCCCATGCGGGCGATCCGCTGGTTGAGATAAATATCGATTGCCAAGGGCAGCAGGTGCTGTCGCGGATCACCCGCCTGTCCCTTGATGCGCTTCGGCTGCATGTCGGCCAGGAAGTCTTTGCGGTGATAAAATCTGTGGCTTTCGATCAGGAAAACCTGTCGAATAGCCTGATCGACCAAGGCTTCTGAATGGGAGCGCCTTACAAGAATGCCTTCGCTCAGCTTGCGGATAAATCTCGACCCCGAAGGCCGGATTGGACCCGGCAAGATCGCGCTGCTCGAAGAGATTTCTTCGTCGGGTTCGATCTCGGCGGCGGCCCGCGCCATGGACATGTCCTACAAGCGCGCCTGGGATCTCGTGGACGATCTCAACCGTCTGTTCGGCAAGCCGCTCGTCTCTGCCCGTACCGGCGGGAAAAGCGGCGGCGGCGCAGCGCTGACGCCCCTCGGACTTTCGGTCGTCACCCGGTTTCGCGCCATCGAGAACGCCGCAGTCGCCGCAGCCTCGCACCAATTGGCGGCGCTGCAGGCGGAGATCGAGGCGGGGTAGTCCAGGCGGGCGCTATTTGCCCAATTCTATGCTTCTGATCCTCGCTGCCTCCACCGCATCCGTAACCAACCGCTTGAGCCGGTCCTCGCCCATCAAAACAGCGAGCGCCGCCGCCGTGGTGCCGTTCGGGCTGGTCACCTGCTGGCGCAGCACGCCCGGATCCTCATGGCTTTCAGCAGCCAATGAAGCCGCCCCATAGACCGTCTGCATCGCCAGCAATTTTGCAGTCTCCGTCGGCAGTCCGGCGCTTTCTGCCGCCGCCGTCAGGCACTCGATGAAATGGAAAATATAGGCCGGGCCGGAACCGGAGACGGCGGTCACCGCATCCATGAGGCGTTCGTCGTCGATAGAGGCGACCTCGCCGCTGGCCGAAAGCAGGTCGGCGACGAATTTGCGAGTGCCGTCCGACACTCGGTCATTGGCATACGTAACCAGCATGCCCTTGCCGATTGCAGCCGGAGTGTTGGGCATGCAACGGATGATCGGCACGTTTTCTCCGAGGATTTCTTCGAATGTCGCCATCGCTGTTCCCGCCGCGATGCTGAGAAATATCGTGCGGCCGTCGCCGAAGCGCCGGTACCCGGCCGTCACCTCGCGTATCACTTGCGGCTTCACCGCCAGTACGACCAGGGCAGGGACGGCGCTCGGCGGAATGTCGCCGGCGTCGCTGCCCACGCTGCTGCCGAGTGCTCCAGCCCGTGCCCGCAATTCTACATTGGGCTCGATGACGAAGGTCTCGTCTGGCCTGAGCTTGCCCGATTTCAGCCAGCCCGAAAGCATGGCGTATCCCATGTTGCCGCAACCGGCGAGCACGACCTTCACTGTCATTCCGAGCCTCCGTCCTGCCTCCGTTTAGACGGTCCGGCACTCATGCGAAAGAGGCCGATTAGTCCGGATTGGAAGCCTTGAGTGGGAAGCGGGCGGTCAGCCTGAGCCCGATGACGCTGAACACGAAGAACAGCCATACGGGGTCGACACGCCGGAAGAAAAAGCTCTCCAGAAAAGAATTGAGAGCCGTGAACAGCAGGACCATCATGAAGAAATCGCCGAGAAAAATGTTCTCCTTGCGCAAAGGAATGCGCATGTAGTCTCGCAGCGGTGCGATGAGGAACGCCCAGATGGCGACAAACATTGCGGGCAGGCCCATTGTCACTGCGATATCGAGATAGCCATTGTGGCCATGGACGATGCCGCGCACGTCCCAGGCACGATCGAAAGGCTGGGCCGTACTGGTGACGGCGTCGGTGCCCCAGAAGCTGATATAGCCATAGCCGGCCCAGGGACGCTTGGCGATCATCTCGCCGACAAACTCCCAAAGCGTCGTACGCCCCGTATAGGTAAGCTCGGGGAAATGCTCCGCTGCAAGCTGCTTCAGAGGGTCGATGAAGACGATGCCAAGCGTGGCGAGCGACGTGCCGATCATCGCAAGCGCAAACAGCAACGGCGTCATCAGCCGCATTCCGAACAGGCTCGGCACGACTACGACGAGGATCGAAGCCGGCACCAGACCTGCTGTCGTCTTGGAGCCTGTGTTGATCATGAAGACCATCGCGCTGACAAACAGCAGCACGCCTGTCGCCTTCCAGCCGCGTCGAAAGAGGTAGATACCACCGAAGCTCAGGCAGGCCATCACCGGGCCGGCGATGTTCTTGTGGCTGAAGACGCCACGCCAGAGCCCGGCGTGCTCGGCCTCGATGGAATCGGCCGTGTGCATGGCGTCGTTCGGAAATATTATCAGGCCGGCGAAGCTCAGCCCGATGACGAAAAGCCCCGCCACCGCGATGACGGTCGAGAACGCGTCGGCATCGCGGGGTATCGCCAATACAGTCGCCATCGTCAGAATGCCGATGAGCGTAAAGGAGGCGGCGCGCATCGCGGCATTTGGGTCGGTGGCGTTGAATGCCGAAAGCAGCAGGAAGCCGATCATCAATAGAAAGGTCGGGCTGAACAGGGCGCTGACAACGCGCGGATTGGCAAAGGCCACCAGTGAGAAGATCGAAAGCGCGCCCAGCGAACCGAAGCCGAGCTGATTGACGATATCACCGCCGTCGCCGACGTTCGTGGCAGCTGGCTGGAATGGCTTGAACGACACCATCGCGACGGTCAGCAGGATCGTCGCGATGGCTGTGGTGACGCCGCTCCGCGAAAATGCCGCCGTGATCGGCGCGGCGTCAGTTTTTTTCGGGCTGACGGTACTGTTCATTGGCGTATCCGAACTCGGCCAGAACCCGGCCGAGCGCGACATGGACCGGATAGATGCCGATCGCCGGTGAGCCGGTCCTGGCGGTCCGGGCCAAAGCCCGGAGCGGCGACGCGGCGAGGAGCGCCAGGCTCTTTGCAAACACTCGAGCGTTGGAAAGGGGCGTGCCGGCCCGCTTCTTCTTCTCGACCAGCGTGGAGATGACGCCGTTGCGAAGGCTGCGTGCGCGGATCCAATCGGTCTCGACCCGGCGCGGTGGCACCGCTTCATGCACCGGCGCCTCGGCGCACCAGGCCAGCTTGAACCCGCGCTGCGCTGCCCGGCTCAGGAAGTCGGAATCGCCGCCGCCCATGAAGTTGAATTTGAGGTCGAGAAATGGCGGACCCATAGCAGCCAGCACATGCCGGCCAACCAGCAGATTGCCTGACGAATAGAGCGCGCCGACCCTTCCGCTCTTCGTGTAGGGCGGCGCAAAGACGGGATGCTCCGCCCATTTGGCGTGCGCCGGGCTGGCAAAGACCGGAACCTGCGGTCCGCCCACGATGTCCGCTTCGTACTTCTCCGCAGCGGCGCACATGTTTTCCAGCCAGCGGCGGTCGGCCACCTCGTCGTCGTCGATGACCAGCAAGTACCTGAAACCCGGAAAATGCATCACGGCGGTCTGCCAACCGGCATTGTAGGCGCTGCAATTGCCGCGCTCATGCGCGATGATGACCATCCCCTCCAGCGCGCCCGTGTCGAAAAGCGGCACCGCGGCGTAGGCGCCCTCGCGCGCATCCGCCTCGTTTTCCATCACGATCACTGCGAACGGGCGCGCCGTCTCCTGCAGCCGCAGCGATTCCAGCGTGGCCAGCAACTGTTCCGGCCGACGGAATGTCGGCACCGTCACAACGGCCTCGATCGTCGCCGGGACCAGTCCCGGAGATCGGCCGGCGATCGAAACCGGTCCATCTTTTTGCAAGGGCTTCATGCGAACGTCCGTAACTTCCTGGCTTGAATAGCACCGGCGGCGATAAGGATTCGTTAAACACCTTTCGCGGATGGCTGTCTGCTTGCCGCGGTTTGCCCCCGCCGGGTCGGCATTTTAAGCAAGGCTTCACTGGGTTTGGCTATTCGACATCTCAGGATAGGTGAGATGCATCTGCTGTTTGCCACTTCGATCGTGCCCGACGGCGGGCTTGGCTCGGGTTACGAGATCGCCAACGCCGCGATCATCGCGGCTTTGCGCCGTGCAGGCGTTCGCGTGACCGTAATCGGCTTCACCTGGCCCGGCCGGCAGGCACTGGATCCCGAAAACACGATCGTTCTTGGTTCCGTCGACGTTCGCAACGAGCATGCGTCGATCGCGCAGAAGCTCAGATGGCTCGCCAAGGCGGTACTGGCCGGCCTGACATTCTCCTCGGTAAAGCTGCGGCTGGTCAGCCCGGAACGTCTGCACCGCGCCGTCACAGGGGCCGGGCCCTTTGACGGCTACGTGCTGAACTCCGTGCAGTTTGCCGGCGCCTTCGAAGACCTGTTCGACGACCGGCCCTCGATCTTCGTCGCCCACAATGTCGAGCATGTCTCGGCAATGGAAAACGCGACCGCCGCGAAGGGCGCTTTCGAGCGTTTCCTGTTCCGGCGTGAGGCGCGGCTTCTGAAACGCCTGGAGGCGCGGCTCTGCGGCAAGGCACGATTTGTCTTCACGCTTGCGGAAGAAGACCGGGCGGCGCTGGGCGTGGCTTCCGATGCCAAATCGGCCGCACTGCCATTGGTGACTCGGCCCGATGCCCCGCCGTCACCGGCCGCACGCCGCAGGGATTGCGACGCAGCCCTTGTGGGCACCTGGACATGGCAGCCCAATCGCATTGGTCTCGACTGGTTTCTGGGTGAGGTCGTGCCGCGCTTGCGCCGCGATTTCACGATCCGCATCGCCGGCTCCAAACCCGCCGGCGTCACCTCGTCCCATCCGGGCGTGACATTTGTCGGTCGCGTTCCCGACGCGCAGGATTTCGTCTGCAGTGCTGCAGTCGTGCCGCTGATCAGCAGGGCAGGGACCGGCGTGCAGTTGAAGACCATCGAGGCATTCGAACTCGGTCTGCCGACCGTCGCCACGAGCTCATCGTTGCGCGGCGTCGGGCATATTCCCGCAAACTGCTTCGTTGCCGACGATCCGGCGGCCTTTGCGGCAGCGCTCGAGCGCGCCGCCGCAGGCGAGATCGCCGATGCCGACGGCGCCGCGTTCTATCGCCGCCAGCGCGCCGAACTCGACGCGCAGGTCAGGCGCGGCCTGGAAGCGCTCGGCCACCAGCGGCACGAGGCGTTGGCATGAACATGCACGCCGCCAACGCCATCGGCATTTCCGCCTGCAAGACCATACTCGGCATCTCCGTTGCAAGCGCCGGGTGGGACGAAGCGATCGGCCTCTTGAAGCGCATGCTGGCCGAACGAAGGTTCACCAAAGTCAGTTTCCTCAATGCGCACAACGCCAATGTCGCTTCCATAGACGCGGCGTTCGCCGATGCGCTCGAAGATTTCCTCATCCTGCCGGACGGCGTCGGTGTCGATATGGCGGCGAAGATCCTTTACGGCTCGCCTTTTCCGGCAAACCTCAACGGCACGGATTTCATTCCGGGCTTCCTCAGGGCCGCTTCCAAACCGCTGACCGTCGGGCTGCTCGGCGCAACACGCCGCAACGCCGACGCGGCCGCCGGCAAGCTGGCTGCCATCGCTCCTCAGCACAGTTATATCGTGATCCATGACGGGTATTTTTCACCGCAGGAAGAACCGGGCGTCATCGAAGCCATAAGAGAGTTACGGCCGGATGTGCTGCTGGTCGCCATGGGCGTGCCGAGGCAGGAACTCTGGATCGCGCGGAATCTGACGGATAAGCATTGCACGCTGCCGATAGCTGTCGGCGCGCTGCTCGATTTCCTGAGCGGAGCCGTGCCGCGCGCGCCCGGTTGGATGCGGCGCATGCGCCTGGAATGGCTTTTCCGGCTGATTATAGAGCCCGGGCGCCTCTGGCGACGCTATATTGTCGGCAATCCGCTCTTCCTTGCGCGCGTCCTGCGCCAGAAGCTCGCCCGTGGCAGGGGCAGCCGGTGAACAGCCGCTTCTTGCCGCAAGCGGCCGCGCTCGGTCTGATCGGCAAAACGGCCGCTTCCGCCATGGTGACGGCCAGCTATGCGCCCGATTTCGAGCGCTGCCGCCTGCTTTGCGAGACGGTGGACCGGCATGTGACCGGCTTGTCGCATCATTACCTACTGGTCGAGCGGGACGACGTGGCGCTGTTTCGCCAGCTTGAAACGAGGTCACGGACCGTGGTCGACGAGCGCGACCTGCTCCCAACGTGGCTCCACGCGGTCAGCGATCCTGCGAGCCTCTTCCGCCGCCGCATCTGGCTGAGTTGGAAAACAATGCCACTGCGCGGCTGGCACGTTCAGCAGCTTCGGCGCATCGCCATCGCTGCCCATGCGGAGGAGGACGTTCTCGTCTATTGCGATTCCGATGTGGTCTTCCTGAAACCCTTCGACTGCGCGGCGTTTCGGAGTGACGGCCGGCTGCGGCTGTTCCGGCGCGACAATGCGCTGCCGGGCACAGGCGATCACGCAACCTGGTCTCGAAACGCCGGCGCGGCCCTGGGCATCGAGCATCCGGCGATTTCGCCGCATGACTATATCTCCACCCTGATAGCCTGGAGCAGGCGGGACGTTCAGGGGATGTGCGCGCAAATCGAGCGGCTGCACGGCCGCAACTGGGTCGAAGTGGTCGGCTCGTCCCGCAAATTTTCCGAATGCCTGATCTACGGTCGCTTCGTCGACGAGGTGCTCGGCGGTGCCGGGCATTTCCATGCCGGCGAGGAATTCTGCCGCGTCCACTGGACCGGTTCCGCCATGTCCGACGACGAATTCCGGCGCTTCGTCGCCGGCATGTCGCCACAACAGGTGGCGATCGGAATGCAATCTTTCATAGGCACCGATATCGACCGTATCCGTCGCCTGACCCAGGCGGCGTAGCCATCAGACCGGCTTGGCCGGCATGCGCAGCGCCGAATAAGTCAACAGCGCCGACACCAGATAGAGTGCGGCGAACATCGCGTTCAGCGACCATATGAAGACCGCGGTGTCGAGGCTGTTCGTCATGATGAAGATCAGCAGGACGGCCTTCGCACCCGCCAGCAAGGCAAGATTGAGCGCCCGCACGAGCGTCTGCCCGCGCGCGAACAGCAGTTCGGCCTGATACTCGACTAGGTTGCGCAGCCCCGGTACGAAAACCGCGAGTCCGACCAGCGGCGCGGCCTCCGCTACGGTTCTGCCTAATGCCGCCGGGAAAAAGTGAAGGACTATAGCAAGGCTCAGCAACGCGCCCGTCGAAACAGCAAAGATGCCGGCTTCGATGCCGCCGCGCATGCGCCAGCTTTTCAGCATGTCGGGGGTGCGCATCATCCGCTGCACCAGCATCATCGAAAACGTGCGGATCGGGATAGCGGTAAGATCGACCAACCGCATGACGATCGCATAGAGGCCTGCAAGCTGCGGTCCACCGATGGCCAGCACGAGCAGTTTGTCGAACTCCATCTGCAGGTAGAACAGGATCTCAGCCCCTGCGACATAGAGCGAATCGGCAAGCCGCCGCCAGTAGAGACGCGGCTGGAAACGTAGTCGCTGGCGCGGATAGAACAACGCGACCGCCGCAATGAGCGCGATGGCGTTGACGGCGATATAGATGCCTGACCAGGCGGCCAGGCTGTCGATCGGCCAAAACGCGAACACGACGGCGCCAGCCGCCCGCATCACAGTGCCGAAAATGGTCAGCGAAGCCGCTCGCCCGAACCGGTTCAAGCCGTTGTTGACGATGATGACGACTTCGAAGGGCCGCCACAGCAGCACCTCCGCGAATATCACGGCCGCAAACAGGGAAAGCGCCATCTGGCCGGAAAAGAACAGCAAATAGGTCAGCCAGGACGCGGCTGCTACGACCGGCAGCGATAGCGCCGCTATTGCGCCGAAGCCCGCGGTATACGTACCGATCAGGTTCGGGCGGATTGTCGCCGTTCGGTAGAGCGCCGAGATGAAGCCGAACGCCAGGATCCGCGACAGCATGACGCCTGCGGCCGATGCGGTTGCGAAAAGCCCGAAATCGGCCAGTGACAGCGTGTTCGCCAGCGCGACGAAGTAGAGCAGCGAAAACACCAGTCGGCCGCCGGCGCCGCTGATCGCCGCGAAATAATCGCGCAGGAGACCACGCCGCTCCGAAAGGAACGCGCCAATTCTGGCGAAAGGCCGCCTTTGCCGGATATCGCTTGCCTCGGTCATGTCTGGGCAATGCTAATGCGGAAAGTTTAATGGCCGGTTCCGGGAGAGGCCGACATAGGTTCAAGGACCAAATGATGCACGTCTTCAAACCAGGAAATTAACCTTTTGTTTTCCATGGCTGTTTAGCGTGGCTTAACGTTTGCATTCACCAATCCGGCATGCGTCGAGAAACGGCCGCAATCCATGTTTGACACCGACCAACGCGACGATCCACGGCGTGAGCGCTCGTTGCTTTCGTTTGGCGATCCGCGCCCGGGCGAGGAGGTGTCGCGGCGGTCCGGGTCGCTTCTTGCTGCAGCGGAGCCGCCGCGCTCTGACAATGCTGCCGCTCGCCATCAAGTCGCCCGGCAGAAGCGGGAAATGTGGAGCGATCCGCCTCAGCAGCGCCTCGAAAACGCCCCCGCAATCGATCAAAAACCTGCCCCCTTGGCCGAGCCCGCGTCAGCCAAGACGGGCCGGATCGGCCGCCTCCTGCCGGACTGGATTAGGCGGCCCCTGCAGGCCGAAAGCGATGAGCCTCGTCCAGCTTGGGATGCCCCCGTCGGCCGCCGCGAGCATAGCCGCGTCGATATCTCTAAGGTCGAAATCGCCGAGCCGGCTGCCGATCGCGACGTACCGGACGAACATTGGAAGCCGCTCATCGACCCCGGCAAGGTGGTCGCCGGCATAGCCAAATCGAAATGGATCATTGTCGGCACGACACTCCTCGGTGCGATTCTGGGCGTCATGATCGCCCTTTCCACCCCGAAGAAATACGAGGCCACAGCCGAGCTGCTGGTCGATCCGCGCGACCTCAATCTGGTCGAACGCGATATCACCCAGAGCGGGCTCTCCAATGAGGCAACTCTGGCGATCATCGAGAACCAGGTCCGGATTCTGACCTCCGGCACGGTTCTGATCAAGGTCGTGGATCGCCTTAACCTCGCCAGCGATCCCGAATTCAACGGCGAGGGCAGCGATGGCGGGATCGGCGCGTTTATCTCGAATCTCCGCTCGCTTCTGTCGCGCAGCGATGGCGATGGCGCCGGTGACAGACGGCACACCCTTGCCGTCCAGAATCTTTCCGAGGCCCTGACGGTCGAACGTGGCGGCAAGACATTTGTCATCATGATCAGCGCGGTCACCAGGGATGGCGAGAAGTCGGCGCTGATCGCCAACACGATGACCGATGTTTTTTTGCAGACCTACGGCCAGATCCAGTCCAATACGGCCGGGCGGGCCGAGGAGGAACTGACTTCGCGACTCGACCAGCTCCGCGCAGGCGTCGAGGCGGCCGAGCGCAAGGTCGAGACCTTCAAGGCGGAAAACGACATCATCGACGCCCAAGGTCGCCTGATCACGGATGACGAGATCGTCAAGTTGAACGAGCAGCTTTCGGTGGCGCGTGCGCGAACGCTTGAACTGAACGCAAGGGCAGCGTCGACGCGCTCGGTCAATGTCGATGCGGTGCTCGGCGGAACTCTGCCGGAAGAACTCACTTCGCCGACGATCCAGGAGCTGCGCGCCCAATATTCGGCGCTGAAAAGCGACGCCGACCGGATGGCGGTGCGGCTCGGCCCACGTCACCCCGAACGCATGGCGGTCGAGGCGCAGCTTGCGGGCGCACGCGACATGATCAACAGCGAGTTGCGCCGCATCGTCTCGTCGACGCAGACGGAGTTGAAGCGGGCGGTCCAACTCGAACAGGAACTTGCCTCGCGGCTCGCGCAGCTTAAGGTGCGCCAGGGCGACCTCAGCAATGAACTGGTCACGCTGCGCGAACTCGAACGCGAAGCGTCCGCCAAGCGCGCCGTCTACGAGGCATTCCTTTTGCGTGCACGGGAAACCGGCGAGCAGAAGGACATCAACACCGCCAATATGAGCGTGATCTCCAAGGCCTGGCCGCCGCTCAACGCCAATCCGCCTTCGCGTTCGACAATGGCGCTGACCGGGCTGATGCTCGGCTTCTTCGCCGGCGTCGGCTTCGGCGGGATGCGCGGAGCCTATGAGAGCCTGAGCGAAACCGCCAGTTCGCGCTCGGCGCGACAGAAGCCGCGAAGGCGCGATCCATCCAGCCCGATTACTCCTGCAAAAGGCCCGGAAGGGACTGGCTCATCCCTGCCGGCGGATCAGGAAACCGGGTATCGCGCCGTCCGGCCGGAAACGAGCAGCCAGCAAGCCGCTCCGGCCGACGTCGCGCCCGAGGCGCAGCCGGAGCCGCAGAGCGCGCCGCGCCGCCATGAGACGTCCGAAAGATCGAGGGGAAGTTCGATGCAAGATCCAGTCTATGCCTATCCACCCTTTGGCGCGCCACATCCTGCGTCCGCCCCTGCGGTCTATCCGATGCAGCCGCAGGCCTACCCGCAGCCTTATCCGCCGGCACAGCCGCAGCCCGTTTACGGGCAGCCGCAGATGCAGCAGCCGTACTATGCAGATCCCAACGCACCTGCGACGCACTATGCGCCGCAGGTGGCTTACCCGCCTGCCCCGCTCCAGCAGCCGCAGCATTGGCAGCAGCCGCAGATGCCGCCGCAATCTTATTATCCCTATGCGCAGCAGGGGCAGCAGCCAGCGGGCTTCTATCCGGCGCACATGCCGCCGCAGACGCTTTATCCTCAGCATGCAGCAGTGCAACCTTACGCATCGCACGCTGCGGCGCCGGCTGCGCCTTTCCGGCAGCCGGAAGCTCCTCCTCCGCCTGTGGAGACGCAGCAGGCCCCGATCGACGAAATCCGGTCCAGCCTGCGCGAATTTCGCGAGGCCGTGCGCGACTTCACCGAAGCCCGGCAGCGCCGCCGCTATTTCTGAGCGACGAATTCCGCAGCGGTTTCGAGTTTACGCCACGCGACGCCGCTTTGGCGGATTGCGCCGGCAATTTTTCGCCACTATGCCGCAGACTGCCAAGCTCCAGTCAAAGGATCGATCATGGCCGAAATCATTGACGGAAGAACCGTAGCCGATGAGGTCGTGCAGACTGTAAAGCGGCTCACAGGTGAACTGGTGAATGCCAAGGCGATCACGCCTGGCCTGGCGGTCGTCATCGTCGGCGAGGATCCGGCAAGCCAGGTCTACGTCTCCTCCAAGAGCCGCAAGGCCAAGGAATGCGGATTCCATTCGGTTCAGCACACGCTGCCTGCCGAAACGTCGGAGGAACAACTGGTCGCGATCGTACGCGATCTGAATGCGGACCCGGCGATCCATGGCATATTGGTGCAGCTGCCGCTGCCGGCCCACATCGATGCCGGCCGCATCATCCAGACCATCGCGCCCGAAAAGGACGTCGACGGCTTCCATTACATCAATGTCGGCAAGCTCGGCACTGGTGAACTCGACACCGCCTTCGTGCCCTGCACGCCGGCAGGCTCCATGCTTCTGATCGAGCGTGTGCGCGGCAAGGATCTGTCCGGCTTGAATGCTGTTGTTGTCGGCCGCTCGAACATCGTCGGCAAGCCGATGGCCAACCTCCTGCTGGCCGCAAACTGCACAGTGACCATTGCCCACAGCCGTACGAAGGATTTGCCGGCGCTTGCCCGCACCGCCGACATCCTGGTTGCCGCCGTCGGTCGGCCAGAGATGGTCAAGGGCGATTGGGTAAAACCCGGCGCCACAGTCATTGACGTAGGCATCAACCGAATCGCGGCGCCGGAAAAGGGTGAGGGCAAGTCGCGGCTGGTCGGAGATGTGGCATTCGCCGAGGCCGAAAAGGCCGCCGGCGCGATCACGCCGGTGCCGGGCGGCGTCGGCCCGATGACAATTGCCTTGCTGATGGCCAACACGTTGGTTTCCGCATATCGTGCCGCGGGTCTCAAGCGCCCGACATTCTAAACCCAGGTCCGAGCTTTGCCCCCGCTTCCTGTTGCTGTAGAACGGCCGGCCATGCCCGACCAAATCCAGGGGGGCCGGCAGTTTGCGTTTCTGCTGGTCGACAAATTCTCGATGTTTTCGCTGGCCGCCGCGATCGACACGTTCCGATCGGCGAACCGGCTGCTGGGCTATGACTACTACGGCTGGACCACTGTGTCGGCGGACGGCGACGCGGTCATGGCGTCGAACGGCCTGCCGCTGAAGATCGACTACAGCGTCGCCGATCTTCCGCCTGTCGACATTCTGTTCGTTTCCGTCGGCCTGACCACCGAATTTCCGGGCAAGAGCAAGGTGCTTGGCGCGCTCCGCAGCTGGGGCAGGCGCGGCGGCGCGCTCGGCGCGCTTTCAGTGGGTTCCTTCCTTCTTGCTGAGGCCGGCCAGTTGGAAGGCCATCGCTGCACCATCCATTGGGAAAACCGGGCCGGCTTCATGGAAAAATTCCCGGATATCGAATGCACCGGCAACGTGTTCGAAATCGACCGCAAGCGCTATACCTGCGCCGGCGGCACGACCTCCATCGACCTGATGCTGGAGATCGTGCGCACTGACTTCGGCTCCGGCATCGCCAACGGTGTCGCCAACCAGTTCCAGCACGAGCGCATCCGCTCCGCTGGCGACCGCCAGCGCGTCGGTCCGGAGCGCGACCTGACCGGCAAATCGGAGAAGCTGCGTAAGATCGTCGAACTGATGGCCGACAATCTCGACGAGCCGTTCTCGGCGGTGCAACTGGCGAAGTCCGCTGGGTTGTCGGTGCGTCAGGTCGAACGCCTGTTCCTGCGCCATCTCAACGTCACGCCCGGCCGCTATTACATGCGGCTCAGGCTCGAGCGGGCGCGCGAATTGCTGCGCCAGACCAACATGCCGATCCTTGATGTGGCGATCGCCACCGGCTTCACTTCGCATTCCTATTTCGCGCAGAGCTATCGGCTGCAGTTCGGCCGCCCGCCCTCGGAAGAACGCCGCACCACCTATTGAGCTTGGATGCCCCTACGGGTTGTCAGCCCCTGGCGGCTTCGTTAGCTTGCGGCCGCGAGAGAACGGCGGATCGAGGGGGACATCATGATCGCATTGTCACGAGGCGTGCTGGCTACCTTTCTGGTCTTCTGGATGGCGGCCGCGGCCGCAGCTACGGATCGCACGATCATCGTGCTCGATGCGTCGGGCTCCATGTGGGGCCAGATCGGCGGTCAGCCCAAGCTCGAAATCGCACGCCAGACGCTGAGGACGGTGCTCCAGACCATACCGGCCGACATGGAATTGGGGCTTCTGGCCTATGGCCATCGTGAAAAGGGCAATTGCGACGACATCGAACTGGTGGTCGCGCCCGCGCCGGGCGCAGCCAGTTCCATAACCGCCGCGGCGGATACGATGAAGTTTCTCGGCAAGACGCCGCTTTCCGCCTCGGTCCGGCAGGCCGCCGAAGCACTGCGCTACACCGAGGACAAGGCGACAGTCATTCTGATCACCGACGGCCTCGAAACCTGCAATGCCGACCCTTGCGCTGTCGGAACCGAACTCGAGCAGGCGGGCGTTGACTTCACCGCCCATGTCGTCGGCTTCGGCCTGACGGCGGAAGAGGGCAAGCAGGTGGCGTGCCTCGCCGAGAACACCGGCGGCAGATACATCCGGGCGTCGGATGCAGGCGCACTGAAGGATGCGCTGATGGCGACGGTTGCGGCTGCTCCCGAACCGGAACCGCAGCCCGCGCCAGAACCTGCGCCCGAGCCGGCCGCGCCCGAATTCAACTTCATCCCGCAGACGATCATGGCCGAGGGCCAGCCGGCGTTGAACGAAGCTGGAAACGCTTACGAAATCTATGCGGTGAAGGCTGATGGCACGAAGGGTGAGCGCGTCGCAACGGAATACAACAACTACAAGGGCAGTCTCGAACCCGGCGATTATATAGTCAGGGCGACGCTCGGCGAGGCTTCCGCCGAAATGCCGGTCAAGATCGAAGCCGGCAAGGTCGCCGAGCCGGCCTTCGTGCTCAACGCCGGCACGTTGATCGTCCGGCCGCTTGCGAGCGAGGGCGCGGAGGTCAGCGACGGCGCGACCGTCGTCACCGAATATCCGGGCGGCAAAGCCACCAATTACGGCCTGACCAGGATTGTCCTGCCCGCCGGCGAGCAGAAGGTTACTGTCAGGATCGGCAAGGGCGAAGTCACAGAGCCGCTGAGCTTGGCCGCCGGCCAGACTGTCGAGAAAGATGTGGTGCTCGGCATTGGCAGCGTTATCGTCAACGCCCTTTATGCCGAAGGCGGCGAAAAGGTCGGCGCCTCCGGGCTCGACGTCAAGATATTCAAGGCCAAAAAGAACATCGACGGCTCGCGCGAGCAGGTTACCTACGGCTTTGGCCCCGATACAAAATTCGAGCTGTCGCCGGGCGACTACGTCGCGATGGTGCGAATGGATAAGGCGGAGGCGGAGCAGCCCTTCAACATCCGCGCCGGCGAGGCGAAGGACGTCACCGCTGACCTGAACGCAGGCGTGCTTGCCGTCTCAGCACCGGGCGCGAAGCATATTGAGGTGTTCGAGGCCAGGAAGGACATTCAGGGCAACCGCAAGGCGTTCGGCTATGCCTTCGACGAGAGGCACCAGGCGACCTTGCCTGCCGGCGACTATGTGATTGTCGCCGATCGAGGCGACAATGGCGGCAAGAAGGAAGCGACTGCGACGGTCAATGCCGGCGAGCGAACCGAGGTGACAGTTCCTTAGCGTTATGCCGTCCCGAACGCACTGGCTCCATGGTCGGCGCGTGCGACCATCTGGCGGAAGCCGGCGAACAGTTCACGACCAAAGCCGTGCTCGTTGGCCGAAAGGTCGATATCCGGGACTTTCCGCACCGCCAGTTCGGAAGCGGGTGCAAGCACCTCGAGCGCGCCGTTGTCGGCGTCCAGCCGGATGATGTCGCCGTCCCGGATCTTGCCGATGACGCCGCCCTCGAGAGCTTCCGGCGTCACATGGATCGCCGCCGGAACCTTGCCGGAAGCGCCTGACATGCGGCCGTCAGTGACAAGCGCCACTTTGTGACCGCGGTCCTGCAGCACGCCCAGTATCGTCGTCAGCTTGTGCAGTTCGGGCATGCCGTTGGCCTTGGGTCCCTGGAACCGGATCACTGCCACGAAATCGCGATCGAGCTGGCCGGCCTTGAAGGCGTCGTTCAGCGCCTGCTGGCTGTCGAGCACGATCGCCGGCGCCTCGATCAGCCGCCGTTCGGGCTTCACCGCCGACGTCTTGATGATGGCGTGGCCGATATTGCCCGCGAGAACCCGCAAGCCGCCGGTCGGCTGGAACGACCTAGCGAAGGTGGTCAGAACCTTGTCATCGCCGCTGATCTTCGGCGCAGCCTCGCGAATCACACCGCCATCGAAGCCAAGCTTGGCTTCGACAGCGTATGGACGCAGGCCTTCGCCCCAGACGGTCTGAACGTCTTCATGCAGCAGGCCGGCATCGAGCAGTTCACGGATCAGGAAGCCTAGCCCGCCGGCAGCGTGGAAATGGTTCACGTCGGCCAGCCCGTTCGGATAGACCCGTGCCAGCAGCGGCGTCGCTTCGGAAAGATCGGAAATGTCCTGCCAGGTGATCTGGATACCCGCAGCCTGAGCCATCGCGATCAGGTGGATCGTGTGGTTGGTCGAGCCGCCGGTCGCGTGCAGCCCGACGATGCCGTTCACCACCGATCGCTCGTCGATCATCCGTCCCACCGGCGTGTAGGCGTTCCCCATGGCCGTGATCGCCAGCGCCCGCTTCGCCGCCTCCCTGGTCAGCGCATCGCGCAGCGGCGTGTTGGGATTGACGAAGGAGGCGCCCGGCGTGTGCAGCCCCATGATCTCCATCAGCATCTGGTTGGAATTTGCAGTGCCGTAGAAGGTGCAGGTGCCCGGCCCGTGATAGGATTTCGACTCGGCCTCCAGCAGCTCGGCGCGGCCGACCTTGCCTTCCGCGTAAAGCTGGCGCACCCGCGCCTTCTCGTCATTCGGAATGCCGGTGGTCATCGGTCCGGCCGGGATGAACACCGCCGGCAGATGACCGAAGGTCAGCGCGGCGATCACCAGGCCTGGCACGATCTTGTCGCAGACGCCGAGATAGACGGCGGCGTCGAACATGTTGTGGCTGAGGCCGATCGCGGTCGCCATGGCGATCACGTCGCGCGAAAACAGCGACAGCTCCATGCCCGGCTGGCCCTGCGTGACGCCATCGCACATGGCCGGCACGCCGCCCGCCACCTGTGCGATGCCGCCCGCCTCCTGCGCAGCCTGCTTGATCAGTTGCGGAAACGTCTCGAAGGGCTGGTGCGCCGAGAGCATGTCGTTATACGAAGTGATGATGCCGAGATTGGGCACCCTGTCTCCGGCGAGCGCGGTCTTTTCGGCGGGCGCGCAGGCCGCGAAACCGTGAGCGAGATTGCCGCAGGAAAGCACCGCGCGGTTGGCGCCGCTGCTCGCGGCGTTATCGATCCGCTCCAGATAGATGTCGCGCGAACTCCTCGAGCGCTGCCGGATGCGTTCGGTGATGGCCTCGATATCTTTTCTGGCGGTCATGACGGCAGATCCTCTTCGGTGATGCCGGAGCGGGAGACTTCCGGCATCGGCATTCAAACTACGGCGCCCAGAACACCTGTACCGGCTGTGGCGCGTGATCCGGCACCGCACGAACCGGCAGATGCTCTTCCGTGCTGAACGCTGCCTCCAGCACACGGCGCTTTTCCGCACCTTCGATATGGAGGGCGACGAAGCCTGCTTCCACGATCCGCGCCAAGGTCAACGTCAGTCGAGGCTCGCCGCCGCTTGCCGCATGGACCGGCGCGACTATTGCTTCGCTGGAAGGGTCGAGCAGCGATCCCAGATTGCCGGCGTCCGGAAAAAACGAGGCGGTGTGGCCGTCGGTTCCCATGCCGAGGACCACTGCATCCAGCGGAAGCGAAAGGCGGCTCAACCTTTCGCCGGCCCTGTCCGCCGCGTCTTCGACCGTGCCCACGTCCGAAAACAGCCCGGTGAACCGGGCGGTCGCCGCCTTGTTCCGGAGCAGGTTTTCCCGGACCAGCCGGGCATTCGAGCGAGGCGAATCTTCCGGGACGAAGCGCTCGTCGACAAGCGTGACGGTCACACTGTCCCAGTCGAGTTCCTGTTGCGACAGTTGGCGAAAGAATAGCGCAGGCGTGCTGCCCCCGGAAACTGCCAGCAGCGCAGTTCCGCGCCTCTCGATCGCCCCTCGCAGCACGTCCGCAACAGCGCTCGCCAATCGTTCGGCGAGTTCCTCGCGTGAGGCGAATTCGTGCCGGGTAACGCCGTCGGCCATGCCGCTCAGTCACTCTCGTGCCACGTGCGGCCGTCGCGCTCGATGAGCGCGATCGAGGCGGACGGACCCCACGTGCCGGCCGTGTAGCCCTGCGCCTCCTGGCGGCTGTCTTCCCATGCGCCGAGGATCGGGTCGATCCACTTCCAAGCGGCTTCCACCTCGTCGCGGCGCATGAACAGCGTCTGGTTGCCGCGCACCACATCCATGACCAGCCGTTCATAGGCGTCGGGATTGCGCTCATTGAAAGATTCCGCAAAGCTCATGTCGAGCGCGATCTGCCTTAGCCGCATGCCGCCAGGCCCGGGATCCTTGATCATGATCCACTGCTTGACGCCTTCATCGGGCTGCAGCCGGATCACCAACTGGTTGGCGCAGATATTGCCGGCACCTTCGCCGAAGATGGAATGCGGGATCGGCTTGAACTCGATGACGATCTCAGAGACTCTCGAGGCAAGGCGCTTGCCGGTCCTGAGATAGAAGGGCACGCCGGCCCAGCGCCAGTTGGCGATTTCAGCTTTGATCGCCACGAAGGTTTCGGTGTTGCTGTGGCCGTTGCCAAGTTCCTCGATGTAGCCCTTCACTGCGCCGCCGGACGACGCACCCGCGCGATACTGTCCTCGAACCGTCGATCGTGGAGCCTCGGCGCCATTGATGCGCTTCAGCGAGCGCAGCACTTTCAGCTTCTCGTCGCGAACGGAGTCGGCTTCCATGGAGCCTGGCGCTTCCATTGCGACGAGACATAGAAGCTGCAGCATATGGTTTTGCACCATGTCGCGCAGCGCGCCCGCCTTGTCGTAATAGGTGACGCGGTCTTCAAGCCCGACGGTTTCGGCCACGGTGATCTGGACGTGGTCTATATGGGCGGAGTTCCACAGCGGCTCGTAAAGCGCGTTGGCGAAGCGCAGCGCCATAAGGTTCTGCACCGTCTCCTTGCCGAGATAGTGGTCGATGCGGAAGATCTGCTGCTCGTCGAACACCGCGCCGATCTGGTCGTTCAGCGCACGCGCAGACGCCAGATCCCGCCCGATCGGCTTTTCGACCACGATGCGGGAATTGGGCGACACGAGACCGTGTTCCTGCAAATTGCCGGCGATGTCGCCGAAAAGCCCCGGTGCGACGGCGAGATAGAAGACGCGGATCACCTCCTTGGACCCGATCGCCTTGTTCAGCTTGGAAAAACCTTCGCCGGTCTTGGCGTCAACCGAAACGTAGAACAGCCGGGTAAGGAATCGCTCGACCTGGTCGCCTACAGTGTCCTCCGGCTTGACGTGTTCGGCGATGGCCTTGCGGGCGAAAGCGCGGAACTCGTCGTCGGTCATCTTGGAGCGCGACGCACCGATGATGCGGGTCGGTTCCGAAAACTGGCCGGCGCGCTGGCGGTGGTAGAGCGAGGGCAGGAGCTTGCGCTCGGCGAGGTCGCCGGTACCGCCAAAGACGATGAAATCGAACGGTTCCACGGGGATGATCTGACTGGTCATGGTGATTCCGTATACCTGACGGTCGCTGCTATAATCTAATCGATTTAACGTGGCCAGTGTCACACTGTCACATCTTCAAACTTGACACTGGCGCAACCCACTTGTTTGTCGAGGGTGGTAGTCGCGCTTGATGACGGCGGCGCAACATAGGCGTGGCGCGGGCGAAAGCCAAAGGAGAATGGCCGATGGGCACGCATCTTTCCGCAACGGTCGCCGAGGGCCGCGCCTTCATGCAGTTCATCGACGGCAAGCCGGTGGACGCGCTGTCGGGTGAGCGCATCGACGTGGTTTGTCCCTCCGACGGCAAGGCGTTCGCCTCCATCCCTGCCTCCGGCGCCGCCGATGTCGACCGGGCGGTGAAGGCCGCGCGGCGTGCCTTCGACGAAGGTCCGTGGGCGAGAATGTCGGCGGTGGAGCGCGGGCGCTGCCTGACCAGGCTTTTCCATCTGGTCGAACGCGACGGCGCCGAACTCGCCGCGCTTGAGTCGCGCGACACGGGCAAGCCGGTGCGGCAGGGCAGGGCGGATGTCACCGCTACCATGCGCTACTACGAGTTCTACGGCGGCGCCGGCGACAAGATTCATGGCGACACCATCCCGTTCCTCGACGGCTACACGGCGCTGACATTGCGCGAACCGCACGGTGTGGTGGCGGGCATCATCCCGTGGAACTACCCGCTGCAGATACTTGCCCGAGTCGCTGGCGCGGCGCTGGCAATGGGCAACACGCTGGTCGTAAAACCCGCCGAGGATGCGTCGCTGACCGCGATCCGCATGGCCGAACTGGCGCTGGAGGCCGGTTTTCCCGAAGGCGTCTTCAACGTCGTGACCGGCTACGGCCGAGAGGCGGGCGCAGCGCTCTCGGCGCATCCGCTGGTCGACTACGTCACCTTCACCGGCTCGCCGATGACCGGAACCGCTATCCAGCAGGCGGCGGCGATCAACAATCGCGGCGTGACCATGGAGCTTGGGGGCAAGTCGCCGCAGATCGTCTTCGCCGACGCCGATATCGACAAGGCGCTTCCCGTTCTCGTCAACGCCATCATCCAGAATGGCGGTCAGACCTGCTCGGCGGGAAGCCGCGTATTGATCGAAAGGTCGGTTTACGAACAGGTGGCCGCAGGGCTCGCCGAGCGGTTTTCGAAGCTGGTCGCCGGCCCGCACGATGCCGATCTCGATCTCGGCGCGCTGATCAATCCCAAGCAGAAAAGCCAGGTTGCCGGCATGGTCGCGGCGGCCGAAGAGATGGGGATTCCGGTTCTCGCCAAAGGCTCGGTGCACCCGGATGCGCCGGCCGGCGGCTATTATTACGCGCCGGTGCTGTTCGGTTCGGTCGATCCCGAAGCCGCGATTGCGCGGCAGGAGATTTTTGGCCCCGTGCTGACGCTGTTCCCGTTCGAGGGCGAGGACGAGGCGGTGAACCTCGCCAACGGCACCGATTTCGGCCTGGTCGCCGGCATCTGGACAAAGGATGGCGGCCGTCAGCACCGCGTCGCCAAGCGCGTGCGCGCCGGCCAGGTCTTCGTCAACGGCTATGGCGCGGGCGGCGGCATCGAACTGCCCTTCGGCGGCTTCAAGAAATCGGGCCACGGTCGCGAGAAGGGTTTCGAGGCGCTCTACGACATGTCCGCCACGAAGACGATCGTTTTCAATCACGGGTAAAAAAAGCATGCGTCTGAAAGACAAGGTCGCCATCATCACCGGCGCGGCGTCGGGTTTCGGCGAGGGCATGGCGAAGCGCTTCGCCGAAGAAGGCGCGAAAGTCGTCGTTGCCGACCTGAACGCCAAGGGCGCTGAGCGCGTCGCCGACGAGATCGGCAAGAACGCCATTTCCGTCCAGACGGACGTTTCGCTGCAGTCGGAATTCGATCAGATGGTGGCGGCGGCGATGGACGCCTTCGGCCGCATCGACATCATGGTCAACAATGCCGGCTACACGCACCGAAACGGCGACATGCTGGCGGTCGAGGAGGACGTGTTCGACCTGATCACCGCCGTCAACATGAAGGCGATCTACCATTCCGCCCGCGCCGTCGTGCCGATCATGGACGCACAGGGCGGCGGCGTCATCATCACCACCGCCTCGACCGCGGGCCTGCGTCCGCGTCCGGGCCTGACCTGGTACAACGCCTCCAAAGGCTGGGCGATCACCGCGACCAAGTCGATGGCGGTCGAGCTTGCGCCGAAGAACATCCGCGTCAACTGCCTTTGCCCGGTGGCCGGCGAGACCGGCATGCTGGCCCAGTTCATGGGCGAGGATACGCCGGAACTGCGGGCTAAATTCCGCGCCTCGATCCCGCTCGGCCGGCTGTCGACGCCGCTCGATATTGCCAACGCCGCTTTGTGGCTCGCCTCCGACGAAGCCGCCTTCATCACCGGCGTGGCGCTGGAGGTCGATGGCGGGCGCTGCATCTGAAGTGTTTCAGGCCGGCAGGCCCGCTGCCTCCAGCGGCGTGGCCGCCCGGCTCTCCTCCAGGTCCCCCACGAAGAAGCGCCGGCGGTATTCGCCGGGCGACAGGCCGAGCACCCGACGGAAGATTTTTCGGAACGCGCCGACGTCCTCATAGCCGATCTGCCATGCGACCTGCTCTACCTTCAGACTGGAGATCTCCAGCAGCTCGCGCGCCTTGGCGATGCGCAACTGCTGCAGATATTCGGTCGGGTTGAGGCCGGTGGCTTTCTGGAAACGGCGCAGGAACGTCCGCTCGCCCATGCCAGCCTTCTCGGCCATCATCTGGAGCGACACTCTGTCGGTGTGATGCGCCTGGAGCCAGTGCTGGATCTTCAGCACCGCGCTGTCGCCGTGGTGCAGTTTCGGTGCGAAGGTGGTGTAGAAGGCCTGCTCGCGCCCGGCCGGATCGACCAGCATGAAGCGCGCAGTCGCCAGCGTGACGCCCGGGCCCATGAACCTTCCGACGAGCTTCAGTCCGAGATCGATCCACGCCATCATCGCGCCTGACGTTATGATGTCGCCGTCGTCGATGATGAGCTTGCCGATATCGAGGCGAATGCGTGGAAAGCGCGCGGCGATCTGCTCGGCATGGCTCCAGTGAGTCGTGGCGAGGCGTCCGTCGAGCAGTCCGGCCTCGGCCAGCAGATAGGCGCCGCCGCAGATCGAGCAGATCATCGCGCCGGCTGCATGCCGGCTCCTGATCCAGTCGGGCAGGCAGCCGACGCGGTCGCCGACCGGCAGTTCCGTGGTCAGGCTCGGCGGCAGAAGCAGCGCGGCCGGGCCGGCGCTCGGCCCCTTATGGCTGTCGAAGACTTTCGCGACCTCGCGCCCGTCCGCCGTCATCTGCCAATGCGTGACCCTGAGCCGCGCCGGAGCGCGGCCGCCGCGCTCCTCGCTCATCAGATTGGCGACATGAAAGAGATCGGTCAGCCCGTGGATCGCGGCCCTCTGCGCCTCGGGATAGATCAGTATGCCGATTTCGACCGGCTCGTCGCCCATCGTCATATTTGTCAGTTCCGTCGCGGTTAATGTCAGTTTCGCCAAGCGCGAGCTTAGGAGCCGCGGGCTATCAACACAACCAGACGGCGGCGCAGTGCAGACATGCAAACAGCGCCGCCGTCTCGAAACCGAAAGCCCGAAGGAGCCGAAAATGACCGACCAGACATCGTTCGCCGACACCGTTCTCTCTCGCCGCAACTTGCTTGCCGGCAGCGCCGCCGCCGCCGGGCTTGCAATCGCGCCCGCAGCAGCGGCAAGTTCCACAGCAACCTCCACCCAAGCAGAAGGAAGAATGACCGTGAGCAAGATCGTCACCCGCGACGGCGTTGAAATCTACTACAAGGATTGGGGCAAGGGGCAGCCCGTCGTGCTCAGCCATGGCTGGCCGCTCAGCGCCGACAGCTGGGAATCGCAGGCGCTCCATCTGGCCTCCAACGGCTTCCGCGTCATCGCCCACGACCGCCGCGGCCACGGCCGCTCCAGCCAGCCATGGGACGGCAACGACATGGACCACTATGCCGACGATCTGGCGGACGTCATCGAGGCGCTGGACCTCAGGGACATCTTCCTGGTCGGCTTCTCCACCGGCGGCGGCGAGATCACCCGCTATATCGGCCGCCACGGCACCGGCCGCGTCGCCAAGGCTGGGCTGATCTCCGCCGTGCCACCGCTGATGGCCAGGACCGAAGCCAATCCCGAAGGACTGCCGATCGACGTGTTCGACGGCCTGCGCGCGGCCTCGATCACCGACCGCTCGAAGCTCTACCGCGATCTCGCCAGCGGCCCCTTCTTCGGCTTCAACCGCCCGGGCGCTACCGCCTCGCAGGGCATGATCGACGCCTTCTGGCTGCAGGGCATGATGGCCGGCCACAAGAATGCCTATGATTCGATCAAGGCGTTTTCCGAAACCGACTTCACCGAGGACCTGAAGAAGTTCGACGTGCCGACCCTGATCGTCCACGGCGACGACGACCAGATCGTACCGATCGGCCGCTCGGCCCACGCCGCCGCCAAGCTGGTCCCGAATGCGACGCTAAAGGTCTATCCCGGCGCGCCGCACGGGCTCGGCGACACGCACAAGCAGCAGCTCAACGACGACCTGCTCGCCTTCGCCAGGGGGTAAAGGCGCTTCACTGCAGCGATGCCCTAACTCCCTTTGACGGGAGGTAGGGCATCTGCGCGCATCATCATTGCCACGCCCAGTCTGCCGCAGGGGAAGTTTACTTTTTGGCCCTAGCGCGACATCGCCACGGCCCGAGTCTTTCCGGGCCAAGAAAGTAAACTGTCCCTATCGCCACGGCAGCCTTGCAGCCGTAAACCAAAAAGCCCTCAGGTGCGGAGCCGGAGCGAAGCCGACCGCATTCCTCTCCTAAATCCGGTCCCTCAGCGCGAACCAGTTGAGCGCGAGGAACAGCAGCGGGGCGCGAAGGCGGCGGCCGCCGGGGAAGGCCGGGATCTTCAGTTCCTCGAACAGATTCAGACGGTCGCGGTTGCCGGCGACCGTCTCGGCGTAGAGCTTGCCGACGAAATTGGACAGCATGACGCCGTGGCCGGAATAGCCGCCGGCCGAGATGACGCCCGGCATGACTTCGCGGACGAACGGCTTGCGCGGCACGGTGATGCCGACATAGCCGCCCCAGCCATGGGTGATCTCGATGTCCTTCAGCGCCGGATAAATCTCGGCGATCTGGCGGCGGATGTGGATGTGTATGTCCTTCGGGTCTTTGGCCGTGTAGATCTCGCGCCCGCCGAACAGCAGCCTGTGGTCCCGCGTCTTGCGGAAATAGCGCACCACGAAGCGTGAATCGTCGACCGCCTCACCACCCGGAAGCACCGGGCTGTCGGCCGGAAGCGGCACGGTCGCGCCGATGAACGAGCCGATCGGCATGACGTGCGAGGCGCTGACCGGCTCCAGTTCGCCGCCATAGGCGTTGACCGCGACCAGGCATTTTTCGGCGGTGATCGCGCCGGTCGGCGTCGTCACCCGGATCTTGCCGCCCATGGACGAAATGCTTGTCGACCGCGTGTTCTCGAAAAGCCGCGCGCCGGCTTCGGCCGCAACCCGCGCCGTGCCGATGAGCAGCTTCAGCGGGTGGATATGGCCGGTGCCCGTGTCGCGTATGCCGCCGTAGTAATGCGTCGAGCCCAGGCGTTCGGCGGTCTCGGCCGCGTCCATGAACGTCATATGCGGATAGCCGGCCTTGTCACGCATGTAATCGGCGTAGCGGCGGTAATCGTCGACATAGCGTTTCTTGTGCGAGACCGAGAGCTGGCCGGGCATGAAGTCGATGTCGATTGCGTTGACGCGCGCGAACTCCAGAAGGTGCGCCTTGGCCTCCTCGGCGAGATCGAATAGCGCCTTGGCGCGCGTCCAGCCATAGGCGGCCTCCAAATCGTCGAGCGAGCCGCGCTGGCCGGTGCCGAGCTGACCGCCATTGCGGCCCGACGCACCGTCGCCGAAGCGGCTCGCATCGATCAGGACGACATCGACGCCGGATTTTGCGAGGTGCGCGGCCGCCGACAGGCCGGTGAAGCCGCCGCCAATGATGACCACGTCGGCTTTCGCGTCGCCATCGAGGGCGGGGTAGGTGGGGCGCGGGCCGGCACTGTCTTCGTACCAGGAGACACCGGGGGAAATGGGAGATTGGTAGGTCAATGAAGCACCTACTCCCCTACACGTTGAGCAGCAGATATTCCCGCTCCCACGGGCTGATGACCTCCATGAAGGTCTCGAACTCGGCCCGCTTGATCGCAGCGTAGGTGGCGGCGAAGGAGTGGCCGAGCAATTCCTTCAAATCCTCGTCGGCCTCGAACAGGTCGACCGCTTCGAGCAGGCTGCGCGGCAGGTCGATCTCGTCCTCGTTTGCGGTTGTCAGCACCGCCGCGTCGGGCGTGATCTGCTTCGACATGCCGATCAGCCCGCAGGCGAGCGAGGCTGCAAGCGCCAGATACGGGTTGGCGTCGGAGGAGGGGATACGGTTTTCGAGACGGCGCGCAGCGGGATCGGAGCGCGGCACGCGGAAGGCGACGGTGCGGTTGTCGTAGCCCCATTTCGTGTTGACCGGCGCCGACGCCGCCTGCGTCAGCCGTCGATAGGAATTGACGTAGGGTGCAAACATCACCAGCGCGTTGGGCACATGCTTCTGCATGCCGCCGATGAAATGGCCGAAGGCCTCGGTTTCTGTGCCATCCGCATTGGAAAAGACGTTCCTGCCGGTCTTCTTGTCGATGATCGACTGGTGGATGTGCATGGCCGAGCCGGGCTGGCCCTGGATCGGCTTGGCCATGAAGGTGGCGTAGGTCTCGTGCTTCAGCGCGGCCTCGCGGATGGTGCGCTTGAACAGGAACACCTGGTCGGCGAGTTCGATCGGATCGCCGTGGCGAAGGTTGATCTCGAGCTGGCCGGCGCCCTCCTCGTGGATCAGCGTGTCGATCTCCAGGCCCTGGCTTTCGGAGAAATGATAAATGTCGTCGATCAGCTCGTCGAATTCGTTGACACCGGCGATCGAATAGCCGGCGCCGCCGCCGATCGGACGGCCCGAACGCCCGACGGGCGGCACCAGCGGATAGTCGGGATCGGGGTTCTTGCGCACGAGATAGAACTCGATCTCAGGCGCCACGACCGGCTTCAGGCCGCGCTTGTCATAGGCGGCGACGACGCGCTTCAGCACGTTGCGCGGGGTGAACTCGACCGAGCGGCCATCCTGGTGGACGAGATCGCAGATGACCTGCGCGGTCGGATCGGTCTCCCACGGCACCGGCGACAGGGTGGAGAGATCCGGCATCAGCTTGAGGTCACCGTCATCCTCCGGATAGGAGAAGCCGTTGCCGTTTTCGGGGTAACCGCCCGAAATCGTCATCATGAACACCGCCGAAGGCAGCGCCAGCGAGGTGTTGGAGGTGAACTTCTTCGACGGCATCATCTTGCCGCGGGCGACACCGGCCTGGTCCGGGGTGATGCACTCTATGTCCTCGATGCCGCGCCATTCCAGCCACTCGCTGGCTTCCTTCCAGTTCTTCACGCCGCGCAGGTTTTTCACGAATGCGGGCGTGCGGGCTCGTCCCCCGCGGCTCGACGGACGGGCTTCCTTCTTTGCAGGTGGCATCAATCACCAGATTGTGGTTGCGGATTTTCCCACTATAGCCGGGCCGCAACGCGGAAAGGAAGGGGGCTACTGTCGCGCGCGCTCGAGCAGGCGGTCGATGACCGGCTGCAGCAATTCGGTGGTGATCGGCTTGGCGACCACCGCGTCGACAGCGGCGAGCGGCGCCGGATCGGCCTCGCAATGCGATTTCGTCGCCAAAAGGATGACGGAAGGCGCGTCGTGGCGGCATTCGCTGCGCAACGAGGCAAGCCGCGCCATCAGGCTCTCGCAATCCCTGTTATCGGCGCCGCCGTCGAGAATGACGGTGCCGGGGAATACCGAGCGCAGCATCTTTGCCGCCGCTTCCGGCGTTTCGGAAATCGGCTTGAGCCCCGACTTTTCAATGATCTTCGAGACGACGACCCGGTTTACCGGCGACCGTCCGACGACGAGAACCCGGGAAAAGTCCGGCGCCAGCACTACGCCCAGGGGGACTGCGTTCGTAAGCCGGCGGCGTGCCGGTTCGTGGCCTGATTTGGTCATGCTGGCAATGCCGATCGTCAAGCGCTCAATTTACGGTTGCGGACGGAACATAGCCGGCATTACGCTTACGTCAAGCTCAAAATGGGCTACATTTCTTCAAGTCTCAAGAAAACAAAAGCAGCCGGCCTTCAATCGTGAAGGCAGGCTGCCCTTATAGTCTGGAACGAAATGTGGCCGGCTGGATGTCGACTGCCGGATAGGTTGTATTTTAGTCGTTTTGTCTGGACTGCGTGACGATCACCGGGATCAGCAGATCGCCCCAATTGCCATTGCCGCTATGGTGGCGCGCCGAGCGAACCAGTTCGACCGACACGCCGGCCTCCACCGCTTTCATCACCGACTGGTTGAGCCGGTGCAGGTCGTTGGCCAGCATCCGGATTGTCGCCTGCTGATCGGAGTTCATGGCCGACGACTGTTCCTCGGCCCTTTCCTTGACGCGGCTGATCGATGCCATTGAGATTCTCCTTCGTGCCTGTTCTGCCCTTTCGGGCGTTATTTTTGATGGGTGCCGGGGACAGTTTACTTTTTTCCGCCCGTGCCGACCTGGAGGCGTCGCGGCCTTTCGCGGAAAGAAAGTAAACTGTCCCCTGCGTCTTACTCCGCCGCCGGCTTGAACTGGTCGTGCTCGGTCGATTCTTTCATCGCCGTCGTCGAGGACTGGCCGCCGGTGATCGCCATTGAGACGGCGTCGAAATAGCCGGTGCCGACCTCGCGCTGGTGCTTGGTGGCGGTGTAGCCGTTCACTTCCGATGCGAATTCCGCCTCCTGCAGCTCCGAATAGGCAGCCATCTGGCGGTCGCGATAACCCCGCGCGAGCTCGAACATACCGTGGTTCAGCTGGTGGAAGCCGGCCAGCGTGATGAACTGGAACTTGTAGCCCATGGCGCCGAGCTCGCGCTGGAACTTGGCGATTGTCGCGTCGTCGAGGTGCTTTTTCCAGTTGAAGGAAGGCGAGCAATTGTAGGCGAGCAGCTTGTCCGGATGGTGCCGCCGCACGCCTTCGGCGAATTTCCTGGCCTGCGCCAGATCCGGCTTGGAGGTCTCGCACCAGATCAGGTCGGCATGGGGCGCATAGGCGATGGCGCGGGCAATGCAGGGCTCGATGCCGTTCCGGACCTGGTAGAAACCTTCGACGGTGCGGCCGGCGCTGTAGTCGACGAAGGGCTGGTCGCGCTCGTCTATGTCGGAGGTGAGCAGCTTGGCGGCCTCTGCGTCGGTGCGGGCGATGACCAGCGTCGGCGTGCCCATCACGTCGGCGGCGAGCCGCGCGGCGTTGAGGTTGCGGATGTGCGCCGCCGTCGGAATCAGCACCTTGCCGCCGAGATGGCCGCACTTCTTTTCCGACGCCAGCTGGTCCTCGTAGTGGACGCCTGCGGCGCCGGCCTCGATGAAGGCCTTCATGATCTCGAAGGCGTTGAGCGGACCGCCGAAGCCGGCTTCGGCGTCGGCGACGATCGGCGCGAACCAGGTGTCGACGGAGAGGCCTTTGCCTTCCGAGGTCTCGATCTGGTCGGCGCGCTGCAGCGTCTTGTTGATGCGCTTGGCGAGTTCGGGCGCGGCGTTGGCGGGATAGAGCGACTGGTCGGGATACATGGCGGAAGCGGTGTTGGCGTCGGCCGCGACCTGCCAGCCCGACAGGTAGATCGCCTTCAGGCCGGCGCGCACCATCTGCATGGCCTGGTTGCCCGAGAGCGCGCCGAGCGCGTTGACGAAATCCTCCTCGTGGATGAGCTTCCACAACCGGTTGGCGCCCATTTCGGCCAGGCTGTGCTTGATCTGGACCGAGCCGCGCAACCGCGTGACGGCCTCCGGCGTGTAGGGTCGTTCGATGCCGTCGAAGCGGCCTTCCGGCGCGGAGGGGACGAGGTTGTAAAAGTCAGTCATAGATCGGCTCCAGATGGTCGAGGTCTCGGACGGTCTTCCCGTATGGATAGCTTATCCGTGTATGACTTCATTTACATTGCAGTGCGATAGAGGCGAGAGAAATCACTGGATGCGGGAGAAAATAAGGGAAAACCTGTGTTGTGTTTGACAGAAAGCGGCTGTAATTTGTCAAAATTGTAAATCTCCAGTGACGATGACGGGGTCGGACGCCATGTCAATTCCAGTAAATTTGCCAAGGCGTGCACTCCGCGTTGCCTCCCCGCAAGGGGCGCGGCGCTGACCTATGGCCGAGCAAAAAATCTTCGCCGGGCCGCGCATCCGCCGCATCCGCACGGCCCGCGGCCTGACCCAAACGGCGATGGCCGAGGGGCTGGGCATCTCGCCCTCCTATCTAAACCTGATCGAGCGCAACCAGCGCCCGCTGACGGTGCAACTCATCCTGAAGCTGGCGTCAGTCTACAAGGTGGATCCGGAGGAGTTGCAGGGCGAGGCGCGGGGCTCAATCGCGGCGCTGCGTGAGGTTTTCGCCGATCCGCTTCTCGCCGGCGAATTGCCGGGCGACCAGGAATTGATCGAGGTCGCCGAGGCGGCGCCAAACGCGGCGGCGGCGATGATAAAGCTGTTTCGGGCCTACCGGGAGCAGGCCGAAAGGCTGTCGGACCTCTCCGAGCTTCTGGCGCGGGAGGGCAGGGCGACCGCGCTGCTGGGCGCCAGGCTGCCCTACGACGAGGTGCGCGAGATTTTCGAGCGACGCCCGAACCATTTTCAGGCGATAGAGGAAGAGGCGGAGGCGTTCACTACGCTGCTCGATCCGGGCGACGATTTGTTCGGCGCGCTGAAGGCGTGGCTGAAGGGCGAATACGGCATCGTGGTCAAGGTGCTGCCGGTGGCGACGATGCCGAACTGGCGCCGCCGCTATGACCGCCACTCGCAGCGATTGTTCATCTCCGAGCGATTATCGCCCTTCGACCAGTTGCGCGAAGTGGCGATGGAAGCATGCCTGATGCGCATGCAGGTCGCCGTGGCGGGCGAAATCCAGGGGCTGAAGCTGTCGTCCGACGAGGCGCGGCGCATCGCCCGGTTCGAACTCGGCCGTTATGCGGCGCATGCGCTGATGATGCCCTACCAGGCGTTTCAGGCGGCGGCTGTTCGCGCTCGTTACGACATCGACGTGTTGAAGTCGCGGTTCGGCGTTTCCTTCGAGCAGGCGGCGAACCGGCTGACGATGCTGCAGCGCCAAGGTGCTTCGGGCGTGCCGTTCTTTATGCTCGAGGTCGACAATGCCGGGCACCGCTTCCGCAAGGCGGGTAGCCAGGGTTTTCCGCAAAACCGCTTCGGCGGCGGCTGCCCGAAGCTGCCGGTGCACGCAGCCTTCACCCAACCGGGCCAGATCTTCGTCGAGGCGGTCGAAATGCCGGACGGCGCGGAATTCCTCTGCGTGGCCCGCACGCTCGAAGGTCCCCAGGGCGCGTTTTCGGAGCGCCCGCGCCGCACGGCGCTGCTTCTCGGCTGCGACGTCGGCTTCAAGGACGAGATCGTCTATGGCGCGGCGCTTCCGGGCCGTCCGGCCGGGGTTGGCTCGAAGCCCGGTGCGGTTCTGTCGACGCCGGTCGGGCCGGCCTGCCGCCTCTGCGAGCGCTCCGGCTGCCTCTCGCGCGCCGAGCCGCCGGTGACCCGGCCGCTCGGGCTGGACGAAATGGTGACAGGGTTGAGCGCCTTCGATTTCCAGTAGGCTCTCTTCAGGATGCGGTCGCGGCGGCAACTCGTCGCCTGCGCAGCAGGGCGGCCGCCGCAGCGCCGGCCGCTATCAGGCCGACGACCAGTCCCGTATAGATGTAGGTGTCGGCGAAGCCGAAGGCGGCGATCATCGGCTGGCTGACGAAGGGCGATATGAAGTGCCCGGCAAAGACGCTCGCCGTCATTCCGCCGGCGACGCGCCCGCGCATTTCGGGCGCTGCCGCGGCCATGGCTGCCGCCGCGATATTGGGCATTACCATGCCGAGACCCAGGCCAACGACGCCGGCGCCCGACAGCACCACGACCAGCGAGTTCGCCTGTCCTAGCAGCACATAGCCTGTGGCCATGAAGCCGAAGGCGAGGCCGAACACGCCGGTCACGCCAAAACGGGCGCGCAGCCGGGCGTAGAGGAGAGACGCAATCGCCCCGATCATGTTGCCAAGGCCGATAGCAAGCCCCGCCAGCGTAGGCGAGCCGATGCCCATGGAGTTGAGATAGAAGGGCAACTGCGTTGGGATCAAATAGAAGGCGACGCTGTTCAGCACAGCGGCCAGATAGACCGCTGCGACGGCGAGCCATAAGGTCACCTGGGCCGCTTGCGCGGGAATTGCGGCAGCCGCGGGATGGCTGCGCGCCGGCTCGTTGATGAACGCAAACACCGCCGGGATCAGAAGCAGCGACAGGCCATAGACGGCAAAAGGCGCACGCCAGTGCAGTTCGGCCAACATGCCCCCGCCTGTCAGGAAGACGAGCCCGCCGATGCCGACGAATGCCGCCTGCAGTCCCATGAAGCGATCACGCGCCGGCCCGCTGAAATAGTCGCCGACAAGGGCGGTGGCCGTCGTCATCACGCCGGCGACCGCGACGCCGAGCAGCGCTCGGCCGACGAGGAGCCCCGGCAGGCTGTCTGTCAGCAGTCCGTACATGCCGCTCAGCCCGTAGAGCAGCGCGGCTGCGATCAGCAGCGGCCGGCGGCCGAAACGATCCACAAGACTGCCGGCAAGTGGTGCGCACACGACGATGAAGAGCGCCGGCAGCGTGAGTACGAGCCGGGTGAGGATCTCGACATTGTCGCTACCGACAAAATGACTTTCGATGGCCGGCAGCGATGGCGCGATCGTGGCGCCGGCCATGATGGTGAGCATGCTGACCAGCAATAGTGTCGCGTTGCGGCCGATGCGTGTGGTTTCGGCCGGCTCGATCCGCTGAAGCGCGTTCATGCCGCCACCTCGGCGTAGGGCGCGTTTGCGCGGGCATCCCGCAGGTTGATAGCCCACCATTGCAGCCGCGACAGCAAGACGTTCATCGCCCGGCGGGCCTCCCGCGGCTCGATCAGTTCCCCTTTTTCGTCGAACTTGCTCCAGGCGCTGGTAAAGCTCACCGTGTCGCGGATGGCCACGACGTGAAGCTCGGCGAATACCAGGCGCAACTGCTCGACGGCGCGCAAGCCGCCCGAGATTCCGCCATAGGACACGAAGGCGAGCGGCTTGGCCTGCCATTGCTTGCTGTAGGCGTCGATCAGCGATTTGAGATCGGCCGTGTAGCCGTGGTTGTATTCGGGCGTGACGACCACAAAGGCGTCGGCGTCGCCCAGGCGGCGCGCGAGTTCGGCGCGGCCAATGGTGAGATCGCGCGGGTCGATCAGGTTTAGGGTGAACTGTTCGCGGCCGCGAATCTCGCTCGCGACCCAGTTGGCGACCGTGTCGCAAAAGCGGCCTTCGCGGGCGCTTCCATAGATCAGGCCGAGCTTTATTTTCTGAGGCATTGCGGAGTGGCTCCGTTTCGGGATTCAAGTGGGAGCCTCGTCTATAGAACCTCAACTAAGGTTTAGGTCAAGGGCGAAAAGCGCGACGGCGATGCGATACGCGAACCCCGCTCAATGCCGATTGCCGTGACATCCCGACGACCGCAGGATGGGAGGCCAGTATCGCCTACCCCTCGCCAAACGGCCTCTCCCCCGCAAATAGCGCGGAATGTGCAGTGACGAGCGCAACAATGCGGTCGATGACGGTGCGCACCTCGCGGCGGTGACGATCGTCATTATGCATGACGATCCACTGGCCTTCGCGTAGTTCCTCGATCGTGCCGCCGGCCCGCTCCAGCAACGGGTCGCGATCGCCGGCAAAGCACGGAAGCACTCCTGTGCCGACGCCGGCGCGAATGAGGTCATGCAGCGTCCGGGGTGTATTCGCCCAGGCGGCTATGTCGATGCCCGGTTGCGCTGCGACCCAGTTGGCCGAGCGGGTCGCCCGGTCTTCCGGGGTGATGGCAACCCAGTCGTCCCGCTGGGCGCCGGGACGGTTGCGGGCGCGGAACGGCGCCTGCGCTACTTCGACGGTGCGTCGCGCCGCAAGATTGGGGCTGTCGGGCTGGCGGTTGCGCACGCCGATCTCGACTTCGCGGTGAGCAATGTCGAGCTTTGCTTCCGTGGTCTTGAAAGCGATGCGGAACGGATCGGAAGGCGTCCACAGCCGCGCGAAGTTTTCCGCGAAGAAATTGGCCGTCCAGGTGCCGGCCGAGATACGCACCGTGGCTCGATTGTCGTCCGCTTCCAGCCATTCCTCGATCGGCCTGGCGCTCGCCTCGACGGCAAGCGCCTTGGCGAGCAGCGCACGGCCATGCTCGGTCAGTTCGTAACCGGTCTGGCGCCGCACGAAGAGCGGCCGGGCCAAAACCTGTTCAAGCGCCAGCATGCGCCGCCCGACCGTGGCGGGGCTGGAGCCGAGTTCGGCGGCGGCCGCCGACAGCCCGCCGCCGCGTGCCACGCGAACGAAAATCCGAAGATCGTTCCAGTCGATGTTTTTCATTGCTGAAAAACATACTGCGGATTTCAGCCGATGAACAGCTTGGCAACGAGCCTTATCATTCAATTACGAAACAGCGGCGAAAGGATATATGCCGTGGAACAGATGCTTGTCTGGACCTTCATTCACCGGGAGGTGTTGCGGACGCGGGCCAACAGGAGGCCTGTCGATATCGTCGATATCTGCGAAGATAATACGTCCACGCTTGGGCTTTTCCGGCGCATCGGCCGTGTGCTCAACTGGGTGACAACGCGGCGAGAACTGCGCAAACTCACATCGGACCGCGGATTGGAACCGCCGAAGGAAGGCCGGCAGTGCCTGGACACATGCGATCTGCGGCGATGAGGCCGCAACGCTTCTAGGGGCGGTCAGGCCTGCACGCCGGCGAGACCAACCGCCGGGGCGGGTTCCGTCGAGGCTTTCCCAAGGCCGTCAACGAACTTCCAAATCCTTTGAGCGTTGCGCCGAGTGCGGCGCGCGTTGAAGAATTTGAACCAGTCCCTGACCGGCAACAGCGTTTTGGCCCCGAGCCCGTCGATCGCAACGAAACGCCCGCCATTCTCGATGTCGCCGGCAAACACGATGTTGCTCGGATGCGGATCGCACATGCAGATGTGCCGTTCTTCCAGATCCTGGAGAAAGCGCTGCAGCGCCGCCCGATGGCGGGGTGAAAATTGCCTGCCACGAACCAGAGCGACCAATGTCGGCGCGAGTCCACCGTCCGGCGCTGTCAGTTTTTGGGTCAGCACTCCGAGGCCGATTTCGGTCTCGACGAATCCGAACATCTTCGCGATTGGCCATTGTTCGCCGCGGTTGGAGCGTCTTGCTTGAAACGCGAGGAATTCTGCGATTTCGCGGTTGACCTGTACAAACGCGCCCAGGCGGCGGCGGAATTTCATCCTCTTCCGCTTCTTGCCGACGAAATGTCCTTCGTCGTCTATGGCGTCGGGCTTGTAGACCTTGATGAGCATGCCCGGAAAATCATCGTGCTCGTAAACAAACCTTACGCCTCCCTGCGCGACCAGACGCGCCTGGGAGAGATCAAGGGAACCCATGAATGCCGGCATGCATCGCGCCTCCCGCTATGGCCGATACTCTTCCCCCCATGGCCGTTTATTCGAAGACCGCCAACATCATAGGAGTTTTTGTCGGCTAAGAATAGCGATTGTACGCAAAAGGCCTGCCTTTTGCCCGAAACGTGCCACAAAGGGAGCAGGCCGCTGGACCACGCGGCGGCCAGCCGTTTCGGATACGCCGCTCGTGTCCGCCTGTGCCTGTGATCCGGCGGCTCCTCGAACCGCCGATGAACCGCATGAACGACAGAGCTTCGCAACAAGCCGCCGCCGCGCCGCAGGTTTCGCGGCGCGAGGAGAATATCGGCCTGCTGCTGGTGTTCCTGTCGGCGCTGTTCTGGAGTTTTGGCGGGGCCATCGGACGCTTCATCGAAACCGGCGACAGCTGGACGGTGGTGTTCTGGCGCTCCTTCTGGGCGGCCGCCTTCCTGTTCGGCTTCATGATGTGGCGCGATGGCTGGCGCGGCATGCTGAAGATGTTCGGCGATATGGGTCTGCCCGGCTTCGCCGTTGCGCTGTGTTTCGCCACCGCCTCGACCTCCTTCGTCGTGGCGCTGGCCTACACCACCGTCGCCAATATACTTCTGATGCAGGCCGGCGTGCCGCTGATCGCGGCGCTGATCGCCTGGGTGCTGTTTCGAGAGCGCGTCGCCGGCGCCACCTGGGCGGCGATCGCCGCCGTCATCTGCGGCGTCGCCATCATGGTCTCGGAATCCTTCAATGGCGAGGTGTCGCCGGTCGGCGACGGGCTGGCTCTGCTTATCGCATTCGCATTTTCGATCGCGACCGTCATCACCAGGCGCTTTGCCCATGTGCGCATGACGCCGGCGACCTGCCTCGGCACTGTGTTCGCTGCCCTTTTTGCCTTCACCCAGGCCGAATACCTTGGCGTCGCGCCGCGCGATATGGGCTTCCTGTTCGCATTCGGCGCGCTCAATCTCGGCCTCGGGCTGGCCTTCTTTGCCACCGGCGCAAGGCTGATCCCGGCGGCTTTCGCGGCCCTGCTCGGCACGTTCGAGACCATACTCGGACCGGTCTGGGTCTGGTTGATCCATGCCGAGGTGCCGTCGGCGCGCACCATCCTCGGCGGCGCGGTGGTGTTCCTCGCGCTGCTGGTCCATATCGGCCTGGAATTCAAGCGCCAGACGCGGCCACAAAAGCCCGGCACGACCGGAATGCCGTCCCCCCATTGACATCCGCTTGCAGGAGCGGGCAGGCTGGCGCATCGGCAACCAAAGCACAGGCGTGTCTTGCCATTTCCGAAGGCCGAAGCGGCGGGCGTCGGCACACAGATACACTTCATGGAAGCGTTCGCGCAGAACTTCGCGTCGCACGTTTTCGCTGCCGAAACGCCGGTAAAACTCAACGTTAAATCAACAATATATGCGGGGCGCACATGCGGCCTTCGGGCACGCCGAATGCGGCTTGTCGCACCGCAAAAACGCCAATAGGATTCACCCGATACCCGGCCGCAAATCCTTCGAACGAGCCGGGACGGACGCCGAACAGAGGAGAACACCATGATCCACAAAGCGCTATGGCTATCGGCCGCTTCGGCAGCTCTTGCCGCAGCCTTGACAGTTTCCGCGCAGGCGCAGGAACGCGTCGTCAACATCTACAACTGGTCGGACTATATCGACGAGTCGATCATCACCGACTTCACTAAGGAAACCGGCATCAAAGTCGTCTACGACGTCTTCGATTCCAACGAGATCCTGGAAACCAAGCTCCTCGCCGGCGGCTCTGGCTACGATATTGTGGTGCCGACGCATAATTTCCTCGTCCGCCAGATCGAGGCCGGCGTCTACCAGAAGCTCGACAAATCGAAGCTCCCGAACATCTCCAATATGTGGGACGTGGTGAATGAAAGGGTCGCGAAGTTCGACCCGGACAATGCCTATTCCGTCAACTGGATGTGGGGCACGGTCGGCATCGGCTACAATGTCGACAAGGTGAAGGAAGCGCTCGGCATCGAGAAGGTCGACAGCTGGGACGTGTTCTACAAACCCGAAAACCTCGCAAAACTCGCCGGCTGCGGCGTCTATGTGCTGGATTCGCCGTCGGACATCATCCCGACCACGCTGAATTACCTCGGCCTGAACCCCGAAAGCACGTCCACCGAGGATTTCGCCAAGGTCGAGGAGGCGCTGCTCGCGCTACGGCCGCATATCCGCAAGTTCCATTCGTCCGAATACATCAATGCGCTGGCCAATGGCGACATCTGCCTCGCGGTCGGCTGGTCGGGCGACGTCTTCCAGGCACGCGACCGCGCCGCGGAGGCCGACCAGGGCGTGGTCGTCGACTACGTCATTCCCAAGGAAGGCGCGGAAATGTGGTTCGATCAGATGGCCATTCCCGCCGACGCCAAGAACGTCGACGAGGCGCATGAATTCCTGAACTACATCATGAAGCCGGAAGTGGCGGCCAAGGCGACCAATTACGTCTACTTCGCCAACGGCAACAAGGCCTCGCAGGAATTCATCGAGAAGGAGATCCTGGAGGATCCGGCGATCTATCCGGACGAGGCGACGCTGCAGAAGCTGTTCACGGTCAATCCCTACGACCCGAAGACGCAGCGCGTGGTGACGCGCACCTGGACCAAGATCGTCACCGGGCAATAGCACCCGGCTGAAAACCCCTGCGCATCGCGCCGGGGTTTCCGCGCTGGCCGCCAAAAATGTCGGAGCAGAACATGAAGTCGCTTGGCAGCATCCGCAGGGATTTCGCGCCCTGGGCCGATCCCGGCGCCAAGCCTTACATTTCCTTCGAGAACGTCACGAAAAAGTTCGGCAACTTCACCGCCGTCAACAATCTGTCGCTGAGCATCTACGAGCGAGAATTCTTCGCGCTGCTCGGCGCGTCGGGTTGCGGGAAGTCGACGCTGCTCAGAATGCTGGCCGGCTTCGACGATCCGACTTCGGGCCACATCCTGCTCGACGGGCAGGATCTGCGCGGCATCCCGCCCTATCGCCGCCCCGTCAATATGATGTTCCAGTCCTATGCGCTGTTCCCGCATATGACGGTGGAGGGCAACATCGCCTTCGGCCTCAAGCAGGACAACATGCCGAAGGCCGAGATCGAGGCGCGGGTCAAGGAGATGCTGCGCCTGGTCAAGCTCGAGCAGTTCGCCAAGCGCAAGCCGCACCAGCTCTCCGGCGGCCAGCGGCAGCGCGTAGCGCTCGCGCGCTCGGTCGCCAAGCGCCCCAAAGTGCTGCTCCTCGACGAACCGCTCGGCGCGCTCGACAAGAAGCTGCGCGAGGAAACGCAGTTCGAATTGATGGATTTGCAGCAGTCGCTGGGGCTGACCTTCGTCGTGGTCACCCACGACCAGGAAGAGGCCATGACTATGGCCGATCGCATAGCCATCCTCGACAGGGGTGAGGTGATGCAGGTGGCGACGCCGGCCGAAGTCTACGAGGCGCCGGGTTCGCGCTTCGTCGCCGGCTTTGTCGGCACGGTCAACATGTTCGAGGGGCGTGTGGCGGCGCGGGATGCCCGTAGCGCCCGTATCACCGGGGCGAGCGGCGCCGAGATCATCGTGGAGAATGCCGGCGACGCCGAAACCGGTAACGCCGTGTCCTTCGCCATACGCCCCGAGAAGATCAAGGTCTCGTCGCGCCGGCCCGAAAGTGCTGTAAATGCTATGGAGGGCGAAGTTTTCGACCTGGCCTATCTCGGCGATATGACCGTCTACCACGTCCGGCTCGATGACGGCCAAGTGGTCAAGGCGAGTTCGCTCAACGCCTCGCGCGTCGCCGAGGATCCGCTGACCTGGAACGACCGCGCGTGGATTTCATTCGCGCCGGACGCCGGCGTCGTGCTGACCCGGTAGGCCGCGATGTCGGATGCGGTGATCGATCGCGAGAATGGAGCCGTTGCTGCGGCGCAGGACCGCTCAGTCGCGGATCGCGCGGTCAATGCCGTCGCCAGCCGGCTGGTCATACTGGTGCCTTACCTCTGGCTCCTGTTCTTCTTCCTCGCCCCATTCGTCATCGTCTTTAAGATATCGCTGTCGCAGACGGCGATTGCCATGCCGCCCTACGATCCGGTGCTCAGCCTCGCGGAGGGCGTGTCGGGATTGCTCGAACAATTGCGGCAGCTCAGCATCGACAATTATGTCTGGCTCACCGAGGACGCGCTCTATTTTAACGCTTATGTGTCAAGCGTTGTCATCGCGGCGATCTCGACATTCCTGACGCTGCTCGTCGGCTATCCGATCGCCTACGGCATGGCGCGCGCGCCGGTGTCGTTTCGGCCGACGCTCCTGATGCTGGTGATCCTGCCGTTCTGGACCTCGTTCCTGATCCGGGTCTATGCCTGGATAGGCATCCTTAAGCCTGAGGGACTGCTCAACCAGTTCCTGATGGCGCTCAACATCATCGACAGCCCGCTTATAATCCTGAACACCCACACGGCGATCTTCATCGGCATCGTCTATTCCTACCTGCCCTTCATGATCCTGCCGCTCTATTCGTCGCTGGAGAAGATGGACTATTCGCTGATCGAGGCTGCCAAGGATCTGGGCTGCACGCCGAACGGCGCGTTCTGGAAGATCACCTTTCCGTTGTCGCTGCCGGGCGTGATCGCCGGCTGCATGCTGGTGTTCATCCCGGCGGTCGGCGAATTCGTCATTCCCGACCTGCTCGGCGGGTCGCAGACGCTGATGATCGGCAAGACGTTGTGGAACGAGTTTTTCGCCAACCGCGATTGGCCGGTCTCTTCCGCCGTGGCGGTGATCCTGCTTCTGATCCTGATCGTGCCGATCATGATCTTCCAGAATGCGCAGGCGCGGGCTCAGGAGCAGGAGCGATGAACGCGACCTGGAGCCGCTTCAATATCGCCTCGATCGTTCTGGGTTTTGCATTCCTTTACCTGCCGATCGTGCTTCTGGTGGTCTTCTCGTTCAACGCGTCGAAGCTGGTCACGGTCTGGGGCGGGTTCTCGACGCGGTGGTACGGCGAACTGTTCAACAATCGCGGCCTTATGGACGCGGCGTGGGTGACGATCCGCGTCGGGATGATCTCGGCCACCGTCGCGACAGTACTCGGCACGCTCGCGGCACTCACGCTCACCCGCTACACGCGGTTCCGGGGACGGATGCTGTTCTCGGGCATGGTGTTCGCCCCGCTCGTCATGCCCGAAGTCATCACCGGCCTGTCGCTGCTGCTGCTGTTCGTCGCGATTGGCCTCGACCGCGGCTTCATGACGGTGACGCTTGCGCACATCACCTTCTCCATGTGCTTCGTCGCGGTCGTCGTACAGTCGCGCCTGGTCAGTTTCGACCGTTCGCTTGAGGAAGCGGCGATGGATCTCGGTGCACCGCCGGTCAAGACCTTCTTCCAGATCACGCTGCCGGTAATCATGCCGGCGATTGTGTCAGGCTGGATGCTGGCTTTCACTCTTTCGATCGACGACCTCGTGATATCAAGCTTCACCTCGGGGCCGGGCGCCACGACGCTGCCGATGAAGATCTACAGTCAGGTGCGGCTGGGCGTGACGCCGGAGATCAACGCCGCCTGCACTCTGCTGATCGCCGTCGTCGCGATCGGTGTGATCGTGGCGTCGCTCGCCAATAAGCGCCGCGAAGTGCAGCGCCTGCGCGACGAGCAAACTGCGCTGAGGGGGTAAGGCCGCTATTCCGCCGGCTGGGACGGAATAACCGGCGAGATGAACGGTGCGCTCCAAGAGCCGCCGACGAAGAAAGCCGCATTGCCGTCTTGCGCGCCTTCGACGGTCGACGTGATCCCGCCCGAGAGCGCGAGGCCGCGGCCGACATAGGGCACGATGCCTTTGAGCCACAGCGTGTGGCCGGTGGCTCGGGCCTCGGCCTTTTCGATCCGTGCCACGCCATCCACGACGGCGGCCTTAAACTCCGCGCCGCTAATCGGCACGGTTCCTTTGGACACCTCGTCGAGCGCGAAGAATCCGCCTTTTTTTACGCGCGTCAGCAGCCCGGCAAGGTCGAGGCCGGCCAGCGCTCCCTGTCCGAAGCGGGCTGAAATCGAGCCGTTGGCGTTCTCAAGTATGGATTCCCACGAGGCGCCCGGACCCTTGAGGATCATCGAGATCGTGCCCTGGCCTATCGGTACCAGCTTCGTCATCCCGGCGGCACTGACCAGCGCGCCACCGTCTATATTGGAGGCCAGGAGCCGCATTTCGGCATAAGGGCCGTCCTGCTTGCGGTCGAAACGGACACTTGCCTGAACGATACCGCCGAAAGCGGCTGCATCCGAGACATCGAACACCGTAAGCCCATCCTTTACCTGCACGGTGGCGGCGACATTGGCCAGCTTGATCGTCCCGGCCACCGCACGTTCCGCCGACAGCCGGAGGTCGATGTCAAGCACGCTGGAAAGGTCGGCTTCAGCTTCTTCGGCATCGCCATCGAAGGCGAGCGTCAGCGGCGTAAACACCGAAAGCAGCGATCCGAGATCGATCCCGTCGAAGGCCAGAGAGCCCGACAGTGCCGGCCGGCGCGGCTCGAATTCGAGGTTGAGCGCGCCCACGCCACGGTTTTGATCGAGCGAAAGCGCGACGTTTTCGAACTTCACACGGGCTGCATCGGCGACGATGCGGCTGGTGAACGCCACCTCGCCGACCGGCGAGACCGACGGCATGTGTGATCCGAACCATTCGGCCGCGCGAGTTACCGAAGGGATGGAAAGTTTGGCGTCGCCGTCCAGATAGCCATTCCTGGCCAGCTTCGCCGAGCCTGTGAAGGAGACTGTGGCCGGCGCCGCGGCGATGTTGGCAGTGAGGGGCGCCGCGCCGCCCGCAAACAGCGGAAGCGGGTTCTCCGAAGCTAAGTCGATCTTCACGGTTTCGCCGCGCCAGAGGCCGCTGGCCGAGAGCGAGCCGGCCCTATCGAAGGCAGGCCAGTCGACCTTGCCGGCAATTCCGGTGACGATGTCCGTGACCTGTCCGCTCTGATGGAGCGCAATCCTGCCGCCGCTGATTTCAACCGTGCCGAATGGATCGGACGGAAGATGGCGTGGTTCTCCAGAATCCTCCGCGATCGCATTGCGCGCCCGCGCGATCGACGCGGCAATGCGGCCGCCGCCGGGCAGTTCGGGCATGTAGGCGCCGTTCGCCGTTCGCTCGATATGCAAAGTGGGGTTGACGAAACGGGCGTTGGAAAAAACGACATTGCCGCGCAACGCGGCGAGCGCCGACAGTTCGATCTCGACGCGCTCGGCAGCGATGACCGGCGGGCCGGACGAACTCTGCCAGGGCGAGAGCCGGACATCGGTGAGGATAGCCCGGAAAGTCGGCCAGACCTCGATCTCGGGCGGCGCGCCTATGCTGACGCGGTATCCGCTCCATGAACTCATCTCCAGCGCGATACGGTCGCGGACGATGCGCGTCGAGGCGATGGTCGGAAGCAGGAGCGCGATCAGGACGGCAAGGAGAACGGCGATGCCGATCCCCCATATGCTTCGCCTGACGATAGGTGATGGCATGATGCCCCGTTTGGTGACCTGTCCAGATCGGATGCCGCGCTGTGCGTGGCGGTCGCTCCAGCAGGTGTGGTCCGATGGCTCCCGCATTTCAAGCCTTTGTGGCCTTGCAATGGCATTTGCGCACAAGTGGATGGCGCGGCCGGCGCCACGTCTTGCCCTGCTGCGCTGCAATATGCATAACCGGGAAAAATTTGTCAGGGAGGACAAGCATGGCCGAGACCGCTCCGCTCTGGACGCCGACGCAGCACCAGATCGCGTCCGCGCCCATGACCGCCTTCATGGCGGCGGCTTCGGACCGGGCGGGAGTTGATTTCTCGAATTATCCCGAACTGCACCGCTGGTCGATCGACGAGCGCGAGGCATTCTGGGCCCTTGTCTGGGAGTTCTGCGGCATAATCGGCGAGCGCGGCGAGACCGTGCTCACCGATGGCGACAAGATGCCGGGCGCGGCCTTCTTCCCAGACGCGCGGCTGAACTTTGCCGAAAATCTTCTGAGCAAGACGGGTGGCAGCGACGCCCTCGTCTTCAGGGGCGAGGACAAGGTCGAGCGGCGCATGTCGTGGGACGAACTGCACGCGCTGGTCTCGCGGCTGCAGCAACTGTTCCGGTCGCTCGGCGTGAAGCAGGGTGACCGCGTCGCCGCCATGATGCCGAACATGCCCGAAACAGTCGCCGCGATGCTCGCAGCCACGTCGCTCGGGGCGGTCTGGTCGTCATGTTCGCCGGATTTCGGCGAGCAGGGCGTGCTCGACCGGTTTGGCCAGATCGAGCCGGTGATCTTCATCGCGCCCGATGGCTATTGGTACAACGGCAAGGCCATCGAGGTGGCCGAGAAGATCGCGGCGGTATCGGCGAAGCTGCCGACCGTGCGGAAAGTGCTGATCGTCGACTATCTCGGCACGTCGGGCGACGTCGCTGAAACCATCGACAAGGCGGATGCGCTGGAGGCGGCGATTGCACCGTTCGCGCCGGAAAAGGTTGCGTTCGAGCGGCTGCCTTTCTCGCATCCGCTCTACATCCTGTTCTCCTCGGGCACGACCGGTATCCCGAAATGCATTGTCCATTCGGCCGGCGGCACGCTGATCCAGCATGTCAAGGAACAGCGGCTGCATGCCGGCATCGAGGATGGCGACCGCTTCTTCTACTTCACCACCTGCGGCTGGATGATGTGGAACTGGCTGGTCACCGGCCTGGCGTCCGGCGCAACCCTGCTGCTCTATGACGGGTCGCCCTTCTACCCGGACGGCAATGCGATCTTCGATTTCGCGCAAGCCGAGAAGATGACCTATTTCGGCACCTCGGCGAAGTTCATCGATTCGGTGCGCAAGTCGGGGCTGAGGCCGATCGAAACACATGATCTTTCCAGTGTGCGCACGCTGTCATCAACCGGGTCGCCGCTGTCGCCGGAGGGTTTTGCCTTCGCCTATGACGGCATCAAGAGCGATGTGCATCTCGCCTCGATCTCCGGCGGCACCGACATCGCGGCCTGTTTCGTTCTCGGCGTGCCGATCCAGCCGGTTTGGGTCGGCGAGATCCAGGCTCCAGGTCTCGGTATGGCAGTCGATGTATGGGACGATGACGGCAGGCCGGTGCGTGGCGAGAAGGGCGAACTCGTCTGCACGCGCGCGTTCCCGTCGATGCCGGTTATGTTCTGGAACGACGCCGGTGGCGAAAAATATCACGCCGCCTATCTCGAGCGCTTCGACAATGTCTGGTGCCATGGCGATTTCGCCGAATGGACCGAGCATGGCGGCATCATCATTCATGGCCGCTCCGACGCGACGCTCAATCCCGGCGGCGTGCGCATCGGCACTGCGGAAATTTACAACCAGGTCGAACAGATGCCGGAGATCGCCGAGGCGCTATGCATCGGCCAGGATTTCGAAGGCGACGTGCGTGTCGTGCTCTTCGTGCGCCTCGCGGCCGGGGTGAGTCTCGATGCGGAACTGGAAAAGCGCATCCGGACGAAGATCCGCACCGGCGCCAGCCCGCGTCACGTACCGGCCAAGATCGTTGCGGTGGCCGACATACCGCGCACCAAATCCGGCAAGATCACCGAACTCGCTGTGCGCGATATCGTCCATGGCCGCGCAGTCAAGAACAAGGAGGCGCTGGCCAACCCCGAAGCGCTCGAACTGTTCCGTGACCTGGAGGAATTGCGCTCGTGAGGCGGCGCAATATGGTTAAGCAAGGATGATCTGCAAATTTACCTCGTTTTCACGAGTGGTACACTTCCGTAAACTTTCTGGGATCCCGGTAAGGATTTGTTAAGGGCCGGCGCTGATATTCGCAGGTAACTTGACGGAGAAATCCGGTTCCTCCGCCCCCGAGGAAGCGTAGTTCGCTCAAGCCCCGTTGTGACAGCATCCCAACAATTCAGGCGCCCCTTTCGGGCGCCTTTTTCTTGGCGATCGTTGCAAATCCACCTTGCGTTTCCGAGGGATAGCTACATCGTTGCGGCGCGGTCGCGGGCGAGCGCCCTCGACAATAGAATGACGGGCACGGTCGCGGTCACGATGATCAGCAGCGCCGCCACAGCCCCGTCCTCGACCACCGCGCGCGAGGCGTTCTCATAAACCAGCGTCGCTAGCGTGTTGAAGCCGAAGGGTCGGAGCAGGATGGTTGCCGAAAGCTCCTTCACCGTGTCGACGAAGACCAGCACCAGCGCGGTCAGTATCGCCGGCTGCAGCAGCGGCAGCAGTACGAGCGCCGCGCTCTTCGCCGGCGTCTTGCCGAGGCTGCGGGCGGCTTCGTCGAGGTGAGGGGGCAACTTCTCCATGCCGGAGCGGACCGCGCCTTCAGCCAGCGCCAGGAAACGGATCGTGCAGGCGAGGATGACGGCGGCGGCCGATCCCGTCAGCAGGAGCCCGGTCGAAACGCCGAACGCCTCTCTGGCGAAATGGTCGACGGCGTTGTCGAAGCGGGCGAGCGCGAAGAGCAGGCCCAGGCCCAGGATCGTGCCGGGCAGCGCGTAGCCGACCGAGCCGATGCGCACCAGCCAGACGGTCAGGCGCGAGCGCGACAGCCGCACTGCGTTGATGAGGAGCAGCGCCAGCGCGATGGTGAGCAGCGCGGCAGCGCTCGCCGTGAAGATGCTGTTGACGAAAGCCTTCGCGAGATCGGCATTGAGCAGGTAGTGGAGCCGGCGCGAGGCGTATTGTCCGAACACGAGAAGCGGAATGCCGAAGCCGAACAGGACCGGCAGGCTCACCGCGACCAGCACGCCTATCTGGCCGGGCACGCTCAGCCGAACGCGCGGCGGACGAGCCTTCAACTGGGTGGCGCGTACGTTGTGGAAGCGCTGCCTGCGCCTGGCGAACTGCTCGGCGGCTAGCAAAAGCAGCACGAGGATGAGCATGATCAAGGCGAGCTGGGCGGCGCCCTCCAGGCTGCTGCGGTTGATCCAGGTTGTGAAGACGGCGGTGGTCAATGTGCGCACGCCGAGAAACTCTGACGCGCCGATGTCGTTGATCGTCTCCATCAGCACCAGCGCGACACCCGCGCCGATCGCCGGCCGCGCCACCGGTAGGAGCACGCGGAAGAAAACCTTCGCCGGCCTTGCGCCGAGTGTGCGCGCGACATCGGCGATGTTGCGGCCCTGCATCAGGAACACCACGCGGCTGGTCAGATAGACATATGGATAGAGGACGCAGGTGAGCACGAAGGCCGCGCCCCCGGTCGAGCGGATTTCGGGGAACCAGTATTGCCGCGGATTGTCGAAACCGAACACCGCCCTCAAAGCCGACTGCACCGGGCCGCTGAACAGGAAGAATTCGCCGAACGCGTAAGCCGCCAGATAGGGCGGCACGGCGAGCGGCAAAACCAGCGCCCAGGAGAAGAACGGGCGCAGCGGAAAATCGTAGCCAACGACAAGCCAGGCGGTGGCGACGCCGATAATCGCGGTGCCGATCGACACCATGACCAGCAGATGGAGCGTGGTGAGGGTGGCGCCGGGCAGGACGTTGCGGGCGAGGTGAGGCCAGTCCTCCCCCGTGCCGGAGAGAGCGATTGCCGCCAGCGTGATGACGGGGAGCAGGACGATGGCGCAGATGGCCACGGTCAACGCAACGACAAAGGGATGGCGATAGCGCTTCACGCGCCCGGTCGCGGCTGCCTGCGGCAAGTCCACGCCAGTGGTCATTTGCGGTGCGTCGTCTTTGGCCAGCATCATGAACTCGCAACGAGAAAAGGCCGGACCGCTTTCACGGACCGGCCTTCGCGCGTCTTCACAAACCAGGCTTAGCTCGACGGGCCGTCATCGACGCCGACGCGGTCGACCATCTCGGAAGCCGTCTTGCGGTTCTTTGCGATGTCGGCGAGCGGCAGCGTGTCGGCCTTAAGTTCGCCGAACGCCTTCACCACGTCGGACGGTTCGAGGCCCGGCTCGACCGGATATTCGAACACCTGCTCGGCATAGATCTGCTGCGCCTTGTCGCTCGACAGGAACTGGATCAGCTTCACGCCGTTGTCGCGGTTCGGCGAGTTCTTGGCGAGGGCTGCGCCCGAAATGTTCACATGCGTGCCGCCTTCCTCGAAAGTCGGGAAGATCACGTTGATGGCTGCCGCCCATTCCTTCTGCTCGGGCTCCTTCTCGTTGGTCTGCATCAGACCGACATAGTAGGTGTTGCCGAGCGCGATGTCGCATTCGCCGGCCGCAATGGCCTTGGCCTGGTCGCGATCGCCGCCGTCGGGCTTGCGCGCCAGATTTGCCTTAAGACCCTTCATCCATTCTTCGGCCTTTTCCGCGCCCCAATGAGCGATGGCTGCCGAAAACAGCGCGAGGTTATAGTCGTGCTGGCCGGAGCGGATGCAGATCCTGCCCTTCCATTTGGGGTCGGCGAGATCGGCGTAGGTCAGCGCCGTGTCGGTCACCCGGTCCTTCGACGCGTAGACGACGCGGGCGCGCTTGGTGACGCCGAACCAGTGGCCTTCCGGATCGCGGTATTCGGCCGGCAGGTTGCCGTTGACCGTCGCGTCGTCCAGCGCCTGCGTGACGCCCTTTTCCTTGGCGTTGGTAAGGCGGGCGATGTCGACCGTCAGGATCACGTCGGCCGGCGAATTCGTGCCCTCTGCCAGGATGCGGTCTTCCAGGCCCTTGTCGAGGAACAGTACCTCGGTCTCGATGCCGGTTTCGGCCGTGAAGGCATCGAGCACCGGCTTGATCAGGTCGGGCTGGCGATAAGAATAGATGTTCACCGTGCCGTCGGCGAGCGCCGAGCCGGCGAACAATGCGGCAAATGCGAATGCTGCGCAGCCGGCCGCTTTCGACCGGGCTTTCGTGAAGGTCATGACACTCTCCTGTCCGTCGAGGGGTTAAAGGCCCCGGGGAACGCGTTCCTCTGTCGGCTCCGTCGTCGAAACCGAACGTCTATTGGGCGAAATCCGGCGGAGGGTCAATAGAAAGAGCAACAAATTCAATAGTTTAGAATAATTCTAAACTGGACTAATATACGCAGCTTTTCAATGACTTGTGCGAGTATCGCTTCAAAACGCAACGCAAATCCGTTTGCTGCGGCTTGACGTAACGTCAAGAAAGGCCCTGCTCAGTCCGCCAGCACCCGCGTGGAAGGGAAGGTAATCTCGACCAGCGTACCTTCACCGGGCGTCGAATTGATGGAGAATCGCGCCCGGTTGGCCTCGACCATGGCCTTGGTGAGCGGCAGGCCGAGCCCGGTGCCGTCTCCGCGCGTCCGCTTCAGCGAATTGATCTGCTTGAACGGTTTCAGCGCCTGCTCGATCTCCGCCTGGCTCATGCCCACGCCGGTGTCGCGCATCCGGATGACGACATCGCCGGATGGTTCGTAGGCGGTCGAGATGATGACCTGCCCGCCGGCCTGCGTATAGCGCACCGCGTTCGACAATATGTTGAGCGCGATCTGGCGCACGCTGCGCAGATCGGCGACGACTTCCGGCAGCTTGGAAGCGAAACTCGAGCGGATGATGACCCGCTCGCGATTGGCCTGCGGCTGCATCATGGCGACGGTCTCGGCCAGCGTGTCGTTGAGCGAGACGGCCTCATAGGCCATCTCCTGCTGGCCGGCCTCGATCTTGGAAATGTCGAGCAGATCGTTGACGAGGTCGAGCACGTGGTTGCCCGAGCGGTTGATGTCGCGCAGATAGTCGCGGTAGCGGTCGTTGGCTATAGGGCCGAAGCGCTCGTCGACCATCAACTCGGAAAAGCCGATAATGGCGTTGAGGGGCGTGCGGATCTCATGGCTGACCCGCGCCAGGAAGTCGGTCTTCTGCGAAGACGCCCGTTCGGCAAGCGCGCGCGCTTGCGTCAATTCCTCCTCGGCGCGCTTCCATTGGGTGATATCGCGCACCACGGCGCAATAGCCGCTGTCATTGGGCAGCTTGCCGATGGTCATGAACAGCGGGATGAAGCGGCCCTGGGCCTCGCGGCCGATGACCTCGCGGCCGTCGTTCAGAACGCTCGCCACGCCATGATCGGACAGGCCGTTCAGATAGTCGCGCGCCGCGCGCTGGCTCTCGATAGCGAACAGCGAGATGAACGGCTTGCCGGCGACCTCGTCGCTGTCGAAGGAGAACAGCGCCTCCGCCGGCCGGCTGATCGAGCGGATGGAGCCGTCATTGGCAATCAGCACCACACCGTCGGTCGCCGTGTCGATGATGGTGCGCATCTCCGCCAAGCGGGTGCGCAATTCCTGCACTTCGGCGGAACGGTCCGGCGCGGGCTCGGCCGGGAGCTCTTCCTCTCCGGTGCGCCGCACAACCAGCATCAGCGCCTTGCCGCCGTTCCAGGGCACCGAGCGCAGCAGCGCGTCGATCGGGAATTCCAGCCCATCGCGAGTCGAAAGCCTGAGCGAGCGGTCCGCCTCGTCATGCTGGTCGTCGCCGTAAGGAGCGGAAAACAGCGCGTCGAGCCCGCCCGCTTCCGCCAATTGCTCGACGGAATCGTAGCCGGTCAGATGTAGGAATTCGTCATTGGCGTAGTGAAGCGCGTCGCCCGAATGGATCAGCACCGGAACCGGCAGTTTTGCCAGTATGCCGGTATTGGCCGCCAGTATTTTCCGCGGCTCGGCTTCGGCGGCTTCGCCCGCTTCGCTTGGTTCTGCGGCTTCGCCCGGCTCAACACCGTCGCTTTCTGCCGCGCCTGAAAGTTCCACAGGCTCCGGAACTTCGGCCCCTTCTTCCGCGTCTGGTTCGTTCTCGGCAGGCTCGGAAGGCTCGGCCTTAGCTTCCGCTTCGACGGCCTCTGATTCCCCAGGCTCTGTGATCTCCTCGGCGGCGGCTTCCGCAGCCTCTTCGATTTCCACGGCCGCTACCGGTTCCGTGGCCGCCTGATCCTCGGCGGGGGCAATTGGCTCGGGGAGCTGCTGCGCTGGGGCCTCGGCGGCCGGCGGAGTTTCGTCCGCGGCTTCGGACGGCGTGGCGGTGGCCTCGCCCTTTTTCGACCGAGCCTCGGCCGCCGCCTTGGCGGCTTCCTCCAGCATTTCGGCTTCGGCCGTCGGAGCTTCGGCGACAGGGCTTGGGGGCTGCGCCTTTCCGGCGGCATCGGCCGCAGTTTTTTCGGCAGCGGGGGTGGCCTCCTGCGTGGCCGTCGCCTCCGCTTGCTCTGGCGCGGTGGGCTCGCCGATCAGCCTCAGCCGCTCGCCGATTTCGCGGAACGCGCTGCGCTCGATGCTCGACAGGCCGCCCCTTTCGGGAGCGGACTGGCGGTGCTCGGCGAGTCGGATCACCTTGTCCGCGAAACGGCGGTCCGGCTTCGGGACGATTGCCAGCGCCGGCACCTCGCCCTTGAACGGGTCGGCGGTATCGGGTTCGCTTCCGTCAGTCTCGTGCTGCGGGGTCTCGGCCGGCGGTTCGGCAGGCTGAGCCGCAGCCGTTTTCTCGGGCGGCGCAACCAGGACCATGCCGATCTCCTCCGGGTCGGCGACCGCGTCGCCGCTGCGCGCCACGCCGAAGCCGCGGAAGCCCTGGAAATCGCGGTCGCGGCCATAGACGGGCAGGGCGGCCAGGTCGACCGGAATTTTCAGCGCGGTTCCGGCGACCGGCCACAGCACCGATCGGCCCGACCAGGTGTCACGGCGGTCGAGCAGGCCGGCGATATCGCCCGACGGGTCAAGCGCGAAAGTAGCGGCGACATCCTCGAAGCGCCTGCCTACGACATCAGCCGCGAGCGCGCCGACGGCATCGGCGAATTCAGGCGAGACGGCGCTGAACCTGCCTTCCGCGTCGGTGCGCCAGACAAACCGCACCGGCGTCGTTGCGCGCTCCGTCGCGACAGGAGCGGGTGTTTCCGCCTCCCGGGTTTCTGGCTGCTCGCCGACCTGTGATGATTGATCATGCGAAGGCTCGCGGGCCGCGCTGAAATACCAGTTGTCGAGCTGCGCCGGCGCTTCGCCGGCGGGCTTTTCGCGGACATCCGGCGTAGGCTTCTCGTCGGCGGCTGGTGCTGCTGCCGGCTCCGCGGCCGCGCGCGTTGCCGAATTGTCCTGCTCGATCGCATCGGCGCCAGCCACAGGTTCCGGCTCTTGCTCGCGACCCGCGGGTTGGGCCCCGTCTGCGCCTTCGTCAGTCGCAAATTCTTCGCCGGCGGCCCGGCGTTCGTCGATCACCACCAGGAGGTGCCGCGCCGGCTCGTCGGTGAGCCGCGCCAGACCCGCCGGCAACCGGGCCGATCCGCCGCGGATGACGCGCCGGGCAATACGCTCCGGTCCGCCGCCGATTTCCGCGACGAGGGCGGCGAGCGTCTCATGCGAAATGCCGAGTTCGTCAAAGCCGGCTGAAGCCGCCTCGACCTCGCCGCGCCCATCGATGAAGGCGACGAAATGGCCGGGCTCGTTGAAGCCGCCGATCGCGCGCTCGGCCGCTTCCGCCGGACCGCGTGACGCCGCTTGCGCGATAGGGGCCGCCAGCAAAATTGCCTTTTCGCCGTCCGGAAGCGTCAGCGCGCTGGCGATGAAAGCGACGGCATGGCTGGTTACGCCCGTTGTCATGCGCACCATCAGCGGCCTGTCGCGTCCGATATCCGGATACCCTCTCACGGCCATGATCTGGCGTCTGGCGGGCAGGCTGAGGCGGCTCGGCGCGCCGATGATCGCCTCGATGTCGTCATGGCCGAACAGTGCTGCGCCCGGGCCATTGGCCCAGATCACCTGTTCGAGATCTGTTGAAAGGATCGCCAGCGCATCGCCGGCGGCAAAGCGCTCGCGCACCTCGTCGAGCACGACAACGTCGATGAAGGAATAGGCTTCTGACGGCATAAGCTGACTTGACCACCCTTGCATGGACGCCGCAATTAACCGTTTGTTAATAAAACTCGCGGGTTCGCGCGTCCACAAAACAGCGCGTGAGCAACCCCGGAAACTCGGTGTTTGGTTAACGCGGAATCGCGGATTTGGTGCAACGCAACAATTATGTTGCAACGCACCATTACTTGTAGTATATGCACGTCATGCATGAACGAGACGGCCTTCGTGAAGGCTGTCCACCGAAAAAGGATGGAAATATGTCCAAGACCGCAGGCAAGACCGCTGAGACCATCGGAAACGTCGAATTCCCGACCTTCGACGCCTCCAAAGCCTCCGACCAGTTCCGCGCTATCGCCGAGAAGGGCGTCGAGCAGTCGAAGGAAGCTTATTCGAAGTTGAAGACCGGGGCCGAGACCACCCAGAAGGCCATCGAATCGACCATCGAGACCGCCAAGGCTGCCGGCAACGACGTTTCGCTGAAGACGATCGCCGCCATGCGCGCCAACGCCGAAGCCGGCTTCTCGCACCTCGAGGCTCTGCTTACCGTGAAGTCCGTTTCCGAGTTCGTCGAACTGCAGACCGCCTTCCTGCGCAAGGGCGTCGAGATGACCGTCGAGCAGGCCAAGGACCTCCAGGCCGTCAGCACCAAAGCCGCCGAGGACGTGTCCAAGCCGATGAAGGACGTTTTCGAGAAGGCGATGAAGGAACTCAAGGTCGCCTGACGCGTTCAGTCGACGAGAAATACCTGAAAGGCGGTATCCTCCTCCCACCGCCTTTCGGGAACGCGGCCAGCACCTCCTCCCGCTGGTCGGACATAGGAAAAAGGCCGGCACCTCCTCCCGCCGGCCTTTTTCTTTGCCGGGACGCACCATTCTCCGGCAATTCGTTCGCTTCGAGCGCTGGGCTTGCGCCCTGCGGCGAAATCGAACGGCAACTCCGCCCCAAACGTCTTGAAATGTCGTTCGTTTGCCCGTATTGGACGCTTCGTCGGCGATAGGCGCCTGCATTGGACCCTGCTAGGTCCAGGCAATACCGCCGCCCGAATGTGCGGTTGTAGCTCAGTTGGTTAGAGCGCCGGATTGTGGATCCGGAGGTCGGTGGTTCGAGCCCACCCAACCGTACCAAACTGCTCTCAACGATTTCAGTTATTTGGCTGTTCCGACCGGCCGCCATCAGCGCCACTTCATGTCACGTCATGAAGGCGTTCCCTGACGGTTCGTAACAGTTGCAACGGAAGCGGGCTCAATTGGCCTTCCGACTGCTTGTTATGTTCTTTGGCCCACGCTTATCACGCGAGAAACCCGCCGCGAACAAGAGGGCTTGAAGACCGCGACTGGCTTCTTCTTTCCAAGGGATGCATCGGAATCCAGGAATGAAAACCCCGGCCTGAGCCGGGGAATTCAGTCTAGAAGTGGAACCAAATCCAAACACGCCGACGACGGCAGCGGCGCCGCCAGCGACCATGCCAGCGAACTCGACGACAGTAACGTCTCCAAACCCGCCGACGACGGCGCCTGCGGCGGCGACGCCAGTGGCCGCGACGCCAGTGGTTGCGACGCCAGTGGCGGCGACGCCGGCGGCCGCGGCGGTGCCTCACATCCTCTACCTCGGCGGGGGGGCGTCGCCCTCGATGATAGCCGGTTCGGGTGCATCAATTTCGTCGAGTATCCGGTTACCGCTGGGTACGAAGGCATGCGCCGGCCGCGCCACGCTGGCAACGGCCGCCGTACCGGCAAGGCCAAGCAGTCCGGTCAGGAATAATCGTCGCTCCATTTTCATGCTCCAATCACTGAGCAGCCCTTCCATCGGGAAAATAGAGGGGGTGGGGCGGAAGGCGAGGCGTTCGCCGCCGCGTAGGGTTAGCGAAAACGCATCTTGATGGGGCAAGCGTACTTGGAGTCCTGAAACGTAGAGGAAAGACGCTGGCCTACTCAGCTGCAGCGGGAGCCGGCGCGCCAGGAAGCGGAGGCTTGCCAACCATCCCGCCGTCCTGATTGAATAGCTCGGCGCTGTCGCGCCTCGGATTGTTGATCCGGCGGTCGGTGAGCCCCATCCAACCGTCGCCGCCCGAGATCGTGTCGGCGCCCCCTAGACCGCTGATTCGATCGCTTCCTCCCAATCCCCGGATCGTGTCGAGACCGTCGGTTCCGTTCAGGGTTTCGCTGGCATGAGTACCGGTGATGTTCGCCATGGCCGAGCCTCTTGATATGCCCCGACGCTCCATCCCGTTAAACAGTAGCACAAATCACGATCACGCGCTACCCGGCCAGCAACGCGCGCCACCCTCGCGAGGCCGGCTATTACTCCCGCAGTGACGAGCTTTCTAAAATAAGCTCCCTTGGCCGCCGCTGACCTTCGGTTTGTCCGCGGGTTTCGGCCGGGGGCGGGCGGCGGCATCGGCACTGGTGGCGATGGCGTTGGTCTTGCCGTCGGCGAATTCGATGCCAAGCGCGGCGCCCGGCGCCACATCGGCGGCGCGCCGCACCACAGCGCCGGAAACATCGGTCACCAGCGCGAAGCCGCGGGCCAGGATCGCCTTGTGCGACAGCGTCGACAGCAGCCTGTCCGCCTGGGTCAGGCGGCCGCGAAGACGTTCGAGGCCGCGCATCGCGGTTTCGTCTTGCCGGCGCGTGGCGAGAGCCAGCCTGTCGCGCGCAGTTTTTGCCGAGCGCAACAGCGGCTGGATGGAGATGCGCGGCTGCAGGGACTGCAGCCGCTTCTTCTTGAGCGCGAGCGCGGCGTCCGCGCATCGCGGCAGTTGTGACGCTGATCGCAGCAATCGCGCCCGGCTTTCGCGAGCTATGCCGCGCAACGCCGCCTGCGACCGCAGCAGGTCCCGGTCGGTCAGCCTGCGCCATTCCCCGATCCGCCGCGACAGCGTGGCGGCCGACAGCCGGACGCCGCCGAGCCGCGCCCGCTTGCGCTCGGTGCTGACGATCAGCGCGCGCGAGAGCCGGGTCGTCGCCTCGTCGAAATGCCGCCTGGGCAGCGCCAGAAGCTGGTCGGGCGAGGGCAGGGCGCGCGCGGCCGCCCTCATCGCCTGCCGCTTGCGCTCGAAATTGCGCGAGGCGCCGGCCTTCAGCCGGGCGGCGAGGCTCGCCAGATTAGCCTCGAGCTCAGCCTTCACCGGCACGGCGATTTCGGCCGCGCCGGTCGGCGTCGGCGCTCGCATGTCGGCGACGAAATCGACCAGCGTCCAGTCGGTCTCGTGGCCGACCGCCGAGATCACCGGGATGCCGGACGCAGCCACGGCGCGCGCCAGCGCCTCGTCGTTGAAGCCCCAGAGATCTTCCAGACTGCCGCCGCCGCGCGCCACGATCAGCACGTCCGGGCGTGGAACCGGCCCATCTGCGGCAAGCGCGTTGAAGCCGTTGATGGCGGCCGCGACCTCCGCGCCGGAGGTCTCGCCCTGCACGCGCACCGGCCAGACCAGCACATGCAGCGGAAAGCGGTCCTTGATACGATGTATGATGTCGCGGATTACCGCGCCGGTCGGCGAGGTCACCACGCCGATCACCTTCGGCATGAACGGCAGACGCCGCTTGCGAGACGCTTCGAACAGGCCCTCGGCGGCGAGCTTGCGCTTGCGTTCTTCGAGCAGCGCCATCAGCGCGCCTGCGCCGGCAGGCTCAAGATTGTCGATGACGATCTGGTAGTTCGATTTGCCGGGATAGGTGGTCAGCCGGCCGGTGGCGATGACCTCCATGCCTTCTTCGGGGCGGAATTTGAGGCGGGCCATCGCCGTCTTCCACACCACCGCATCGAGCCGGGCGCGGTCGTCCTTCAGGCAGAAATAGGCGTGGCCGGAGGAATGCGGCCCGCGATAGCCGGAGATCTCGCCGCGCACCCGGACATTGCCGAATGCGTCCTCGACGGTCCGCTTCAGCGCGCCGGAGATCTCGCTTACCGTGTATTCGGCGGCGTTGGTTTTCGATTCGGTGAAGAAGTCGCTCATCGGGGGATTGGTGCTGCTCCAGGGCTCGGGGTCAAGGGCATTCGGCCCCATCTATCGTTTGCCTCAATGGTTCGATCAGAAGAATTGGATGGACCGCGAGGCAGACACGGGCATAGGCAAGGCCATGACCGCACGAACCGACACCATCGACGCAGCCCCTGCTCGCCCTGCCGCGAGGCCCGCAAGCGCCGACCAGCCGTTCCAGCCGCTCGACTACGGCCTCTACGCGCTGACCGTCGTCGCCTGGAGCGCGTCGTGGTTCGCCATCGAGTTGCAAATCGGCAGCGGCGTCTCCAACGAGGTCAATCTGGTCTGGCGTTTCGCCATCGCCACGGTGCTGATGTTCGCATGGGCGGCCTTTTCCGGCCGCCGGCTGCGCTTTTCGATTGCCGATCATCTGCGCTTTGCCGCGCTCGGCGTCCTGATCTTCTCGTCCAACTTCCTGTTCTTCTACTACGGCGCCGGCTATCTGGTCAGCGGCCTTCTGTCGGTCGTGTTCTCGCTGGCCTCGGTCATCAACATGCTGCTCGGCGCGCTCGTCATGCGCGAGCGCCCGTCGCCGCGCATTCTCGCCGGCGGCCTGATCGGCTTTGCCGGCATCGCGCTGATGTTCTTTCCGGAGATCGCGGCTCATGGCCTATCCGGCGGAACGATGACGGGGCTCTTGCTTTGCCTCTGCGGTACGCTGAGCTTCTGCGCCGGCAATCTGGTCTCGGCGTCCAACCAGCGCCGCAGCTTGCCGCTGGTTTCGACCAGCGCCTGGGGTATGCTTTACGGCACGCTGTGGTCGGGTTTTCTGGCCTTCCTGATGGGAAAACCGTTCATCATCGACCTAAGCGTTTCCTATATCGGGTCGCTGATCTTCCTTGCCGTCATCTCGACGGTGATGGCGTTCGCCGCCTATCTCACCCTGCTCGGCCGCATCGGCGCGGCGCGCGCCGGCTACGCCACGGTCATCTTCCCGGTATTCGCGCTGCTCATCTCGACGGCGCTGGAAGGCTATGCCTGGACGGCCTACGCGATCCTCGGCCTAGCCTTCGTCGCCGCAGGCAACGTGCTGGTCATCCGCGGTGGAAGACGTTGAACTAGGCAGCCTCTGCGTCTTCCGCTTTCAAGGTCAGTTTGAAGCCAAGCGAATTTAGGACGCCCAGAAAAGTCGTGAGTCTGGGGTCGCCTGTTGGTCCCAGCGCTTTGTAGAGGGCCGCCCGTGTAACCCCTGTCCCGCGCGCCACATCCGTTATTCCGCGCGCCCGAGCGATCGTCCCGAGCGCGGTTGCAATATAGGTAGCATCACCGCTTTCAAGCGCATCAGCGAGGAGCTCGGCCTGGGCTTCCGGCTCGCGCAGATACTGAGCGGCGTCGAAGGGAATGGTTTCGGTTCTCATCACATATCGTCCTTCAAGCCTCTGGCCAGCGTCTTTGCCAAGGCGATGTCGCGATCCTGCTGCCGCTTGTCTCCACCGCATAAAAGCACGATCAGAGTTCGCCCTCGCTGGGTGAGGTACAAACGGTAGCCGGGACCGTAGTCCACTCGAAGCTCGCTGATCCCGCCACCTACCGGTTTGACATCGCCGAAGAGACCGGCCTCCAAGCGAACCAGACGCTGTGCAATTCTGGTCACGGCGCGGCGATCCGCGAGACCGTCGAGCCATTTAGCGAACTCTCTGGTCTGCCGAATTTCGATCGTCGGAATTTTAGGCGCAGATACCTTGTTTGTCAACTATAGTATACAGATGTTACCACCCCGGCAATATGTGGCTGGGCTTCAGCCGGCGGCCGCGAAGGGCGGCCATGGCGGCGAAGTCGAACGTGCCGGTCTCCTCGGCCGCAGGCACCGAAATGTTGTCGAGGCTTTCGGAAATATGCCGGGCGATCGCCTCGACGATGTCGGCGCGCGCGGTGTGGCCGCGCATAATGCCGATCTTGCACTCGGGCAACGTGCCGAAGCCGTCAGCTTCGCCCAGCACCCGCATGCCCGGCCGCAGCGCGCATTCCGGCAGGACGGAGATCGCCAGCCCTGAAAGCACGGCGGCGGTGATGACGGTCGCCGACCAGCTTGTGAACAGGATGCGGTATTCGCGGTTCATTTCGTCGAGCACGTCGCAGGCGGCGCGCCGCCAAATGCATGTCGGGCGCCCGAAGGCCAGCGGCAGGATTTCCTGCTCATGCGTGGCATGGTTGGCCGAACCAACCCACAGCAGCGGCTCGCGGCGCACCACCTCCGACTGCCCCTTGGCGTCGTCATGGGTGACCAGCGCCAGGTCGAGATGGCCGCGCTTTATATGCTCGACCAGGTTGAAGGTCGGCTCGCAGATGACGGTGAGTTCTACGCGCGGGTTGGAGCGGGAAAACCGCGCCATGATCTCGGGCAGGAAACGGTCGGCATAGTCATCCGGAGTGCCGATCCGGATCGTGCCTTCCAGCCGCCGGTCGTCGAATGCGGCCAGCGTCTCGCGGTTGAGGTGGATCATGCGCCGCGCGTAAGAAAGCAGCCTTTCGCCTTCCTCAGTCAGCTTGTTGGTACGGCCGTCCTTTTCGAACAGCGGCTTGCCGATGCGCTCTTCGAGGCGGCGCATCTGCATCGACACCGCCGACTGGGTGCGATGCACCTCCTCCGCGGCGCGGGTGAAGCTGCCGGTGTCGGCGATCATGATGAATGTCTGCAACTGGTCGAGATCGAGCGGCGCTGCCATGGGAATATCCATCATCCATGTTGATGCTAAAGATTAAAAACATTCGTTGGATTAATCAATGGCAGGAGAGCATTGTCGTAACGTCAACACGAGGCCTGTGATTTGCCCCCGGATCGCCGCGCTCCCGCGCTTTCCGACGGATTCATGCGCCCGCATTTTGAATGAGGAGACCAGATATGACTGCGCTCGATCACACGACCCAGACGATGCACGCCGCAACCCGTCCGGCGGCTGTGACGCGCGTCGTAAACGCGGTCTCGGCCTTCTTTCGAACCTGGAAAAACCGTCGCGAATTCTATCGCCTCGGCGACATGTCGGATGCCGAACTCGCCGATATCGGCTTGACGCGCGCCGACCTGCATGTCGCAGTCGGCCTGCCTTTCGGCATCGATCCGACAGTGCGCCTTGGCGCGATCGTCCGGGCCCGCTCGGAATCCGTGGAAGACATGGCCCGCCGGATCTGCTGAACCGGATCAGGAGTTTACGCAGGCTCCCCCACTCCCAGCCGGTTTCCCACAACCGGCCAGCCTGCACATTGCCCGGCCTGCGAAGGCCGGGCTTTTTTATCAGCCGGCCCAGGGCGATCCGTAGCGCTATCGAGTGGGGATGCGGCTGAGGAAATCACGCGTCAGGGTGACGATTTCCTCCAGATTCGTTTCCAGCGCCCAGTGGCCGGCGTCGAGCAGGTGCAACTCGGCATTTGGCAAATCCCGCAGATAGGCGCGCGCTGATCCTTCCGGCATGTAGCCGTCCTGCGGTCCCCAGACGATGAGCGTCGGCGGCTGGTGTTCCCGAAGATAGGCCTGGTATTTTGGAAACCAGTTGAGGTTTTCCTTCAGCGCCGCGATCACGTCGACCGCGATCTCGCGCCGCTTGGGCGTCATCAGCGACCAGTGCAGTTTCCAGAGATCCGGCGGAATGCGCTCGGTCAGTTCGTCGCGAACATCGTTCAGGAATTCGTCTTTAAACCCTTCTTCGCTCACAGCGTCCGCGAGCTTGGCGCGTCCTTCCGGCGTCGGATTGCGCCAGTACTCCTCAAGCGGCGCGTATTTGGGGCCGAGTTGGTCCTCATAGATGTCGCCGTTCTGGATGATCAGCCCCGCGATGCGCTCCGGCGACCTGATGGCGAGCCGCAAGCCTATCTGTGAACCGAAATCGTGGAGATAGAGGACGTAACGCTCGATACCCAGCCTGGCCGAAAAATCGGCCAGGAATGCCGCGTAACCGTCGAAACTGTAGTCGAAATCCTCCGGCGTGTCGCTGTAGCCGCAGCCGGGAAAATCGGGCGCGATCAGGCGCCAACGGTCGGCCAGGAATGGCATGAAATTGCGGAACTCGTAGGACGAGCAAGGATAGCCGTGGGGCAGGAGGATGACGGGAGCGTCCGCCGGCCCAGCCTCGCGATAAAATGCGCCAAGTCCGTCAAGGTCGATCCGACGGTGCTTTACGATTGCCGAACTGTTCAAGGTGACATCCCCAGCCGTTGTATCGGAATGCGAGCAACGGCGGGAGGGCGTCAGGGCATCTGCTTTGGCTCTGCCAGCCGCGCCCGCCAAACGTGCATCAAGGCGTGATGTTCCGGCCCGGGCGCGATCTCGGAGCGAGTTCGGCTAATATTCGAAGATTCAGTCCGGCAAACGCTCTACCTATGCCGGTCCATGCCCTTGGTGAACTGCTCGAAAATCGATTCCATGCTCTTCTGGTATTCGTCGCGCTGCTTGGCGCCGGTCTCGAACATCTCGCCGAAGAGGTCGTCATAGGGGTTGCGTGGCCGGCCGCTCGGGTTTTCACGCGGCTGGGACTTTTGTTGCGGCTGCGGTTCGGGCTCCGGAGTGCGCTGCGCCTGTCCGCCGCCCAGCATCTGCTCGAAAATCTTGCCCAGCGGATTGTCGCCATAGGGGTTTTGCACCTGTTCCGGTTGCCGGCGCTGCTGCTGTCCGCCGCCGCCGAACATGTCCTGCAGCACCTTGCCGAACGGATTGTCGAATGGGTTGGCCGGCTGCGCATCCGGTCGTTGCTGCGGAGCAGGCGCGCCACCGCCCATCATGTCGCCGCCTTGCCGCATCATCTGCTCGATGATCTCGCCGAGCGGATTGGAGCCGCCCATGCCGCCGGCCTGCATCTGGTTGGTGGATTGCTTGAACAGCCCGCCCATTATCATGGAGGCGATGACTGGCAGCATCTGCTTCAGCACGTCCTGGCCGATGCCGGTGGCCTGCGCCGCCTGCGCAGCGACCGCGCGGCTGAGTTCCTTCGAGCCGAACAAATGGCCGAGAATGCCGTTGCCTTCCGCGACGCCCTGCGGCGCGAAAGCCTTCTGCGCGTCCTCGAAATATTTGGCGTGCTGTCCCGAGGCCATCGCATTCAGGAATCCGGCGACGCCGTATGGATCGGAGGCGTTGCGCTTCAGCCCCTGCGAAAAAGCCGGCAGCAGCGCTTCGACCGCAAGCTCGGCCTGCTGCTGGGAGAGGTTGAACTGCCGCGCCAGAATTTCCATGCCGTGGCCGTTCTGGGCGTTGGCGAGCATGTCATATAGTGGGAGCATCTTGTCCTCCTCGGAACTTCCGCCGGAGGGAGCGTAGTGGGTTTTCCATCAGGATTGAAGGGGAGACGACGGACCTGGCCGCCTCGGCCTGCGTGATCCCGACAACGGCGAGGCCGGAAAACGCTCCATCCACTCTAATAAGCATACTCCAGGAAAACCGGCTCGATCGAGCCGCCCCAGCGCGTGTGGTAGGCGTTGAGCATTTCCTCCGCACTGGTGGTGCCGCGCGCCACCACTTCGTCCAGCGTCGACAGGAAGCCCGTTTCGTCATAGCCTTCGCGGTTCTTGCGGTCGCGGTTCTTCAGGCCGAGCCGCGAGATTTTGAGCGCCTCGCGCGCGATGCTGCGCAAATCGGTGTCGCGGAATTCGGTGGCGATGCCGTGCTCCGGCACCGCGGCGCGCATGTCGCGGACCTCCTCGAAGCTCCAGTCGGCGGTCAGCTGCTCGGCGGCGTCGATCGCCTCCTCGTCATAGAGCAGCCCGACCCAGAAGGCCGGAAGCGCGCAGATGCGCCGCCACGGTCCGCCGTCGGCGCCGCGCATTTCGAGAAAACGCTTCAGCCGTACGTCGGGAAACAGCGTCGACAGATGGTTCGCCCAGTCGCCGATCGTCGGCACACCGTCCGGCATCTGGTTGTGCGCTGACCCCGCCATGAACTGGCGAAAGGTCATGTGGGTCATGTCGTGATAGCGCCCGTCGCGGATGACGAAATACATCGGCACGTCGAGCGCCCATTCGACATAGTCGGCAAAGCCGAAGTCGGGCGAGAAGCAGAAGGGCAGCAGGCCCGAGCGCTGGTTGTCGGTGTCGGTCCAGATCTCGCCGCGCCAGCTCTGCAGGCCGTTGGGGCGGCCCTCGGTGAAGGGCGAGTTGGCGAACAGCGCGGTGGCGAGCGGCTGCAGCTTCAGCGACACTTGCATCTTGCGGCGCATGTCCGCCTCGCTCTCGAAGTCGAGGTTAACCTGGATGGTGCAGGTGCGGTACATCATGTCCAGGCCCTTGGTACCGACCTTGGGCATGTAGCGTGTCATGATCTCGTAGCGCGATTTCGGCATTTTCGGCGTTTCGGAAAGCCGCCATTTCGGGCTGCCGCCGAGACCGAGGAAGCGGATGCCGAGCGGCTCGGCGATCTCGCGCAGTTGCGCCAGATGCGCGTTACCCTCCCGGCAGGTCTGGTGGATCGTCTCCAGCGGCGCGCCGGAAAGCTCGAACTGGCCGCCGGGCTCCAGCGAGATCGCGCCCTGACCCGTCGGTTCGACCAGTCCGATCACCCGCTCGTCATCGAGGATTGGGTCCCAGCCCAGCGTACGCTGCATGCCTTCAAGCAGCGCGCGGATGCCGCGCTCGCCGCCATAGGGCACCGGCGCATTGCCGTCCACATAGAACGGGAATTTCTCGTGCTCGGTGCCGATGCGCCATTTGTCCTTGGGCTTGTTGCCCTCGGCCAGATACTCGACCAGTTCGTCGATGCTCTCGATCGGCCGGAAATCCGTTGTGTCGCGCGCCATTCAATCTTCCTCTGCACGCTCCTGACAAGCGCCGCGCTTGATGGACGCAATCGTGCCGGCCGATCAAGCAAAAAATCCTGACCATCCTGTCAAGAGCATTGATGCCCACGTTCTGCCGGGGACGGCACGGACGCAAAATCCGTCCCGCGGGGCGCTTGGGCGGGGTGAGATCCGTTCAGCCTGAGCTACCAAGCTTTGATCCGACCGCCTGCGGCCCCCGCGGCATCTTTCGCACGAAATATCCTGGACAGGTCTCTTGAATTCGATCGTTCCGGCGGCTACACGGAAACCACCAGACCGGGCCCCTCTGGCAGCTCGCACGAGCTGTGATGTCGGACTGGCATTCCAACCTGGGGTCTGGTGTTCGTGGAATCCACGTGACGACTGCATAATCGAACCTGCTGCGAAGGCGTTTGAACACATCTTTGCTGGCCCTTGCGCGTCGCTATCCACCCATGCCGGCACTCCCATTCAAAAAAAGGGTGCCAAATGACGGAATACTTTACTGCGGACGCCTTGTCCGCGCTTCTCCAAGTTATCATGATCGACCTCGTATTGGCCGGTGACAATGCGATCGTCATCGGCCTTGCTGCTGCCGGCCTGCCGAAGGAACAGCGCGCGAAAGCCATCCTGATCGGCATCATCGCCGCCACGGTGCTGCGTATCGGCTTTGCCGCTGCCACGACCCAGTTGCTGCAGATCGTCGGCCTCCTGCTTGCCGGCGGCGTGCTCCTGCTCTGGGTATGCTGGAAGATGTGGCGCGAGCTGCGCACCACCCATGCCGAGGAGGTTGCCGGCGCCGAGGCGCTCGAGAACAAGGATCTCGACGCGGACGGCAAGATTGCGGCTGGCGTGCCGCGCAAGACTTTCGCCCAAGCAGCGTGGCAGATCGTCATTGCCGACGTGTCGATGTCGCTCGACAATGTGCTGGCCGTTGCCGGCGCGGCGCGCGACCATCCGGGCATCCTGGTGTTCGGCCTTATCCTGTCGATCGCGTTGATGGGCATCGCCGCTACCTTCATCGCGAGGTTGCTACAACGTCACCGCTGGATCGCCTATGTCGGTCTCGCCATCATACTCTACGTCGCCCTGGAGATGATTTATCGCGGCGGCTTCGAGGTCATGGCAGCGGTGAACGGAGCGTAAGAGTGAAGCTCTAGCATCGACTGTCTCAGTTGCTCCTCATCGCCCTGCCGGTCGGCGGTTTCGCCGATCGGCAACGTTGCAGCAAACGGGGCCGGCAGTGCGGCCGGCTACTCTCTCCCCGTCTAAGGTGAGGGGCCGACAGTCAAAAAAACGACTTTGGAAGGCCGACTGACCTGCCAGGATCCGTGGCCTACCAATCCCCCACCGTCGCCTGGATGACGGCGAGCGCCGCCACGGCTGCCGTGTCGGCGCGCAGGATGCGCGGCCCGAGCGGGATGGCGCTGACGAACGGCAAAGCGCGAAGCTGGCGCCGCTCGGCGTCCGAGAAGCCGCCTTCCGGCCCGACGATCAGCCCGAGCTTGCGGTCGGAAATGCCCTGCAGCGCCGGCAGCGGATTGTTGGTGGAAGCATCCTCGTCGCAGAAGATCAGCCGGCGTTCGCTGTCCCAATCGGCGAGCAGGCGATCGAACTTCTGCGCCTCGCGCACTTCCGGGATCGCAAGAATGCCGCACTGTTCGGCCGCCTCCACAGCGTTGGCGCGCAATCTTTCAATTCCGGGTTTGGCTATCTGCGTGTGCTGGGTGATGACCGGCTGCAGCACGCCTGCGCCCATCTCCACCGCCTTCTGGATCAGATAATCGAGCCGGCCCTGCTTCAGCGGCGCGAAGCAATAGACAAGATCGGGGAGCGGCGGCTGCGGCCTTGTACGCTCAACAGCCCGCAGCCGGACGGATTTCTTGGCCTTCACCTCGATGCGGGCCAGCCATTCGCCGTCACGGCCGTTGAAAAGCAGCAGTTCCGCCCCCTCGGCCAGGCGCAGGACGTGGCTGAGGTAGTGGCTCTGTTCCGGGCTCGCCTCGACGACGGCATCTTCGGCCAGTTCCTGTGGCACGAACAGCCGCTGCATCTTGTAATTCGCGCGCATCAGCGACTGATGGGACAGAGCGCGTCGGCGGTCAAGCGAGGGGCGGCGCTAGCGCCTTAGTCCAGTTGGCAGGGCCAGCTCGCCGGGGAGATCAATCCCGCCGGAAGCCTGGTTTCGGCGTCGCCGCAGGCCATGTCGATCTGGTATTGGGTGAGGCCGGTGGCGGCGCTTAGGTCGAGGCCGGCGAGCCTCGTCAGGTAGAAGAAGGCATTGCTGAAATCGAGTGGGCCGGTGAATTTCGCCTTGCTGAGATCGGCCCGTGTCAGGTTGGCGAGGGTGAAGCGGCTGCCTGTCAGATCGGCGTTCTTGAAATTGGCGCGACCGAGTTCCGCCTTCTCGAAGCTAGTGCCGACGAGATTCGCGCCTGAAAAGTCGACCCGCTGCAGCTCTGCATTGACGAATGCCGAGCCTTGGGCGTCGACGCCGCTGAAATCGGTGCGATAGCCTTCGACCTTGGCGAAGTTCGCGCCCTTGGCGCTGGACCCGGCCAGCGAGGAGCGCACCAGCGTCGCGCCTTCGAGGTTCGCGCCGTCGAGATTGGAATTCCTGAGGTCGGTTGACGTAAAATCGGTTTCGACCAGGTTTGCGCGACTGAGATTGCTTTCCCTGATGATTATCCCGCGCTTCGGGCAATCCTGCCAGTCTATGCCCACGCCAGGCATGCTGGCGCAATCGGCTGACATTGCGGGGCTGGTAGCCAGAAAAGCGGCGAACCCGGCGGCAACCGCGGATAGAAGGCTGTATCTCAAAATTTACCTCCGGCCCCGCCTGTCGGGTTCACGCTTTACATTACAACCAGCGATGCTCTTCCTGAAAGGCGATTTTTCCCGGCACCCCGTTCCATGGTTCAGAAAGCCTATCCGCCGGCCTTGCCGGCCCACACCGGCCTGTAGCCGGAACGAAGAATCGCAACCGTGGCAGGCGGCGTGACGAGCCGCAGCGCCGGGCTGCTCAGCGCCTCGCGATCGAGCGCCGGGCCATAACCTGAAAAGGTCCAGGGCAGGGCGACCCCACCTTTAAGCGCGAATGCCCGGCCGCCCGAAGCCACGACCGTGCCGTCGGGCAGGGCGCGCAGCGCTTCCGCGTCGACCGGCTTCGCCTGGCCGCCGGAAGCAAGACGCTCCCCATGCAGCCTGGCGTCGATCTCACCGGCCTTCGGTGCAGCGACCCGGAAAGCGTCGCCATAATGGCCGGCAAAGGCCTTGGCCCGCTCGCGCTGGCAATAAAAGCAGGGGCGGTGGCCGGCGGCCAGCGCCGTCACCTCGTCGAGGAAGAACAGTTCGGTCCAGCCGGCATTGCCGGACGGCGCATTGCGGCCCATCACCGCGCGCCTGCGGCCGCGGAACTCACATACGCAGATGAGCCAGGCGTTCGTGGTCCAGCGCCGCGCAAGCAGCGTGCGCGTCGCCGGGTCGTGGATGACGCCGCGGTTGCCGGTGAACATGCCGCGCGCCGGGACCGCGTGGATTTCGCCGAACGGGTCGACGCGGTTTTGCAGCGGCATGGCCGGCTCCCTTTCTGGCGTGCGCAAGCCATGATATCGATCGCGACACCTTTGTCATTCCGAAGGATTTTCGATGCGCGTTCTTGTTGTCCAGAACTACGACAACACCGGGCTTGGCCAGATCGGCACGGCGCTTCGCGAAGCAGGCGCCGAGATCGATATGCGCAACGCCCATCTCGGGGATGCGCTGCCTCCGGAAGCGAATGGCCACGACGCCCTCGTGGTCTTGGGCGGCGGCCAGAATGCGCTCGCCGACGATGAGTATCCCTATATTCCGGCGCTGCTTGCCCTGATGCGCGATTTTGAAAGCCGCGACCGGGCGGTGCTCGGCATTTGCCTTGGCAGCCAATTGCTCGCCCGCGCCTACGGGGCCGAGAACCAAATCGGGGCAGCGCCGGAGTTCGGCTGGCAAAAAGTCTCGCTGACCGAAGACGCGGCTGCCGATTCTGTGCTCGGCGCGCTGCCGCGGGAGTTTTCGATCTTCCAGTGGCACGACGATACCTTCACGCTTCCGTCCAATGCCATTCGCCTCGCCTCCAATGCGGCCGCGGCGAACCAGGCATTCCGCATCGGCCGTGCGGCCTATGGCTTCCAGTTCCATTTCGAGGCCGACCGGTCACTCATCCGCCACTGGAACACGGCCTTCGCCGCCTTTCTCGCCGACCGCCAGCCCGACTGGCCGGCACGCTTCGACGCGGAGGCGGAACATCACGGGCCGGATGCCGATGCTGCTGGCCTGGCGCTCGCCCGCGCCTGGGTGGCCGCGATTTAGCTACACTCGAAGCTGCCGCCCCTCATCCGCCTGCCGGCTCCTTCTCCCCGTGAAGTGCGGGGAGAAGGAAGACTACCGCGACGCTGACGCCTCCCTCTCCCCGTTTTTTTCACGAGAGAGGGTAAGGGTGATTTGTAGTCTGCCACGCCGCCAGCCCAGTGACAAAAATGCACCGCCGCCGAAATCTCGTGTGGATGGCCGCTCCGGCCGCTGGCGGATTTCTCGGCAAACGCCTAGAAGGCGGCCGCTTTCTGCGGCGCGAACGGCTGACCGGCTTCGCGGTGGAAACCGAAAAGTAACCCTGACAGTGCAGACATACCGAAGTCCAACCGAGATGACCCCCGTGAAAGCAGCACTCCTGTCGTTCGCAATGATGTCCGCCATCGTGCTGTGCGGATTCGGCATCTATACGGCCACCGCTTCCGCGGACCATGTCGTCATCGACGGCTACGGCGTCACCGCTTCCCGTTTTTGAGCGCCGGGCCCGGAGCGCCAAGGCAACTGCGATCACGTCCGGACCGAGAGCACCCGCTTCTCGGCGCCATCCACAACCAGCGCCGTGAGCACGCCCGACCGGTAGGCCAGCGTGTCGACATTGACGCGGTTCGGCAGGATTTGGGGCTCGGCGAACGGCGTGTGGCCGTGCACGATGATCTTCGGGTGCAGGCCGTTATAGTCTAGGAAATCCGCGCGTATCCAGATCAGGTCCTCCGCCGCCTGCTTGTCGAGCGCGACTTCGGGGCGAATGCCGGCGTGGCAGAAAAAGAAGTCGCCCATGGTCGCGCTGAACGGCCGCGCCCGAAGGAAGGCTACATGACTTTCGTCGACGGTCTTCATCAGCGCCGAATGGCTTTCGCGCAGGGCGGCGAGGTTGCCACTGTCCAGTGTCACGCCGTAGGATCGTGCGGTTTCGGCCCCGCCGAAGCGCGCGAACAGCGTCGCCGGGTCGGGATTGTCGAGAAATTCTAGGAAACCGATATCATGGTTGCCGGCGAGCGAAACGATCCGCTCATCGCGCCGATGGGCCGCGACCAGGAAATCCAGCACCGCCTTCGAATCGGGACCCCGGTCGACATAGTCGCCGAGATGGACGATGCGCCAGTCGGCTGGCCGGTCGCGCGCGATCTCCGCCTCGATCCGTTCGTGCATGAGCTTCAGGAGGTCGGCGCGCCCATGAACGTCGCCCATGGCGTAGATGCGCATGCCTTCCGGACCGCGCGCATCGAGGAAATGGATGCCCGGCCGCGTTGGTCCTTCCGGGCTTTGGGCATCCTTGCCGGGTTTCGGATTGTAAGCGTCCATGGGCTGGATCTATGCCCCCACGACGAGGATGTGCAGCGCCCGCGGGCCATGTGCGCCGAGGATGAGCTTCTGCTCGATGTCGCCGGAGCGCGAAGGCCCGGAGACGAGATTCAGAGTGCGCGGCATCTTTCCCTTTCCGAACGTCTTTCGGACCTTCGCGATCGCCGTTTCGAGGTCGCCGTCGATATCGGCGGCGTCGATGACGACAATATGATGCTCGGGCAGGAAATTGATCGTCGTCGGATTGCCGGCGCCCGAAAGCATGACCAGCGTCCCGGTCTCGGCGATGCCGCCCGCCGCATGGCTGACGCCGGCCGCGTCGTCGCCGTCCGAGGGCCCCTGCTTGACCTCCAGCGCCCGCTGCTTGCGCCACGGCATCGTCGCCAGCCTCGGATCGCCGCCCATGCGCACTGACGCGGGCAAATTCTTGCCGCGTAAATATTCCGCCACCGCCGCCGGTACATGTTCCGGTTTCGGGATGCGCTGGACCGTGGCGAACAGTTTTTCAGCCATGGCGCAGAACAATTCGACGCGGTCGGCCGCCGGAAGCTGCCCGCGCGCCGGAATGACGCCCTGCGGCGCTTTGTTCAGCCTGTCGGCCACGATCTTCCGGCGCATCTCGTCGCTCGACGGATGGCCGAGCGACTGCCGCACCTTGTTCAGGATCGCGTCGCGGGAACTCATCGCGCCGCCTCCCGCGCTATGTCGCGCTTGCCCAATTGCTGCATAAAGGTTCGCTTCTCGGGCGCTGGCAGCTCGCGATGCTTCGTCCAGCCGCCGGCGAGCGGCAGATAGCCGAACCTGCCCCGGCCGCGGTCGAGCAGCGACAGCATCGGGATCGCGATCGACGTTGCGAAGCGGTAAAGCGAGGGCCGTTTGGCCAAGAATGCCCAGAGCTTCAGCCCGGCGCGCTGGGTGGCGGGATTCAGCCCGCGCTCGAATTCGCGCTCGCGCCAGTGCCGCATCATTTTTGGCAACGGGATCTTCATCGGGCACACGCTTTCGCAGCGGCCGCAGAAGGTCGAGGCGTTGGGCAGGTGGCCTGCCTTGTCGACGCCGATCAGCGACGGCGTCAGCACCGCGCCCATCGGGCCGGGATAGACCCAGCCATAGGCGTGGCCGCCGACCGCGTGATAGACCGGGCAATGGTTCATACAGGCGCCGCAGCGTATGCAGCGCAGCATGTCCTGGAACTCCGTTCCGAGCATCGCCGATCGGCCGTTGTCCAAGAGCACGACGTGGTACTCCTCCGGCCCGTCCGGATCGCCGGGACGGCGAGGCCCGGTCGACATCGTCGTATAGACGCTCATCTCCTGCCCGGTCGCCGAGCGCGCCAGCACCCGCAAGATCTGCGCGGCGTCCTCCAGCGTCGGCACGATCTTTTCGAGCGACGCCACCACGACATGGACCCTGGGCAGGATCTGCGTCAGGTCGCCATTGCCTTCATTGGTAACGATGATCGATGTGCCGGTCTCGGCGACGAGGAAATTGGCGCCGGTGATTCCGACATCGGCATCGAAATAGGCAGAGCGCAGCACCCGGCGCGCCTCGTTGAGCAGTGTTTCGGGTTCCGACAGGTCGCGGCCGGGCGGCAGATGGTCGTGCACGCGGCGGAAATCCGCCTCGACCTGCTCCTTATTCAGGTGAACCGCCGGCGCGATGATGTGGCTCGGATGCTCGCCGCGCAACTGGATGATGTATTCGCCAAGATCGGTCTCGACCGGTCGGATGCCTTTCTCGGCGAGGAAATCGTTGAGCGCGATCTCCTCGGTGATCATCGACTTGCCTTTGGTCACCGTCCGCGCGCCGGCCGAACGGCATATGTCGAGAATGATGTTGCGCGCATCCTCCGCTGTCTCGGCCCAATGCACATGGCCGCCGGACGCCTTCACTTTCGCTTCGTAGGCCTCGAGATAGAGATCGAGATTTTCCAGCGCATGGTCCTTGATGGCGCGGGCGCTGTCGCGCAGCCGCTCGAATTCCGGCAGCGCGTCGACGGCCTTGAGTCGCTTGTCGATAAAGCCTGAGCGGACATTGCCGAGCGCCTTCTGCAATTGCACGTCGGCCAGCGCGCCGGCCGAGTTTTGCTTGAAGGTGGGGGAGGTGATCTGCATCAGCGCGCCTCCTCACAAAGCCGGCGCTGCCCCTCACCCTTACCCTCTCCCCGTAAATTACGGGGAGAAGGTGCCGGCAGGCGGATGAGGGGCGATTCCAAGCTGAAACCTGTCATCTTAATCCTTCCCCCCGATCGGCGGCGTTTGCGTCATCCCGGCCAGCACCTCGGCCACATGTCGCACCTCGACCTTCGAGCCTTCGCGCTTCAGCTTTCCCGCCATGTTCATCAGGCAGCCGAGATCGCCGGCAAGCAGCGTCGAGGCGCCCGAGGCGGCGATGCTCTTGGTTTTCGTTTCCACGATCGAGTTGGAAATGTCGGGATATTTGACGCAGAACGTGCCGCCGAAGCCGCAGCAGACATCCGGATCCTGCATCTCGACCAGCTTCACGCCGGCGACGGAGGCGAGCAGCGCGCGCGGCTGCTGCTTGATGTCGAGTTCGCGCAGGCCCGAGCAGGAATCGTGGTAGGTCACCGCCGCGTCGAGGCGGGCATCGACGCCGCGCATGCCGCGCACGTCGACGAGGAAGCTCACCAGCTCGTGGACCTTGGCCGAAAATGCCTGCGCCCGCGCCTCCCATTTGGCGTCGCCCTTGAACAGGCTGGGATAATGCTTCTTCAGCATGCCGGCGCAGGAGCCCGAGGGCGCGACGACATAGTCGAAACCTTCAAACGCCTCGATAGTGTTTTCCGCGATGGCACGGGTGTCGGCGCGGTCGCCGGAATTGTAGGCCGGCTGGCCGCAGCAGGTCTGCGTGCGCGGCACGTCGACCGTGCATCCGGCCTCCTCGATCAGCTTGATCGCGGCGAAGCCGACTGTCGGCCGGAACAGGTCCACCAGGCAGGTGACGAACAGCCCGACATTGGGTTTTTTCTCGATTGGCTGGGTCACTGATTTCCCTGGCTTTTATGCTTCATTGTCTTGCTTCCGACCGCTGCTTTAGCCGCAGCCGCGAGACGCGCTGCCAGTCGCCGGTGCGCTCGGCCTCGACCATCGCCCGCTCGACATAGGTGATGTGGTCCATCGCCGCCTTGCGCGCGCCGGCCGGGTCGCCGCCGGCCACCGCCGCGTGGATCGCACGGTGCTGCGCAAGCAGTTGCTCGCGCGCACCGGGGAGACCGAACACCAGAAGCCGGTTGTGGAACACGCCGTCCGACAGCAGCCGATAGCAGGAGCGCAGCGTATGCAAAAGGATGATGTTGTGCGCGCATTCGCCGATCGCATTGTGGAATTCGACGTCGACCGCGGCCTCCTGCTCGAAGTCGCCGCGCTCGTGCGCCGCCTCCATGCGCGCCACGATCTGGGCAAGCAGCGCCAGATCGTCGGCGGTCGCCCGCCGCGCCGCATATTCGGCGGCGACGCCTTCGATCTCGCGGCGGTATTCGAGATAGTCGGCTGCGGCCTTGCGATGCGTGGCGATCAGATCCATCACCGGCGCGGTGAACACCTGGCCGATGACATCGGCGACAAAAGTGCCGCCGCCCGGACGCGTCACGATCAGTCCACGAGCCTCCAGCGCCTTCAGCGCGTCGCGCAGGATCGGCCGGGACACGTCGAACTGCCGCGCCAGTTCCCGCTCGCCCGGCAGCCGGTCGGCGGCGCGCAGCACGCCTTCGAGGATCATGCCCTCGATCTGCTGCACGACCTCGTCGGCGGTGCGCGAATGCTCTATCCTGGAGAAGATTTCACTCAATGCTCGGCGTTCCGGGCGGTTCGTTGTCGCCGCCGACAATAACGGCAACGTCTTCTTCCGGTCAATTTATTTATCCGCTTGCCAGGCAGCTCCGCCGGCATTTCGATGGATTTGACCGACATACCAACAGAAGCAGCAATTCACGATTTGCAGAGCGTTGGCGCAGCTGGTAAAAGCTTTTTACCAGTTATTCCGGAGAAACCGCAATGTCCGGTTTGGCCATGCCGAAGCCCGATGCCGACACGATGCGCCGCCGCGACGAGATCGTCGCGGATATGCGCATCATCGTGCCGGGCGAAGGCGTGGTCGACGCCGTCAACGAGATGCGCGCCTTCGAAAGCGACGGGCTGACCGCCTATCGCCAGTTGCCGCTCGTTGTCGTGCTGCCGGAAACGACCGCTCAGGTCGCAAGAATCCTGAAATACTGCAATGAACGCAACATCCGCGTCGTGCCGCGCGGTTCGGGCACCTCGCTTTCCGGCGGTGCGCTGCCGCTGGAAGACGCGGTGCTCCTCGTGATGAGCCGCTTCAACCGCATCCTCGAGATCGACTATCCAAACCGTGCCGTCGTCGCCCAGCCGGGCGTCACCAATCTCGGCATCACCACCGCCGTCGAGCAGGAGGGTTTTTACTACGCCCCCGATCCATCCTCCCAGATCGCCTGCTCGATCGGCGGCAACGTCGCGGAAAACTCCGGCGGCGTGCACTGCCTGAAATACGGCCTCACCGCCAACAATGTGCTTGGCGTCGAGATGGTGTTGATGAACGGCGAGATCGTGCGGCTCGGCGGCAAACATCTCGATTCGGAAGGTTATGACCTACTCGGCGTCATGACTGGCTCGGAAGGGCTTTTGGGCGTCGTCACCGAGGTAACCGTGCGCATTCTGAGGAAGCCGGAGACTGCGCGTGCGTTGCTCATCGGCTTTCCGACCAGCGAGCAGGCCGGTCAGTGCGTCGCCGACATCATCGGCGCCGGCATCATTCCGGGCGGCATGGAGATGATGGACCGCCCGGCGATCCACGCGGCGGAAGATTTCGTCCAGGCCGGCTATCCGCTGGAATGCGAGGCGCTGCTGATCGTCGAGTTGGACGGGCCGGGCGTCGAGGTCGACCATCTGATCGGGCTGGTCGAGGAAATCGCCCTGAAGAACGGCTCGACCACCTGCCGGATTTCTGGCTCCGAACAGGAGCGACTGGCGTTCTGGGCCGGCCGCAAGGCGGCTTTCCCGGCGGTTGGGCGCATCTCGCCCGATTACTACTGCATGGACGGCACCATTCCCAGGAAGGAATTGCCGCGGGTGCTCGCCGGCATGCGCGACCTGTCGGAGCGCTACGGCCTTCGCGTCGCCAACGTCTTTCATGCCGGCGACGGCAACCTGCACCCGCTGATCCTCTACGACGCCAACGTGCCGGGCGAGCTGGAAAAGGCCGAGGAATTCGGCGCCGACATATTGCGGCTTTGCGTCAAGGTTGGCGGCGTCTTGACCGGCGAGCACGGCGTCGGTGTCGAGAAGCGCGACCTGATGCCGGAAATGTTCAACCAGATCGACCTGGACCAGCAGATGCGGGTCAAATGCGCCTTCGACCCAAATCATTTGCTCAACCCCGGCAAGGTCTTCCCGCAACTGCGCCGCTGCGCCGAACTCGGCCGCATGCACATTTCCGGCGGGAAAATGCCGTTCCCGAACATTCCGAGGTTTTGAGGATGGCGTCGCATAAGGGTTTCTCGGCCCTGCGAAGCGGGCGAGACGAAGAGGGGGTGCTTGGCAATTCCATCAAAAGTCAAGCAACCAGTGGGGAGTGTCCATGACCACCTTTAACCCCACGACCCCCGCCGATATCCTCGCCACCGTCCAATGGGCGCTCGCGGAGGAATCGCCGCTGGAAATCATCGGCCAGGGCTCCAAGCGCGGCATCGGCCGCCCGCTGCAGACGGAACATACCCTCGACCTGTCAAAACTTTCCGGCGTGACGCTCTACGAGCCGGCCGAACTGGTGCTGTCGGCCCGCGCCGGCACGCCGCTCGCCGACATCGAAAGGCTGCTTGCCGAAAATGGCCAGCAGCTCGCCTTCGAGCCGATAGATTACGGCCCGCTCTTAGGCGGACAACCGGGAAGAGGCACGATCGGCGGCGTGCTCGCCGCAAACCTCTCCGGTCCGCGCCGGTTGAAGGCGGGGGCTGCGCGCGACCATATCCTTGGCATCAATGCCGTCTCGGGACGGGGCGAGGCGTTCAAGTCAGGCGGCCGCGTAGTGAAAAACGTCACCGGCTACGATCTCTCGAAGCTGATGGCCGGCTCCTGGGGCACACTGGCCGTCACTACCGACGTCATTTTCAAGGTGCTGCCCGCCGCCGAGACCGAAACCACATTGGCCATCCGCGGCCTGCTCGACGAGGAGGCCGCGGCCGCGATGGCGCTCGCCGTCGGCTCCAGCGCCGAAATCTCCAGCGCGGCTCACCTTCCGGAAGGCATTGCCGGCCGCGTGGCGGACGGCGCGATCGGGAGCGAACCGGCGACGCTGCTGCGGATCGAGGGTTTTGGGCCCTCCGTCGCCTATCGTGCCGCGGCCGTGAAAGATCTCCTGAAAGCCGCAGGCCTGATCGATGAGATTTCCGGCGATGCGTCGAAGGCGCTCTGGCGCGACATCCGCGATTGCGCGCCCTTTGCCGACGGCACCGAGCGCCCCGTCTGGCGCGTCTCGGTGGCGCCGTCCGAAGCCCACAAGATGACACTGGCGCTGCGCATGGAAACGCCTGCCGAGGCTTTTTACGATTGGCAGGGTGGCCTTGTCTGGCTGCGCATGCAGGCCGATCCGGAAGCCGAACTTTTGCGCGCGCTGGTGAAAAAATTCGGCGGCGGCCATGCCACATTGATCCGCGCCACCCCTTCGCATTGCGCCGCGCTGCCCGTCTTCGAGCCGCAGCCTCCGGCGCTTTCCGCACTCTCGGCGCGGCTGAAAGCTGAGTTCGATCCGAAGGGCCTGCTCAATCCAGGACGGATGGAAGCCTGACATGCAAACCTCCTTCACTCCCGCCCAGCTCGCCGATCCGCATGTCACGGAATCGGAAAAGATCCTGCGCAAATGCGTGCATTGCGGCTTCTGCACCGCGACCTGCCCGACCTATGTCATGCTCGGCAACGAGCTCGACAGCCCGCGCGGGCGCATCTACCTGATCAAGGACATGCTGGAAAACGGCCGGCCGGCGGACAAGGAGGTCGTCACCCATATCGACCGCTGCCTGTCCTGCCTCGCCTGCATGACGACCTGCCCCTCGGGCGTCAATTACATGCATCTGGTCGACCACGCCCGCGCCCACATCGAGAACACCTACAAACGCCCGCTGCCCGACCGGTTCATCCGCGCGGTGCTCGCCTTCGTGCTGCCGCATCCCGCTCGTTTTCGCGCCGCGCTGAAGCTGGCGCGGCTCGGCAGGCCGTTTGCCAAACTGTTCGAGCGGGTCGGCCCGCTCCGACCGCTTGCGGCGATGCTGAGGCTGGCCCCAACGTTCATCCCGCAAACTTCCGCGACGGCATCACCGGCAGTTTATCCGGCTGCCGTCGGCGCGCGGCGCGGACGCGTCGCCATCCTCACCGGCTGCGCCCAGCCGGTCCTCGACCCCGGCATCAACGAAGCTGCCATCCGCCTCCTGACGCGGCTCGGCGTCGAGGTCGTCGCGCCGCGGGGCGAAGGCTGCTGCGGCGCGCTTGTGCATCATATGGGCCGCGAGGCGCAGGCTCTGGCCTCGGCGCGGCAAAACGTCGACGCCTGGATGCGCGAGATCGAGGGCGGCGGCCTCGACGCCATCATCATCACCGCGTCGGGTTGCGGCACGACGATCAAGGATTACGGCTTCATGCTGCGGCTGGATCCTGACTACGCGCAGAAGGCCGCGAAAATTTCTGCGCTGGCGAAGGACATCACCGAATATCTCGCCACGCTCGACCTGCCGGAGCCGGCGCAAAAACCCGGCCTTACCGTCGCCTATCACTCCGCCTGCTCGATGCAGCACGGCCAAAAAATCACGCGCCAGCCGAAGGAGCTTCTCGCCCGCGCCGGCTTTGTCGTGAAGGAGCCGCGCGAGGGCCATCTGTGCTGCGGCTCGGCCGGAACCTACAACATCACGCAGCCCGAGATTTCGGCACAACTGCGCGACCGCAAGGTGAAGAACATCGAGGCCACCGGCGCGCAAATCATCGCCACCGGCAATATCGGCTGCATCACCCAGATCGCCTCGACCGCCAAGATGCCGATCGTGCATACGGTGGAACTGCTCGACTGGGCCTATGGCGGGAAGAGGCCGACGGGGATCTGAAAAGGGGAAGCAGGGATGGACCTATTTTTGTACGTGCTTGTTCCAGTGGGCATTGCAATCGGGATTTACCTTGGCGTCAAAGCAAGATCGTCGAACCGCAAGCCAGGAATAAGTGCCGCAGGCGACCTGACCGGAAACCAAGGGCTCGACTTCGACGGAGGTGGCGATGGTGGCGGCGACTAGCTGATTAAGTCCAGGCTTCACCTACTCCGCCGCGACCCGCCGCTCCCCCGTCCCGTAAGTCTCCTGATACAGCGCCCGCTGCCGGTTCAGCGCCACCATCGTGTTCCGGAGCAGGATCGCCACCGTTACCGGCCCGACGCCGCCCGGAACCGGCGTGATCCAGGATGCGACCTCCTTCACGCTGTCGGTGTCGACGTCGCCGACGATGCGCGTTGAGCCGTCGGGCAGCGTCTCGGCATTGATGCCGATGTCGATGACGGCCGCGCCCGGCTTGACCATGTCGGCCTTGATCAGCCGCGGCTTGCCGACAGCCACGAACAGCGCGTCGGCGCGCCTCGCATGCGCCGCCACCGAGCGCGTCATGTGATGGCAGACAGTCACCGTCGCGCCCTCGCTCATCAGCAGGAAGGCGATCGGCTTGCCGACGATCTCCGAATGCCCGACCACCACCACTTCCAGCCCCTTCAGGTCGAGCCCGGTCGCCTTGAGCAGTTCCACCGAGGCGGCCGCCGTACAGGGCGCCAGGTCGAGCTCGTTGTAGACGATGTTGCCGATCGATGCCGGGTGCATGCCTTCGACGTCCTTCAGCGGGTGGACTGCCGCCTGGATCGCCTTGATGGGGATATGCGGCGGTACCGGCCGCTGGATGATGATGCCGGTGACGCGCGGGTCGGCGTTCATGCCGTGGATCGCGGCCTCCAGTTCGCCCGCCGTGAGCTCGGCCGGAAAGCGCCGCTCCTCGAAGTCGATGCCGGCCAGTTCCGCCTTGGCGCGCTGGTTGCGGACATAGACGTCCACCGCCTCGATGTCGCCGACGGTGATCGACACCAGCTTCGGCCGGAAACCTTCGGCCGTGGCGGTGTCGGCGGCGGCGCGGACTTCGGCGATGATGCGGGCGGCGACCGGCCCGCCCTTCAGGTAGCGCGTGTCTTCAAGCGGCATCGGAGATCCTTGTGCGGCGATAATTTTGCCACGGGATAGCAGGCGAGAATGCGAAAGGGCAGCATGGATACGAACCGTGCTGCCCCTCCCGCGACGTCGGGCAAGACTCCTCAAAAGAAAAAGCGGCCGCGGCATTCGCGCCGGGCCGCTCCCGGACCTGCCGCCCCCTGCGGCATCGGTCCGTCCCCCGTTCGAAATTACATCACCACGACCTTCGTCCCGACATGGACCCGCTCGTAGAGGTCGATGACATCCTCGTTGCGCATGCGGATGCAGCCGGACGATACCGCGCCGCCGATCGTCCAGGGCTGGTTGGTGCCGTGGATGCGGTAAAGCGTCGAGCCGAGATAGAGCGCCCGCGCGCCGAGCGGGTTTTCCGGGCCGCCGGCCATGTGCACGGGCAGGTGCCGTCCCTTGGCGCGCTCGCGCGCGATCATCTCGGCGGGCGGACGCCAGTCCGGCCATTCGCGCTTCTGGGTGACCTTGTGCGTGCCGGCCCATTCGAAGCCCGGCTTGCCGGTGCCGACGCCGTAGCGCCGCGCCTCGCCGCCCTCCAGCACCAGGAAGAGAAAATTCTCCCGCGTGTCGATGATGATGGTGCCGGGCGCATGCGGGCCGTCATAGGCTACGGTCTGCGGCAGGTAGATCGGGTTCATCTCGCGGCGGGGCTGGGCCTTGGGCTTGGCCGGCGCAGGCACCGCCGCGGTGCGTATGCGGTCCGGCCCGATCTCGCGATAGCGCGGCGCCGGCTGCACCTCGACGCCAAACGAATTCTGCCGCCGCAGCTGCCGCTGCACCACCTTGCCTGGCTTGCGACCGAGCTGCATCACCCAGGGCGCGGAAAGATCGGGACTGACCACCACCGGCGGCCGCTCGATATAGCGGTCGTTGGCGGCGGCGGGCGCCGCAAACCCCAGCACGGCGGCCGATATCAGGAACGCTAGGCTTTTCATGAACACTCTACCCTCGACAGATGGTCACGATTTTTGCGGGAAAACTCCCCCGCTTCAATCTGATCGTTGACCGGTTCCGGCAAGGAATGCGTGAATCGGAATGCTTAAAATGCCGCTTTGTCAGTAAACCTTTTGGTGTGGTTACCGCCCGGTTCAGGAATCTGGTAAAGGCCGGGTAAAGCAGGCCGTTTGCGCCGTTAAGGATCGGGTTTGATGTTATGGATGAGGTGAAGACAGGTTTGAGGGTGGGCGCGGACGGGGTCACGCGCTGCTTCTGGCCGGGCGTGCTGCCCGACTATCTCCACTATCACGACCACGAATGGGGCCGGCCGGTCGCCGACGACAAGAGGCTGTTCGAAAAGATCTGCCTGGAGGGTTTCCAGTCCGGCCTGTCCTGGCTCACCATATTGCGCAAGCGCGAAAGTTTCCGCGAGGCTTTCGCCGGCTTCGACTATGAGCGGGTCGCGGAATTCGACGAGGCCGATATCGAACGGCTGCTTGGCAATGCCGGCATCGTGCGCCACCGCGGCAAGATCGTCTCCACCATCAACAACGCGAAGCGCGCCCGCGAACTGGCGGAAGAGGCGGGCTCGCTGGCCGCCTGGTTCTGGCGCCGCGAGCCTGGCGCGGATGAGCGGCCCGCCATCGTGAACTACAGCACGCTCGTCGCAAATCCGACGACGCCGGCCTCGGTCCGCATTTCCAAGGAATTGAAGAAGCGCGGCTGGAGCTTCGTCGGCCCCACGACCGTCTACGCCTTCATGCAGGCGATGGGCCTGGTCAACGATCATATCGAAGGCTGCGCCTGCCGTGCCGAGGTGGAAAAGCAGCGGGCGGCGTTCGTAAGGCCGGGGTGAGGGGAGTGTCGCCGCTGATCCTCCCCCGTTTAAGGGGAGGGGACCACGCGAAGCGTGGTGGAGGGGTGAGCCTCGCTCCAACAGTCGCTTGATATCAACTTTCTGTCAGCATCTGTCAGGATTATTTTCTTAAGCCTCATCCACACCCCCTCGCAGCGCTCTTATCCTGTGCTCACCTCCCGCGCGGGAACTCGGGTCATGAACCGGATGAGCGAGGCGGGAGGCGGCGTCCGGGCCGGCCGCGTGAATCGGTGACGTGGCTGGGTGATGAGCCCCCAGGTCCGGGCCCGAAGGGAAGGACAGCGTGCGCCAATGCACCCTCCTTCCCAGGGCAAGAACGCCGGCGGGGCGCGAGGTTCGCGCCACGTATAAAATTTAGGAAGGCGTTGGCCTCGCGCCCCGCTTCCCGACTTCTCCCTCCGTGGCAGGGAGCGTTCTTTGAAAGGCCAGGGCGGAAACGCAGCGTGGCGACGGGGAGGTGTGAGCGGTGCAGAAGCTGGGTTCCTCGCCCCTTCGAAGCGGGGAGAGGTGGCTCGGGCGAAGCCCGAGACGGAGAGGGGGCTTGGTCGAAAGGCCCAGGCAATTCCCGAACCCTCTCGACGCTTCCCATATGGGCAAAGGAAGATCGGTCGCGTAACTCCTCTCCGTCTCGGCTTCGCCTCGACACCTCTCCCCCCGCAAGGGCAGGGGCGAGGAACGCCAATCGCCAAACCCTTGCCGCTCCATGCGCCATCGGTTAGGACACCGGCGCTGCATTTTGATGCACGATATTCATCCTCAAAAGCGACAGATCATATGGCCGACACATCATCACGAACCAAGGCGCGCCAGCCGCGCGGCTTTGTCGACCGCTCGCCGGAAGACATCCGCGCCGCCGAGAAGATGATGGCGAAGATCAAGGAGGTCTTCGAACTCTACGGTTTCGAACCCGTCGACCAGCCGCTGATCGAATACACCGACGCGCTCGGCAAATTCCTGCCCGACCAGGACCGGCCCAATGAGGGCGTGTTTTCCTTCCAGGACGACGACGAGCAGTGGCTGTCGCTTCGCTACGACCTGACCGCGCCGCTCGCCCGTTATGTCGCCGAGAATTTCGAGCGCCTGCCGAAGCCATACCGCAGCTACCGCGCCGGCTGGGTGTTCCGCAACGAGAAGCCAGGACCGGGCCGCTTCCGCCAGTTCATGCAGTTCGATGCCGACACGGTCGGCACGCCGGGCGTGGCCGCAGACGCCGAAATGGCGATGATGATGGCCGATGTCATGGAGGCGCTGGGCATCAAGCGCGGCGACTATGTGATCCGCGTCAACAACCGCAAGGTGCTCGACGGCGTGCTGGAGGCGATCGGCCTCGGCGGCGACGAGAATGCCGGACGCCGGCTGACTGTACTCAGGGCGATCGATAAGCTGGACAAGTTCGGCCCAGAGGGCGTGCGCCTGCTGCTCGGTCCAGGCCGCTGGGACGGCGGCAGGGAAGGCGATGGCGATTTTACGAAGGGCGCCGCGCTGAGTGATCTTCAATCTTCGTACCTGCTGGCCGTAATTCTAAAGCAGCCCTATCTTGATGCCGGGCCAAGCCAAGACGTTGCTCGTTGGAACCAAACTCTTCAGTCTAATGCTGCTGAATTGGGTTTCAGGGAACTAGATGAAATCCACGCTCTAGTGACGGCCGCCGGTTACGGTCCCGACCGTATCCGCATCGACCCCTCCGTCGTGCGTGGCCTCGAATACTACACCGGTCCCGTCTACGAAGCCGAACTGCTGGCCGAAATCCCCAATGAAGAGGGAGTAATCGTCCGCTTCGGCTCGGTTGGCGGCGGCGGGCGCTATGACGGGCTGGTGTCGCGCTTCCGCGGCGAGCCGGTGCCGGCGACCGGCTTTTCCATCGGCGTCTCGCGCCTGATGACGGCGCTGAAGAACCTCGGCAAGCTCGACACGTCCGACGTCGTCGCCCCGGTCGTCGTGCTGGTCATGGACAGGGATACGGATAGCCTCGGCCGTTACCAGAAGATGGTGTCGCAGCTTCGCCAAGCCGGCATCCGAGCCGAAATGTATCTCGGCGGCGCCGGCATGAAGGCGCAGCTGAAATATGCCGACCGGCGCGGCTCCCCTTGCGTGATCATCCAGGGCGGCGACGAGCGCGCGAAAGGCGAGGTGCAGATCAAGGATCTGATCGAAGGCGCGCGCCAGGCGAAGGCCATCGCCGACCATGCCGAATACAAGGAGGCGCGGCCGGGCCAGATCACCGTGCCGGAGGCGGATCTGGTCGCCGAGGTGCGGAAGATTCTGGACGCGCAGGCGAGGGAACGTAGCGGTGGCAAGTAGGCGCCGGCGCCTTACCCTCCCCCTTGTGGGGAGGGTCGATCCGCGCAGCGGAGCGGGGTGGGGGTGGATGCGGTTGAGCTCCATTCTCAATCACTCCCACCCCGGCGCGTGCCGCACCGACCCTCCCCACAAGGGGGAGGGTAAGAAGTGACCTCCCGCTACCCGGCCATCGCCCCGAAAATCCTGGCGCTCTTCGCCGAGCGCGGCGCGGACCCCGTGGAAGTTGCGGTGCTGCAGCCGGCCGACCCGTTTCTCGACATGGCCGGCGAGGATTTGCGCCGCCGCATTTTTCTCACCGAAAGCGAGACCGGGCAGACGCTGTGCCTGCGCCCGGAATTCACGATTCCCGTCTGCCTCGACCACATAAGCTCGCAGGCCGGCACGCCGCGCCGCTACGCCTATCTCGGCGAGGTGTTCCGGCAGCGCCGTGAAGGCGGCAGTGAATTTTTTCAGGCCGGCATCGAAGACCTCGGCGAGAAGAACACGGCCGAAGCCGATGCGCGCTCGGTCGCCGACGCGCATGCGCTGCTTGCGCTCGCCCTGCCGGGCCGCGACCTGAAAATCACGCTCGGCGACCAGACCATCTTCGAGGCCGTGCTGGCCGCACTTGGGCTGCCGCGCGGCTGGCGCATGCGGCTCGCCCGCGCCTTCGGTTCGGCAGACATGCTGGCGGCCGCCCTTGCCGACCTCGCCACACCGCCGCGAAGCAACTCACTGGCCGAGCCGGTCGCCTCTCTGGTGGCCGGCGGCGATGCCGAAGCGCTCGCCACCCACATCGCCGCGGGCATGGAAGAAGCCGGCCTGTCGCCGTCCGCCGGGCGCACTCCGGACGAGATCGCCCGCCGGCTGATCGAGCGGGCCGAACTCAGGAGCGTGCGTCTCTCGGCCGAGGCTTTTGACGCGCTGAAGGCCTTTCTGGCCATTCATGTCCCGCTCGCCGACGCGGCCGGCGCGCTCGAAAAATTCGCCGCCGGGTCGGGGCTATCGCTGGGGACGGCGCTGAAGAATTTCGCCGCCCGCGCCGCCGCGATTTCCGCCTACGGTCTGCCAGTTGAAGCTATCCACTACGACGCCGCATTCGGTCGCCCGCTCGATTATTACACCGGCCTGGTGTTCGAGATCGCCGTGCCGGACTCCGACCGGCCGCTGGTCGGCGGCGGCCGCTACGACCGGCTGCTGACGCTGCTCGGCGCGCAAAAGCCTATACCCGGTGTCGGCTTTTCGGTCTGGCTCGACCGCATCGAGGCGCTGCGCGAGGGCGGCAAATGACCATCACCCTCGCAATCCCCTCAAAAGGCAGGCTCAGGGAGCAGGCGCTGGAAGTGCTGGCGAAGGCCGGCCTCGCCGTCAGCATCCCCGGCGACGACCGCAAATACCGCGCCCGCGTCCAAGGCCGCGACGACATCGAAGTTGCGTTCCTGTCGGCATCGGAGATCGCCGGCGAGATCGGGCAGGGGACCGTCGATCTCGGCATCACCGGCGAGGATCTGCTGCGCGAGAATCTCGCCGACTGGGAATCGCGCGCCGAAATCGTGGCCAGGCTCGGCTTCGGCAATGCCGATGTCGTCGTCGCGGTGCCGGAAATCTGGCTCGATGTCGACACAATGGCCGACCTCGACGATGTCGCCGCCGACTTCCGCCAGCGCCACGGCCGGAGGCTTCGCATCGCCACCAAATACTGGCGGCTGACCCAGAACTTCTTTTCGCAGAAACACGGCATCCAGGTTTACCGCATCGTCGAAAGCCTTGGCGCAACGGAAGGGGCGCCGGCGGCAGGGTCGGCGGATGTTGTTGTCGACATAACCACGACCGGCTCGACGCTGCGCGCCAACCATCTGAAGGTGCTGCAAGACGGCGTCATCCTGCGCTCGCAGGCCTGCCTGGCGGCCTCGCGAAAGGAGCGCAGCGCTGCCGACGAAAAGGCCGTCCGCTCGATTTCGGCCGCGCTCGCGAAGCTGGCGTAAAACTCACGCCGCCTGGGGCAAAAGCGCGCCGCGCAGGCCGCGCATGATCCCGGCGAGTTCGACGCATTCGTCATGCCTGCGGCTGTTGCGCCGCCATGCCAGGCACACGGTCCGCGACGGCATCGGCTCCATGAACGGTACGATCTTCAAATCGCGCATATCGCTTGCCGGCCCCATCGCCATTTCGGGTATGAGCGTGACACCGAGCCCGTGCGCGACCATCTGGAGCAGCGTCGTCAGGCTGGTGGCGCCGTAGCTCGCCATCGCCACGGGTTTGACGCTGCCGCATACCGACAGCGCCTGCTCGCGCAGGCAATGGCCTTCCTCGAGCAGCATCAGCCTTTCCAGCGCCGGGCTTTCAGGCGGCACCGGGGGCGAGGCGAATTCCGGATCGTTCGCAGGCACCGCCAGGAAGAAGCGGTCCTCGAACAGCGCCTCCGTGACCAATCCCGGAAAATCGAGCGGCATGGCGGCGATGAACCCGTCGAGGCGGCCGGCCGCGGTTTCCTCGGCCAGGGATGCCGTCACCGCCTCGCGCAGTTCAAGCACCAGCCCGGGATAGCGCGATCTCACTTCGGGCAGCACATGCGGCAGGAGATAGGGCGCGATGGTGGGGATGATGCCCAGCCGGAACCGCCCCTCCATCGCGGATCGGCTGCGCCTGGCAAGGCTTTCGATGCCGCGTATCTCGGCCAGGACAGCCTCGATGCGCGGCAGCAGCGTTTCCGCTTCCTGCGTCATCCGCACGGCTTTTCCGCCCCGCTCGAACAGCCGGCAGCCGAGCCGCGCCTCCATTTCCGAGAGCTGCGCAGACAAGGCCGGCTGGGAGACGCCGGCGAGTTCGGCGGCGCGGCCGAAATGCAGGGTCTGGGCCAACGCCTCGAAATACTGCATCTGCCGTATGGTTAGCTTTATCATAAGGAAAAACTATCGAGCCCAATAGAAAAGGCAATTTGTTTTTATCACCCAGCCGCTCTACGCTGGAATCATTCCAGACTGGCCTGCCCCCCGTTCCGGCCGTCGGACAAACAATCACAGAACACGATCGGAGAAGAAAATGGACGCAAAAACTGACGAGAATGCCGGCAAATGCCCGTTCACAGGCGGTAGCCGCGGACGCTCCAACCGCGAGTGGTGGCCGGATGCGCTGAGCATCGAGATGCTCCATCGGAACTCCGACCTGTCGGATCCGATGGGCAAGGATTTCGATTACGCCGAGGAGTTCAAGAACCTCGACCTCGATGCGGTGATCAAGGACCTGCATGCGTTGATGACGGATTCGCAGGAGTGGTGGCCGGCCGACTTCGGCCACTATGGCGGTCTGATGATCCGCATGGCATGGCATAGCGCGGGCACCTACCGCATCACCGACGGTCGCGGCGGCGCCGGCGCGGGTCAGCAGCGCTTTGCGCCGCTCAACTCCTGGCCGGACAACGCGAATCTCGACAAGGCGCGCCGGCTGCTCTGGCCGATCAAGCAGAAATACGGCCGCAGGATCTCCTGGGCCGACCTGATGGTCCTCGCCGGCAACGTTGCGCTGGAGTCGATGGGCTTCAAGACCTTCGGTTTCGCCGGTGGTCGTGCCGACGTGTGGGAGCCCGAAGAACTCTATTGGGGTCCCGAGGGGACTTGGCTGGGCGACGAACGCTACAGCGGCGAACGCCAGCTATCGGAGCCGCTCGGCGCAGTCCAGATGGGCCTGATCTACGTCAATCCGGAAGGGCCGAACGGCAATCCGGATCCGATCGCGGCGGCCAGGGACATCCGTGAGACTTTCTTCCGCATGGCGATGAACGACGAAGAAACCGTCGCGCTGATTGCCGGCGGCCACAGCTTCGGCAAGACCCACGGCGCGGGCGATCCGTCGCTGGTCGGACCGGAGCCGGAAAGCGGCGCCCTTGAGGATCAGGGCCTCGGCTGGAAGAGCAAGCACGGCACGGGCGTCGGCGCCGACGCCATCACCGGCGGCCCGGAAGTCACCTGGACGCAGACGCCGACGAAGTGGAGCAACCTCTTCTTCAAGAACCTGTTCGAAAACGAATGGGAGCTGACGACGAGCCCTGCCGGGGCGAAGCAGTGGAAGGCGAAGAGCAGCGAGCAAACCATTCCGGACGCCTTCGATCCGTCGAAGAAGCACGTTCCGACCATGCTGACCACGGACCTTTCGCTGCGCTTCGACCCGGAATACGAAAAAATCTCGCGGCGCTTCTACGAAAACCCGGCCGAGTTCGCGGACGCTTTTGCCCGCGCCTGGTTCAAGCTGACGCATCGCGATATGGGTCCGCGCGTCCGCTATCTCGGGCCGCTCGTTCCGCAGGAGACGCTGATCTGGCAGGACCCCGTTCCGGCCGTGGACCACCCGCTGATCGACGAGCAGGACATTGCCGCGCTGAAGGCGAAGACCCTCGCCTCCGGACTGTCGGTGCCGCAACTGGTCTCGACCGCCTGGGCGTCGGCCTCGACCTTCCGCCGCTCCGACAAGCGCGGCGGAGCAAACGGCGCGCGCATCCGCCTCGCGCCGCAGAAGGACTGGGAGGTCAACCAGCCGGCCCAACTGGCGACGGTGCTGCAGAAGCTCGAAGCGATCCAGCAGGAGTTCAATGGTTCGCAGTCCGGCGGCAAGAGGGTTTCGCTTGCCGACCTTATCGTTCTCGCCGGCTCGGCTGCGGTCGAGAAGGCCGCGAAGGACGCTGGCGTCGACGTGGCGGTTCCCTTCGCACCGGGCCGCACGGACGCTTCCCAAGAACAGACGGACGTTCAATCCTTTGCGCCGCTGGAGCCGCGTTATGACGGTTTCCGCAACTATACGAACAGCAGCAAGCCTAAGTTCATGCAACCCGAGGAAGCCCTGGTGGATCGGGCGCAATTGCTGACGCTGACGGGGCCCGAGATGACGGCGCTGCTCGGCGGTCTGCGTGTGCTCGGCGCCAATACAGCGGACTCCAGGCACGGCGTGTTCACCAAAAAGCCCGGTACTTTGACGAACGATTTCTTCGTCAACCTGCTCGACATGGGTACGCAGTGGCAGCCGCTGGCCGGCTCGGACGGCGTTTATGAGGGACGCGACCGTAAGACGAACGAGTTCAAGTGGACCGGCACCCGCGTCGACCTGATTTTCGGTTCGCACTCGCAGTTGCGCGCTTACGCCGAAGTCTATGCCACGGCGGACTCCAAGGAGAAGTTCGTGAAGGACTTCGTGAGGGCGTGGAACAAGGTGATGAACGCCGACCGCTTCGACCTCGAAGACCGCCCGGTGGCCTCGGTGACGCCGCTGCGGGAAGCGGCGGAATAATCCGCCACGTCAAGACGCTGACAAGCGGACAGGCGCGGAGCGATCCGCGCCTGTTTTTCTTTTGCGGACGGGCCAACTAAATCTTTTGCGCAGTGGACTGGCGGCGGCTTGTGCGGCGCGCGCCCGACAGGTAGGCAGGCGTTCTCACGGGTTCACCGAAATAGGGAATACCATGCGACTTGGTGGAAGGTTGGCGGCAGCCATCGAAGTGCTCGATGATATCGAGAAAAGGCGCCGGCCGGCAGCCGATGCTCTGAAGGACTGGGGCCTCTCGCACCGCTTCGCAGGGGCGGGCGACAGGGCCGCGATCGGCAACATCGTCTACGACGCGCTGCGCCGCAAACGTTCGGCGGGCTGGATTCTGGGCGACGACACGCCGCGCGCCATCGGCTTCGGCGCGCTGCTTCTGGAATGGCGCGAAACCGCGCAATCGCTGAATCAGGCGCTCGAGGGCGACCGCTTCGCCCCGCCGCCATTGAACCCTGACGAACTGAACGCTATCGCCTCGCGCTCCCTCGATGAGGCGCCCGAGGCTGTCCGCGCGGACTGCCCCGACTGGTGCGCGCCGCTTCTGGAGCAGGCCTTCGGCGCGGATTGGGTCGAAGAGGGCAAGGCGCTGGCCGCGCGGCCGCCGCTTGACCTCAGGGTCAACACGATCAACGCCAATCGCGACCGCATTCTCGGCGAACTGTCCGGCATGGGCGCCGCCCCGACGAACATCGCCTCGCAGGGCATTCGGATCCCGCCGATCGACGGCAGCGGCCGCCACCCCAATGTGCAGGCCGAACCGGCTTTTCAGAAGGGCTGGTTCGAGGTGCAGGACGAGGGCTCGCAGATCGCGGCCGAGCTTGCCGGCGCCAAGCCTGGAATGCAGGTGCTGGATTTCTGTGCCGGCGCCGGCGGCAAGACGCTGGCTTTGTCCGCCATCATGGAAAATCGTGGTCAGATTTTTGCCCACGACGCCGAGAAGATCCGGCTTGCGCCGATCTTCGACCGCATCAGGCGGTCGGACAACCGCAACATCCAGATCGTCACGAAGCCGGCAGAGCTTGCCACCTTGCAGGGTCATATGGACATCGTACTGATCGACGCGCCGTGCACCGGCAGCGGCACATGGCGGCGGCGGCCCGACGCGAAATGGCGTCTGACGCAGCGACAACTCGACGTCCGCAAGGCGGAGCAGGCGGCGATCCTCGACGCCGCCAAGGTCCATGTGAAACCGGGCGGACTGCTGGCCTACATCACCTGCTCCGTCTTCGACGAGGAAAACCGCGACCAGGTCGGCCGCTTCGCCGCGGATAATCCTGTTTTTTCCGCCGTCGATCATCAGGCGCTGTGGGAAAGCCACTTCCCGGGCCACGCGGACGCCGCCCGCATCGCACCTGACGGCGGCATCGTGCTGACGCCCGCGCGGAGCGGCACGGATGGCTTCTACTTCGCCGCGCTTCGTCGAGCCGGCTAACGCATAATCCCGAAAAGTTTGCAGATTTTTCGGATCAGATCATGCGGGCATCGACACCCTGGAACCTGCTCCATTCCGATCCATCGAAGTGGGACAGGTTCGATTGTTGCATTGCAACATTCCCCCGCCTTTGCGATAAAGTCGGACTGAACAACGAGGGCATGGCAAATGGATGCGACGATCGTGTCGGCTCCCGACTATGAGGAGCGCGTGAGGAAATCCTTCGCGCGCCAGAGCGTCATGACGACGATCGGCGCCGAGCTGACGGTGGTGACGCCCGGCACCGTCGAGATCGAGATGGCCTATTCCGGGGCGCTGACGCAGCAGCACGGTTTTCTTCATGCGGGCATTATCTCCACCGCGCTCGATTCGGCCTGCGGCTATGCGGCATTTTCGATGATGCCCGAAAACGCAGCGGTCCTTACCATCGAATTCAAGGTCAACCTTCTCGCGCCGGGCAAGGGCGAACGTTTTCTGTTTCGCGGTTCGGTCACAAAGCCCGGCCGCACAATCGTTGTCGCCGACGGCCAGGCATACGCCTTCGCGGCGGACGGCGAAGCCAAGCTTATCGCCACCATGACCGGCACGATGATGACCGTGCTTGGCCGCGACGGGATGGAAGGCTGAGCCCGTGGCTGAGAGCGTCGCCGGCAGATCCGTACTCTTCGTCATGGCCGTCGATGCCGAATACGGCCCGCATCTCCGGCGCCTCATTGCGCCTCTCATGATCGGCGTCGGCCCGGTCGAATCCGGCGTCGCCATGGGTGCGGAGCTGGCGCGGCTGCACGCCCAGAGCGAACTTCCCGACCTTGTCGTTTCGCTCGGCTCGGCCGGCAGCCGCACGCTCGAACAGACCGAGATCTACCAAGCCGTCTCGGTGTCCTACCGAGACATGGATGCTTCGGCCCTCGGCTTCGAGAAGGGCGCAACGCCCTTTCTCGACCTGCCGGCCACCGTTTCCCTGCCGCTGCGCGTACCCGGCATCCGGGAAGCGACCCTGTCGACCGGAGCGGCGATCGTCTCAGGCTCGGCCTATGACGCCATCGCCGAGGACATGGTCGACATGGAAACCTTCGCGGTGCTGCGCGCCTGCCAGCGCTTTGGCATCGAGCTGATCGGCCTGCGCGGCATTTCCGACGGCGCGGCCGAATTGAAACACGTCTCGGACTGGACCGAATATCTGCACGTCATCGACGAAAAGCTGGCTGCGGCGGTCGAAAGGCTGGAGACCGCAATCGAGAACGGCGCGCTGCGGATCGAAGGCAAAACAACGCTTTAGAGCCGCGCTTCGATTCAACGGATGGAACGGGCTGCCTTCGGCTCATTTGTCGGATGAAGGATTTGAATCGGCGCGTGAGCCCGGTGAATCGGATTCTGCGAACGGCGCGCCAACCCATTGCGCCGACTCAGTCTTTTCTTTAAATGCCCGCCATGAAAACCTCCAATCACCCCGACACCGTCCTCATCATCGATTTCGGCAGCCAGGTGACGCAGCTCATAGCGCGTCGCGTGCGGGAGGCCGGGGTCTTTTCCGAGATCGTGCCCTTCCAACTGGCCGATGAGGCGTTCCGGCATATCCGGCCGAAAGCCGTGATCCTATCCGGCAGCCCGGCTTCGACCGTCGACATTGGAAGTCCGCGGGCGCCTGACGCGGTCTTCAACTCCGGCATCCCGGTGCTCGGCATCTGCTACGGCGAGCAGACCATGTGTGCGCAGCTCGGCGGCAAGGTCGAGGCCGGGCATCACCGCGAGTTCGGTCGCGCCTTCCTGGAGGTCGCGGAAGACAGCGCACTCTTCGACGGCGTCTGGGCCAAAGGCACGCGGCATCAAGTTTGGATGAGCCATGGCGACCGGGTGACGGCGCTACCGCCGGGCTTCCGCGTCATCGGCACTTCGACAGGCGCTCCCTTTGCGGCGATTGCGGACGAGGAGCGCAAATTCTTTGCCGTCCAGTTCCATCCCGAAGTGGTGCACACCCCCGACGGGGCAAAACTCCTGCAGAATTTCGTCCACAAGATCGCCGGCATCGAAGGCGATTGGTCGATGGCCGCTTATAGGGAAAAGGCGATCGAGACGATCCGCAACCAGGTCGGCAAGGGCAAGGTGATCTGTGCGCTGTCGGGCGGCGTCGATTCCTCGGTGGCCGCGCTCTTGATCCACGAAGCCGTCGGCGACCAGCTGACTTGCATCCTCGTCGACCACGGCCTGATGCGCAAGAACGAGGCAGCGGACGTCGTTTCGATGTTCCGCGACCATTACAATCTGCCGCTGATCCTGGTCGACGCGGCTGACCGCTTCGTCGGCGCGCTGGAAGGGGAGGCGGACCCGGAAACAAAGCGCAAGACAATCGGTCGGCTTTTCATCGAGGTGTTCGAGGAGGAGGCCAAGAAGCTCGGCGGGGCGGAGTTCCTGGCGCAGGGTACGCTCTATCCGGACGTCATCGAGAGCGTTTCATTCACCGGCGGCCCGTCGGTGACGATCAAGTCGCACCACAATGTTGGCGGCCTGCCCGAGCGCATGAACATGAAGCTGGTCGAGCCGCTGCGCGAACTGTTCAAGGACGAGGTGAGGGTGCTCGGCAAGGAGCTCGGCCTGCCTGAGCATTTCATCGGCCGCCACCCGTTCCCCGGTCCCGGCCTCGCTATCCGCTGTCCGGGCGGCATCACGCGCGAAAAGCTCGAGATCCTGCGAGAGGCTGATGCGATCTATCTCGACGAAATCCGCAAGGCAGGTCTCTACGACGCCATATGGCAGGCCTTCGCGGTGCTGCTGCCGGTTCAGACGGTCGGCGTCATGGGTGATGGACGCACGTACGAATTCGTCTGCGCGCTGCGGGCGGTGACATCGGTCGACGGAATGACCGCGGATTTTTACCACTACGACATGAGCTTCCTCGGCGCCGCCGCCACCCGCATCATCAACGAGGTGCGCGGCATCAACCGCGTCGTCTATGACGTGACAAGCAAGCCTCCAGGGACGATCGAGTGGGAATGAGGGGGCAAACGGCGGCTATGGCGTAGTTTTCGGGCAGCGATTTTCGCTGCCGCGCAGTTGCCGTTCTGTTTCGTTTCTCACCTCCGCTGCACTGGGCGTTCTTTCTCTCTGAACTCGCAGGTTCGATCTGCGCCCAGGCCCGGATGATGTAAAGCGGTTCAAAGGGCGAGAGGGCCGGCATATCTCCAAACGCACGGGCCTCAACCAGAAAGCTCAGCCAAGTAGCAGGCCGCCGAGCGCCTTGGCGGATGCGATTGTGTCCCCGACCTGGTCTAGGAGGGCGCTACGCTGATCCTGCGCGAGTACAACCCTACGCACCGGCGCGACACAGACTGGCGAAGTTCACCGCAATATCGGCAAGGGTGACCTGGCCCAGCCTCTCGATGAGAAGTGCTTCAGCTTTCTGCAGCGCGTCCTTCAGCGCCATGTTCACCCCACGCTCGACTGCGCAGTTGGGATGGGGATTGTCGACGCCAATCGCAAACACATGGGAGCCGCCAACAGCGCGATGAACGTCTAGCAAGGTGGTGGTTTTCAAGTCGCACGAAATCGACCAACCGCCGCCCCGACCTGTGACCGAGCGGACATAACCGGCCTTCCTCAGGCCGGCCATCGTCCGGCGGACCACCACTGGGTTCGTCTCCAACATTGATGCGATCTGCTCCGAACTCAGCGGACGGTCGTGATACGCCATGTGCAGCAGGACATGGAGCATCCGAGACAGACGGCTATCTATTCTCACGCACCAACCCCGTGTTCGAGGATTCTACGCTGCGGACTTCGCGTTTCGGCGTTCAGCGAGTATCTGCTCGAGCAGATACATTGTGACCATCGGCCCGACAGCTGTGCCCGCCGCCGAGGCGTGGGCAAGATGTGCCACAGGGTCGTTCGCATTGCCGATGGCGAAGACGCCCGGCCTGCTTGTGCGCCCCATCTTGTCCGTTAAGGCGAGGCCGGACACATCGACGTCGCAAAGCTTTGCGGCGAGGGAGGACGCGGCCTTGATGTTCGCGGCGATCCACGCTGCGTCGCATGGAACTTCGCGTCCGCTCGCCGTCGAAACCGCTACCAGCTTGCTGTTGTCATGGACTAGTCCGGTCACCTCGTCGGAGACGATTGAAATGTCGAGGAGCCGCAGGCGTTCGGCATCCGCTTCATTCAGCATGGCTCGCGAAAAGACGGTCACGTCGGGGGACCACATCCACACCCACGATGCCATGTGCGCCAGACGCTCGGGCAATCCAAAGACCACGAACCGTTGCCCGCGAACTTCATGTCCATCGAAACAGGGACAGACCCGCACCTCGTTCCCCCATTGCTCCGGCATTCCGGAGAGAGGAGGAATCTCGTCGATCACCCCCGTCGCCAGGATGATTGTGCGAGAGATGACGCTGGAACCCTCGCTCTCGACCGCAAAATGGCCGTTTTCCAGCGGTGTGATGGCGTTCACGCGTTCCTGCCTGATCTCGGCGCCGTAACGGACGGCTTCCGCGCGAGCCTGCGACATGAACTCCGCCGTCGAACGGCCATCGAAGCCGAGATGTTCCCGAACAGTCGCGACGGTGAAAATCCGCGGGGGACCGCCGTCGAAGACGATTGTCGATCGTCCCGCCCGTCCGAGAAAGAGGGCCGCGCTGAGGCCGGCGACGCCGGCACCGACGACCACGCAATCCACGATCTTGTTCATAACTCCGTTCCTCATTCCTGGGGGCAAGGATAGCGGTTCGTTGCTTTCGTTACAACAAAAGTTACGGGATGCAAGCCCACCGTCTTGAGGTGCGCTGATATTCGGTACCGGCTCCCGGACTGAGGTGGAGACGACGTGGTCGCTCGATTCCATCGTGATTGACGGCAACGGAACGGGCGAGATCGTCCGCCGCCGATCCCGCACAGACCAAGCCAATCATCAGTTCAGAGCCGACTTTCTCATCGGTATCCGCCAAAACCAGACATTCGAACTTGCATGGGAGCCTGAAAGCGACCCTTACTGCCCTTACCGTCGTCGGAACAATCGCCGGTACAGAAACTGCGGGGTGAGCGATCAGCGCTTGTCCGCCGGCTGGATTCTAATCGTCGAGGGGGATGCGGGCGATGACCTTGATCTCAAAATCGAAGTCCGCCAGCCAGTTCACGCCCACTGCGGTCCAGTTCGGATAAGGCGGTTCGCCGATCACCTTCTCGCGGACAGCCATGATCGTTTCGAACTGGCGTTCCGGATCGGTGTGGAAGGTGGTGACGTCCACCACGTCATCGAACGTGCAGCCGGCGGCCGCCAGCACGGCGTTCAGATTGTCGAAGGCGAGCTGGACCTGCCGCGGGAAGTCCGGCTCGGGCGATCCGTCCTTGCGGCTGCCGACCTGGCCGGAGACGAACAGGAGGTCCCCCGAGCGGATCGCCGCCGAATAGCGGTGAACGTTGTAAAGTGCATGTCGATAGGCAGGGAAGATTGCGTCGCGTTTGGCCATGGCGTTGCCTTCCTGTAATTGAGATGAGTTGTATCTTGCCGCCGCCCGGGCCGCACCTCAGTAGAGGCGCGCCGAGCATGGAAGTAGCTTGCCGGCTTCGGCGCTGCTGTTCCGGGATCTTGGCCGCTGTCGCAAAGTTGTGGCCCCCAGAAGCGTTGGCGGACGAGCCTTCCAATTGGCCGGGCGAGAATGCCGCCAGCCACTCCGTCACAGCCGCGCCAGTTCCTCGTCTGTGAAATCCGCCGCGACCGCGATGTCCTTCTGCCTGTCGAGCTCCTCGATACGCCCACCGAGTGCCTTGCGGATGCCGGCATAGGCCTCGGCGCCGAGCACCAGCCGCTTCGGAAGTGGACCATCCTGATCGGCAAGCCTGATCATTGCGTCCGTCATGCGGTCGGGGTCGCCCTTTATCACCCAGGAGCCGCGAAGAGCCTCGCGGACCTGATCGGCGGGAGTTCCTTCGTAGGCCGCGAGCGGCTTGGTTTGCGAGAGATTGCCGCCGAACCCGGTCCGCGCCGGCCCGGGTTCCACTAGGGTGAACTCGATCCCGAAGGGAGCGGCCTCCTGGGCTACGGATTCAACGAACCCCTCGATGCCCCACTTGGTCGCGTGGTAGAGGCTGAAAGCCGGATAGGCGATCTGGCCTCCCTCGCTCGATACCTGAAGAATCCGGCCGCCATCCTGGCTGCGCAGATGCGGCAACGCCGCCTGGACGAGTGTGTTCGAGTCGATGAGATTGGTGTCGATGATGTCCCGGACCTGCACATCGCCAGCCTCTTCCGCCGCGCCGAGCAGGCCGTAGCTGGCGTTGCTGACAATGATGTCGATCCGAGCGGACGCGGCGAAGGCGTGGTCGACGCCGGCGCGGACCGAGCTCTGATCATTGAGGTCCATTGCGACGATGCGAAGTTGTTGGGGGTAGGGTGCACGCTGGTCGGGAAGTGCATCCCCGCTGCGGCTGGCGCCGACAACGCGGTCGCCCCTGATCAGGGCCTTCTCCGCCAGCAGCCGGCCTAGGCCGGACGACACACCCGTTATGAGCCAGGTCTTTTCCATTTCTTATATCTCCGAGTTGATACAGGCAGGAGAGATAGGGCAACCGCATTGCGCGTATTAGCCGTTGAAATCGGCATGAGGTGATGCAAAATTCCCATCAATGTCCCGCCCGTCGCTTAACGATCTCACCGCCTTCGTGGCCGTTGCCACGCACCGCAGCTTCCGCCGCGCAGCCGACGAGATCGGCACGGCACCTTCCACATTGAGCCATGCGATGCGTGCGCTCGAGGAACGCATGGGCGTGCGCCTTCTGAACCGCACCACACGCAGCGTCTCGCCGACGGAAGCTGGTTTCCAGTTGCTCGGCCGCCTTCAGCCGGCGCTCGCCACGTTGGACGAGGCGCTCGACAGCGTCGTGGGGTTCCGGGGCAATGTCGCAGGAACGGTCCGCATTAACGCACCGCGATTGGTGGCCGGGCTTCTCGTGCGGGAGGTGCTTCCGCGGATGGCGGAGCGCCATCCGGACGTGACCGTGGACATCGTCGTCGAGGGGCGGCTTGTCGATATCGTGTCCAGCGGGTTCGATGCCGGCGTGCGCCTCCTCGGATCTGTCCCCAAGGACATGATCACCGTGCCGCTTGCACGTGCGTTGACGTTCCTCTGTGTCGCATCGCCCGCCTATCTCGATCGCTTCGGCGAACCGGGAACCCCCGAGGAATTGCAACGCCACCATTGCATCGGCCACCGGATGCCCAGCGGCAAATTCTATCGATGGGAGTTCGAACGCGCCGGCCAGGAACTGGTGATAGATGCAAACGGCCCCATCGTGCTCGATGACGAGGAACTGATGGTCGATGCCGCAATAGAGGGTCTGGGCATAGCCTATGTGGCGGATTGGGCGGCCGAAGCGGCCTTGTTCAACGGCCGGCTACGCAAGCTCCTGACCGCGTGGATGCCCGCTCCGGAAGGGGTTGCGGTTTATTATCCCGGACATCGAGCCGTGCCGCCGGCACTGCGGGCTTTTCTTGATGTAGTCAAAAACCTGCGGAAGAAGGAACCTTGATCAGATCAACGTAGCAGCCGCGCTATGACCGTCCCTTGGACCAGACCGGCGGATGCGGCACGAAGAGGATTCGGAGCGCTCAGTTCATCGCCATCACGCCAAGAACCAGAGTTCTGTCTCTGATCGCAGTGGCGTCACAAACCCACATTCGTCCAGCCCTGTCAGCTCGTACTTCGTTAGCTACGGCTTCCCGGCTCGAAGGCGCACGGAGGTCTTCGGCCAAAAGCTCCGGCTGCTCTAACGCTGCGAAATGTCCACCGCGCGGCATCTCGGTCCAGCGGACTACACGCAGCCCGCGTTCAACCCAAGAGCGCGGCGGGGGAGGCAATTCCTTGGGAAAATGCGCGACGGAGAACGGCACCTCGACCGGTGGGAAGTCGGCCAGCGCGATGGGGTTCAAGCGGTTCTCCTTGTAAATCCGCAGCGACGCGTCAAGGCTGTTGCCGAACCAGTAGATCGAGATGATCGTCAGCAGCCGGTCGAGCGGCACGACCCTTTCGAGATCGCCGTCGTGGTCGGTCCAACCGATGAATTTCTCGGCGATCCAGGCCGCCAGCCCGACCGGGTCGCGGTGAACTGCGGGAGCCGGTTCAGCCGGCGTTCCTGTGCGCGCCAGTCGAACTCGTCGCGCCAATAATCGAGCAAGCGGTGCATGAAAGGCAAGCTGACTCCATCCTCGGCACCGCTTCAGAAAAGGGCTCCGGGAAGCCTGGCACCGCGCAGTCGCCGCTGCAGATCATTGATTTGATCGTCTGAGATATGGATTTTGAATGGGCGCATACAGTCTGGGCCTCTCATCGATAGGCCGGTCGAGCCCGTTATCAGGGTCATCACTCCGTCAGTTTCCTAGATTGCCTTGCAAAATCAAAACATCGCTTTTGCCTTTCGGGAACAACCTCCAGCGCCGATTTACACCTTCCCGCGAAACCGCGTGATCCTGGACACCGCTCCGGCGATCCGCATCTTTTCTGCCTGGCAGTGTCGACGACCCAGGTGTCTTTGCCAACAGCGGAGCCACTCTGGAGGTGGCCGCCGCTCGTCACCACGCCCGTGACGTCGTCGGCCCAGAGTTGCCAGATCTCGGCCGGACTGGATCTGCCCGGCTTCTCCTGGGCATGCGCCAGAGGACGAGGACAGGGCAGTCCAGCTTGCGTCCCGTTGCGCAGTCCGCTTCGTCGTGGACAAGAGGTGCGGAAGCCGGGAAGAAAGCTGGCTCCGCGCCATTGCCGGATCCAGCTCCGGCATCTGCTGCTGCGGCCCGCGTCTGCAGGATCGTATCGCTGGTTCGGGTTCACGTCGACCCTCTCAGCCTTGTTGGCGGCCGTGCGGCGCGCCGATGTCTACCACCGAACTTTTTGCAAATGTCTGCAATGGGCCGCAATCCCGCTCGGGCATTTTCCACCGCAGGAGACGATTAAGGCCGCCGGCCGACTTGAAACTGCGCGCCCTCACGCCAACTCTCCATTCTAAGTTGCCGGCTCGAGCTCGCCCGCCGGCGGTTCGCTTCCGCGAATCGGATCAAGTGAAAACCAGCAAAAAGGCCGGTGCGCACAGGATGATTTTTTGCCATGTTCGAACTCCAGCCCTGATGGCCCTCTTCGCCGGCGTTGCCGCGGTGTCTTCGTGTGTCGAGAAGGAGGCTGCAACCGTGGCCGTTGCGCGCACGGCATTGCTCGGCCTGAGCGATGTCGACATACGAATGTGCGCAGGCTTCCCGTCGCGTACGGTCGACATCGAGTCCGGCCAGATCTGGACCTATGAGCGCGCCATCAATCGAGGCGGCTTGAACGTCGCCCTTCCCACCGTCGGTGTGGGCGCCTTCCCGGGGCTCGGCGGTTCGCTAAACGTAGCTCCCGGCGGCTATTGCAATGCCCAGGTGCGCTTCACCAACGGCCGGGTCGTCGATATCGCCTATGCCGGCGACAATGATCTGCCGCAGCGCCGCAATGCGCTCTGCACGACTGTCGTCGAGGAATGCGTGGCCTATGCCCGCAACCCACATCCCACCGTCAAGGGAAGGTAAGCGCAACATGCTGTGCTCTCACGTGAGCGGAGCGAATCCTCTGTAATGGCCACGGAGGGTATCGCCGCGCAACGTCTGCGGATCAAGGCGCTAGATCACATGCATCGAGCGCATGCGCCACGGCCTTGGTCAGCGCCTCCATCGGAATGCCGCCACATTTGTTACTCTCACCGTTCCATTTCCGGTGCCAAACTATCTCACGACCAACAACGAGCGAGCAGCGAATGGAACCGCGCTTCAGCTCGAGGCGTGGGAATTCGCCCAATCAGGAGGTTAAAAGCCATGACTACATCATCCGAAAACGGACGTGGACGGACCGCCATGCAAACACCATCGGTCGTGTCGCGGCAGGAGTGGGAAGCTGCGCGCCAGCGACTGCTCGGGAAGGAAAAGGCCCAGACCCGCGCCCGTGACGCTCTGGCGGCCGAGCGCCGGCGAATGCCATGGATGGCGGTGGAGAAGGAGTACGAGTTCGACGGACCCGAGGGCAAGGTGAGCCTGCTCGACCTGTTCGAGCGCCGCCATCAGCTGATCGTCTACCGCGCCTTCTTCGAGCCGGGAGTGTTCGGCTGGCCTGACCACGCCTGCCGGGGCTGCTCCATGGTGGCCGACCAGGTCGCCCACGTCGCCCACCTGAACGCCCGTGACACCACCCTCGCCTTCGTGTCTCGTGCGCCCCAGGCGGACATCGCACGGTTGAAAGCGCGCATGGGCTGGGAGATGCCCTGGTTCACCATCACGGACAACTTCGACGCGGATTTCGGCGTGGACGAGTGGCATGGTACGAACGTGTTCTACCGCGACAGCGACCGCGTGTTCCGCACCTACTTCATCAACAACCGCGGCGACGAGCAGATGGGGAACACCTGGAACTACCTCGACATCACGCCGCTAGGCCGGCAGGAGGTCTGGGAGGACTCGCCCGAAGGCTATCCGCAGACCCCGACCTACAAGTGGTGGAACTGGCACGACAGCTACGTCGCCGACGCAGCGCCCGACAAGAAGTGGATCGAGGTATCGGACGCCGGAGAGGCGGCGTTCCGGAATCAGGAAGGCACGAAACCATGAACCACGCCTGTTGCGGTGGCTTCGACGGGCAGGCGGCCGTCGTTCTGAGGGTCGCAATCGGCCGTAGGCAGGGGCCGCTTTTCAACGACAGAACGGTGGCGATGCCACAGCCAACGCAGTCCGACAGTCGGCATCTAGCGTGGAAAGCCAATCGCGTGGCCTATGCAGTCAGGACATCCTCAATCTTGATCGGCAGTGTGCGCATGCGCTTGCCTGTTGCGTGGAATACGGCGTTCGCAATCGCAGGAGCGGTTCCTACCAGTGCGATCTCGCCTAGCCCTTTCACGCCGAGCGGATTCACGTGCGGGTCGACTTCGTCGACGAACAGCGCCTCCAGTTGCGGAGTGTCGAGGTTCACGGGCATGAGGTAGTCAGCCATGTGCGCGTTGACTGGTCGTCCGTCACGCGCGTCCAGAACGGTTCGTTCCATCAGCGCCATGCCCATGCCGCCAATCATCCCGCCCGTGCACTGGCTCCTGGCGAGGAGTGGGTTGACTACCCGCCCAATGCCATACGCGCCGACAAGGCGGCGTACCCTGATCGTCCCCACGTCGGGGTCGACGGACACTTCGGCAAAGACGGCGCCGAAGGAGTGCATCGAATATCTTTCCGCTGCTTCCGGGTCTCGCCGGGCGGAACCCTCAGCCTCGATCGGATTGCCCGTCTTCGCAAGGATGTCTTGGTAAGACAGTCCCGGCGAGGCATCACCGCGTCGACGGAGGCGTCCGTCCGCCCATTCAAGGTCCTCGATAGACGCCCCGAAGACTGGCGAGCCAGCATCCGTCACCGCATGGCGAACCGCTTGCGACTGCACTTCCAGGCAAGCGGCACGGATGGCCGACCCTACCGAAGCCATGGTCCATGAGCCGCCGTGGGACGGCGTTGGCGGGTAGTCCGTCGTGCCAAGCCCGAACCGCACCTGCTCCGGTGGCAGTCCCAGGAACTCGGCCGCGACCTGCGTCATTGACGTGTAGGTGCCTGGGCCCATGTCGCTGGCGGCCGCTTCGACCTCGGCAGTGCCATCTGCGAGAAGCCGCACCCTGGCGCTCGAGGGAGCGTGGAAGGCAGGGTAGGTGGCCGTAGCCGTGCCCATGCCGATCAGAAGGCGTCCGTCGCGCATCGAGCGAGGTTCGGGCGTCCTTCGGGCCCAGCCGAAGCGATCGGCGCCAAGCTCATAGCACTGCATCAGCGAGCGGCTGGAAAATGGTTTGTTTTCGGCCTCGTCGATCTGCGGTTCGTTTCGGCGTCTTAGCTCGATCGGATCGATCCCTAGCTTGTAAGATAGCTCGTCCATGGCACTTTCGAGCGCAAAGATGCCGCTTGCCTCTCCCGGACCGCGCATGTGGTTGGGAGTGCCGGTATCGAGTTGCGCCAGACGGTATTGGGTGCGCACATTCGGGCAGGAATACAGGTAGTCGGTGACGGCGGTCAGAGCCTCCGTGAACTGCTCGTAGCGGCTCGTCTCTCCCGTGCCCTCGTGGATGATACCCGTGAGTTTGCCCTCTGAAGTTGCGCCGAGCGCAACCCTCTGAACGGTGCGCGGCCGATGGCCCGTGGTGAAGAACATCTGCTTGCGGGTGAGCACAAGCTTGACGGGCCGCCCGACATGGCGCGCCGCAAGTGCAGCCAGCGTCACGTGCGGCCACGTCCTCAGGCTCGTGCCGAAAGCGCCTCCAATGAAAGGACAGATCACCTCGACATTGTCGACGGGCAGGCCAAATATCGCGGCAATCTCGGCCTGCTCATTCATGAGAAACTGGCTCTTGCTCCACAGGGTCAACCGATCGCCGTCCCAGGCCGCGACCGTTGCATGCGGCTCCATAGGATTATGATTTTCGCGGGCCATGTCATAGTTCTCGTCGACCTTGACGGCCGCCTCTGCCAGGGCGGCATCTGCATCGCCCCGCGATCTGTCCGCCGTGCCCGCCCCCGGAACGATTCTGGCTACCTGCTGGTCTGCGTGATCGACGGTCGGTTGGCGAGCGTCGTAGGTGATACGGAGCGCCGTGGCAGCGCGCTCAGCATGATCGAGGGAGTCCGCCACAACGACGGCGACGGGCTGGCCGTAGAAACGAACGCTATCGTCCTGCAGCACATGGAGCCGTTCCCCGACTGCTGGGTCGATGACGCCCTTGTGCGGCAGATATGGCAATTTGGGCGCATTGCGGTGAGTGATCAAAGCGACGACGCCGGGCATGCCTTCCGCCGCGGCGCTTTTGATCTCCGTCACTCGACCGAGTCCGACCGTCGCGCTGACGATGACGGCATAGAACTGGTCCGGCTGATTGAAATCAGCGGCATAGCGCGCCCTGCCTGTGACCTTGGTGCGCCCGTCGACCCGCGTCAAAGGCTTTCCAATGACGTTCATGTTCATGCGACCTCTCCCGCCATTTCCAGCGCCCGGACGATCGTCCTGGGCAAGAGCGCGACTTTGAAGGCGTTGTGGTGCAACGGCCGGGCCCCTTCAGTCGCCAATTGCGCGGCTTCCTCGAAGGCCTGCCTGTCCGGCTTTCTCCCGGCAAGCGCGGCCTCGCATGCGCGCAGCCGCCAAGGACGCGTTCCAACGCCGCCCGCCGCAATGCGCGCTTCGCGGATGACTCCGTCCTCAATAGCGAGGGCGGCGGCGGCGGACACCAGGGCGAATTCGTACGAGGCGCGGTCGCGGACCTTGAGGTAGCGCGCATGAAGCGCATGCGGCCCGCCCGGCACGCGTATTTCGACGATCAGTTCGCCGGGCAACAACGTGTGTTCTAGATGCGGCGTGTCGCCAGGAAGCCGGAAAAGTTCCCCGACCGGGAAGCTGCGCTCGCCTTGTGGACCTTGGACCCGCATCGTGGCGTCCAGCGCCACCAGCGCTACCGCGACATCCGACGGATGGGTCGCTACGCAGTGGTCGCTCGTGCCGAGGATCGCGTGCCCCGCGTTCAATCCGTCGATGGCAGCGCATCCCGATCCGGGAGTGCGTTTGTTGCAGCCGACATCGAGCATACGGAAGTATGGACAGCGCACCCGCTGCAGCAGATTGCCGCCCATGGAAGCCATGTTGCGCAACTGCGGCGACGCGCCTTCGATTAAGCTTTCCGCGATGAGTGGCTGCAGCCGCTGAACATTCTCGTCGGCGGCGACGTCAGCCATGCGTGCTAGCGCGCCAATGACCAGATGTTCGCCTTCGACACGGATGCCGCCCAAGGGAAGCGCGTTGATGTCGATGAGCCGGTCCGGGCGCTCGACCTCCTCGCGCATGAGATCGACGAGCGTGGTGCCGCCGGCGATATAGCGCGCGCCAGATGCGGCCGCCGCAATCGCGTCCTCGGCCTTACCGGGCTTCTCCAACACGAAGGGAAACATGGGTCAGGTCCTCTCCGCTGCGTCCGCGACTGCCGCGACGATGCCTGGGTAAGCACCGCAGCGGCAAATGTTACCGCTCATCCAGAACTGAATCTCCTCAGGCGATCCCGCATGACCTTCGGCAATGCAGCCAAGGCCGGACATGATCTGGCCCGACGTGCAGAACCCGCATTGAAGGCCCTCGTGCTCAACGAACGCTTGCTGGAGCGGATGGAGGTCACCGTCCTTTTCAAGACCTTCGATCGTTTCGATCTGCGCGCCGTCATGCATGACCGCGAGTGTCAGACAGGAAACGATTCGTCTGCCGTTCACCAGAACGGTGCACACGCCGCAGGCGCCCTGATTGCAGCCCTTCTTGGTGCCGGTGAGGTCAAGCGTTTCGCGCAGAACGTCGAGCAGTGATTGTCTGGGATCGAGTTCCAGTTCCGTCGGCTTCCCGTTCACGACGAGACGGACCGGCCCGGTTGCGATCGCGCCTACACCAGTTGGAGGGATTGTCTGGGCTGCCGCATGAGGCATCGCTGCGAGCGACGCCGCGCCGCCAGCCAGCTGAAGGACTGCGCGGCGCGATAGTGATGTGGAGGCAGAGGGCGAATGAATGTCTGTCCCTGCCTCGCCTGACGGTGTCAGGTGTTGGTTGGTCATCTATGGCCTCCTGGCGAACGCGGCATGGCGGCCCAGTTGGCCCGGCCCCCCGCGGTACCTGCAGGAAACGCTATCTGCCGGTTGCCTGCGGGCCAGCGCGCGGAGTGCTGTTTTTTGTATGTCAGTGCTGTCTTGTGAAGACAGCGCTCTTCGCTCAAGCGAATGTGATCGCACCCTCACGCCGCCGTTCAAACTCGAACTGTGAGGAAATGCCGCGAATATCGCCGGGAGCTGCGCTAGCTAGAAACGGCGCGTACGCCGCCATGCGCCGGGAGTGACGTTGACGATCCTGAAGAATGCCCGGGTGAAGTGGCTCTGATCCGCAAAGCCGCAGTGATGCGCGATTTGATCAATCGGCAGATTGGAGTTCAGGAGCAGATCTTTCGCTCGCTCGACGCGCTGGACCAGCAACCACTGTAGAGGCGGCATGCCCACTGCGGTCTTGAACGCGCGCGCGAAGTGGCTTCGGGACAGACCGCATGCGCGAGAGAGTTCATCGAGGCCGATCTGCCCGTCAAGATTGGCCAGCAGCATATCTTTCGCCCGGCGCTCCTGCCACCGCGCCAAGCCTCCCCGGATCGGACGCGTAATAACTGGCTGCTCGGCGTAAAAGGTGGCGAGATGAGTCAAAAGCGCTAGCGCGACCTGGTCGGTGAAAAGCTGGCTTGCGGCGTCTGGCCGGTCGAAGGCCGGAACCAAGCACTCGCCAAGATTTCTGATGATTTCATCGTGGAACGCGACGCCGTTAGCCGCCCGCAACGATCTGAATGGTCGCAGATCGTGCTCGTCATGGAAGTTCTGGAGAGCCTCGCGTGAGGCGAACATCGAGATGCAGTCCACGTTTCCGCGGGTCACGGAGGCGTGCTCTTCATTCAGATCCAGAAGAAGGAACTTACCGCGATGGAGCGGCATCATTGGCGTCGGCACGCCGTTGACCCAATAGGGTACCGAAGGCAGGTCATTTCGCTGAAGGCAGATGAGATAGCCGTCGCGCTTTTCCATCCTTACGGGGTCGCCGGCATCCGCTCCGTGCCAGCGGATGCGGCTGCCCACGATTTCCGCCAATTGCAGGAAACGGGTGGATAGGGTTCGCGGTTCGTCGAGCCCTACAAATCTGCCTACGCTGCGTACAACTTCCGTTCCCATCGCCACCCTCCAAGCGTTGAGAAAAGGTTTTTGAGAGTAGCAAGGATGATAAGCAACTTAACCTTAAATCTACGTGACAAGCAGATGGCGAACGGGCGGTAACATGCGCCATCATCAGAGCGACCGCTATGGAATCAGGATGACCACGCACGCGGTGCGAGGCGTCCGAGCCGTCTTCTGCCTAGGGCACGCCAACGGATTGGAGGACGTCGCGAACCGGCACCGCGGCCAAGAAGCTCGGAGCGAACCAGCCCCCAACCGCTAAGGCGCCGCGGTAAAATAAAATAGTGTTGACTAATCAATCAGTGCATACTAATAGTTTTGTCATGACTGAAGCAGCCCCAATCAACGCCGTCATGCGCGCGCTTGCCGATCCCACCCGGCGAGCCCTGTTCGAGCGGGTGGTCAGATCCGACGAGATCACAGTGGTCGAACTGACGCGGGGGAGCGGCGTGACGCAAGGCGCTATCTCCCAGCACCTCAAGTCGTTGAAGCAGGCCGGCCTCGTCGCCGAGCGCCCCGAGGGCCGCAACGTCTATTACCGCGCCCAGCCCGAGGGCCTGGCGCCGCTGGTCGACTGGATGAGCCACTACGGCGTCTTCTGGCGCGAGCGGTTCGCCAACCTTAGAACCCTCCTGAAGGAAATAGATCCATGAACGACGCCGCATTGAAGTCCTACACGCAAGATATCGTGGTCGACGAGGTCTTCCCGCATTCGCCGGAGACGATCTGGAAAACGTTGACAACCGGGGAACTGATCCACCGTTGGCTGATGCCGCCGACAGGATTCGAGCCGGTGGAGGGCAAGCGTTTTACGTTTCAGACCACGCCGGCCGGCGCATGGGACGGCACCATTCACTGCCAGGTTCTGGAGGTGAAGCCGAACGAACGCTTCGCCTATGCCTGGAAAGGCGGACACGAGGAAAACGTCGGATACGGCTCGCGACTGGAAACAGTCGTCACGTTCATCCTCTCCAAGGCTGATAACGGCACGCGCCTTCGCCTTATCCATTCCGGCTTCGTGCTGCCCAGAAACGATACCGCGTTCAAGAACATGAGCGAAGGCTGGAAGAAAGTCGTCAAGAACATCGGCGCCACCGCCGGCGAGAAGAACTGACGCGTCCGCGTTCCAACGGCATTTGAGGGAAAAGACATGAGCAAGCCCTATACCGGCGGATGCGCCTGCGGAGCGATCCGCTATGAAATCTCGGCCGAACCGGTGGTGATGGTCGACTGCCAGTGTCGCCAATGCCAGCATCAAACCGGCGCCGGCCACGCATCGTACCTTACCTTTTCTGGCGCGGCCCGGAAGGTAGAGGGCGAAGCTAAGACCTGGGAAGTGGTCGGCGATGGCGGAACCGTCAAAAGCTGCGCCTTCTGCGCCACCTGCGGGTCGCCGGTGTTCATCACTTTTCCCGCCATGCCCGACGTCGTCGCCGTGCGCGCTGGCAGCCTCGATGATCCGAGCCGGTACAAGCCGCAATTCGTTACGTGGCACGCCGCCGCCAACGCATGGGACCATCTCGATCCGGCCCTGCCGAAATTCGAGAAAATCCCGCCGACCTGAATGCGTCCTGCTCAGACTGTCAGCGTTAAGCCGCCACCAGGCGCGCTGGAGCTGGCGATCGCCAGACCTGGAATGCCGGTCGTCGATTGGGCCAAAGTGCCGGCGCTTGGCCCTATCCAAATGGTGTTGTCGGACGGTAGGCGAACGCTCTACAAAGCCATCGGCGTCTTTAGCACGAAAGGTGCTGTGGTCGCCTTTGCAGAGCACTCGCCGGCAGCACAGGAATCACCATGAACGATTATCGAAACCCACCCTCCGAGGGCGCCTATCTCGGACGCGCAATGGCCGGCGGCTGGCTGCATCCGGCGGTGGTTACCGTGCGCGACGGCGAGGTGCTGGATATCACTTCGGCCACTGCGCCGACGGCGCGCGATATTTGCGAAATGGACGACCCGGCGGGCTTCGTAAGGGCTGCTCCCGGCAGAAGCGTCGGCACGCTCGACGATATTCTCCGCAACAGCTTGCGCGAAAACCGCGATCCCGCTCTGCCCTGGCTGCTGTCGCCTGTCGACCTGCAGGCGGTCAAGGCGTCGGGCGTCACCTTCGTCGTCAGCCTGCTGGAGCGGGTGATCGAGGAACAGGCGCGCGGCAATCCGGAAAAGGCCGATGCGATCCGCGGCGATATCGCGAGCCTGATCGGCGACGACCTCTCCCGGTTGAAGCCCGGATCGGCGGAAGCGCTGGAGTGCAAGAAGAAGCTGGTCGAGCGTGGCGTCTGGTCCCAATATCTGGAGGTCGGCATCGGTCCCGACGCCGAGATCTTCACCAAATGCCAGCCCCTGGCGTCGGTCGGATTCGGCGCGGATGTCGGGCTGCATCCGGTCTCGACTTGGAACAATCCGGAGCCGGAGATCGCCGTTATCGCATCCAGCACGGGCAGGATCGTCGGCGCGACGCTCGGCAACGATGTCAATCTGCGCGATGTCGAGGGCCGCTCGGCGCTGCTGCTCGGCAAGGCCAAGGACAACAACGCCTCCGCCGCGCTCGGGCCGTTCATCCGCCTCTTCGACGGCACCTTCTCAATCGAGGATGTGAAGCAGGCTCGCGTTTCGCTGAGGGTCGAGGGCGAAGACGGCTTCTCGCTCGAAGGGGCGAGCTCGATGGCCGAGATCAGCCGCTCTCCGGAAGAGCTGGTGGCTGCTGCCATGGGGCCTCATCACCAATATCCCGACGGAATCGCGCTTTATCTCGGCACGATGTTCGTGCCTTCGAAAGATCGCGGTGAAGCAGGCAAGGGCTTTACGCACAAAGTCGGCGACACCGTCATTATAAGTTCCGAAACGCTCGGTGCGCTGATCAACCGCGTGAAGCTTTCGCCGGATTGCCCGCCATGGACCTATGGTGCGAGCCATTTGATGCGGGACCTCGCCAAGGCAAATCTGATTTGAGGACAGGCGCGGGGTTGGGACGAGCATCCAGTCCACCGGCGTTTCAGAAGCTGACCAGCGGTTGTAAAGCTGATATATGCGTCGGCTCGCCGCAGCCCCAGCGTGTAAGAGCCCTTTGCAAATTGCCGGATCGATGGCCATGAACGATTTTTCTCCTGCGAGGATTCCGACAGCCTTTACCGACGTCACACCTGCAATTTCGGCGCGCGGTCTGGTGAAGACGTTCGGCGACGTGCGCGCCGTCGACCGGATCGATCTCGATGTCCCGCGCGGCATGATTTTCGCCATCCTGGGTCCGAACGGCGCCGGCAAGACCACTCTGATGCGGATGCTGGCGACGCTGTCCCGCCCGGACGCCGGCTCGGCCACCGTCATGGGCCATGATATCGTGCAGGCGCCGCATGAGGTCCGCGCCGCGATCGCAATGACCGGGCAGTTCGCCTCGCTGGACGAGGATCTGACCGGCCGCGAAAACCTTGTCCTGCTCGCTCGCCTTTGGGGCTTTCGCGGTCGTGCCGCGAAGAGCCGCGCCAACGATCTGCTCGCTGCCTTCGGTCTGTCCGACGCGGCGACGAAGCAGGTGAAGGACTATTCGGGCGGCATGCGGCGCAGGCTCGACATCGCTGCGTCGCTGATCATCACGCCGGGCGTCCTGTTCCTCGACGAGCCCACCACCGGCCTCGATCCGAACGCCCGCAAGGATGTCTGGGGCATGATCCGCGGGCTGGCGGGCTCCGGCGTCACCATCCTGCTCACGACACAGTATCTCGAAGAGGCCGATCAACTCGCAGCGCGCATCGCCGTCATCGACCATGGCAGGAAGATCGCCGAGGGCACCAGCCGCGAATTGAAGGCCGCAACCGGTTCCGGCTTCCTGCATGTCGCCATTTCCGATCCGGCCCGGCTCGACGAGGCGGCGGGCATACTGGAGCGGCGGCTGCAACATCCAGTCCAGCGCAGCACCGAGGGCGCGCAACTCTCGGTCATGGCCGGCGCCGCGAAAGCTGCCAATGAAGCGCTCGCCGAACTGGTCGCCAGCGGCATCGAGCTGTCCGATTTCTCCATGGGCCAGCCGAGCCTCGACGAGGTCTTCTTCGCCCTGACCGGTCAGCCAGGTTCGGCCAACAGTCACGAGGACGCCAGGATATGACCGAAGCTACTTCTCTGGGGCGGCTGCCCAAAGTTGCCCGGCCAGCCAGCCCTTCGGCCGTTTCCAACGCGCTGGTCTTTGGCTGGCGCGCTGTGCTGAAATTCAAGCACGTTCCCGAGCAGCTCTTCGATCTGGTGATGACGCCGATCATGTTCACGCTGCTCTTCACCTTCGTCTTCGGCGGCGCGCTTGCGGGTTCGCCCGCCGAGTATCTGCAGTTCTTCCTGCCCGGCATCCTGGTCCAGACCGTCGTGTTCAACGCGGTCTATTCGGGCATGGGGCTCTCGACCGACCTCGGTAAGGGCCTGTTCGACCGCTTCCGCTCCCTTCCGATCTGGTCGCTTTCTCCCTTCGCCGGCCTGATGGTAGGCGACATCCTTCGCCATCTGATCGCCGCATCGATCATCCTCACCATAGGCCTTATTCTGGGCTATAGGCCCGAGGCAGGTATTCCTGGCGTTCTTGCCGCCTTCGCCATGCTCGTGGCTATCGGCTTCGGCATGGGCTGGGTGTTCATCGTGCTCGGCCTCTTGATCCGCACGCCGACCACGGTGATGACGCTGGGCTTCACGTTCCTGTTCCCGCTCGTCTTCGCCTCGAACATCATGGTCGACCCTGCCACCATGCCTGACTGGCTGCGCGCCTTTGTCGACGTCAATCCGGTATCGCTGATGACCACGGCGCTTCGCGGATTGATGGGCGGTGGCGCGACGTTAGGCCAGGTTGCGCTCGCGCTGATCGCACCGGTGGCGCTGACCGCGATTCTCGCTCCAACGACACTGTGGCTGTACCTTAGAAGGTGAGAAGGGTCCTATACTGCCGGGGCGACGAGGCGATCGCCGCCAATACGTGTTAAGCCTCTGTTCATCATCTCCCGAGATGCCGGGCCCGCGAAGGAACGAATGTGACCGGCCCCCCGTTGCTGGCGATCTTCTCGAGGAGAGCGCCATGCGCGACGAACCGTTCGATGTGCCCGTGACAGTCAGGGCCGGCAGGCAACGCGTCGTGAGGAGCACCGTGCAGGCCGCATTTTTGCTGGTCGACCGGTGGCCCGATAAGGATCGCGGTCCGGAATATCGCTTTGCCCTGCAGGCGTGCATGGACGCGATGGAAGGGAGGAGGGCGGCCGCTTCTGCGCGCCGGGCCTTCATCCGCGCCGCCAAGGAAGCTGCGCTGTTCGTGCGCGAAGGCAAGGCGCGCCGCCACTAGGTCGTGAACCTGGCCGTCGCGGCCTGTGGCCGTGGCCGGAGGTCTTAGCTCCGTGCGGCTCCGTGCACAGTCGAATGCTCTTCAGGTCACAGAGCTGCCGCCTCGCCGCCCTACTCGGAACCAATTTCCGTGCGGTTGATTGGAGACAGGACGGGACTGCCGCAACGGAGAAATTTTGACGATGAAACGCCAACCAAGGATTCTGGCGGGGACGGCGCTCGGGCTGCTGATGGCCTGCGGATCGGCCGCCGCCATGCCTCTGCACGCCGGCGGCCCGCAAATCCCGTCGATTGCGATTCCGGGTGCCGCTCCGTTGATTCTGGCGCAAGGCGAAGGAAGCCGGGGCGCCGAAGTTCTCAAGAAAAGGCGCGCCGAGCGCGCCGAGAAGAAGGCGCGAGAGGCCTCGGAAGAAGCCGGGCGCGAGGCTGGCAAAAAGAGCGAACAGGCTGAGAAGCGCCGCGAGAAAGCAGATTCCGACGCCGGCGCGGCCAGGAAGCGCCAGGCCGAAGCCGCCGCCGCCAAGAAGCGCCAAGCGGCCGAGGAAGCGGCCGGCCAAGCCGAGAGACGCCGCGAAAAGGCCGAGTCCGACGCAGCGAAGAAGCGCCAGGCCGAAGCGGCGAAGAATCAAGCTGAAAACGCCGCCAAAAAACGCCAGGCCGAAGCGGCTGCCCAAAAGCGTCAGGCGGAACGGGCCGCGCACCAGGCCGAACAACAAGGCGAGCAGGCCAGGAAACGCCGTGAACAAGCCGAGGCCGAAGCGGCTGCCCAAAAGCGTCAGGCCGAACGTGCCGCCCGCCAGGCCGAACAACAAAGCGAGCAGGCCGAGAGGCGCCGCGAAAAGGCCGAGGCCGACGCCGCGAGAAAGGCTAAGGCCGCGCGTGACGCGGAAGAGCAAGCCGCTCGCCGCAAGCGGCAGGCCGAATCCGAAGAGGCTTCGCAACGCGAGCGGCGCGCGCGCCGCGACCGCGAAATCATCGTCGACGAGCAGCCCCGAGCCGAGGAGGAGCCGCAGCGCGTCAGGCGCGCCCGCGAGGCGGAAGAGAGACGCATACGCGAGCGGCAGGCGAGGGAGCGGGATGATGACCGCGACGAGATTACAGAATCCGACAGGGACGCTGCCGAGGCACGCCGCACCCAAAGACGATTTTTCGACAGCGCCAAGGAGCGGCGCAACGCCCGCCGCGACCGTGATGCGGAAGTCGACGAGGCTGAGATCCGGCCATTGCCCAGAAACGACCGCGATGCTCAGCGAGAAACGATCGCCCGTCAGGTGAGGCCGGCCATCGAGGAAGACGGCGTCCGCGTCGAGCGCCGCGAGCGCCGCCGCGAAAGGCGGCCCGAGGGCGCCGAGATCCTGCGCGAGATGGGCGACCGCCTCATCCTGCAGTTCGGCGATCAGGTCCTGGTCGAAAGCGACGACCGCCGGCGGCTGTCCCGCGGCGCGCGCGAGGTCTACACCGAGGAACTGCGTAACGGCCGCACCCGCGAGACCGTCATCCGTCCCAATGGGACCCGCATCGTCACCATCCGCAACGTCTATGGCGACGTCATCCGCCGCTCCCGCTTTACGCCGGACGGCCGCGAGCAGGTGCTGTCCTATGTCGACGAGTCCGACTACGACCGGCTGCGCGACTGGCGCGATCCGGGGCTCGATTTGCCTCCGATCAGGATCGACATCCCCAAGGACGAGTACATTCTCGACGCCTCCGGCGAGTACGGCGCCGACGACTATTACGCGTTCCTCGACCAGCCGCCGGTCGAGCAGGTGCAGCGGCTCTATTCGGTGGACGAGGTGAAGCGCTCCGCGCGGGTGCGCGATATTACCCGCCGGGTCGACCTCGACACGATCACCTTCGAGTTCGGCTCGGCTTCCATCGCGGAGTCCGAGATCGAACGGCTGGAGGGCCTCGCCGATGCGATGGACCGCCTGCTCAAGGAAAATCCGGCCGAGACGTTCCTGATCGAGGGCCACACCGATGCGGTCGGTTCGAACCTCGCCAATCTGGCGCTTTCAGACCGCCGCGCCGAGGCGGTCGCGCTGGCGCTGACCGACGTCTTCGGCCTGCCGCCTGAAAACCTCACCACGCAAGGCTATGGCGAGGAGTATCTGAAGATCGATACGGACGAGCCCGAGCGGGAGAACCGCCGCGTCGCCGTCCGCCGTATCACGCCGCTCGTCGCCCCGGTGGCGAGCGCGGATTGACGCGCCGCCCGATCGAGCGGGGCCGACTCTCCCTCCCCTCAAAGGGGAGGGAAGCGCCGGCGCGCTTCATCATCGCCACGCCCGGTTTTCACCGTCTGGCCATTGTCAAAGAACGCTTCTCTCCTTCGACAAGCTCAGGATGAGGAGAAGCGGGGCGCATGGCCGAGCCTTCCGAACTTTTAATACGTGGCGCGACTTCCGCGCCCCGCCGGCGATTTCTGTCCCCGCCCGTTCCGCTGCGCCCCTTCCAGCCAGTGCGGCTTTCGCGGCCTCCGTGCTCGTCCAGCACTCCAGGACCGTAGTGTCCCGGCGGGAACCCTTGGACGTGTTCGGACCGGAGACATGGTGAACACCTGTTCGGAGACATGGTGAACAGGGCGCAGGTCGATGCGGGCCAGGATGTGGCGACGGTAGCACAGCTCGAACAGGCCGTCCTGGTCGGTTGGGCGCAGGGCCAGGCGCTTTCCGGCGAAGGCTAAGGAGCAGTACAGTCTGTGGCCGGCGAAGTGGATGCGGCCCTTGGCGTCGGCGGTGCGGACCTGAGCCTCGGCGTCGTATTCGGGCGGCAGCAAGGCGGGTCGTTCCCATCGCTTTGGGCCCAACCCGAGACCGGACTTCAGCGGTGATTTCCATCCGGCGAGTCGCGAAATCAAGCAGGAACGTAGGTCAACCTGATCACATCCTCGCCAACCCGATCACTGGTCATAAGGCGGAGCGGCGGCCGGGGTCCGGCGAAATATGGCTTGCCGTGACCAAGCACGACGGGGTGCAGATAGATTCGATACTCATCGATCAGGCCAAGTTCGGTGAGGCTGCGCGCCAAGTCCGGGCCAGCAACTTCGATCTCGCCGTCGCGCTCGGCCTTCAGCTCGCGGATCGCGCCCTCAAGATCATCCTCAATAAGCCTGGCGTTGGGGCCGACCGACTTCAACGAGCGCGAGACGACCCATTTCGGCTGGTTCCGCCACGCCGCTGCGAAGGCGTGTCGCTCTGCATCCCATTCAGGATAATCGTCGTCCCAGTAACGCATGACCTCATACATTTGGCGACCGTACACACTGCCCGCCTGCCCCTGAGCCTCCTCGATGAAGTGGTGGAAGAGCGTGGGGCTTGGCGCAAACGCCATATGATCGACGTAGCCGTCCAGGGACTGGTTCATTCCGAATACGAGCTTAGCCATACCTACTTCCTTCCTTACACGGCACATCCGCGCGGTTCTGATTGCGAATTCCGGGGCACGATACTCCCGGAACACATCATTCAGACTTCAATTGGCTCGCTGACGGCATCACCGCCTAGCCGAGAACCGCAGCGCGATGCCGCCGAGCGGCAACGGGTCCATGCTCGTTGTCTCAAACGCAATTTCTTTGTCGAGATTGTCGAACAGCCGGCGCCCACAGCCCAACAAGACCGGTGCGAGATCGATCTCCAGTTCGTCAACCGCGCCTTTTTGCAGCAACCCCTGGATAAGAGATGGTCCGCCAACCACGGTTACCTGTTTGCTGCCTGCGGCAGCCTTGGCTTGAGCAATCGCGCTATCAAGACCATCCTGGACGAAGGTGAAAGTCAGGCCGGAGCCCTCCTTGGGATGCTTGGCCGGTGGATTGCGCGTAAGCACAAAGACCGGCACCTGAAATTCATAGTTGCCCGCGTAGAGGTCCGGGTCGTCCGCCATTTCAAACGTCTTTCGGCCCATCATGACTGCGCCGGTCGCGGCAATGCATGCCTTGCCGCGTTCGGTGTTTCGAAAGTCGGCTTCGCCGGTGGAAAGCGCGGCCGAACTTCCGTTGGCATCCTGCATGAATCCGTCAAGTGACATTGCCATACCAGTGACGATTTTGGCCATAGTGAAGCTCCTCTTCGTTTCTGTTACCGATTGCATTTTACAATCGGTTTGTCCATTGCATAACTGATTGCACTGTGCAATCAGTTGCTTTAGAACACAAATGCCGCAAAATCGCTCGGGCTGTCCGATCAATCTCGCTCGAGGCGCTGGGGATCGCTGGAACCTGATCGTCATCCGCGACCTGACGTTCGGCAACCGCCATCACTTCCGCGAGTTGCTGACCGGGTTGGAGAGCGGATAGCCTCGAACATACTGGCCGACCGGGTGACGCGCCTGGCGCCGACCCGAGTGAATGACCGCCTCTGGATTTGGCGCGCTAAGTCCGAAACGGCGTACTTGAGATCGGAAGCCGAAATTCAAACTGCGACGCTAGCTGAGAGCGACGTGAGCCTTGAATGTGTTCTCGTTTTGTTCTATCCTGCAATTATGCAGACACCGAAGGAAATCTGGAGTATTCGGGGCCGGAAGGTCGCGGTTCATCCCGGTACAGGCGCTTGGCAGCCGACCTTCCCGGGCATGGAGATCAGGCGGCTCGACAACATCTTCTTCGCGATCCGTCCCGGCGAGGCCGCCGCCAGCCAGATACACGACATCGCCCAATCGTTAGGCACGGAATTTGGACTGCGCGGCCGTCTGCTCGACAGATTGTGTCTCCACATCACGCTGCACGGCGTCGGTGAATTCGAAGGCCTGCCGCGATCCAGGATTGCGCAGGCGAACGAAGCCGCATCTTCAGTGTCGATGCCGGCTTTCGACGTCGGTTTCGACCGCGCCATGAGCTTCGGCGGCAACGGGCAAAGCAGCCCGCTGGTTCTGAGGGGAAGCGTTGGGCACGCGGAGCTTCGCCGGCTGCATCGGCTGCTCGGCGAGGCGATGCGGCGGGTGGGACTTTGGAGGGCGGTTCGAAGCTCGTTCACCCGCATGTGACAATGCTCTACGATTCCCGCAGTGTCGCCGAAAAGCCCGTACCGCCTGTGCGCTGGACCGTGCGTGAATTCGTCCTCGTCCACAGTCCGCAAGGCCACTCGCGCCACCATCAGCTTGGCCGGTGGGAGTTGGCCGGGTAACGCACTGTAAGCTCGGCGAGGGGGGGCAACGGATGAAGGTTCGCCGTCGGACATCCTATCTCCGGAACGCCGGCGGCGCGCGCTCGGCTAAAAAGTCGAGCAGGGCCCGGACCCGTGCGGGCAGCGGGCCGCCCTGGCCGAGATAGACGGCATGGACTTCTTCGAGATCGCCGGCGTTGCAGTCTTCGAGCACGGGCACAAGGCGGCCGGCACGAATGTCTTCGCGCACGGCGAAGGCGGCGAGCCGCGCGAGGCCGACGCCGGCCACCGCCATGACGCGCAGCGCTTCGCCGTCGCTCGCCTGGATGTTTCCGATCGTCGGCAGCGTGACGACCTGCCCGCCGCTAGTCAGCGGCCAGCCTTCGATAGCGCGCAAATAACAGAAGCCGAGACGGTTGTGCCCTTCCAGTTCGGCTATGGTCCTTGGTTCTCCGGCGCGCTCCAGATATGAAGGCGCGCCGACGATCATCATCCGCGTCGCGCCGAGCTTGCGGGCGATCAGGCTGGAGCTCTTGAGCGGACCGGCGCGCACGGCAACGTCCATGCGCTCTTCCATCAGGTCGATCACCGCGTCGGTCTGCACGATGTCGAGCGATACGCCGGGATAGCGGACGAGAAATTCGGGCAGAAGCGGCGCCAGTATGTGCGTGCTGAAGGAGGCGTTGGTGTTCAGCCGGATGCGGCCGACAGGCTTGTCGCCAGAAGCGGCAGCCCGCTCCGCCTCGTCGATGTCGGCGAGAATGCGCGTGGCGCGGTCGTAGAAGGCCGAGCCCTCCAGGGTCAGTTGCAGCTTTCTGGTCGAGCGGTTGACCAGCCGCGCGCCGAGACGCCCTTCAAGGCGGGCGATCAGCTTGCTCACGGCGGACGGCGTCATCCGGAAGGCGCGTGCGGCCGCGGAGAATCCGCCCAGTTCCACAACCCGCACAAACACGTCCATCTCGCCCGAGCGGTTGATCTCCAATCGCGCCATGATGAGTTCAACTCACAAATGCTGTTCCTGATAGCTGTCTAGTTCATCACAGGGCGCGCGTCCATCTAGAGGCGACCAAGCAATTATCGGGGATGTTCCTTATGCCTCTTGCTCTCTATGCCCTCACCGCCGGCGCCTTCGGCATCGGCGTCACCGAATTCGTCATCATGGGCCTGCTGCTCGAAGTGAGCGGCGACCTCGGCGTTTCCGTTGCGACCGCCGGCCTGCTGATTTCCGGCTATGCGCTCGGCGTCGTCGTCGGCGCGCCGCTGCTTACCGCCATGACCAGCCGCTGGCCGCGCAAGCAGGTCCTGATCGGGCTGATGGTGATATTCACCCTCGGCAACGCCGCCTGCGCGCTTGCGCCGAGCTACGGTCCGCTGATGGCTGCGCGGGTGCTCACCGCTTTCGCGCACGGCACCTTCTTCGGCGTTGGATCGGTAGTCGCCACCAGCCTCGTCGCGCCGGACAAGCGCGCTTCAGCGATCGCGGTCATGTTCACCGGGCTGACCGTCGCAAACATTCTGGGTGTGCCTTTCGGCACATGGCTCGGCCAGCAGTTCGGCTGGCGCGCCACTTTCTGGGCCGTCGCGCTGATCGGGCTCGCGGCGCTCGCCGTCATCGCGCTGCTCGTTCCGAACGACAAGAGCGCCCCGCAGGCCGAGGACTGGCGCGCCGATTTGAAGGCCATGGCGCGGCGGCCGGTGCTGCTCGGGCTGCTCACCACCGTGCTCGGTTATGCCGGCGTCTTCGCGGTGTTCACCTACATCGCTCCCGCGCTGACCGAGATCACCGGCTTCTCGTCCGCCGCCGTATCGCCGATCCTGCTGGTCTTCGGAGGCGGGCTTGTTGCCGGCAATCTCCTGGGCGGCAAGCTCGCCGACACAAATCTCGTGCGCACCGTGTTCGGTACGCTTGTCTTGCTCGCTGTGGTTCTCGGCCTGATGACTTTCGCGCTGCAGGACCGCATCGCCGCTGTCCTGTTTGTCGGGCTATTGGGCGCCGCCGCCTTCGCCACCGTCGCGCCCCTGCAGATGTGGGTGCTGGAGAAGGCGGATGGAGCGGGCCAGAGTCTCGCCTCGAGCTTCAATATCGCCGCCTTCAATCTCGGCAACGCGCTCGGCGCATGGGCGGGCGGCGTTGTGATTGCGCATGGCGCCGGCCTGGCGACCATTCCTTTCGTCGCGGCGCTCTTTCCCGCCGCGGCCGTTCTGATCGTCGGCCTCAGCCTGCATCTCGACCGCAAGCAGGCCCTGGCCGCGCCGGCGACCTGCTCAGCCTGACTTCCCTAAAAACCCAAAAAATCGGAGACACATCATGGATTATCGACGTCTTGGCGCATCCGGCCTGAAGGTTCCGGCGCTCAGCTTCGGGGCTGGCACGTTCGGCGGTTCGGGGCCGCTGTTCGGCGCCTGGGGCAACACCGACGTGACGGAGGCGCGGCGGCTGATCGATATCTGCCTCGAGGCCGGCGTTACCCTCTTCGACACCGCCGACGTCTATTCCAACGGCGCGTCGGAAGAGGTGCTGGGCCAGGCCATCAGGGGCCGGCGGGCGGATGTGCTGATCTCGACAAAGAGCTCGCTGCCGATGGGCGAGGGGCCGAACGATGCCGGCTCCTCCCGCTCGCGCCTGATCCGCGGCGTCGACGACGCGCTGCGCCGGCTCGGCACGGACTATATCGACCTGTTGCAACTGCACGCATTCGACGCCGGCACGCCGATCGAGGAGGTGCTGTCGACGCTCGACGGCCTCGTCCGCGCCGGCAAGCTGCGCTATGTCGGCGTCTCCAACTTTTCCGGCTGGCAGGTGATGAAATCGCTCGGCCTTGCCGACAGGCACGGCTGGCCGCGCTACGTCGCGCATCAGGTTTATTATTCCCTGGTCGGCCGCGATTATGAGTGGGAACTGATGCCGATGGGGCTCGACCAGGGTGTCGGCGCACTGGTCTGGAGCCCGCTGGGTTGGGGCCGCCTGACCGGCAAGATCCGCCGCGGCCAGCCACTGCCGGAAGGCAGCCGACTGCACCAGACCGCCGAATTCGGGCCTCCCGTCGACGACGAGCGCCTGTTCGACATTGTCGATGCGCTCGACGAGGTGGCGCTGGAAACCGGCAGGACGATCCCGCAGATCGCCATCAACTGGCTGCTCCAGCGTCCGACGGTTTCCTCCGTCATCATCGGAGCGCGCAACGAGGAGCAGCTTCGCCAGAACCTCGGGGCGGTCGGCTGGTCGCTGGCGGCCGAGCAGATTGCCAGGCTGGACAAGGCAAGCAGCGTCACCGCGCCCTATCCCTATTTCCCCTACCGGCGGCAGGAGGGCTTTGCCCGGCTCAATCCGCCAGCGGTTTGAACGGGGAGCCCATGCCAAGACGATCGGGATGGGCTCGCTCTTCCGCTGTTTTCTATCGGCGGCGCGGCCGCAATTGCGTCCAGAGATCGTAGGCGGCGAGTGCGACTCCTATCGCCAAGACGGTGAGCAGATCGACCCGCTTGACCGACAGGCCGACAATGCCGAGGAAACCGACGAAGAGCGCGAAGGCGAGCAGCGCCAGGATGCGATCAGACGACATTGCGACCCTCCGATATCTGCAACTTTTGATCCTCCCGATCTCTCGCTAGCGCCCGTAAAACAGCCGCGGCAGCCAGTAAACAACGTCGGGGATGACATAGAGGAGGAACATGGTGAAAAAAACCATGGCTACATAGGGCAGCGACCCGGCAAATATCTGCGTCAGCCGAATGTGAGGCGGGGCTATGCCTTTGAGGTAGTAGGCGGACATGGCCATTGGCGGGGTCAGAAACGACGTCTGCAGATTGAGCGCAATCAGAATGCCGAAAAACAGCGGATCGATGTCGAACAGCGGCAGGAGCGGCAGGAAGATCGGCACGAAGATGATGATGATCTCTGACCATTCGAGGGGCCAACCGAGCAGGAAGATGATGAGTTGCGCCAGCAGAAGGAACTGCAGCGGCGTCATGTCTAGCCCAACAACGAATTCGCGCACGACCTGTTCGCCGCCCAGGTAGGAAAACACGGAGGCGAAGGTCCAGGAGCCGACGAAAAGCCAACACACCATCGCGGTGGTGCGCACGGTCAGATAAACCGATTCCTGCAGGCGCTGCCATGTGAGAGCACGGTAGGCGGCGGCAAGCAGCAGCCCGCCCAGCGCGCCTATGGCGGCTGCCTCCGATGGTGTCGCAAACCCGAACAGGATCGCTCCGAGAACGGCCAGGATCAGGATCGCAAGCGGGAAGAAGGAGGTGGCGAGCATCCACAACACCTTGCCGGTCGAAACGCTGTCGCTGCGGCGTTCCGCCTGAGGCGCCAGGCTCGGATTGAGCACGGCGCGTCCGACAATGTAGATCAGGTACATGCCGGCGAGCAGGAACCCGGGCAGCAGCGCGCCGGCATAGAGCCGGACGATCGACACGCCGGAAGCGGCCGCATAGACGATCAGCATGATCGAGGGCGGAATGAGGATGCCCAGCGTTCCGCCCGCGCAGATAACGCCGGTGGCGAAGCGCTCGTCGTAGCGGGCCTTCAGCATGGCCGGCAGAGCAAGCAGGCCCATCAGCGTGACGACCGCCCCCACGATGCCGGTGGCGGTGGCGAACAGCGCACAAGTGATCAATGCCGCCACAGCCATGGAGCCGGGCAGCCGCCGGGTGGCCACGTTCAACGTATCGAACAGCCGCTCGACGATGTTGGCACGCTCCACGATGTAGCCCATGAACAGAAAAAGCGGGATCGCGGTCAGCACGTCATTGGCCATGACTGAATAGGTCTGGTTGACGAAAAGGTCGAAGACGCGGTTGTCAAAGACATGCCGCATCCGGTCGGCGTCGAAATAGGCGTAGTAGCCAAAGCCTATGCCCATGGCCATCAGAGTGAAGGCGATGGGAAAGCCGAGCATAATGACAAAGATAAACAGGCCCAGCATCAGGAGGGCGATCTGCGGGTCGGTCATTGTTCTGCTTTCCTCTCCGCCGGGTCACTGGCGTGGGGGTCAAGAGCGCCGATGCCCTCCTTGATCAGCACGTCCTCGAGTTCCTCGACATCCTCCTCGGGCGTCGGCCAAGCGCCGGTCCGTATTGTGATAATGCAGCGGAAAACCTGGGCGATGCCCTGGATGACCAGAAGGATGCCGGCGACGATGATGACCGCCTTAAACTGATAAATCGGGATGTTGGCCGGGCTCATCGTGCTGACTTCGAGATAGCGCCACGAGCGGCTGACGTAGCGCCAGCCCGAAATAACAAGCGCGATCACGCCAGGAAAGAAGAACAGGAAATACAATACCAGTTCGACGGTCGCCTGGGTTCTTGGCCGCCACAGCCGGTATATGAAATCGCCGCGGACATGCCCGTCGCGCGACAGTGTGTAGGCTCCCGCCATCATGAACATGGTGCCGTACATCATGTAGGAAAGGTCGAATGCCCAAGGCGTCGGAGCGCGGAACAGATAGCGCACAACCACCTCATAGCTGACGCCGAGCGTCATGATCATGACGCACCAGGCGAAGACCTTGCCGAACCAGGCCGATAGTTTGTCGGCAAACCAGATGTAACTTTCCAAGGCGCACCCGCTTGGTTGATCGCGGAATTCAGCCCGAACCGCGCCGGCGGGGGTTGGTCACCCTGCCGGCACGGCGCGGAGTCTAAGTCGATCAGATCTTGTCCGGGAAATAGTGCTGATAAGCCAGCTTGTAGTCGGGCGCGTTGAGCAGGCTGTAATAGACGACGCGGTCGCACCAGGCTTTCTGGCTGTCCACGACCTTCTTGAAGAATGGGTCTTCCATCAGCGGTGGCAGGATCTGGTCCCAGGCCTCGAGCTGCGCCTGCAGAACGGAATCGGGCGTGCGTTTGACGTTGACGCCGGATTCGGTCTGCAGCTTCTGCAGATCGGCCGAATATTGCTGCATCGCCAGCGCATAGTTCGCCAGATGGGCGGCTTCGACGCCGTATTTGAGGATTGCCTGAAGGTCCGGATCGAGGCCCTCGAACGTGTCCTTGTTGAAAATGTACTCGAATGATTCGCTCGCCTGGTGATAGGAGGCCAGCATGTAGTTCTTGGCGACGTCCTGCGCGCCGAAGCGCATGTCCGAGGTCGGATTGTTGAACTCGAAACCGTCGATGACGCCGCGCTCCATCGCCGGCACGATTTCGCCGCCCGGAAGCTGCGCGACGCTGGCGCCCATCGCCTGGAACAGGTCGGCAGCCAGGCCCACGGTGCGGTATTTCAGGCCCTGAAGCTGGTCGGCGTCCGTGATCTCGTTCTTGAACCAGCCGAGCGGCTGGGCCGGCATGCCGAAGGACAGGAAGCCGACGATGTTGAGGCCCAGTATGTCCTGGGTCAGTTCGCGATAGAACTCCTGGCCGCCGCCGTGATAGAGCCAGGCGATCATCTGGTTGGCGTCGGCGCCGAACACCGGGCCCGTGCCGAAGAGCGAGGCGGCTTTGTTCTTGCCGTACCAATAGACCGGCACGGTGTGAGCGGCATCGATGGTGCCGTCATGACAGGCGTCCTGCACCTGGAAAGCGCCGACCACCGCGCCCGCGGGCAAAAGGTCGATCCTGAGGCGGTTGTTCGACATTTCCTGAACGCGCTGGACATATTGCGCGGCCATCTCCTGGAAAACGTCCGAGGCCGGCCAGGAGGATTGCATCTTCAGAGTTATCGGCGCCTGGGCGAGCACGGCGGGCGCCGCAAGTGTGCCGGCGGCCGTGGCGCCTGCCGCCGTCGTTCCAAGGAAGCGTCTGCGCGAAATACTCTTGCCAGTCATGATTTCCTCCCAAGCTGGTCATGTTTTGATCTTCAGCGGGAAACAGAATAGGGCAACATCGACGCGATGCAAGACCGCTGGGCTCCGACTTTATATCCAGAGTTGCAATGGAAGCGTGGGCGTTTCAGCTTTTGGGATAGTGCATTGCACAATCCGTTAGCATGCGCAAAATGACGACATGGCCGCCCCCAGTTCACTCGCCATCCTCGTGATCGACGAAAACCGCATCCGCGCTTCCATCATCGAAGCCGGATTGCGGGAGGCCGGGCATGAGCAGGTGACGGTTATCCACGACGTCGCCGGCATCGCCCGGCGGATCGCCGAGATCGCGCCTGACGTCATCGTCATCGATCTCGAAAACCCCAACCGGGACATGCTGGAGAACATGTTCCAGCTTTCGCGCGCGGTGAAGCGGCCGATTGCCATGTTCGTCGACCGCTCCGACCAGGCCTCGATCGAGGCGGCGGTGGACGCCGGCGTGTCGGCCTATGTGGTGGACGGGCTGCGGCAGGAGCGGGTGAAGCCGATCCTCGACATGGCCATCAGCCGATTCAACGCATTCTCGCGGATGGCGCGCGAACTGGAGGAGGCTCGCGGCGAGCTGGAGAACCGGAAGGTTATCGACCGCGCCAAGGGCATTCTGATGAAATCGCGCGGGCTGTCGGAGGAGGCGGCTTACGCGCTGCTGCGCAAGACCGCCATGAACCAGAACCGTAAGATCAGCGATATCGCCCAAAGCCTGGTGACGGCCGCCGGACTGCTGGGCTCGCAGGAGGAGCCATGAACGCCGAGCACCAGATCACCGCCGGCTTCATGCCGCTGCTCGACAGCGCCTTGCTTGTCGCGGCGAGGGAAATCGGCTTCGCGGAGGAGGAAGGCATCGCGCTGACCCTGGTGCGCGAGACCTCCTGGGCGAACATCCGCGACCGGCTCGCCGTTGGCCATTTCAACGTGGCTCACATGCTTGCGCCGATGCCAATCGCCTGCAATCTGGGCCTGACGCCGCTCGCCTCCCGCACCATAGCGCCGATGGCGCTCGGTCTCGGCGGCAATGCGATCACCGTTTCAAATGCGGTTTGGGCGGCGATGGAAGCACATGGCGCGCGGCCGGACCTCGATCCCAGGAGTGCGGGTGCTGCTCTGAAGGCGGTGGTCGCCGAGCGCGCCGGACGCGGCGGCGAGCCGTTGCGCTTCGCCGTCGTGCATCCGCATTCGGGTCACAATTACGAACTGCGCTACTGGCTCACCGCTTGCGGCGTCGCCGAGCGGGGTGTCGAAATCGTCATCGTGCCGCCGCCTTTGATGGCGGATGCGCTGCGCGCCGGAAACATTGATGGCTATTGCGTGGGCGAGCCATGGAGCACGGCCGCCGCACTTTCCGGCAGCGGCCGGATCGCCACCGTGAAGGCTGCGATCTGGCGCTCCAGCCCTGAAAAGGTTCTGGGCGCAGGCGCAGGCTGGGCGGAAGCCAATCCCGAAGCGCTGGCCGCGCTGCTGAGGGCGCTCTACCGCGCCGCGATCTGGTGCGCGGATAAGGCCAACCATGCCGAACTCGCATCTTTTCTCTCAAGCCCGGCCTATCTCGGCAAGCCGGAAGAATGGATGCTTCCCGCGCTGTCCGGGCAAATCCGGACCGGCGGTGATGGAGAACGCCTCGTCGAGGATTTCTTCATTCCGCTGGCCAAAGCTGCGACCTTTCCTTGGAAGAGCCACGCCCTCTGGTTCTATACCCAGATGGTTCGCTGGGAGCAGATCCGGCATAGCCCGGCGCATGAAGCGATCGCGCGCGACTCCTATCGCCCGGACATCTACCGCTCGGCGCTGAAGCCGCTCGGCGTGCCGCTTCCCGGCGCGAACGCGAAGGTCGAGGGCGCACTGACGGCCGCTACGCCGGTCGGCTCGGCCGGCGCGAGCCTGGTGCTCGGGCCGGATGGGTTTTTCGACGGCGGCATCTTTGATCCGGATGAGATCGAGAGCTATATCGCGGCGCAGAATTCTGGCCGCTCAGGCTCCTGATCATTTCCGCGCCATCTTTTGTGCATTGCACAACATTTGTGCTCCTGCCTAGCTGAATGATCATTGTTTGGACCAGAGAGGCTCGCCTCCGATCCAACGAAATTTTCCCTCGCCATTGATTCCGTGAAATGTTTTCCGGTTTCCTTGAACTGGCACGGATCCTGCTTCTCGTCATGCAGGTCCTCGCGGGCCAAAGATTCAGCGTCCAAAGACGGGCGCGTCACAGGCAAAGCTGCCGATCAGGAATTCGCGGTCCCGGATAGACGGGCGCGAAGACTTGGCCGGCAGCTTTTTGTTTTTGATCCAAACCCAGCGCGGCGCCTCCCACGCCGCTCAAGGAGCCGACAATGACCGCAACTTCTCCAGCCGCATCAAGCCAGGACAATGCTCCGGGCAGAGCGCTGACTATGTCGACAATCGCCTTCACCGTCTGCTTCGCCGTGTGGACGATCTTTTCCATCATCGGGGTGCGCATCAAGGATGAGCTCGGCCTGAGCGAGACGCAGTTCGGTCTGCTGGTCGGCATGCCGATCCTCACCGGCTCGCTCGTCCGGGTGGCGTTAGGGATCTGGACCGACCGCTATGGCGGCCGCCTTGTCTACACAGCGACCATGCTCGCTGCCGCCATAGCCACGTTCCTGCTGGCCTTCGCGCAAACCTACGCGCAGATGCTGGTCGCGGCCCTCGGCGTCGGGCTCGCCGGCGGATCCTTCGCGGTCGGCGTCGCCTATGTGTCTCGCTTCTTTCCGGCAGAGAGGCAGGGCACGGCGCTCGGCATTTTCGGCGTCGGCAATGTCGGGGCGGCGGTGACCAAGTTCATCGCTCCGTTCGTGCTGCTCGCCGGCGGCTGGCAGGATGTCGCCCTGATCTGGGCGGCGGTTCTCGGCTTCATGGCCTTCATCTTCTGGTTCGGCACGGAGGACGATCCCGTCATCCGCCAGCGCAGGATCCATGGCGGGCAGCCCAGGAGTTTCTGGAGCGAGTTCGCGCCGTTGAAGGACATTCGCGTCTGGCGCTTCGCGCTCTACTATTTCTTCGCCTTCGGCGCGTTCGTGGCGCTGGCGCTTTGGCTGCCGCGCTATCTGATCGGCGTCTACGGCTTCGGCATCGCCACGGCCGGCATGATCGGCGCGGCCTATTCGGTGCCGGCGTCGATCTTCCGGGCCTATGGCGGCGTGCTGTCCGACCGCGTCGGTGCGCGCACGATCATGTACTGGACGTTCGGGGTCTCGGCGGTTGCCACGTTGATCCTGTCGCTGCCGCCGACCGACTATATCGTATACGGCATAGACGGCCGGATGGGCTTTCACCTGGCCGTCGGACCTGTCGCCTTCATCGTCGTGATCTTCGTGCTCGGCTTCTTCATGAGCCTCGGCAAGGCGGCGGTCTATAAGCACATTCCCGTCTACTACCCGCAGAATGTCGGCGCCGTGGGCGGCCTGGTCGGCATGATCGGCGGGCTCGGCGGCTTCATCCTGCCGATCCTCTTCGGCATGCTCAACGACCTGACCGGGCTGTGGACCAGCTGCTTCATGCTGCTCTTCGTGCTGGTCGTGGTGTCGTTTGCCTGGATGCATCTCGCCATCCGCAGGATGGAGCGCAAGGCGAGCGACGCCGACCAACTCGCCTTTGCCGCGCAGTGAAGGGAAGGCGAATCGTCATGACAGAGAAACTCGTCATCATCGGCAATGGCATGGCGCCGGGAAGGATGCTAGAGCATCTGCTGGAGAAAGCGCCCGGCCGCTATGCCATCACCATCTTCAACGCCGAGCCGAGGGTCAATTACGACCGCATCATGCTGTCGCCGGTGCTCTCCGGCGAGAAGGATTATGAGGAAATCATCATCCACGGCGATGGCTGGTACATCAAGAACGGCATCACGCTATACAAAGGCCACAAGATCGTAGCGGTCGACCGCTCGGCGAAAACCGTGACCTCCGACCACGGCGTCGTGGAACCTTATGACAGACTGGTGATCGCAACCGGCTCGGTGCCTTTCATCATTCCGGTTCCCGGAAACGACTTGCCGGGCGTGCTGACCTATCGCGACCTCGACGACGTGCAGGCCATGCTGCTTGCGGCGCAGTCGCGGGCAAAGGCGGTGGTCATCGGCGGCGGTCTGCTCGGACTGGAGGCGGCGGCAGGCCTCAGCGAGCGCGGTATGGACGTCACCGTGCTCCATGTGATGCCGACGCTGATGGAGCGGCAGCTAGACCCTGCGGCGGGCTATCTCCTGCAGCGCGCCGTCGAGGAGCGCGGCATCAAGGTCATGACCAAGGCCAACACCAAGGCGATCGTCGGAAACGGCAAGGTGGAAGGCGTGGAACTGGCCGGCGGCACCACCGTGCCCGCCAGTCTGGTGGTGATGGCGGTCGGCATCCGGCCGAATGCAGCGCTCGCGAAGGACGCCGGGGTGACGGTTAATCGCGGCATCGTCGTCGATGCCGGCATGCGAACATCCGATCCCGACATCTTCGCGCTCGGCGAATGCGCCGAGGTGGGCGGTCAGGTCTACGGGCTCGTCGCGCCGCTCTACGAAATGGCGCGGGTGGCGGCATCGCATCTCGCCGGCGACGAAACCGCCGCCTTCGTGCACAACGATACGCCGACGAAGCTCAAGGTGACCGGCATCGAACTGTTCTCGCTTGGCGACTTCGCCGATGGCGACGACCGCCAGGAGATCGTGCTGCGCGACGCCTCCGCCGGCGTCTACAAGCGCCTCGTGCTCAAGGACGACCGCATCATCGGGACCGTGCTCTATGGCGAGACGGCCGACGGGGCATGGTTCAACGATCTGAAGAAGAAGCAGATCGACATTTCAGAGATGCGCGACACGCTCATCTTCGGCCAGGCCTATCAGGGAGGCGCTCCCCTGGACCCTATGGCGGCCGTTGCAGCCTTGCCGGATGATGCGGAAATCTGCGGCTGCAACGGCGTGTGCAAGGGAACGATCGCTGGCTCGATCACGGCCAAGGGACTGACCTCGCTCGACGATGTCAGGGCGCACACGAAGGCCTCGGCTTCCTGCGGCTCGTGCACCGGCCTGGTCGAGCAACTGATGTCGCTGACGCTGGGCGACGTCTACAACCCGGCGGCGGTCCAGCCGATGTGCGGCTGCACCACGCTCGGTCATGACGATGTCCGCCGGCTGATCAAGGCGAAGGGTTTGAAGACCATTCCCGCCGTCATGCAGGAACTGGAATGGAAGACTTCCTGCGGCTGCGCCAAATGCCGGCCGGCGCTGAATTATTATCTCGTGGCCGACTGGCCGGACGAATATGCCGACGATTACCAGTCGCGCTTCATTAACGAGCGCGTGCACGCCAACATCCAGAAGGACGGCACCTATTCGGTAGTGCCGCGCATGTGGGGCGGCGTGACCTCGTCCAAGGAGCTGCGCGCCATCGCCGACGTGGTCGACAGGTTCGATATCCCGATGGTGAAGGTGACCGGCGGCCAGCGCATAGACATGCTGGGTATCCGCAAAGAGGATTTGCCGGCGGTGTGGGCCGATCTCGGCAAGGCTGGCTTCGTCTCTGGCCACGCCTACGCCAAGGGGTTGCGCACGGTAAAGACCTGCGTCGGGTCGGACTGGTGCCGCTTCGGCACGCAGGATTCGACGGGGCTCGGCATCCGCATCGAGAAATTCATGTGGGGCTCGTGGACGCCGGCCAAGGTGAAGATGGCAGTGTCCGGCTGTCCACGCAACTGCGCCGAGGCGACCTGCAAGGATGTCGGCGTGATCTGCGTGGATTCAGGTTTCGAAATCCATTTCGCGGGTGCGGCCGGCCTCGACATCAAGGGCACCGAAGTGCTGGGTCTGGTGAAAACAGAGGACGAGGCGCTAGAGGTGATCGTGGCGCTCGTCCAGATGTACCGCGAGCAGGGCCGCTATCTCGAACGCATCTACAAATGGGCCAAGCGCGTCGGCATCGCCGAGGTCAAGCGCCAGATCCTGGACGATGCGGAGAAGCGCAAGGACTATTACGACCGCTTCGTCTTTTCCCAGAAATTCGCGCAGGTCGACCCGTGGACGGAGCGCGCCTCCGGCAAGGACAAGCACGAGTTCCGGCCGATGGCTTCGGTGGGATTTGCAGAGGCGGCGGAGTGAGCGGCATGAACTGGATTGCGATCGGCTCGATCACCGACATTCCCCAGCGCGGCGCGCGATGCGTGGCGACGCCGCAGGGCAAGATCGCCGTCTTCCGTACGGCGGAAGACCAGGTCTTCGCCATCGAAGACCATTGCCCGCACAAGGGTGGACCGCTGAGCCAAGGCATCGTGCACGGCGCGGCGGTGACCTGTCCGCTGCACAATTGGGTGATCTCGCTGGAGACCGGCAAGGCGCTCGGCGCTGACGAGGGCGCGGTGAAGACGATCCCGGTCAGGGTCGACGGCGAGAGGCTGTTCATCGCGCTCGAAGCGCTGGCCAGCCGCGCGGCCTGACACATGCAGATCGACGAAGCGCGCGAGGTGAGGACCACCTGCCCCTATTGCGGGGTGGGCTGCGGCGTGCTGGCGAAGGTCGCCGCGGACGGCGAAGTGAGCGTCCGCGGCGACCCCGACCATCCGGCCAATTTTGGCCGTCTCTGCTCCAAAGGGTCGGCGCTCGCCGAAACGCTTGGGCTGGAGGAGCGGCTGCTCCACCCGGAGATTCGCGGCCGCCGCGCCGACTGGGACGAGGCGCTCGACCTCGTCGCCTCGACCTTCTCCAGCACGATCGCCGAGCACGGCCCCGACTCGGTCGCGTTCTATGTCTCCGGCCAGTTGCTGACCGAGGATTACTACGTCGCCAACAAGCTGATGAAGGGATTCATCGGCTCGGCAAATATCGACACAAACTCCCGCCTCTGCATGGCCTCGTCGGTGGCCGGCCACCGCCGCGCCTTCGGATCGGATACCGTGCCGGGAACCTACGAGGACCTGGAACTTGCCGACCTCATCGTGCTTGTCGGCTCCAATCTCGCCTGGTGCCATCCGGTGCTCTACCAGCGCATCGTGGCGGCGAAGGAGAAGCGGCCCGGCATGAAGATCGTGCTGGTCGATCCGCGCCGGACGATGACCGCCGATATCGCCGACCTGCACCTCGCCATCGCGCCGGACGGCGATGTCGCGCTGTTTTCGGGCCTGCTGGCCTTCCTCGCCGAACGCGATGCGCTCGACCGCGACTATATCGCCGCGAACACCACCGGCTTCGAGGCGGCCCTGGCCGCCGCATCGGAATCCGGCATGGCGGAGATCGCGCGCCGGACCGGCCTCGACGAGGAGACGCTTCTCCGCTTCTTTACGCTTTTCGCCGATACGCCAAAAACGGTCACCGTTTACAGCCAGGGCGTCAATCAGTCGGCCTCGGGCACCGACAAGGTCAACGCCATCATCAACTGCCATCTGGCGACCGGCCGCATCGGCAAACCCGGCGCAGGGCCGTTTTCGGTCACGGGCCAACCCAACGCCATGGGCGGCCGCGAGGTCGGCGGGCTCGCCAACATGCTTGCCGCCCATATGGAGATCGAAAATCCGATCCATCGCGACCGCGTGCGGCGCTTCTGGAACGCGCGCGCAGTCGCGGAGAAGCCGGGGCTGAAGGCGGTCGACATGTTCCGCGCCGTGGCGGACGGGCGCATCAAGGCGCTGTGGATCATGGCCACCAATCCGGTGGACTCAATGCCGGACGCAGACGTGGTCGAGGCGGCCATCAAAGGTTGCCCGTTCGTGGTGGTGTCCGATGTCTCCGCCGAGGCCGACACAATCCGCCATGCCCATGTAAAACTGCCCGCCGCCGCCTGGGGTGAGAAGGACGGTACGGTGACCAATTCCGAGCGCCGCATCTCGCGCCAGCGGCCTTTCCTGCCCATGCCCGGCGAGGCGCGGCCGGACTGGTGGATAATGGCCGAGGTGGGGAAGCGGATGGGATTTTCCGACGCCTTTTCTCACGCTGCGCCGGCCGAGCTATTCGCCGAGCATGCCGCGCTTTCGGGCTTCGAGAATGGCGGCGAGAGGGATTTCGACATCGGCGCCCATGCCGGCATCGGCACGGGCGCCTATGAGGGATTGGAGCCGTTCCAATGGCCGGCGCGGGCTTTACCCTCCGCCTTGCGGGGAGGGTCGGAAGGCAGCGCCGGGGTGGGGGTGGCGCAGGACAGAGCTCAATCGTCTCCGCCCCGATCCGCCTTGCGGATCGACCCTCCCTGCAAAGGGGAGGGTAAGGCTGCCGCAATCCGCTTCTTCGCCGATGGCGGCTTCTACACACCCGACAGCAAGGCACGCTTCATCGCCGTCCGCCTGGCCACTGAAGCCAGCGCCAGCGGCGAATACCCGATGATCCTCAACACCGGCCGGGTGCGCGATCACTGGCATACCATGACCAGGACCGGCCAAAGCCCGCGCTTGTCGCAGCATCTGGCGGAGCCTTTCGTCGAGATCCATCCGGCTGATGCCAGCCGCCACGGCATTGGCGACGCCGATATCGTCCGCGTATCGTCCGCCCGCGGCGAGGTGCTGGTCCGCGCGCTGCTGACCGCGCGCCAGCGCCAAGGCAGCGTATTCGCGCCGATGCACTGGACCGACAGGTTTTCGGCCAAGGGCCGCATCGACGCACTCGTCGCGCCGCTGACCGACGCGATTTCCGGCCAGCCGGCGCTGAAACACGCCGCGGTTCGGATCGAAAGATTTGCGGCGCGGGCGTTCGGTTTCGCGGTCCTGCGCCAGCGGCCGGTGGCGATCGGCGCCGACTACTGGGCGCTGGCCAGGTGCCGGCACGGATGGCGCGTCGAACTGGCCTTCGCCAAGGAAATAGACTGGCCGGGCTTCGCGCAAACGCTTTTCGGCGCGGATGAGGGCGTGGAATTTCTCGCCTATCACGATCGCGACGCCGGTCAGCACCGCATAGCCGCGTTCGACGGCGAAAAACTGGCTGGCGCGTTGTTCGCCGCACCGGGACCGGTGGCCGTCTCGCGCGGCTGGGCCGCCGACCAGCTCGGCGAAACCCATGCCGGCCAGCGAAGCCGCTTCCGGATCGTGGCCGGACGCGCCGGCGCCGACCGGCCCGATGCGGGCGCGATGGTCTGTTCCTGCTTCTCCGTGGGCGCAAACCAGATCGCAGCCGCCGTCGCCGCTGGGTGCGCCAGCGTCGAGGCTATCGGAGAAGTTCTCAAGGCGGGAACCAATTGCGGCTCATGCCGGTCCGAGATCAGGGCGATCGTCAACGCCGGCCGCGTCCAGGCCGCCGAGTAGCCCGGAGCGACCAGCGCGTTGACGTTTGGCGCCGGCAGGAGGAAGTATCGCGCCCGGAAGGCAATCCTGCCCGACGGGAACAAAAATGGCGCAACGCCACGCAATCCGGAAAACCGACGATGCGCCCGCTTCTCTTTCCGAGGCGGTGGTCAGCTTCGCCGTCCTCGTCTTTCCGGGTTTTCCGCTGATGGCGTTCAGCTCGGTCATCGAGCCGTTGCGGGCGGCGAACACGCTCGCCGGCAGCAAGTGTTATTCCTGGATCACCGTCGGCCTGAGCGGCGACAAGATTTTCGCCTCCAACGGGGTCGGTATCGAACCCGATCACTCGGTCCGCACCGCGCCTGTGGTCGACCGCATCGTCGTGTGCTCGGGCGGCGACGCCGACCATGTCGTGGCCGAAGAAGCGCTGGTCTGGATAAGGCGCAGCCTGCGGGCCGGCGCACAGATCGGCGCGGTCGCCGATGCCGCTTTCTTCCTCGCCCGGGCCGGCCTGCTCGACGGCCATTCCTGCACGCTGCACTGGACCAGCCAGCCGGCCTTCCGCGAAGCCTTTCCCGACCTCGACATGCGGCGCGACCTGTACGTCATCGACCGCCGGCGCTTCACCTCCGCCGGCGGCGTCGGCAGCCTCGATATGATGCTGGAGCTGATCGCCAAGGACTATGGCGCGGAGCTCGCGGCGGGTGTCGCCGAATGGTATGTGCACAGCCCGCTGCGCTCGAGCGTCGACAGGCGGATGATGCCGCTGCGCCTCCGAACCGGCATCCGCGACGAACTGGTGTTGTCGGCGGTGGCGATCATGGAAGACGCAGTGGAGGACCGCCTCGGAATGTCGGACCTGGCCCGCCGGCTCGGCGTATCGCCCGACAAGCTCGAACGCGCATTCCAGCTGGAATTCGACACCGTTCCCAGTGCTTATTACCGGAGCCTGCGGCTCAGGCGCGCGGCGGATCTGCTGGCCCACTCGACGCTTCGGATAGGCGAAGTCGCCCTTTCCTGCGGCTTCTCCAACGCGTCGAGCTTCTCGCGCGCCTTCAAGGAGCAGTTTGGCTACGCGCCCAACCAGGCCAGGCGGCGCAGAGCACCGGCCAAATAGCCAAGTCAAGCCGTCCGCATGGTGGCGGAATCCGGCATGGATTCTGCGGTTTTGTGAACACCGGAAGCGGCGATGATGGTCCATCTTCCGCTCAAACGGAGGTAGCCATGAGCATTGTTGTTTTCGATCCCGACAGCGTCGACGATGTCGATTTCGCCGACCGCATGCGCCATCCCGCCGCCGCCGATCCGGCAGGCGGCATGTGGCTGTCCGACACCGAGCCTTCCTTCATTGATGCGGATGCGCTGCGCAAGGGCCGGCTGAAGAAGCTGCGCGACTGGATGAGGGGGGCCGGCTACGGCGCGGTCGTGCTGTTCGACCCCTATAACCAGCGCTACGCCACCGGCTCGCGCAACATGTTCGGCTATTTCCTGCGCAATTCGACCCGGTATTTTTTCATCCCGACCGAAGGGCCGATCGTGCTGTTCGAGTATCCGCAGAGCTACCACGTCTCCATGGTGCTCGACACGATCGATGAGGCGCGGCCTTCGAAGCTGGTCTGGTCGTCCGTGTCGGGCCGCGACGACGAGACCGCGGGTCCGTTCGCCGACGAGATCACTGATCTGCTGAAGACCCATGGCTGCGGCTCGATGAAGCTCGGGCTCGACCGCTGCAGCCATCTTCAGGCGCTGGCGCTGGAAAAGCGCGGCTGCGAGGTAAAGGACTGCCAGGGCGAGATACTGGCGGTGAGGGCGGTGAAGACGCCCGAGGAGATCAAATGCCTGCAAGTCTCGATGGCAGGCGCGGAGGCAGCGGTCGCTGCCGTGCGCGAGGCGATCAAGCCCGGCGTTTCCGAGAATGATCTGTTTGCCATCATGTACCACGAGGTTATCCGGCAGGGTGGCGAGTTCATCGAGACGCGCCTGTTAACCTCCGGCCAGCGCACCAATCCCTGGTTCAACGAGGCCAGCGGCCGCAAGCTCAGGCCCGGCGAGCTGGTCGCGCTCGATACCGACACGATCGGCTGCTACGGCTACTATTCGGATTTCTCGCGCACCTTCCGCTGCGGACCGGGAAGGCCGACCGACTACCAGAAGTCGCTCTACCGAATGGCGCATGAGCAGGTTCAGCACAATATCGGCATTATCAAGCCGGGCATGGCCTTCCGCGAGATCGCGGAAAAGGCGTGGAAGATCCCGGAACGCTTCGTCGAGCAGCGCTACACATCTGTCATGCACGGCGTGGGCATGCATGGCGAGACGCCGTTCATCGCACATGCGATGGACTACGACACCTATGGCCGCGACGGGCATCTGGTGCCCGGGATGGTGGTCAGCATCGAAAGCTATATCGGCGAGAAGGGCGGGCGCGAAGGCGTCAAGCTGGAGGACGAAGTGCTGATTACCGACACCGGTACCGAACTCCTGTCGCGCTTCCCCCATGAAGACGAATTCCTGGACGGGCAGATCTGAATGAAAAGACCACTAGCGATCGAGCGCGGCAAGACGGCCGCGCTCTTCATCGATCTGCAGGAAGAGCACCGCAAGGACCGGCGTTATCTGGTGGAGGGGTTCGATACGATACTTTCCAATGTCGGACGGCTCCAGCAGGCGGCGCGGGCAAACGGCATTCCGGTGCTCCACTCCGCCTATATCGTCGATCTGGACTCGGACACCGCGCCGCCTTTGCATCCGGTAACAGCGGATGGCCTATCGGTTTTCAGCGACAAGAGCGATCCGCTCACGGCGGTGTGTCTCGAGGTCGGCCCGGTCAACGGCGAACCGCTTTTAATCAAAGCTGAGGCCAGCGCCTTCGGTGCGGCTTCTCCCGCCGACGATCTCAAGGCTCGCGGCATCGAATGGCTGGTGGTCGCCGGCGTGTGGACCGAAGCGTGCATCGACGCGACCGTCAGGGATGCCATCGCGCTTGGCTTCCGTGTACTCCTGGTCAAGGACGCCTGCGGCAGCGGTACGGCGGCCATGCACCAGACCGCGATCCTGAACCTCGCCAACCGGCTCTATGGTGGCGCGGTGGTGGATACCGACGGCGCCTGCCGGCTGATGGCGGGAGAAACCACCGATGCCTGGCAGGTCCAGGGCTCAGTGCCGCTGCGCTTCACCTTCGAGAATGCTGCTGAGCTTTATCGCGGGCTTTGAGGAGGCGGCCGCACGACTTGCATCTGCGGAATCCCGCACAAGATTTGCGGGAGAGAGAACATATCCCGTCGGAAACGCGACCTATCATTCCGCTGCGGCATAGGGGAACTGGAGCCGCGGCAGAGACGAGCGGGAGATACCGATGATCAAACTGATGTTGACGAACAGATCCCTGCACCCGAAGGCGCAGCCGGTCGCCGACGGCTTCAAAAAGGGCCACATGAACCGGCGCGAATACCTCGCGACCATGGCTGCACTCGGCGTCAGCGCCGCCGGCGCTCTCTCCCTCGGCGGTCTTGCGCCAACCCCGGCCAGCGCGCAGGAGCCGAAGAAGGGCGGCGTCCTGCGCGTGGCGATGAACGTCAAGGGGTGGCGCGATCCACGCACCTTCGACGGTGTGGAAATGTCCAACGTCGCCCGCCAGTGCAACGAATATCTCGTGCGCTGGAACCGCGATTTCACCTTCGAGCCCTGGCTGCTGGAAAGCTGGGAAACCAGCGACGACGCCAAGGTGCTGATCCTCAACGTGCGGAAGGGCATTACCTGGTCGAATGGCGATGCGTTCAATGCCGACGATGTCATCCACAATCTCACGCGCTGGTGCGACGCCTCGGCGGAAGGAAACTCGGTCGCCGGGCGGATGGGCTCGCTGGTCGATCCCAACACCAAGAAGGCGGTCGAAGGCGCCATCGAGCGCGTCGACGATCACACTGTCCGGCTCACGCTGCCGCAGGCGGATATTTCGCTGATCGCAGGCATGGCCGATTATCCCGCGCTCATCATGCACCGCAGCTATGATGGCGGCGGCGACCCGATGGAGGCGCTGGCGATCACGACTGGCCCGTGCGAACTGGTGCGCTGGGAGCCGGAAACGATCGCCGAGGTACGCCGCAAGGACGAATGGTGGAAGGGCGATTTCGCGCTGGATGGCATCCGGTGGATCGATTACGGCTCGGATCCCAATCCTATGTTCTCGGCCTTCGAATCCGCCGAGATCGATACCAACCACGAAACCTCGGCCGACACGCTTTCACAGGCCGAAGCGCTAGGTCTCGCGAGTTCCGAAATAGCCACTGGCTCCACCATCGTTGCGCGCTTCAACGTGACCAACGCGCCCTATGACGACGTCAAGGTGAGGCGGGCGGCGCAACTGGCGGTCGACAATGGCGCGGTCCTGACGATCGCCCTCAGCGGGCGCGGCACGGTGGCCGAGAATCATCATGTCGGACCGATGCATGCAGAATACGCGGATATCGGGCCGCATGTCCGCAACGTCGAAGAGGCCAAGAAGCTGATCGGCGAAGCGGGCAAGGCCGAGCATGAGTACGATCTGATCTCGGTCGATGTCGAATGGCAGAAATCGGCCGCCGACGTGATCGCGGCGCAGATGCGCGAAGCAGGCCTGAAGGTGAAGCGCACGGTGCTGCCGGCATCGACCTTCTGGAACGACTGGAACAAATATCCATTCTCCTGCACCGAATGGCTCGGCCGGCCGCTGGGCGTCCAGGTGCTGTCGCTCGCCTATAAATCCGGCGGGGCGTGGAACGAGAGCGGCTTTTCCGACAAGGAGTTCGATACCCTGCTCGACCAGGCGTTGGCGACGCCGGACGCCGCCGCTCGCCGCGAGATCATGGCCAAGATCGAGACCATCCTGCGGGATTCAGGCGTCATCATCCAGCCTTACTGGCGCTCGGTCTATCGCACTTACCGGGAAGGCGTGCATGGGGTGGAGCAGCATCAGGCGCTCGAGCAGCATTTTGAAAAGGTCTGGCTGGAGACATAGTCTGATCGCGTGGAAAGACCCGATGGCGCCCGATTACCGGAAGCTGCTCGACGCAGAGATCTGGGCGTTCATCGACCGCATCAACAGGTTCTATCCGCCCGAGGCCATCGATTGGCCGATCGGCAAGAACCGCGAGGTCTACGACCGGATGAGCCGCGCCTTTCACGCCGGCCGTCCGGAGGGCGTGGGCACGGAAACGACGGCGATCGTCACGCCGACGCACCGCATTCCGATCCGCATCTACCGCAGCGCGGCGCCCGACGCTGCGGCCATCATCCTCTACTTCCATGGCGGCGGCTTTATCCTCGGCGGGCTGGAGAGCCATGACGACATCTGCGCCGAGCTTTGCGCGGGAGCCGGATATGCGGTGGTCTCAGTCGACTACCGCCTTGCGCCCGAGCATACCGGCACGGCGGCCTTCGACGATGCGGTGGCCGCCTTCGAATGGATGGCCGCCACCTATCGCCAGCCGATAGTATTGGTAGGCGAGTCGGCCGGCGGCAATCTCGCCGCCTGCCTCGCGCATCATGTGCGCCGCCATGCCCGCGCGCCTATTGGCCAGATGCTGATCTATCCCGGCTTCGGCGGCGACATGACGATGGGATCCTATGTCACCCACGCCGAAGCGCCGCTGCTGACCACGAGCGACGTTGGCTTCTATCACGATGTCCGCACCGGCGGCGCGGATGTTTCCACGGACCCGCGCTACACGCCGCTTGCCGCTTCCGATTTTTCCGGCCTGCCGCCGACAGTCATTTTCGCCGCCGAATGCGATCCGCTGTCATCCGACGGCGAGAGCTATCGCGACCGGGTTCTGGCGGCCGGGGGCAGGGCGCATTGGATCGAAGAGCAAGGCCTTGTCCACGGATATCTTCGCGCCCGCCATATGGCGAGCCGGGCGACTGCAAGTTTTTCCCGCATTGTCGAGGCGGTAGCGGCGCTCGCCAGAGGCGAGTGGAGATACTGAGTCAGGCGACCTGCGCCGCCTCGCATAAAATGAACCGGGCGACCTGCACCGCCCAGCTCCGACATTCAGGCTCTCAGAGCCCGTTATCTTTCATGATCTGCGCTGCGTTTTCCTTGGTCACCTTCATCGTGTCGAGCGTGATGGTCTTTTCCACCTTTTCGCCCTTCAGGTGTTTCAGCGCCTGGCGCAGGCCTTCCGCGCCCGGCGTGGCGTAAAGGAAGGTCGCCGTCAGCTCGCCATTGTTGACCCACGCCTTCGCCCGGCAGCGCGTCGATGCCGATGAATTTTATCTCTTTCTCGCGCCCGACATCCTTGGCCGCGAGATAGGCGCCGTATGCCATCGCATCGTTGTGGCCGTAGACGATGTCGACCTTCTCATGGTTGCGCAGCGCGGTCGCCATGATGTTGTAGGCCTCGTCCTGCTTCCAGTCGCCCGACTGCTGGTCGAGGAGGTGCTTGATGCCCGGCTCCTTGTCGGTGAATTCATGGAAGCCGTCATGACGGTCATGCGCCGGCTGGGTGCCCATGCCGCCCCAGATCTCGACGATGGTGCCCTCCGCTTTGCCCGGACCGCCCAGCAGTTCGACTGCGAATTCACCCGCCGCGCGGCCGATCAGCTTATTGTCTCCGCCGACGAACTGCGTGTACTGGTCGGTCTCGACATTGCGGTCGAGCACGAAGACCGGGATCTTGGCGTCGATCGCCTGCTGCACGACGCCCGTGAGGCCGGCCGATTCCTTCGGCGAGACCAGCAGCGCGTCGACTTCCTGACGGATCAGGTTCTCGACGTCGGCGACCTGCTTTTCGGTCTTGTCCTCGCCGTCGGTGACGATCAGCTCGACCTCGGGATGCTTGGCCGCTTCGGCGATAATGTCCTTGTTGAATTGGGCGCGCCAGGGTTCGATCGTCGTCGCCTGGCTGAAGCCGATCTTGAACTTGTCCTGGGCGATGGCGTCCGCGCCCGGCAGGAATGCGGTGGTTGCGGCGAGCGCTGCCGCAAAAGCGGCGAGCCTCATGAATTCACGACGTTTCATTGGCGTTTCCTCCGATGTTTCGAGACATTGTCTCTTCCGACGGCCGCTCGCTGGCGGACGTCTGCTGGTGCGCCGATCGGCGGGCCGGCAGGCGCAGATGGGCGAAAAGGTCGGCGGCGTTGCGCTCCTGCATGAGCACCGCCCCGAGGATGATCAGTCCCTTCGGCACCAGCTGAAGGTTCGAATTGATGTTGTGGAGCTGCAGGAGGTTCGACAGCAGGCCGAAGATCAGGACGCCGACCAGCGTGCCGGCCAAGCGCCCCCGCCCATCAGGCTGGTGCCGCCGATGACGACGGCGGCGATGGCGTCTAGCTCCAGCCCGGCGCCGGCGTCCGGCTTGCCCTGGCGATACTGCGCCACATAGAGCACGGCGGCGATGCCGGCGAGCAGGCCGGATATGGCGTAGGTGACGATCTTGACGCGCCCGGCGTCGATGCCGGAAAGCCGTGCGGCCTCTTCATTGCCACCGATCGCATAGACATAGCGGCCGAACGGCGTAAAGCGCAGCACCGCGCCGTAGATGACGATCGCGGCGATGAAGAACAGGCCGGGCATCGGGATGATGCCGAACACCAGCGAGCGCAGGATGTCGAACTCGGCGACGGCGTTCGAGCCGGTATAGACGGGCAGCACCGCATTGTTCTGGCCGGCGGTGAGGCGGGCAATGCCCAGCGCCGTCACCATCATGGCCAGCGTAACGATGAAAGGCTGCAGCCGGCCGGCGACGATGATGAAGCCGTTGATCGCGCCGAACAGCATGCCGACGCAGGGTGCGACAAGCAGAACGCCGAGCACGCCGAACTTGGTCTGCACCTGCGGCAGCAGGAACCACAGCGCCAGACTGCAGAGAACCAGGCCAACCACGCCGGGCACGATGGCGCCGCGCATGGCGTCGAGCCTTACATCGCGGGTCGGATCGCTGCCCGCGCGCTGCTTCCCGAGATTGAGGAAGACGAAACGAGTGACGGCGACGCCGATCAGCAGTGCGAACAGCGCAACGGTTGGCACGCCCATGAGGGCGGCGGGCGTGTAGCCGGGCATGGTCAGCAGCATGGCGCAGACCACGCTCGCGATCGCCATCAGCGAGCCGACGGACAGGTCGATGCCGCCGGTGATGATGACCGCCGTCATGCCGGTGGCGATCAGGCCGGTTGTCGACACCTGGCGCAGCACGTCGAGCAGATTGCCGTAGGACAGGAAGAGTTGTTGCCCTTGGACGTGATCGGCGAGGACAAGACGCCGATCAGGAAGATCGCGATCAGCCCCCAATAGAGCTTGGTGCGGGAGAGAAGTTTCAGTGCTGCGCTCATGCGACCGCCTTTGCGCCGCTGCTGCGTGGAGCTGCAAGCTGCATGATGCGCTCCTCGGTTGCCTCGGAACGGGCAAGCATGCCGCTCTGGCGGCCTTCCGACATCACCAGGATGCGGTCGGCAAGGAGCAGGAGTTCGGGAAGTTCGGAACTGATGACCACTATGGCTAGCCCTCGCGCGCCAGCCGGAAGACGAGATCGTAGATTTCGCGTTTCGCTCCGACATCGATGCCGCGCGTCGGCTCGTCGAGCAAAAGCACACGCGGCCGGGTGGCGAGCCATTTGCCTATCACGACTTTCTGCTGGTTGCCGCCCGACAGCGTGCCGGCGGGTTGTTCGATGCCGCTGCAGCGCACGCCCAGCGTCTCGACCGCGTGCTCGGCGATTTGCGCCTCGCCGGCAAAGGAGCGGATGCCGAAACGCGCCAGCGCGCCGACCAGCGGCAAAGCGACATTGTCGGTGATGGAGGCCTGCAGATGCAGCCCCTGCGACTTGCGGTCCTCGGTCACCAGTGCGATGCCGAGCCGACGGGCATCCCGCGGCGAGCGGATTTCGACCGCCTGCCCGTCGAGCCGGATCTCGCCGCCGGACTGACCTTCGGCCGAACCGAAGATCGTCTCGAGTATTTCGGTGCGGCCCGAGCCGAGAAGGCCGCCAATGCCGAGGATTTCTCCGGCGTGCAGATCGAAGCTGACGCCTTCCAGAACCTGCCGCCAGCCATGCCGCTGCGGAATCGACAGCGAAAGGTCGCGGATGGCCATGACGATCCTGTCGTCCGCGACGCGCTCGTCATGGACCGCGTCGAGCAGGCTGCGCCCGACCATGGCGGCGATGATGGCCTCTTCGGTCAGACCACTCATCTCGCCGGTGAGCACGTGCCGCCCGTCGCGGAAGACCGTGACCCGGTCGGCCAGATGCATGACTTCGTCGATGCGGTGCGAAATGTAGACGATGGCGACGCCATCGGCGGCAAGCTGCCGGATGATTCCGAACAGTCGCCGGCACTCGGCGGGCGACAGCGCCGATGTCGGTTCGTCCATGATCAGGATGCGAGCGTCGAGCGACAGCGCCTTGGCGATCTCGACGAGCTGCTGTTCGCCGACGCGCAGCGAAGCGATGCGCGCCTCTGGGTCGAGATCGATGCCGAAGGGTTTGCGCGGCCTGCATCGATCTGGACGGCGGAATCGTCATTGAATAACAATGGCGGCCTCCCTTCCGACGTCGTCAATTCCGAGAAAGCTAATCTAAACGTTTCGGATGAGTCAAGTTGCCGAGAATGCTCTCTGTGCTTGAGTTGGGCAATTATGTTGCGGATTGCCCTAAATTCTCGTAATCGATGATCCAGGGTTCATCAAAACGTTTCGAAATGACGAACAGCAACCGGACCAGACCCCGCCGATCGACCGCACCGACAATGCTCCACGTGGCCGAGGCGGCGCGGGTTTCGGTGGCGACGGTTTCGGCCGTCATCAACGGGACGGCGATCGTCAGTCCCGAGCTCACCGCGCGGATCGAGGCTGCGATCCGCGACATCGGCTACAAGCGCAACGCGATCGCCCGCAGCCTCAAGATGGGCAAGACCCGCACCATCGGCCTGACTGTTGCCGACATTACCAATCCGTTCTTCACCGATGTCGTCGCGGTCCTGCAGGAGGTGCTGCACCGCGCCGGCTATGCCGTCATGCTGTGCAGCAATGACGAGGACATGGAAATGCAGGACGAGCAGATCCAGCTTCTGCTCGGCCGCATGGTGGATGGGCTGATCATTGCGCCGGCCGGAGACGACGCCAATCTGAAGCGGATACTGGGCGGTGCGAAAGTGCCTATCGTGCTGATCGACCGCATCTGCGATGGGGTCGAAGCAGATGCCGTGGTTCTCGACAATCAGCGCGCGGTGTTCAACGCCATGAGCTACATGCTGCAACTCGGACATCGGCGCATCGGCTATGTTTCCGGGTCGCTCGACACCTCCACCGGCCGCGACCGGCTGGAGGGCTATCACCGCGCGCTGGAAGCGAGCGGCATTCCGTTCGACGAAAGACTGGTTCGGTTCGGCAATTTCCGCGAAGCCGACGCCTACAAGGCTTCGATGCAGTTGCTGACCCAGCCCGATCGCCCGTCGGCGATATTTTCGGCCAACAATCTGATGGTCATTGGCGTCATGAAGGCGATCCGCGACATCGGGCTCTCCTGCCCGGAGGATGTCTCCGTCGCCTGCTTCGACGACTTTCCCTGGGCCGACGTGTTCCGGCCGCAACTGACCGCGGTTGCCCAGCCGGTGCGGGCGATCGGCGAACAGGCCGCCCAACTCATCCTCGATCGCCTCGCCGGCAGGATGGAGGACGAGCCCCGCCGGCTGGTGCTGCAGGGAAGGCTGATGATTCGCAATTCATGCCGCCCGCATGCCTCGCTGATTCAGGGAGCGACGGCTTAGCGCACTTGGCGGTTCAGAGGGATCACGCTTCTTACCCCCACCCCTACTTCAACGCTGCCGCCTAAATGAAGACAAGGCTGGAACGGCGGAATGGTCATCCCCCTCCCTCTTGAGGGGAGGGGTTAGGGGTGGGGGTAAACCCCTCCGGACGAAGCCTCAATCCGCGTGCAGTTTCCGGGCGATCGGCGGCCCGACCATCAGATCGCGAAACGTTGCGCGAAAACCTTCCCGCTGCGGGGAGCAGGCCATCACGCCGATCTCGGCGTCGTCGGCCTGGAACGGGCAAAGCCGCGCCATCTGCCATGCGGCGCCGTTGACCGAGAACTGCACCCGGACCGCATCGCCATGGCGCGTCAGCCGCATCGCGATCTCGTCGCTCGGCTTGGCGTCGGGCAGGGGAATCACCGACCAGTCCGACACGCCGTTGGTCACCACGACGCTGAAATGCATCATCCCATCTGTGTATTCGATGCCGGCCTTGATCCAGTGTTTCTCGTCGGCCCGCAGGTAGAGCCCGGCCTGATCGTAGAGAACCTGGTAGTCGCCGGAGACGACAGCGGCGGCCGTGAAATCGCCTGACACCGGGCGGATGTAGGCGTGTCCATTGTCGCGTATGAAGCCATAGAAGGTCTCACGCCAGAAATCCGTTTCGGCGTCTGTGCGCAGCTCAAATATTCTCGCATCGCCGCTCCAGACGGACGGTTCGTTGAGCCAGTGAAACGCTTCGTGCATGGCGGAGTTCCTGTCGGTAGTATCGACTGCATAGCGGCGCGCTGGCGCGTCGTCTACGTCGGAGTGTTATGGACATTAGTATTGACAGAAATACATATGTTCAGTAACCCTCGCATCACTTAGCGATATCAGGAGGAGTGTCGGGATGGCTTCCAATGTAGCTTTGACGGGGCTCGCCCGCGATCTCGATGAGCGGGGCAAATCGGGCAAGCCGATTCGCATCGGGCTTATCGGCTCGGGCGAAATGGGCACCGACATCGTCACCCGCGTGGCGCATATGTCGGGCATCGAGATCGGCGCGATTTCGGAATTGAACGTTCCGGCGGCCAGCAAGGCCGTCGACATCGCCTTCCGAGAAGCAGGTCATTCGCGCGAGGTGTCCAATGCGTCGGCCATGACCGCCGCGATGGAAGGGGGCAAGATCGCTGTCACCAGCGACGCCGACCTGATCATCAACAACGATCTCATCGACGTGGTCGTCGACGCGACCGGCGTTCCGGCCGTCGGCGCCGAGATCGGCCTGCGCGCCATGGAGCACGGCAAGCATCTCGTGATGATGAACGTCGAAGCCGACGTGACCATCGGCGCTTACCTGAAGAGCGAGGCCGACCGGCTCGGCGTCACCTATTCGCTGGGCGCCGGCGACGAGCCTTCATCCTGCATGGAATTGATCGAATTCGTCTCGGCCATGGGCCATCCGATCGTCGCCGCCGGCAAGGGCAAGAACAATCCGCTCAACATCGACGCCACGCCTCCGGATTACGAGGAGGAGGCGGAACGCCGCCACATGAATGTGCGCATGCTGGTCGAATTCGTCGACGGCTCGAAAACCATGGTCGAGATGGCGGCGATTGCCAACGCGACAGGGCTCGTGCCCGACAAGGCCGGCATGCACGGCCCGTCGGCCACGCTTGGCGAGCTCAACAAGGTGCTGGTGCCTCAGAAGGACGGCGGAGTGCTGTCGAGGGTCGGCGTCGTCGACTACACGATCGGCAAGGGTGTTGCGCCCGGCGTCTTCGTGGTGGCCGACATGTCGCATCCCAGAATTTCGGAGCGCATGGAAGATCTGAAGATGGGCAAGGGTCCGTACTTTACCTTTCATCGCCCCTATCACCTGACCTCTCTCGAGGTACCGCTGACCTGCGCCCGGGTCGTGCTCTACGGCAAGGCCGACATGGTGCCGCTGGCGAAGCCGGTGGCCGAGGTCTGCGCCGTCGCCAAGAAGGACATGCAGCCCGGCGAAAAACTCGATGCGATCGGCGAATATTGCTACCGCGCCTGGATCATGACCGCGCCGGAGGCGCATGCGGCGAGGGCGGTTCCCTGCGGGCTGCTGCAGGGCGGCTCGGTAAAGGCTCCGATCAGGAAGGGCGAGCTTCTCACCTACGCTAATGCAGCCCCGGCGCCGGGATCGAAGATCGCCGAATTGCGGGCGCGCCAAGATAAACTCGTTTACGGCATGGCGGAGGCCTGAGCATGGCTGCTCCGAAGCGGGTCCAGCCGGAAGCGGCGGCGCGCGCCAACCTGCCTTTCATCTATCGCGAGTACAGCCCGGAGCAACTGCGTCAGGTGCTCCACAAGATGTATCTCATCCGCCGCTTCGAGGAGGGCGCGGAGGAGTGCTACACGCGCGGCCTGATCCACGGCACCATGCACCTGTCGATCGGCCAGGAAGCCAGCGCCATGGGCGTCTGCATGCCGCTCGGCAACGACGACTACATCACCTCAACCCACCGCGGCCACGGCCACTGCATCGCCAAGGGGGCCGAGGTGAAGAAGATGTTCGCCGAGTTCTTCGGCAAGACGACGGGGTATTGCAAGGGCCGCGGCGGCTCGATGCACATTGCCGATGTCGCCAAGGGCAATCTCGGCGCCAACGGCATTGTGGCCGGTGGCATTCCGATCGCGGTCGGGGCCGCGCTCTCGGCCAAGAGGATGAAAACCGGAAAGGTCGTGGTGTCGTTCTTCGGCGACGGCGCCAACAATGAGGGCGCGTTCCACGAGGCGCTGAACATGGCTTCGATCTGGAAGCTGCCGGTCGTCTTCGTCTGCGAGAACAATGGCTACGGCATGTCGACCTCGACCGAGCGGTCGACGGCGGTGAAGAACATCGCCGAGCGGGCGGCGGCCTATTCGATGCCGGGCGTGATCGTCAACGGCAACATCTTCTCCGAGGTCGCGGAAGCCTCGCACCGGGCAGTGGAGCGGGCGCGGGTCGGTGAGGGGCCGACGCTGATCGAATCCAAGACCTACCGCCATCGTGGTCACTCCAAGAGCGACCGCAACCGCTATCGAACCAAGGAGGAGATCGAGGACTGGATGTCCAACCGCGATCCGATCACGCTGTTCGAAAACGAGTTGCAGGAATGCGGCATCATCGACCGGAAGGGCGTCGAGGCCATCCGCGAGGCGGTGCGGCAGGAAATCGCCGACGGCATCCAGTTTGCCAAGGATAGTCCGTCACCGGACGTCCGCGACATCGAGAACTACGTCTATACGGAGCCGGCTTGAATGGACGCGATGGTTCGCGAACTGAGCTACGCCCAGGCGATCCAGGAGGCCATGGCGCTCGCCATGGAGGCTGACGAGCGTGTCTTTCTGATGGGCGAGGATATCGGCGTCTATGGCGGCGCGTTTCAGGTGACCGGCGATCTGGTCGAGCGCTTCGGCACTGAGCGGGTGATGGACACGCCGATCTCCGAACTCGGCGGCGCCGGCGTCGCGGTCGGCGCGGCGATGACCGGCATGCGACCGATTTTCGAGTTCCAGTTCTCCGATTTCGCCACGCTCGCCATGGAGCAGATCGTCAACCAGGCGGCGAAGATGCGCTTCATGCTGGGCGGCGAGGTCTCGGTGCCGGTGGTGATGCGCTTTCCCGCCGGTTCCGGCACGGGCGCCGCGGCCCAGCACAGCCAGAGCTTCGAAGCGTGGCTCGGCCACGTGCCCGGCCTGAAGGTGATCCAGCCGGCGACGCCGCACGACGCCAAGGGCATGCTTCTGGCGGCGATCGACGATCCCGATCCGGTGATGATCTTCGAGCACAAGCTGCTCTACAAGATGAAGGGCCCGGTGCCGGAAGGGCATTATACCGTTCCGATCGGCAAGGCGGAAATCCGCCGCGAAGGCCGCGACCTGACCATCGTCGCTACCTCCATCATGGTGCACAAGGCGCTGGAAGCCGCGCAAACGCTGGAAGCGGAGGGCATCGATGTCGAGGTCGTCGATCTGAGAACCATCCGGCCGATGGACAAGCAGACGATCATCGGCAGCGTCAAGAAGACGTCGCGGCTGCTCTGCGTTTATGAGGCGGTCAAGACGCTCGGCGTGGGCGCCGAGGTCAGCGCCATGATCGCCGAGAGCGAGGCCTTCGACTATCTCGACGCGCCGATCGTGCGCCTGGGCGGGGCGGAAACGCCGATCCCCTACAATCCCGAACTCGAAAAGGCGACGGTGCCGCAGGTTCCCGACATCGTCGCGGCCGCGCGCGGCCTGGTCCAGGGAACGCGCTGAGAATGCCGGTTGAGGTCATCCTGCCCAAGGTCGACATGGACATGGCAACCGGCCAGATCTCGCGCTGGTTCGTCGAAGAGGGCGCGGCGGTAAAAAAGGGCGACGTGCTCTTCGAAATCGAGACCGACAAGGCGGCCATGGAAATCGACGCGCCCGCCAGCGGCACGATCCGCGACATCACCGGCAGGGAAGGCGTGGACATCCCGGTCGGCGAGGCGGTGGCCTGGATTTACGAGGCGGGAGAGGATGCGACCGCCGAAAGTAGTGGTGAGGCGGCGAAGAAAGAAGCTCCAATCTCACCCCTTGTTGTGGGGGAGATGTCGCCGAGGGCGACAGAGGGGGGCGCTGTCCCTCTGGCGTCTCAGGCCCAAACTGAGGGGCAAACCGGAAATGGGGTGCGTCCTACGTTGCCCCCCTCTGTCCTGCCGGACATCTCCCCCACAAGGGGGAGATTGGCAGCGGAACTGTCCGCGCCACGCCGCTTGCCCGCCGCCTGGCGCGGGAAGCAGGGATCGACATTGCGGCGGTGATCGGCTCTGGCCCGCGTGGCCGTGTGATCAAGGCCGATGTGGAGAAGGCGGTCGCCAGCGCGCCTTCCTCCCCCCTTGCGGGGGAGGTGTCTGCGGAGCAGGCGGAGGGGGTGGTTCCGCTTCACAGTCGGCCCAGGTTTCACCACCCCCACCCGGCCCTTCGGGCCACCCTCCCTGCAAGGGGGAGAGAGATGCGCTGAAGCTCTTTGCCGAAGGCTCCTACGAACTCGTCCCGCACGACAATATGCGCAAGACCATCGCCCGCCGGCTGGTCGAGGCGAAGTCGACCATCCCGCATTTTTATCTGACGCTCGACTGCGAACTCGACGCGCTCCTGGCGCTGCGGTCGCAGCTGAACGCCGCCGCCCCGGTCAAGAAGACCGACAAGGGCGAGGTCCCGGCCTACAAGCTGTCGGTCAACGACCTGATCATCAAGGCGATGGCGCTGGCGCTGCGCGACGTGCCGACCGCCAACGTCTCGTGGACGGAGAGCGCCATGGTCCAGCACAGACATGCCGATGTCGGCGTCGCCGTCTCCATCCCCGGCGGCCTGATCACGCCGATCGTGCGCAAGGCCGACGAAAAGACGCTGTCGGTCATCTCCAACGAGATGAAGGACATGGCGGCAAGGGCCCGCAACAAAAAGCTGAAGCCGGAGGAATATCAGGGCGGCACCACGGCCGTCTCCAATCTCGGCATGTTCGGCATCAAGGATTTTGCCGCCGTCATCAACCCGCCGCACGCGACGATCCTGGCGGTCGGCGCGGGCGAGGAGCGGGCGGTGGTCAGGAACGGCGAGATCAAGATCGCGACGATGATGTCTGTGACGCTGTCGACCGACCACCGCGCGGTCGACGGCGCGCTCGGGGCCGAACTTCTCAGCGCATTCAAGCGCTATATCGAGAACCCGATGGGAATGCTGTTGTGAGGACGCTCGACGCGAGACCCTCCCCCTTGCGGGGAGGGTGGCCCGGAGGCCCGGTGGGGGTGGTGACGCTAGGCTCGGTGGTGGACGGAGAGCGGATGCCGCTGGCAGGCGCCTGGACGAAAGGTCGCGAGCCTGACGGAACCACCCCCACCCTAACCCCTCCCCGCAAGGGGGAGGGGAACTGGGGCGCTAACCCGCAGCCGCTCCGGCGCCCTCCTTGAGAAAACCTCGCATCGCGAGCTGCCGCCCGACTTTATTCCAGTCGGCGCAGACCGCCACCGCGCCGCAAGCCGTCAGGCGCGCGCCGTGTTCGGGATAGGTGTGGCCGCCGCCCGTATAGCCGATGGCCGTCATGCCGGCAGCGATCGTGCCCTCGATGCCGAATGGAGAATCCTCGATCACTACGCAGTCCGCCGGGTTCGCGCCCATTTTTTCGGCGGCGTGGAGAAAGATGTCCGGAGCGGGCTTGCCGCGCCTGACCATCGAAGAACTGTAGATGGACGAACCGAAGAACCGCGCCAGCCCGGTAACGCCAAGGCTGTGGTTAATGCGCTCGACCGACGATGAGGACGCGACGCAGCGTTCGACTGCAAGCGAATCCAGGAACGGCATGATGCCCTGGGTCGGCTTCAACTCCTCGGTGAACAGGATTTTCGTCTCGGCCCAGATGTCGTCGCCCGCGTGTTCCGGAAACTGGTGGCCGGTCAGTTCCCTGATCCGGACGATGATGTCGGACTGCTTCATGCCGACGCATTGCGCAATGATGTCGGCGCCGACCCCGCTCATGCCGTGCTTTTCGTAGACGCGCTCATAGGCTCGCGCCGCCAACGGTTCGCTGTCGACCAGGACGCCGTCGCAGTCGAAAATGATCAGCTTCGATCCTGTCACACAATTCTCCCGGACAACTCAAAAATCGCGTACATCGCTATCCACAAAGAGCCAGATGTTCAATAGCTGGGGGATGCAGCCTGGCCGAGACTCCGCCGACTAGCGGCAATCAAAGCTGCGCTATGACGCCGCCGCGGCGCGATGCGCCCAGCGCCCGCTGCATGGCCTGCCGGGCCTGTGCGCGGTCGGGCGCGATCCAGTTGGGCTCGGCGCCGAGGAAACGGTCCAGGAAGGCGACGGCATAGGCGGGCATCTCGGTGACGTTCTCGCGATAGGACCACCAGGTGCGCAAATCGTCGGCGCATTTGTCGATCGTGGGTACACGGCCGAATTCCTGTTCGTAGATCGCCGCGATCGCCGACACGCAGTAATTGGTATAGAGAAAACCCTCCGGCCAGAAGCGGACGATTTCGAGCGCCTCCGCATTGGCGGCGTCCTCGTTGAGGCTGTCGATGCCCGAAACCAGCCGCGCCGGCTCCTGTCGAATCAATTCGCGTAAAACCAGCCCGGCTGCAAAGACGATGAAATCGGCCCGGTCCACCTGGGCGAAGCGCTTTTGCGCTTCCATGATCTCGACCCAGTCGAGAAACGCCCGCGTCAGCTTCGTCTCGTCGATCTCGAAGTGCAGGCCGTAAGTTGCCGAGACCTCTTTGGCGCTGGCGCGGAACGTCGCCCTGAACCAGCGCAACTGCCGCAGCCGATGCCGAAGGTCGGGCATCAGGGCCAATTCGTCCTTGAACCGCAAATCCATTGTTCGGGGCATCCTTTTCCGGAAGAATTTAGCACGCCTGCCTGATAAACCAAATGAGTCCACCGCTTTGTGGCGGGTTCCAAATGCTGCGTTATCATACATATTGACATCGCAGGAAACAAATGTTCTCTAATTGAAGCCGTTCGGTGCCGGGTCTGGTGTGGTTCGGCAAATCCTCGGGAGGAGGAGAAATATGGCGATCTGGCAATGGGGATTGCTGCTGCTGGTAGTGGTCTGGGCGCTTCAGTCGCTCGGCGTCTGGGTCCAGATGCGGCACTATTCAGGCGTCTTCAAAGGCATCACCGAAAAATACAGTGACGGTTTCGTCGGCGCCGGCAACCATCGCGGCCGCTTCGGCAAGGGCACCATCGTGCTGATCGTGGTGACGCCCGATCTGATCGTGCGCCGCTTCCTGGCGATGACCGGGCGCTCGGTGTTCGCCAAGTTCAAGAGACATGAGGAATTCGAGGGCGTCGCCCTCGACAAGCTCCGGTCCGATCCCGCGGTTATGGGTGAGGGGGAACCCGGTGTGGCCGAGGCCGTGAAACGGGCGATCGAGCAGATCGACCGCGCGCGGTCGGAGCCGGTCAAAGAGCCGGCCTGTCCGGCTTGAACACAGCACGCGCATAGAGGACTGCCGCGAGCCGGGGGGATAAAGCCGGCAAGGGCTGAGAAGAGGAGGAGAAATGTCCATAGTTTCTATGTTGGCGCAGCATGCCGACATGGCCGTACAGAACCTGCATATCGCGGGTTCGATGGTTTCGGATGGTGCATTGCACGGCAAGCTCGCCGTCGGGCACGGTGCGAACGATCTTGTCGTTCTCGCCCAGGCCGATGGCGGCATAAGCGTCGACGAATTCAGGCAGAAGCTGGAAAACGTCCAGCAGGAGGAGCAGCTCGGCTGGCTCACCGCCATCGGCAAGTATTTCATCGGCATCTTCCAGAAGGGCGGCGAGGTTTTCGCCGGCTTCGTCACCGGCATCATTCCGACGCTCGTTGTGCTGATGACGGCGTTCTACGCAATCACCGAACTGGTCGGCGAAGAGCGCGTGCACGGGCTTGCTCGCGGGGCGGGCAAGATCGCGCTGACCCGCTATACACTGCTGCCGCTGCTGGCGGTGTTCTTCCTGACCAACCCGATGGCCTACACCTTCGGGTCGTTCCTCGAGGAAAAGCACAAGCCAGCCTTCTACGATGCGGCGGTGTCTTACGTTCATCCGCCGCTCGGCCTGTTCCCGCACATCAATCCGGGCGAATATTTCGTCTGGGGCGGCGTGCTCGTGGCGCTTCTCGAACTGGAGCGCAGCGGCGCGGTCCCGTCAGGCTACCACATCAACGTCGCCATCTGGTACGCCATCGTCGGCCTCATTGTCATCCTGCTCAAGGGCATGCTGACCGAACGCATCACAGCCATCATGGCGCGCCGCCAGGGCGTCGAGCTGTAGCCAGGGAGGACGATATGGACGTAACCAAGACATACAAGGCCGTAAAGATCTCCCGCGGCTCCGGCGGCTGGGGCGGCCCGCTCGTCATACAGCCGACTGAACAGCGCAACAAAGTGGTGTCGGTGACCGGCGGGGGGATCCACCCCGTTGCGAAGCTGATCGCCGAAATGACCGGGGCGGAAGCCGTCGACGGCTTCAAGGCGCCGCCCATCGAAAGCGAAATGGCGGTGGTCGTCGTCGACTGCGGCGGAACCGCCCGCTGCGGCGTCTATCCGCGCAAGCGCATTCCGACCGTCAATCTGACGCCGGTCGGCCAGGCCGGGCCGCTTGCCCAGTTCATCACCGAAGACATCTATGTCTCGGGGGTGAAGCCGGCCAACATCGCCATGGCCGACGGGTCCGAGCCGGTCACGACCGCGGGCGCGGCCACGGGAACCGGCCCTGCCCCGACGGATTCGCCGGCGGTCAGGGCGGCCGACATGGCGCCCCAGAGCGAAGGTGGGCTTGTCGGGCTAATCAGCTCGATCGGCCGCGTCATGGGACGGGTCGTCGGCATCTTCTTCAACGCCGGCCGCCGCACCATCGACCAGGTGATCCGCAACGTGCTGCCGTTCATGGCCTTCGTGACCATGCTCATCGGCTTGATCCTCTATACGGGCATCGGCGACGTGCTGGCCCAGCCGATGGGACCGCTGGCCAACAACATCGTCGGCCTGCTGATCATCTCGGCGATCTGTGGTCTGCCGTTCCTTTCTCCCATTCTGGGGCCGGGAGCGGTCATTGCCCAGGTCATCGGCGTGGCCATTATCGGCCCGCAGATAGCGAACGGCACGATCTCTCCCGCAATGGCCCTGCCGGCGCTGTTTGCCTACAATACCCAAGTGGGCTGCGACTTCGTTCCGGTCGGTCTGGCGCTCGGCGAGGCCAAGCCCAAGACGATCGAAATAGGCGTCCCGGCGGTCCTCATCAGCCGCCAGATCATGGGGCCGGTGTCCGTGCTGATTGCATGGGTATTTAGCCTGTTCGTGCTCTAGATCTACTCAAACTCTGCTCCGGCGACCCTGCAAAAGGCTCGCCGGGGCAGGTACTGATAAGGAAGAAGAAGCCGATGACAGTTCTCTTGCGGACACGGATCACGGAGATCGGGCCTGAAGTTGCGGATCTCGCCGAAGGCGGCGTGGTTATCCTGTTTGCGGACGGTTCGCCGTCGGAACTCGCGGAAGTCTCCGTGCTCCACAAGACGGAGCAGGGACCAAGCGACGGCGCGCCGCAAGCCGGCGCATCGATTGCGATCGGTCCGCTGTCGGCCACGATCACCGCGGTCGGCCCGACCGCCTGGAACAAGGTGCGCGAGATCGGCCATGTGGTGATTTCGTTCAACGGCGCGGGCGAAGCCGAACGGCCGGGCGAAATCTGCGCCTCCAAGGTCGACCATGAATCGCTGGTGGCCGCGCTGAAGACCGACGCGATCATCGAGATTGCCGCCTGACCTGACTGCGCCGCCGCTTGCAGCGGTGGCGTTCCCGAATACAGAGTATGCGCCATGGAACGCTCGACCATCGTCAGAGTGCATGAAGGATTGCACGCCCGTCCGGCCACGCGGTTCGTCAAGCTCGCCAAGAGCTTCGAATCCGACGTGGAGATCATCAAGGCCGGCAAGGCGGCGAGCGCAAAAAGCTCGGTGAAGCTGATGCTGCTCGGGGTCAAGGAGGACCAGGAGGTCACCATCCGGGCGACGGGCGCCGACGCGATCGAAGCAGTCGAGGCGCTGATCGGCTATCTGGAAAATCCGCTATCCGGCCTCGACGACGACGTGCCCGCGCCGGGCGACGCGGCTCCGGCCGTCGCAGAATCAGCCCCGGCCGCGCCGGTTGCAGCTCCGGAATCGGCAGCGGTGGCGGATGGAACGTTACGCGGCGTCGCCGCGAGCGAGGGTGTTGCCATCGGGCCGGCCTTCGCGCATTTCCCGCCTGAAATCCGGGCGGAAGGTAGCGAGCTTTCAACCGGCGAAATTCCGGCCGAGATCGAAAGGCTGAGGAAGGCGATTGCCGCTGTCCAGCGGCGCATGGACAAAGCCCTGGCTGAGAACAGCCTGTCGGCGGGCGACCGCGGCATCATCGCCGCCCTGAAGGACATTGCCGCGGACGAGATTTTGACTGGCGAAGCCGAAACGCTGGTCGTCAGGGGCGTTGACGCGGTTTCGGCGGTGATCAGCGCGACTTCGAAAATCGCGTCGGAATTCGGCGGCGTCGACGACCACTATCTGAATGCGCGCGCCGACGATGTCCACGCCGTCGGCCGGCAGATCTGCCTCGCACTGCTTGGGCAGGACGATGTCAGCCTCGAAAACATCCCGGAGGGCGCGATCCTGATCGCCGACGACATCGGCGCCTGGGATCTGGCGCGCGCGCCGTTGAAGCGCGTCGGCGGCGTCGTCTGCGGCCATGGTGGCGCGACTTCGCATATCGCCATCATCGCCAGGTCGCACGGCATACCCGCCGTGCTCGGCCTCGGCGAACGCGTGAATGCGCTGCGTGACGCAAAGGAAATAGCCCTCGACGGCGACGCCGGCATTGTCATCGCCAATCCGGACGAGACTGCGCGCGCCGATTTCGCCCGGCGCGTGAGCCAGGCCGCTGTCGAACGCGAGACGCTGACGGCGCTCAGGGATTTTACGCCGAAACTGGCGAATGGCACGATAATCGAGGTCGCTGCCAATATCGGCTCGCTGGAGGAGATCGAAGCCGCGAAGGAGGCGGGCGCCATGGGCGTCGGCCTGTTCCGCACCGAGCTCCTGTTCATGCGCCATATGCATCTGCCCTCAGAAGACATGCAGGCCGAGACCTATTCGGCGCTGGCGCGCGCCTTCGCGCCGCATCCGGTAATCGTGCGCACGCTCGACATTGGCGGCGACAAGCCTATCGCGGGGATAGAATTTCCGGAGGAGGAAAATCCCTTCCTCGGATGGCGCGGAATCAGGATGTGCCTCGACCGGCCCGACATCTTCAAACGCCAGTTGCGCGCGCTGCTGCGGGCGGCGGTCCACGCCAACGTCAAGGTCATGCTGCCCATGGTGTCCGACATAGAAGAGGTGCGGCGAACGAAAACGCTGATCGGTGAATGCGCCGCCGAACTCGATGCGGAGGGCGCGCCTTATGCGAGCTTCCCGCTCGGCGTGATGATCGAGACGCCCGCCGCCGTTCTCATAGCCCCTGCGCTGGCGCGCGAGGTGGATTTCTTTTCGATCGGCACCAATGATCTGACGCAATATGTCATGGCGGCCGACCGCCTCAACCCGACCGTGGCGAAACTCAACGATGTCGCCAACCCGGCGGTGATGTCGGCGATCGAGATGACCACGAGGGCCGGCGTTGAAGCCGGCATCATGGTGGGAATGTGCGGCGAGGCCGCCGGCCGCCCCGACCTCATCCCGGCCTTCATCCGCATGGGCCTGACGGAACTCAGCATGAGCCCGGCCTCGATCCCCCGCGCCAAGAAGCGGATCGCCGATCTGGCAGCCGGAGGCTAAGGCAGATGGGCGAGCAGCACGGCGAACACGGTCGTCAATTCGCCGAGCCGGTCCGTCTTGCCGTAAGCCTGGACGATGCGGTCATGGCGCACATCCGCGGCAAGCATGGTGATCTCCAGCATGTCGGCCGCCGGCAGATCGTCCGCGCCGATGGTCGCAAGCCCGCAGGCCAGCGCAAGCGGCGCAAGGAAACGGATTTCGAGATCGAGGTTCCGGCCGCCGCCCTGCGTGCCTTCATTGAAGCGAATCGGGCGATGCTCGACGAAGCGAATCGGGCGATGCTCGACGAGTTCGATCAGCAGCGCCGCACAGAGCGCCGCGGCTACCGCTACACGCTCGTCCGGCTCCGCAGCGATATCGAGTTCGGCGATGAGATCTCCGTGCAGCCTGCGCATCGCTGCATGCGCGGCGGCGAGGCTCGCTTCGTAGATGCGCGGCGCGCCGGTGGTCTTCTTCGCCGCGATCGCCTTGGCGAGATAGTACATGTCGCGCCGGAACGCCCGCTCGCCGTCCAGCGAGGCGCCGCGGCCATTGCTGCGGAAGTAGTGGTCGAAGCTCCTGACCGTCGCGGCGTCAGCGCTGGCCGGTCGTTCGTGCGGCACCAGCGATTCGGCGAGCGACATGGCGTCGTCGACGACGCTGGCGGCATGTCCCAGCAGATCCTCCAGGCCCTTGGCCGGCGAGGAAGGCGGATTACGTCCCTCCGCCTCGAGGGCGGCGTTCCGCGCATGATCGTGGCGGCTCTGGCGGATGACGTGGCGCACGTCCCGCAGCCGGTCCTTGAGGTTGACGCGGACATCTTCGGAAATTTGTCGCAGCATTCAGGTCGCCTCGGCACTCCTCCCGGCGGCGGGCGCTTCCGCCCATCGCCATGCACAAGATTGTTCTACAGATTGGTAGATCAATAGGCGATACTGCGCCAGTGCGCAGAATCGGCAGGCCGAAAGAGTGGGGGACGAATTGGCGAAGCGACGGTCGAATGGCGGAACCGGAGGCGCTGCGCGCGAAGCAGGCTTTGCCGAACAGCAGGTAGCCGAGAGCAGGACCGACCGCCTCCGGATCCGCGCGGCCTGGATGTATTTCATCGAGCAGATGACGCAGAACGAGATCGCCGAGGTGCTCGGCGTCGGGCGCATCACCATCGTGCGCATGCTCGCGGACGCGCGTGCCCGCAGCGAGGTGAAGATCGCCATAGAGAGCGAACTGGTTGAAATCGTCAGATTGGAACGCGAGCTGGAAAAGACGTTCGGGCTGCAGCAGGCGTTCGTCGCCCCGCTGTCGACTCCCGACGCCGATCCGATCCCGGCAATCGCCGCCCGGACCGGCAGCTTTTTGTCCGATACGATGAAGTCCGGCATGCGGGTCGGCGTCGGTTGGGGCAGAACGCTTTTCTCGAGCCTGCCCTTCATCAGCGCCAAGGCGCTGCCCGACTTCAAGGTGATCTCGCTGCTCGGGGGCGTGGGCGTGGCGCGCCAGATCAATCCGGCGGAGTTTGCCTGGCGCTTTGCGCAGGTGTTCCAGGGAGAAGGCTACCTGATTCCGGCGCCGGCGGTAGTCGACAGCGTCGAGACCAAGGTCGCGCTGGTCGAGCGCTGCGGTCTGCAGGACATCTTCCGCATGACCGAAGATCTCGACGCCGTGCTGCTCAGCATCGGCGGCATTAGATCCGCGACGACATTCTATCGCGGAGGCTTCCTCAAGGAGACCCAGCGCGAGGAACTGATCGCGCTGGGTGCGGTCGGCGATGTGCTCTTCCACCCGTTCGACATTGACGGCCGGATCGTCGATCATCCGATCAACGGCGTGGTCATGTCGGTGGATGTCGACCGGCTGCGGAAGGCGCCCATCCGCATACTGACCTCGGGCGGCCAGGAGAAGATCGAGGCGCTGCTTGGCGCAATGAACCTGATCGCGCCGACCGTGCTGATTACCGACGAGGAAAGCGCGCGGCGGATGCTGGAGATGCACACGGCACGGGAAGGGCGGCAGTAGCGGCCTTAAACAAGGCGATCGGCCGCCAATCGCCTTTTGGTCAAGGCTGCCGCTGCGAACCGAAACCTGCCATCGTCGCCTTCACTTCGCGGGTGATCCAGCGTTTGAATTCGGCGGCCTTGGCGCTCTGCCGGCCTGATGCGCGCGTCACCAGATAATAGCCGAGGCCGCTGGCCACCGTGACCCCGAACGGTGCGACCAGGCGGCCATCGGAAAGCGCATCCGCCGCCAGCAATTGCCAGGCAAGCATGACGCCCTGACCGGCGATCACCGCCTCTAGGCAAAGCACCGGGTCGGTGAAGGTGGCGCCCGGAAGCGGCGTCACCGGCTCGACCCCGGCCGCCGCGAACCAGCGGTCCCAGCTGAGCATGGTGTTTTCGTCCTGGATCACCGAGACTTGGGCGAGATCGGCCGGAGAGCGCAGGCGCTTCGCGAGTTCAGGTGAGCAGACCGGAAAAATCTCCAGCGGAAGCAGGAGTTCGGCCCGCACGCGCGGCCAGTTGCCTTCGCCCATGCGGATGGCGAGTTCGACATCGGAGTGCTCGAGATCGACGAGACGTGTCGATGCGTCGATCCGCAGAAGGATTTCGGGATGAAGCGCGAAGAATCGGCTGAGCCGCGGCACCATCCAGCGCGAGGCGAAGGCCGGCGGCACCGACACGACCAGTGTGTTGGTCCCCTGCTCGTCAGCCATCGCCACCGCCTGCGCAAGCTCGTGGAATCCGACCGAGAGCCGCGCCGTGAACAACGCGCCGAATGCTGTCGGCGTCAGCCCACTTCCCTTGCGCTCGAACAGTTTCTTGCCGAGCTGCAATTCGATCCTGCCGATCTGTTGGCTGACGGCGCTGGGCGAAACGCCGAGTTCTTCGGCGGCTTTGGCGAGCGATCCGCAGCGGGCCGCCGCTTCCGCGGCGCGCAGGCCGTTCAAATGCACGGAATTGAGGTTCATGGCTTTAGATTTTTTAATGTTGCTCCCGGCATTTCTGGATTGAAAATAGCCGGATTCGGCAGATCATAACGCCATTCAACCAGACGAGGCGAGAGAAACATGAAGATTTTCTCAATCGGAACCAGAGCGTTTGGCCGGGTGCTGAGAACGTCGCGCGATGCGCTCGCCAGCGAAGAAAGCTGGATACTCGACCCGCTGTCGCATCCCGACGTCGAGGCGATGACGGAGCGCGAACTGGCCGATCTGCCGTTCAACCGCGGCTATCGCGGCGCGGAATGCTTGGGCGAACGGTTCTGCGGCTGAGGCACGGACGACAAGCAACCGAAGCGCCGTTATAGAGCGTTCCAGCGTTGCCGCTGGTCCAACGGGAAAGCGCGTACCGCTATTGTATGCTCGTCCGGCGGCAATATTGTCGCGCCATGGTATCGAGCCCCGCGCCTCCGCTCCGCTTCGCCGTCGCCGGCATGATCGCGATGGCGGTTGCCATGGGCTTCGGGCGTTTCGTCTATACGCCGATCCTGCCCGGCATGATGGACGAACTTGGCCTGTCATCGACCGATGCCGGGCTGATAGCCTCAGCCAATTATCTCGGTTACCTCATCGGCGCCATCGTCGCGGCCGGCGGCTGGGCGCATGGCGGCGAACGGGCGCTCATGCTCAGTGGGCTGGCGGCCAGCGCGCTGCTCTCGGCGCTGATGGGCCTGAGCGACAGCCTGCCCGTTTTCCTGCTGATCCGCTTCCTGGCGGGACTGGCCAGCGCCTTCGTCATGGTGTTCCTGACCAGCATCGTCTTCAGCCATCTGGCGGCGGCGAAACGCGGCGATTTGCAGGCTATGCATTTCGGGGGCGTCGGCGTCGGCATTGCCGTGTCGTCGGCGATGATGGCCGTGCTGCTCGCCGCCGGTTCGCACTGGCCCGCCGGCTGGTTGTGGTCGGGCGTGATTTCGGCGGCCGGCTTCGCGGTGGTCGCCCTGCTCATCGATCGCGGCCCGCTGAGCGTCGGACCCGCCCGCCGCGAGCCGCGCCTGCCCAAAAGTGCGGCGCTCGCCAAGATCATCCTCGCCTACGGCGTATTCGGCTTCGGCTATATCGTCACCGCGACCTTCCTGGTGGCGATCGTGCGCCAGGGCGAAGCCGGCCGGCAGTTCGAGGCGCTGGTCTGGCTGACGACGGGACTGGCGGGCATTCCGTCCGTTTGGCTATGGAACCGCATCGGCGCGCGTCGGGCTGACGGCGACGTTTGCCGTCAGCTGCATCGTCGAGGCGGTGGGCGTGACAGCGAGCGTCGCATTCGGCGGCTTCGCCGGCCCTCTGCTTGGAGGCGTGCTGCTCGGTGGCACGTTTATCGCCATCACGGCGCTTGGGCTGCAGATCGGGCGGCTGCTTGCGCCGGAGGCGCCGCGGCGGGTGCTGGCGCTGATGACCGCCTCGTTCGGGGTGGGCCAGATCCTCGGGCCGATCGCGGCGGGCTGGGCTGCCGAATGGACCGGGAATTTCGTTGCGGCCTCTATCGGCGCGGCTGTCGCGCTGCTCTTGGCCGGCGCAATTGCATGGTCTGGTGGGCCGTCGCCAAAATCGCCATGATTGCCGTTTCTATCGGCGGCGGCATGGGCATCGGCGTTTTCTTTCAGCCCGAAATGTGACTTCATGCCGGACCCGCAACGCCCGCAGAATTGCGCGCCACGACCAAGGAATCCGCCGAAGTGTTCGTATCCTTTTTCCCGCTGCCGAAGTCGTTCTTCGTTTCGGCCGTCGTTTGGAGCCTGGCGCTCGTCATCCTCTGGTTTCTGGGCGGCGAGCAGCTTGGCGCGATGGTTGGCCTGCCGCCTGCTGCGCCGGGCGCAGCACCGATCATCTGGCCAAGCCGCTTTCTCACGCCGCATTTCCTCTGGTTCTACATCTATTTCGGCGCGGGCATCGGCCTCTTCTACCTCTTCTGGTCCTGGTACGCGCCGCACCGGTGGCAGAACTGGTCCATCCTTGGGTCCGGCCTGGTCATATTCGTCACGAATTTCTCGGTGCAGGTCAGCGTCGCGCTCAACGACTGGCGAGGCATGTTTTACGACATGGTCCAGAGGGCGCTGGGAACGCCGGGAGCAGTTTCTCCCGTCGAGCTTTATTTCGGCGTCCTGCAGTTCCTCGCGCTGGCGATGGTCGGCATAACGGTGGCGGTTCTCAACCTGTTTTTCGTCAGGCACTACATCTTCCGCTGGCGCACCGCGATGAACGACTATTTCATCGCCTACTGGCCGCAGTTGCGCCACATCGAAGGCGCGTCGCAGCGTGTGCAGGACGACACGATGCGGTTCTCGGGCACGATGCAGGGCCTTGGCGTCAATTTCATCGATTCAGTGATGACGCTTATTGCGTTCCTGCCGCTGCTTGCGAGTTTGTCCGTTCATGTGTCGGCGTTGCCGGTTGTCGGATCAATTCCCTATCCGCTGGTGATTGCTGCGATCACGTGGTCGTTGTTCGGCACATTGCTGCTGGCCGTGGTCGGCATCAAACTGCCGGGGCTTGAGTTTCGCAACCAGCGCGTGGAAGCCGCATTCCGCAAGGAACTGGTCTATGGCGAGGATGACATCAGTCGTGCCCAGCCGCCAACTCTGAACGAATTGTTCGGCAATGTGCGAAAGAATTATTTCCGCCTGTACGCGCATTACGTGTATTTCGACGTGGTGCGCTATCTCTACATTCAGGCGGATGCCGTCTTTGCTACCCTGATCCTCGTACCCACGGTAGCGATCGGCAGAGTTACCTTGGGGGCCTTTCAACAGATCGTCGCCGCGTTCACGCAGGTCGCGAATTCTTTTCAATATCTCGTCAATTCGTGGCCAACGATCGTTGAACTGATCTCTATCTACAAGCGCTTGCGCGCTTTCGAAGCGACGCTGGAAGGCGCTCCGTTGCCTGAAATAGATCGCAGCTATCTGGAGCGGGAGGAAAAGCTCGGCGAGGAGGCGGCGACCGCCGAATGACTGGAGGCGAAAGCCAGACGGCTCAGCCGCCCACGCCTCGGCTCGCTTTATGCTTGTCAGCCAGCCAGGCCTCATAGCTGATGCACTCGACGTCCTGCTTGACGCAGACCTCCTCGGCGAAGCGCTCGAGCGCGCGCCAATAGGCGCCGCCATTCATCAGCGTGAAGTGGAAGCCGATCTGCAACGGAATGCGCTCGCCGGCATATTGCGCGTCAAAGGCCGCGCGAAATGCTTCGAGCGAGCGTGCTTCGAACAGAGCCGCCTCGTTGGCCCGCTCCAGGCCACCCGAATGGCGCACGAAAAGATTGTAGTCCATGGCGATCACCCGCCGCGAAGCGGGCCCCTCGCTTATTTGCGGCAGGGCGAAGCGGGTCACGCCGCCGGCTGATTCTGGTTCCGCCGGTCCGCGCGAGACGCCGCTTGCGTCATAGTCGAATTTCGACTCGGCCAGCGCGGCGTAAAGTGTCGTGCCCGTCGACAGATAGGGTGCGCGAAAGCCGGAGATTTCGGTTTCCACGAATTCTCGCCAGTCCGCCGGTTCACCGGCAATGCCGTTGATCGAATAGGCTTCGCGCAGGATGGTCGTGAACGAAGCGAATTCGTCGAGCCAGTCGGCCTTGCTCCAGTTCTTGCCGTCGAAATGGCCGCAGCCATGGCTGGCGATCTCATGGCCTTCGGCGCGCGCGAGCCTGATCTGGGCGAGCCGCGCTGCCACTTCCGCTGCCGACTGGGCGAAGCCGACATTGGACTTGCCAGCGCCCTTGCCGGGCGCGTCGTATTTGCCGCGCGTTTCCTTCGAAAGCAGGAAGACACAGGACAGAAAATAGGTGAAGCGCGCTCCGGTTCGTGCCGCCAGCGTGCGGCTTCGCTGCCATTGCGCCAGGTCATGCGCGCCGTCGAAGGAGATGATCACATGCTGGATCGGCCGGTCGCCCGAATAAGCGGAGCCTGAAACCGAGGCGGAAAGAAGGGCGCAAGCGGAGGCAAAGAAGCGGGACGCAACGGACATTGGCATCAATTCTGAAGAGAATGAATTTAAAAGGAATGAAACGGTTCGACGGTGGCTAGGCACCGAACGTGGCCGAGGTTGGATGGCCTGTCGCCGCGTCATAGGCAAGGGTGCCGCTGCGCGCTAGGATGCCGCGTCTCGTCGGTACGGGAGGCCGCGATGGTTCCGCTCATTCTGGGCTTGATCGTCTTTCTGGGCATCCATTCGGTGCGCATAGTCGCGCCCAGATGGCGTGACCGCCAGTTGGCGGCGATGGGCGAGGGGCGCTGGAAAGGCATCTACTCGCTGGTTTCGGCTGCCGGGCTGGTTCTCCTCGTCTGGGGCTATGGCGAGGCCTGGGAGGTGGCGCCTGTCCTTTACGAGCCGCCGGTCTGGATGAAGCACATCGCAGCGCCATTGATGTTCGTCGCCTTCGTTTCGCTGATGACGTTCGTCTTCCCGGCGGGACGGCTGAAGCCGGCCTTCAAGCATCCGTTCCTGCTGGCGGTGCAGATCTGGGCGTTCGCGCATCTGCTCGCCAATGGCGATCTGGCTTCGGTGATCCTGTTCGGCGCCTTTCTCGCCTGGGCCCTGGCCGACCGCCTTGCGGTCGCGTACCGCGGAGAGCCGGCGCCGCAGCCCGGGCCGGTCAAGTGGGACATCCTTGCCGTGGGCTCGGGCGCGGTGTTTTTTGTTCTGTTCATGTGGAGGCTGCATCTCTGGCTGATCGGAGTGCCGCCGCTCGGCTGAATTCTGTTCCGGACCAAGGCAGGCCGATTTTCGGCGTCGCCCCCTTCCATGCCGGCGAAATATCGCTAAAACGCAGGCTCACGAAGGCCCCTTCGGGGCAGGTATGGTTTGGAATGTAATGTCGGACGACAGCTTCATCCGCGAAGTCAACGAGGAGATGCGCAAGGATCAGGCGCGCGCTCTCTGGGACCGTTTTGGCCCGGCGGCGATCGGGCTCGCTGTGGCCGTCGTCCTCGGCACGGCCGCCTATGTCGGCTATGAGTATTGGGTGGAAACGCGGGCGAATCGTTCCGGCGACCAGTTCTCGCAAGCCTTGGCGCTCGCCAATTCCGGCAAGACCGACGAAGCCCTGGCCGCGCTGAAAACCCTGGAGGCGGAAGGCTACGGCGCCTATCCGCTGCTGGCGCGGATGCGCGCTGCGACGGTGCTCGCCGAAAAGGGCGATTTCGCCGGCGCGGTCAAGGAATTCGACGCGGTTGCTGCCGACACCTCCATCCCGCAGTCCATTCGCGACATTGCGCGGCTGCGATCAGCGCTTCTGCTAGTGGATAACGGTTCCTATGCCGACGTTTCCGCGCGGGTGGAAACGCTGACCTCCGACACCAACACGCTGCGCCACGCTGCCCGCGAGGCGCTCGGGCTGTCGGCCTGGAAAGAGGGCAAGTCGGCCGACGCGCTGAAGCTGTTCGAGCAGGTCGCATCCGACGATGCCGCACCCCGCAACACGCGCGAGCGCGCGACTTTGATGTCCGAACTGATCCGCGGTTCGGGCAGTGCGTCGTGATGCAAGATGAGCTTCAAAGTTGCCATTCTCGGCCGGCCTAACGTCGGCAAGTCGACGCTTTTCAACAGGCTGGTCGGGAAGAAGTTGGCGCTCGTCGACGACACGCCGGGCGTCACGCGAGACCGCCGCGTGCATCCGGCCAAGCTCTATGATCTTCATTTCGATGTGATCGACACGGCCGGTTTCGAGACTGCCGCCGCCGCCACCCTGCAGGGCCGCATGCGCGCGCAGACCGAGATCGCCATTCGCGAAGCCGATCTGATCTTCTTCATGGTCGATTCCAAGTCGGGCCTGATGCCTGACGACAAGGCCTTCGCCGATATCGTCCGCCGCTCCGGCAAGCCGGTGGTGCTCGTCGCCAACAAGGCCGAGGCGCGCGGCGCGCAGGGCGGCATGTTGGAAGCATGGGAAGTCGGCCTCGGCGAGCCGATACCGGTTTCGGCCGAGCACGGGCAGGGCATGCCCGATTTGCGAGACGCGGTGATCGCTGCACTCGGGGAAGAGCGCGCCTTCGGAGATGAGGAAGACCACGGGCTCGGCGAGTTCGCGGAAAGCGAAACGTTGATCGGCGAGGACATCGCCGATCCGGACGCCGAAGACGTACCGGCTTACGACGAAACCAAGCCGATGCGGATCGCCGTCGTCGGCCGTCCCAACGCAGGCAAGTCGACGCTGATCAATGCGCTGATCGAGGAGGAGCGGCTGCTCACCGGCCCGGAGGCCGGCATCACCCGCGATTCCATCTCGGTCGACTGGGAGTGGCGCGGCCGCCGGATGAAGCTGTTCGACACGGCCGGCATGCGCCGCAAGGCCAAGGTTCAGGAAAAGCTGGAAAAGATGTCGGTGTCGGACGGCCTGCGCGCTATCCGCTTCGCCGAAATCGTCATCATCGTCTTCGACGCGACCATCCCGTTCGAGAAGCAGGATCTGCAGATCGTCGACCTGATCGTCCGCGAGGGCCGCGCCCCGATTATCGCGTTCAACAAATGGGACCTGATCGACAACCCGCAGGAGATGCTTGCCGAACTGCGCGAAAAGACGACGCGCCTTTTGCCGCAGGTGCGCGGCATCAGGGCGGTGACGCTATCGGCCGAAACCGGCCGCGGCCTCGACCGGCTAATGGAAGCGGTGCTCAGCACGCACAGGATCTGGAACAGCCGCGTCTCGACCGGAAAGCTTAACCGCTGGCTGGAGGGAATACTGGCGCACCATCCGCCGCCCGCCGTTGCCGGCCGCAGGCTCAAGATAAAATATATCACTCAGGCCAAGACCCGCCCGCCGGGATTCGTGCTGTCGACATCGCGCCCGGACGCTATGCCGCAGTCCTACATACGCTACCTCGTCAACAGTCTACGCGACGCCTTCGACCTCCCCGGTGTGCCGATCCGCATGGTGTTGCGGGCCTCCGAGAACCCGTTCGCCGGCAAGGCCAAAAAGCGGGGATGACCAGACGGCGCGCCACACTCCCGCCGCAAGCTAACCGTTAACGCTCCATCAAGGTTAATGCAGCATCGTCTCCTGAAGTGGGGTCTTGTTGCGTTCTGGAGAGTAATCTGTGCATCGACGTCTCGTGACGCGGCGGCTGGCTGCGGCCATCCAAAGCAAGCGCTCATTCCTGCCTCCCTTGATCATCGGGCTCGGCTTCTGGATCGGCTTTCCGACCACGGCGGCCTTTCAGGACATGAGAAGCCTGGTTTCGGGCGCCGAGGCCTCCAATGCGCGCTGGGGCGCCTTCGTCGAGAAATCCGTGGCGGGTTCGGTGCACGCAGCTGAAATGCCCTTCGCCGACGCCAATCTGCCGGTCGGCTCGATTTCAGGCGGCGGCGTGGCCATTCCCGGCGTCGGCGACGTGTCGTTCCGCACGAAAAACGGCGCGGTCGGCGAGACGCCGGATGAAGACCGCGTCAGGCGCGGCGACAAGAAGGGCCGTATCGTCAATGTCGCCCCGGTAGCGCCACCCAAGGCCTTCAATGCCGGCTCGGTTCTGGACCGCACCTCCTTCCTGCGGCGGCCGACTGCCGGCAAGGGCCCGGCGATGACGTTTGTAATGCCCGACATCAAGGGCAAGGAAATCCAGATCGCCACCGCCTTCTACGTCAAGGAAGACAAGAAGCCTGATCTCGGCGTTCCGGCCGTGCTGGCGGCACTGGTCAACAACGACAAAGCCGACATCCTGGCAACCGCATATGGGCCGATGGAGCCGGACTACGCCAAGGCATCGCCTTTCGCGAGTCTGCTGCAGGACGAGGACCCAGCCGCAGGCCGTTTCATACCGCCGGTGGGCGAGGGCGACCATTATTGGATGAGCCAGCCGCTGCCGGCGTCGGTGTTTTCCAATGCGGAGCAGACATGCCTGGCGAATGGCATCTATTTCGAGGCGCGCGGCGAAACGCCCAAGGGACAGGCTGCGGTGGCGCAGGTCATCCTGAACCGCGTACGCAATCCCGCCTATCCGAACACCATCTGCGGCGTGGTCTACCAGAACGACCACTTGAAGAACCGCTGCCAGTTCTCGTTCGCCTGCGACGGCAAAAAGGATAGAGTCACCAACCCTTCCGTCTACCGGATGGCGGAGGAGGTCGCGATGGCGGTGACTGCCGGCAAGATCTTCATTCCGGAAGTAGGCTCGTCGACGCATTACTATGCCGACTACGTCAATCCGCGGTGGGCCCGCACCATGGAGAAGATGAAGAAGATCGGGCTTCACATCTTCTACCGCACCTATGGCGGCGGCTGGAGTTGAGCGCCTTCCGCTCGTTCCACGATGCCGTCGATTTTTTCGGGATTCGCCGGTACCGCCGAGCACAAAGCGCGGGGCAGGATGTCGCACTTTCCTAAGTATCTGATTAAACTAGATAAATTACAGGTGTACCCTCCCCATTGCGTGGCTTGACGGGGGCGGGAGCGCTAACTATGTTGCCCGCGACTTTGAAGCGGATGGACGATTGCCTTCCATCCGGGCATGGGGGTTGCGGTGGCCGACAAAAACGGGCCAGACGAAACCGGAAAAACCGGGCCCGGAGAGCAAGGCAGACCCGACATTCGCGACGACGACCTCGAGCGTCGCCGGCAGAAACTTGAAGCATTGCTTGCGACAAGACGCCCGGACCGACGTGAAGGGGGAGAAGGCGCTAGATCGAGCAGCACGGCCGGATACGGCCAGGCCCTGAAGCTGTCCAGCGAGTTCATCGCCGGCATTGCCGTGGGCGCGGGGCTTGGCTGGGTAATCGACCGGATGGCGGGGACCTCGCCATGGGGGCTGATCGTGTTCCTGCTGCTCGGCTTCGGCGCTGGTATTCTCAATGTCCTGCGTTCCGCGGGCGTCGTTGCAGACCAGGGTTTGAAGGCGTCCGACAAGGCTGCCAGCAAGCCTGAGAAAGAACAATAGCGCCTGCGGGCGCGTCTTGCCGAGGGGGCCCGAATTGGCCAACGATCCGATCCATCAGTTTCAAATCGCGAAATGGATTCCGATCGAGATCGGCGGGCTCGATTTCTCGTTCACAAATTCCTCGGCCTTCATGGTCGCGACCGTCGGCGCCGCCGGCGCTTTCCTGTTCCTGACCACGTCGAGCCGCGGCCTGATCCCGAGCCGTCTGCAGTCGGTCTCGGAGATGTCCTACGAGTTCGTGGCATCCATGCTACGCGACGCGGCAGGGTCGCAGGGGATGAAGTTCTTCCCCTTCGTGTTCTCGCTGTTCATGTTCGTCCTGGTCGCAAACCTGCTCGGCCTGTTCCCCTATTTCTTCACCGTAACCAGCCACATCATCGTTACCTTCGCGCTGGCGCTGCTCGTGATCGGCACGGTCGTGGTTTACGGCTTCATGAAGCACGGTCTGAGCTTCCTGAAGCTATTCGTACCACAAGGTGTGCCTGCGGTTCTGGCGCCGCTGGTCGTGTTGATCGAGGTGATCTCGTTCCTGTCGCGGCCGATCAGCCTATCGGTTCGTCTTTTCGCCAACATGCTGGCCGGCCACATCACGTTGAAGGTGTTCGCCGGCTTCGTGACCTCGCTGAGCGCGCTGGGCTTCGTCGGCGTCGCCGGCTCGATCCTGCCGCTCCTGATGACCGTCGCCATCACCGGCCTCGAAGTTCTGGTGGCCTTCCTGCAGGCCTATGTGTTTGCAGTCCTGACGTCGATGTACATCAACGACGCTATCCATCCGGGCCACTGACGACAATTTCGCCGGCGGATTTCCCGCCATCCTGAAGATTTCAACCGAACTTAGATCCACAAGGAGTTGGACAATGGAAGCAGAAGCAGCAAAGGCAATCGGCGCGGGTATCGCCTGCCTAGGCATGGGTGGCGCGGGCATCGGCCTGGGCACGATTTTCGGCAACTACCTGGCGGGCGCGCTGCGCAATCCGTCGGCTGCTGACGGCCAGTTCGGCCGCCTGATCTTCGGCTTCGCGGTGACGGAAGCTCTGGGCATCTTCTCGCTCCTCGTCGCCCTGCTGCTGCTCTTCACGTAAGAGCGGGCCGCCTGCCTAAAATGCCTCCGGCCGCACTGTGCGGCCGGGTGATCGACAGGGGACCGAAATGTTTGTGACACCGGGATACGCGCAGGAAACGACTGCTCCCGCGTTGGATGAAGCCCATACGGTGGAGGACGCCGCCCATGGCGGCGGCGCGTTTCCGCCATTCGATTCGTCGACCTTTCCCTCGCAGCTCCTGTGGCTGGCGATCACTTTCGGCCTTTTTTATCTTTTCCTGAAGAGGGTGGTGCTGCCGCGGGTCGGCGGAATCCTCGAAGTGCGGCGCGACCGCATCGCGCAGGATCTCGACCAGGCCGCCCGCATGAAAAGCGAGGCGGACGCCGCGGTTGCGGCCTACGAGCAGGAGCTGGCTGAGGCGCGGGCCAAGTCCAACGCCATCGCCCAGCAAGCCCGCGACAAGGCCAAGGTCGACGCCGACGCCGAGCGCCGGGCCGTTGAGGCGGCGCTTGAAAGCAAGCTCGCCGAAGCCGAGTCCCGGATCGCATCGATCAAGGCGTCGGCGATGAAGGAAGTTGGCGCTATCGCCGAACAGACTGCCGCGACGATCGTTCAGGAATTGGTCGGCGCCAAGGTCGACAAGGCCGATGTCGCCGCCGCGGTGACCGCGGCGCGGAAATAGGAGCGGGCCATGGACGCAACATTCTGGGCGACAGTCGCCCTCCTGATCTTCATCGGCATCGTCTTCTACATGAAGGTGCCCGGCATGCTGGGCAAGTCGCTCGATGATCGCGCCGAGCGCATCCGGGCCGAACTTGAGGAAGCCCGCCGCCTGCGCGAGGAGGCCCAGCAATTGCTGGCTGAGTACCAGCGCAAGCGCAAGGAAGCCGAGAAGGAGGCAGCCGACATTCTTGACGCCGCCAAGCGTGAGGCCGGTCAGCTGGTCTCGGAGGCGCAGCAGAAGACGGAGGACTATGTCGCCCGCCGCACCGCCCTTGCCGAGCAGAAGATCGGCCAGGCTGAACGCGAGGCAGTCCAGGAAGTGCGCGCCAGCGCCGTCGATATCGCGGTCGAAGCCGCGCGCGCGCTGCTTGCCCGCAAGGTGGATTCGGCCACCGGCGCGAAGCTTTTCGAGACTTCGGTTCGCGACGTGAAGTCGAAACTGAACTGAGCTTTCAGCCTGTCATTCGATGAAAAAGCCGCCGCATCCCAGCGGCTTTTTTCATGCCTCTTGGACGAGGCTTTCCTCGATGGGTTCCTCGATGAGGCGGAACGGTGCGAAGCTGGCTCGGTGGAGCCGCGGCACGGCGCCATGCGCACCGATCGCGGCGCGGTGGCGCTCCGTCGCGTAGCCCATATGGCTTTCAAAGCCGTAATGGATGTGGGTCTGGCCGCAGCCGGCCATCATGCGGTCGCGCATCACCTTGGCGACGATCGATGCCGCCGCGATCGACTGCGAACGCTGGTCGCCCTTGATCAGCGCCCGGCAGCCGCAGGGCAGGCCTGGCGGTATGTCGCGGCCGTCGGCCAAAGCGTGGCGCGGCTCGATCGGCAGGCCGATCAGCGCGCGGCGCATCGCCTCCAGGCTGGCGCGCAATATGTTAAGCCGGTCTATGCCGTCGGCGCTGACCGACGCCATCGAGACGCCGAGCGCGGTGGCGACGATTTCGGCGAACAGCTCTTCGCGCCGCGCCGCCGTCAGTCGCTTGGAATCATCTAGGCCATCGGGAATGCGGGCCGGGTCGAGGATCACGGCGGCGGCGACCACGGGTCCGGCGAGCGGCCCCCGGCCGGCCTCGTCGAGACCGGCGACCGGCCACAGGCCCTGCCTCTTCGCCTTCCTTTCGAAGGAGAAGTCGGGCCGCTCTATGATCTCGAAGAGGAGCGGAGAATCGGAACGCGATTGAGCCATGGTGCGGCAATGCTCGCATCGGTTCCGATTCTCCGCAAGGCCTTCCCGGCCATTGGGGCGGGGCGGGAAGGCGCCGTCGGGCTGCGGGGAAAAGCCGGACGGATTCTTTCAAACGCGCAGGTGGGCGCGGAGTTCTCTTCAGAGCAGCATCAGCTGCTCGTGACGCTTTTCGGCTGCGACAAAAAGATCCGTGCGCAGCGGCGTCTTTTCGACGTTGAGGCCGAGCCGGCGCGCCGCGATCTCGAAGCGCCGGCCGATCTGCCAGGCATAGGGACCACTGCCCTTCATGCGCTTGCCCCATTCGGAATCGTAGTCCTTGCCGTCGCGCATCGAGCGGATCAGCGACATCACATGCCGGTAACGGTCGGGATAATGGCGCAACAGCCAGTCTTTGAAGATCGGGCTGACCTCGAGCGGTAGCCTGAGGATTACATAGCCCGCTTCGCGCGCGCCGGCATTGCGCGCCGAGTCCAGGATGCGCTCGATCTCCGGATCGGTCAGGCCGGGAATGATCGGGGCGACCATCACCGATGTCGGAATGCCGGCATCGGTGAGCTGGCGGATTGCCTCCAGCCGCCTGGTCGGCGTCGCAGCGCGCGGCTCCATCGTGCGGGCCAGCATGCGGTCCAGCGTCGTCACCGACAGCGCCACCTTGGCGAGGCCCTTCTCTGCCATGCGCGACAATATGTCGATGTCGCGCACCACCAGCGCCGATTTGGTGACGATGCCGACCGGATGGTTGCGAGCTTCCAACACTTCCAGCACCTCGCGCATGATGCGGTACTGCTTCTCGATCGGCTGGTAGGGGTCGGTGTTGGTGCCGATTGCTATGGTGCGCGGCTGGTAGCTTTCCTTCGACAATTCCTTGTCGAGCAGCTTGGCTGCGTCGGGCTTGGCGAACAGTTTCGATTCGAAATCGAGTCCCGGTGACATGCCCATAAAGCTGTGGGTTGGCCGAGCAAAGCAATAGACACAGCCATGCTCACAACCGCGATAGGGATTGATCGAGCGGTCGAAGGAAATGTCCGGCGACTGGTTGCGGGTGATGATGGTGCGCGGCTTTTCGACCTGAACCTCGGTCTTGAAGGGCGGCAGCTCGTCAATCGAATTCCAGCCGTCGTCGAAAACGTGGCGGGTCACCGGCTCGAAACGGCCGCTCGGATTGATGCCGGCGGCGCGGCCGCGATTGCGGTCGGGCCGGACCCGAACGCCGCTCTGCTCGATCAGCGCATTCGCCATGTCGGCCCTTCCGGCTCCGAAGGCGGCAATATCGGCGCGCACGATCTGTTCCATCTTGGCCCTCTCCCAAGGCATTTCCGCTGGTCTGCGAATCGCTGTGCTCATGAAACTATTCCTATGTTCTCCATGAGAACAAATCAAGAACCTTTTGGTTCCAAGAGGGGCAACTGGCGTGCCGGGCGGCTTTGGGCTATTCGGCTAGGATATGCTCACCGTGCTGATCGAAACGCATAATTCCGAAGAGGCGCTGGCGCGAACGCTGGCTTCGCTGATCGGCGCCGCCGTCGAGGGCGTGGTGCGCGAGGTGATCGTCTGCGACCGCGGCTCCACCGACAATACTCATAGGGTCGCCGACCAGGCCGGCTGCCATTATCTGGCCGATGGCGGCATCGACGTGGGCGTGCAGCAGGCCAAGGGCGACTGGCTGCTTCTCATTGAGCCCGGCGCGCGGTTGGTCGAGGGCTGGACCGAGGAAGTGCTGGAGCACATCGGCCGCACGGCCGGCCCGGCGCGATTCTCACGCGCCCGGGCTGACCGGACGCCTTTCCTGGCGCGGGTGTTTTCGGCGCGCCGCACGCTGGCGGAGGGGCTGGTGATCAGCAGGAAGCAGGCTGCGGCGCTGTGCAAGTCGGCCGGCAGTTCCGAAGCGCTTGCGCGCGGATTGGCGACGAAGCGGCTGGCGGCGGAGATCCGCATCGCACCGCCACTGTGACGCGCTCCTCCAAAGCTGCTGGCCTTCTTTTTGTTGTCCATGCTTGGACTTGTGTTGCTTCTATCTTTCAAGTGCTCGTCATTCGGTTTGGCGTTTGATGCGATAAGATAAGAATACTGGTATCACCCCGCCATTTTATCTGATATTTTACAGGAACTACTTAGTGCCTCTTCTTCGGAGCGCTCTGGAGGTCCTCATGCTTAAACTTTTGTGTACGGTGACTTTGGCGGCAGTTCTCGTTGCTGAACAGGCGAGCGCGCAGACGGCTGACGTAGATCAGGCGGCAGAGGTGGAACAAACGGAAATCGGCGTCGTGCCGTCCGTGGGCGGGTGCCCGGTCGATCCCGCGCCAGAAATCATCGAGATTCGGGAAGCGGATCCTGCTGCCGACAAGGTAAAGCACGATGAGATGCGGCAGCTTCTTTTCGACACAGCGCAGAAGGCGAATACGACGATCCTGCTTGGTCCGAACGTCGTGCTGGATTTCTCCGACGCGCCGGGGCTTGTGCCCGTGAGCTTCGGCCCCTGCGTGACGCTCAAGAGCGTGGCTTCCTTTCCGCCACGTCCCACCGGAACGATCCTTTCGCGCACGGCGCCTGCTTTTGCCAAGCGCCTGGGTCCCGGAGATGTGATCGACCTCTCCGATCTGGTCTTGGAGCAGCCCCGGCCGGAGCTTCCCGTCGGCTCAGCCCGCACGCCTAGTTCGCCCGGCCCCCTACTCAAATTCGGCAAGCATGGGCGGGACGTCGCAAGCTCCTTCCTGTCCATCCGTTGCGATGAGGGCGACGATACGCCGAGCGACCACGTCCGCCTTTCAGGCTTCCGAGTGGAAGGTCCGAGCCGCGGTCAGCAGACGGTCGACCAGTTCGGCATCTTCATATTCCGGTGCCTCGACATCGAAATCGCCAATATGGAGGTCGCCGGCTGGGGCGGCGCGGCGATACGCGTACTCGATGGCGGCGGCCACGGGCCCGGCCAGGAACCGCCCTCCAACCGTCCGGGCGACAGGATCGGCCGGCCGGAGCAGGTCCGCATCCTGAACAACTATATTCATCACAACCAGCATGAATCGTCCGAGGAAAACGACGGAGACTCGAACCCCTTCACGCAGCATGCGGCGGGCTATGGCGTGGATGTCCACCACGGCGCATGGGCCCAGATCACCGAAAACCTGTTCGACTTCAACCGCCATGCGATCGCCTCGTCAGGCCATGCCGGCGGTTATGATGCGACTCGAAACCTCGTCCTAAAGGGCGGCGGCTATCACGGCAGGATGTTCAATACCTGGACGCATATTTTCGATATCCATGGCACCGGCTGCATCGCCTACAGCTGCGGCCAGGCGGCAGTACAGTCCTGGTTCACCGACAACGCTTTCCAGTACCGCAACGACAATGCCATCAAGATCAGGGGAAAGCCCCATGTCGCGGCATACATTCGCGGCAACGTATTCCCGCATGAAGGGTTGGAGGACGATTGGGGTGACGATGCCATCGCGCTGCAGACCACGCAGAACGTCCATATCGGGTCGGGCAACATCATCGAAACCGATACTTATGGCCGCTATGGCGTGTGCGACTTCGATGCTGACGGCGTCGATGATCTCTTCCTCGCCAGCCGCGCCGGCTTCTGGTTCTCCAGCTTCGGCGAATTTCCATGGGTGTATCTCGGCCCGCAAAAAGACAAGCTCGGCGACATTCGCCTAGGCTATTTCGACGCCGACCAGCGCTGCGACGTGCTGGCGGAGGATCGCGGGGCGTGGGTGATCTCGAGCGGCGGCACGGGACGCTGGCACCCGATCGGCGCCTTCGGCGCCAGGCTCGCCGACGTGGCCTTCGGTCAGTTCGACCCCAACAAGCGCGACCATAGGCCGGGCGCGACACGCAGGACCACGCACGCCTTTCTGCGCGGCGCGGATGGCCAATGGTTCGTAACCGCCTTGGCTCAGCCCGACTGGCAGCCGGTGCAAAGCTCGGGCAAGCCGATGAGCGAACTTCGTTTTGGCGACTTCACCGGCGACGGCGTAACCGACGTGCTCTCGGTGGACGGCGGCCGGTGGGCGATTTCGGAAAGCGCGCGCGGGACATGGCAGCGCATAAACCAGCACCATGGCGACGCGGTGGGATCGCTGTTCATCGCCGACCTCAATCACAACAACATTGACGATCTGATCCGCCTCGAGGCCATCGGCGCAGCCGCGGCCGGGTCGGGAGGCGCCAGGCTGACCTGGTGGGTGTCGGATGACGGGCGCGGGCGGTGGCGCCGGCTCAAGACTTACAATTTCCAGGCCATCTTCGAGGGGAGACTGCCCACCCTCTTCGGCCTCGCCGGTCGTTTCGGCGCAGCTCCCGGCGGCGGCGTGCTGGTAGGCGACTTCAAGCGCTTCGGCCATTTCTTCAGCGAGGCCGAAATCGCTGCCGGCGCTTCGCCCGACTGGACGAGCACGTTCCAATACTGAGCGAGCGGATATCCGCCCCGCCGCCGAGCCCGCGGGGCGCTTGACTAAGCTTTCCCACGCTTCAGATGCTCGTCCAGCCTCGGCATGATCTCAACGAAGTTGCAGGGCATGTGCCTGTAGTCGAGCTGCGGCTTCAAAATTCCATCCCAGGCGTCCTTGCAGGCGCCGGGCGAGCCGGGCAGCACGAAGATAAAGGTGGCGTTGACGACTCCGCCCGTCGCTCTGCTCTGGACGGTCGAGGTGCCAATCTTGTCGTAGGAGATGCGGTGGAAGACTTCCGAAAAGCCGTCCATGCGCTTTTCGAAGATCGGCTCCAGCGCATCGGGCGTTACGTCGCGGCCGGTGAAGCCGGTGCCGCCGGTCGTGATGACCACGTCGATCTTTTCATCCCTCGACCATGAAAGCACGGTTTCGCGGATCTTTTCCCGGTCGTCGGTGACGATGGCGCGATCGGCAAGGACGTGGCCGGCTTCCGTGATGCGGTCGGCGAGCGTCTGGCCGGATTTGTCGTCCGCCAGCGTGCGCGTGTCCGACACGGTGAGCACCGCGATGCGGACCGGAATGAAGGGGCGGGTCTCGTCAAGCCGGGACATCGGCAGAATCCTTCGAGGCAATGCTTTCGGTGGCGACCACCCACCATCCGGATTGGCGCGCGCGGATTTCGTCTGCGGCGCGGGCGGCAGCGCCTGCTGTCTCGAACAGGCCGAAGCAGGTGGCCCCTGAACCGGACATGCGGGCGAAACCAGCGCCGGCGGATTCCAGCGCTTCGAGAGCCTCTGAGATGACGGGTGCGATGGACATTGCGGGAGCTTGCAGGTCGTTGCGGGTGGCCGCGAGCCAGCCGCAGACGTCGCCAAAGGGACGGTCGAAGAAGGGCAAAGATGACAGGCCGGGGTTCTCATGCGATTCGAGTGCGCGGAAAACATCAGGTGTCGACACCGCCACGCCCGGATTGACCAGCACCATGTGCAGGGCCGGGAAGGCGATGAGGGGCTCGATCTTTTCGCCGATGCCGCGTGCGATCAGCGGTCGGGAAGCAAGGCACATGGGCAGGTCGGCCCCGAGCCGAAGGCCCAAGCCACAGAGCGCGTCTACATCCGTTTCGATCCGCCAATGACGGACGAGTGCGCGCAATGTCGCCGCCGCGTCGCTCGACCCGCCGCCAATACCGGAAGCAATCGGCAGATTCTTTTCGACGCTGATCGAGACGGAACTGCGTGCAAGCGCCGGGAAGGCTGCACGCGACACATCCCTCGCTCGCACCACGAGATTGCCGCCATCGAGCGGGATCTCGGCGCCGAACGGGCCGCTGGCCGAAAAGGAATCCTCGGAAGCGGCGGCTACCGTCACGCAGTCGCCGACCTGCGTGAACACGGCCAGGCTTTCGATCAGGTGAAAACCATCCGGCCGGCTGCCGGTGACATGCAGAGCGAGATTGATCTTGGCCGGCGCGTGCTCGGCCAGTGATGCTGTGCTGAGGTCCACGTCAGTCCTTGGCGAGGCGGTATTCGCCCGTTTCCGGGTCGCGGACCAGCGTGCCGTGCGCGCCGCTCGCCGACTGTTTTTCCTCACGCCGCACCTTGGCGGTGACGCGCTCCGCCTCGCGGACGAAAGAGCGATAGCCGAAATACGCAACCAAGCCGATCAGGGCGAAAAAAATAAGCTGCGGCATGTTTTACTCCTCCCTCTTGGCTCCGGCGTTGCCGGTCGGGCTGGGCAGCCGACCATAGCCGGCTTTGCGGCATTCTCAAAGGCCGAAGCGGCCCCATAGCGCGCGCTCGTCGGCTGCTTCGATCAGGCCGGCTGCGGCTGCGCCCGCAATATCGGGCGCGGAAAACCCGCGCGACGATCCGAACAAGCCGAGCTTGCGGCCGAACAGTCCCCGCGGCGGCGTGATCAGCTTGAGGTTGGTCTTTGCTCCATAGCGGTCCTTGAGCACGGTGCGAATGTCGCCCAGCGCGTCGACCAGTCCGAGCGAAACGCCCTTCTTACCGGTCCAGAACAGGCCGGTGAACAGATCCGGGTCGTCCTTGAGCTTGCCGCCGCGGCGCTCCTTGACCATGTCGATGAAGGCCTCATGCACTTCGAGCTGCAGCGCCTTCAGCCGCTCGACATCTTCCTTTTTTTCCGGCTTGAACGGGTCGAGTAGCGCCTTGTTCTGCCCGGCGGTGTAGACGCGGCGCTCGACGCCGATCTTCTTCATCATCTCGGTGAAGCCGAACGAGGCGGAAACCACTCCGATCGAGCCGACGATGGAGGAGGGGTCGGCGATGATCTCGTCGCCGGCGACCGCGATCATGTAACCGCCGGAGGCGGCGACATCTTCGACGAAGACCAGCACGTCCTTGTTCTTCTCGGCCGCGAGATCGCGGATGCGCTTGTAGATGAGGCGTGACTGCACCGGCGAGCCGCCGGGCGAGTTGATGGAGATGGCGACCGCCGGGGCGTCGGGATAGGAAAACGCCTTTTCAAGCACGCCCGCCGTGGAAGCGAGCGACAGCGTCGGCCGGAACTGGCCGCCGCCGGCCATAATGGTGCCGTGCAGGCGCACGACCGGGATCGTCACCACACCCGGCCGCATCGACTTCGGAAGCAGGCGGCTCAAAAACTGTTTCACAGTCAGGAATCTCCGATCATGTCTTGTTTCGCATGTAGGAATTCGCCGGAAAACCGCAATCCCGTCTGCGCAGGTCAGTCTCCGAAAAGCGAAGCCTGGCCGGCATTGATCGCCTCGGCGCGGGCGGAAAAGGCATCGCTCGAGCCTTCGTGCAGGACGAGCGGCGGCATCAGCGACAGCCCCCCGCGTGCGCCGCGGGTCGCGCGAAGCACGATGCGGATGGCCGGGGCGTTCGGGCGGGCATGCACCGGAACGATCTGCGCGGTACCGAAACGGCCGTCGAGTGCGGCAAGCATCGGAGCGAACGACACCGGCCGGGCGATAACGGCGACGCCGCCGCGCGGCCTGACGATGGCTGCCGCAGTCCGGAGCCAGGCTTCGAACAGCCCGTCCTCCATAACATGCGCCTGACGCCGCAGATCATTGGGTGTGGCGCGGTCGATCTCCGCGTTGAAGGGCGGGTTCATGATGGCGAAATCGAAGGAGTTATCGGTAAGGCCGGCGGCCGTGCGCACCTTGCCGGTCAGCGCGACATCGGCTTCCAACACCCCGACACGGCCGCCAAGCCGCGCATTTTCGGGGAGGTCGAGGCTTTGGCGGGCATAGCCGGCCATGGTCGGGGAGTTTTCAACGAGAACCACGCCTGCCGCCGGGCAGCGCGACGCCACGGCGAGGCCGGCAGCACCCGCTCCCGCCCCGAGGTCGGCGAGCCTGCCGGTAAAGCCGGACGGCACGGCGGCGGCGAGCGCCAGCGCGTCCATGCCGGCGCGGTGGCCCCCACGCGCAGGCTGCACGAGGAAAAAACTGCCGCGATGGAAGGCGTCGGTCGTCTGGCCGGGCACGAGCGTCTAGCTTTCGCGCATCTCATTGCCGATGCCGGCGTCGGTGATCAGGCGGCGCGCGGCGGCGGCGTCATCGGCGGTCACCATGACACGGCGCGGCAGGATGCCGATCGAACCGTCGAGCACGCTCATATTCTGGTCCGCGACGAAGCATGCGATGCCAGCGTCGCGCAGCAGCGATTCGACGAAGGAGATGATGACGGTGTCGTTGGTGCGGATGAGCTCGATCATGCGCGGAAGTTCGCAGGTCGCCGCCGCGATGTAAACCGGCGGGGCGGCGTTACGCTCCATGCAAGCGAAGCGCCTTTGTTTTCTCGCGCTTGATGATGCCCCATCTCGGCGTCGACACGCTCATCTTGCCTGGATGGTTCACGTCCTCGATTGCGATTTTCGTCATGGCTGAGGCTCCTGGCGCGAATTGAACAGTCCTGATCGTGTCACAGGACGCGCCGCTTGGCTGATTCCGACAACGCGCCTAAATTTCTGCGCCAATTCGCCACTTGCCGGACACACCGTCGCCGCCCTAAATCAGACCGGTTCCAAGACGGGAGTACTGGCCGTGGGTGTCGTTCTCAATCTCGAAAACGGGAAGCGCGGATCAGCTTCAATCAAGGAACTCATCGGCCTCACGGCGGCCGATATGGGCCGGGTCAACGAGTTGATCCTGTCCAAGGCTGGTTCCGACGTCGAGATGATCCCCGAAATCGCCAACCATCTGATCTCGTCGGGCGGCAAACGCCTGCGCCCGATGGTGACGCTCGCGGCCGCCCAGATGTTCGGCTATTCCGGCGACGGTCACGTCAAGCTCGCCACCAGCGTCGAGTTCATGCACACGGCGACGCTTCTTCATGACGATGTCGTCGACGAAAGCGGCATGCGGCGCGGCAAGAAGACGGCGCGCATGATCTGGGGCAACCAGGCGAGCGTGCTGGTGGGCGATTTCCTCCTCGGCCAGGCCTTCCGCATGATGGTCGATGTCGGCTCGCTCGATGCGCTGGACATTCTCTCGACCGCTGCCTCGATCATTGCCGAGGGCGAGGTGATGCAGCTTGCCGCCGCCAAAAATCTGGAAACCACCGAGGACGAGCATTTTGCCGTGATCAAGGCCAAGACCGCGGCGCTGTTTTCGGCGGCCGCCGAGGTCGGGCCGGTGATCGCAGGCGCCACGCGCACCGATCGCGCGGCATTGCGTTCCTACGGCATGAATCTCGGCCTCGCCTTTCAGCTGATCGATGATGCGCTCGACTATGGCGGCAATTCCAAGGAACTCGGCAAGAATGTCGGCGACGATTTCCGCGAGGGCAAAGTGACCCTGCCGGTGATCCTCGCCTATCGCCGCGGCACAGCCGCGGAACGCGAATTCTGGAAGCGCGCCATCGAGACCGACGCATCGGACGATGCGGCGCTGGAGAAGGCGATCGGCCTGATGACGCGCCACGGCGCGATCGCCGATACGATCGGGCGCGCCCGCCATTTCGGCGAGATCGCGCGAGACGCGCTCGCCCCGCTCGACGCCACACCGCAAAAATCGGCACTGGTCGATGTGATAGACTTCTGCATCAGCCGCGTCGGGTGAGAGCCGCCCTATAGCCATTCGGGCGACCCCTACGCCTTCAGACTAGATGGCAGCCTTACGGCTCGTGCGGTCCGTAGCAGAGCTGACCGCGGGGCCTGCCAGTGTCCGGCCGACAGAACGAGCGAATTCGCTATAGTAGTTTGGGTCCTCGGTGCCCATCGCGCGGTCCCAGAAGGTGAAGTAGAGGCCGAAATTCGTCCGCGCACGGGCGTGATGAAGATCGTGATGGGTGACGGTGGTCAGCCAGTCGAACCGCGGTCGCCCGTCGGCGCGTGCCGGGAAGACTTCATAGCCGCAGTGGCCGATCGCATTACGCAGCATCATGTGGCCAGTGAAGATGAACGCCGCGAGAATGCTCGTCGGCATCAGGATCATCACGAGCGGCAGATAAATCGCATTGACGAGCGCCTCGCTCGCATCGAAGGCGTAGGCTGTCCATGGCGAGGGATTGTACGAGCGGTGGTGCAGACGGTGGAACCAGCGGAAGAGCCGTGGCCGATGCATGATCCTGTGGGTCCAATAGAACCAGGCGTCGTGAGCCACGATCAGGACGATAACGTTGAGCACAAAGTACGGCCAGCCGCGTGCTGCCGGATTTTCATAGACAGTGAGCAGGCCAAGCCGCACCGAGACGGCGATCGCCAATCCAATCAGCGAGAAGATCAGCACAGTTCTGAGAGAGGCAAGAATCTCGCGTCCCATCTGGCTCCAGCTGGGCTCTTCCACCCGGATCTTGCGCTTCGCCAGCCACCCGGCGAGCAGCGTGTTGATTACCAGGAATGTCCCTCCAGCCCCGACCAGATAGCGGTAGAGATCGCTCTGGAGAATAAACGGATAGATACCGGCGGCGAAACGGGCCAGCGTAGCGTGGTCGATGCAAGCGTCGAACATCTTTGGGTTCCTTCCGTGGATGACGAAAGAAACCTGCGGCATTGTCGCGAGGCGGTCTGCGCGCTTACCGAAATAAGGATTGAATTCCGGTTCCGATCAATCTTTTCCGGAATCGATCATCTGCGAAAGCTTCTGCGAGCGATATTCGGACGGGGTCTTGCCGGTCAATTGACGAAAGGCGCGATTGAAAGGCGCGAGCGACGCGTATCCGACACCGAACGCGATCGACACGATCTGTTCGCGCGACCTCACCGGGTCGGCCAGCCGCCGCTTGGCTTCCTCGATGCGGTGAGCGTTCAGGAAGGCAGCGAAATTCCGGTAGCCGAGTCCCTTTCCGATCAGTCGGCGGAGGCGATGCTCTGGAATGGCGATTTTGCTTGCGAGCGCGCCGAGCGACATCTCGGGTTCAAAGCACGCACCACTGCCCACCGCCGACTTCAGTCGCTTAAGTTCGATCAATTCGGCAGACGTCAGGAGATCGGATCTCGGCTGCGGAGCCTCCGCGGTCAAGGCAAAAAGTTCAGGCTTGGTTGCCGTCAGCGACAGAGCGAACAGGAACGACAGCGCAAAAAGCATCAGCGCGTGAAGCGGACCGAGCCAAACGGGAAGCGTGCCATAGAGTGCGTATGTCTCGACGCTGGCGATTGCCATGCCCACCAGGGGAAGTATCAGCGCGATGGTCAGACGGAAGCGCCGTCTTGCGTCGACGAGATCGTTCCTGAAGTCCAGGACCGCGAGCGAGAAGACGTGGATCAGAAGCAGGACAACGGTCGCCTGATGCAGCAGGGCGCCGGCAACGAGATAGGTTCCGCCCCCCTGCCGCAGCCCATAAAATGCAAGCAGCAGTAGGAGCGGCACGAAATAGATGTGTCGCCACTCGAAGGAATCGCGAAACAGCGCAATCCCGAACCACCAAAAGAATACCGGGGTGAGAACCGCAAGAAGCACGAGCGCCTCGCCCGGAACGCCCGGGCTGGGATCCGATACAAGCGTATAGGATGCTATGCCGAGGCAAAACAGCGCCCCGGCGGCCGTGACAAACCGCAAGGGCCGGAATCGCGCGAACTGCACCATCATCAGCATGCTCAGCGCTGCGGCCGCGGCGCGCAGCATGAGGTCGGCCGTATAGAAGGGTTCCGATATCATCGCGATCCAGTAAAACCTCTTTATCGCCGCTGGCAACGGGGCGACCGCGGATCGTCCAAAGCCGTCGCGCCGCCGCCTTGGACGGCATCATGTTCACCATGGCCGAATGTCGTCGTCGAGACGATGTGCTTTTTGGAGTTCCGCGCCTCAATGGCATACCCCGTTGCAAAAAGGTCTCGTGACCGGATTGTGAAGTGCGGCGGCATTGAACCGCGACCCTAAAAAGGCCATGCTTTTGCGCTTCACGGTGTGACAAAGGTTCGCCAAGAGGCGGCGTGGCGGGAAGGATAGTGATGCGGCAACGACGTTTGAGCTGGCTTGCGGGTGTATCTGCACTGGCGGGATGTATGATGGCAGGGCTGCCGGCCGAGGCCAGGCAGACGGCAGAACCCGTTGAAATCGGCTCGTTTACCGGTGCCTATCTGGCAGCGCGCGTGGCCGAAGTGGACAACGATCTCGACAGCGCGATCACCTACTACAAGCAGGCGCTGGCCTTCGACCCCCAAAACCGGCAGCTCCAGCAAAGCCTGATGCTCGCGCTGATCGCACAGGGGCGATTCGACGAATCGCTGCCCTATGCCGAAAAGCTGAAGGCAGTTCCCGACATCGAGCGGTTCTCGCGCGTGGCGCTGGCCGTCGATGCGTTCCGCAAGAAGGATTATGCGGCTGCCGAGACCATGCTCAAGCTGGCGGTCGAATCCGACCTCGACCGGCTGATCACAGCCGTCATGACCGCCTGGACAAAGTCCGGCGCCGGGCAAAGCACCGAAGCGCTGGCCGGCCTCGACAAGATCAAGGGCCCCGAATGGTACGCTCTGTTCAAGACGTATCACCGCGCGCTGATCGCCGAGTCCGCTGGAATGACCGGCGAGGCTGAAAAGGCTTACCAGGCAACGTTCGACAATGTCTCGGCCGGGGGTGCTGCGCCCGAGACCTGGATCCGCGTGGCCGAGGCTTATGCCGGCTTCCTCGCCCAGCGCGGCGACAAGGACAAGGCGATCGAGGTGCTCGACAAGGCGGAGGAGTTTTCCACCGGCCGTCTACCGCTGGTGGCTCTGCGCGAAAAGATCGAAAAGGGCCAGCCGATTTCCCGCCTTGTCGCCGGTCCGGCCGACGGCGCCAGCGAAATCCTGCTCAATCTCGGCGCCGCACTCAATCGCGGCGGCGGCGAGCCCTTCGTGCGGCTCTATCTGCAATTGGCGCTGGCGCTGAGGCCCGACAGCGATATCGTGCTTCTGCAACTCGCGGCGGTGGCCGAGCAGCAGGACCAGGCGGAGGAAGCGATCGCGCTCTATGGGCGCATTCCCGCGGACTCGCCGATCAAGCGCGCCGCCGAATTGCAGCTCGGCTTGAATCTCGCCGATCTCGACCGCCACGACGAGGCGATCGTCCATCTGAAGGCGCTGCTCGACGCCAACCCCGACGACATGCGCGCCTATCTGGCGCTCGGCGGCGTCTATGCCTCCAAGGAGGATTACCGCCAGGCGGCGGAAGTCTACGACCGCGCCGTTGCCCGGCTGAAGGAGCCGACAAACGGCAACTGGAACATCTTCTACCAGCGCGGCATCGCCTATGAGCGGCTGAAGGAATGGCCGAAGGCCGAGCCGAACTTTCGCAAGGCGCTGGAACTCCATCCCGACCAGCCTCAGGTCATGAACTATCTCGGCTATTCCTGGGTCGACATGAACATGAACCTGGAGGAAGGCCTGGACCTGATCCGCAAGGCCGTCGATCTGCGGCCGAGCGACGGCTACATCGTCGACTCGCTCGGCTGGGCCTACTACCGGCTTGGCCGCTTCGAGGAAGCGGTGATCGAGCTCGAGCGCGCCGTGTCGCTGAAGCCGGACGATCCGGTGCTGAACGACCATCTCGGCGATGCCTACTGGCAGGTCGGCCGCAAGCTGGAGGCCACCTTCCAGTGGAGCCATGCGCGCGACATGAAGCCTGAACCCGACGTGCTGGCGAGCGTGCAAAAGAAGCTCACAGCGGGCCTGCCGCCTGCGGAGGGCAAGACCGCGCAGGATGCGCCGGTGAAGCCCGCGCCGGTTGAGGCAAAGCCTGCGCCGGCCGTCGACCCGGAAAAGAAGAGCGAGGCGCCGGCGCCGGTCGAGACGCTTGCCGCCACGCCCGCGGCCTACAAGGTGCTGCCGGGGCAATCGCTGTGGTCGATCGCCGACGATGTGCTCGGCAATGGCGGGCGCTACATCGAAATCCTAAATCTCAATCCGCAGCTGCAGGGCAACCCGGGCCGGTTGGTGCCGGGGCAGGAATTGGTGCTGCCGGGGCAATAGCATGACGTCTTCCTTCTCCCACAGGGGGAGAAGGAAGAGGTCGCCTTGACCCATCGCTACTGCCGCACTAGAGCCTTGGCGGTTCCCATCGCAGAGGCCCCGCCCGTGACCTTGCCAGCCCACATGCACCCCAGCCGCTCGTTCCAGGGGCTGATCCTGACGCTCCACAATTATTGGGCGGATTATGGCTGCGTGGTGCTGCAACCCTACGATATGGAGGTCGGCGCGGGTACCTTCCACCCGGCCACCACGCTGCGCGCGCTCGGCCCGAAGCCCTGGCGCGCCGCCTATGTGCAGCCGTCGCGCCGGCCGAAGGACGGCCGCTACGGCGAGAACCCGAACCGGCTGCAGCATTATTACCAATACCAGGTGATCCTGAAGCCGAACCCGCCGAACCTGCAGGAGCTCTATCTCGGCTCGCTGGCGGCTATCGGCATCGACCCGCTCACGCACGACATCCGCTTCGTCGAGGACGATTGGGAAAGCCCGACGCTCGGCGCCTGGGGGCTCGGATGGGAATGCTGGTGCGACGGCATGGAAGTGTCGCAGTTCACTTACTTCCAGCAGGTCTGCGGCATAGAATGCGCGCCTGTGGCCGGCGAGCTAACCTACGGGCTGGAGCGGCTGGCCATGTATGTGCAGGGCGTCGACAATGTTTATGACCTGAACTTCAACGGCCGCGAGGGCGCGGAAAAGGTCACCTATGGCGACGTTTTCCTGCAGGCCGAGCAGGAATATTCGCGTCACAATTTCGAATATGCCGACACGGCGGTGCTGCTTCGGCATTTCGACGACGCCGAGGCCGAATGCCAGGCGCTGCTGAGGGCTGGGGCGGGCGGTGGTTTTCACCGCATGGTCTTTCCGGCCTACGACCAGTGCATTAAGGCCAGCCACGTCTTCAACCTGCTCGATGCGCGCGGCGTGATCTCGGTGACCGAACGGCAGAGCTATATTCTGCGGGTCCGCAATCTCGCCAAGGCATGCGGCGAAGCGTTCTTGCAGACGGAGGCCGGCGGGCTGGCTGCCTGATTCAGGCGGTGCTTACCCCGGCCGGGCCGTGCCAACCATTGTGAACTCCTGCAAGCTGGTCTGGCTGGCAGAACCCGCCATTGTCTGGAGCGCCTTGCGGACGCCGGGCATGCGGGCTTCATCCGATCCGCCGAGAGATGCCGCCAGGCAGGCGCTTAGCGCAAGAAGCTGGAGGAGGGTCGAGGCCGTTTTCATGGTCGTTGTCCGTGACGTTCAGTGTCGATCGTTCTGTGTTCCGGGTCGGCGAAATGGTTCACACACAGGCCGCAGATTTCCCGGTCTGAGCGTTGGTCGCTTCAGCGCAGCATTCGGTTCATGGAAATCTGCCCGTAGGACGAATGGGCTCGCCGCGGTCCGACAGGCGGGCGAATGATTTTTGCGGATTGCCCGTGAAGGGTGACAGCGCGCGGCCGACTTGCTATGCCCGCGCGAACCTTTTCCTAGAGACCGAACTATGCCCGATCTTTTGCTCGAACTACGATCCGAAGAGATACCTGCTCGCATGCAGCGCAAGGCGGCCGGCGACCTCAGGAAGATGGTGACCGACGGCCTGGTCGAGGCCGGGCTGACCTATGACGCCGCCCGCGACTACTGGACGCCGCGCCGGCTGACGCTCAACGTGCGCGGCCTGACAGCGCGGTCGAAGGATGTGCGCGAGGAGAAGAAGGGCCCGAGCACCAAGGCGCCGGAGCAGGCGATCGCCGGCTTCCTGCGCTCGGCGGGGCTCGACGACATCAGCCAGGCGCATGTGCATTCCGACCCGAAGAAGGGCGATTTCTATGTCGCCCATATCGTCAAGCCGGGCAGGGCGGCGGAGGAGATCATCGCCGAACTCATCCCAGGGATCATCCGGGACTTTCCGTGGCCGAAATCGATGCGCTGGGGCGCGGCATCGGCAAAGCCCGGCTCGCTGCGCTGGGTCCGGCCGCTGCAGTCGATCGTCTGCACCTTCGGCCCCGAGACCGAGGAGCCGGTGGTGGTCGACTTCGAGGTCGACGGCATCCGCGCCAGCAACGTTACCTACGGCCACCGCTTTCACGCGCCCGATGCGATCGTGGTGCGCCGTTTCGAGGATTATGCGGCCAAGCTCGAGGCGGCGAAGGTCGTGCTCGACGCCGACCGCCGCAAGGAGATCATCCTTGCCGATGCGAAGAACCTCGCCTTCGCCAATGGGCTGGAACTCATCGAGGATGACGGGCTGCTGGAGGAGGTGGCTGGGCTGGTCGAATGGCCCGTCGTGCTGATGGGCGAGTTCGAGCAGGATTTTCTCGACATTCCCGCCGAAGTGATCCGGCTGACGATCCGGGCGAACCAGAAGTGCTTTGTGACAACGCGCCCAATCTCCCCCCTTGTGGGAGAGATGTCGCCGAAGACGACAGAGGGGGGCGCTGTCCTGCCAATCTCTCAATCAACCGAAAACCTTGAGGGCGGCGACGGTAAGCACTCTACGTTGCCCCCCTCTGTCCTGCCGGACATCTCCTCCTCAAGGGGGGAGATTAGCCAATCGTCACTCTCCAACCGCTTCATCCTGACCGCCAATATCGAGGCCAGGGACGGTGGCAAGGAGATTGCTTACGGCAACGGCAAGGTGGTGCGGGCGAGGCTGTCGGACGCGCTGTATTTCTGGAAGACCGACCAGGCGGACCTGCCCGACCTCGACGAGTTGAAAGGGTCGGCGGAAAAATTCGGGCTCGATTTGAAGAAGCCGCTCGATCAGCGCATGGCGCGGCTCGACCATCTCGGCGTGACCTTCCACGCCAAGCTCGGCACGCAGGGAGAGCGGGTGGAGCGCATCGCGCGGCTGGCGGAGGAGATCGCGCCTATCGTCGGCGCCGATCCGAAGCTCGCGCGCCGCACGGCGGTGTTGGCCAAGGCCGATCTCCAGACCGAAGTGGTGGGCGAGTTCCCCGAACTGCAGGGCGCGATGGGCCGCAAATACGCGCTGCTGCAGGGTGAGCATACTTCGGTCGCCGCCGCGATCGAGGAGCACTACAAGCCGCAGGGGCCGTCCGACCGCGTGCCGACCGACCCCGTCTCGGTGGCCGTGGCGCTGGCCGACAAGCTCGACACGCTGGTCGGCTTCTGGGCGATCGACGAGAAGCCCACGGGCAGCAAGGACCCGTATGCGCTGAGAAGGGCGGCGCTGGGGGTGATCAGGATTGTGGTCGAGAATGGGGTGCGGTTAAGGCTTAATCCGATTAGCCTCCGCAGTTCGCTTGCCACTGCAATCTTCCTGCATGCACGCCGCTTTGCCGCGGCAGGTGAAAGACTAGCGCTAGCTGATGAATTGTCGCTTCTCGCAGACACCGATTCTTTGAGGGAAATGGTCGGCAAGCGGATTGGAGAGATGTTCGATGGCAATGAAGAAGAAACAATCTGGACCGCCGCAAACACGTCGAGTTCCGACCTCCTCTCCTTCTTCCACGACCGCCTGAAGGTCTATCTCCGCGACCAGGGCGCGCGGCACGATCTGATCGACGCTGTGCTGGCGAGTGGCGCGCCAATCTCCCCCCTTGAGGGGGAGATGTCGGTGAAGCCGACAGAGGGGGCCGGAACATCGTCGAGGCACCCCCTCTGCCCTGCCGGGCATCTCCCCCTCAAGGGGGAGATTGGCCAATCTTCAAACGACGACCTCCTGATGATCGTCCGACGCGTAGAGGCCCTGTCCGCCTTTCTCGATACCGAGGACGGAAAAAACCTGCTCGCCGGGACCAAGCGCGCGGCGAACATTCTGGCGGCCGAAGAGAAGAAGAAAACCCTCATCGCCGACTCCGTCGATCCCGCGCTTTTGCGTGAGGATGCGGAAAAAGCGCTGTTCGCCGCGGTGAATCAAGCCGAGAGCCAGGCCGGCCAAGCGATTCAGAATGAAGACTTTTCCGCCGCCATGCGCGCGCTTAGCGAGTTGCGTGAACCGGTTGATTCATTCTTTGAACGCGTTCTCGTGAATGATGAGGATGTGGTTGTCCGCGCCAACCGGCTGGCGCTGCTCGCCCGCATCCGCGCGGCTACCGATCAGGTCGCGGATTTTTCCAAAATAGCCGGATAGCCTGCCGCACTGGCTCGGAACTGGCGGCGTGCTCGGTTGCGCAACGGGAAAGCGCGCATCAAGCGGCGGATCAGCGGTCGATGATTACAGGATCGCCGGACGGTTTGGGTGCGCGAGGCGCTTCGGGGGCTTCGGGGGGAGGCGGCTCGGCCGGCTTTTCGGCGAGGGTCCGCTTCGGGTCGTAGACGACGGCCGGTTCCCGTTCATCCGCGTGCGGCAAGCCGTTTCCCGTCGGGAAGGCGCCGCCGGCGATGCCGCCGCGCAGCACCATCGGCGAAAAATCGCGCTGCGTCTTCTCGCCGACGGAGGCGACGTTCTCATAGGCGACATTGGACGGGCCGAAGGCGATGATGGACCGGCTGACCATGTGGCGGTCGTCGGTCTCCGCGGCCGCCGGAGCCTCGTCCGGCGGTCCGGCGATCACAAAGGATGGGCCGAGCTGCTCCGTCATCGCCTCGAGCGTCACGATGGACGAGGCGTGAGCGGAGCCCGCGCAGCAGGTCGCCGCGGCGACAAGGGCAAAAGGCTTCCAGAACGATCGCACCGGCATGCTCCATTGCATTTCCACGCTGGTCCCTTATCAGTCCGGGGTTGATGCCCGCTTGAGGCGATGCGCGGCATTTTAGCGATCGGACATATTCGAAGGATTGCGGGAAGTGGCGGAAATTCGCGACGCAGCCGAGGCGATGGACGAGGCGCTGGCCCTGCTCAGGGCCGGCGAAATCGTCGCGATCCCGACCGAAACCGTCTATGGGCTCGCCGGCGATGCGACCAATGGCGCGGCCGTCGCGAAGATTTTCGAGGCGAAGGGCAGGCCGCGCTTCAATCCGCTGATCGCCCATGTGGCGACGATGGCGATGGCCGAGGAGATCGCTGAATTCGATCCGCTGTCGCGAATACTGGCGGAAAGATTCTGGCCAGGTCCGCTGACCCTGGTGCTGCCCTTGAGGCCCGGCGGCGCGATCCACCCGCTGGTTACGGCCGGGCTAGACACAATCGCGCTCAGAATGCCGCGCGGCTTCGGTGCCAAGCTCATCGAGCACCTCGGCCGGCCGTTGGCCGCGCCCAGCGCCAATTCGTCGAACAGGATAAGCACGACGACCGCCGCGGCGGTCGCCGACGATTTGGGCGACAGGATCAGGCTGGTGGTCGACGGCGGCGCGACGCCGGTCGGGCTGGAATCGACCATCGTCAAGGTCGAGGATGGAAGACTGCGGCTGCTGCGGCCGGGCGGCATAGCCGCCGAGGAACTGGAGGCGGCAGCGGGCGTGGCGCTGGTGCGCGGCGCGGAAAATGGCGTCGAGGCGCCGGGCATGCTGGCCTCGCATTATGCACCGGGCGCTCTGGTGCGGCTCAACGCGGAGGATGTGGCGGCCAGCGAGGCGCTGCTCGCCTTCGGGCCGGAACGCGTCAAAAATGCGGAAGGCGCGTTTGCGGTGTTAAACCTTTCCGAGACCGGCGATCTCACCGAGGCTGCGAGCAACCTTTTCTCGCACCTCCAGGCGCTCGACCGCAGCGGCGCGAAAATGATCGCGGTGGAGCCGATACCATATGAGGGGCTGGGCGAGGCGATCAACGACCGGCTGGCGCGCGCGGCAGCGCCGCGTGACAGCGGCGCTTCGTATCAGTAGGAACGGCCATGGAAGCATCCGAGCAAGGCATCGACGCAGCGCTCCTCGACCGCTTTGCGGGAATCGTCGGCGAAGCCTATGCGTTGCGAAGCGACGCCGACATCGCGCCTTACGTCAGCGAGCGGCGCGGCCTCTATCCCGGCCGGACGCCGCTGGTGCTGCGGCCGGGCAGCGTCGACGAGATCAGCCGCATCATGCGGCTGGCCACCGATACTAGAACGCCGATCGTGCCGCAGGGCGGCAATACCGGCCTTGTCGGCGGGCAGATGCCCGACAGTTCCGGCCGCGAGATCGTGCTCTCAATGTCGCGCATGAACCGCATCCGTGAGATCGACCTTTTGTCAAACACCGCTACCGTCGAGGCCGGCGTGGTGCTGCAGACGCTGCGCGACGCGGCGGATGCGGCCGACCGGCTGTTTTCGCTGTCGCTGGGGTCGCAGGGCTCGTGCCAGATCGGCGGCAATCTTTCATCGAATGCCGGCGGCACCGGCGTGCTTGCCTATGGCAATGCGCGCGAGCTCTGCCTCGGCCTCGAGGTGGTGCTGCCGACCGGCGAGGTGCTCGACGATCTGCGCAAGCTGAAGAAGGACAACACCGGCTATGATCTGAAGAACCTGTTCATCGGCGCGGAGGGCACACTCGGCATCATCACGGCGGCGGTCCTGAAGCTTTACCCTAAGCCCAAGGGCAGGGAGGTCGCCTGGGTCGGGCTCAATTCGCCGGAGGCGGCGCTGGCGCTGTTCAGCAACGCGGTGGACCAGGCGGGCAGCGGCCTGACCGCGTTCGAGCTGATCGCTGACCGGCCGCTAGAATTCGCCGTCCGCCACATCCCGGGAACGGTGCGCCCGCTGGCGGGAGCCTGGCCATGGCATGTGCTGATGGAGGTGTCGTCGGGACGCTCCACCGAGGATGCGCGCGGCATGATTGAGGATATTCTTTCCGCCGGGCTGGAGAAGGGGCTTGCCGGCGACGCGGTGATCGCCGCAAGCCTGGCGCAGGCGGATGCGTTCTGGCGCATCCGGGAGTCGCTTTCCGACGGCCAGCGCCCGGAAGGCGCGTCGATCAAGCACGACATTTCGGTGCCGGTCGCTTCGATACCCGAATTCATCGGGCGCGCCGCAATCGCCGTTGAACGGGTCAGCCCGGGGGCTCGCGTGGTCTGCTTCGGCCATATGGGCGACGGCAATTTGCACTACAACATCTCACAGCCTGTGGGCGCGGATGGCGCGGCGTTCCTCGGCCTATACCGGGCGATGAACAAGGCCGTGCACGACATCGTGCGCGACCTCGGCGGATCGTTCTCGGCCGAGCATGGCATCGGCAGACTGAAGCGCGAGGAACTGATCGCCACCGCCCCGCCCGTGGCGATCGACCTGATGCGCCGCGTCAAGACGGCATTCGATCCGGCGGGCATTATGAACCCGGGCAAGGTGATTTAAAATCAGGCGATGCCTGCCGTCGTCATTTTGCAGCGGCATCTGCGGTCAGTCCATTCACACCTTCTTCACACCCCTTGCCAACACCTTGCACTTGGTCGCAAAGCGATAACCATGCCCCGGATCAGCAAAATTTAACCGACTTTCTTAAGCGCGGCGGTAAGGTCCGCGGCGTAGGCTTCTTCCCATAACGAGACCGGGAAAACCGGTTCGGAGAGACCGGAAACCGGCTCTCAGGAGTAACAGGAAGAAGGCGCACTCAATGAGCACCGGACTGAAGCCAGTCTGGGCGGGACGCAACATGCGTCTCGACCCGTTTCGTCTGCCGCAAATGGTCAGCTACGCAACCCGCGACGCCTATGGCGATGTGACCTTCACCATCGATCATCGCGGCGCGGTGCTGCGCCGGGTGCTGGAAATGAGCGGCCTGCCGGTGACGGTGGCGCTGCCGGCCAACGCCTTCCGCGGCGTCGCGGCGCGGGCTCTGGAGGACGAGCACGGCACGGTGACGGTGACGCTGGAACTGCTGCACAATGATCCGATGCTGTCTGTGCCGCTGCTGGTGGCCGACGATCTCGACGATGTCGCCGCTGACTGGCGCGCATGGGCCGACGCCTACCGCCTTCCGATGCTTTTGATCGAGGCCGACGGCATCGCCCGCACGCTAGAGGAATCGCTCGGCGCCGCGATCAAGGCGCTGCCGCCGCAGGAGCGCCGCAAGGGGCGCACAACGCCGACGCGCAGGCCACGCTTCCTCGCCCGGCGCAAGGCCGGCAATCTCGGCCTGAGGCTGGTTGTCGACGGCGCGGAAATCATCGCGCGGGACGATCTATAGAAGCGGCTTCAGCGCCATCCAGGCGCCGCCGGCGACGAGCCCGAGGAAGATCAGCCAGCCGACGACCTTGTTCGAATGGAACAGCCTCAGACATTGCGCCGGATTGTCGATGTCCAGCACATAGATCTGGCGCGCCATGTGCGCGCCGGCGGCGACGAGGCCGGCCAGCGCCGGCATCGGCGCTTCCGCCGCGGCGAAGGCGATTGCGAAGAACATCAGCGCGAAGCCGTAAAGGCCGGTCAGCCAAATCTTGGTGTTGTCGCCGAAAAGACGCGCCGTCGAGCGCACGCCGACAATGGCGTCGTCTTCCTTGTCCTGATGCGCGTAGATGGTGTCGTAGCCGATCACCCACAGGATCGAGCCGAGATAGAGCATGATGGCCGGGCCGTCGAGATCGCCGAACTCGACCACCCAGCCCATCAGCGCGCCCCAGGAAAACGCAAGCCCCAGAACCAGTTGTGGCCAGTTGGTGATTCGCTTCATGAACGGATAGATGGCCACGACAGCGAGCGAGCAGAGGCCGAGCACGATCGCGAAGCCGTTGAACTGCAAGAGCACCGCGAGCCCGGCGAGCGCCTGGACAATGAGAAAAATCCAGGCCTGCCGGCGCGTGACCTGGCCGGACGGCAGCGGCCGCGAGCGGGTGCGCTCGACCTCGGCGTCGATCCGCTCGTCCACGATGTCGTTGTAGGTGCAGCCGGCGCCGCGCATGGCGACCGCGCCGAGAAGAAACAGGACGAGCGTGAGCGGCGAGGGCAAGAGCGACAAGAGCGGGTCGCCCGGCCGCGCAAACGCCGTCGCGGCCAGCGCCGCCGACCACCAGCATGGCCACAACAACAACCACCAGCCGATCGGCCGATCCCACCGCGCAAGCTGCGCATAGGGCCACATGCCGCGCGGTAGCGCGCGGTAGACCCAGTGACCGCTCGGCGCGTCGGCGACGCGGCCCTGGCCGGTTCGCGATTGAATGGTTTCCATTGAAGTGGAGTGGCAGCGCGGGGCGCAGGCGTCAAGAAGGCGAATTGTCCTTGATAAGCGAAGCCTATACTTGACCGGCCTGTTTCGCGGCCATACCGGGTGAACCGGAAACCGGAGGCATACGGCATGAACATCCTTCTCATCGGTTCCGGCGGGCGTGAGCATGCGCTGGCCTGGAAACTGGCCGCCTCGCCGATGCTGACCAGGCTTTACGCCGCGCCCGGCAATCCGGGCATCGCCAAGGCGGCCGAATGCGTGGCGCTGGATGTCGCGGATCACGCGGCGGTCGCGAATTTCTGCCGTGAGAAAGCGATAGATCTCGTAGTGGTAGGTCCGGAAGGGCCGCTGGTGGAGGGGTTGGGCGACGATCTGCGCACCGCCGGCATTCGCGTTTTCGGGCCGTCGAAAATGGCCGCGCAGCTCGAGGGCTCGAAGGGCTTCACCAAGGACCTCTGCGCCAGATACGGCATCCCCACCGCCGCGTACGGCCGCTTCGGCAGCGCCTCAGAGGCCAAGGCCTATATCCGCAAGATGGGCGCGCCGATCGTCGTCAAGGCCGACGGTCTGGCCGCCGGCAAGGGCGTGACCGTCGCCATGACGCTGGAGGAGGCGCTGGAGGCGGTCGACACCTGCTTCGACGGCGCGTTCGGCGGAGCCGGCGCGGAGATCGTGGTCGAGGAGTTCCTGACCGGGGAGGAGGCGAGCTTCTTCTGCCTGTGCGACGGCGCGACCGCGCTGCCCTTCGGCACCGCGCAGGACCACAAGCGCGTTGGCGAGGGCGACACGGGCCCCAACACCGGCGGCATGGGCGCCTATTCGCCGGCACCTGTGATGACGCCGGAACTCATCGAGCGGACGATGCGCGAGATCGTCGAGCCGACCATGCGCGGCATGGCCGAGATGGGCGCGCCGTTTTCCGGCGTGCTGTTCGCAGGCCTGATGATCACCGAGAATGGCCCGAAGCTGATCGAATACAATGTCCGCTTCGGCGACCCCGAATGCCAGGTGCTGATGATGCGGCTGAAGGACGACCTTCTGGTGTTGCTCAGCGCTGCCGCCGACGCGCAACTGGCGCACATGTCGGCGCGCTGGCGCGACGATGCGGCGCTGACCGTGGTGATGGCCGCGGACGGTTATCCCGGCACGCCGAAAAAGGGTTCGGCCATCCGCGGTTTGGAGAAAACGGGCGACGGCGTCGAGATTTTCCACGCTGGCACGGCCGAGCGCAACGGAGAGATCGTCGCCAATGGCGGGCGCGTGTTGAACGTAACGGCAATGGGCAGGACGGTGAGCGAAGCGCAGCGGAAAGCCTATGCCGCGGTCGACCTGATCGACTGGCCGGAAGGTTTTTGCCGCCGCGACATCGGATATAAGGCGGTGGAAAGGGAGCGGGGGCTCTAAGCGGCGAGGCCGTCATCATCCCGCCCGCCTGTAATCCTCAATCACCTCCTCGAGCACCCGCTGCGCCCATGGCCCCAGCGGCTCGGCGTCGCGGTGCTCGGCATATGTGATCAGCGCCTTCCACAGCGTCCAGCCGCGGCCGCGCGCCCAGGTTGCCTTGTCGGCGGGCATGGCGGCGCGGAACGCCTCGCGGCTTTCGCCTTCGAGGAACGTCCAGGCGATGTAGAGGTCGCATGCGGGATCGCCGACGGCCGACGAGCCGAAATCAATGACGGCACTGAGCCGGCCATCCTTGACCAGCAGGTTCCCGACCGCCACGTCTCCATGCACCCAGACAGGCTTGCCACGACATGGCGCGGCAAGCGCCGTTTCCCAGATCTCGGTCGCCGTATCGGCGTCGATCGCGCCGTCGAGTGCGGCGATCGCCCGTCTCGTTTCGCCGTCATAGACGGTCAGCGACCCACCGCGGAAGAAATTGTGCTTGCCGGGCGGAGGCCCGCCGGTGGCGTTGGCCTGCTGCAGCGCGACGAGGAATTTTGCGAGCGCGGTCGCGAATCCCGTCATGTCGTCGATGCGGTCGACCGAAGCGGTCTCTCCGTCGAGCCACCGGTAGATCGACCACGGCCAGGGATAGAAGTCGGTCGGCTCGCCTTTCGCCAGTGGCGTCGGGATCGGAAGCGGCAGGTGCGGGGCGAGCTTCGGCAGCCAGCGCTGTTCCTTTTCGACCTGCGCTGCATAGGACGCGGCGCTCGGCAATCTCACCGTCATGCGGTCGCCGAGATGAAAAGTCCGGTTGTCCCATCCGCCGAATTCGACCGGCCTGATCGCCAGGCTGGCCCATTGAGGAAATTGCGCGGCCACCAGCCGGCTCACCAGCGCTGGTTCAATGTCCATTCTGTCGGTCGTCATGCTGGCGGGAAAGGCTCTCTGCTGTGATCGCCTTCCAATTGCGGCATCGGCCGTTGATCGCTAGTTCTGCCCTTCCGGAACCGTGGCGGTGACGATCGGGTCGATCCCGGCCGGTGGTGAGTCTCCGATGCCCGCCCATGCGACCATGCTGTTCCTGATCGACGCTAAATAGCCGGCGAGCGCCTGAAACCACGAGCCGCTCGTTTCGTATCTATCGGGATAGTGCTGGCCGCGCACCTGGAATGCTGAGGCCAGCGCAACGGCGGCGCTTGCCTGCTCGACAGGCGCGTAGGACAGCGCGACATGGCCGTCAAGCGCTTGCTGCCGGGGGACTGGCACGGGAATGCTGGCGATCATCTCGACGGGAACGTCGAGCAGACCGCCGAACGGCCAGGCTTGGCGCAGTTCCTCCACACTCATCGAGGCGACGTTGACGTCGATGTCGAGCGGCGTTCCAGGAACGCGATAGGGGCACTGGCGCGCATTGCAGTTTGCCTGCGCGGAGAACTGCCAGAGCGTGTAGGTCGGCCAGTTGCCCTTCGGGAAATGCATGCCGATTTCAGGCTTGTAGCGGGCATACCAGAGCGGCAGCCGCGACAGCAGCGGGTACTTTTCACGGTTGTCGGCGATGTGCTGCGCCGTCGTGCCGTTGGTGTAGAGGATTGGGAAGCGGCCGACGCGGCGATGGACGTGGCGCGCGAATTCCTCCGCGTCCTCCAGCGACATCCATTTTTCCGGGTCGTTTTCCTCGATATCGAGCGCCAGCAGATCGTCCGGGCCGGGTTCGGCGAAGTCGATGAAATTGTTGGCCTGGTCGACCGGGTTGCCCGGCCGGGCAAGATGATAGGCGCCCCATTCGAGCCCGAGTGCGCGGGCGACGGTCCGGCGGGTGTGGAACAGTTCGCGTGCCACCGCATGGCGCTTGAACAATGCCTTGCAGAGCGCGATTTCCGTCTGGTTACCGGAGCAGGCATAGGGCGGCGGCAGGCCGTCGGAGGCCTTGCTGATGAAGCCGGCGATGCGTTTGTCGGTTGCGAGTTTCTGCCAGTCGATCGAATTGTATTCGTAGGCGTCGATCACCAGCGCCCGGTCGCTCTTTTTCCAAGGCTCGGAAAACTCAGACGCGGGCGCAGCTGGCGCGAATGGCGTCGCCATTGCCGCGCCGAGCGTCAGCGAGATCAGAAAATGGCGAACGGTCTTGCCGAACAAGGCGCAGAATCCCCGCGGGTCAAGTGGGCATTCTTGCCTGTCGTGGTTAATAAAATGCTGCTTGCGCGCTGTCCCGAGCTTTATCTGCCCGGAATGAAGGTGAAAGGATCGGGCGCCGGCCTGTCCGGCAGGCTGCCATCCGCCTCGCGCCTGCGAAAATGGGCGAGTGAACATTTCGGCGAGCAGAGGATGCCGCGGTCGCTCCAATAGGCTGGACCGTTGTCGATGTTGCCGTGATAACACCAGAAGCCGGTGGCGCCATAAGGCAGACTGCATTCGATGCAGCGGCGGGTCTCTGGTCTTGCCAGCATTTTTTCACGTGTTCGGTTTCCGGCATATTTAGCCTCGACGGCGCGACGTGCAACGCTGGATCATTATTTGACGTTTACGTCAAAAGTAACTAGCCCTTGCGACCGACAATTGGCTAGTGTGGCACTGCAGCGGGTAGCGACCGCCTGAATGGAGGAGAGGGCAGAATGTATCGAGCGCCGGTCGAAGACATCGCCTTCACGTTGAAGCACGTCGCGGGCTTGAAGGCCGCGCTGGATGCCGGCGCGCTCGGCGACCTCACCGAGGATCTAGTCGACGCGATCCTTTCCGAGGCGGGACGCTTCGCCACGGAAGAGATCGCACCGCTGGCCAAGATCGGCGACGAGCAAGGCGCGGTGCTGAAGGATGCAGCCGTCACGATGCCGGCCGGTTGGAAGGATCTTTACAAGCGCTGGACCGAGGGCGGCTGGAACGGCCTGTCGGCGCCGGAAGAATATGGCGGTCAGGCGCTGCCCATGATGCTCGGCGTTGCCGCGCTCGAAATGTGGAATTCCGGCTCTATGGCGTTTGCGCTCGGCCCGACGCTGACAATTGGCGCGGTCGAGGCGATCGAGAAGCACGCTTCCGACGAACTGAAGCGGACATATCTCGAAAAGCTGGTGTCGGGCGAGTGGATGGGCACCATGAACCTGACGGAGCCGCAGGCGGGCTCCGACCTCGCAGCGCTCCGCATGCGGGCCGAACCGACCGGCGACGGCTCCTACCGCATCTTCGGCCAGAAGATATTCATCACCTATGGCGAGCACGATTTCACCGACAACATCGTGCATCTGGTGCTGGCCCGGCTGCCTGATGCGCCGGCGGGCACCCGCGGCATTTCTCTGTTCCTGGTGCCGAAATTCATTCCAAACGAAGACGGCTCGCTCGGCCGGCGCAACGATGTGTTCTGCGCCAGCATCGAGCACAAGCTCGGCATCCACGGCTCGCCAACCTGCACCATGATCTATGGCGATGGTTTTGCCGAGGGCATTACGCCCGGCGCAGTCGGCTGGCTGATCGGCGAAGAGAATCGCGGCCTCGCCTGCATGTTCACCATGATGAACAATGCGCGGCTGGCGATCGGCATACAGGGCGTGGCGGTGGCCGAAGCCGCGTTCCAGAAAGCGCTCGCCTACGCCAATGAGCGGCGGCAGGGCAGGGCCGCCGGCTGGTCCGGCGAGGGCATGGCGCCGATCGTCCGCCACCCCGATGTGCAGCGAAATCTCCTCACCATGAAGACGCTGACGCAGGCGGCGCGCGCCATCTCCTATGCCTGCGCGCATGCAACTGACATGGCGCGAAACAGCCAGGGGGAGGAAAGCGCGCACTGGCAGGACCGCGCCAATCTGCTGACGCCGATCGCTAAGGCGTTTTCCACCGACATCGGCGTCGACGTGGCCTCGCTCGGCGTGCAGGTACACGGCGGCATGGGGTTCATCGAGGAAACCGGCGCGGCCGCACTCTACCGCGATGTCCGCATAGCGCCGATCTACGAGGGCACCAACGGCATCCAGGCAATTGATCTCGTGGTGCGCAAGCTGCCGCTCGGCGGCGGCGAGCATGTGTTCGGCTATATCGCCGAACTCGACGAAATCGCCAACGCGATCGCGGTATCCAATCGCAGCGGCTTCGGGCGAACCGCGCTCCTTCTCGAACAGGCGCTCGACTGCCTGACCAATGCGACGCGCCATCTCCAGCAGCGCCTTGCCGATGGAAGAACAGACGACGCGCTTGCCGGCGCCACGCCCTATCTCAGGCTGTTCGCGCTGACGGCGGCGGCGGCCTATCTGGCGCGCGGCGCGCTGGCAGATGATGGGGAGGAGCGTACGGTGCTCTGCCGGTTTTTCGCCGAAAACCTGCTCGGTGAGACGCGGGCGCTGAAGGACAGGGTGACCGGCGGCGCCGAAAGCCTGGCGGCCGCCGCAAAGACGCTGATCCTTGGCTGACGCCCGCAAGAGGATTCATAGACAATGAGCGAACATATCATCCTCGAGCGGCAAGGCGCCGTTCAGATTATCCGGATGAACCGTCCGGACAAGAAGAACGCCATCACGCGGAAAATGTATGCCGATATGGCGAGCGCACTTGCGGCGGGCGATGCCGATCCGGCGGTCCGGGTCCACGTCTTCTTCGGGGTTCCCGGCGCGTTTTCGTCGGGCAACGATTTGGCCGACTTCATGGCCGTTGCCATGGGCGATGAGGGCGGCACGGAAGTCTGGGATTTCCTGCTGGCGCTGGCCACCACACGAAAGCCGGTCGTTTCGGGCGTCGACGGCATCGCCGTGGGCATCGGCACGACGATCAACCTGCATTGCGACCTGACTTTTGCCACGCCGGGCACGATTTTCAGGACGCCCTTCGTCGATCTGGGCCTTGTGCCGGAGGCAGGATCGAGCCTGCTGGCGCCTGCGGTGCTCGGCTGCCAGAATGCATTTGCGCTGCTCGGTCTCGGCGAAGGATTTTCCGCCGAGCGGGCGAAGGATGCCGGCCTGATCTACGCCGTCGTGGACAAGGAAAGGCTGGAGGCGGAGACGCTTGCCGCGGCGCAAGCGATCGCCGCCAAGCCGCCCGAGGCGCTGAAGATCGCCCGCGACCTGATGCGCGGCTCGCGCGAGGACGTTGTCGCGCGCATCAAGGAAGAGGGGGCGCATTTCCAGGACCGGCTGAAGTCGGACGAGGCCAAGGCGGCTTTCGTGGCCTTCATGGAACGCAAGAAGGCGTGATGAAATTTGCGCTGACAGGATTGCGCCGGCGCCGTCTCGCACCGATATAGGCTACGCCAAGGCAAACGGTTCGGTGGGCACCCGGCGCCGCTTTCAGAGGAGGACGCAAGCGTGACGTCCACGACGCGCCGCAAGCTGACGACGATCTTTTCGGCGGACGTCCAAGGCTATTCACGGCTGATGGCTGCCGATGAGGAAGGCACCCTTGCTACCCTCAAGCGCTATCGCGACGCCATGGCGCGGCTGATCGAGGCCCATTCCGGCCGCGTCGTCAACACCTGGGGCGACGGCGTGATCGCCGAATTCCCGAGCGTGGTGGAATCGGTGCGCGCCGCGATCGATGTCCAGAACGAACTGGCCGAATACAATGCCGGCCGCTCAGCCGACGAGCGTATGCTGTTTCGCATCGGCATCAATCTCGGCGACGTTATCGTCGAAGGCGACGACATCTATGGTGACGGCGTCAACATCGCCGCGCGCCTGCAGGCGTCTGCTCCGCCGGGCGGTATCGTGATCTCAAACACGGTCTATGATCAGGTCCGCAACAAGATGACGGTGGGCTTCGAGTTCCTGGGTCAGCTTTCCGTGAAGAATATCGAAGAGGCGGTGCCAAGCTATGCCGTCAGGATCGGCAACACTCCCGTGACAAGCCCGGAGCCGAAGGAGCCCCGGACCGAATGGGGACGGCAGCCGGCCCCGTCCGCACCGCAGGCGCGTGGTTCCGTCGCCCCGAATCTCGCCCGAAGCCCTGCAATCAGCCGGAAAATGGCGATTATCGGCTTCGTCGCTGCCATCCCGCTGGTCGTCAATCTGCTTTCATGGGAAGGCGAGTTCTGGGCGCGGTGGCCACTCTTCGGCTTCGCGATGCTGGCCGGACTGATCTGGGCGCGGACCAACAGGCTGATCGATCCTATTCTTGCAATACTCGGCGTCGCCGGGCTGGGCGTGATTGCGGTCAATCTCCTGTCCTGGAGCGGCGAATTCTGGGCCGCCTGGCCGTTGCTAGGCATATCGATTGCTGCGGGGATTCGTTGGATTACCGGTCCGGGGCGCAGACGGCAGGCACGGTGAGCGTCCACGGCAGCTACGGATAAAGCCGCGTCTTTTCCCATCCGCCGGCATCGGTGCGGCTGAACATGATGCGGTCGTGCAGGCGGAAGGGCCTGTCGTGCCAGAATTCGATGGTCTGCGGCTTGATGCGAAAGCCCGACCAGTAGGGCGGGCGGGGGATGTCGCCAAAGGCGTAGCGGGCGGTGTATTCGGCGACCGCCTTTTCCAGCGCGAACCGGCTTTCGAGCGGGCGCGACTGCTTCGACGCCCAGGCGCCGATGCGGCTGCCGCGCGGCCGCGTCGTATAGTAGGCGTCGGCCTCGGCGTCGCTGACGATCTCGACCGGCCCGCGCACGCGCACCTGGCGGCGCAGCGACTTCCAGTGGAAGCACATCGCAGCCTTCATCGAGGATAGGATCTCGCGGCCCTTGGTGCTTTCGAAATTGGTGTAGAAAACAAAACCCTGCTCGTCGAAGCCCTTGAGCAGCACCATCCGCACGTCCGGCATGCCGTGCTCGTCGACGGTCGCCAGCGCCACGCCGTTAGGGTCGTTCGGCTCGCTTTTCACCGCATCGTCGAGCCATTCTGCAAAGAGCCGGAACGGCTCCGCGGCCTCGGTAAAGTCACCGCTTGTTAACTCTGTTTGGCTCATAGTTTCAGCTCGTATTCATCGGGTTCGGGGAGATTGCCGATTGTCGCGCGCCGCGCAAGCGTCTGAAGGCGGTTTCCTGCATTCGCTGCGGCGGCAAGGGCTCAATGTGGCGCTTTTGGCGGCGATGCTGCCGCTCTGCGCCTGCGCGTCGGGTGGCTTCAGCCTCGAAAAGGCCGAGATCGACCAGACCATCCTGACCGGCAATGTGTCGCAAAGGGGAGTGCCCATAGCAGATCCGGAGCGCCTGTCGGACGAAGCGACTATCCGCAATGCCGTGTCGTCGGCCGACATGGAATTGGGCGGCGTGCCGCTGCCCTGGGCAAATGTCGGCACCGGCTCGCGCGGCACGATCACTGCACTGGCCGAGCATAATGACAGGGGCCCGCTCTGCCGGCACTTCACCACCTCGCGCGAAAGTTTCGACGGCGTCAGCCTCTACCGGGGAGAGGTCTGCATGGTCGCGCCGGGGGCGTGGCGGATGGAATCGTTCAAAGCCTTGTAAGTTGCCGCGCACTGGAATCTCTTCCTACGCAGGCGCATATAGAGCGCACAATCTGAATTTTCGCAGGCAGGAAGCATGCGCGATCCATATGAAGTTTTGGGCATTGCGAAGAACGCATCGGCCAAGGACATAAAATCGGCGTTCCGGAAGCTCGCCAAGAAGCACCATCCGGACCAGAATCCCGATCCAAAATCAAAGGACGAGTTCGCCGCAGCGAACCAGGCCTACGAGATTCTCGGCGACGAGAAGAACCGCGCGGCGTTCGACCGCGGCGAGATCGACGCCACCGGCAAGCCGCGCTTCCAGGGTTTCGACGGCCATCCGGGTCGTGCGGGCGGAGGCGATCCGTTCGCGGGTTTCCGGCGGCAGCAGGGGCCTGGCGGCACGCGCTTCGAGTTCAGGTCCAGCGCGCCGGGCGGCGATCCATTCGCCGGCGCCGACATATTCTCGGAACTCTTCGGCGAGGCCTTTTCGCAGCGGCCGGGCGCCGGCCCCGGCGCTGGGATGGGCGCCGGCATGAGGCGGCAGGCGGGCGATCTCAACGCCACGCTCGACATATCGATCGAGGAGGCGGCGACCGCGGCCAAGGTCAATGCGATGTTCCCCGACGGGCGCAAGCTCGCGGTGAAGCTGCCGCGCTATGTCGAGGATGGCCAGACGATCCGACTCAAGGGGCAGGGCGAGCAGGGTCCGGGCGAGCCGGGCGATGCGCTCGTGAAGATCCGCTTCCGCCGCCATCCGCGCTACCGCGTCGAGGGCCGCGACCTGCATGCCGATCTGCCGGTTTCGCTGGAGGATGCGGTGCTCGGCGCAAAAGTGCCGGTCGAGACGCCGACTGGCCGTCTGTCGGTCAGCGTGCCGGCCTGGTCGAGTTCGGACAAGGTTCTGCGGTTGAAGGGCCGCGGCTTGCCGGAAAAGGTCGGCGGCAATGCCGACCTTTATGCGCATGTCCGGATCATGCTGCCGGAGCGCGGCGATGAGGAACTGGAAGCGCTGATGAGGAAGCGGCAGTAAAAGGCATCGGGGCGGCGCCCGCCGCGTCTGCTTTCGCCCTTTCCGGAGCCGGCGCCCGCAGGAATAGCGCGAATATCTCGCGCTCAAGCTGCGCACTGCTCAATGGCAGAACCAAACGCTCGCGGGAAAGTTAGCTGAGTCACTGCTGATGAAGCGGAGATGTGACCGCCATGCCGGAACTCGCCACCTATCTCGCTCCTCGGGGCGGTGCTTGCCTATCAGTTGTCCGGGCCGGGCCCGACATGCTGCTCGTCATGAGCCGCGGCGTCGGACAGGGGTGGCGCGTGGCGCTTTCGACAGCGCTCGGCTGCGTCGCGGCCGGAGTGATCCAGATTCCGCTGCTCGCGCTCGGCATTGCCTCCCTTGTCGCTTCGTCGCCCGTCGCCTACGAGATCCTGCGCTGGGCGGGGGCCGGCTACCTGATCTATCTCGGGATAGGCCTCTTGCTTCCGCGCCGGAATGCGGCAGGCGTGGAGAGCATGGTGGGCACGACGCCCGACGTGACATGGAGCGCGGCATTCCGGCAGGGCATGGTCTGTAATCTGACCAACCCCACCGTGCTGACTTTCATGCTGGCCATCCTGCCGCAGTTCGTAGATCCCTCGTCGGGTCCGGCTGGAGTGCAACTGCTGGTATTTGGAGCCACGATGAAGGGCACGGGCCTGCTGACCCTCGGATCGGTGGCTCTGGCCTCGGGTGCGGTAGGCGGTTGGCTCTCGCGCCACAGCGGGTTGCTACTATGGCAGGAGCGTTTCGCGGGCGTCGTGATGATCGCTCTCGGCCTGCGTCTTCTTTTCGCCGGAGAGGCGCGTCCGGCATTGCGCTGACGCGGGAATTTCTTAACTGAATGCTAAACCGGTGACAGCAGGGCGGCGTCATCCGAATAGACTTCACAGCGGGGCGTCGGTAGAATCTTGTCGAAAGCATTTCCCGGAAGGCGCCAATCATAATGGCCACTGAACATATTCGGCGCAGGCTTGCGGCGATTCTGGCAGCCGACGTGGTCGGCTACAGCCGGCTGATGGAGCGCGACGAGACGGCCACGCACACCACGCTCACCGCGCGGTGGAAGGAGGTTCTGGAGCCGCTCGTCGAGCAGCATCAGGGCCGCGTCTTCAAGCGGACCGGCGACGGCGTGTTCGTCGAGTTCGGCAGCGCGGTCAATGCGGTGGAATGCGCGGCTGCGTTGCAAGGCGCGATGAACGCGGCCAACGACGACATGCCGAAAGACCGGGCGATCGTTCTGCGCGTCGGGGTCAACCTCGGCGACATCATGGTCGACGACAGCGACCTTTTCGGCGACGGCGTCAATATCGCCGCGCGCCTCGAGATGCTGGCTGATCCCGGCGGCGTGGCGATATCGGACGGCGTCTACCAGCATGTGCACGGCCGCGTTGGCATCGATTTCGTCGATGGCGGGCTTCACGAGGTCAAGAACATCGAGCGCCCCGTGCACATTTGGACCTGGTCGCCGAACGGCCGCGCAAATGCTGTTTCCGAGGCTGTCGCCGAGACTCCGCCGCCGCTTCCCGGGAAGCCGTCGATCGCCGTGCTGCCGTTCGACAACATGTCGGGCGACCCGGAGCAGGGCTATTTCGCAGACGGCATCACCGAGGACATCATCACCGACCTGTCCAAAGTTTCGGGCCTGTTCGTGATCGCCCGCAATTCGTCCTTCGCCTACAAGGGCAAGGCGCCGGACATCCGCAAGGTGAGCCGCGAACTGGGTGTCCGTTACGTGCTGGAAGGCAGCGTGCGCAGGGCCGCCAATCGCATCCGGATTAACGCCCAGATGATCGACGGCACGACCGGCGGCCATCTTTGGGCCGAGCGCTACGACCGAGGCATCGAGGACATATTCGCGGTGCAGGACGAGGTTACCCGCACCATCGTCAGCGCGCTCAGGGTGAAGCTGACGCCCAGCGAGGAGACGCGGCGCGAGGGCCGCGCCAAGGTCGATCCCGAGGCGTACGACCTGCTCGTCCGCTCCCGTGAGACCATGCTGCAGCTCAGCGCCCAGGCGTCCAGGGAAGCGCGCGGCATGCTGGAGCGCGTCGTTGCCATCGATCCGCATCTGGCGGCCGCCTATGCCCGGCTTTCGATCATCGCTTTCGCCGAATTCGTCAACCAGTGGAATGATGCCACGCCGGAAAATCTCACACAGGCGATGGACCTGGCGAGGAAGGCGATCGAGATCGACGATACGGAGGCGCAGGCCCATATCTCGCTGGCCCTCGCCCTTGCCTGGATGCGGCGCCTGGACGAGGCGGAAAGCCACGCGGAGCGGGCGGTGGCGCTCGACCCGAACTCGGCCGACGCCTATACGTCGCTTGGCACCGTAAGGGATTATCAGGGAAAGCACGAAGACGCCGTGGCGCTTTATACACGGGCCCACCGGCTCGACCCGCAATTCGACATGTCGCTGCATTTCCTTGGGCGGGCGCTGTTGACGCTCGGGCGCTTCGACGAGGCGGAGATCGCTTTCAAGAGACGGCTGACGCTTGCCCCGCGCTCCGACATGACGCGTTTCTATCTCGCCTGCCTCTACGGCCGAACCGGCCGTCACGAGGAGGCGCGGCGCTATTGGCAGGAGACGCTGGACGTCAATCCGAGCTTTTCCGTCGGCCACCTGAAGCAGATCCTGCCCTACCGGGACCCGGATACGCTCGACCGGCTGGTGGCCGGACTCCGCGAGGCCGGGATTTCGGTCTGAGCACCATCAAAGCTTGCTGGCTTTGGACGCCTATGCGATAGGGCTGTCCGTATAAAAAACGCGGAGATAGTCATATGGCGGGTGGACAGGGCCTCATGGCCGGCAAGCGGGGCCTCATCCTCGGCGTGGCCAACAACCGGTCGATCGCCTGGGGCATAGCGAAGGCCTGCGCCGACCAGGGCGCCGAACTTGCGCTGACATACCAGGGCGACGCCTTTAAGAAGCGGGTCGAACCGCTGGCGACGGAACTCGGCGCCCATATCGTCGGCCATTGCGACGTGACTGACGCCGCGAGCGTCGACGCGGTGTTCGACAATGTTGCGAAGCTCTGGGGCAAGCTCGATTTCGTTGTTCACGCCATCGCCTTCTCCGACAAGGAGGAACTTGACGGGCGTTATGTCGAGACCACGCGCGCCAACTTCCTGCGCACCATGGACATCTCCGTCTATTCTTTCACCGACGTCGCCAAGCGCGCCGAGCCGCTGATGACCGACGGCGGCTCGCTTTTGACGCTGACCTACTACGGCGCCGAGAAGGTGATGCCGCATTACAACGTCATGGGCGTCGCCAAGGCGGCGCTGGAGGCGAGCGTGCGCTATCTTGCGGTCGATCTCGGCGGCAAGAATATCCGCGTCAATGCCATCTCGGCGGGCCCGATCAAGACGCTGGCCGCCTCGGGTATCGGCGACTTCCGCTATATCCTGCGCTGGAACGAATACAACTCGCCGCTCAAGCGCACGGTGACGCCGGAAGAGGTGGGCGATGCGGGCCTGTATTTCCTGTCCGACCTGTCGCGTGCGGTGACCGGCGAGGTGCACCATGTCGATTCCGGTTATCATGTCGTCGGCATGAAGGCCGTCGACGCGCCGGACATTTCCACCGTCAAGGAGTGACGGCCGGTCCGCCTGATCTTCCCTGTCCAGATGTCACATCCCAGGTAGTCCGCCGCGATGTTCCCGCTTGTCTATTTCGTGCGCCACGGCCAGACGGACTGGAACAAGGAGGGGCGGCTGCAGGGTCAGGCCGACACCGACATTACCGAGCTCGGCCGCCGGCAGGCCGACCGCAACGGCCGCAAGCTCGCCGAGCTGATCGGTAGGGCGGAAGGCTTCGACTTCGTCGCCAGTCCCATGCGCCGCACCTGCGAGACGATGGAGCGCGTTCGCGCCGCGATGGGGCTTCCGCCCGACGACTACCGCACCGATGCGCGGTTGGTTGAAGTGCATTTCGGCGACTGGCAGGGGCACACATTCGTCGAGCTCGAATCGCGGCAGCCCGGATCGACCATGGCTAGGTCCAGGGATAAATGGAACTTCGTGCCGCCCGGCGCGAAGGGCGAAAGCTATCAGATTCTGTTGGAGCGCGTGCGGCCGTGGTTCGAGGCGCTGGAGCGCCCGACGGTCTGCGTGGCGCATGGCGGGATCATACGCACGGTCTTCAGGATGGTCGAGGACACGCCGGAACGGCAAGCCGCGAGGCTCGACGTTCCCCAGGATCGGGTGCTCAGGCTGTCGGACGGACGTCTCGACTGGCTTTGAGCAGAGTTTCGGCTATTCCAACAGCTCCATGTCGGTGATGAGCTTTTCGCCGCTTACCTCGTCATAAGCGAGCAGAACGTCCATGCCTTCTTTGAGCGCCGCGACGTCAAATTCGCCCGGCAGCTTGTAGGACTTTCCATCGTCCAGCGTGATCGTCAGGCGTTCGGTGTCGATGGCCTGGATCGTGCCCTCGGCTTCGGCGGCGAAGGCGGCGGTCGAAAGCATCAGGGAAGCGGCAAAAACGCCAATGAGAGTGCGCATTCTCGTCCTCTTTTTTCTTGCGCTTCGCATCTTTGGGCGTGCGAACGCGGGGGCGGTTCGAAGAGAGCAGCATCAACGAGAATATGTCAAAACTAAAACCGCTCCGATCACGGTTTGACCACCGCAAAAAACGACAATAGAACGCTGGCGTGAAACCGGCCCGCCGCCGGCGGGGCAATTCTGCGATGTCGCACAACACTTTCGGCCATCTGTTTCGCGTCACCACCTGGGGCGAGAGCCACGGTCCGGCCCTTGGCTGCGTGGTCGATGGCTGCCCGCCCGGCATCCGCTTCACGCTCGCCGAAATCCAGGGCGAACTGGACAGGCGCAAGCCCGGCCAGTCGCGTTTCGTCACGCAGCGTCGCGAGCCGGACGAGGTGAAGGTGCTTTCGGGCTTCGTCATGGATCCGGACGGCGAAACGATGATTTCGACCGGCACGCCGATCTCGATGATGATCGAGAATGTTGATCAGCGCTCCAAGGATTACGGCGAGATCGCCAGGCAGTACCGTCCTGGTCATGCCGACTACACCTACGATGCCAAATATGGCGTGCGCGATCATCGCGGGGGTGGCCGCTCCTCGGCTCGCGAAACCGCGGCCCGCGTCGCCGCTGGCGCGATCGCGCGCAAGATCGTGCCGGGCATGTCCGTCCGCGGCGCTCTGGTCTCCATGGGCGTCAAGGAGATCGACCGCTCGCGCTGGAACTGGAATTTCGTTCGCGATCCAGAAAACCCGTTCTTCACCCCCGACCCGGACTCGGTGAAGATTTTCGCCGATTACCTCGATGGCGTCCGCAAGGCAGGCTCCTCGGTCGGCGCGGTCATCGAGATCGTCGCCGAAGGTGTTCCGGCCGGACTTGGCGCGCCTGTTTACGGCAAGCTCGACCAGGACATCGCGTCGAACCTGATGTCGATCAACGCGGTCAAGGGTGTCGAGATCGGCAATGGCTTCGCGGCCGCCCGCATCACCGGCGAGGAGAACGCTGACGAGATGCGCATGGGCAATGACGGCAAGCCGGTGTTCCTGTCCAACCATGCCGGCGGCATTCTTGGCGGCATTTCGACCGGCCAGGCGATCGTTGCGCGCTTCGCAGTCAAGCCGACTTCATCGATTCTTACGCCACGCAAGTCGATCGATACGGACGGCAAGGACGTGGACGTCACGACCAAGGGTCGCCACGACCCCTGTGTAGGCATCCGAGCCGTGCCGATCGGCGAGGCGATGGTTGCCTGCGCCATCGCCGACCATTATCTGCGGCATCGAGGACAGACGGGAAGAACTTAGCGAATAGTGAGCAGCGAATAGCGAGTAGTGATTTCCTCCTATTCTACTCACTATCCCTACTCACTCAAAGCGAGCGAAGCGAGCATCATGCCTTACGATCAGAAGGAAATCGTCGAAGCGCTGCGGGCGTTCGAGCGCGGCGAGATCGTTGTCGTCATGGACGATGACGGCCGCGAGAACGAAGGCGATCTGATCGTCGCGGCGGTGCATTGCACGCCGGAGAAGATGGCCTTCATCGTGCGACACACCTCTGGCATCGTCTGCGCGCCGATGACGCGCGAGGACGCGAGGCGGCTGAACCTGTCGCCCATGGTCGCCGACAACGATTCAGCCCACACCACCGCCTTCACGGTGAGCGTCGATTTCAAGCACGGCACCACCACAGGCATTTCGGCCGACGACCGCACTCTGACGGTGCGCAATCTCGCCAACGGCAATGTCGGAGCGTCCGATTTCGTACGTCCCGGCCACATCTTCCCGCTGATCGCGCGTGAGGGCGGGGTGCTGATGCGCTCGGGACATACCGAGGCAGCGGTCGATCTCTGCAAGCTGGCCGGGCTGCCGCTGGTCGGCGTGATCTCCGAACTGGTCAATGACGACGGCACGGTGATGCGCGGCCCGCAGGTGCAGGCTTTCGCCGAACAGCATGGGCTGAAGCAGGTTTCGGTTGCCGATCTGATCGCCTACCGCCAGCGCCAGGAGACGCTGGTACAGCGCGTCGAATGCTCCGACATCGACACGCCCGGCGGCAAAGCCAAGGCCTATACCTACATGCTGCCCTGGGATGTGATGCACCATCTGGCGATCGTCTTCGGCGACATTCGCGACGGCGAGGAGGTGCCGGTGCGGCTGCATTCTGAAGACGTGGTCACCGACGTTTTCGGCACCGGCATGACCCTGCACGAGATCATGAAGTCGATGGGCGAACGCAAGCGAGGCGTAATCGTCTATCTGCGCGAGGGCTCTGTCGGCGTCGCCCACCAGCAGCGGGCGCGGCCGCTACCCGGCGAACGCGAGGACCATGAGGAAGCGCGGCGGCGCGAAAGCGAGTGGCGCGAAATCGGCCTCGGCGCGCAGATACTCAAGGATCTCGGCATTTCCTCGATCAACCTGATCGCTTCGCGCGAGCGCCACTATGTCGGCCTCGAAGGTTTTGGCATCCGGATCGCCAGGACGGAAATTCTCTAGAAAGAATGAGGGCTCCGATCGGTTCGATCGGAGCCCTCGACCAAGCCGAAACTACTCGGCGGCCTGCGCCAGGGGTGCGGGCGAAGCCCTGTATCGTTCTCCGGCGAGGGTCTTCTGGCCCAAAAGAACAGTCAAAAGGGACACCGTTCCAGCCACGACCGACACCCAGAAGCCGTTCTGCGCGCCGAAATTGTCGACCACCCATCCCGTTGCGAATGCACCGAGCGCCATGCCGATGCCTATGCCGGTCATCACCCAGGTGATGCCCTCGGTCAGCACCGCTTCCGGCACACGGCGCTCAATCAGGCCGAAGGCGGTTATGAAGGTCGGCGAGATCGCCACGCCGCTGGCGAAGACGGCGAGAGCCAGCAGCGGCACCGTATTGGCGACCAGCAGCGGCAAGGTCGTCAGCGCGATGACGCCAACGGCGATGGCGAGTTGGCGCTGCAGCGGCATCGTCAGGTTCAGCGCGCCGACGATCAGCCCTACCACGAACGAGCCGACGGCATAGACGCCGATGACGAGGCTGGCGGCGCCCGGCTGGCCGAGTTCCTTGGTGATCGCCACCGCGCTGACTTCCGCGGTCGCGAAGATCGCGCCGACGAAGATCAGGGCGAAGGTTATGATCTGCACGGGCCGCTGCCGGATCGCCGAGCCATTTCCGCTGCCATGTTCCAGTAGCCTCACGCGAGGCTCTGTCGCGCGCTGCGCAATGAACGCCGTCGATCCGAATGCGAGGAACAGCGTGCTGGCCAGCATTCCCGCCTCAGGAAACAGCGCGACGCTGAGGCCCACCGACAGGGACGCCCCGGCGATGTAGACGAGTTCGTCCGCCGCCGATTCGAAGGCAAAGGCCGTATTGAGTTCGGGACGGTCGCGGAAAATCTCGGACCAGCGGGCCCGCACTAGGGCCGGAATGCTGGGCATAGCGGCGGCGAGAAATGCCGATACGAACAGCGTCCACATCGGCCAGTCCTGGTTGGCCGCCACCATCAGCGCCACGAAGGCGAGCACCGAAATCACAGTGGTGGGCACGACCACCCGGGTCTGGCCAATCCGGTCGACGAGCCGCGAGATCTGTGGTGCAACGACAGCGTTGGTCAGCGCATAGGTTGCGGACACGGCGCCCGCCAGCCAGTATTCGCCATGGGTCTGCGACAGCATGGCGACGATGCCTATCGGGGCCATGGCCATCGGCATGCGAGCGACGAACCCGGCCGACGCGAAGCCCTTCGTTCCGGAAGCCTTGAAGATTTCACTGTAGGGATTAGCCATGGTGGCCTCCTCGATTGCGTGGAGCGCCACTGACATACGTGGCGTATGTCAATCGAAGTAATTGCATACGCTGCGTATGTCAACTATTATACGTGGCGTATGTGAAAGGAAAGTGGAAAATGGCGCATAAGCCGCGCAAGGAGATGATCGCCGAAACCCGCGCCAAGCTGGTGAGCGCTGCTCGCCAGGCGTTTGGAACGGTGGGCTACGCCGAAGCGTCGATGGACGACTTCACCGCCGCCGCAGGCCTGACGCGCGGCGCGCTCTACCATCACTTCGGCGACAAGAAGGGGCTGCTCGAGGCTGTCATCGCTGAGATCGACGCCGAGATGAATGAACGGCTCTGCGCCATTTCGGCCAAGGCGTCCAACCGCTGGCAGGGTTTCGTCGACGAGTCTGTTGCTTATATCGAGATGGCGCTGGAGCCCGAGATCCAGCGCATAATGCTGCGCGACGGGCCGGCGGTGCTTGGCGATCCCTCGCAATGGCCCAACGCCAACGCCTGTGTCTCGTCCATGACGAGGAGCCTGACCCTACTCAAGGATGAAAGAGTCGTTGGCGACATCGATCCGGAGGCGGCCGCGCGCCTGGTGAGCGGCGCTTCCCTCTATGCGGCGCAATGGATCGCCAACGCGCAGGATCCGGCAGCCACCTCGAAGAAGGCGGTCAAGGCGTTCAAGGCGCTGCTCGACGGGCTGTTGGTGGAGAAAAAGTAGGCCAGGGAGCAATCACCCCCTGGCGAGTATACGCCTCATCTCCTCGATTGCGGCGTCGCGCTGCGGGTCGCTGCCGGCGGCGTAGGGCAGGCTGAACGAAACGGGGAGATCGGGCTCGACGCCGTTTCCTTCCAGGCGCGTATTGTTTTCGAGCACGGCATCCGACACTGCGATTTCGAGCAGGCTGTCGTCCGGCAGCAGATAGGCGCGGCCGGCAAGCAGCGCACCGGCCGTGCGCGCGCCGACCAGCGGGATACCGTTCACCTTCAGCGCATAGGCGAAGACTTCCAGGCCGCTTCTCGAGCCCTCGTCGATGATGGCGACGACGGGCCGCCGCCAGCGAACATTGGCCAAAACGTCCTCGCCCTTGCGCGGGATCAGCCGGAAGGAAGGCGTGTCGCCGACGAAGAGTTCCGCAGCATCGGAGCTGCCGCCGCCCCACCGCCCGCGCAAATCCAGCACCAACCCGTCGGCATCCTTCAACGCGCCTTCGGCGAGCGCCTCCGCCATCACGCCCATCGAGTTGCGCGCGGCGAGAGTCCACAGCCGGATATAGCCGATCCTGCGGCCGTCATGGCTGGTCACCTCGGCACTTTCCTTGATCGCCTTCTCGAAATTTGGCAGCGGCCTCAGCCTCTCGACAAGGACGTCGAGCGTAATCGGCTCCGCCCCGGCGCGCCGGCGCAGCTTGATTTCGACCGGCTTGCCGGCCTTGCCGCTGAAGGATTCGATCTCGTGATAGGGTTGGCCGTCGACCGACAGTATCTCGTCGCCGGCAAGGATGCCGGCGCGGTCGGCCGGCGAGCCGTCATAGACGTCGCTGACGAAGCGGGCGCCGTTCTGCGGCCGCGCGATCATGCCGATGCCGGGATAGCTGACCTCGCCTTCGGGCGGAAACAGCCGGCGCATCTCGTCGCGGATGGCGAAGCGGAAAATGTCGGCCAGCTCGAAATAGTCGATCGTATCCGGCTCGAAGCGCCCCACATGGGAGGCGTTGAGGCTGGCCAGCACGGCGTCGATCGCCTCGTCGACGCGGTCAGGCCCGCTTTTGGTGTTCATCGGAGAGGCCGGATCGTCGATCTCGCGCCGCACCGCTTCGACAAACTCATCCAGCGCCGATTCGTCATGGAAATTGTTGGTCACCAGCTCCACGGCGCGGTCGAACACCGGATGGCCGGAGCGCGGCGGATCGGCGGCGGGAGCCTGGACGATTGCGAGAAAAAGCAGCGGCACCGCCGCGAGATATCCGGCACGTTTCATCTGGCTGGTCCGCATCCGTTTCGCATCGTCATGATTATCGACCCAAACGTGGCCGGATCGAGCCCTTCGGTTGACAATATTCCGTGAGCGGCGATGCTTGCGCTCAAAATCCTGCGGGGGGATTCGGGGCATGTGGGATTTCGAGATCGGCCGGACCTTGGGCATCGTTGTCAGGACGTGGCCCTTCGTGCTGTTTCGCATGATCGTCTATTTCGGCATCACCATCGCCTACATTGCGGCAACCGGAATGGGCGCCGGCGTCGGCTATGGGACCGGCCACATACTCGGCGACGGCGGCGGCCCGATCACCTTCGCGCTGTGGGGCGGCATCATCGGCTTCGGGCTGGTCTCGGCCGCGGTCTACTGGATCCGCGAATACATCCTCTACATCGTCAAGGCCGGCCACATCGCCGTGATGGTCCACCTGATCGACGGCCGCGAGGTGCCCGGCGGGCAGAGCCAGATCGCTTATGCACGGCAGGTGGTCACCCAGCGTTTCGCCGAAGCCAATATCCTGTTCGTGTTGGATCAGCTCATCAAGGGCGTGCTGAGGGCCATCACCGGCCTTCTCGGCGGCATCGCCGCCTTCGTCGCGATCCCCGGGCTGAGCGGGCTGGTCAAATTCTTCAACGCCGTCATCCGCATGTCGCTGACCTATGTCGACGAGATCATACTGGGCTACAACATCCGCTCCGACAGTGCCGCGCCCTTCGATACTGCGAGGCAGGGCGTGGTGCTCTATGCTCAGAACGGGAAGACCATGCTGAAGAACGCGTTGTGGCTGTCGATCTTCATGTGGGTGCTGGCGCTGATTGTCTTCCTGACGACGCTCGCTCCGGCCGCGGCCGTACTCTACGCAATGCCGGGCGAACTGGCGGGCTGGGGGTTCGTGCTCGCCATCGTCTTCACCTGGGCGTTCAGCGCCGCCTTCATCGAGCCCTTCTGCATCGCCGCCCTGATGCAGGTCTATTTCAGGGCGATCGAAGGCCAGACGCCGGATCCGGATTGGGACCGGCGGCTGTCGGAGACCTCGAAACAGTTCCGCGAGTTGAAGGACAAGGCGTCGGCGCCGTTTGGCGGCTGGGCCGCCGGCGCTCAACCGGGCTGATTGCCTGGCTTAGCCATGCGACGACCTGCTCGGAGATGCCATCTGGTCCACGATCTCCTTCAGGGCGGTTTCGCCCGGCCCGGAAAAAGTCTCGCTCATGATCAGGTTTGACAGGCTGAGGCGCTTTGCCCAGCCGCGCGCCTCCAGGTCGGGCTTGGGCGCGAACTCTGATACTCGGCCGACGCAGAGATAGGCGACGGGAACCGCGTGTTCGGGGATTTGCAGCAACTCCCGCAGCGCCTGCGTATCGAGGATCGAGACCCAGCCGACGCCGACGCCTTCCGCCCGCGCCGCCAGCCAGAAATTCTGGACCGCGCAGACTGTGCTGTAGAGGTCCATTTGCGGATTGTGCCAGCGGCCCAGCGGGGAATTTTCCGATCGCCGCCGGTCGCATGTGATGCATAGATTGAGCGCGCTCTCGCAGATGCCCTCGAGCTTGAGCTTGCGGTAGAGCGCCTGCAGCTCCTCAGCGATGTTGGGCAATTCCTGCTCACGCGCGGCGAGGAAGAGATCGCGCACCTCTTGCCGGCGCAAGGCGTCGCGAATGAGGATGAAATTCCACGGCTGCATGTAGCCGACCGAAGGCGCATGGTGGGCGGCCATGAGCAGGCGCGCCAGGACGGCGTCGTCGAGTGCGTCGGGCAGGAAGTGGCTGCGCACATCGCGGCGCGAAAAGATCGCGCGATAGACAGCGTCGCGCGCGATCTGGTCAAAAGATTCGCCGTTGTCGGCGGTCGGCTGTTCGGGCATCGCTTTCCCCGTGCGATCGAAATCGGCCCGCCTGACCATGCGGTCGACAATGTCTGCGAGGCCGGTCTTCTGGCTCGAGATCAACCCGCAACCGGCGCCTTCCCGTTGCAAGCAACAGTGGCACTGGCCGATGCGGTCCCTCTTACAGCGTTGGGCACGCCACGGATTTCAACCGTGTTCCCGATTCTCCCGCTTGGCAGCGGGCACCTGGCAGCATCGGCGACGATATGCGAAAGCGGGGCAGGATGCATCCTCCGCCAACGACATTGGCGGGCACAGATGCTATTTCCTCAGCCTTCGGGCATGTATGACATGGCCACCACCGCCATTGCTGATAGACTGACGGGATGACCACACGCCTCTACACCCACCCGATCTTTCTCGAACACCTGACGCCGCCCGGTCATCCGGAACGGCCGGACCGGCTCCGCGCCATTGCGCGCGCGCTGGAGGATGAGGCTTTCGCCCCGCTCGATCGCGTCGAAGCGCCCGAAGGCGACCAGGCGACGATCCTCTATGTCCATCCCGAAAGCTACATAGAGCGCATCCGCCGGTCGATTCCGGAGCAGGGCATCGCCAGCATCGACGCCGACACATCGGTCAGCCCGAAAAGCTGGCAGGCGGCCTTGACCGGCGTGGGTGCTGCCAATGCCGCTGTCGACGACGTGTTTTCAGGCAAGGCCGACAATGTCTTCGTCGCCTCGCGCCCGCCCGGCCACCATGCGGAAAAGACCACCGCCATGGGCTTTTGCCTGTTCAACAATGCCGCGATCGCCGCGCGCCACGCGCAGAGGAAACACGGCGCTGGTCGCGTCGCCATCATCGATTGGGATGTGCATCACGGCAACGGCACCCAAGATATTTTTTGGGACGATCCGTCAGTTCTCTACTGCTCGACGCACCAGATGCCGCTTTATCCCGGCACCGGAGCCGAGGATGAGACAGGCGCCGGCAACATCGTCAATGTGCCGCTCGCGCCGCAGAGCGGCAGCGAGGTGTTTCGCGAGGCGTTCCGCTCGCGTGTGCTGCCGGCCGTCGATGGTTTTGCGCCCGATTTGATCATCATCTCCGCCGGCTTCGACGCGCATCACCGCGATCCGCTGGCCGAGATCAACCTAACCGAGGAAGACTTCGACTGGGCGACCGGGCAATTGATGGGCCGCGCCGCGCGCCATTGCGGGAACCGGCTGGTCAGCGTGCTGGAAGGCGGCTACGACCTGCAGGGACTGTCGTTTTCGGTCGCGGCCCATGTCGCGCGCATGATGAAAGGATAAGGAATGGCGGACGAAGCCAACGAGGATATCAAGGCGATGAGCTTCGAGCAGGCGCTGGAGGCGCTGGAGCGCATCGTCGACGATCTGGAGCGCGGCGACGTGCCACTCGACAAATCGATCAAGATTTATGAACGCGGCGAGGCGCTGAAGATCCATTGCGACCGGCTGCTGAAGGCCGCCGAGGATAAGGTCGAGAAGATCAGGCTGTCGCGTGACGGCAAGCCGGCCGGGGCAGAGCCGCTGGACGCGGAGTAGGGCGGGGCAGTTGATAGCCAGGCGTATCGGGCCCAGATAGAGGAAAACCAAAACCGCAGCGCTGAGTGTCGGACAGACCGGGAGCAAGTCATGTGCCGAAACATAAGAACCCTGTTCAACTTCGATCCGCCCGCGACGGATGAGGAAATCCATGACGCCGCGCTCCAGTTCGTGCGCAAGTTGAGCGGAACGACTAAACCGTCGAAGCGCAACGAGGCGGCGTTCGAGAAAGCGGTCAACTCTATCGCGGCATGCGCCCGCGAACTCATCGATTCGCTGGAGACGACGCAGCCGCCGAAGAACCGCGAGGAGGAAGCCGCCAAGGCGCGCGCGAAAATGGTGATCCGCTTCGCGTAATTGGGCTCGGGGACTATGATGGGTTCTGCCGTCGAATGGAATGGGAATAGACCATGAGCTTCTTTCCGGGAAATGACCCCGTCGCCGGCGACGCCTTCGCCTGCGACCAGATCGAGCTGATGGTTATCCCCAATGCCCGCGACATTGGCGGTTTCCAGGTGCGCCGCGCCCTGCCCACAGCCAGACGTCGGCTGGTCGGGCCCTTCATCTTCTTCGATCGCATGGGGCCTGCGATCCTGCGCGCCGGGCAGGCGCTGGACGTGCGGCCGCATCCGCATATCGGCCTGTCGACGGTGACATACCTGTTCGACGGCAAGATCAGGCACCGCGATTCGCTCGGCACCGAAATGGTGATTGCGCCGGGCGACGTGAACCTGATGACGGCCGGCCGGGGCATCGTCCATTCGGAGCGGACCCCGGAGGAACTGCGCGGCGCGCCGATGTCGGTTTCCGGGCTGCAGACCTGGCTGGCGCTGCCCGACGACAAGGAGGAAACGGCGCCGGTTTTCGAGAACACCGGCCGCGATCTGCTGCCGGAGTTCGAAGCGGATGGGGCTTCGGGCCGCTTGGTGATGGGCAGCCTTTCCGGCATCCGCTCGCCGGTGCGCACCGATACGGACACGCTCTACGCTGACATCAGGCTTGCACCCGGCGCGCAGATAAACATTCCTGCCGACGCCGAGGAGCGGGCGATCTACGTCATCGAAGGCATGGTGACGATTGCCGGCGACGAATTTCCGTCCGACCGCCTGCTTGTGTTCAGGCCGGGCGACGAGATCGTGGTCTCGTCGAGTGAGGGAGCACATTTCATGCTGTTCGGCGGGGCCTCGCTCGGCTCCAAGCGCTATATCTGGTGGAATTTCGTATCTTCGTCGAAGGAGCGCATCGAGCAGGCCAAGCACGAGTGGAAGACCGGCCGCTTCGACATCGTGCCGGGAGACGAGGAGGAATTCATTCCCTTGCCCGAGGGATGAAGGGCTGCGCATGTCGACTTCACCGTTAAAACCCATCTCGTCCGCCATAGTGCCTTGGGTCGAGTTCTCCGAGGTTCCACGCTTCGGCATACGCTATCGCCATCTGACGCTGGCGGCGGTCGGCGAACACTATCATGTCGGCGTGGCGATCGAGGAACTGACGTCCGGCATGCGCAGCAACCCGGCGCATTATCACATCTTCGAGGAGTAGCATGTCTATGTCCTCGAAGGCTCGATGATTGTGCGCATCGGCGCGGCATCGTACGAAATGAAGGCGGGCGATTATGCCTGCTTTCCGGCCGGGAAGAAGGCAGGGCACGGCTTCGTCAACGAAAGCGGTGCCGTCTGCCGCTATGTCATCCTGGGGGAGAACAAGCCGGACGAGGTGGCCGTCTACACCGACTCGAAAAACGTGCTCGTGCGCTCGCTTGGGCGGCGCGCGATCTTCGACCTCTCTGCGTTGCGCGGCTATTGGGATGGCGAGGACACCGGCCTGCCGGACGGGGAGAACGCGCCGTCGGAGGCCTCGACCGACGCGCTCGACGGAGCGGCCAGCATCGCGCCGCCGATCGCGGCCGGCGACGTCGAGTGGACTGTCGAGGGCGAGGGTCCGCGCTTCGGCGGCAGGTCGAAACACCTGACCTATGCGGCCGTGGGCGAGGACTATCATGTCGGCGTGCTGATCGAATCGCCGGCGCCCGGCATGCGTTTGTGCCCCAGGCACTATCACATGCTGGAGGAGGAACATGCATTGGTCCTCGAAGGCGAAGTGACGCTTCTGCTCGGCGACGAACGCCACGTGATGAAGCCGGACGACTATGTCTGCTTTCCCGCCGGCCAGAAGGTCGGGCACTCCTTCCTGAACAGCGGCAGCGGCCCGTGCGCCTACCTGATGATCGGCGAGCGCAACCCAAACGAGGTGTGCGTCTATCCGAACTCCAACAAGGTGATGGTGCGCGCCCTGCGAAGCGAGAATGACATTTTCGACATGGCGGCGACCCGCCGCTATTGGGATGGCGAAGAGACGGTGTGAGCCGCCGGGCCGCCGTTTGCATCGTACGGAGGCAATTGCGAAGGCGGCGCGTCACCGTCACGCATTTACAAGGCGCAGTTTGATCCTTATGCCCTTTGGCTGATCCTGCGTGCAGGCGAGAAGACACGTGCAGGCGAGAGACAATTGAACAAGTCCCCGAAAACGCCGCTTCTGGACAAGGTGCGCATCCCTTCGGATCTGCGCGCCCTGCCGGAGAGCCAACTGCCTCAACTCGCGGCGGAACTGCGCGCCGAACTCATCGACGCGGTCTCTCATACGGGCGGGCATCTCGGCGCCGGGCTCGGCGTCGTCGAACTGACGGTGGCGCTTCATTATGTGTTCGACACGCCGGGCGATCGGCTGATCTGGGACGTGGGCCATCAGGCATACCCGCACAAGATCCTGACCGGCCGGCGCGACCGCATCCGCACGCTGCGCGCCGAGGGCGGGCTTTCGGGCTTTACCAAGCGGCAGGAGAGTGAATACGACCCGTTCGGCGCGGCGCATTCGTCGACCTCGATCTCGGCCGGGCTCGGCATGGCGGTGGCGCGCGACCTGACCGGCGGCCGGAACAATGTCGTCGCGGTGATCGGCGATGGCGCCATGTCGGCTGGCATGGCCTATGAGGCGATGAACAATGCCGGCGCGCTCGATGCAAGGCTGATCGTCATCCTCAACGACAACGACATGTCGATCGCGCCGCCCTCCGGTGCGATGAGCGCCTATCTGGCGCGGCTTGCATCGGGCAGGGCCTATGCCGGTTTCCGCGAACTGGGCAAAAAGCTGACCTCCTATCTCGGCAAGCGCGCCGACCGGGCGATCACCCGCGCGGTCGAGCATGCGCGCGGCTACGTGACCGGCGGAACGCTGTTCGAGGAACTCGGCTTCTACCATATCGGCCCGATCGACGGTCATAATCTCGAGCATCTGGTGCCCGTGCTCCGGAACGTCCGCGACAATGGCGACGGCCCGGTGCTGATTCATGTCGTCACCCAGAAGGGCAAGGGCTACGCCCCGGCGGAGGCCGCGAGCGACAAATATCACGGCGTGAACAAGTTCGATGTGATCACCGGCGCGCAGGCGAAAGCGCCGGCCAATTCGCCGAGCTACACGAAAGTCTTTGCCGAAAGCCTGATCCAAGAGGCGCGGGATGACGACAGGATCGTCGCCATCACCGCTGCCATGCCTTCCGGCACCGGTCTCGATTTGTTCGGCGAGGCCTTTCCGTCGCGCACCTTCGATGTAGGCATCGCCGAGCAGCACGCCGTTACCTTCGCGGCCGGCCTCGCCACCGAGGGGCTGAGACCCTTCGTCGCGATCTACTCGACGTTCCTACAGCGCGCCTACGACCAGGTCGTGCACGACGTGGCGATCCAGAAGCTGCCGGTACGCTTCCCGATCGACCGCGCAGGCTTCGTCGGGGCCGACGGCCCGACCCATTGCGGCGCCTTCGACACGACCTATCTCGCTTCGCTGCCCGGCTTCGTGGTCATGGCGGCGGCCGACGAGGCCGAGCTTCGCCATATGGTGCGCACGGCGGCTATCTATGACGAAGGCCCGATCGCCTTCCGCTATCCGCGCGGCAACGGCGTCGGCGTCGACATGCCCGAACGCGGCGCGGCGCTCGAGATCGGCAGGGGCCGCATCGTCCGGGAAGGGACGAAGATCGCGCTGCTGTCGTTCGGAACGCGGCTGCGGGATTGCCTGCTCGCCGCCGAGGAACTCGCCGCCGCTGGCCTGCCGACCACCGTTGCCGATGCGCGTTTCGCCAAGCCGCTGGACGAAGATCTGGTCCGTCGGCTGGCGCGTTCGCATGAGGTGCTGGTGACGGTTGAGGAGGGCGCGATCGGCGGCTTCGCCAGCCATGTGCTTCAGTTCCTGGCGCGGGACGGCCTGCTGGATTCCGGCCTGAAAGTTCGCCCGCTGGTGCTGCCCGACGTCTTCACTGACCACGCCAAGCCGGAAAAGATGTATGCCGATGCCGGGCTGGACAGCGCCGGCATAGTGCGGACGGTGTTTGCCGCACTCGGCCGGTCCGCGCGAGCCGCGCGCGCCTGAACCTCTTACTGACGAATCTGAATCTCTTCCCGAACTATCTGAATCGCTTTCGCAGGTAGCCATGCTAGAGCATCTTCAATGAACGCGGAGTCGGTTTGAGGATTCACGCGGTCGGGTTTGTCTGATTCACTGCTCTTGGTGATTTGCAGGAGGTTGTGATGACGAGGAGCCTTAGCGGCGACCTTCGCGGTCGGGTGATTGCTGCGATTGAAGACGGGGTTTCGACGCGGGAGGCGGCGCGGCGCTTTCGGATCGGGATCTCGACGGCGGGGGCCTGGCATCGCCGCTATCGCGAGACCGGCGAGATGCAAGCACGCAAGCAAGGCCAGCCGTCGCGCTCGAAGCTCGATACGCACGAGGCTTTCATTCTCGCCCTGATCGAGGATGCGCCGGACATCACGCTTGCCGAGATCGGGGAGCGCCTTGCCGCCGAACTCGGCGTGCGTGCGGCACCCTCGACGGTTTGGCTGTTCCTCGACCGGCGCGGCATCACGTTCAAAAAAAAGACGGCGCACGCCTCAGAGCAGCAGCGCCCCGATGTCCTGCGCCGCCGCATTGCCTGGTTCGACGGTCAGCTCGACCTCGACCCCGAAAGACTGATCTTCATCGATGAGACCGCGGCGTCCACGAAAATGGCCCGGTTACGTGGCAGGGCGCCATGTGGCGAGCGATGCCGGGCGGCCGTTCCACACGGCCATTGGAAGACAACCACGTTCACCGCCGGTCTGCGGCTGGACGGCATGGCCGCGCCGATGCTGCTCGACGGCCCGATGAACGGTCCGGCGTTCCTGGCCTACGCCGAGCAAGTTCTCGCGCCCGAGCTTCGCCCCGACGATATCGTGATCATGGATAATTTGCCGGCCCACAGGATCAGCGGCGTGCGCGAGGCCATCGAGAAGGTCGGGGCGCGGCTCCTGTTCCTGCCGCCATACTCGCCGGACTTCAACCCGATCGAGATGGCCTTCTCCAAGCTCAAGGCCCTGCTCAGAAAGGCCGCTGCCAGAACCGTCGACGAACTCTGGTCCGTTGTCGCCGATTGCCTCGCAGCGTTCACCGCCCAGGAATGCCGGCACTACTTCGAGGCAGCAGGATATGACCCGGATTAAGTCGAATCTGCTCTAATCGGCTGTTTACGCTGATATTTGGCGTTTCGGTTACCCTGTCTCTTGGCCGTTTCTTAGCGCTGCTTTGCTAAGCAAGCGCGCAAGGCAGGGAGCATAAGAAAATGATCAGGCTACTGAGCGGCGCGGCCTTTTTGGCCGTCATGGCCGCGTCGGCGGCGGCTGAGCCGCGCCATGATGTCAGGCTGGAACAAGCGGTGATGAAGATTGTTGCCCAAAGGATCGGCGAGATCCGCGGCGGCTTTTCACATCAGGAGACGCCGGTGTTCATCCGTACCGCGGCGGTGTCGGCAAGCGTCAGCCCGACCGATCCGATCGAGACCGGCACGGTTCCCAGGGTCTATTCCGACCGGCGGGTCATGACCCCCGACGACATCGCGGCGTTGCGCCAGCGCAAGGTCTCGCGAGTCATCGTCTTCTGACGTGCTTGCCTTCGGCGGCGGCATTCGCCAATGAAGGCTATGACTTCTAGGAAAACCGGCGACAGGCTCAGGCTCGACGAACTTCTCGTCGAGCGCGGCTTCTTTTCCAGCCGCTCGCGCGCCCGCGATGCAGTCGAACGCGGCACCGTCACGGTCGACGGCGCCCTCGCAACAAAGTCGGGGCAGAGCGTGCCGGCGGATGCCGTCGTCGAGGTGAAGGATCCGGCGCAACATTATGTTTCTCGCGCGGCTCTGAAGCTGCGCGCCGGCTTCGATCATTTCTGCCTCGATCCGCGTGGCGCGGAGGCGCTCGACATTGGTGCATCGACCGGCGGCTTCACGCAGGTGCTGCTTGAACGTGGCGCGGCCCATGTCACGGCGATCGATGTCGGCCACGGCCAGATGCATCCGACCCTCAAGGCCGATCCACGCGTAACCTGCCTCGAAGGGCTGAACGCGCGCGAGCTCACCGCCGAGGATCTCGGTGGGCGGCTGCCGGACTTTGTCGTCTCCGATGTCAGCTTCATTTCGCTGACGCTGGCCTTGCCGCCCACCCTCGACTTGGCGCAGCCGGGCGCGGCCGGCCTGTTCCTGATCAAGCCGCAATTCGAGGCTGGGCGCGAGGCGATCGGCAAGGGCGGGCTCCTGAAGAATCCGGAGGACGGGCCGCTGGTCGCCGCGCGGCTGGTGGCCTGGCTCGGCTCGATGCCCGGTTGGCGCGTGCTCGGCCTCACCGCCTCGCCGATCGAGGGCGGCGATGGCAACCGCGAATTCCTGCTCGCCGGGATCAAGGACCAATGATGGAACGGTTCGAGATTGCGCGCCTCGGCGCACAGGGCGACGGTATCGCCGAAACCGGGAGCGGGCCGGTTTTCATTCCGTTCTCGCTGCCCGGCGAGACGGTGACGGTGACCCGAAACAAGGATCGCGCTGCGCTGGTCTCCGTGGTCGAAGCCTCGCCGCTGCGGGTCGCCCCGCCCTGCCGTCATTTCACCGAATGCGGCGGCTGCGCGCTGCAGCATCTGGAGCCTGCAGCCTATCTCGAATGGAAGGGCGAGAAGGTGGCCCAGGCGCTGCTGGGCAAGGGCATCGAGATAGCTGTGGCCGCGACGATGCCGAGCGCGCCGAATTCCCGCCGGCGGGCGGTGTTTTCGGCAAGGCGTGGTGATGGCGGCATGATCTTCGGCTATCACCGCGCACTATCGCATGAGATCATCGACATCACCGAATGCCCGATTTCCGTGCCCGAGATCGAGGCGGCGCTGGATCCGCTGAAGGCGCTCGCCGACCTGATCTGCAAGGTACAAACCCCGTTCCATATGACCGTCACCCAGACTGCGTCCGGGCTGGACATCGCCGCCGAGGAATCCGGCGTGCTTTCGGAAAAGGCGCGCAAGGCGGCCTCCGATTTTGTCATACGGCACGGATTTGCCCGGCTGACCATCGACGGCGAGATCATCATCGAGCCGAAAAAGCCGATGATCTTCTTCGGCGAGGTTTCCGTGTTTCCGCCGCCGGGCGGCTTCCTGCAGGCCGTGGAGTCGGCGGAAGCGGCGATGGCCGACCTCGTGACGGGCCATTTGCGGCGGGCCAGGAAGGTGCTCGACCTGTTCGCCGGATCGGGCGCCTTCGCCCTGCGCCTGGCGCGCAAGGCGGAGGTTCATGCGGTGGAGGGAGACGGCGCGGCGCTTGCCGCACTCGACCGCGGCTTCCGCTTCGGCTCCGGCCTGAAGCGAGTGATTTCAGAAAAGCGCGACCTTTTCCGTCGTCCGGTGACCTTCAAGGAACTCGCCGCCTATGACGGCCTCGTCTTCGATCCGCCTCGCGCCGGGGCGGAAGACCAGGCCAAGCAGATCGCCAGGTCGGAGGTGCCTTACGTCGCCGCCGTCTCGTGCAACCCGACGACGCTGGCGCGCGATCTGCGCATCCTGATCAATGGCGGCTACGCCCTGAAGAGCGTCACGCCGATCGACCAGTTCCTGTGGTCGCCGCATGTCGAGGCGGTCGCGCTGCTGGAGAAGCCAAAGAGAAGACGGTAGTGGGTCGTCTCTTCCACGCTCGTGCGTTTGGATAGAAGGATCAAACGAGGACAATGCGTTCTGGATGGCGGAGGAGAGCGAATGAACGAAATTGAGAGCGAGGCTCAAACGTTCAAGCTGATAAGGGGCAGTGACGTTCAAAGAGACGAATGTACCTGGAGTTGTCATACACGGACACGGGAAAAGCTGACGCTGAAGTCTTTTACTCGGATGAGACAGCCCCGATGACCTTCACAGCTTTTGAAGAAGATCTTCCGCTCGAAGCGATTGAGATGCTGATCGACCGCAGCAAACAACTTCTTCCTCCCATAGTGGGAAAGACACCGTAGGTGCCTTCCGACAGCCTCAGCCTGCCGGAATACGACGGATGCCGGTCCATACTGATCATGTAGCCTCATCTGCGGCTGAGCGTGGATGGCGCCCCTGACACTGACCATTGACCCGCGAAGCTACCGCCCGGGGGACGCCACGAAGGATCGCCCCCGATCCGTTGCTGACCAGAGCCAGACGTCAGTGGAGAACATCAGCCTCGCGCCGAGGCAAACGAACCCTCGCAAACCTATGCTCTTTCGCTGAGCTTATTTTAAACTTCGCCAGTTTAGGTTGCGCTTCGGACAAGTTGGAGAGACACTATGAAGGGAAACGCCAGGGTTGTTTTCGGCGGAGCAGTGGTGCTCTGGCTCTGCTTCGTGGGTTCGGCGACATTCGCCGCGACCGTGCTATCGAAGGCACAACAAGATGTGGTCGCCGCGCAAATCGCAGAGCTTCAAACGAGTGAAGAGCGTGGGATGGCCTCGGAATGGAGCGATGCCAAGAAGGTCGCCGAGTTCATATGCCGGCCGCTTGCGATGAGCGAGGTCAAGAAGTGGAACAAGGACGCAGACCGAGTTTTCCTCGGCACTGACGATCCCGATACGCTCGACCTGCCAACCAATCGGCTGCTCACCGGTTCAGGCCAGGTGCGGACCGGAAACGATTGGACGACCTTCACCTTCAACTGCGAATTGGACGCCGGCACAGGCAAGGCTTTGTCGTTTGAGACGAGCCTCTCTTCCAAATAAAGGTGGCGATCAAGCCCGCAGTGGCGGCTCTTAAACCCTTGTCCCGCCGACCGTCATCTGGTTCATCCGAAGATGCGGCTGGCCGACACCGACCGGCACGCCCTGGCCGGCCTTGCCGCACATGCCGATGCCGGTGTCGAGCTTCATGTCGTTGCCGATCATGGTGACGCGGTGCATTGCGTCGGGGCCGTTGCCGATCAGCATCGCGCCCTTGATCGGCTGGGTCACCTTGCCGTCCTCGATCATGTAGGCCTCGGTGCAGCCGAACACGAATTTGCCTGAAGTGATGTCGACCTGGCCGCCGCCAAACGAGACGGCGTAGACGCCGTTCTTAACCGAAGCGATGATCTCCGCCGGCTCCATATCGCCGGCGGTCATATACGTGTTGGTCATGCGCGGCATGGGCTGGTGCGCATAGGATTCGCGCCGGCCGTTGCCGGTGGCGTTCATGCCCATCAGCCGCGCGTTCTGACGATCCTGCATGTAGCCGACGAGTTTTCCATCATCGATCAGGACGGTGCGGTTGGTCGGGGTGCCTTCGTCGTCCACCGACAGCGAGCCGCGCCTTTCAGAAATGGTGCCGTCGTCGACGACGGTCACGCCTTTCGCCGCGACTTGGCTGCCCATCAGGCCGGCGAAGGCCGAGGTCTTCTTGCGGTTGAAATCGCCCTCCAACCCGTGACCCACTGCCTCGTGCAGCATGACGCCCGGCCAGCCGCTCGAAAGCACGATGTCGAAAGTGCCTGCGGGGGCGGGGATAGCCTCTAGATTGACCAGCGCCTGGCGCAACGCTTCGCCGGCGGCGTGCTTCCAACTGTCCTCGATCACGAATTCGCCGAAACCCTTGCGCCCGCCCATGCCGTATGTGCCGGTTTCCTGGCGGTCGCCTTCGCCGACCATGACCGACACGTTCACTCGCACCAGCGGCCGGATGTCGCGAACCAGCTGTCCGTCGGCGCGCAGGATCTCGACATGCTGCCAGGATGAGGCCAGCGACGCGGTGACCTGCCGCACCCGGGAATCGCTGGCGCGAAGCCATGCGTCGATCTCCTGAAGCAGTTTTGCCTTCTCCTCGAAGCCGGGCGAGGCGATCGGGTTTTCGTCGCTGTAGAGATGGCGGTTGGTGCGGGGCGGGGCGGCCGCAAGGATGCCTGAATACCCGCTCTTGACGGTGGACACTGCATCGGAGGCTCTGAGCAGGGCGGCTTCCGAAAGCTCGCTCGAATGCGCATAGCCGCTGGCTTCGCCGGCGACCGCGCGCAGGCCGAAACCCTGGTCGGTGCTGAAATTCGCGGTCTTGAGCCGGCCATTGTCGAACATCAGCGCTTCGCTCTCGCTGTATTCGAGAAAGAGCTCGCCATCGTCGGTGCCTTCGATCGTGTCGGTCACGATGCGGCGCAGTCTGTCTTCCGAAACGTCGAATTGGCCGAGGAGGCTGTTCATGGCGTACCCACTATATCACGGGAAATCAGCCCACGATGTAGGCGCGGCGGGCCGGTTCGGCAATGCGCGGACGGACAATCACTTGGGCAGGGCGGCAAAACCTTCGTCGAAACCGTTGAGGTCGACGGGAATGCCGATGCCTTCCTCCGGCGTCTGGAACACGATGAATGTCGCCGACGTGCCGCCCTTCAGCGTGTCCAGCAGCGGCTTTTCGAGGATGACTTCGGCATAGCAGCCGTCCTGGAAGCAGCGCACGAAATAGGCGCGGCCGATATCCTTGCCGTCGACATTGAGGCCGAGGCCGTTGGGCAGCAGGACGCCGAGCGGAGCGAGAACGCGCAGTATCTCGGCCTTGTTGTCGGCGGTGCGCAGCACCACCACGGACAGGCCCATCTCCGGGCGGTCCTCGGCGATCACGTTCTGCATCATCACGCATTGCTCGGCCGTGGCGCCGGCCGGCGTGTCGCAGATGATCGACCAGGCGCCATGTGTGGAGCGGACGGCGCCGCTTTGCTGAGCGCCGGCCGGCATGGCTGCGGACGACAGGGTGGCGACAAGGACGACTTTCGCCAGACTTCCCGAAAGCCGAGATTTCATGGTGGCTCCATTGCGAATCACGACGCTATCCGCCGCAACGGTGTCAACTATAGGACAAGAAAAGGGCTGAACCAGCCGGACGAGGTGAGTTTCTTCGCTTTCGCGACCGAATCCGTCCGAATTGCGGCCTTGCCGGCGAGGCTGGCGAACGGCTTCGGGAGGCAGGCGAACGCGGCGCAACCGGCTGCGCCAGCACGGCTCTTCGCGCGCAAAAATGCCGCATGACTTCTTCCGCTCCTTTCTTGCGGTTGGTTACAGAGTATGGTTTGAACCCTGCGACACCGTCGGCGGGGATTCCCGCCGCGCGGACGGCAATTCTTGGCGCGCCGAGCGCATGGAATCGGGAGACTATGAAGGCGATGAAGAAATTTTTGACAAGCGCCGGCGCCGCGGCGGTTTCCTTTTTCAGCTCGGCGGCGTTTGCGGCGCAGCCCGAACCCTGGCAGACGCGTTTCCAGCCCGCCGCTACCGACATCATGCGGCAGACGACCTGGTTCGAGCAGTACACACTGTGGTTCATCGTACCGATCACGCTGCTCGTCCTGGTGCTGCTCGCCTATTGCATCTGGAGATTCCGGGCGAGCGCCAATCCCGTCCCCTCGCGAACCAGCCACAATACGCTGATTGAGGTAATCTGGACGGTTGGCCCCGTCATCGTCCTGCTTTTCATCGCCGTGCCGTCCTTCCAACTCCTGACCGCGCAGTACACGCCGCCGGAAGAGCCGGCGCTGACGCTGAAGGCGACGGGCAACCAGTGGAACTGGGACTACGAATACCAGATCGAGGAACCGCTTTCGTTCAACTCTGCGCTGCTTCCCGATGGCGACCGCGCTGCGGCCGGCAAGGAAGACCGCGCGGTCTATCCGCGGCTTCTGGCGGTCGACAATGAGGTGGTGGTGCCGGTCAATACGACGGTTCGCGTCCTGGTGACTGCGAGCGACGTGATGCACGCCTTCGCCATGCCGGCCTTCGGCATCAAGACCGACGCGGTGCCGGGCCGCATCAACGAGATCTGGTTCAAGGCCGAGAAGGAGGGCCTCTACTACGGCCAGTGCTCGGAACTGTGCGGTAAGGACCACGCCTTCATGCCGATCGCCATCCGGGTAGTGACGGAAGAGCAGTACAACACCTGGCTGACGGCCGCCAAGGCGGACCTCGCCGGCGCCAACCGGGCGCTGATGGCGGTGATCGACGGCGCCAACAAGGTAGCGTCCGCCGGCAATTGAAGCTGCGGACGATCAGGAATTGGGAATGGAGCGGAACATGGCAGGCGCGGCAACTCACGACGACCACGACCACAAGCCCCGTGGCTGGGTCCGGTGGGTCAATTCCACCAACCACAAGGACATCGGCACGCTCTATCTGATCTTCGCGATCATGGCCGGCATCATCGGCGGCGCGCTGTCGGTGGTCATGCGCTGGGAACTCGCCGAGCCGGGCATCCAGGTTTTCCACGGCCTGGCCGAAATGGTCTACGGCTTCCAGGGCGACGCGGCACTCGACGGCGGCAAGCACATGTACAATGTGTTCACCACCGGCCATGCGCTGATCATGATCTTCTTCATGGTCATGCCGGCGCTGATCGGCGGCTTCGCCAACTGGATGGTGCCGATCATGATCGGCGCGCCGGACATGGCGTTTCCGCGCATGAACAACATCTCGTTCTGGCTGCTGCCGCCGGCCTTCATCCTTCTGCTGCTGTCGATGTTCGTGCCCGGCCCGACCGGCGGCTTCGGCGTCGGCGGAGGCTGGACGATCTATCCGCCCTTGTCGACATCCGGCCAGCCGGGGCCGGCAATGGATTTGGCCATCCTTTCGCTTCACATAGCCGGCGCGTCCTCGATCCTCGGCGCGATCAATTTCATCACCACCATCTTCAACATGCGCGCGCCGGGCATGACGCTGCACAAGATGCCGCTGTTTGCCTGGTCGGTGCTGATCACTGCATTCCTGCTACTGCTGTCGCTGCCGGTGCTGGCGGGCGCCATCACCATGCTTCTGACCGACCGCAATTTCGGCACCGCGTTCTTCGCGCCCGAAGGCGGCGGCGACCCCATCCTGTTCCAGCATCTGTTCTGGTTCTTCGGCCACCCCGAGGTCTACATCCTGATCCTGCCGGGCTTCGGTATCGTCAGCCACATCGTTTCGACCTTCTCCCGCAAGCCCATCTTCGGCTATCTCGGCATGGCCTACGCCATGGTGGCGATCGGCGCGGTCGGCTTCGTGGTCTGGGCGCATCACATGTACACGACCGGCCTGTCGCTCGACACGCAGCGCTACTTCGTGTTCGCGACCATGGTTATCGCCGTGCCAACGGGCGTGAAGATCTTCTCCTGGATTGCCACTATGTGGGGCGGATCAATCTCGATGCGTACGCCCATGCTGTGGGCGATCGGCTTCATCTTCCTGTTCACCGTCGGCGGCGTCACCGGCGTGCAGCTCGCCAATGCCGGCCTCGACCGCTCGATGCACGACACCTATTACGTGGTCGCGCATTTCCACTACGTGCTGTCGCTGGGCGCCGTGTTCGCGATCTTCGCGGGCTGGTACTACTGGTTCCCGAAGATGACCGGCTACATGTATTCGCCGTTCATCGCGCGCTCGCATTTCTGGATCACCTTCATCGGCGTGAACCTGGTGTTCTTCCCGCAGCATTTCCTCGGCCTCGCCGGTATGCCGCGCCGCTACATCGATTATCCCGATGCCTTCGCCGGCTGGAACCTTGTGTCGTCCTACGGCTCCTATCTCTCGTTCTTCGGCGTGTTCGTGTTCCTCTACGGCGTCTTCGAGGCCTTCTCGAAGAAGCGCGTCGCCGGCGCCAACCCTTGGGGCGAGGGCGCCACGACGCTGGAATGGCAGCTTTCTTCGCCGCCGCCGTTCCACCAGTGGGAACAGCTGCCGCGGATCAAATAGGCGGCCTATACCGGAACCGCCGGCTCCTCGCCGGCGGTTTGCGGCAAACGGAATGAATGGACTTGGGTGCCGATGGCGCTGGTTGAAAACAACAGGCTCGACGATTCCGGCTTCCGGATTTCGGAAGCGACGGCGGCCGACTATGTCGCGCTCCTGAAGCCACGCGTCATGTCGCTCGTCGTCTTCACGGCCTTTGTCGGCCTGGTCGCGGCGCCGGTTACGCTCAATCCGCTCCTGGCGGTCATCGCAATCCTCGCGATCGCCATCGGCGCCGGCGCCTCGGGCGCGCTCAACATGTGGTACGATGCCGACATCGACGCTGTAATGACCCGCACCGCCAACCGGCCTGTGCCTTCAGGACGCGTGCGGCCGGGCGAGGCGCTGGCCTTCGGGCTCGTCCTTTCCGTGCTTTCGGTGCTCACCCTCGGCGTGCTGGTCAACTGGCTGTCGGCGTCGCTTCTGGCCTTCACCATCTTCTTCTACGTGGTCGTCTACACGATGTGGCTGAAGCGCTCGACACCGCAGAACATCGTCATCGGCGGGGCCGCCGGCGCGTTTCCGCCGATCATCGGCTGGGCCGCGGCCACCGGGTCGGTCGGCCTCGAAAGCGTCATCCTGTTCCTCATCACCTTCCTGTGGACGCCGCCGCATTTTTGGGCGCTGGCGCTGTTCAAGTGCGAGGACTACGGCCGAGCCGGCATTCCGATGATGCCGAACGTCGCCGGCGAAGCCTCGACCCGTCGCCAGATCTTCGCCTACACGCTGCTCGTCGCGCCCGTCGGCGTCCTGCCCTGGTTCTTAGGCTTCACATCGGCCGGGTACGGCCTTGTCGCCGCCGCGCTCGGCGCGGGTTTCATCTGGTATGCCTGGAACGTGCTCTCCATGCGCGACGGCGACCGCGCCATGAAGCCCGCCAAGGCTATGTTCGCCTATTCGCTGCTCTATCTCTTCGGCATCTTCGCAGCCTACCTGGCCGACAGCGTGCTCGCGCGCGCTTTGGCCTTGCCGGGAGCCTGAGCCATGAAGGACGACGAATTGGTCACGATGACCGAAAAGCAGAAACGCGCCCGGCGCAGCCGCTCGATTGCGATCGGCGTGGCGCTCGCAGTGCTGGTGGTGCTTTTCTACTTCGCCACCATCGCCAAGTTCGGCCCGGCCATTCTCGATCGGCCGCTGTGAGGATGGGCATGAGCGGCACAAAGGAAACAGTCGATCGGGGAGCGCAGCGGTCCAACAAGGTGATCGCCGGCGTCTGCCTCGCTTTCTTCGGCGGCATGATCTGCATGTCATACGCTGCCGTGCCGCTTTACGCGATGTTCTGCCAGGTGACCGGCTATGGCGGCACCACGCAGCGCGTCGAGCAGTATGCCGACCGCGTTCTCGACCGCGAGATCACCGTGCGCTTCGACGCCAACACGTCAAGCGTGCCATGGGATTTCAGGCCCGTGTCGCGCGACGTGACGATGAAGATCGGCGAGACCATGCAGGTTCACTATACGGCGAAGAATCTGTCCAGCCGTCCGACTTCCGGCCGCGCGACCTTCAACGTCACGCCCGAAATGGCCGGCGCCTATTTCAACAAGGTCGAGTGCTTCTGCTTCACCGACACGACGCTGAAGCCCGGCGAGACGCTGGATATGCCTGTTGTGTTCTACGTCGATCCCGACATTGTCGACGTGCCGGAACTCAGGAACGTCAAGACGATTACGCTTTCCTACACATTCTTCCCCATCGAAGGGGAAAAGCCGGTGGCCGCCGCGCCGCGGGTTCAGACCGAAACGATAAATGACAATACCGACGGAAAAGCCGGGGGCTGACATGGCAGACGCGCACGCTAAACCGCAACACGACTATCACATCATCGATCCGAGCCCGTGGCCGTTCCTCGGCTCGATCGGTGCGCTGATCATGGCCATCGGCGGCGTCGCCTGGATGCAGTACCTGAAGGCCGGTGATTTCCCGATCTTCGGCGTCAACATCGCCAATCCGTGGCTGTTCTTCATCGGCCTCGCCGTCGTGCTCTATACAATGTTCGGTTGGTGGTCGGACACCATCAAGGAAGCGCATGAGGGCCATCATACGCGGGTCGTCTCGCTGCACCTGCGCTACGGTATGATCATGTTCATCGCCTCGGAGGTGATGTTCTTCGTAGCCTGGTTCTGGGCCTTCTTCGACGCCAGCCTGTTTCCCGGCGAAGCCGCGCAGGTCGCGCGCACCGAATATACCGGGGGCGTGTGGCCGCCGCACGGCATAGAGGTGCTCGATCCCTTCCACCTGCCGCTCTACAATACCGTGATCCTGCTGCTTTCGGGAACGACGGTGACCTGGGCTCACCACGCGCTCCTGCACGATGACCGCAAGGGCCTGGTCAACGGCTTGGTGCTCACGGTTGCGCTCGGCGTTCTGTTCTCCATGGTCCAGGCATACGAGTACATGCACGCGCCGTTCTCATTCTCGGATTCGATCTACGGCGCGACCTTCTTCATGGCGACTGGCTTCCATGGCTTCCACGTGCTGATCGGCACCATCTTCTTGGCTGTCTGCCTGCTCCGCGCGATGCGGGGCGACTTCACGCCGCAGCAGCATTTCGGCTTCGAGGCGGCGGCCTGGTACTGGCACTTCGTCGACGTGGTCTGGCTGTTCCTGTTCGCCTCGATCTATGTCTGGGGTTCGGTGGGAGGTACCATCGCCCACGGCCATTGAGAGCGCCGATCTATTGCGAGGGGCGGCCGTGGCGACGCGGCCGCCTTCTCTTTTTCGGCGCTAGAGCATGACCCCGAACCGAAGGTCAGCGAAGCAAAAAGTTGCAGACTTTTCGGATACGCCTGAGCATCTCGATCTGGTCAAATTTAACAGAATCACCACAGGACGGTGGGCGTCGAACGAGTTTTCAGCAGCCTCATTAATGTGCAACTTGGGAAGCTGCCGACATCAATTCTTTGGGATTTGGAGCCCGGCATACATTTTCGCCTTCCTTTTCAGCTTCCGTGAAGCTCCAGCGCACAACGCCTTCCCGATCGAGCAAGAACTCGCCGATGAGTGGCATGTGACCGGCGATCATAATCTGTTGGTCGGCCTCCGTAATTTCGTACCCGTCCTTTTTCTCAAGAAAGTCGCCCGCCGCAGCCGGGTTCATCGGCTCGGGCAACTCCCCCGGCAGATCGATCCGCATTGTCATGACCGCGTCCATTCCGAGCTTGTGCGGCCATTCGGTTTCATTCTCCGTGAACTCGACGATGGGTAACCCGAAGGCGCGGTGTGAAGCGCCCTCCGGGTCGGATGCGCTAAGAAGATCGGGTAGCGGATGGTAACGAAAGTAGAGCCGCGCACGTTCGACCGGCGTCTTGACAACTGCGAGGCATTCTACGCCTTTCTCCTTCAGGGCCGGCTTGAGCTGCGCCATCGCCGCGACATGGCGCCGGCAGAATGGACAGTGCAGGCCTCGAAACAAACCGACCAGTAACGGGCTACGTCCTCGAAAATCGTCGAGCGCGATCTTGCCTTCGCGTGAGATCGCGTCGAGCACAATATTCGGTGCCCGGTCGCCGGGCTGCAGCGGGCGGTCGATACTACTCGTGGACATGGACAACCTCTTCGCCCCGGATCAGTCAAGAAAAAGCAGCACGACATGCTTTGGGGTTGAGCCCGTGCTGGGCGGGCGCAAAGTTTTCGGCCTCTGCTATTGCCGAGGTCGAGATTACGCGCGTTGCAAGCCCATTATAACACGAAAAAGCATCTGCGGGTCGTCGCCCGTTTCGCGGGCCGTATCGAGCGCTGCGGTAAACAGTGGGTCGTCTCATCCCGTGCGGCTATGACTAGTGGGCATGGCTGATCCAGATGTTCGACTGGACAAATGGCTATATTGCCGTAACGAACGAAGAGATGGCAGAGATATGGGAAATGGTTCCCAACGGCACGCCGATCGAGATTAGACAATGAATGACGATAAGGCGATCTGGCCCCCCGTCGAGCCGATCGCGGCCGGCATGAAGGGCCGCTGCCCGCGCTGCGGCGAAGGCCTGCTGTTCTCCGGTTTCCTGACGGTTGCGCCGCGCTGCAGCAATTGCGGGCTCGACTATTCTTTCGCCGACGCCGGCGACGGGCCGGCCGTCTTCGTCATCCTGATCATAGGCTTCCTCGTCGTCGGGCTGGCGCTGTGGATGGAAGTTTCGGTCAACCCGCCGCTCTGGCTGCACTTCATACTCTGGATTCCGCTGACGATCGTGCTCAGCCTCGCCGCTCTCCGCATCGCCAAGGGCATCCTGATCACGCTGCAATACAGCAACAAGGCCGCTGAGGGGCGGCTGGAGGGCAGGGAGTGACGCAGCGGGTCGTTTCACGCGTGTCGGTAGTTCTGCTGCTAGCGGTTGCTGTCTTCGGCTTCGCCACGCTCGTATCGCTTGGCATCTGGCAGGTGCAGCGGCTTCAGTGGAAAGAGGCGCTGATCGCCGACATCGACCAGCGCATCGCTTCCGAGCCGAAACCCCTCGATGAAATCGAACGGCTTGCCCGTGAGGGCGGCGATGTCGACTATTGGCCGGTGGAAATTTGGGGGCAGTTCGTCCATTCCGGGGAAAGTTTCTTCCTGGCCACCCATGGCGGCCGGTCCGGCTGGTATGTTTATACGCCGCTCCAAATGGCCGATCGCCGCTTCGTCTTCGTCAATCGCGGCTTCGTTCCTTATGACCGCAAGGACGCTTCCACGCGGGCGGAGGGCCAGATTCAAGGCCAAACGGCCGTGCAAGGCCTGGCGCGCAGCGCGCCGTCGCAAAAACCGTCGTCTCTCGTGCCTGACAACGACCCCGCCGCCGGGGTATTCCACTGGAAGGATCTGGCAGCGATGGCGAAAAGCGCGAACCTGCCGGCCGACGCCGAGGTGCTCCCCTTCTTTGTCGATGCGAACGCTGCGCCCAATCTGGGCGGCCTGCCGGTCGGCGGCGTCACCATCGTCCGCCTGCCCAACAGCCACCTGCAATATGCGGTCACCTGGTTCGGCTTGGCGCTCGCGCTCGCCGGCGTGGTCGGCGTTTGGCTTTGGGGACGTCGAAAGGCGGGGTGACACAGCGCCGCCCTTGACAGGGGAGGGGCGCAGACATCATTTCGGCACCATCGCACGCACCGGAACGCCTATGCTGAAGACATCCGTCAAATCGCCGCTGACAATCAGGCTCTGCCAGCCGCGCGGATTTTGCGCCGGCGTCGACCGCGCCATCCAGATCGTGGTGCTGGCGCTGAAGAAATACGGCGCGCCGGTCTATGTGCGGCACGAGATCGTGCACAATCGCTATGTCGTCGAAGGCCTGCAGAATCTCGGCGCGGTCTTCATCGAGGAACTTGACGAGATTCCGCCGGAGCATCGGCAATGCCCGGTGGTGTTTTCCGCCCATGGCGTGCCGAAATCGGTGCCGGCGGACGCCCAGGCGCGGCAGCTCTTCTATCTCGACGCGACCTGCCCGCTGGTCTCGAAAGTGCACAAGCAGGCCATGCGCCACCAGCGCCTCGGCCGCCATGTTCTCCTGATCGGCCACGCCGGCCACCCGGAAGTGATCGGCACTATGGGCCAGTTGCCGGAAGGCTCGGTGACGCTGATCGAGACCGACGCCGACGTGCAGAGCTTCGTTCCGCAGGACCCTTCGGCCCTGGGTTTCGTCACGCAGACGACGCTGTCGGTCGAGGACACTGCGGGCATTGTCAGGGCGCTGCAGGAGCGTTTTCCGCAGATGATGGCGCCGTCGGCCGAATCGATCTGCTACGCCACCACAAATCGTCAGGAGGCGGTGAAGGAAACCGCGCCCGGCGCCGATCTCTTCCTGATTGTCGGCGCGCCGAACTCCTCGAATTCCCGGCGGCTCGTCGAGGTGGCGGAACGCGCCGGCGCGAAAATGTCGCTTCTCGTGCAGCGTGCCTCCGAAATTCCGTGGGAGGAGATCGGTGAAATATCGACGCTGGGCCTGTCGGCGGGGGCATCCGCGCCGGAGATCATCGTCGACGAAATCATCGACGCCTTCCGCGCCCGCTTCGACGTTTCAGTCGAGCTGGCTGTGACGGCGACTGAAACGGAGAATTTCCCGGTCATGAGCGCCCTGCGTGACGTCGAACTGACCGCGGCCGACATGGCTTTCGTCAACGGGACCGCGTGATGGCGGTCTATACCGATGTTTCCGAAAGCGAGCTTGAAACCTTTCTCGGCAGTTATTCCGTGGGCCAGCTCCTGTCCTACAAAGGCATCGCCGAAGGTTCGGAAAACTCCAACTTCCTGCTCCACACGACGAGCGGCGCCTATATCCTGACGCTCTATGAAAAGCGCGTCGACAAATCGGATCTGCCGTTCTTCCTCGGACTGATGGAGCATCTGGCCCGCAAGGGCATATCTTGCCCGCTGCCGGTGCACCGGCGCGACGGCAGCGTCACCGGCACGCTCGCCGGCCGCACGGCGGCGCTGATCACCTTCCTCGAAGGCATGTGGATGCGCCGCCCGACCGCCGCCCATTGCCGCGAGGTCGGCAAGGCGCTTGCGGGACTGCATCTCGCGGGCGCGGATTTTCCGCTGTCACGCCCCAACGCGCTGCAGATCGACGGCTGGCGCAAATTGTGGGACGGCTCGCATGCCCGCGCCGACGAGGTCGAGCTTGGCCTCGCCGCGGAAGTGGATGCGGATTTCGCCGAACTCGGCGAAAAGTGGCCGAAAGACCTGCCGGCCGGCATAATCCATGCCGACCTCTTTCCCGACAATGTGTTCTTCCTCGGCGAAAAACTGTCCGGCCTGATCGACTTCTATTTCGCCTGCAACGATTTCTACGCCTACGACGTCGCGACCTGCCTCAATGCCTGGTGCTTCGAGAAGGATTTTTCGTTCAACCTGACCAAGGGAACCGCGCTTCTCGCCGGCTACCAGTCGGTGCGGCCGCTGACCTCGGCCGAGAAGGAGGCCTTGCCGATCCTGGCGCGCGGTTCGGCGCTGCGCTTCATGCTGACCAGGCTCTATGACTGGCTCACCATCCCCGACGGCGCGCTGGTGCAGAAGCGCGACCCCATGGAATATATCCGCCGGCTGCGTTTTCACCGGCAGATCAAATCGCCTTCGGAATACGGATTGAGATGACAAAGAGCGTGGAAATCTTCACCGATGGCGCCTGCTCGGGCAATCCCGGTCCGGGAGGCTGGGGCGCGATCCTGCGCTTCAACGGCGTCACCAAGGAACTGTCGGGCGGCGAGGCCAACACGACCAACAACCGCATGGAACTGATGGCGGCGATCTCGGCGCTGGGCGCGCTGAAGGAGCCCTGCGCAGTCGACCTCTACACCGACAGCAATTACGTCAAGGACGGCATCTCGGGCTGGATCGACGGCTGGAAACGCAATGGCTGGAGGACGGCAGCCAAACAGCCGGTGAAGAACGCCGAGCTGTGGCAGGCGCTCGACGAGGCGCGCAAGCGCCACAAGGTCACCTGGCACTGGGTGCGCGGCCATGCCGGCCACCCGGAAAACGAACGCGCCGACGAACTCGCCCGCATGGGCATGGCGCCGTTCAAGCCAAAGAAGAAAAATTCGCTCGCCGGGCCGGCTGTCGTCGCTCCTCGAAGGGTCGCTAAGCCAACCCGGCGATAGCAGGGGAAAGCCGGTTTTCCGAATCCATTTTACCCGGAACTGGCTTTGTATTGGCGCACGGAAGGATTTGTGAACAAATTCCGGCGCTCAACAGCGCCGGCCATGCGCCAAGCTGTTCTATTTATTGAACGATTTGGCTGCGTATTTCCGGCTGCGGGACCGATTCTATCCACACCTCCGGATTCGGCTAAAGCTGCTCCAGGATCCGCGCCGCACCAGTATCTATGGCCTGTCCGCGCTTGCTTTCGATATTCAGCGCGGTGACCCTGCCGTCGTCGACGATCATCGAAAAACGCGTTGCGCGCATGCCTAGGCCGCCGGCCCTCATATCGGCCTCAAGACCAGTCGCGCGCGCGAAATCGCCATTGCCGTCGGCCAGAAAGAGCAGCTTGCCTTCGCCGCCGCTGAAGCGAGCCCAGGCGCCCATCACGTGATGGTCGTTGACCGAGACGACCGCGATCGTG